>NZ_JFJZ01000149.1 GCF_002115825.1 Thalassospira sp. MCCC 1A01428 | reverse complement strand
ATCACCGGGTTGAACCGCGTTATTGAAGTTCGAAACAGTTTGCTCCAACACATCGGGGTCCAGGCCGATTTTTTCGGCCAGTTCCTTAATGGTATTGGCAATAACGGCGGGGAATACCGGGGGCATGAAGCCGCCTTTGGCTTTTTGGTCAATGATCACATGGGCGACCTGCCCTGGCTGATCTGCGACCAGTCGTCCCCAAATGGCATAGCGTTTGGGCCAGAAATCTTCACCTTCGTCGTAAAAACGCTTGGCATTTTCATTGACCACAATACCAAGCGACACACAATCAACGCGGGTGCAAATGCCGCCATCAAATTTTGGCGCGCGCCCGTCAATGGCAACGGCATGGCACTGATTGGGTTCCCCGATCTGGCTGGCACCATTATCAAGCAGCATCCTTAAAAGATCGCCTCGATTATAAGGTGTGCCGCGGATCAGGAAATTTTCGGCGATGTCGCCCCAGGCTTCTTTAAGCCATTCAATATTGGCTTCAAATCCGCCCGCGGCCGCAATAAACGCCGTGGCTGAAACAGTGTCATCCCTGATACGAAGGCTTTTAAATTCGCCATTCCGGATATCGATGCCGGTTACCATTGCATCATAGTGAATTTCGATGCCCAGTTTTTCAGCGTGGCGATAAAGCGCATTTAGCAGTTGTTTTCCACCCCCCATGAAAAACGCGTTTGTCCGCCCCAGGTGTAAAGTGCCGCCAAGGGGTGGTTGAAACTGTACGCCTCGTTCTTCAAGCCAACTGACCGCCCCGGCAGATTTGCGCAATGTCATACGGGCAAGTTTTTCATTGGTT
>NZ_JFJZ01000148.1 GCF_002115825.1 Thalassospira sp. MCCC 1A01428 | reverse complement strand
ATCACCGGGTTGAACCGCGTTGTTGAAGCTGGAAACAGTTTGCGCCAACACATTCGGATCCAGGCCGATTTTTTCGGCCAGTTCTTGAATGGTATTGGCAACAACAGCGGGGAATACCGGGGGCATGAACCCGCCTTTGGCTTTTTGGTCTATAATCACATGGGCGACCTGGCCGGGCTGATCCGCGACCAGTCGCCCCCAAATGGCATAGCGTTTCGGCCAGAAATCCTCTCCCTCGTCGTAAAAACGCTTGGCATTTTCATTGACGACAATACCAAGCGATACACAATCAACACGGGTGCAAATGCCGCCATCAAATTTTGGCGCACGCCCGTCAATTGCAACGGCATGACACTGATTGGGTTCACCGATCTGGCTGGCACCATGATCGAGCAACATTCTTAAAAGATCGCCCCGATTATAAGGCGTGCCGCGGATCAGGAAATTTTCTGCGATGTCGCCCCAGGCTTCTTTCAGCCATTCAATATTGGCTTCAAATCCGCCTGCAGCCGCAATAAAGGCCGTGGCGGACACCGTGTGCTCCCCGATGCGAAGGCTTTTAAATTCGCCATTCTGGATGTCGATGCCGGTTACCATTGCGTCATAATGAACTTCAATGCCCAGTTTTTCAGCGTGGCGATAAAGCGCATTTAGCAGCTGTTTCCCACCCCCCATGAAAAACGCGTTTGTGCGGCCAAGGTGTAATGTGCCGCCAAGGGGGGGTTGAAACTGCACGCCCCTTTCTTCAAGCCAGCGGACCGCCTCGGCCGATTTGCGCAACGTCATGCGGGCAAGTTTTTCATTGGTT
>NZ_JFJZ01000147.1 GCF_002115825.1 Thalassospira sp. MCCC 1A01428 | reverse complement strand
GAAGAAGCGGACATCTCTTGCCGATTTGCCGACCGGGCCGAAGGAACCGCATTCAACGGTTCTTTCGCTGGAGGAGGAAGCCGTTATCGTTGCCTTTCGCAAGCACACGCTATTGCCTCTTGATGACTGCCTTTATGCGCTCCAGCCGACCATCCCGCATCTGACACGCTCATCCTTGCATCGATGCCTACAACGACACGGCATTTCCCGTCTGCCGGATGTTGAAGGGGGCAAAGAACCGAAGAAGAAGTTCAAAAGCTACCCGATCGGCTATTTTCATATCGATATTGCCGAAGTGCATACGGCGGAAGGCAGGCTTTACCTCTTCGTCGCCATCGACCGGACATCCAAATTCGCCTTCGTTGAACTCTATGCCAAGGCCGGAAAAATGAATGCCGCACAGTTCCTGCGTAATCTGATCGCCGCCGTTCCCTATACCATCCATACCATTCTGACCGATAATGGCATCCAGTTCACCAATCGAACCTGCGACCTTTATGCCGGCCTTCACATCTTTGACCGTGTCTGCGATGAAAACGGGATCGACCACCGTTTGACCAAGGTAAAGCACCCCTGGACCAACGGGCAGGTCGAGCGTATGAACCGGACGATCAAGGAAGCCACCGTCAAACGCTTTCACTACGATGATCACGAGCAGCTAAAAAAGCATCTCGCGAATTTCATCGACGCCTACAATTTCGGACGAAGACTGAAGACACTCAAGGGCCTTACGCCCTACGAATTCATTTGCAAACAGTGGACAAACGAACCCGAAAGATTCATCATAAACCCAATCCATCAAATGCCGGGACTAAA
>NZ_JFJZ01000146.1 GCF_002115825.1 Thalassospira sp. MCCC 1A01428 | reverse complement strand
CCTTTTGACCAATGTTTGGCCCCGTCCATCTGGGCGCGCATCGCATCGGTAACACCCCAGATATCGTCCTGCGCCTTCGCCAGCGCCGATTGCGACGACGCCACAGCCCGGTTGAATGTTTCCTGACCAATCGCACCGGCGGCAAGCAATTCACGAAGACGGGCCATCTCCGCATTATAGGATTCAATGGCTGTGCGGTTGCTTTCCGTCACCCGCTTGCCATCGGCCATCATTGCCACGCGTTTCGCTTCCGCATCCGTCAGATCATAAATAGCACCGACAGCATCCCGCACGGCCCGCCCTTGCGCACTGGTGGCGTCAACGCCTGCCCGCTTGATGGCATTATAAATATCCTGCTCACGGGCAGTTCGCCCCAACTGGTCCTGTTCAAATTTCAAATCAGCCAAAAGGTTACGAACAGCATCCGCCTGTTCCCGTGCCGATTTAACAGCATCCAGACGCTTGCGGGCAGCGTATTCCCCCTCAATGGCTTTGGTAATTTCGCCGCGCCGCGCTTCACCCTCTTTTAAAACCCGGTTCTCAATCTCGTTCACCATCTGGGCTTGTCGCACCGCCTCGGACGAACGCCCCCAGGCATCGGCAAGCCGGTCAATTGATGCAATATCAAGATCACTTTGCGCCTTGCGAAACGCTTCCTGCGCCTTTGTCGCCGCCTCAATCCGGCTTTTCAACTTGCTATATTCCGCCTGCGCCGACGCAAGGGCATCAACGGCAGCTTGTCGTCCGCCTTGCGCCCCTTCAATTTTCGCCGGAGCTGTCGACTCAAACAGGTTAGATGTATCAAATACATCATCCTT
>NZ_JFJZ01000145.1 GCF_002115825.1 Thalassospira sp. MCCC 1A01428 | reverse complement strand
TAGCAGAGGTGTATTTGATGGCCCCAACCGTATCAAGATAGGTATTGATCGCCGAAACCGTGCCCGTCAGGGTCAGCGCCGTACTGCTCCCGCCAACCGTAACACCGGTTCCATCCGATGCAGCAAGCGTTCCGGCCCCGGCCGTGAACGTCACGGTGAGGGTCGCGCCATTATCCACGTCGGTAAAGGCAATCGCCGAAAGGTCAAGGTCGCTAGCACTATCTTCGGTTACCGTTACCGTCGCAGGCACACCTGCAACCGTCGGCGCATCATTTACAGCAGTTACATCGAGCGTGATGATACCATTGGCTGGCCCTGCATTTGCCGCATCACGAATTTGAGTAGTGATCGTAACAGCCTGATCCAAGTTCGCCGCAGGCGTGAAGGCCACGGCAGCAAGGGCAGCATTAACGTCATCCACCGAACCACTTACTGTCCAGATCCCGGTATTCGAATCGTACCCTGAACTTGCCGAGCCGAAGGTTCCGGTGGTCAGGCTGCCGGCGGCGGTGTTCGACAATGTCAGCGTCGCAGTGACGGTGTCGCCACTATCCACATCCGTCACCACAATATCACCAAGCGCAACGGCCGATCCGGGATCTTCTGTATAGGGGAGCGTCTGCGTCAGATTGCTGACCGTTGGCGCATCATTAACTGCAGTTACATCGAGCGTGATGGTACCATTGGCTGGCCCTGCATTTGCCGCATCACGAATTTGGGTGGTGATCGTAACATCCTGATCCCAGTCTGCCGCGGGCGTGAAGGCCACGGCAGCAAGGGCAGCATTAACGTCATCCACCGAACCACTTACTGTCCAGATCCCGGTATTAGAATCGTA
>NZ_JFJZ01000144.1 GCF_002115825.1 Thalassospira sp. MCCC 1A01428 | reverse complement strand
ACGACATAGCGTTTTTCCGTTCCGCCATCAGCAAGGGGAATATCTTCATCGCTAATATTAGCCGACGCGATCAGGTCATCAGCATCAAGGTCATCCCAGGCGGCACCAACACCAAGCTGGATCGTGGTATAGTCGGCAACGCACAACCCCCAATTATTGCTATAACCCCGCTCGCCCGTGCGGGGGTCTAAAATATCATTCTTACCCTTGACCATACATTTGATCTGGGGGATGCCGCCTGCATAAATTTTGCTATCCCAGGTCAACCTGACATACAACTTAGCGCAGCCCTTTTGGCGGTGATTTAGCGACCATTCCGGGTGATATCCCCGCATCGCGGCAAGTAAATCCGCATCACCGGCATCAGTCCCGTTACCTTTCCAAAATAATGCATGGTCATAATATTTCCCCACCCCCCAACCAGAACCGACACCCTCAAGAACCACTTTGTCGCCAAAGTAAATATCCCCGATTTCTTCAACCGGATGCCCGGCAAGCGTAATAAGAATATGCAAATACCGCTTGTTACCCGTCACCGCCAAATAGGTAATCGGGCCTGAAACAATCGTTTCGCCATAGACAATGCGCCGCGATGTAATTGCCTGCTTGATCATTTGGCTATGGCCGCCAACATCAGCCAAACCCGACGATTTCGGCTTTTTGGCGAACGCCATCGCGCCAACATAAGAAATCACCGCACCAACGACAGCACCGGCAATAGCCGCGCCAACAGTGCCAAGGGCCGCAATAACCGCCGCCGATGTCGCTACCGCATTTGCCGCTGCCGCCGCCGCTACCGCTACCGCTACCTGTGGCATACCCTAAACCCTCCAGGCACGCTGGCCATCTTGCAAGGGCACATAA
>NZ_JFJZ01000143.1 GCF_002115825.1 Thalassospira sp. MCCC 1A01428 | reverse complement strand
TGCATTTGCCGTAAAAAATGAGGCTGGTGGCATCCCCGAATATTGTTTCAGCCCTGACTACTTCCTTTTTTTCGGTGATTTCATAGCCGCTGGGACAATAGTTGTTTTCTTTCAGGGAGGTTTCCAGCCATCCAATAAGGTCTTTTTCGGTGTAAGGGTAAAGTTTGTCGGCCTGAAAGCGAAATTTGCGGTCGGGTAGCGGCTCGAAATCGCTTGCCCGTGCCCGGTCATATGTTGTGCAGCCAGCAAGAGCAACGATTACAAAGGCGAAGGAAAAGGCAGCAAAGATGCGCATTGATCTATCTCTTGGTGATAGTTGGTGTTGGTCAGCCAAATTCGTCAACCAGTTCGGCAAGGGCTTCGGTTTCTTCAGGTGTGATGATGCCGTCTGCCTGAACGAGGCCGTGACAGGCTTCGACAAACATTTTGCGATGGTGTGGGTGATGATCCCATATTCCATCAAGGGCGCTGTTTACCTGATTCTCGGTAGGTCGCAGGCGTTTGATGTAGGCCGCAAGGGCCTTACGGTCGGTTTCGGTGAATGGCTCGTTGTGGAAATCTGCCACCTTTATCGCATAATCGAGCATGAATTCGATTTCGGCGGGGTGCATACAGCCGTCGCTACGTGAGAGGGTGGATAACAGGCGCAAATCGGGGCGGCAGTATTTTTTTATGCGTTGTGCCGGTGGTGTAAATGCGGCGACAAACTGTTCTGCCTGTTTCGACGGGAAAAAGGCTGGATTTACATCGATCTGCAATTGATTTCGGAAAAAATCGACGGGGTGGGAAACAACGCCGTCCACATCAATGACTGACAGGATGCCGCTGCTAAGAAATTGCCGGTAAGCGTGGCGTTCATAACAATAG
>NZ_JFJZ01000142.1 GCF_002115825.1 Thalassospira sp. MCCC 1A01428 | reverse complement strand
CCGATTGATCGGATGATCGGCAATGCGGTCAAGGGCGACAGCAAGATATTTTCGCGGATCAAGCTCCTGCATCTTTGCCGTCTCGATCAGGCTGTAAATGGCAGCAGCCCGATCACCTCCGGTATCTGAACCGGCAAACAACCACATACTACATAAGTCCGAGCGTATCGGTTGCGATACTTGCGGCCCTTGATCTTTTTTCCGGCATCATATCCGGAAATACCGCCGCTTTCCGTCGTTTTGATCGACTGGCTGTCAATCACCCCGGCACTTGGTGACGCCTCGCGACCCGCGAGTTCCCGGACCTCCATCACCAGGAGATGATTGACCGACTGCTAGAAGTCGGACTTGCGCCAAGTATAAAAATAGCCGCGCACGGTTGAGATCGGCGGAAAATCTTTTGGCAGCATACGCTACGGGCATCCACTGGAGGCTATGTACAAAATGGCGTTTACGATGGCCCGCATATCCGTCGTGCGCTGGCGACCACCGGACCTTGCCGGAGGCACAAGCGGGTCGATGATGTCCCATTCACCGTCTGTCAAATCACTTGGATATCGAAGCGCGTCACGGTTATGCTGGCGCCGGGCAACATCAGTCCAGAGCACTGCATTTCTCCATCTCTTTGCAAAGACGGTTGAATCACAAACTCTTGATGTCGCTCAACTACTTTTAAATCGGGCTCTAAGACGCAGTCGCTGTCAAAAAATCCAGCATAATAGGGTATCAAGCTCGCCACTTTCTCGGACTCACGTTATGCAGACACACAAACTATTAGATAGTCGCCAACTTCCCCCGTTGAGCAAAGCGAATAAAGCAGGATGCCACGTAGTGGCTGTTAGGTGATATCACCTAGGTGTTTAGTCCCGGCA
>NZ_JFJZ01000141.1 GCF_002115825.1 Thalassospira sp. MCCC 1A01428 | reverse complement strand
ACGACATAGCGTTTTTCCGTTAAGCCATCGGCAAGGGGAATATCTTCATCGCTAATATTAGCGGACGCAATCAGGTCATCGTCATCAACATCATCCCGGGCAGCATCAACACCAAGCGGGATCGTGATATAGTCGGCAACGCACAACCCCCAATTATTGCTATAACCCCGCTCGCCCGTGCGGGGGTCTAAAATATCATTTTTACCCTTGACCATACATTTGATCTGGGGAATCCCGGATGCATAAATTTTTGTATCCCATCCCAGAATGCAATACAGCTTTGCACATCCAAGCTGACAGTGATCATTAGACCATTCGGAATGATAAGACCGCATCGCGGCTAATAAATCCGCATCGCCATCATCAGTGCCGTTGCCCTTATAGATTGTCGCAAAGTCGCGGTATTTGCCATCTGCCTCACCTGATCTTGCCCCCGACAGCACAACAGTATCACCGAAATACACATCGCCGATTTCTTCAACCGAATGCCCGGCCAGCGTAATCAGAACATGCAAATACCGCTTGTTACCCGTCACCGCCAAATAGGTAATCGGGCCGGAAACGATGGTTTCACCATAGACAATCCTGCGCGATGTGATCGCCTGCTTGATCATTTGGCTATGGCCGCCAACATCAGCCAAACCCGCCGATTTCGGCTTTTTTGCAAAAATCATCGCCCCGGCATAAGATATGGCCGCACCGACAATGGCACCAAGCGCAGCCGCCGCCGCGGCATACCCGCCAAGCGCTGCAATAACCGCAGCCGATGTCGCAACCGCATTTGCCGCTGCCGCCGCTGCTACCGCTACCGCTACCGCTACCTGTGGCATGTTTCAAACCCTCCAGGCACGCTGCCCATCTTGCAAGGGCACATAA
>NZ_JFJZ01000140.1 GCF_002115825.1 Thalassospira sp. MCCC 1A01428 | reverse complement strand
TGTCAGACTCGGAACACTAGCAGATCGGATGAAGAATCTATCTCGCATAAAACTCCTTACTGACGAGAAACATCTCCAAGATGCACCACATTTCCGGAAGACTGTCGTCCAGCCGGCGAGGCTTTGGCCAGATCAGCCAAAATCTGCCGGGCTCGCTGATTGTAGCATCCTGATACAGATTGAATAATGTGTTTGCAATTTTCGAGTGTTGCGACCCATAGCGGCCCGGCCCCCGTCAGGGCCGGATGTTCTTCCATCAGATCATAAGCATATTGGCCAGCATTCAGATGTTCCGGAATCACGCTGGTTCCACAGCAGACCTGAAGAAGGATTGGAATGTTCCAGTATTCAGTCCCATCCAGCATATAAACAGGAACAGCCCAGACCTGCCCCCAGACACCATCTGGACGAAGGATCACTTCGAGGACTGTGTATTTATCAGACGTTGTATCCGTCAAACGGGATGTGGAAGCCCGGAGGCCATACCGCCCCGTTTTGCGAATTATCGGCAATACGTCCGACGTTACCCATTTGCGAAACCTGTGCTGAAGCGTCCCTGGTTTCACGGCATTCCGGCTCCGAAGGATCAGGACGTAAAGACCGCTTTCATTGATGATGTTCATTTCCTGACGTCCGCCAACGGTGTCACTTAAAGTTACACCCTTTTCATCATCATCAAGACTCTCGATTGCTTTTCTTGGATTGGATAGCCTCAACGCCTTACAAACATCGTTGGTCACAAACCACGGCTCACCATTTTTATGGATGGTGCAGATTTCCGAACCCTCAAACACAAACGGCACAATATCAGTCATTTCTCCACCTTTCGCTGCAATATCCGTGCGGAAATGATAGCGGTGCCGGAATCAGGTGTCAGTATCCTTTTTACCCGTTGAGCATGGCTTGCCATGCGAATAAGGCAGGAAGAACGTCTGCGTTCTGTTAGGTGGGCCCACCAG
>NZ_JFJZ01000014.1 GCF_002115825.1 Thalassospira sp. MCCC 1A01428 | reverse complement strand
TAATGAGTCCTGAGCCTAGGCACTGGTATTGCCTGTTTGAATTATCTGCCTGAAGCACCCCGCCAGTTTTGCAGCATTGGCGGGGTGTTGTTTTTCAGGCAGCATGAAGGGCATTAAAGTTAAAGGTGGTACCGGTGACAAAATCTGATTCCGGGCCAGCGAGAAATGACAGGCCGCTGGCAATGTCGCCCAATACCGATATGTCCGTGGCAGGCAAAGCCCGGTTTTTGCGACCCAGAATATTGGATTGCAGGCGGTTAACCGTAACGTGGCGATCATGTAGTGATTTCGCACTATGCGTGATCAGGTCATGAAGGCGGGCATTGTTATTGTTGCTGGCGTTAATGTTTTCGGTTGTACGTGCGGCTGCGGTTTTGCCAATGGCAATGATCCGGCCGCCTTCGCGAATAACCGGGGCGATGGCGTCGATGGCGGCAGCACTGTAAATGCGTTCGTCATCTTGCAGAACAAAAGAGACATTGTTGGTGACCAGAATATCAACCTGGCCAAAATCGGCGATAACGCGCGAAACAAGGGTTTTGATGCCCGAAACCCTGTCGCAATTAATGGCGTAGGCGCGGGCGTTAACGCCGCGTGCCTCAAGCCCGGTAACAATACCGGCGGCATTCCATGCATGTGCGGGGTGGCTGATAATAACGTCGGCACCCTGATCTGCCAGGGTTTGTGCGCTTAAGGCACCAATGCCGTAATGTCCGTCGGTGACGATGGCTATTTTGCCCGCCAATGGTTTGTTCATGGCCGTTCTCCAAAAGAGAGGTTTTTCCTGTATGAAAAAACCTTACGACCCAAATCGCCGTGGCAATAGCCCCTAATGTCGCGACCTAGCGTTCGTTTTATGGAACGCTGTGCCAGGTGTTAGCCTAGGCGCCATAGCCGCCATCGACATTTAGAACGGTGCCGGTGATATAGGATGCGGCAGGGCTTGCGAGGAAGGCAATGGCGGCGGCGACTTCTTCGGGCATGGCGGGGCGGCCCAGGGGTACCGCGGTTCGGATCGGGGTGGGGTATTTTGCCAGCGGGTCCAGCAATTCGTCATTTACAAAGCCCGATTGCACAACGTTTACCGTGATGTTGCGCGGGCCAAGGTCACGTGCTGCCCCTCGCGTGTAGCCCACCATTGCCGCCTGTGTCGCGGTAAAATCGGCCAGGCCGCTGGACCCGGCATGGGCACACAGGCATGACCCCAGTGTGATGATGCGTCCGCCCTCCGGCATCAGGGGGGCGGCGGTGCGAATGGTATAGGCGGTGGCGCAAAAATTAACCTGTTGCTGACGTTTTAAGCCATTGATGTCGGCGTCGGGGTTGTCTACCTGGCCGCAAACAGCAATTGACGCTGCGTTGACCAGAATATCCAGGCGGCCAAAATGGGCGAACGCCGTTTGCACCATTGCGCTGACCTGCAAATTATCCGCCGGGTCGGCTTCAAACGATTTTGCTTTTACCCCCAGTGCCTCAAGTTCCTCGACCATTTCCCGGGCGATTTTGCGGTCGCAAACGTAACCAATGGCAATGTTTGCGCCCTGTTCGGCAAGCATCCGGGCGGTTGCGGCACCTATGCCAAATGCGCCCCCCGTTATCAGGGCGACCTTGCCGTTAAGAAGTTTACTCATGGAGGCTCCGGTGGAATGTGGGAAAGAACCGATTTGTCGACGATGCAACAGAATTTAGGATTTGTAAGATATAGACAAAAGTCCCTTTTTGCGGCACTCTGCGTTCATTATATGGAACAATGAGGTCGGTCATGCAGGATTTAAACGATCTTTTTTACTTTGCGCAGGTTGTGTCGCATGGTGGATTTGCACCGGCAGGCCGGTCACTTAATCAGCCAAAATCGAAACTTAGCCGGCGGGTAGCTCAACTTGAAGACCGGCTTGGTGTCAAGTTAATCGAAAGATCAAGTCGCCGCTTTCGGGTGACTGAACTGGGCCAGGCTTTCTATGATCGCTGTGCCAATATTTTGAACGAAGCCGAGGAAGCCGAAGCCATTGTGGCGGAAGCAAAAGGTGTTGAGCAAGGCGTTGTGCGCATCAGTGTGCCGCCCGCAATGCTTGAAACTGCCCTTGCCGAAGTTTTGGCCGATTTCAGCGAAAAATTCCCCAAGGTTCAATTGCGGATCATGGCAACCAACCGCCGGGTGGATTTGATCGAAGATCGGGTGGATGTGGCGTTTCGGGTGCGCGATTCGCTTGATAGCGATGCGACGTTAATTGTTAAAACTCTGGGGCTTGCTGACGCCATTATGGTGGCCAGCCCGACCTTGATGGAAAAACTGGGGCCGGGTTTTTCGGTTGATGACATTAACCGTTTTCCGACCCTTAGCATCAAAGGCGAGGATGCCGAGACCATTCGCTGGCAGCTTGTTGGCCCAAATGACGACACGCGGATGCTTGATATTGCGCCGTGTTTATCGACCAGCGATATTTCCATGATTCGCCAATGTGCATTGCGCGGGCAGGGCATTGCGCTTTTGCCGCGTTTTAGCACCCACCACGCCATTCAGGCGGGCCGGCTTGTGCAGGTATTGCCGGAATGGCGGGCTGTGGGCGGCATTGTGCACATTCTGTTTAAGGCGCGGCGTGGTTTGCCGCCGGCTGTACGTGCCCTGATCGATCATTTGACCGACCGGGCACGGGAACGCACCCTGTGGGAATGTGACGAAGCCCTTGAACGGCTGTGCCCGCATTATATTTGTCGTGAAGGTGCGATTGAGGATGGTGTGATGAACAATCAGGCACCTGCGGATGTTAAAAAACTGGTTTCGGCCTGATCGTTTTAGGTGAAGCGGGTTATTTTTAAGGCGCTCTGACCGGGTTGCAAATGCAATTGTCAGGGCGTTTTTTTACGCGCAAAATGATATGTTGAACGTCTTGCCCAATAGTGCGTACGCGATTTTTATTGACCGCATGGCGGGGCTTTCGGCTAAGTAATAGAAATAACATGCATGATATCTTTGGTTTTGCAGGATATCGGCCCGCATTGCGGGATGTATAAGGCATTTGCGACAGGGGAAATTCAACGTGCTAGACAATGTCGTCGCAAACAGTGCGACACCGTTGCAGATGTGGGTTGTGCTTGCGCTGGTCGCTGGTTCGCTCGTGCTTTACGGATGGGAACGCATCTCGCTTGAAATGACGTCAATGGCGATCATTGCGGTGTTGTTGCTGTTTTTTAATATCGTCCCGCTGAACGATGGCGAGGGCAATAACCTGCTGGGGCCGGACACTTTGATGTCGGGCTTTGCCAACCCGGCCCTGTTAACCGTTCTGGCGTTGCTGGTTGTGGGGCAGGGCATGGTTCTGACCGGCGGGGTCAGTTACATTGCCGGTTTGATCACGGAACATGGCGGTAAAAACGCCTCGCTGGCGATTTTTGTTGGCCTGTTTGTGGTGATGTTGCTGTCGGCGTTTTTGAACAATACGCCGGTGGTGGTTATTTTTATTCCGATCATTCAGGCATTGGCCGAACGCATTCAGCGATCGCCAAGCTCATTGATGATTCCACTGTCTTTTGCTGCCATTCTCGGCGGTATGACCACCCTTATCGGGTCCTCGACCAACCTTCTGGTTTCAAGTTCATTGATTGAACTGGGCATGGAACCGCTGGAATTTTTTGAATTTACAGTGGTTGGTTGCGTTCTGGCGTTTTCAGGCTTTTTCTATGTGTTGCTGGTGGCGCCCCGTTTGTTGCCTGCCCTTGCATCCATGAGCAGCCGCCTGACAAAACCGGACGGAAGTGGCAAACAGTTTATTGCCCAGATTACCGTTGGTCCGGCATCAAAAATGATCGGGACCAAGCCGGTTGCCGGATTTTTTAAAAACCTGCCCAATGTTACCATTCAAATGATTGTCCGGCGTGAACATGCCGATTTGCCACCGTTTGATGAACATCTGGAAATTCAGCCCGGCGACGTGCTGGTGGTGGCTGCAACCCGCAAGGCATTGACCGAAGCCCTGCAAAAAGATCCCGGCCTGATCCATGCCGAAGCCGCCGCTGTGCATGATGGCAGCACGAGTGACGAAAATAAAACAACACAGCTTCTGGCCGAGGTTATGTTGCCGCCAGGGTCGCGCCTTATCGGGTTTAACCTCGAACAGATCGGTTTTCGCTATCAGTATAAATGCCTTGTATTGGGCATTCAGCGACGGTCCCGTATGATCCGCACGCAGATGACGGAAATCCGGCTTGAGGCCGGGGATGTGTTGCTGGTGCAGGGCCGATCCGAGGATGTCGAGGCATTGCGCACCATCCGTGATGTGGTGCTGCTGGAATGGTCAACCCGGGCCTTGCCGCGGCCGTTTCATGCGCGTCGGGCGGCCTTTATTTTCCTGGGTGTTATCGCACTGGCGGCGACCGGGTTAGTGCCGATCATGATATCAAGCTTCATTGGTGCCGGGTTGATGATTGCATCAGGTGCGCTGAATATGCGCCAGGCATCGCGGGCGATAGACCGCAAAATTGTATTGCTGGTGGCTGCGGCACTGGCACTGGGCAACGCCCTGCAAATAACCGGTGGTGCGTCCTTTGTTGCGGATGTTTTGCTTTCTGCGCTGCATGGGGCCCCGGCACCGGTTATTCTGTCGGTGTTTTTTCTGATGGTTGCCTTGTTTACCAACGTTTTATCCAACAATGCCTGTGCGGTGCTGTTTACCCCGATTGGCATTGGTATGGCACAACAGCTTGATGTGCCGCCGCATGTTTTTGCGATTGCGGTGGTGATGGCGGCCAACTGTTCGTTTGCATCGCCTGTCGGCTATCAAACCAACCTTTTGGTGATGGGCCCCGGGCATTACCGTTTTATCGACTTTCTCAAGTCCGGCACGCCGCTGATCTTTTTGTTGTGGATTGTGTTTAGCCTCTTTGCGCCGTGGTATTACGGGCTTTCAATGTAGCCTTTGGGCCCTTCTTTTAGCGCATACAAAGCCCCGATGATCACAGCCGATCATCGGGGCTTTTTTTCAGGGCGGGGCTAATTTTTGCATATCCGCTTTAGGAATGCAGTTGCCTATGATTTTGGGAAACTTTCGACGCACCAGTCAATAAATGCCCGCACCGTGGGCGAAAGATGCCTGTTGCGCGGATACATGATTGATATTGTTTCGCGCGGCCCGTGAAAAGTCGGTAGGACTTCTTGCAGGTTCCCGTCTTTTATTGCTGACTGTACAACATAACTGGCAGCACGGATCAGGCCCAGTCCCTCGATACCACACGTCAAATAGGATTCGGTATCATTGACCCGTGGTGTGTCAGAGGCACGCATGGTTACAGGTCGTCCCTCGATCTCGAACGTCCAGTCCGTCGGGCGTCCGGTTCTGCTTGATAAATACCCTATTTTGCGATGGTGTTGCAGGTCGCCAGGCGATTGTGGATAGCCATATTGTTTAAAATAGTCGGGGGACCCGCAAATGGTCCACTTGAAGTCTCCGATCTTGCGGATGACGAGGCTGGTTGTATCTGCGGGGGTGCCGGTGCGAATAACGCAATCGATCCCGGTTTTTATCAAATCTGCAATTTGGTCACTGGTCGTCAGGTTGAGCCTTACATCGGGATAACGGGCCATAAAGTTTTTGATTTTGGGCAATATAAAATGACGCGTGATCGAGGCCGGGGCATCGACCCGTAATGTACCGTTTATCGTTTTACCATGGCCGGGAAAGGATGCCTCGACATCATCGATCTCGGCCAGAATGCGATGGCATGCCTCGTAATAGGCTGTGCCATCAGCCGTAAGGCTGATTTGCCGGGTTGTGCGCAGGAGAAGCTGAACGCCAAGGCTGCTTTCCAGTTCCTTTATGGCTCGGGTAACCGTAGAGGGGGGCAATGAGAGTGTTTCGGCGGCTTTGCCAAATCCTTCGGCGTCGACCACCCTGATAAACACCTGCATCGCTTTTAATCGATCCATGACGACCTCCTGGGGATATGAACAAATCCCCATTCGTTGTTGGTTAACGCTGTCTTGCGATGTTGCGCGACAGCGGGAGCGCACATCTCGTCGCAAACAATTGGTGTTTATGGAATAATAAAAGTATCGACGGTTAAAATGTGTACAATTTTGATCAGATATCTCGCACTGGATGCTGGATTTTAGGTTTATTATTCCATTTTTGCTAATAGAAAAACTCGAAATCGATTATGGTTTGTGAGGGGTGTTTGGGCTGATTATTCCGCATCAACGGACGCCATATACCGGCGTTCCCATGTTTCTAACAAAGGAATAATCATGCCTGATGCTATCTCTTCCAATTCGGTGTTGCCTGTGTTGGTTTTGGGGGCGGGTCAACTTGGCCTTGCTGTTTTGCGCGAACTTGCCCCCCGGCTGGACCCGGCGCTTAATCCGCTTACGGTTGTTATTGCACCCTCAAGTCTTCAGTCGGAAAATGCGGCAGATATCGCGCTTGTCCGCGAGCTGAAGGGACTTGGGGCAACGGTCGTGGGCTTTGATCTGGGGAAAACATCAACGGGCGAACTGGCCGACCTCTTTCGCCCTTTCCATACGGTTGTAAGTTGTACGGGGTTCGTTGCCGGTAAGGGAACCCAGCTAAAGATCACCAATGCGGCCCTGGATGCGGGCGTTTCGCGGTATTTTCCATGGCAGTTTGGTGTTGATTACGACATTGTGGGCCATGGAAGCCATCAGGATGTTTTTGATGAACAATATGATGTGCGGTTGCTTTTGCGGGCGCAAAACAAGACCGAATGGGTCATTGTTTCAACCGGCATGTTCACCAGCTTTTTGTTCGAGCCAGCCTTCGATGTTGTAAACCTTGAGCGGAAAACCATTCATGGGCTGGGGAGCTGGGATTCGAGGGTTACGGTGACAACGCCGGAAGATATTGGGTTGTTAACCACAGAAATAATTCTCGCCGAACCAAGGTTTGTCGACGAAGTGGTGTTTGTGGCGGGGGATACGCTTTCCTACGGTCAACTGGCTGACATCGTCGAAGAAGTTACAGGCGAGACTTTTACCAGGGAAGAATGGACGCATTCAATTCTGGCGAAACATCTTGAAGGGCAGCCAGAGGACACCATGGCAAAATACCGTGCCGCATTTGCCCAAAGTGACGGTATGCATTGGCCGAAGTCCGAAACTTTTAATGCTGCTAACAATATTGAAACGGTAGACGTAAAAGGCTGGCTTCGCCAACGGTTGGCCAACAGATAGCATGTGCTGTTTGTGAGGGTGAATTTTGCCTTGTTGGGGCATTTCCTTGACGAACAAATGTCCTGGTTAATGTTTTAAAATCGAAAGCCGGTTTGAAGAAGTGCCTTCAGGCCGGCTTTTGCGGTGTTCGGGCTGAAACCGGTTTTGGGGGCGGGCATACCCAAATCGGCATTAACCCTTGCATTGAACGCGTTTGACTTTTGCAATCAAGGCAATAGGATCGCGCTTCGTTTTTGTGAATGTGCCGTGAAATTGCCGGAATAACCGGTATTGCGGTGTTTTTTCCGTCTGATCAGGAACAGCCCCATGGTCGATATTGCCAATTTTCCCAAGCCCGCCAATCGCCCTGCCAGCCCTAATTTTTCGTCGGGTCCGTGTAAAAAACGCCCCGGTTGGTCCGCAGATGCGCTTGAAACCGAGGTTCTGGGGCGTTCGCATCGGTCTCCATTGGGCAAATCCCGCCTGGAAGAAGCGATTGACCGCACACACGACCTTTTGAACCTGCCCGAAGGTTATTTGGTGGGGGTTGTGCCCGCATCCGATACCGGGGCGGTGGAAATGGCATTATGGTCGATGCTGGGCGCGCGCGGCGTGGATATGCTGGCGTGGGAAAGCTTTGGTTCGACCTGGGTGACGGATGTTGTAAAGCAGCTGAAACTTGAGGATGTCCGCGTGCTTGAGGCCGATTACGGCAAGCTGCCGGATCTGGGCCAGGTTGATTTTGACCGCGACGTGGTTTTTACCTGGAACGGGACGACAGCCGGTGTGCGCGTGCCCAATGGTGACTGGATTGCCGCCGACCGCAAAGGCCTGACCTTTTGTGACGCGACATCGGCGATTTTTGCCATGGAACTGCCGTGGGACAAGCTCGACGTTGTGACCTATAGCTGGCAAAAAGTGCTGGGTGGCGAGGGTGGCCATGGGGTGATTATTTTAAGCCCGCGGGCGGTTGAACGCCTTGAAAGTCATGTTCCGGCCTGGCCGATGCCGAAAATCTTCCGCATGATCAAGGGCGGCAAGCTGATTGACGGTATTTTCCGGGGTGAAACCATCAATACCCCGTCGATGCTGGTGGTTGAAGATGCCATTGATGCCTTGAAGTGGGCGCAGGATGTTGGCGGTCTGGAAGGTTTGCTGGAACGGACCCGCGAAAATCGCCGTTTGCTTGATGAATGGCTGGTACAAAGCGACTGGGCGGCCGATTTGGCCGACAAGCCGGAAACGGCGTCGAATACATCGATGTGCATTAAAATTGTCGATCCGTGGGCATTGGAACAGGACGCAAAAATTCAGGCGTTATTGCCAAAACGGATTTCGCAACTGCTGGATGCTGAAAAAGTGGCCTATGATATTAATGGCTACCGCGATGCACCTCCCGGATTGCGAATTTGGGGTGGTGCGACAGTAGAATCCAGCGATATCAAGGCGTTGTTGCCGTGGCTTGATTGGGCATATGGCGTTGCCAAAGCTGAAATCAAGCAAGGCTGACGATAGCGCCCAAGATATTATTTGCGTTTTTCGGGTTTTCCCGTTGCCCTGTGCGTCACAACACGGTAGTAACCGCTACCGGATGCACAGAGCAAGGCGCATGCGAACCAGATGCCTTGCCCGAATTTGCACGCACAGTCCGGAAAGTCTGAAAATATGACCGAACTCGCCAGGAAAGCCCTTCTTCCCGCCGGTTTGCAGGATGTCCTGCCGGTGGTTGCTGCCCAAGAGGCGCAAATCCGCGAAAAGCTGATGGCGAGTTTCGCCCTTGCTGGCTATGATCGCGTAAAAACCCCCTTGGTTGAATTTGAAGAAAGCCTGCTTGAAGGGGCGGCGCCCGAATTGGCAAAGCAGACCTTCCGCCTGATGGACCCGGTTTCGCACCGGATGATGGGTGTTCGGTCTGATATGACCCCGCAAGTGGGCCGCATTGCTGCCACCCGGTTAAAAGATGATCCTCGTCCGTTACGTCTGGCTTATTCCGGGGATGTTTTGCGCATTCAGGGGACGCAGTTGCGCCCCGAACGCCAGTTTGCCCAGGTCGGCGCGGAACTGATTGGCGTTTCCAGTGCTGCGGCAGATACCGAAATTGTGTTGCTGGCCCTTGAGGCCCTTGAAAATATCGGTATGCCTGATGTGTCGGTTGATTTGAATTTGCCGACCCTGCCAACCCGCCTGTTTGAAGCCTTTTCGGTTTCCCCTGATGATCGCGAAAAACTGACCGAAGCGCTGGAGCGCCGCGACGTTGCCGCAATCAAGGCGGCCAACGGCCCGGTAACCGATGTTCTGGTAACTTTGCTGGAGGCCGCAGGCCCGGCCAGTACCGCATTGCCGCGCCTGAAACGGCTTGAATTGCCGTTGGGCGCATCGGAAGATTTGCATCGTCTGGTCGAGGTTGCCGAACGTATTTTAGCATCCGACCTGGATGCCGCCTTGACGATTGACCCGGTTGAAATGGCGGGTTTCCGCTATCAGACCGGTGTCAGCTTTACCATTTTTGGTAAGCATGTGCGGGGCGAACTGGGCCGTGGCGGGCGTTATCGTGCCGGGGGGGCCAGTGGCGAGGCGGCAACCGGTATGTCATTATTTATGGATACGGTGTTACGCGGGCTTGATGCACCGGTATCACCTGCGCGGGTTTATTTGCCCTTGGGTGTTGCCCAGCGCGAAGCACGTAAATTGCGCCATGAAGGCCATGTTACCATTGCTGCCCTTGAAGGGGCGGCCGAAGCCAAAACCGCCGATGCTGCCCGCAAGGAAGCGGCACGGATGGGCTGTGATTTCATTTATCTTGATGGGCGGGTTCAACCGCTGGACGCGTAGGCTTTCGCTGGAGAAGTGAAGCTGTTTTTTATCGCTCAAGGAGTTTTGCGATGACCAATGTTGCCGTGATCGGTTCCCAGTGGGGGGACGAAGGTAAAGGCAAGATCGTTGACTGGCTGTCAGAACGTGCCGATGTTGTCGTTCGTTTTCAGGGTGGTCACAATGCCGGTCATACGCTGGTAATTGATGGCAAGGTTTATAAATTAAGCCTGTTGCCATCAGGTATCGTGCGCGACAAGAAACTGTCGGTGATCGGCAACGGTGTGGTTGTTGACCCATGGGCCTTGCTGGCTGAAATTTCACGTCTTCAGGAACAGGGTGTGACCATCACGCCTGAAAACCTGCGTGTTGCCGAAAATGCCTGCCTGATTTTGCCGCTGCATGGCAATCTGGACAAGGCCCGCGAAGCGGCTGCCACTGGCAACAACAAAATTGGCACCACCGGTCGTGGTATCGGCCCGGCATATGAAGACCGCGTTGGTCGTCGCGCCATTCGTGTTGGCGATCTGGCAGATGAAGAATTGCTGGCAGCCAAGGTTGATAACCTTCTGACCCACCATAATGCCTTGTTGCGTGGTTTGGGCCAGCCCGAAGTGGATGGAGCCGAATTACTGGCGCAGCTCAAAGAAATTGCGCCGAAAATTCTGCCATTTGCCGACACCGTCTGGAAATCGCTTAATCAGTTTAAAGAAGCCGGCAAGCGTATTTTGTTTGAAGGTGCACAGGGTACGATGCTGGACATCGACCACGGCACATATCCGTATGTCACATCGTCCAATACCATCTCCGGTTCTGCTGCAGGCGGGTCGGGCGTTGGGCCGTCGGGTGTTGGTTATGTTTTGGGGATTACCAAGGCCTATACCACCCGTGTCGGCGAGGGACCGTTTCCGTCTGAACTGTTTGATGCCGATGGCGACCGTTTGGGCGAACGCGGCCATGAATTTGGTGTGGTTACCGGGCGTAAACGCCGTTGTGGCTGGTTTGATGCCACTTTGGTGCGCCAGTCCGTTAAGGTGAATGGTATTCACGGTATCGCCCTGACCAAACTTGATGTTCTGGACGGGTTTGACGAGATCAAAATTTGCACCGCCTATGACATTGACGGTGAAATTTACGATCATTTGCCTGCTAACCAGCGTTTGCAGGCCAAGGCAAAGCCGGTTTATGAAACCATTCCCGGCTGGTCGGAAACCACAATGGGCGCGCGTAGCTGGGCCGATTTGCCGGCAACCGCGATCAAATATGTGCGCCGTATCGAGGAATTGATCGAGGCACCGGTGGCGCTTCTTTCAACCAGCCCGGAACGTGACGACACCATCCTTGTTCACGACCCTTTCAGCGCCTAGAATATCTGAATGCCTAGTTGTAAAAACCGCCCGGTAATACGGGCGGTTTTTTGTGTTTAAATGCAAAAGGATAGATGACGATCTTAAGACCTGTCGATAACGTCTTGCCCCTTATGGGTATCGGCAGTATCGTTTGGATTGTTCATGAACAGTTAAACCACGGGTTCGATGGCTGATAACGCAAAGATGCAGCCCGACGATGCACAATCCGGGCTGGAAGTTGGCTTGGATGGCGATATGTCGGGCGATGGTCAGGAAGACCAGATAGCACCGTCACCAGAAACGGCTCCCCCCCGGGGTGCTGGCAATAAGCATATCGATATCGGAAATTTCCGCGTTTTCCCCGATTTGCGATTGCCGGAATTTGATTGTGGCCCTTCGCAGGCCTATGTTGCCGAGGGCATTAAACGCGATGATGGCCCGATTTTTGCGCTGTTAACGGACCCTTCCTTGCCAACGCGATCAGAACTGTTGCGTGTTTTGTCCGGTGTTCGGGTGTCAGGCCAGCTTGATTTGCTGGATTATGAAATTGTTTATTGGCCCCCGCTGGACCGCAGCACCATTGTTTGTTTTTACACTAAGCCCGGTGGCAGCAAGGTATTTGTCGATGGAGGCAAAAAAGCCGTTATCGACGAACATGATTTGCCTGTCGCAGTTATTGTACCGGTTATTAATATTCTGACGATTTTGTCGGATAAAAATTTGGCTCATCGTAATTTGCGTGCGGATAATCTGTTTTTTGCCGACGAGCAACGCTCCAGTGTGGTGGTTGGTGACTGTGTATCGTGCCCCCCAGGGTTTGCGCAGCCATTGGTTTATGAACCGATTGACCGTATGACAGCCGAAGCAGCAGGTCGGGGCGGCGGTGCCTTGTCCGATGATTTATATGCGTTGGGTATTACAATTGCGGCCCTTGGTATTGGTCATACGCCCCTGTCAAAGTTTTCCGACAAGGAAATTGTCGAGATGAAGCTGGCGCGCGGGTCATTTCAAACCCTTGCTGCGCATGAAAAGCTGCCCTTAACCCTGATTGAACCGATCCGTGGGTTGTTATGCGATGATTTTGAAGAACGCTGGGGGCTGTCGGAACTAAATAACTGGCTGGATGGTCGCCGCGTGAAACCGGTGCAGGGTAATAGCGACCGGCGTGCAGCCCGTGCGCAAAATGTGGGCGGGCGCGATTATTATACCGCACGTGGCCTAGCCAACGGGATCGCCAATAACTGGGCCGCATCTCTTGCACCATTGCGCGACGGCGTAGTCGAGGTTTGGCTGCGACGCGGCCTGAATGACGCTGAGCGATCCAAGGCGATGTCCGAGGCGATGCGCCAAATGGCGTGGTCGGGCAGTGATAAACGCACTGCGGAAGATGTTTTGGTATCGCGCGGGATCGCGATTTTGGACCCGAACGGTCCCGTACGTCACAAAACGTTTTCGGCAATGCTCGATGGTCTGGGATACATGCTGTCCTATGATGTCCAGCATGGACGCGGGGCGCAGGCGTTTTCCGAAATCGTGGTTCGGGATTTGCCAACATTTTGGTTTTCGCGCATTAGCGGTTTTCGGCCTGAAATTCAGTCCCAGCAGCAGGTTTATAAAGGCCTGCGATATTATATGCAGCAACAAAGCATGGGATACGGATATGAACGTTGCCTGTATGCGCTGGTTAAGAACCAGCATTGCCTAAGCCCGCTGGTGGAAAACGAATATGTTATTCATATCGCCCAGCTGTTGCCCGCACTGGAAAAAATTGCATCGGTAACACCACATAGTAACTGGCCGGTGGACCGGCATATTGCCGCGTTTATCGCAGTCCGGTTGCAAGATGACACCGAACCCCAGTTAACGGCTTTGCAAAACCCCGGTGATGAAGTTGAATTCAGCCGGTCGATCATTAGTTTGCTGGCCCTTGTGCAATGGCGTCACGGCCCCGATAGTTTGCCGCATCTGGGATTGTGGGTGGCGCGCCTGATGGAGCCGGCGACCAAGGTTTTCCATAACAAGGAACGGCGCGAAAAGGTTGAACGCGAAATTCCGAGACTGGCGAAACGCGGTAATCTGGTTGAATTGTACAATCTGATTAACGACGAGAAGGAACGGCGTTTGGACCAGGACGAATTTATCGCTGCCGTCGAAGAATATTCCGCTGCCGATAGCGAAGTTTTTGATCTGGAATCGTCCGGGGCGGCGCGGTTGATTTTGGCCGAACAGATTGGCCGTCAGGTGGCCTCCTTTGCCTCGACCATGATTGCGCTTTTGACTGTTTCGGCCTTGTTCATGATGACGGTCTGGTAAGGGTATCAGGCATGGCAAAGAAAAAAGACAAATCAGCGGGAAAATCGTCCAAGCAGGGTAAAAAGTCGGGCGGATTATCGTTTTTCGCGATTTTGGTCATGGCTGTTTTGCTGTTTATGGTCGCCTTGCCAACTTTTATCACGCTGGTGGTCGGGTTGCTGCCATCGGTGCTGGCATTTTTCTTTGATCGTCACCGGGGGCGGTATCTGGTGCGGTGCGTCTTCGGGTTAAATTTTTCCGGCGTGGCACCTTATGTAATGGAGCTTTGGCGGGACGGGGGGCAAAGCATGGCAATGGCGACCCATCAGTTGCTTGATCCGATGACAATGACAATTATGTATGGTGCCGCCGGCCTGGGGTGGTTGATGTATTTGGCAATGCCGCCGATTGTTGCCAATGTTTTGAATTTAACTGCCCAGCGCCGAACTGTTGAACTGCGTGAACAGCAGCGCGACCTGATCAAGGTTTGGGGCGAGAACCTGATTTCCGAAATTGAAAAAGGCAGCCGCTGAAATTTGCGGTTAAAACCATGTTTCTGATGTAATTTGGCATTTTGCGCTGGCGTTGTGCCTGTGTCTTAGGGTAGCGCCGCATATTTATGCGTGTTGGTATCGCAATGATGCATACAAAAAGAACGGCCGCAATGGCCGCTCTTTCGGCGCTGACAAGAAACGGGAAAACTTGCCTGCGCGGGGTGTGATGGTGTTATCGAAAGGTCAATGACAATTTGCTAACGGTGCTTCTGGCGCAAACTGGGCCGTTAGGTGTGTCGTGCTATAAATATCAGTGGCTTACGTATCACTATCAGCCAGATTGGCGCCCCGTTGATCGGGTTGGACCAACGGGGTTTCTTTTTTAGTTGTGCATCGTCTGGCAGATTTTTTCAAATGCACGGACTTCAATTTGACGAATACGTTCGCGCGAAATGCCGTAAGTCATGCTCAGGTTTTCAAGGGTGACAGGCGTTTCACACAGGCGGCGTTGGGTCAAAATATCGCGTTCACGATCATTTAGGCCCGACATTGCCGTTTTCAACAAATTCATGCGCTCAACAAATTCTTCGCGGCGGCCCAGGCGAACTTCCTGATTGTCGTCTTCGCATTCCAGCCAATCAACCCATTCGCCTTCGCCTTCAACCCGAACCGGGGCGTTAAGCGAGTGATCGGGGCCGGCCAAACGGCGGTTCATCATGATCACGTCGTCTTCGGAAACGTTCAGCTTTTCAGCGATGGTTTCAACCTGTTCGGGCGTCATGTCGCCTTCGTCAATGGCCTGCATCTGGCTTTTCAACTTGCGCAGGTTGAAAAACAGTTTCTTTTGCGATGCTGTGGTGCCAATTTTTACCAGCGACCACGAATGCAGAATATATTCCTGAATGGCAGCGCGGATCCACCACATGGCGTATGTGGCAATACGGAAGCCTTTATCAGGGTCAAAGCGTTTAACCGATTGTAAAAGGCCGATATTACCTTCGGAAATCAGTTCGTTGATTGGCAAGCCGTAGCCGCGATAGGACATGGCGATTTTCGCAACAAGGCGCAGGTGGCTGGTAATCAGCTTTTCTGCGGCTTTTTCATCCTGATGATCACGGTAACGTTCGGCTAGGGCTGTTTCGATGTCCGGTGCTAACATCGGATAGCGACGAATACGTTGCAAATAGCCGGTCAAGCCGTCTGGAGAGATCGTCGGTACTGCATTACCCTGTTTCATTGGTGCCTCCCAATGCGCTTGTGAAAAAGTGCATAAATCCCCTAGCACTGAAGATAGGGTATACATAGGTATTAGGAGGCGTCAATATAAAAATAATAATTAAGTATAGATCATGTACAACTTAAGGATAGGTCCAGGGCGGCGTATACGGCTTTCAGATCATCCGGCATCGGGGCTGAGAACGTAATAAAGTTACCCGTCCGGGGGTGCGAAAAGCCAAGAGTTTGCGCGTGTAGCGCCTGTTTTCCGAATGCCGTAAGGGTTGCTTGTGACATTTGGCTAAGATGCCTGACCGAACGAGAGCGACTGTAAACCGGATCACATACAAGTGAATGCCCGATATGAGCCATATGAACGCGAATTTGGTGGGTTCTGCCGGTTGCGAGCTTGCATTTAACGACGGAAGCCAAGGAGTCGGGCCTTTTATCCACTACATTATAATATGTGAGTGCCGGTTTCCCGCCAGATACAAGCACAGCCATCTTTTTGCGGTTACGCGGGCTGCGCCCGATATTGCCTGTGATTTTACCTTCAAGCGCTTTTGGGCATCCCCAGACAATAGCGATATAGGTGCGTTCGATATTTTCCTTGTCTTCAGCAAATAATTTCGAAAGGGCACGGTGCGCCATGTCATTTTTGGCAACCACCATTGCCCCGCTGGTGTCCTTGTCCAGCCGGTGCACAATGCCGGGTCGTTTCACGCCGCCAATACCCGAAAGGCTGTCGCCGCAATGGGCCAGAAGCGCATTGACCAACGTGCCACTTTCGTTCCCTGCGGCAGGGTGTACCACCATGCCCGCCGGTTTGTTGATTACCAGCAGGTCGTCATCTTCATATAATACATCAAGCGCAATGACTTCGGCTTCCGGTGTCGCCGGTTCAGCCGGCGGGATTTGCAAGACCATGTTTTGCCCGGCGCGGACCTTTGCCGACACGCTGTCTTGCACAACGCCATCAACCAGCAAATGGCCATCCGTAATCAGTGCCTTCAGGCGCGAGCGCGATTCCTGGGGCCAGGCCGCGGCCAGTACCCGGTCAAGACGCGCACCGGCATCGTTTGCCTGTGCAGTGTAAACAAGGTTATCTTGAGGGGCAGATGGCAGAGACATGGAACTGGTATTTCATCACTATAGAAGCACAGGAAGAAAACAAAGCGATGCAACAAGACCATTTTGATAATGTCGTGGTTTTGTGCGACGCGGGTTGGCGCAACATAGCGCAAACACCGCCATTTGCAATTCCCGTGCATTCAAGGGGGATATGTGTTTATTCGGGGCTTCACCTTATGAGGTGCTTGCGATCATAATGGTCGTTGTGTCCTGTGATCACGCAGGGCAGGAAAATCAGTCATTTTTCGGAAATATGATGCGCGTTATTAAAATACTTGTCGCTGTAATGGCGTTGTTGATCCTTGTGGGTATCGTTTTGGTTGTTTACGGCTTGCAGCGTGACAAAGCCGCGCGACTGGCAGCAAACGTGCCTGCTCAAACAACATCTGCCCGGCCCTCAGCCCCAGTTGCCGGGAATAACCCGGCCCCGGCACCCGCAACAACGGCAGATCATTTTACAGCCGGTGATGCGGCACCCACGATCGAGCCGTTTGGCACAATTAATGTTGATCTGGCGGCAGATGAAACATTGTTGTCGTTTCGCATTGAAGGTGACCGGGCATTTTTGCATATGACCGGTCCCAAAGGCGCACGCATCATTGTTGTGTCCATGACGGACAAAACGGTGCTGGGACAGATATTGCTGATCAAGCCAAACTAACACTAACAGGAATATTCCCGGGTACCGGATACACCAGAAGCATGGCCGGGCAGGGCAACATTAAATGCCAGAAGATAAAATCGTTATCGCACAGCAGGTGCTTGACGACATATTGAACCATGCGGCGCAAAGCTGGCCGATGGAATGCTGCGGGTTGCTTATTGCAAAGGACGTTGATGATGGCGCACCTGAAAATTGTGTGCGCCCGGTTTTGCGGCATGTCCCGGCACGTAATGTGTCGCCTGATCCGACGATAACCTTTGAAATTGACCCTGCCGTGTTGTTGCGTACGCATCGCACAGTCCGCGCGCAGGGCGAGGATATTATTGGCTGTTACCATTCCCATCCGAATGGCCTGACAGAACCTTCGCGCACAGATTTGGCGCGCGCTGAACAACCGGGATTTTACTGGCTGATTGTTGGCAGCAACGCTGTTAACACCCGCAAATGGGCGGTTTATCAGCGCATGCCGATTTTATCAGACGATGCGGCCCCCAGGTTCTTTCGGCATTGCCACTGGCAGGTTCTGTAAGGGGGTATCTGTATCGGATCCACCCACATTTTCATACTTTCCCCCTTCATTCGGATATTCGGATGGTTTTCCGCGTATGGCTTTATCCGGCTGCCAATCGTTCAAGCGCGCCGGTCTGGCGGGCGAGGCAGTGGTCCAGGTCGTATTTTTGATGAACCAGTTGACGGCCAAGCTGGCGCAACGGTTCGTAGCGGGCCGGATGGTCCAGCACATCGCCAATCTGGCTTGCCAGCAGGTCGGGGTCCCAGAAATCGGTCAGAAGGCCGTTTTTTCCGTGCTGTATTACTTCTTCGACCGGGCCGGTATTTGATCCGATCACCAGTGTTGCACAGCCCATGGCTTCAAGGACCGACCATGACAATACAAACGGGAATGTCAGATACACATGCGCCCGGCTAACCTGAAACAGGGCGATAAGCTGTTCGTGCGGGATTTGCCCTAAAAACACGATCCGTGCCGGGTCCATGCCGGTTTCGTCCATCATGACTTCGCGCCAGGGGCGGCCATCGGGGGCAGGGACGCCGTAACTGACCCCATCCCCACCAGCAACCAGAAACATGGCGTCGGGGTGGGTTTGGGCCACTTTGGCTGCCGCGTGCATAAATTGGGGAAAGCCGCGATAGGGTTCAAGGTCGCGGGAAACATAGGTGATTACAGGTGTATTGCGGTCAATGACCCGACCATCGGGCAGGGTGAATTTGACGCTGGCGTCAGGTTTACAGCGTTGCATATTAATGCCGTCATGACAGACACCGATTTTACTGCGCAACAAGCGCGGATAAGCCGCACGTTGCCATTGTGTCGGGCTGATACCGGCATCTATTTGTTCCAGGGTGACAAGCTGGCTGCTGTTGCGCAGGCGCAGTTGTTTGCGCTGGTTAAGCGATACCTGTTCGCGGGGGTCAAACCCCACGTCGCGTCCCTTGGCATGATAAAAATGTTCGCAATATCCCAATAACGGGGTGTCAGGTAAAACATCGCGGGCAAACATCATGCTGCCCCAGCCAATGTGACCAAACACGATATCGGGTTTGCCTTCCTGTGCCACCAGGGTTGCCAGTGTGTCGGCGGCGTGATGTCCGGTCTGGCTGTGTAAATCAATGTGACTGGCGGGTTTGGTGTGATCGGGAAGGGCATTCGCGGAACGATGCCGTAATACGCGTATGCCGGGCAGTTTTACGTTCATCCCTTCGCAAAGAAAGGACACCTGCCACCCGGCATTTGCCAGGTGGCAGGCGAGATGTACAAATTGTCCCGGTCCGCGACGATGGACAAAGACGATTTTCATCGGCGGTTACGGGCCTCGTTTGTCATCATTGCTGTTGATGCGGGGATGCCGCCGTAACGCAAGGTTTGCGTCCAGAACTCCTCCAGTCGGCGTAATGTATGCAGGGCGTTTTCAAGTTCCGCCTCTCCATCACGTCCGGCAGAAAGGGCTTCGTGGTATTCCTCGTGAAATTCTTGCAGGGAATCGCACAGGTCATGACCTTTTTCGGTCAGTTTGATCCGTGCGGACCGGCGATCACGCGCCATTACCTGACGTTCGATATAGCCGGATTCCACGAGTTGCTTGAGATTATATGAGGCATTCGAGCCCATATAGTGCCCCCGATCCAGCAGATCGCGAACAGAAAGTTCATCATCGCCGATATTAAACAGCAATGCGACCTGAGCCGGGCTGATGTCATCATTCCCCAACCTGATCAGATCGACGCGCAGTAAATCGGCAAAACGCCGATAGATTCGTTCAACAGTATTTGCGAGTTCAAGATGAGTGACGGTCATGGCATTCGATCCGTTATCTGGTCCCAATATAAAGAGGTCGCTATCCGGTTGTTACCGGTATCGGCCAATCGTTTTCGGAAGATAACAGGACGTTGTTCTGTAACATTTTTTGACACGCCCAATCCTTCCTGTAGTTTGCTCAAAATTTTGAAGTAATTTCCAAGAGTATGGCCTTGGTATACTTCTTTGATTTGTGTTTTTACATTGTCCAATCATGAACATTAGATCGACATATTTCGATTTATTTTATTGCATCATGATTTCGCAACTATGTGAGCAGATTGCGGAAAAACTATGACTTTTTGCAAATTGGATGAGATTGGATGCAATTTCGGTCAAAAGGCGCGCCACGCGCCATGACAGCGCGGCGCGAAACACGCCCCGCCCTCGATGCGCCCACATTGATCCGCGAAGCCCGTTTTACGTTCGTGCGCGGCCTGACATGGGCCGGGATCGTTAGTGGTTTCATTAATGTACTACAACTGACCGTGCCGCTTTTCATGTTGCAGGTCCATGACCGCGTGATTAACAGCCAAAGCATGGAAACGCTGAATCTGTTGCTGGTGATCGCGGTGGGTGCCATCATTTTGTATGGCATTCTTGATTTCATTCGCGCCATGACTTTTCAGGAAATGGCAAAGTCATTATTGCGGCGTATGAATTTGCCTGCGATTGCCGCCGCCATGAGTGTCTCGATGGAAAAGGGCTCAACGCCTGGAACCCAGGTTTTACGGGACCTGTCCGATCTGCGGACCTTTATTAATGGCAATACAATCGGTGCGCCGCTTGAAGCCCTGTGGGCACCTATTTTTCTCGGCGTCATGTTTGCCCTGCATCCCTTTTACGGTTTGGCAGGGGTGATCGGCGTGATCATGCTGATTGGTCTTAGTTTGCTGGGCGATGTGTTATCCCGCCGGGTGACAAAGGAAGCCAGCGATGCCAACTTACGCAACATTTCCGATATTGGTTCGTCCATTCCCCATGCTGAAGCCATCGAAGGTATGGGTATGATGCCGGCATTGGCAATGCGCTGGCGTTCGGCACAGCATCATACAACCGAGCTGCTCGACATCGCCAATGCACGTAGCAAGGGCATGTACTCCCTGACACGTTCCTTGCGGTATGGCCTTCAGGTTAGCGTGCTGGCAATGGGTGCTGCGCTTGTGATCAAGGGTGAAACATCACCGGGTGCCATGATCGGCGGTACCGTGATTATGGGCCGGTTGTTGCTGCCATTCGATAACGTAACCCGTGACTGGCGCGGCTGGGTCAATGCGATGTCAGCCTGGCAGCGTATTCGCAGCATCCTTGAACAACGTCAGTCCGAACGCGAAATCGAGCCAACCCCGCGGAGCGAGGGGCCGCTGGTTGTTGATAACCTTGTTTATGCCGTTGGCGGGCAAAGCATGCCCGTCCTTAAGGGCATTTCGTTTGATTTGAATCCTGGTGAAATTCTGGGTGTTATCGGGCCGTCGGCGGCGGGTAAATCAACCTTGTCGCGGGTCATAATTGGTGCGGCCAAGCCAACTGCGGGCGGCGTTTATTTAGATGGGCACAGCACCTATCTTTGGGAACGCGGGTCGTTTGGCGACATGGTCGGCTATTTACCGCAATCGGTGTCGTTGTTAAACGGAACCATTCGCGAAAATATTGGCCGAATGCGCGAGGCTGACCCGCGCAAAGTGATTGATGCGGCCCGTGCGGCCGGTGTGCATGAAATGATTGGTCGGTTGCCGCTGGGTTACGATACCCCGATCGGCTCAGGGCGCTATACCCTGTCG
Source organism: Thalassospira sp. MCCC 1A01428 (assembly GCF_002115825.1). Classification (GTDB taxonomy): domain Bacteria; phylum Pseudomonadota; class Alphaproteobacteria; order Rhodospirillales; family Thalassospiraceae; genus Thalassospira. The sequence goes on along the minus strand of NZ_JFJZ01000014.1, from coordinate 83,144 downwards.
GGCGGGCAAAAACAGCGCATTGCACTGGCCCGTGCGTTATATGGCTGGCCCCGGCTGCTGGTTCTTGACGAACCCAATGCCAATTTGGATGCCGAAGGCGAGGCATCGTTGATCCGGGCCATCCGCACGGCGGCAGAAAACGGGGCGATGGTGGTTCTGATCGCGCATCGCCAGTCGATCATGCGTTATGCCCATAAATTGCTTGTGCTTCAGGATGGGCGGATCAAACAGTTTGGTGAACGCACCGACGTTGTGCAGGCGATTACCGAACAGGGTCATGATGTGAAACCCCTGCCAGATAATGGACGACGTTATGTCGAGACCCGCGGCAAGCTGGAAAACGGAGGTGCGGCATGAACCGTTTAATCAATCTTGATGATCGGGGGAACGTGATTAACCCCGATGCCCCCCAACCGGTCTGGCATCAGGTGCTGGCTGAAGAACGCGATGCGTCAAAGCAAAGTCTGCGCAAGCCGATGATCGCAGGGGCCCTGGTAATACTGGTTGGCTTTGGTGGTTTTTTCTTATGGGGGTTTAATGCCCAGCTTGATAGTGCGGCGGTTGCCTCCGGTTCGGTTATTGTCGATTCGCGCAAAAAAACCGTGAACCATCTTGAAGGCGGCATTTTGAAAAAATTGCTGGTTAACGAAGGTGATCGCGTACAGCAAGGGCAGGTTCTGGCCTTGCTAGATGGCACGCGTAGCCAGTCAGAACTGGAGCAATTGCGTGGTGAGCGTTATGGCCTGCAGGCAAAGTTGGCCCGGTTGCGCGCAGAACAGGACGGGAAAAGCACAATCACTTTTCCCCAAAGCCTTACGTCATCGAAGGAAAAATACGTTGCCGATATTTTGCACGATGAAAAGCGCCTGTTTGATAAACGCCACGAGGTTTATACCGCCAAGCGCGATGCACAGGAAAAACAGATAAAGCAATTTTCCGCCCAGGCCGATGCCCTTGATTCGCAAATCAATGCACGGGGCCATCAGCAAAAACTGGTGAAGCAGCAACTCGATGGTGTGCGCGAACTGGCATCAAAAGGGTATGCCACCCGCACACAGCTGGTGGAAATTGAAAATAACTGGAGCGACCTTGTTGGCGATGCTGGTGAATTTAAAGCCCAGCGCGCCGCAGCCGAACAGGAAAAAGCAGGTGCTGAAATTGAACTGGCATCGATTGAAATGGAATGGCAAAGCGACATTGCCAAATCGATACAGGAAACGCAATTGGCACTGAATGACGTTAATCAACGCATTACGGCCAAGGACGACGTTTTAAAGCGGCTGGAAATCCGTTCCCCGCAAGATGGTATTGTTAGTAATATCCAGATCAGGACCCCTGGCGGGGTGATCAGCCCGGCCCAGCCGATTATGGACGTGATCCCCGATAACGAACCGCTTGAAATTGAAGCGATGATCAACCGGCGCGACATTGACGCGGTTAATATGGGGGCCGATGCCCGGGTACGCCTGACGGCCTATAACCAGCGCCGTTTGTCGCCAATCAATGCCAAAATCAGCTATATTGATGCTGACCAGACGGTCGATGAAAAGCGTGATAGTTCCTATTATGTTGTTCGGGCAAAAATTGACCCCGCCGAACTGGCAAAACACCCCGACATAAAGCTAAGGGCAGGGATGCCAGCCGATATTCTGGTTCTGAACAAGCCCAGAACAGCGATCGATTATTTGCTCGATCCGATTGTTGAGGGTATGGGCCGGGCCTTCCGCGAAGATTGACCAGCCCATGAGAGTTGGCAGGTATTGTATGGCTTAGCATCCTTTTCGGTACTGTTATCTCTTGTGTTTGAACGGCGAATATTGTTTTGCCATGCAATTTGATAAAGGCCAGTCCCTTGCGGGGTTGGCCTTTTCTTTTTTGCAAGTAATTCAAATTTTAAAACAAATATAGATAAAAGTTATGTAAATAATAAAATTAAACAAATCAGTAAAATAATGTAAAAATTACGTCACTACATAATGTCGCCACAATAATACCTTGATAATAACTTCCTATCAAAAAGCAAAAGAATATAGGGTTCCTGTGTGGCCGTTCATTAGGCAATGCATTGAACCTGAGGGAACGGCCAGCCTCTAGTCACACCGAAACCCATATTGGGACAAGAAGGAGGATATGATGGCAACTCTCGAAGGCGGCGCTTACGACGATACGCTGCTCGGGTCACGTTTTAGCGATGTGATCTTTGGTCGCGGCGGTGACGACACCCTGTTTGGACATGGACAGAACGACGTTCTGTTTGGTGAAGAAGGCGATGACCATCTGTTTGGTGGTTCCGGTGACGATGCCCTGTTGGGTGGCGCCGGTCGTGATCTTCTGTTTGGCGGGTCGGGCGACGACCAGTTGCTTGGAGATTCCGGTAACGACATGCTGTTTGGCGGTCATGGTGATGATCAGCTTTTCGGTGGTGCTGATGATGATCTGCTGACAGGCGGCAAAGGCGATGACCTGCTTGATGGTGGCGATGGCCATGATCTTATGCAGGGCGGTGCTGGCGACGACATTATGTTCGGCGGTGCCGGTGATGACCAGATGCTTGGTGGTCAGGGCGACGACCTGATGCAGGGGGGTGACGGTAACGATGTCATGCTCGGCGGTCAGGGCGATGATGTGATGAATGGCGGTGCGGGTAACGACCTGATGATGGGTGGTGCCGGTGACGACGTTATCAATGGTGGCGCTGGCGACGATATGCTGGTTGGTGGCGCTGGTCATGACAACTTTGTCTTCTCTGGTGGCGGCGGCAACGATGTTGTCCTCGACTTCCAGGTTGGGGAAGACATGCTCTCGATTTCCAAGGGCATTAACGACACCGACATTTCGTCGGCTGACGACGTTGCCGCCCGGGCAACGCAGGATGGCGCCAATACTGTTGTCGATCTTGGCAATGGTGATTCCATCACCCTTAACAATGTTGATGCAGACGACGTCCAGGACCACCCGGACCACTTCTTCAACGTACAGTAACGACATAGCAGGATGTTCGCAGCAGCGGCTGCGAACATCCTATTTTATCGTTCCATTTGTAAGGGTACAGGCGCCAAATGCTTGAACTTGCCACGTCTGACGACAGACAATTGTCTGGCGATATGCCGGAAGTTTGCCGGTTGACCCCCGATACACTTATTTTGATCTGGAACTTGCCAACCCGTTTGTGGACAGCCCCCAAACTGGAAGCCCGTGACGGGCGCAAGGTGTCACCCCAGGCCACGTTGCGGTTGCCGCTGGGCAGCGGTGGAACGCGTTTGTTGCGCGTCATTCCCCAGCCCAAAGATGCCCCTTTGTCGTTGCTGGCAGAAGCCGGAACCCTGGGCCGACAGGAAGAAATTACCATCGACCCGGAAGGCGACTTTGACCCGGTTGATGCTTATGCATTGCTTGGCGACGTTACCCCGGCAGGGCGTTTGTCGTTGCTGTCTGCCATGCTGGGCGCATGGGCCAGTATGTTTCGTATGCGGCGCAGTCGCAGTTATACCCAAACCCTGAACCGGCTGGTGGCGCGGATCGTTGAAGATCCGCAGCGGGCCCAGCCGGTTGCGCGGATTTCAGAACATCACATGCTGATGGCCACCACCTTGCCAACGGCCTTTGGCGGAATTGAGGGTACCTATGTGGTGTCGCCAACCGGGTTTTGGCGGTTAACCAATGCCGCCCATGAAGGCCGCGAAACGCCGAACGGGGCCAGGCAGACATTTTTTATTGCAGAACGAAACGGGCTTGAAAACGGCGCCTATCTTGTCATTACCGGCAGCCGGGCTTTGGCCATTCGTCAGCTTGAAGCAAAATCGACATTGCCGTCATTGTCACGCTGGTGGCTGGCGCAGGGGCAGGCGGATGCTGATTTACGTGAATACGCGATTGCTGTGCTGGCACGGGGCGATGCAACATCGCGCAAGGCAGCGCTGGAATTTCAGTTGCGTTGCCCACTGTCGGCGCAGCGTGTAACGGGCGGTGGCGGTTTGCCGTCGGGCGAAGTTGATCTTGCGGTGACCACGGCGCGTGGCACCCTGATTGGTGGCTGGTATCGTGACCCGGTTGAAATGGTGGGCGGGGTTGATCTGCTGGACCACACCGGTACTGAACATAAATTTGAGACTAATTTTCACCGTTATGCAGGTAGCATTGCGCTGGAAGACAAAACGGTTCCGGCAACCGGTTTTATTGGTTTTCATCCGCAGATCAAAAGTCAGGCGCCAATTTTACAACCGCGTAGCGTTTTGCGGCTGACCTCAGGCAGCCGTCATTTAATGGTTCCGACCGCGCAACCTGCTGATCCGGCCGAAGCACGGGCACGAATATTACGCGCCGTTCCGCCGCAGCATTTAACCAATGACATCATGGAAAATTGTCTGGCGCCGGTGATTGGTGACGTGCAGCAAAAACTGCTGGGAAGCATTGGTGAACCAACTGTTCTCGACATTGGCCCGCAACGGAATGATCCGTCAGTATCGATTGTTGTGCCATTATATCGCGTACTGGATTTTCTGCGTGCCCAGGTTGGGGCATTTGCTTGTGATCCCTGGATATCGCAGCATTGCGAACTGATTTACGTTCTGGATTCACCAGAACAGGCCGAACAAACCGAACATTTACTTCGTGGGTTGTATCAGCTTTATGGTGTGCCCCTTCGTTTGGTGGTGATGGCGCGCAACGGCGGTTATGCCCGTGCCTGTAATAGCGGGGCTGCGGTGGCAAAGGCCGACCTGCTTGCCATGTTGAATTCCGATATTATTCCCCATCAAACCGGTTGGCTGGGCACGATGGCCACCCGTATGGGGGGTGCCGACGATGTTGCCGTTGTTGGCCCGAAATTGCTGTTTGAAGATGGATCGTTGCAGCATGCAGGGATGTATTTTGACCGCAATGAACGCGGCCAGTGGCTGAACCATCATTATTACAAAGGCATGCCGGGTCGTTATCGCGATGCCTGTATTGAACGGTCGGTTCCCGCTGTTACCGGGGCATGCATGTTGTTGCATCGCGGTGTGTTCGAGGATGTCGATGGTTTTAGCGAGGATTACGTCATTGGCGATTACGAAGACAGTGACCTATGCCTGAAAATTCGCGCCCAGGGTTTCGACATTCGCTATGTACCCGACGCCGAACTTTATCATTTTGAACGGAAATCGATCTCGACCCATTCCGATTATATGCGTGGTGTCGCAACGCAATATAACGCCTGGCTGCATGCGCAACGCTGGGACGATCAGATGACTGAATTTTCCATGCAAGGTGTGCCGCAACCGGCCGCCGAAGCTGTGACGGGCAGAGGCACATTATGAACAAGATTTTGGCAATTCCCGGTCATCGCCCCGATGTCGATGGGGCCGTGGACCAGGCGAACCGGAAAGTATCAGAATATCCGACCGTGCGTATTACACGGTCACAGGCGCCGGTAAATAAAGCGGATTTGGCACAGGCAAAAGCCCAGCCAGCGAAAAAAACGGAAGATGCAAGAAAAGCGGGTTCCGCGCCACTTGATCGCGCGGCCGCGGCGGCGGCGCAAATGTCCGATGTTGCCCCTATCGGTCCGCCCGCCGCCAGGGACGGTGCGACATTACCCGATGCCGATGGCGGTTTGTTTATTCCAGATACTTCCCTGGGCGAAGGTGTTGACGCCGACGACGAAGACGAAAGCGGAAAAACGGCGGCCACGGGAAAAGGTGGACGTAAAACATCGTCATTTGGTGATTTGACGCCGCGACAGGAAGTTTACCTTGGTGCCATTTGCCGCCAGATCGCCCACAACCGCTTTTTACCAACGCCAACCAAAGATGAAGTCTTTGTGGGTGATGGCGATTATTTGGCAATCGGCGCCGAATTTTTGGGCCATTTTGTGCGCCTGGGCGGGTTAAAACCCACCGAAAGTGTGCTTGATATTGGCAGTGGCATTGGCCGCATGGCGGTGCCGTTAACCCAGTATCTGGTGCCGGGCAAAACCCGGTATCTGGGAATTGACCCGGTGGCAGACGGAATTAAGTGGTGCCAAAAAGCCATTACCCCGGTTTACAGGGATTTCCGGTTTCAAACGGTGGATCTGGCCAACGAACTTTATAATCCCAAGGGCAAAGTAGCCGGTGATAACTGGCAACTGCCAGCCCAGGATGCCGAATTTGATTTTGCCACCATGGTGTCGGTGGTAACGCATTTGCCGCCCGCCGAGGTTGAACGTTATTGCAACGAGATTTTCCGCATTCTGCGGCCCGGCGGCCGGTTGTTTATGACGGCGTTTATTGTGCGTAGTGCCGATGAACTTGCTGCGCCCAAATGTGACCCACGCCTAAGTGGCCTTGTCCGTGAAAAAGACCAGCCGTGCTGGCATTTGCGTGGTGAAAACCCGATGGCAGCGGTGGGCTTTGACAATGGTTATCTGGAATCGGTGCTGGCAAAGGCAGGGTTTGCCTTGCTGCGCAAAGGTTTCGGGGCCTGGCATGGTGATAAGTCCCCACATTACCAGGATATTCTGGTGGCCCAGAAACCCCGCAGGAGCAGCAAATGAACCCGCGTATTCTGGTATTGGCCCATAACCACCCCGATCTTCACCCTGGTGGCACCGAAATATTCGCCCATGATTTGTTTGGGGCCTATAAACGGGCAGGGTGCGACGCGTTGTTTGTGGGGGCCACCAATGACGTGCACCGCACACGTCGCCCGGGAACCAGTTTTCAGGCAGTCAATGACAGCGATGACGAATTGCTGTTCTGGGCCGGGCATTTTGACCGTTTCAATATGTCGCAGACCGACCTTTATGCCGTTGTACCAGCGATGACGGAATTACTGGAAAATTTCCGGCCTGATATTGTTCACATCCATCATTTGGTTTTGTTTGGTATTGAATTGCCGATGTTGATCCGGCGGGTGCTGCCTGATTGTAAAATCGTGATGACATTGCACGATTATTATCAGATTTGCCCGCATGACGGATTGATGATCCACCGGGAAACGCGGCAGCGTTATTTATCGGCTGATGTGTCGGGCGATAATTGCGGCCTTGACGGCATTTCGGCAGACCGGTTTGCCATGCGCGCGGTCAATATACGCAATCATTTGCGTGCGGTGGATTTGTTCCTGTCGCCCAGCCGGTTTTTGCGCGAACGCTACATCGAATGGGGTTTGGACCCGCACAAGATCGAGGTCATTCACAATGGCCGCCCGGCTGTTCGGGCGGTGCGGCGGCGCGAACATGGCACAGGCGGCATGCCCAATGTGTTTGGGTATTTTGGCAACCTTAACCCCTGGAAAGGGGCGGATGTGTTGTTAAATGCATGCCGTAAGCTGATGGATGACGGTGTTGATTTTGAACTGCGCATTCATGGCGGGGCGCCGTTTCAAACCGCGGCCTTTAATGAAAAAATCGACAAACTGTTTGAACAAACCAGCAGCCATGTCGTGCGCCTTGGTGCCTATGACCGCGATGATATTCCCGAATTGATGGCGGCAGTTGACTGGGTTGTGGCGCCGTCGATCTGGTGGGAAAACGCGCCGCTGGTTATTCAGGAAGCGTTTCAGCATGACCGCCCTGTTATCACCAGCAATATTGGCGGCATGGCCGAAATGGTACGCGACGGCATGGATGGTGTTCATGTTCGCCCCGATGATCCCGGTGCGCTTGCGCGTACGATGGCGGATTGTGCCACGAACCCGAAATTGTGGAAAAAACTTTCGGGCAATGTTCGCGCACCCGCCAATATCGACGATGTTGCACAAACCCATCTTTCACGTTTTCGTAACCTGATCCGGCCCGACTTCGTCGCGGCCTGACAAAGGAGATTTCCATGGCAGTTGCACAGGAAAAGACCAAGGATACGACACCCCCCGTAAATGCACAGCAGGCAAAACCTGCGCAACCAGCACAGCCCAGGCCAGCGGTACAGGCGACAAACGCGCAGGCCGGACAAGCCGCCGCACAGCGTGGTTCGCAAGCGGGAAAAACTGTTCAGAAGGCAGACGGCCCACCCGTACTTGAAGGCAATGTTGATGCCATTGACCGCGACCGTTTGTTCGGCTGGGTCTGGTGTCCGCAACATCCTGATGTGCAGATAGACCTGATTGTACGCATGAACGGCCATACCCTGATTAAGGTCAAGGCGGACCGCGAACGGATAGATTTGCGTCGTAATGGTATTGGCAATGGCAAACATGCCTTTGAAATTGAGCTGCCCGAGGCCGCCCTGGCCGCAGTTGACAGTTTAAGTGTGGTTGCAATTACGCCTGAAACCGGTGCTGAAAACCCCTTGCGTATACCATCGCAAACCGAACAGGCGGCCCATTCCGCCATGAATGCCCCGCTTGGCAAAATTCTGGACCGGCTGGATCGGTTACTGGCTGCGCAGCATATTTTGCAAAATGGCCAGCGTGAAGCCGCGAAGCGATTGATTGAATCGTCCAAACGCATGGACGAGCTGGCATCGGCCGACGATGGCATCGAAGCCGGCGTTAAACTGGTGCGCAATGGCCAGGAAGAACTGGCCAGCCGGGTGGAGCAACTTGAAGTTTTTCTGGTGCGTTTTGACAAATCGCTGGGCGGGTTTGACGAGCGATTGGCAGTTTTAAGTGACCGTCATCGCAATGATCTTAAAACACCACTTTTGTTGCTCGCCGTGCTGGTGGGGCTTGTCGGTGGTTTGTCACTTGGCGCGATTGTTTGGTGAGGCTGGCATTATGACTACAGACCCGTTTATGCCGCTATACGAGCTTCCCGAACGCAAATATGTGCTGTTATTGGGCGCTGGTGGTCAATTGGGGCAGGAATGCGCCGCGCAATTGGCAAAGCAGGGCATTTCGCTGTTCGCGCCGCCCCGTCATGATCTTGATCTGGTCGATCTGTCGCCACTATTGCAGGCGATTAAGGTACATCCCCCGGCGGTGCTGATAAATGCAGCTGCATTTACCGATGTTGACGGTGCGGAAACCCTTCGGACAGAGGCACGCCAGATCAATGCGGATGTGCCGGGCCTTTTGGCCGAAGTCGCGGCTGACATGGGTGTGCGTCTTATCCATGTATCAACCGATTTTGTTTTTTCGGGCGAGGGAACAACCCCCTATTTCGAAAGCGACAAAACCGGCCCGGTCAATTGGTACGGCGCAACAAAACGGGCAGGGGAACGTGCAGTGCGAATGTCGGCCCCTGAAACAGTGATATTGCGAACAGCCTGGCTACATGGTCGTCATCGTCGGTGTTTTGTTCATGCCATGGCCGACAAGCTGGCGCGTGGTGAACAAATTACGGCGGTCAATGACCGGTTCGGTTCGCCAACATCGGCCATCATGCTGGCGGCGCATATTGCGCGGATTTGTTCGCGAATTGTGCAGGGCGACGTGGTGGAAGCCGGGATTTTCCATTGTGCAGGTATTGGTGCCGCCAGCCCGTTTGATATGGCAACCGAAATCGCGGGTTATTTGGGCGCGGACGAAAAACTGATTACGCCGGTTTCAGCTGCAAACCGCAACGAAATTGCCGTGCGGCCCCATTTTGCGGTGCTTGATTGCAGCAAAATTGCCCGTCATCTGCAACTGCCTTGCCAGCCCTGGCAAGACGGCATTCGTCAGACATTGACGCATTCCGGCATTCCAGAAGGGAAAATCGCATGAAAGGCATTATTTTGGCCGGTGGTACCGGCAGTCGGCTTTGGCCGATTACCCATGCGACCAGCAAACAGTTGCTGCCCGTGTGGGACAAGCCGATGATTTTTTATCCGTTAAGCACGCTGATGCTGGCGGGAATTCGCGACATTCTGATTGTGACAGCAAAAGGCCAGACCGAAGCGTTCATGTCGCTTTTGGGTGATGGCAGCCAGTTTGGCATTGAAATTTCCTATGCTGAACAACAAAAACCCAATGGCATTGCCGAAGCCTTGCTGATTGGCCGTGAATTTTTGGCGGGCGATTCCTGCGCGCTGATCCTGGGTGATAATCTGTTTCACGGGGATAACCTTGGTGCGCGATTGCAAGCCGCAGCCAACCGTCACGATGGGGCAACGGTATTCGTTCATGCCGTGCGAGACCCGGAACGGTACGGCGTTATGGCTTTTGATGCTGAAGGGAACCCCCTTGATATCATCGAAAAACCAACGCATCCGCCGTCAAATCTGGCAGTCACCGGGCTTTATTTTTTTGATGCAACGGCACCCGACCGTGCAACAGCCTTGCACCCGTCGCACCGGGGCGAGCTGGAAATTACCGACCTTAACCGCGCCTATCTGGAAGACGGTAAACTGAATGTCGAAATGCTGGGGCGCGGTTGTGCCTGGCTTGATACCGGAACCCCAGCCAGCCTGCTTCAGGCCGCGCAGTTTGTATATTCGGTGGAAGAACGCCAGGGCCTTAAAATTGGCAGCCCTGAAGAAACGGCATGGCGTCTTGGCTGGATCAATCGCGGCGACATGACGCGCAGTGCCGGGTTTTCGGCCAACAGCGAATATGGCCGGTATCTTGATGACATGGCCCACACCGACGACCGCAATGGCGTGGGTGTTGATGTGGACGGGCTAGGGGCGTTCGGTTTTGTTACCGCACGCGAAAAACAAGCATTTTACAGTTCATCAAACAACAGGAGAGCAGGGCATGAGTGAGCCTTCAGGCCTGCCATTGGACGGTGCAACCGTAATGGCCACGCTGGTAGACGAAGGACTGGCCCTGATGGCCGGGGTGGGCAGTGCCATGCCTGCCACGATTGATGTGTATTTAAACGGGTCGCCTGAGGCAAAGGTTCAGGCATCCATGATCAGCTGGCGTCGTAACGATAGTTCGGCTGACTCAGCGTTTGGTTTTATTGCCCTGTTACCCCTTAAAAATGTTAGTGGCGGCCGATTGAAAAAGGTGGTGTTTCGCCGCCCCGGTCACCCGGCCGAGTATGCCATTGAAAGCCGCGGGCAGGGGCTGGAAGCCATTTTATCGGCTGTTGCCGACCAGTCGGGATCCAGTTTTGCCGGTGTGATGGATGGCGTAATCGAGGCCTTGCTGGCAGGTAAAACCAACAGGAAACGGTTGCGCACAGTTGCAGCACTGGTGCGTATTGCGGCAAAAAGTAACGGTTTTGTCGAAGTTCTGGGCGGCCTTGAAGAAAACGAACTTTATATTCAGGGGTGGTCCAGCAATTTCCCCCATGGTCGTACCCGCGTTATTGCCATTGAAGACGGGCCGGTCCTTGCCGAATTGACCAGTGCCGAATTTCAACGGGATGACCTGGGTGAAGATGCCACCGGCGTTGTCGGGTTGCTTGCAACCGAACGGGTTGTGAAGCCTGAAAAACTGCAACGGGTCTATTTTCGCGGCCGCGATGGCTGGTTTGGTATCGAAGTTTACCAGCAACGTGTTCTGGTGGCCCCGCGCGATGTGCCGGCCCATATCCGGTCGGTTCTGGGGCGGGTTAAAGCACCTGATAACATTCGTGAACAGATGCAACTGGCCGCCCACCGGTTTGATGGCCGTGATACGGTTTCCGATCTGGAACGCCCGATACGGGTCGGCATTGATTTTGCCCTGGTGATTGAAGGCAGTGGGGTTCTGGTCTCGGGCTGGATGCTGGACCCGGATCGCGGGGTGAACGAAATTAGCTTGCGGGTCGGTCAGGATAGCATTCGTATCGATGATGCCTGGACACGGCAAACGCGCCCGGATGTTACCGAAGCCTTTTTAAATGATCCGATGTTTGCGGGTATGAATTCAGCCCGTAACAGCCACGGTTTTCTGGTGTTTTGTCCGCTTTCGGAAACACCGGCATCTGATCAGCCGATATATCTTGAATTTGATATTACCGACAGTTTCCCGGCTTACTGCCCGCTTAATCCAACACGCGCATCGGCACGGCAGGCCCTGTCACGGGTGTTACCGTCGCTTGACCCGCGTTCCGTTACGGCATCTAGCAGCATTGAACGCCAGTTTGGCCCGATGTTGCAAAATATGACGGCACAAAGCCCCTTTGCGATTGATGTACATGATATTGGCAAGTTTGATGAAAACGCGCCGGTTACCCTGATCGTTGGTGCGGATGATACAATTGGCGACATGGGTGTAACCATTGCCCTGCTGGGGCTGGACCCTGAAACCCGGAAATTACCCATCGTTATCGCCGGTCCTGCCGAAAGTTTTGATCAGGTTGGTAGCGATATGCTGCGCCTGGCAGCTTTTTACAAACTGAATGTACGGTTTGTTTTTGCCGAAGGCGTCGAGGATTTTTGCGATGCGCTGGAAGTCGGCGTGAAAGCAACAAAATCCGAAGCGGTCTGTCTGATGTCGGTTCATGTTTTACCGCGTGAGAAAGGCTGGTTTGGTCCGCTTTTAAATGCGTATCGCAAGCGTGGCAGCAAGGGGGCCGTGTGCCCGACTATTCTGTTTGAAGATGATTCCGTGCGCTGGGCCGGCACCTGGATCGAAGAAGGGCCGGAAGGAAAATATCTGGCGGATCGTTTTGTTGGCTATCCCCGTGCTGTTCTGACCGATGCCGAACCCTGCGAAGTCAGTGCCGGGACGGTTGAATGCTGCATTCTGCCGCGATCAGCATTTCTGGATGTTAAGGGTTTTACCCGCGGTTATATTGGCCCGTCCGAAAAGGGGCTGGATATTGCGCTTAAATTGCGCATGGCCGGGACGCCATCCTACTGGCTACCGGAAATTGAAGTATTGGGCAGTGAACAATCCATAACGTCCACGCCCGCCTGGGAGGAACTCTCGCATCGTTTGGACCGCTGGGCGTTTGATCGCCGCTGGTCTTTGGTCGTTTCAAATTTGCGGAGCCACAATCATGCCGTCGACTGATTTGCGTGTGCTGGTCATCTCCCATGGCCATCCCGCCCTGTCGCTGGGTGGGGCCGAAGTCGGGTCTTATAACCTGCACAAGGGATTGAATGAACTCGACGGTGTCGAGAGCTTTTATCTGGCCCGTGTTGGCCACCCGGTACCACGTCATGGTGCATCGGCCCTGATGAGCCTGCGCCAGAAAGACAATGAAATTCTGTATCATGCAGAAAATTACGATCATTTTCTGTTATCGAACCGCAGCACCGATGAAATTGATCGCGATTTGTTGCGTTTCGTGAAGGATTACAACCCCGATGTGGTGCATTTCCACCATGTGCTGGGATTGGGGATGGAAACCATCTATGCGGTGCGCGAAGCCCTGCCGGATGCTGCAATATTCTTCACATTCCACGAATTTTTAACCATGTGCCACAATCACGGGCAAATGGTTAAAAGTGGCGGGAAAAAGCTGTGTAATCGGGCCAGCCCGATTGAATGTAACGGCTGTTTCCCCGGGGTTTCGCCCGCATCATTCCTGCGCCGCGAACGGTTTATCAAATCCATGCTGGATCTGGCAGATCATTACGTATCGCCCAGCCAGTTTCTGGCCGACCGGTTTATCGACTGGGGGCTGGAAGCCGACAAAATGTCGGTGATTGAAAACGGCCTGGATATCGAAAAACGCGCCGCCATTCGGCCCCTGACCAAGGCGCAACCACGTCGGGCACGTTTTGCCTTCTTTGGTCAGCTTACGATGTTCAAGGGCGCGGATGTGCTGCTGGATGCCGTGGGCCGTGTGCCGGAATCCATCTGGGGTGATGATGCCCGTTTGATGATCTTTGGGGGGAACCTTGACCGGCAACCCCTTGAATATCAGGAAAAAGTCAAAGACCTGATCGAAAAGGCCGGCGAACGCGTTCGTTTTTATGGCGCTTATCAAAACACCGAAATGCCGCGTCTGATGGAAATGGCCGACTGGACCATCATTCCATCCACCTGGTGGGAAAACTCCCCCATTGTCATTCAGGAAGCCTTCTTTCATGGCCGCCCCATGATCGCCAGCAACATTGGCGGCATGGCCGAGAAAATTGAAGACGGGGTGAATGGCCTGCATTTCCGTGTTGGCAGTGCTGAAGATCTGGCAGACCGCCTGATCGAATGTTTGACCGACAAAACATTGTGGGACCGGATGCATGACGGAATCCGTCGCGCGCCCACCTACATCGACTGCGCAAAACAGCATCTTGCGCAGTATCGGGGGGTTCTTGAAAACCGCCCATCCGTTGCTGCAACCAATGCGGCTCCGCAACAATCCGTGGTCGGGGCGTGATGGCGTTTGTCACACCTTGAAGCGGCCGGAACGTTAACCACGCCATAGCGCGAAAGGGATACAGGCACGGATAAAACCGTGACCGATCCATCAACTGCAAGGAGAAATACCATGGCGCGCGTCCTCGTAATGATTCCCTCGGGCGAAGTCTACGACCATGATTGTGTCCGCTGGTACAATTACCGTGATGTTCAAAAAAGCATTAACCACTATCACAATATTGGTGATGCCTTTGTGTTCGATTCATCGCTGAAACTGATGAATTTTGACAAGCTGGGTGTTCTGCCCATTGCCGACCCGAAAATGGAAGACATCGACCGCCTGCGCGAAGAATATGATTACGTTTTTCTGCGCGGATCGAACTATATCCATTCACACATGGATTGGCGCAATACCATTGCCGTGCTTAAACGCCTGAAATTGCCGGTACTTGGTTTTGGTATTGGGGCGCAGGCGCCGGTAAAGGGTAAGCTGGAGCTTTCCGAGCAGACCAAAACCGTTTTGCGCATGATGGCGGATTCAACCACGTCCATCGGTGTGCGCGGTGCCTATACCGCCCAGGTGTTGTGGGATCTTGGCATTACCAATGTGCGCATTGTTGGTTGCCCAACCGCATTTCGGGCCAACAACCCGAATATGCGGATCAAACTGCCGTCACTTGAAAGTGTGCAAAATGTTGGCGTAACCCTGCGCCGCGAAGTTTCCCCGGCTTACGCCCAGGATATCAAACGTTACCTGACCTTCCATCGTGATCTGGTCAAGGAACTTGCAAACCGGTTTGACGTAACCCTGATGGCCCAGGGCGAACCGGAAGAAAAGAAACTGGTCTTCGGGACGGATGTTCAGAAACAGGAAGCCATGCAGGCCCTCAAGGACAATGACTGGGTCAAGAACTGGTATCTCGATGACACGATGGAAAAGCTTTATCGCGAAAAGCTGTTCTATTCTGATGTGGTGTCGGATTACGAAGACCTGGTTCGTACCAAGGATTGCGTGCTGGGCTACCGCCTGCACGGCAATTTGATGGCTTTGTCCAACGGTGTTCCATCCGTTTACTTCACCTATGACAGCCGCACTGTCGAATTTGCCGAAACCTACCAGATCCCGAGCTACGATGTTTTCTCGCAGAAGGATTTCGTGCTGGAAGATTATTGGGATCAATCCCTGTTCGACAAATTCAACCGCGCCTGGTTCCAGACCTATCGCGAAATGCAGATGTTCCTGAGTGAAAATAACATCGATCACAAGATGACCGATGTGATGGCGCCGCAAAATCAGCCGCAACGCAAAGTGGCCTGATCTTTAAAACCTTTTGCATTGCCGCCGGCATTTCGGCTGGCGGTAGTGCCCTTTATTTGCGGTTCACATTCTAAAAATCTCCCCCGATCCCGATGTGAACCGCCTTTGCAAGGAGGCATGAAAAATGACAGTACTTGTTACCGGTGGCGCAGGATATATTGGCAGTCACGCAGCACTGGCCCTTCTCGATGCGGGGCGCAAGGTTGTTGTCCTTGATAATCTAAGCCAGGGGTATCGCTGGGCCGTTCCGGCTGGCGCTGCCTTTGTCGAAGGTGACTGCGGCGATATCGAACTGGTATCGCGCGTTATTCGTGAACATGACGTAACCGCGATCATGCATTTTGCCGGTTCGATCATTGTGCCGGAATCTGTCGTTTATCCGCTGGACTATTATTACAACAACACGGTTAATTCACGCGCTTTGGCGCAGGCGGCTGTCGATAATAAGGTAAAGCACTTCATTTTTTCATCGACTGCGGGTGTGTATGGCGAGCCTGAAAAAACGCCTATTCTGGAAGATTTTCCGTCAAAGCCGATTTCACCGTATGGCACATCAAAAATGATGACGGAAAAAATGCTTCAGGATGCATCCGTTGCACATGATATGAACTTTGTTGCCTTGCGCTATTTTAATGTCGCCGGTGCCGACCCCAAAGGGCGGGCAGGGCAAACGTCACGCAAGGCCACCCATCTGATCAAAATTGCCAGCCAGGCCGCCAGCGGTGTGCGCAGCCATCTTGATGTATATGGCGATGATTATCCGACACAGGATGGTACCTGCATACGCGATTACATCCATGTCAGTGACCTTGCCAATGCCCATGTTCTGGCCCTTGAATACCTGGAAAATGGCGGCGAAAGCGACGTGATGAATTGTGGTTATGGGCGTGGTTTTTCGGTGTACGAGGTTATTGACGCCGTCAAACGTGTTTCAGGCAATGACTTTACCGTTAATCTTGCCGAACGCCGCGCTGGCGACCCGGCAGCCCTGATTGCAGGCGCCGATCGCATTTCGCAAAAACTTCAATGGACGCCGGAATATAACGATCTCGATACCATCGTTTCTCATGCTCTTGCCTGGGAAGAAAGCCTAAAACAGCGTCAAGCCGACGCCGCCTGATTATAAAAAAGGGGCGAAAAATTACCCCGCATACACGAGCAAATACCGAAAAATGCCCAGGCCTGGCGCATTTTTCGGCACCATGCAGGAGTTTCATGATGGTTGATTCTGTTTCCCCCATTGGGCGTAAACCGCGCATTGGCGTTTTGATGCCCGCCGGCAAGGTTGTTGAAGGCAAGGGTGTTGTCACCCATACCTTTGGCGCACCACAGCGGGCAACCGAACTGTTCACAAATATCGGCGACTGTTTCGTTTATGACAGTTCGCTTCGTATTCTTGATTATGCCGAACTGTACCCGATTTACGGGCAATCCAGCGGCGGACTAAGTGAAGAGCAGATCGAGAAAATCAACACCCTTGACTACATCTTTTTGCGCGGATCGAACTATATCAATACCAATGGCCAGTGGGATGAAATTACCAATGTGCTGGAAAAAACCAAAGTGCCGGTCATGGCATTTGGTATTGGTGTGCAGGTGCCTGACAATTCTGATGAATATGTCAATGAATCCACCAAACGGTTTTTGCAACTGGTGGCTGACAGGTCCAAAACTGTTGGGGTGCGCGGCGCACTTTCACGCAAAGCACTTAATTCGATTGGCATTAAAAATGTCCGGATTTTCGGGTGCCCTACAGCCTTTCGTCATTGTAAGCCGGAGCTGAATTTACCACGGTTGAAGGCCAACGAGATTAAAAACCTTGGCTTTACCCTGCGCCGGAAAACCCATGGCTTTGCCATGTTGCAGCGTTACATGTTGCGGACTTTGGCCGAAAATTACCGTACAGAAATTTTGTGTGCGGGCGAGCTTGAAGAAAAGGCCATTTTCTATGCCCGTAGCAATCTGGTGCCAAACCCGAAACAGGTTATGGAAAAAGCAGTTAACAGCCTGATAAAGGAAAAATGGCTGTATGGCGCAAACGACCCGTTGCTGGATCTTTACCGGTCGTCCCTAAGCGTTTTTGAAACCGTAAGCGATTTTGAAGATGCCGAATGCCGCCAGGATGCCGTAACCGGTTTTCGTTTGCATGGCAATTTGCTGGCTTTGGCAAACGAAGTTCCCGCTCTTTATATCACCTATGACACACGAACCCGCGAGTTTGTCAAAACGCTGGGGATTCCTCATGTCGACGGGCGATATATTGACCGCTTTTCTTTCGAGGAAGCCTGGGATAATGCCGATTTTGGCATGTTTGAAAAGACTTACGCCGAACGGTTCAAGGATTTGCAAAAATTCCTTGATGAGAACGGCATGGCGCACCGTCTGGGTAAAAACCCGACCCCAAACCTGAGCAAGGCGGCGTGACCATGACGACGGGATGTGCAGGGACCCCTCCATGCCCTGCACATCCCGGGCTTTTTTCCACCCGGTTTATGGCACGGATATAAACAGTGCATAGAAACGCAATCATCGGATTTTTCGGAAGTGCCGCCCTTGCGGTGGCGGCAGCGTGGGTGGTGCAATCTCACGGGGCGCAGGCCCTTGATGTGCGGTTGGCGGGTGATGAAACTGTGCTGTTTGATACTGCTGTTAATGCCTGCGATGATTCCCATTTGCCCGATGCCCCGGCTCGTGCTTTTCGCGACGCGCAAGGACGAATGGTTTTGTTTGCCCCCAATTTTCGCAATCGTGCCTTTGTGGGCCAAAATCTCGAATCCCTGCATAAGGACTGCAACAGTCGCTTTAAAGCCGCCGGCAAGGCAGACCCGGGGATGCTCGATGACCGTACCTGGCTTCATGCGATTTATACCGATGATGGTGAAACGGTTTACGCCCTGGGCAGTGCCAGTTTCATGCCTTATCGCCACGACATGCCGTGTGCGAATGCCAAAAAACGTACCGATTGCTGGATCAACGGGTTGGTCACCTTAAAATCTACCGATGGTGGGCAGCATTTTGATTATCAGGCAAAACCGCCGCACCATGCACCATTTCCCCCACCCATGGCGTATCGCGATGATCGCAAACGCGCGCCCAGTTATGTGACGGCTACCAATATCGTCAGCTGGAAGGATTATCTTTATTCCATCGTCTGGCGGCGCGGGGTGGATTGGAAATCGTCGCGCAATTGTCTGGCGCGGGCCAATGCCGATGACCCGTCGCGCTGGCAAATATGGGATGGCAAAAAGTTTGTCGATGCTGCGCGCCTGACGCCCGATAAGGGCTGGGAAGTATATCAGACCGATTGCGCACGTGTTGGCCCTTATGGATTAACATCAATCCGGGGCATTGTTCGACACGAAGCAAGCAATACGTTTATTGCCGTTTACAAACACCGTCGCAAGCACAAGGACGGCACAAGCGAACACGGCATTTATTATTCGACATCCAAAGACATGATCAAATGGTCGATGCCTAAAATGTTGCTGGCAGCCGACCTGAAACCCGATGCCGGGCCGGGTGATGCGTTTGTTGCCTATCCATCGATTATCGATGAAGACAGCAAGGACCGCATTTTTGGCACGGTCGATGCGCAGGCAAGCCTGCTTTATGTGAAGTTGGTGCCCGTCCAGCGCAATGGAAAATGGGCGATGACACGCAAGTTGATGCGCCAGCCGATCCGTTTTAACAGCGACGAAAAATAGACCCCTTATCAAGGATGCGTAATCATGCAATTTGACCGTTTTGACATAGAGGGACCGTTGCTTTTTGTACCCAATCAGCACCGTGACCCGCGCGGCACTTTTGCCGAAACCTTTCGCGAAGACGAATTTGCCGCCGCCATTGGCGATGCCACCCTGGTGCAGGAAAACCAGTCGGTCAGTGCGCCGGTTAACACCATTCGCGGTTTGCATTTTCAGGTAAATCCGCATGCGCAGGGCAAACTGGTGCGGGTCACACATGGGGCTATTCTGGATGTGGCCGTTGATATTCGCCCCGATAGCCCAACTTTTGGCAAACATATCCGGATCGAGCTTTCCGACCAGAACTGGTATCAATTATGGGTACCGCCGGGCTTTGCCCATGGTTTTCGTACCCTGGTTCCCGATACAACGGTTGTTTATAAAGTTAGCGATTATTACAGCCCGGAACATGATCGTGGTATTGCCTGGAATGACCCCGACCTCGCGATTGACTGGCAGTTGGGCCGCATGGTGCCGGTGATTTCGGATAAGGATGAAACCCATCCGTCTTTTGCCGACTGGCAAAACAAAACTGAAAGCCGGGGCTTCATGATGGAAGAAGTTGCCATCCCGCCGCACCAGCATGATGGCGCAATGACCGACATCGCCTGGGATTATCAGCCATTGCAGGCGTCCTGATAAACACAAAACCGACAGACTGCCCATAATGCAGGTTCTGTCGGTTTGTGTTTATATCGTCTGGATTAAAAATCAGGCGGCAAGGGCGGCGATTATCTGGTCCTTGCTTAATGTACCGATTTTCTGGTGGTCGCGGTTAACCACGCTAATTCCATCGGGGCAGGCGATGGCGATGGGCAAAATATCTTCAAGGCGCATGTTTGCATCCACTTCCGGCCAGCCGGTGGTATTGGCGGGCGTATCGTTGCCGGTTGATGTTGGCTGCATCAGCGTTTTTGCCCGCAATACCCGTGAGCGGTTAACATCACGGGTAAAGGCGCGGACATAATCATCGGCCGGGTTCATTATAATTTCTTCGGGCCGCCCGACCTGCATCAGTGCGCCATCCTTTAAAATCGCAATGCGATCGCCCAGTTTCAGGGCTTCGTCAAGGTCATGGGTGATAAAGATAATGGTTTTGTGAAGCTCGCTTTGCAACTTCATCAATTCATCTTGCATGTCGCTTCTGATTAACGGGTCTAATGCTGAAAACGCTTCATCCATCAGCAACACTTCCGGGTTGGTCGTAAGTGCCCGGGCCAGGCCAACACGCTGTTGCATGCCGCCTGATAGCTGATCGGGAAAGCTGTCTTCATAGCCCGCCAGTCCAACCCGTTCGATCCAGGTCCGGGCTGATTTTAGCCGTTCGGCTTTGTCGGTTTTTTGAATTTTCAATCCATAGGCAACATTCTCGATGACGCTTCGGTGTGGCAGCAAGCCAAAACGTTGAAACACCATGCCCAGTTTGGCGCGGCGAAAGGCGTTTAACCGGGGTGTGGTCATCTGCAATATGTTTTCCCCGCCAAATAGGATCTCCCCAGCCGTCGGGTCAATCAGGCGGTTGAGATGGCGGATCAAGGTCGATTTCCCCGACCCCGATAACCCCATCACTACAAATGTTTCACCCTGATCAATCGACAGCGATACATTTTGCAGCCCCACCGTATGGCCGGTTTTGGCAAGGATATCGTCCTTGTTTTCGCCGTTTTGGGCCATGGTCAGGGCTTTTTGCGGGTGGGGACCGAAAATTTTATAGATGTTTTTTATTTCGATATAGCTCATGCCCCGTCTCCTGCCCCGGTGGTGGTGGTGCGCTGGGATCGTTTGCCATAGGACTGACCAATGCGGTCAAACACCACGGCCAGCAAAACAATGGCAATCCCGGCTTCGACCCCCTGGCCAACATCAAGGCGTTGAATGCCGGTTAATACCTGTTCGCCAAGGCCACGGGCCCCGATCATGGAAGCAATCACCACCATTGAAATCGACATCATGGTGGTCTGGTTAATGCCCGCCATGATATTGGGCAGGGCAAGGGGCAATTGCACGCCCCACAAAATTTGTGCCCGGCTGGCCCCAAAGGACCGCGATGCTTCAAGGACTTCTTTATCAACCAGCCGAATACCCAGATCCGTCAGGCGGATAACCGGTGGGGCAGCATAAATAACCGTTGCCAGAATGGCCGGTACCTTGCCCAGCCCAAACAGCATCAGGGCCGGAATCAGATAAACAAAACTGGGCATGGTTTGCATCATATCAAGCAGGGGCACCATTACGGCGCGCAGCTTGTTTGACATCGCCATGCCAATTCCGACCGGAATACCGATAATTACGGAAAGCCCGGTGGCAATAATCATGAGGGCAAGGGTTTGCATTGCCTTGTCCCACAGGCCCAACATGCCAATCGCAACCATGGCAAGCGACAGGCCCAGCGTGGTTTTCCAACTGCGACTGGCATGAAAAGCAATCGCAGCAATGACGACAATTACCAGCCACCAGGGTGTTGCACGCAGCAAATGTTCAAGCCAGACCAGTACGGTCAACAGCGCATCGGCAAAGGCTTCAAAGGCATCGCCGTAATTGACGACCAACCAGTCGACAAGGGCATTTACCGATTTTCCAAGGGGGATATTCAGCTTGTCAGGAAACATTCGGGTGTTTTCCGTTTTTCGGGTGGCAAGGCTTTGGCGCAAGCCTAACAACTACAGCCTCATAACTCACCCTTTATTCAGTCTTGCTGCGTCAGGAGTTGTCAGGAGAGCATTTAGCAATGATTGAAAACGCCCCAATAGAACAGAATGTTCCGTGTAATTAAATTGCGCGGTTAGGCATTGCTGTTGTGGTTTTCAAGGAAAGTACTGGCCGCTTTTAGAAAATATCTTTGGTTGAATTTTTCCGCCCTGTCCCCACGTCTGAAATAGTCAAGGCATTTGCTTGTGCCTGTTTTTGGGGGTGCCGATGTTATCGGCAATTAGGAGGGTGGATATATGTCATTTAAAATGAAAATGCTGGCCATATTTGTGGTGGCGCCGATTGCGTTTGTTTCGGGCATGACGGTGGCAAATGCCAACGAATTTGAAGGTCAATTGCGCAACTATGCCGATGATGTGAAAGCATGGTTATCAGACCCGCTGGTCATTGATGCGGTAAAAGCCCAGAACGCTGAAAATGCCGGTTTGTCGCAGGATGATATCGACAAGCTGGACAAGGAATGGCGTGCCGAAACATCAGCTACGGATAAACCGCTGATCGACAAGGTTCTGGCCCGCCCCCTGTCAAAATTTTTGCGTGAAAAAGCCGACGAAACCGAAGGTTTGATCACGGAAATTTTTGTCATGGATAACAAAGGCCTGAATGTCGGCCAAAGTGATGTCACCAGCGATTACTGGCAGGGTGACGAGGCCAAATGGCAAAAGACATTCCCCGTCGGACCAGACGCCATTCATATGAGCGACGTTGAACTGGATGAATCCACCCAGACCTATCAGTCGCAATTAAGCCTGCCGGTGATCGATAGCGACGGTACCACTGTTATTGGCGCAGTTACCGTGGGGATCAATGTTGAATTGCTGGAATAAAGCAACCCGGTTGCGGCCCGTTGTGGCCCCGTAAATCGTAGGTGATTGATTTGGGTGCAAACCCATAAATATGAAAGCCTTTCGGGGCAGGGAATGTGGGAAAATGAACATGGAAAATGGCGCAACAGATGGTGGTTCAGCCATTCCGCCGTTTGTCCGCAGTGGGTGGTCCATTCGCAGCAAACTGGTCTTTGGTGTTGCCGCAACAGTTGTTGTCGCCTTTATAGCAACGATCTATGTCGGCATTATCTTTTCAATTGATTCAGCCAAGGTGCGGCTGGCGGACGGCAATACCATTGTAACGTCGCTTATTGCTTCGCAAAATGGCGGGGCGGTAAAGTTTCGCAAGGCCGACGCGATTGAAGCATCTTTTCAGGAGTTGATATCTGACGGGCGTGAAACGCTGGCTTCTGTGCTGGCAATTGATGCGGAAGGTAAACCGATTTTAAATTTTGCCGCCCCCGGCACCAATCCTGCCCTGGCGGCACAATTGACCGATCTTGGATTGGCCGCCATTACGGCAACTGACCGGCAGGAAACCCGGATTGGTGATTTACAGGTTATTGCTGAACCCGCCATATTTGGTAAAAATCAGGATGTTGTCGGCGCGATAGTCATGGCGTGGTCTTTTGCCTCGTTAAAAGCCGAAACAACGGCAAACGCCATTGATCAAACCGGAATAGCGATTGTTTTGCTGGCAGCCTGCCTGGCGTTTCTATTTTTGCTGATCCATAAAATTGTTGCATCCCCGCTTAAATCCATGACCGGTGCCATGACCCAGATTGCCGATGGCAACCTGAATGTCGTTGTTCCTGCGGGGATGCGTCATGATGAAATGGGCGAAATGGCCCATGCTCTGAATGTATTTAAGGAAAATGGTCAGCGTATTGCCCGCCTGCGCGAGGAAAGAAAGGAACTTGATGCCCGGAATCGGGCTGAAAATGCCCGTCGTCTGGATGAAACGGCCAAGTCATTTCGCGGAACGGTTGGCAGTATTGTTGAAGCAGTCTTAAGCTCTGCCAATGGTTTGTCCGATAATGCCCGCATTCTTGCCTCGGCCACCGACACGTCACGGCAAAAAACCGACCGGGTGTTAAAAAGCGTTGCCGATGCCTCGAACGGGGTGCAATCGGTTGCTACCGCGGCCGATAGGTTGCGTGGTGCCCTGCACGAGGTTTCACAGCAAATGGTGCAATCACGTGCCGCCATCGAAGAAGCCGTTTCGCAAACCCGCCATACCGACCAAACCGTTGCCAACCTGTCTGACGAAGCACGTAAGATTGGCGATGTGGTTGAACTTATTCAGGATATTGCTGCGCAAACCAATCTTTTGGCCTTAAACGCAACGATTGAGGCCGCACGGGCAGGGGATGCAGGCAAGGGCTTTGCCGTGGTTGCCAACGAGGTAAAGGCGCTTGCTAATCAAACTGCCCGCGCGACCGAGGAAATAACCAAACAAATTTCGGCGGTTCAAAATATTTCGCAAGATGCCGCCGGGGCCATTGGTGAAATTGGCGAACGTATCAGCCAGGTTCATGCTGTGTCGCTTAGCATTGAACGCGCGGTTGAAGACCAGTCAAACGCCGCGAATGATATTACCAGCACCATTGATCAAACCGGCCACGCCATTACCAATATGAATGACGATATTGGCGATGTGGTCAGTTCCATTCACGAGGCGGGCGAAGCAACCGGCCATGTCAGAAACTCGTCTGCCGAACTGGAAGAAGAAGCCCATAATTTGCAAAAGAACGCCAATCTGTTTTTGGAATCCATTCGCAAATAGGGTCGCCTTCAGGGATGACACAAACAACGTCAAAAGGTCCGCAATCAGACATTGCGGGCCTTAAAATTTGCGCTGAAGAACGTTATTTAAGTTCGAAATGATTTCGGATTACGCGCAAAAATGAAAAGACAAATACAACTGAAAAAAGGTCTGCACGCTTGAAACCAGTGTTACCCAATGGGGAATGTATGCACCATACGGGTATGTGTAGCTGGTGCGTCAGCCGGTTTGTCGTTAGCCCGGTAACGGCCACGCCCTTCTTGCGCACATGCATTTCAGATGTTTTTTTCGTGTGGCCACAGGGCGTGTATTTCTTTCTTGTGGATGGCCGGACCTGGTTATGTTGTTCCTGTTTATTAGAACATGTCATTGCCGAATTCTTGATAGGGCGAAAAACAAAACAACCCGCAGGAGCAAACCTGCGGGTTGTTTTGTTTATGTTGGCGATCAGATGTTTCTCTGACCGCACGCGGCGGAATTATTTGGCCGCAGCGCGGGCTTCTTTCAGCCAGCCGTCAAATTTGCTCTGATTGGCTTTGATCCACGCATCGGCATGACGACCAATGTCTTCAGCCGATTTTTCGCCGTTGCGCATCAGGGTGTTTTCAGCACTGATGTCGTTGGACGAAATCTGCATGATGGCGAACAGCTTGGCGGCTGCCGGGTTCTCATCTGCCCATTTTTTGTTGGCAATGATCCGCTGGTTATTCACCTGGAAGCCATAGTTGCTGCCATCGGGAAGGGCTGTGTCGGCATCCTTGTTTTCACCCGGAAGCGATGAGAACGGAACCTGAAGCCATACGGTGTCCTTACCCGGGACAAGCACGCCCGAAACCCAGTACGGGGTCCAGGTGTAATACAGGATCGGTTCACCCTGTTTGTAACGGGTAATGGTGTCGGCGATGATGGCGGAATACGAACCCTGATTGTGGGTAACCGTATCGCGCAGACCATAGGCATCAAGATGATGTTCGATGACTTTTTCACAGCCCCAGCCCGGATTACACCCGGCCAGATCGGCTTTGCCGTCGCCATTGATGTCGAAAATCTTGGCGATTTTCGGATCTTTGAGCTGTTCGATATTGGTGATGTTGTATTTTTCTGCGGTCTTTTTGTCGATCAGGTAACCCTGAAGCGCACCGGGAGAATACACACCTTCGCGATAGATTTTGTCGGACCCACCGGCATTTTTATAGAAATCCGCGTGTAGCGGGTCCCAGTAATCGGCCATGAAGGTGCCGTCGCCATTGGCGATGGCAACAATACCGGTCGCATATTCAATTTCCTTGATGTCCCCGACGTTATAGCCAAGTTCTTCCAGGGCTTTCATCACGATTTCGGTCTGAAAGGTTTCTTCCGCGATCGAGCTTTTAAGCGGCTGGACGTCAACGCCTTCGCCTGGCTTCATATTGTCGGCAAAGGCAGTTCCTGCCAGCAACATGCTGCTGGTAACAGCAATGGCTGCTCCGGCGGTGAGTTTTTTCAGGATGGTCATTGGCTTCTCCTTGTTATGTGGTTTGGGCCGTTGATTCAGCCTTTATTGCAACCGCTGTGCGGTTATTTCTTGCCCATAAGGGAACGGACGAGGCCAACCGGACCGGTTTCATACCAGTGACGGGAGCCCTTGCTGCGCATGTCCTGACCAAGGGCCTGGGTCATGCGGTCCAATACAATTGCAAGTAAAACAATGCCGATGCCGCCCACGGTGGCGAGGCCCATATCAAGGCGGCCAATGCCGCGCAGCACCATTTGCCCAAGGCCACCAACTGCAATCATGGATGCAATCACAACCATGGAAAGCGCCAGCATCAGGGTCTGGTTAACACCGGCCATGATGGTCGGCATGGCAAGGGGTAACTGCACCCGAAACAAAAGCTGCTTTGGGCTGGCCCCAAACGAACGGGCGGCTTCCACCAGATCGGCCGGGACCTGGCGAATGCCAAGGATGGTCAGGCGGATCAGCGGGGGCAGGGCGAAAATAATGGTCACGACAACGCCTGGCACATTGCCAATCCCGAATAACATCACAATCGGCACCAGATAGACAAATGCCGGGGTGGTTTGCATGGCATCCAGAACGGGGCGTGTTATGCGCGATGCTTTTTCATTGCGTGCCAGCCAGATACCGGTGGGTAGGCCAAGGACAACACAGAACAAAACCGACGTAATCACCAGCGCCAGCGTAATCATCGCTTCGGACCATGCGCCGATCAGGCCGATTGCGATCAGCGACACGAACGTACCAATCGCCAGTTTGCGCCCGGCGACCTGCCAGGCCAGCAATGCCATAATGACGATCACGATCAGGGCCGGGGTCGCTTGCAAACCGGTTTGAACCCCGGTCAACACTGCGTCAATCGGCCAGCGCACGGCCTGAAAGAAACTGCGAAAGTTATTCACAATCCAGTCAAGGCCATTATTAACCCAGATATCGACCGGGAAGGCGGCATCGTGAAACGGGTGGATAATGCTGAAATGGTGTTCAGGGGCCGGTGCTGCGCCTGACAGCCAGTCGCCGGCAGTATCGGAAACGCCGCTGCCAGCAGAGGCATCGGGGGTTCCCCACGGATTGGATGCAGCAGAGGATGCGGCGTCGCCGCCACTTGCCGCAGCATCGCCACCGCTGGTTGCTGCATCCGCGTCAGATTGGCCGCTGCTTGCCCAGGGATTACTGTTATCAGCCATTGGTCAAATCTCCTTCCGGGTCGAGCGTTGCCAGCAATTTTGCCTTGCGGATCACACCGGTATATTTTCCGGCGTCTGTCACAATGGGCACCCCGCACGGGGCATGGGCAACGGTTCCGATCAGGTCGGAAAGCTGGGTATCTTCATTAACGGCTTCGATATTGGCAAGGAACGCCGCCGACAGCTTGTCAGCCCCGGCTTTGATGGCACGTTCAACGCTTTCTTGTGAAATGACGCCGTGGAATTCCATATTTTGACCAACGATATAGCCAAATTCGCGGTTTTCGGTTTCAAGGCGACGCTGGGCCGTTTTAAGGCCGACGCCCTCGCGCTCGATCACGGTGGTTTCGCGTTTTGAAACAATATCCCTGGCCGAAAGGATGGTTGAAACATCCACCCCGCGGAAGAACGATTTGACATAATCGTTGGCCGGGTTATTGAGAATTTCTTCAGGTGTGCCGACCTGCACCACAATACCGCCTTCCATGATCGCAATGCGATCACCGATGCGCATGGCTTCATCAAGGTCGTGCGAAATGAAAATGATGGTGCGTTTGTGTTCGCGCTGCAAAATCAGCAGTTCATCCTGCATTTCGGCACGAATAAGCGGGTCCAGTGCGGAAAAGGCTTCGTCCATCAACATGACAGACGGGTCATTGGCAAGGGCACGGGCGAGGCCGACGCGCTGCTGCATGCCACCTGAAAGTTCGTCGGGATAGGAACTGGCCTGGGCGTGCAAGCCAACCTGTTCAAGGGCGTTGAGCGCCCGTTTTTGACGTTCTTCAAGTTCGACACCGGCCAGTTCAAGGCCGAAAGCCGCATTATCTACAACCGATAAATGTGGCATCAGGGCAAAGGACTGAAACACCATCGACATATCGCGGCGTCGCAAATTCATTAATTCCTGCGCATTCATTGCCGCAATGTCGACGCCATCATACAGAACCTGGCCTGCTGTGGGTTCGATCAGCCGGTTCAATAATCGGACGAGGGTGGATTTGCCGGAGCCCGACAGCCCCATGACAACAAAAATTTCACCCTCGCGAACCGTGAAGTTTGCACCGCAAACGCCAACTGTCTGGCCGGTTTTTTCGAAAATCTCGGCTTTGTCGATCCCGTCGCGCACCATTTTCATGGCTTGGTCCGGCTGGTCGCCAAAGACTTTATAGAGGTCTTTTACAACGATTTTATCGGTCATGGTCCCTTGTCGGTTTTTTGGCAAACCGCATAAATCTACCCGGTTTTAGGCGGGCAGTTCAGCTGTTCGTTTTGTGGTTAGCTGGCCTTTGATTTCGTGGCCAGTACGATTACTTCCCCAAGTACCGTCACATATTCTGCCAAGATAGTTACAATTCAAAACATTTGATGTCAAATTAAATTTGAGCTAGGTTGACGGCGGATTTAAGGATTGGGAAACGGCCAAATGACGTCTGAACAGCAAAAAAGACGCGATTCTCTTGATGTGCTGGTGGCGTTGCGCCAAATTATTCGCGCATCGGACCTGCATTCAAAACAGGTGATGAAGGTTTGTGGCCTAACGGTGCCGCAATTGGTGGTTCTGCTTGCAATTGAGGAACTTGGCGAAGTTACGGTTAAGGAAATTTCGCGTCATGTGTCGTTAAGTCAGGCAACAGTAACGACAATTTTGAACCGGTTGGAGGAGCGCGACTTTGTCCGCCGCACCCGCAATATTACCGACAAGCGCGTGGTTAATAGCTGCCTGACCAAAAAGGGCGCGGACATGATTCGCAATACACCGCCCTTGCTTGACGACGATTTCATGGACCGTTTTGAAGAATTAAAAGATACCGAACGCGGACGTATTGTTACATCCCTAAAGAAAATAGCCATGCTAATGGAGGGAGACGAGGTTGATCCGCGTCCACCCACCCGGCGGGGACATGGGCATTCAACGTTATCGTCATAAGTCGTTGTATGCTGGCAGTGACAAGCCCCGACAGGGGAATTGAATGTTTTTACGAATGACGGTTCAAATAATACGCATAGGACAAGACATAAAAAAGGGGGCAGCCTGAGACTGCCCCGATTGTATAGATTACCGGCCATAGCCGCTTGGCTCGTAAATTTTACAAGCTGTCTTTTACCCGTTCAGCAACATCTTCTGGCACCCATTTGGTCCAGATATCCTGTTTTTCCTTCAGGAAATGCTCGGCGGCACCTTCGGGTTTTTCCCCTTCATCCTGCATATATGCCAGCATTTCCGACACCAATGCGCTGCTGGTGTGATAATGCGACAAAAATTCCGTCAGTTTCGGGGCCGATTTCATGAAACCGGTATTCACGCCGACCGTGACGGTGCTTTGCGGATAGGCCGTTGCCCGGCTGGTATCGCTGCCGTCTTTCAGTTTGTCGAAAATTTCCTTGTTATAAGCCGGTTCTTCCAGCTTTACGCTGTCATACAGGCCCATAACCCAGGTTGGTCCCCAGTAATAAAACAGGATCGGCTGTGCGCGTTTGTTGGCTGATGCAATCGCTGCCGAAAGGGCGGCGCCAGTGCCGGGGCGGAAGTTGGTGAAACTGTCATCCAGGCCATAGGCCTTTAGCTTGTTGGTATTGACCTTTTCGCAAACCCAACCCGATGGGCAGTTATAAAAACGACCTTTGCCGGGTTCTTCTGCATCTTCAAACAGTTTGGTGTATTTGGGCAGATCTGATACCGATTTAAGGTCCGGAGCCATCGGTTCTATCCCGCGCTCCTTGTCACCCTTGATGACAAAGCTGGGCACAAACCAGCCTTCGACAGCATCGTCAAAATTAACGCCAATCTGTTTAACGGTGCCCGCTGCCTCTGCTTTTTTCCAGGCATCGGCAACATTGTCACGCCAGATTTCCATGACGACATCAATGTCACCTTTACCTGTGCCGGTCAAAAGCGGGATGGTTTCGCCAGGCAGCGCATCGGTTTGGCAACCATAACCTTTTTCAATGATGTAACGGGCGACAGCGTTGTGAAACAGAGCACTGTCATAGTTAAGCCCGGCAAACATCACCGGGCGGTCAATTTCACACGACGCGTCTGCGGCGTGGGCCGGGGACGCGTTAAGTTGAAAGGAAAGGCCGAGGCCAATGGCCATCAGCGCTGCGGCTCCGGCGGGCAGGAATTTCATCGTTTTTGTTCCTTCGACGTCGACAACAGTCCGAAAGCGCACCATGTGCATTCCGACTTCTCACTATACGAACCAGATCGGATTTGGTTCCGTCCCGGTTCTGTGGCTTGGTCGAAATACCGCCTGATACAGTCATGGCAAAAAGTTTAGCCGCCCTGTCCGGTTTTGCGCAACCTTTGATCGGTTATAAAATGACAGGATATGTCAGTAGGTTGTAATGCCACCCCGATAAACAGGTGTTTCTGCCTGACAGGGAAGGAAGGATGGCGTGATCGGCCCTGTTAATTCGGGTTGTATCGGGTATATGGTGGGCAGACCTGCCTGCCAATCAGATAACCCGGATGCGCCCCATGCATGACAGCCTGTTTGTTTTTGATATTGAAACCGTTCCCGATATTGATGTTTTGCCGCAATTAACCGGCGAAACCGCGCCGGACCCGGAAACGGGCCGGCAAATGCTGGAACAGTATCATCTCGATATTACAAGCGGGCGTAACGGATTTCCACGTCAGCCCTTTCACAAGGTCGTTGCGATCAGTTTTTTGCGGGCCACCATTCAGCGCGACGGTAACCTGGAAACCTACGAGATCGAGGAATTGCGATCCGGTGGGGATTTGACCAGCGAGGAAAAAGATCTGGTTGCGGGTTTCTTTTCCTATTGCGGTAAACTGCATCCCCGCCTGGTTAGTTTTAACGGGCGCGGGTTTGACTTGCCGGTGCTGAAATACAGGGCGATGAAACACGGTGTTTCGGCGCGATGGCTGCATCAGGCGGCAAATAAATGGGAAAATTACACCTCGCGCTATGCGCCCAACTGGCATTGTGACCTGGCCGAGGTTTTATCTGATTACGGGGCCTCGGCGCGTACTAAAATGAACGAGGTTTGTGCTGCCCTGGATTTACCCGGCAAAACCGGGGTCGATGGCAGCAAGGTTTCCGATATGTATGATGCTGGCGAAATTGACGGCATTCGCCGCTATTGTGAAACCGATGTGCTAAACACCTATCTGCTTTATTTGCGTTATGTTCTTCATACCGGGCTTTCGGACCATGACGGGTATAATCATGCCATTAATCTGACTGTGGCGTGGCTGGAAGAACGGGCAGGCGACATTCCGGCCTATGCCGAGTTTCTGGAGGCATGGCGCACATCAAGTGCCGGGTCCTTTAACGTTTTGTAATGGAAAAAACTGCTGCGGCGGAATGGGTTTTAAAAACTGCAACGGCTAAAAATTCACTAACGTGAAGCGTTTCACACGGGCAGTTGTTTCGCGGGTTTTGTAATTGAACCCGCGCCGGGTTTTGCGGTATCTGATTTTGAGTTTGCAAGTTATTCGCAATATCAACCAATCTGGATACCCTATAAACCCTGAAGGAACGTGTGGATGAAATTCGCAACAATCATTGGCGGACTGGCAATCGGGTCGGCGGTTTTGGGTGCCACAGCGGCATCGGCGCAGGAAGTGAATGTGTATTCGCTACGACAGGCTTTTCTGGTTGAACCCTTGTTTAAAAAATTTACCGACCAGACCGGTATCAAGGTTAATGTGATTTTCGCTGAAAAGGGGCTGGTTGAACGCATCAAACAGGAAGGTGTGAACAGCCCCGCCGATGTCCTGATGACGGTTGATATTAGCCGGATCCAGCAGGCAGTTGATGCCGGTGTGACTGATGTGGTGGACAGTGACGTGTTGACCAATAGCATCCCGGCCCATTTGCGCGATGAGGCAGGACACTGGTTTGCCCTGACCCAGCGCGGACGGGCGATTTATGCGTCGAAAGATCGTGTGGGTGCGGGTGAAATTACCCGCTACGAAGATCTGGCTGATGCCAAATGGGAAGGGCGGGTTTGCACCCGGTCTGGCACGCATGACTACAATATCGCCCTGTTTGCCTCCATGATTGCCCATCATGGCGAACAGGATGCCAAAACATGGCTGGAAGGCTTAAAAGCCAACCTGGCGCGCAAACCGCAGGGCAATGATCGGGGCCAGGTTAAGGCGATCAAGGAAGGCGAATGTGATATCGCCATTGGCAATACCTATTATTACGGCAAGATGTTGGATGATCCGCAACAGCGCAGCTGGGCCGAGGCTGTCAACATTGTTTTCCCCAATCAGGATGACCGTGGCATGTCGATGAATATTTCGGGCATGACGCTGATCAAGGGGGCGCCGCATCGTGAAAATGCGGTCAAATTGATGGAGTTTCTGGTCAGTGATGAGGCGCAAAAAATATACGCCGAGGTGAATTACGAATATCCGGTCAAACCCGGTGTTGAATGGGCCGAAAATGTTAAATCCTGGGGCACGTTCAAGGCCGACCAATTGCCGTTAACCGAAATCGCCCGCTTGCGCGCCGACGCGATCAAGATGGTTGATCAGGTTGGTTATAACGAATAGGCAGTTTTAAAACAGTTTCGGATACTGCTTTGATGAAGGGGTGGCACATTGTGCTCCCCCTTTTTTATGGGGTGCTGAAATTTCTGGCCTGGTTATACAAGGCAAAATCAAGCGCATTATTGGCATTAAATGTCGCAATTACATCATTTGGCAGATCATATGCCGGTCGGCCAGTATGGTTGACGTGGGTAAGGGGCAATATATCGTCGGGTTGCGCCATCATTTTTGCTAAACGCAACAGATCTTCATTTGCGTTTTCCAGGGTTCCGACAAACCAGTAAGGGGCAAGAATGTCTGCTGCATTTTTAGGGTTCGGCGATAACAGGCCGGCCATCGGATTGTGACAGGCCAGTAAAAAATCTGTCAGGCTGTTTTCGGTGATGGGCAGATATCCGGTTTTTGTACCAAAAAAGTAATGTGAAATGGCACGTTCCAGCGGATGGCGCAGAAATGTAATCAGCCTTGTGCCATCGTTATAAACTTCGCTATATCGCTGCCATAAATAGGCACCTTCGGTATCAAAATGCCCACAAATCAAAGCATTATTGCGTAATTTTGAACGATCAATTCCAGCTTTGGCAAAATCGGCGGGGCTTTGTTCATTTTCCGGTGTCGGGCTGCGTTGCCGGTAATCATAAGTGATTAGAAACCACCTGGCAAAGGCGATGCGCAAACTGTTGCCGCCGCATTTATGGATATGATGAAACAGATATCTGGGTTGTGACGACAATTTTGCCCCTGGGCGATGCTATTGAAAACAGTTTTTTTATTTCAGATTTCTCGATTAAAGACGTTTTAAAATATAGCTTTGTTCGGCGTTTTTACAGGAACTATGTGACAGGGATAATTAATGTTGGCAATTGTCAAGAGGGTGATATTGCCAACAATGCTGTGAGCGGCGTGATTGTGCCTTGCCAATCGGGATGTTGAAACGGTAATTTCGCGCCTTGCGAATGTTTTTCATTCCCATTGTCATTATTGGAACGATCAGGAGACCCTTCATGAACCTGCGAAAATTCATCCTTGGACTGGCACTGACGACGGTTTCGTTCTCTGTTGCCCAGGCCGCGCAGGAAGTGAATGTTTATTCATTGCGTCAGCCGTTTCTGATCAAACCGATGTTCCAGAAATTTACCGAAGAAACCGGTATTCGCGTTAACACGTTGTTTTCGCAAAGCGGTTTGGTTGAGCGCGTGAAGCATGAAGGGCGCAACAGCCCGGCTGATTTACTGTTAACTGTTGATATTGGTCGTATTCAGGATGCGGTTGATGCGGGTGTTACCCAATCGTTGACCAGCGACATTATTGAACAGAATATTCCGGCGCAATATCGCGACAAGGACGCCCAATGGGTTGGGTTAACAACGCGGGCGCGGGTGATTTACACATCGCTTGACCGGATCGAACCTGATGCCATTGCCAGTTACGAAGAACTGGCCGACCCGAAATGGAAAGGTCGTATTTGTATTCGTTCGGGGATGCATGTTTACAACATTGCCCTTGTTGCCTCCATGATTGCCCATCACGGCCCGGAAGATGCCAAAAAATGGTTGATCGGGTTAAAGGATAATCTGGCGCGCAAACCGCAAGGCGCCGATATTGACCAGATCGAAGCAGTTTCCCAAGGTGTGTGCGACGTTGCGATTGGCAATTCGTACTATTACGGCAAGATGCTGGATGATCCGAACAAGGCCGATGCAGCCAAACAGGTGCGGATCGTTTTTCCCAATCAGAAAGACCGGGGCACGCATGTAAATATTTCCGGTGTTGCCCTGATGGAAAATGCGCCGAACCGTGAAAATGCGCTAAAACTGGTCGAGTTTTTATCGGGCGACGAAGCCCAGCATATGTATGCCGAAGTTAATTTTGAATATCCGGTGAAATCGGGTGTTGTGTGGTCGGAAATGGTGGCCTCGTGGGGCACATTCAAGGCTGACGATTTACCGTTGAACGAAGTGGCCAACTTGCGCGGTGATGCCATTCGCATGATCGACGAAGTTGGTTTTAACGAATAAAGCATCGGTGCAAATTGGCAGTTAAACAGGACATTCGCGGCACCGGACCCAGCGAAACATTTGATCCCTTGCAACAGAGGCCCATGGTGCATTCGATGCGCTGGTGGGGTCAGGGGCAATCGTCATGGTGGCTGGGTGGTGCAATGCTGATTGCAATGCTGGTGGCTGCACCGATTGTGGCGGTGGTCTATCTGGCAGTGTTTCCCACTGAAAATATCTGGCCGCATCTGGCATCGACCATGCTGCCACGGTATTTGTCCAATACCTTTATTTTAATGTTGGGTGTTGGCATTGGCGTAACTGTGATGGGCGTTTCGTCTGCCTGGGTTGTGACCATGTGCCGTCTGCCGGGGAAACGGTTTTTTGAGTGGGCCATGTTGTTGCCGATGGCAGTTCCAGCTTATATCGTGGCATATGTTTACACCGATTTGCTGGAATATGCCGGGCCGGTGCAAGGCACGCTTCGGGCGTGGTTCGGGTTTCAATCGGCGCGCGATTACTGGTTTCCCGATATTCGCACCAAAGGCGGTGCGATTGTGGTGCTTAGCCTGACATTGTATCCCTATGTTTATATGTTGGCCCGCGCGGCGTTTTTGTCGCAATCGGTATGTGTGCTTGAAGCGGCCCGCGTGCTGGGGCGGGGACCGTGGAATGCATTTGTGAAGGTGGCTTTGCCGCTGGCGCGCCCGGCTATTGTTGTCGGCGTCATTATTGCGCTGATGGAAACCCTGAACGATTTTGGCACCATAGACTTTTTTGCCGTTCATACCTTGACCGCGGGTATTTTTAACGTGTGGCTGGGCATGGGCAATGCGGGCGGGGCGGCGCAAATCGCCTTAACCATGCTGGCGGTTGTGATGGTGCTGATTGTCGCTGAACGTTATTCGCGCCGTCGTCAGCGTTTTCACGATACCACGTCACGGTTTCAGGAACTGCCGGGCTATGAACTGGGGTTGGGGGCGAAGGTGGCTGGCTTGCTGATTTGCAGTCTGCCCATTGTGCTGGGTTTTGTTATCCCGGCACTGGTGCTGGTGTATTATTCGGTCGGTTATTTTGACCAATCCTGGACCAGCGACTTTTTTGAATTTGCCCGCAACAGTCTGATGGTATCGGGCCTGGCAACATTGATGGCGGTAAGTGCTGCCCTGTTTTTGGCTTATGCCCTGCGTCTGTTTCCCAAACCGGCCTTGCGCGCCTGTATCCGGTTGGCTTCGGTGGGGTATGCCGTGCCGGGGGCCGTGCTGGCGATTGGTGTTCTGGTGCCGTTTGCCGGGCTGGATAATGCGGTAGACGCGTTCATGCGCGATCATTTCGGAGTTTCCACCGGGCTGATGTTAAGTGGCACAATTTTCGCCATCGTTTTTGCCTATAGCGTACGGTTTATGGCTGTTTCCTATGGCTCGATCGAGGCTGCTTTGGGCAAGGTGCGCCCCAGTATGGATGATGCCGCCCGGACTTTGGGTGAAACCCCGTTTGGTACGTTAAAGCGCATTCATTTCCCACTGGTGCGCGGCGGTATTTTGGCGGCATGTGTGCTGGTGTTTGTTGATTCCATGAAAGAACTGCCCGCCACCCTGATTTTGCGCCCGTTTAATTTCGATACATTGGCAACGCATGTGTACCAATATGCCAAGGATGAAATGATTGAGCAGGCCGCCCTGGGCGCACTGACCATAGTTGTGGTCGGCGTTATTCCTGTGGTGATGCTAAGCAGGGCAATTTCCCGGTCCCGCCCGGGGCACCACGGATAATTCCAGGTGCCACTTGGGGGTTCGTGCTGATCGCGCTATCACAGGTCAGGTTTCCATCTATACATGCAAGGTAATCACCATGGTCGATACATCTGGTTCTTCTGTTTCTGATGCCCGGGCCAATATTGTTGCGGATGTCGGGCAGCAGGCAGGCTTGACGCCGATCCATGTTGCCCTGGCACAGGCCTGCGCCCAAATTCCGGTTTTTGCACAAACCGAAACCCGCAATTTGACTGATTGTTATGGTGCCATTTTGCGCGAGGATGTCGTTGCTGCCGTTAATGTGCCATCCGTTGATAATTCTGCGATGGATGGCTATGCCTTGCGGCTTGATGATATTGAGGCGTTGCCAAAATCGGGTGCTTTGACCATTCCGGTTGCCGGTGTTTCACTGGCGGGGCATCCTTTTGTTGGCGATGTGCCGGTTGGGCGTGCCATTCGCATTGCAACGGGTGCCGCTGTGCCCGCCGGGGCCGATGTTGTTATTATTCAGGAAAACGTCACGGCAAACAGCGATGAAAGTGAAATTCGCATTGAACGTGATGCAGTGGCACGCTTGCGGCGGGGCGATAATATTCGTCGCATGGGCGAAGATGTTAAAGTGGGCACTATTGTGCTTTCTGTCGGTAAAAGGCTTCGCCCGCAGGACGTAGCTGTGGCCGCAGGGCAGGGCAAAGGGGGCCTGGTTGTTGCACGCCCGCTGCGGGTTGCCGTTTTTTCCACTGGCGATGAACTGTCTGTTCCCGGCGACGCATTGCCACCCGGGGGCATTTACGACAGCAACCGCTTTGCCATGATCGGTATGATGCGCGCCATTGGCTGCGAGGTAACCGACCTTGGTTTGCTGCGGGATGATTTTGACGTTTTGCAATCGGCCTTGGGCGATGCGGCGCAAAACCATGATGTGATTTTAACATCGGGTGGTGTATCGGTCGGCAAAGCTGATTTGTTAAAGCCGGTGGTTGATAGTATTGGTGAAATTCACGCTTGGAAACTGGCAATTAAACCCGGCAAGCCGTTGATGCGGGGAAAAATTGGCAATTGTCTGGTGCTGGGCTTACCGGGTAATCCGGTTTCTGTGATGGTGTCGGGGTTGTTGTTTGCCGTGCCGTTGTTGCTTCATATGATGGGTGCCCGCGATGAAGATCGGACAGCCGTGCGGTTTCAGGTGCCGGCCGGGTTTGCCCTTAAACGGGGCACAGGACGTCGGGAATGGTTGCGCGCGCGGCTGCACCGTAACGGGAACGGGCAACTGGTGGCCTTGCCGTTTCGGTCCAGCAGTTCGGGTGTGCTGTCGTCCATGGTGTGGGCCGAAGGGCTGATAGAACTGGCCGAAGACCGCGCCAGTGTGGGCCAGGGTGATATGGTCGATTATATCCCCTTTGCCGGGTTGCAGGCATTTTAGCCGGAGCCGGTTTTGTCGTTAAATCGGGCAATAAATTTGTCAACTGATCCAGATCATTGAAGCAAACCGGCCTGCGCACCCATTGTTGTAATGCAATCGGGCAATGCGCAAGGAGGTTTTTCAATGACCCTTTCGGTAACATTTTGTGGCGCTGCGGGCGGTGTGACCGGGTCTTGTTACCTGTTGCGCACACCGGCAGGAAATTTTTTGATTGATTGCGGCATGTTTCAGGGCAGCAAGACAGTCAAGGAACTTAATTATGGGCCCTTTCCTTTTGACGCCAGCGACATACGCGCGGTTTTGTTGACACATGCCCATATTGACCATTCAGGATTGATCCCGAAACTGGTTAAGGCCGGGTTTGTTGGTGTGGTTTTTGCGACCGAGCCGACATGTGACTTGCTAACCTATATGCTGCCTGATTCCGGCTATATTCAGGAAACGGAAGTGGACCGGTTAAACCGCCGCAATGCCCGGCGAGGCCGCCCGCAGGTTGAACCGATCTATACCCGTGAGGATGCAGAAAAAGCGCTAAAGCGTTTGCGCCCGGTCGAGTATCACCAATGGATAGAAATTGCCCCGGGTTTTGAGGTTCGTTATTGGGATGCCGGGCATATTTTGGGGTCTGCCTCGATCGAGGTGCGCATTGATGGCGAACCGGGCCATAAAACCCGCCATTTGCTGTTTTCGGGCGATATTGGTACTGGTGAAGCGGTTTTTAATGATGCGCCCGAAGGCCCGTCGGATGTGGATTATCTTTTTGTTGAAACCACATATGGCGATCGGCAACGAGTGGACATGGCCGCCGACGAACGCAGAACCATGTTGGCAACCGAAGTGCGCGAAGCGCTGATTGCGGGGGGCAACCTTGTCATTCCCAGTTTTGCCGTGGCCCGCACCCAGGAATTGCTGGTTGATTTGGCGGCATTGTTTAACAGTGGGCAATTGCCGAAAGCCGATGTTTTTATCGATAGCCCGCTGGCGCAACGTGCAACGGGTGTTTTTGCCCGTTACCTTGACGCGCAAGATGCCCGCGCCCTTAATCATCCCAATTTTCATATGGTGCCCGATGTTGAGGCCAGCATTCAATTGGCCCGTATTAAAGGGGGAGCTATTATTCTTTCTGCCAGTGGCATGTGCGATGCCGGGCGGGTGCGCTATCATTTAAAAAACAACCTGTGGCGCCCGGAATGCACGGTGTTGCTGGTTGGATATCAGGCGGCAGGTTCGCTGGGGCGCATCTTGCTTTCCGGGGCGAAAAACGTGCGTATTCATGGCGATCAAATCCAGGTGCGTGCGCGGGTGCGCAACCTTGATATTTATTCAGGTCATGCCGATCAGCAAACATTGCTGGAATGGGTGAAGGCGCGCCTGCCGGTTCACAAGGCAATATTCCTGACCCATGGCGAAAATCCGGCGCGGACCACCTTCCGCGATCTTTTGATCGCCAATGATATTCCGGCAAAGCTTTTATCAAGCCCATCCCTGGATCAAACAGTTGTATTGCGCAGGGGCAAGGATAACCAGCCGCCCATTACCCGCCGTCTTGGTCATGATGTGATGTCGCGCGAGGATTGGCATAATGATTATGCCCGTACCCTGACAGCCCTTTCGGAAAAACTTGCTGCCCTGTCGACCAATCGGCAACGCGAAAAATTGCTGGCAAAGCTGACAAGCACTATAGAGCGATCATAAGGCTGGTACAGGCAAAAGAGATTGTCACCATGGACG
This sequence comes from Thalassospira sp. MCCC 1A01428, assembly GCF_002115825.1. GTDB lineage: Bacteria > Pseudomonadota > Alphaproteobacteria > Rhodospirillales > Thalassospiraceae > Thalassospira. Next base: position 43,580 of record NZ_JFJZ01000014.1, on the reverse strand, counting down.
GGGGAAAATGGTGACCAATGCAGGGCAGGGGGCAATGGCTTTCTGCCCTGTATGCGTTTTGATGTTTAAGCGGTGATGTTCGACAAAATTTTATTCCCGGGTTGATGAGGCGGAATAATTTTCAATTTTTGGGGAGTTGCGGGCAAAGTTTTTGCATCTGGGAAGTTGGCGTTGTTGCTGGATTTTGGCGTTTTTTGCGCCAATTCACCATGTCGTGCGCGTTTCTGATGGTTGCATATGTTTGAAATCTGCTAACTATAGGACAGATTTGCTTGTGATTATTTCAATTCCTGTCACCTTTGAAAAAAAGAGGCGATGGGAGGTTCAATGGGACATGAGTGATTTACACCGGCAAGGTTTTTGCCGTAATGGCGATCATGTCTTTGGGGGCACCTGAATTGCGGACGGTATTATGTCTTTAAAGGGCGCACGCGGCTATCGTGTTCTGATTTACAGTCACGACACATTTGGTCTTGGCCATTTGCGGCGGTGCCGCACCATTGCCCATGCCTTGGTTGATAATCGTGACGATGTTTCGGTTCTGATCCTGTCAGGATCGCCGATTATTGGCAGTTTCGAGTTTCGTTCACGGGTGGATTTTGTCCGCATTCCGGGCGTAATCAAGCTGTCTAATGGTGAATACACATCGCTTAACCTTGATATTGATGTTGATCAGATGCTGGCGATGCGTGAATCGATCATTCAGCATACTGCTGATGTTTTTGATCCCGATTTGTTTATCGTTGATAAGGAACCGCTGGGCCTGCGCGGTGAAGTCGAACCCACATTGAAATTGCTTAAAGAACGCCATACCCGGCTGGTTTTAGGTCTGCGCGATGTGATGGACGACCCCGAAACCCTTCGCGAGGAATGGCTGCGTAAAAACTGTACGCCTGCCCTGGATACCTATTACGATGACATCTGGGTTTATGGATTGCGTGAAATATGCAATCCGCTGCACGGCATTGATCTTGCGCCCGGTGTTGAGGAAAAAATGACCTATACCGGGTATTTACCGCGTACGGCGACCCGCAAACCGGCACCTGAACATGGGTCTTTGGGCTTGGACGAACCCTATTTCCTGGTGACCACCGGCGGTGGGGGGGACGGGGTTAATCTGGTGGATTGGGTGATTAGTGCCTATGAAGCTGACCCTGATATTCCCATGCCTTCTTTGGTGGTGTTGGGGCCGTTTATGCCCCCCGCCGATCAGCAGGCATTTATGGAACGTGCCGAAAATATCGACAAGTTGTCGCTGATTACCTTTGACGCCAATGTGGAAATGCTGATGGCGCGCTCAAGCGGTGTTATTGCCATGGGGGGCTATAATACATTTTGCGAAATCCTGTCGTTTGACAAACCGTCGATTATTGTGCCGCGTACCGTGCCGCGTCTTGAACAATATGTTCGTGCTTCACAGGCTGAAAAACTTGGCCTGGTGCGAATGTTAACCGAGGAAGGCGGGCGGCCACCCCTTGAAATGGCAGAGGCTCTGCGCGGTTTGGCCGCACAACCCGCGCCATCCAGTGTCACTGTACCGGGTTTGATGGGCGGGCTTGAAACTGTATCGACCATGGTGGAACGCTGGCTGCCGCGCGAAATTATTGATGCAGAGTACGCAACGGCATGACTTCGGCCAATCTTGCGGGCGTTGACCATATTGCCATTGTTGTAAAAGGGTATCCGCGCCTGTCTGAAACATTTATTGCCCAGGAAATTCTGGGTATTCAGCAAGCAGGAATTCCTTATCGTATTGTTTCGCTGCGTCATCCGACCGATAAAAAACGCCATCCCATCCATCAACGTATTACCGGTGCTGTCGATTACCTGCCTGAATACTTGCATAATGCACCGATGCGGGTGGTGGCCGGGTGGTGGAAAGCGCGTAAAATGCCGGGTTATGCTGCTGCAATTGCGGCCTGGAAGCGTGATTTTCGCCGGGATACGACGCGTAATCGCATTCGGCGGTTAGGGCAGGCCATGGTAATGGCGGCTGAATTACCTGCCGACGTTACTCGGATTTATGCCCATTTTTTACATACACCGGCATCGGTTGCCCGTTATGGCGCGATGATGCGGCAATTGCCGTGGTGTTGTTCAGCGCATGCCAAGGATATTTATACCAGCCCCGATTGGGACATGCGCGAAAAGCTGGCCGATATGGACTGGCTGGTGACTTGTACACGCGCCAATGTGGACCATTTACGCGCGCTGGCCGATAACCCCGAAAAGGTCAATTTGCTGTATCACGGGCTGGATTTTTCGCGCTTCCCCGAACAATTGCCAACCCGGCCCATGCGAACGGGCAATGATGCAGCGGACCCCGTTATTATTTTGTCGGTCGGGCGTCTGGTTGGCAAAAAGGGTTATGATGACCTGTTAAAAGCGTTGGCAAAACTGCCCAAAGATCTGCATTGGCGTTTCGTCCATATTGGCGGTGGTAATGGGGCAAAATATTTGGCCCTTGCCGAAGAACTTGGCATCGCAAAAAATTGCGACTGGCGGGGGCCACGTGACCAGGCCGAAGTGATTGCCGCCTGCCAGAATGCCGATTTGTTTGTGCTGGCCAGCCGTATTGAAAAAGACGGTGACCGCGACGGTTTGCCTAACGTGTTAATGGAAGCCCAGCTTTGTGGATTGGCGGCAATATCAACCAATATTTCAGCCATTCCTGAACTGATCGAGGATGGGGTGAACGGGCGGCTGGTACCTGAACGAAACCCAGACATACTCTCGGTTGCGCTGGCTGAAATGATAGCGGATCCTGAAGGTCGCACCAAAATGGGCACGGCCGGAAACGAAATCGTTCGCCGGGATTTTTCCTTTCATGCCGGGATGCGTGAATTGGGACACCGGTTTGGTCTTGCTGACGATGATCAGGAAACGACGGCTGTTTATAACAGGGATATTACCCCGGTGGCTGGTTCTGCTTCCGGGGCGGAGTAAGTGCCGTGCGGATTGCATTTTACGCCCCGTTAAAGCCGCTTGATCATCCGGTTCCATCGGGGGACCGGCTTGTGGCTCGGTTGCTTGTCACAGCGTTGGAACGGGCAGGATTTGCCGTTGACGTGGCGTCAAAGCTGCGCAGCCGGGTAGGGGATGGCAACAGCCTTCGTCAGGCACAGTTGGCTGAATTGGGCGGTGCATTGGCCCGACGGTTGATCCGCCGGTACGAAAACGGCTTTTTACCCCGTCCTGATGCTTGGTTTACCTATCATTTATATTACAAGGCCCCTGACTGGATTGGTCCTTTGGTTGCCCGTGAACTGGGAATCCCCTATTTTATTTGCGAGGCGTCGCACGCGCCAAAACGGGCAACCGGCCCGTGGGCAGCCAGTCATCGTGCGGTTGAACATGCCCTTGAGCAGGCGGCGGCTGTTTTTTTTCCAAACCGGGCCGATATGGAATGTGTGTTGCCGGTTTCCGGCGCGCCAAAATTGCATTTTTTACCTCCCTTTGCCGACATTGCCACCTGGGCCGGTTCTGCAGACAATCGGGTAAAACGGCGTGAAAATACATCGTCGGATGTTATTCGCCTGATCACGGTTGCCATGATGCGGTCGGGCGATAAAATGCAGTCCTATAAGATTCTGGCAGCAGCCCTGGCTGATTTGCCCGTAGCGCAACAGGGGCGTTGGCATTTAACTTTGGTTGGCGACGGCCCGGCCCGTGCCGACGTTGCAGCATTGTTTGCACAGTTTCCCAAACATCAGGTTCATTTTGCCGGGCAGTGTGACCCCGTTGCCACACGGCAACATCTTGCACATTCAGACCTGTGTGTGTGGCCGGCAATTAACGAGGCCTATGGCATGGCCCTTTTGGAAGCACAGGCAGCAGGTGTGCCGGTGTTGGCCGGGAACAGCGGGGGTGTTGGCGGCATCGTGGATGATGGTCAAACCGGATGGTTGGTCGCAGCCGGGGATGTTGCCGCATTTTGCCAGGCATTGTCCTATTGTCTGGATGCACCCGAAACATTGGTGGCGGCGGGAAGTGCGGCAGTAAAAAATGCCCGCCAGTTTCATGATGTTTCGTCGGCGGCGGCAAAACTTTATCAGGTGATGCGGCCGTTTTTGACACGCCCGTTAGATAGCCCGATAGATGACGATCTTGCAGGCGATGGTCATGAAACCTGATTTTACTTTCGCCTTGTTACGGCATGGGGCCACACAATGGAATGTCGAGGGCCGTATTCAGGGCCATCGCGATATTGGTTTGCTTGATCAAAGCCAAATGCAGCTTTCAGGGTTTCGGATCCCCGATGATTGGGCCAGACTGCCGTGGTACACAAGCCCGCTTAAACGCACCCAACAAACCGCGGCAGCCCTTGATATTGCGTCGGTGGGCGTTTTGGCCCCATTTATCGAAATGGATTGGGGTGACTGGGAAGGGCAGAAGCTTTCGTCGTTGCGCAGCCAACTGGGCACCGAAATGACTGCAAATGAAGAGCGTGGCTGGGACTTTCGCCCTGATAACGGCGAAAGCCCACGGGATGTTTTGTCCCGGGTGCGAACATTTTTGGCGCAGTGGCGGGATGGCAATTTTGGTGTTGTTACCCACAAGGGCCTGATTCGCGCGGTTTATGCCGGTGCAAGCGGATGGGACATGACAGGGAAAATACCGCACAAATTGCGCTGGGATGCTGTGCATGTTTTTCGCTGGTCAGCAAAGGACGGTTTGTCGATCGTGCAATTGAACATACCGTTCGTATCCATCAGATAATGCCAATCAAAAGGATGCCATAATGACGGACGTCATGATTTATGTTCAGCACCTGTTGGGAATTGGCCATGTGCGCCGGACGGCATTGCTGGTTCAGGAAATACAAAAAACCGGGTTGAGTGTTGGCGTGGTAAGCGGGGGGATCCCCGATGATGCCATTGATTTTGGTACGGATACCGTTATTCAGTTGCCACCCTGCCGAAGTGCTGATCACGGGTTTTCCGGTTTGGTGGATGAAAATGGCACAGCTGTTGATGATGCCTGGAAAACCCGGCGCCAGCAGGCCCTTTTTGATGCCTATCGCGATCTGTCACCAGAATTATTGATGATTGAAATGTTTCCCTTTGGGCGTCGTGCTTTTCGGTTTGAATTGCTGCCTTTGTTGGAAAAGGCCGGGCAGGACGGGGTGAAACGGGTGTGTTCGGTGCGCGATTTGCTGGTGCGCAAAACCGATATTGCCAAGGAACGCTGGATGCGTGATGTGGCATTATCGCATTTTGATACCATACTGGTGCATGGTGATCCTGTGGTATTTGGATTTGATCGCAGCTTTCCCTTTGCTGGCGATCTGTCGGGTAAACTTGAATATACTGGCTATGTTGCCCCGCAAATGCCCCAGGGCAGGGCGCCGCGCAATGGTGTTATGGTGTCGGCTGGTGGCGGGGCGGTCGGCGTGGAACTGATCCGCACCGCGATTGCCGCAATGCCGCATTCGCAAAAATATGCTGATGTGCCGTGGGATATTATTACCGGTCCGCATTTTCCAGCAGAAGATTTTGCTGCGATAAACCGGCACTTGCCGCAAAATATGACCTTGCACCGGTTTTTATCCGATTTTCGCCACCGTTTGACCCGCGCCAGCGCATCGGTATCGCAAGCCGGATATAACACATTGATGGATGTGCTGGCTGCCGGTGTGCCCTCGGTGATGGTGCCATTTGCCGAAGGCGGTGAAAGTGAGCAAACCGAGCGGGCCGAAATTTTTGCCGCGAAAAACATTATTTCGCTGCTACCTGCGCCGCAATTGACCCCGCTTGCCCTGGCAAAAGCGATTGATAATGCAGATTTTCCCAAGGAATTTGAATTATCGCTGGACGGGGCGCGTATAGGTGCGGCTAAAATCAGGGCAATAATAATGGGAAAAGACCATGGGCACCTGGGATGACCTTCGCGCCGAGCTTGATAGCTGGGCGCAGACCGATAAACGCGCGACGATGTGGTGGCGGGACGATGATGCTGTTTCCGTTACGGACGAGCTTGAGGAGATTTTGTCCTGCGAGCGCAGTTATCATGTGCCTTTGGCGTTGGCGGTCATTCCTGGAAAGGTCGAAAATGACCTTGTTGATCGGCTGGTTGAAACCCTTGATACCCGGATTTTACAGCATGGCTGGCGTCATGAAAATCACGCGCCGGCAGACCGTAAGAAACAGGAACTCGATGATGTGCGCCCGGCCGAATCCGTTTTAGCCGAGCTGCAATCCGGTTTCGATGTCTTGACGGCACGTTTCGCCAGCCGGTTTTTGCCGGTGATGGTGCCACCATGGAACAGAATTTCCCCACAGGTGCTGCAAGGTCTGCCAAATATCGGTTTGCGCGGCGTGTCGACATATGGTCCGCGTCGTCAACCTTATGCTGCGGACGGGTTATTGCAGGTTAACACCCATATTGATGTAATTGACTGGCGCGGCACGCGGGGGTTTGTGGGCGAAGATGTGTGCCTGGAGGCCATGATTACGCACCTGAAGGCCAGACGGACAGCAACAGTTGATCCGGTTGAAACAACGGGCCTGTTGACCCATCATCTGGTGCATGACAGTGCCACGACGGCTTTCCTTCATGACCTGTTTTCGTTTGAACATCCAGCCCTGTCATGGCAGGCCATTGCAGGGGTTTTTCCATGGCAATAAAGCAAAACACACCAAATCACGTGTCGTCATCATCCGACAACGGGGATTCAGGGGGCGCCGCAAGTGGCAGGCAGGAGAATGATAACGTGCTTGATGCGCCGCCAGTTGTGCCGGCCCAGGCCGATTTGCGTAATACAGATGTGATGGTAATGAAATATCCCCGTCGGGTTGTGATGCCGGATTTGATCCGGGCGGTTCTGGGTATGGTCCTATGCGCGGGAATTGCTGTTACGCCCGATATTATTGAATTGCTGCGCTGGGTGGCCGCCGCCCTGATTTTACTGTTTCTGGTTTATTTGCTACGCACGCTGTTGCGTATGCAAACACGAATGCATGTATCTGAATACGGGGTTCGCCAAAGCGGGGTGTTATCGGGGTCTGCATTTGGCTGGTCGGAACTTTCGGGATTTCGTCTGCGTTATTTCAGTACGCACCGCGACGGTAAAAAAGGCTGGTTTGAAATGACCTTGCGGGCGACCGGAACCAAACTTGTTGCCGAATCAACCTTGCATGGTTTTGACCGGTTGCTGGACCTGGCCCGTGAGGCCGCGACGGAAAACCAGTTGATGATTGATGATGTGACACGAACTAACCTGATGCGCCTGGATGAGGCGGACAATATAGTGCGTGCGCATACAGGACATGGCGGGGCAAGGGGCGAGGGGCAATGATCGATATTCTGCGTGTTCGCGATCTTGAGGTGGAATTTGTTACGCCTCATATGCGAACCAGGGCCGTTGATAAAGTTAGCTTTCGGATCGGCGCGCAGCAAACTGTTGCACTGGTTGGTGAATCCGGCTCGGGTAAAACAACAATATCCCAGGCGATTATGGGGATTTTGCCCAAATCGGCACGGGTTGCTGGCGGCAGCATTGTTTTTGCGGATCCTAAAAAGCCCGGAACCCGTGTTGATATTGCCATGTTATCGGCCAATAGTGCCGAAATGCGCGCCATTCGTGGCGGTAGTATTTCCATGATCTTTCAGGAACCGATGAGTTCGTTATCGCCGATCCATACGGTTGGCGATCAGATTTGCGAAGCCGTGCGTCTGCATCAGAAAGTTGGGGCCAGCGAAGCCCGCAACCTGGCGCGTGAAATGTTGGAGCTTGTCGGATTTCCGAATGCCAAATCAGCATTGCGGACTTATCCGTTTGAACTTTCGGGTGGGTTACGCCAGCGTGCGATGATTGCCATGGCGCTGGTATGTCGCCCGGCATTGCTGGTCGCTGACGAGCCGACAACCGCCCTTGATGTGACCATTCAGGCGCAAACATTGCGATTGATAAAGGATTTGCAGCAAAACCTGAAAATGTCAGTGTTGCTGATTACCCACGATTTGGGTGTTGTTGCCAATATGGCCGACCATATGGTGGTGGTTTATAATGGCCGTGTGGTTGAACGGGGTAAAACCGAGGATATTTTTATTAATCCCGGTCATGCCTATACCCGCTCGTTGTTGCAGGCGGTGCCGCACTTTGACATGGCCCCTGGCGAGCGCTTGACGCCCCTTCGCGATATAAAACCACGCACGGATGGCCTGTTAACGCTGGTTGATAAATTTGATCGCAAAATGGCACGTTTGGAACAGCAGGCAAATGCCGGCCCCAAACATGCAAGGATGGGCCCTGTTGCGGGACATAGCACGCGAGATGGCGTACATGGCGGGGCAGGAGCCGATGCGAACAGCCCGCCAAATTATTCAGCTGACCAGGCCAATACCGGGCCGGATGGCGCGGAACCGGTAAATCGCCGATTATCGGAAGGCATGCGCGGCGAGGCGGTGTTGGCTGTTTCGCATCTTAGCAAGAGTTTTCCGGTGCGTAAAAGCGGCTGGTTTGGCATGGACGAACGGCGCATCGAGGCCGTAAGCGATGTGTCCCTGACTGTGGGCCGCGGTGAATGTGTCGGGCTGGTTGGTGAAAGTGGTTGTGGCAAAACAACCCTTTCGAAACTGATTATGCGGGCGATGGCACCTGATAGCGGCAGTATTCTGTTTCGCGGTGAAAGCGGGCAGATGACCGAACTTGTCGGGCTGGATGAAGACCGCCTGGCCCCTTATCGCAAACGTATTCAGTTTGTGTTTCAGGACCCGTTTTCATCGCTTAACCCGCGCATGACGGTACAGGACCTGATTAGCGAACCAATGTTAATTCATGGTGTTGGCACATCGGCATATCGGCGCAAAATGGTGCTGGAACTGATGGAAGTTGTCGGTCTTGATCCGCGCTTTCTAAACCGTTACCCGCATAGTTTTTCAGGCGGGCAGCGCCAGCGTATCGGTATTGCCCGCGCCTTGTGTCTGCGCCCTGATCTTTTGATCCTTGATGAACCCACATCTGCACTTGATGTATCGGTTCAGGCGCAAATACTTAATCTTTTAAAAGATTTGCAGCGCGACCTTAACCTTACATATCTGTTTATATCGCACAATTTGGCAGTGATAGACTATATGGCAGACCGGATTGCGGTGATGTGTGCCGGGCGTATTGTTGAATCTGCCCCGCGCGCCAGCCTGTTTCGCAACCCGGCGCATCCCTATACCCAGGCATTGTTAAATGCCGTGCCTTATGCCGACCTTGATCATCCGCTCGATTTTTCCAAAATCATTGATGGAAAATGTTCCGACCCGGCGGCCTGGCCAACCCCCTTTACGGTTGATCGTATGTCGAGCCCGCCAATGGTTCAATTGGCCGAAGATCATTTTGTTCGCATGTCCCGACCCGATTACCAGGAGATAGCTGTTTGATGGTATCGCCCGCAAATTTTCAGACCACCCGCATCGAGGTTGATAGTGCATCGTCTGTAAACCGGCGACGCTGTGCAGGTATGCAAACCTTGCGCGCGGTGGTCGGCGGCGGGGCGGCATTGTTGTTTGGCTGCACCATGTTAAGCCAGGCGGCATGGGCCGAGGTGCCGTATTTTTCTGATCAGATCAAAGCGGGTACCTTGCCGCCGATGGAACAGCGGTTGCCTGAACATCCGTTGAAAATGGATTTTGCCGATGCAGGCAAGGAGATCGGAAAGTATGGTGGTGATCTGGTTACCATCATGGGGCGGTCCAAAGACATTCGGATGGCGGTGGTTTACGGCTATACCCATTTGGTTGGCTATGATCAGAACCTGGAATTAAAGCCCGATATTCTGGAAAGCCTGGATGTGAATGATGAGGGCAGCGTGTTTACGTTGCATCTTCGCAAGGGGCATAAATGGTCGGACGGGGAACCTTTTACGGCTGAGGATTTCCGGTTTTACTGGGAAGATGTTGTTAATAATGATCAGCTGTTCCCGGTTGGTCCGCCCCGGTTTTTGCTGGTCGACGGCGAACCCCCGAAATTTGAAATACTTGATAAATATACCGTGCGTTACAGCTGGTCGCAGCCCAACCCGTTTTTCCTGCCTGAACTGGCTGGAACGCGACCACCGTTTATTTACCGGCCGGCGCATTATCTGAAACAGTTTCATGCGAAATATCAGGACCCGCAAAAACTTGATGCGATGGTCAAGGAACGCAGCCTGCGCAATTGGGCCGTTCTTGAAACCGATATGGACCGGCCCTATAAACTTGAAAACATCAATCTGCCCACGTTGCAGCCGTGGATTATTCGGACCCAGGAACCGTCAGACCGGTTTATTTTTGAACGGAACCCGTATTTTCACCGGGTTGACCCCGATGGGAACCAGCTGCCTTATATCGACCGGATGATTTTTAATATCGCCAATGCCAAACTGGTGCCTGCCAAGGTGGGGGCTGGCGAGGTCGATATTCAAAGCCGAATTCTGACGTTAAAGGACTATACGTTCCTTAAACAGGCGGAAAAGGAAAAGTCATATCATGTGCGGTTATGGGATGTTGGCTATGGCAATTATGCCACCTTGTATCCGAATTTAACCGTATCAGACCCGGTGTGGCGTAAATTGTTGCGTGATTTGCGGTTCCGCAAGGCATTGTCACTGGCGATTAACCGAACCGAATTGAACCGGGTGCTGTTTTTCGGGCTTGCTACGCCACGTAACAATACGATTTTGCCTAAAAGCCCGTTATTTAAAAAAGAATATGCCAGCGAAAATATTGGTTTTGACCTTGATAAGGCCAATGCCCTGCTAGATGAAATCGGGCTTGATAAACGCAATGACGATGGCATTCGTCTGATGCCCGATGGCCGGCCACTGGAAATTATCGTTGAAACAACGGGGGAAAACCCCGAACAGGACGATATTCTCGAACTGATTGGCGATAGCTGGAAAAAGGCGGGCGTGAAGCTTTATGTCAAGGCGTTGCAACGTGAAGTAATGCGTACCCGTGCCTATAGCGGTGATACCGTAATGTCGATTTTTACCGGCATTGATAACGGGCTTGCTGTGCCGTCTACCGTGCCGTCGGAATTTGTTCCGGTTAACCAAGACAGTCTGCAATGGCCCAAATGGGGCCAGTATTATGACACCAGCGGTGAAGCGGGTGAACAACCTGACATGCCCGAAGCCCGGGAACTGATGAAGCTATACGAAAAATGGCGTACAGGTGGCCCCCATCAGCAAAAAAAGGCGTGGGAACATATCCTTGATATTAACGCCGAAAATCTGTTTTCTATTGGTCTGGTCGGCAATGTTCCGCAGCCTGTTGTGGTGGCAGACGGTTTGAAAAATGTTCCGGAAAAAGGCATTCACAGCTGGGAACCCGGCGGGTTTTTTGGCATCTATCATCCCGATACCTTTTGGTGGGATCGTTAATTAGAGTAATTTGACGTGCCGGATGGGGATGGTACGTTAAAACCGGTCACACAGGGGGAAGGTGCCGATGCTGACATTCATGGCCAGGCGGTTATTGGTAATGATACCGACACTGATTATGATCAGTGTGCTGGTTTTCATTGTCATACAGCTTCCTCCCGGCGATTTTTTAACCACATATCTTAACGAGCTAAAAGCACAGGGTGAGGCGGTTGACCCGGCCAAAATCGCTTTCCTGCGTGCCCAGTATGGCCTCGATGAGCCGCTTTATATGCAATATATCCATTGGGCCTGGGGGCTTTTGCATGGCAATCTTGGCTTTAGTTTCGAGTATAACTTGCCGGTAACCGAGGTTGTCGGGGATCGTTTGTGGTTATCAATGGTGCTTAATTTCAGCACCATCCTGTTTATCTATCTGATCAGCTTTCCGATCGGCATTTATTCCGCCACGCGGCAATATAGCTGGGGTGACTACGGTATTACCCTGCTGGGGTTTCTCGGCCTGGCCATGCCCAACTTTTTGTTTGCCCTGGTGCTGTTGTATTACGCCAATGTGGTGTTTGGCACTTCTATTGGCGGGTTGATGGACCCGGAATTTATAAATGCAGGGTGGTCCTTGCCCAAGGTGATGTCGGTGATTGAACATTTGTGGGCACCGGTGCTGGTGATTGGGACATCAGGAACGGCAGCGATGATCCGCCGGTTACGCGCCAACCTGCTGGACGAACTGGGCAAGCAATATGTGGTTACCGCAAGGGCCAAGGGCCTGTCACCGATGAAGGTGCTTTTTAAATATCCGCTGCGTATGTCGTTAAACCCGTTCATTTCCGATATTGGCAATATCCTGCCGCAGGTGGTTTCAGGATCGGTTCTGGTGTCGGTGGTGATGTCTTTGCCAACAACGGGGCCAATGTTGCTGTCGGCCTTGCAAAGCCAGGATATGTATCTGGCCGGGTCTTTCCTGATGTTTCTGGCCTTGCTGACGGTGGTGGGCATGTTTGTCTCGGATTTGTTGCTGGCCTGGCTTGATCCGCGTATTCGCCTGCAGGGGAGCATATCGGAATGAGCCGCCATACCCCTGATCGTTCTGATGAACATTTCGTTGATACACAGCCTTTCGACCCATGGGATAAGGAAGAACTTTCGCCGGCACAGGAAAAGTATTTTCTGGCGTCGCAATGGAAGTTGATCTGGTGGCGGTTAAAACAGCATCGCCTGGCGCTGATTTCGCTGATCATTCTGGCCATAATGTATTCGGCGATTTTCATTGTCGAGTTTTTGGCACCCTATGCACAGGAAAGTCGCGACAGCCAAAATATCCATCATCCACCACAGGGCATTCATTTATTTGATGATGGCAGCTTTGTCGGGCCATTTACCTATGGCACCGATTTTTCCATCGATATGGAAACCCTGAAACCGATTTATACGCCCAATCCCGAAAAAATAGACCGGTTACGGTTTTTATGCTCTGGCGATAAATACGAATTTTGGGGGTTGTTTGATGCCAGCCTGCATCTGGTGTGCCCGGCAAAAGACGGAACCCTGTTCTTGCTTGGGACCGACAGGTTGGGACGCGACATGTTCTCGCGCATTATTTATGGAGCGCGCATTTCCCTAACCATTGGCCTTGTCGGTATTGCTGTCAGTTTTGTTCTGGGCGTGCTGATTGGCGGGGCGGCCGGGTATTTTGGTGGCTGGGTTGATAGTTGCGTACAACGTGTTATCGAAGTGATCCGGTCCTTGCCGGAAATTCCCCTTTGGATGGCATTATCTGCGGCCTTGCCGGTCACCTGGAGCCCGGTTCTTATTTATTTCGGCATTACCATTATTTTAGGTCTGATCGACTGGACAGGCCTTGCCCGTGCGGTGCGGTCCAAGTTTTTGGCCCTGCGCGAGGAAGACTATGCCCTTGCTGCCCGGTTAACCGGGGCAACACCCAAACGCATCATCGCGCGCCATTTGCTGCCCAATTTTGCCAGCCATCTGATTGCGTCGGTCACACTTTCCATTCCCAATATGATTTTGGGGGAAACCGCGCTTAGCTTTTTGGGGTTGGGTTTGCGCCCACCGGTGACAAGCTGGGGGGTGTTGTTAAACGAGGCACAAAACATTAATGCCGTTGCGGTTTATCCGTGGCTGATGTTGCCCGTGGTGCCGGTGATTATTGTGGTGCTGGCATTTAACTTTTTGGGCGATGGCCTGCGTGATGCAGCCGACCCTTATAAAAACTGACATCGATGCCAGTACGATATCGATAGTGTTTTAGTTATTCATAATGCCGCGTGGTTTTAAAAATGGGCCACGCGGCATTATCGTTTTTGCGTGTTCATGGGGCCGCTTCGTTATTTCTTGCGTAACCACAGACTGGTTTCAATGCTGCCGTCTATCAAAGGCAGGTCATTGGCAATGGATGCCGTGACTGTATCTTTCATGAAGTTATTGGCATAGGCCGACGACCACAGGATATCAAAGCCGTTGCCCGCCAATAGTGCCGCAACACCCTGTTGTTCGTTATAACCGCGCCATTGCCAGATGGAGGGGTAATCATTGGGCAGGCAAATGTCGTGGATGTGGATGATGACCCCGGCGGGAAGCATGGGCAGCACATTGGAAAATAACATGTCCACATCGGTGCCGGGCATCAGGATATGGCTGCTATCGATTGATAAAATATCGCCCGGCAGTAAATCAGCGAAAACGGCCATTGGCACCTGCTGAACGATCTTTTTGTGGATCGTGATCGGCAATAGGGCAATATCTGCACGCGGGGCCGGGTCGATGGCCGATATATCGGTATCAAGCCCTTCATCAAGCACGGCGCGATAGAAAAAGCGCGTACTATGGCCGGAACCAACCTCGACAATGCGTTTGGGGCGTGTTTCACGGGTGATGACATAGGCCATCATGCCATCCATACCGGGAAACCACCCCTGTTCCCAGCGCGGGTCGGGCGGGGTTGCCTTATTAAACCCGACAAGGGAATCGCGATATAGTTCAGCCTTTAACAGCCATGCTTTCATATCATCGCGATGCCGGGAAAATTGCTGTTCCAGGGTGGTATAATGCGGGCGACCAACAGCGTTCCTTGTTTGGGCCGCATAACGATAAGGGATGAAATAACCCGCCGGTTCTTTGCCAAACAGGGTTTTGATTCCCAGTTTCCAGCGACGAAATTTTTTGGCAAAGGGAAGGTCGGTCATTTGCTTCCTTTATGGGCCTGTAACGGCAACGAATGCGAAGGGACAGATGTTTATCCGGTTTTAGGCCAGGGGCAAAGGGGCAATCGCGCGGGAGGATGGCGGATTTGCCTAATTGCGACAGGTCCAACTGGCGGGCGGCAGCTTATATGGGAATGGCTTGTCCTTCGGTCCAGCGGCGGCACAACCAAAGGGCAAACAAAAACGATATCGCCGAAAACACCACCATCAGGAAATAGGCGCTTGATCCGATATGTTCAAATATCGGCCCCGATGCCCAGATCGACCCGCCGAGAAACAGCCCCATCGACAAGGTTGCCATCAGGCTTTGCGCCGACGTTGCGATTTGCGATGGCACGGCACGGGCAATAAAACCAATGGCGGCAAGATGGGTGATACCAAATGTCAGGGCGTGAAGCGGTTGTACCAGTAAAATCAGCCAGAAATTATCGGTCATGCCCAGGACCGACCAACGGACAATGCCGCCCAGTGCGCCAATGGCAAATAAAAGACCGGGATGATAGGCACGCATATATTTACCGGCAACAGCAAACAAAACAATTTCAGCGGCCACACCGGTGGCCCAGAACAGGCCAATGACATCGTGCGAAAACCCGACATCTTCCCAATGGACCGAGGCAAAGCCGTAATAGGTACCGTGGCTGGCCTGGGCAAAGCAAATACAACCCAGATAAACCAGAAATGTCGGGCATTTCAGCAAAAACATGATCGACGAACCACTGCGTAATGGCCGGTCGGTTTGCGGGTTGGGCATTTGGGTGATGATAACGAAATTAACAATACCCGCCGCACACAGCATCCAGATAATGGCGCTGTTGCCGGTGGCATCCAGCACCCAGCCCGCCCCGTAGGACGCACCGATAAAGGCCAGTGACCCCCATAAGCGTACCCGACCATAATCAAGATCCTGGCGTTTGCATTCATGCACGGTAATCGTGGTGCCAAGCGGCAGCAGCGGTGCAAAGCTGAACCCGATGATGGCGGACAGGCCGAGTAAAAACCAGAAATCATCGGCAAAGCCAAAGGCGATGATGGTCAGGATGTAAATCCCGGCCAGAATGATCATGGGGGTTTTGCGGTTGCCAGAGCGATCGGCCTGTTGGGCAATCAGCGGGTCGGCAAAAATCCGGATCCAGTTTGGCAGCGATAACAAAATGCCAATTTCCCCGCCGCTTAACCCGTGACCCTTAAGCCATACCGGCCAATAGGGCAAAAACACGCCCTGTATTAAAAACAGACCGACAAAAAACAGGCCGAGTATGATGGCAGTTTGTTTGCGGGTAGCATCGGTATTGCGTGTCATGGGGCGAGGAGTCCGCGTTTGATGGCTCTAATAATATAACGGGCAGGGTGCAGGGCTTCTTGAACAAGAGGGGGCACGTCGTGTTTATGACCGGTGATCTGACAGGCAATCATGTTTGCTGCCAGTGGCGCGCCGATCATGCCGCGTGCACCAAAACCGGTACAGACATACACGTCTTTATGGTACGGCGCACTGCAATATCGCGCATAATAACGGCCTTTATCAAGGTCGGGATAGGCATTCAGATAAGCTGCGTAATCCGGTGCCGGGCCAATCATCGGAAGATGGTCCGGTGTGGTGGTACGCAGCCCGGCTCGCCCGCCAAGGGTGCCCGGGCTTAACCGTGCGGCAAGGTCGGGTACAGCCAGCGCCAGTTGGGCAATGTTGGCTTCGTGGTCGTTTTCCGTAATGTCGATATTGTTGGCGTGGCGGTCAAATGTCGCGCCAAAAACATGCATTCCCGCCCGTTCCGGGGTTAAATACCCCTTGTGGCTCAGGACACAATTTACTTTCAAGTCTTCAAGCAACGTATTGGAAAAAAATGATATTTGCCCACGCAGGGCGACCATGTAATCGCGCATCCATGTGGTTTGGGCAAAATTTGCTGTTTCCATCGCCCCGGCAATAATCACGGCACCAAAATCGCCAACAGACAAACCTTGCCGGTCATACAGGCGCGCACCGCTGCCTTGAAGGGGCGTAAGGCGGGCAATTTGAATGCCTTGTTTGATGGTTGCCTGCGCGGTTAACACTCGGCACAGCGACGGCGGATTAACCCAGCCTGCATCTTTGTAAAACAATCCACCGGTGGTTACAGTTAAGCCCAGAATATCGCTGGCGGCCGCTTGATCAAGGGGCTGAACCGATGTTGCGCCATCAACCGCTGGCAATTTTGACAAGCGGTCAAGGATCGCCTGCTGGCGGGAGGCATCACGCGGGGTGGCGGGCAGGGATAACACCCCGCAAAATGCCGCCTCAACATTTCTGCCCTCGGCTAAAAGTTGTCGCACAAGGTTGCTGCTATGCTGGTATCCGGCTTCGTAAAACTGGCCCGCCAAACTGTTATCGGCTGTCACATATGGTTCAAGCATCCCAATCGGGTTGCCCGAGGCACCCTGTGCCAGATGATCATGCTGTTCAAACAGGGTGGCGCCAATGCCAAGCTGGTTTAACGCATAACAACAGGACGCACCGGCAATGCCGCCACCGATGATGGCCACGTCGTTGTTATGCGATGTGTTGCGAATAAACGGCGTAGCAGGGTCGAACCACGGTTTGTCGGCAGGTTTGCTGCCGCTTTGTGGGTCAACCGGTTTTGTCATGCGCTCAGGGCTTCGTCACTGGCATCACGCACCAACGCAAGAGCCGCCCGCACAACATCGCTTCCGGCATCCTTGCGATGAGCGTTTTCGCTGATGTAACGGCGCCATTGTTTGGCGCCGCGCAGGCCCTGAAACAGGCCCAGAATATGCCGGGTTATATGCCCCAACATGGCATTGGGTTCATCCAGATGCGCATCAATATAAGGTAACATGGCCTCAACCACCTGCTGGCGGGTGCGCGGGGTGATCGTATCATTATAAAAACGCCGGTCAATATCGGCCAGAATATAAGGGTTCTGATAGGCTTCCCGGCCAATCATGACACCATCAACATGGGCCAGATGTGCTTCGGTTTCATCCAGCGTTTTGATACCACCATTAATGATGATCTCAAGCTCGGGCAGTTCCTGCTTTAATTGATAGACCAGGTCATATTTAAGGGGTGGAACCTCGCGGTTTTCCTTGGGGCTTAACCCATTTAACCAGGCTTTGCGTGCATGCACGATAAAGGTTTTGCAGCCCGCATTGGCAACGGTTTCAACAAAGCGTTTTAACGACGGGTAGTCTTCCTGGTCATCAATACCAATGCGGTTTTTAACCGTGACCGGTGCTGCCGATGCCGCCACCATTGCCCGAATACAATCAGCCACGGTATCGGGCTGTGCCATTAAACACGCGCCAAAGGCCCCGTTTTGCACCCGATCAGACGGGCAGCCGCAATTAAGGTTAATTTCATCATAGTTATAGGAATTGGCAATGTTACAGGCGCGCGCCAGGTCATCGGGGTTGCTGCCACCAAGCTGAAGCGCAACCGGATGTTCGGCAGTGTTATAACGCAAATGCCTGTGGGCATCGCCATAAATGAGGGCACCGGTTGTGACCATTTCGGTATAAAGCAGGGCATGTCGGCTGATCAGCCGAAGAAAAAAGCGATCATGCCGGTCTGTCCAGTCCATCATCGGGGCAATAGAAATACGCCGGTTGACAGTCATGCCATCCTGTTCCTGAAATGGTTTTAATCCTTGGGGTTGCCGTAGTGTCGGCGCGGTCTTTATATAGTGTCTTGGATTATGGTGCAAATGTCTGCATTCAGGCAGGATGACATGGCAGCTTTGCACGCATCTGGCAGACAGGATTATTTTTATGATTACGGTTTATGGCATTAAAAATTGCGACACGGTGCGCAAATCTTTGAAATGGTTTGCAGGGCAGGGCGTCGAGACGAGGTTTCATGATTTCCGTGTCGATGGACTGGACCCGTCGCTGGTGGTGATGTGGCTGGGCGAGGTTGGTGGCAAGGTGCTGGTTAACAAACGCGGGCCGAGCTATCGCAACCTTTCAGATGCGGATAAGGCCGTACTTGAAAAGGATGATTTGGCCGCAGCAAAGGTGCTGGCGGACAATCCGACAGTGATCAAGCGCCCGGTGGTGGATTTTGGCGCGGTGCGCACGGTGGGTTATGATGAAACCCGCTGGAATGATTTGGTGTCGGCATAATGGATCAGGTTGTTGTGAAGCCCAAAGTTGGTGCCGTGCTGTTTGATTGCGACGGGGTGCTGGTGGATACCGAAAATTTGGGCAATGTTGTTCTGGTCAAGCTGTTGAACGAATATGGCTGCCCGGTGACCGAGGATATGGCGCATCAGCTTTTTATGGGCGGTACACTGTCCATGATTGGCCCGAAAATGCACGAAATGTATGGCGTGACTCTGCCAGATAACTGGACCGATGAATGTTACGCGCGCACGTTCGAATCCTTGCGCAATGACATGGAACCGTTTGAACGCGTAGATGACATCCTTGATATGCTTGATGTGGCAAATGTTCCCTTTGCGATCGGCAGTAATGGCCCGCACAACAAAATGGATGTGTCGCTGGGTAAGGTTGGGTTGTTACGTCGTTTTACCGGGCGCATCTGTTCGGCTCGGGATGTGCCAAATGCCAAACCGGCTCCCGACGTTTATCATTTGGCTGCCAGCCGTGTGGGGGTGGATATTCACGATTGCGTCGTCATTGACGATAGCATTAGCGGCGTTCGCGCCGGTGTCGCCAGCGGGGCTATCACGATCGGGTTGATAGGTGAAACACCGGGCAACTTGTTGCTTGAAAATGGCGCGCATTATATCGCCAATGATCATCACGATTTATATGATTTGCTGCAAAGCTGGCTGTAATGAGCACTTTTTAGGACGAATTTTGTCGTGAAAAACGGGCCACAAGGGCCCGTTTTTCATTCGTGTTGTGCATGTTAGCTTTTATTGGCCAAGCACAATGCCTTCGCGGCGTGGGTCTGCTCCGCCCGTAAGGCCATCCGGGCCGATTTTGATAATATGCAGGCCGGAATTAAGGTCGGTTATTTTGGTGTCGAACCCGGCGGCTTTTAATTTGGGTGCCAGTGCTTCGGCCCATGTGCCAGCCTCGACATCAAATGTGCCAAACCGGTTGACCAAATGGGGCATCGCGGCAGCCTGTTGCGGGTCCATGTCCCAGTCGATCATGGCGATAATCGATTGCGCCACATAGCCGATAATGCGGCTGCCGCCCGGTGATCCGGTGGCAATAACCGGCTGGTTGCCCTGCATGACAATGGTAGGGGCCATTGACGAACGCGGGCGTTTGCCCGGTTCCACCCGGTTGGCAACCGGCATGCCCTTGGCATCGGTTGGTTTAAACGAAAAATCGGTCATTTCGTTATTGAGCAAGAACCCGTTTGTCATCAGGCGGGAGCCAAAGCCATTTTCGATGGTTGTGGTCATCGACACCACATTGCCCCAGGAATCGACAATTGAAAAATGACTTGTGCAGGGAAATTCAATGGCGTTGTCGTCGCCCCAGTTGGCAGCGTGAATTTGTGGCGGGTTGCCCGGCTGAATTTTATCGGCAGGAAGGGCCAGGCCGCCAGAAAGCAGGCGGGAACGCTGGGCCAGATAACCCGGATCAACAAGGCCCTTAAGGTTCATAGGTACAAAATCGCTATCGGCCATATAACGACCACGATCAGCAAAGGCAAGGCGCGAGGCATCACCAATAAGCCGCCAGCTTTTGGCGGAATCGGGGCCAAATTTGGCAATGTCATAAGGTTCGATCATACCGAGTATTTGCCCAACCGTCAGCGCACCGGACGATGGCGGGCCCATGCCGCAAACATCATAGCCTCGATATAACGCGCAAACGGGATCGCGTTCCTTGACATCATAAGCCGATAGGTCACTTTGCGACAGCAAGCCGGGATTCCAGCTCGCACCTTGCACTTTTTTAACAATGGCATCGGCAATTGGGCCATTATAAAACGCATCCGCACCACCCTGCGCCAGCGTGCGCAAGGTATTGGCATAGGCGGGGTTTTTAAGCAACTTTCCGGCAGGAAGCGGCGTTCCTTCGGCATCAAGGAAATAAGCCGCAGCTTCGGGGTCTTTTTTAAGCTTTCCGCCGTCTTCCACGATCAGTTCAGCCAGTCGCGGGCTGATCAGAAAACCCTTGTCAGCCCGGTCAATCGCCATTTCAAACAGGTTCGACCATGCCATTTGCCCCCATTTTTGATGGGCCTTTTCCATAAGCATAGGCGTGCCTGGTGTGCCAACAGACCGTCCGCCAACGACGGCGTCATAAAATTTCATCGGTTCGCCATTGCTGCCCATAAACAGGTTTTCATCGGCGGCCATTGGCGCGGTTTCGCGGGCATCCATGGTGGTGAGTTTTTGTTTCGCGGCGTCGTAATACACCATGAATGATCCACCGCCCAGGCCCGATGACTGGGGTTCAACCAGCCCCAGCATTGCTTGCACTGCGACCATGGCATCAATGGCGTTACCGCCCCGGCGCAGCACATCGGCACCGGCCTGCACGGCCAGCGGGTTGGCGGCACTTATCATCCAGTTTTGCGATTTAACTGCCTGACGCATTTCATTTGGTGCCGCCCCGCTTTCAGGGGCGATGGCATCGGTTGCCTGCTGTGCCTGGGCCAGGCTGGGGGATGTAAATGTTACAAACAGGGCGGCCGCCGCCAGCAGCGGCGCGATTACGGGTGCCTGTCGCGTCGGCCCGCAATAGCGATGGGCCGCGTAGGGGGATTTATGAACAGTTGGCATGGATGCAGACGAAGCTGCCGGGGCTGGGTTTCCTGTCATGGCTTCCTGTCTTTACGATGGGGTGGCGAATATTACAGGCGAGTGATGGTTTCAGAAAAGTCTGTTCTTGGGAAGTAAACAATCGCGCAAAAAGCGTATTAATGCATCCGTTAAACAGCCAAAACGGGACAAAAGCCTTGTGCTTTTCGCCCCGTTTTGTGTGTTGAACAAATTCTGGAATCCGGTTGGGAACAGTTGAAAACGGGATATCAGGCCGCGCTCTGTTTTCCCGGGTTTTCGGCTTTGTCAGCCAGATTTTCTTTCATCCAGCCCAAAACAGCGTCGGCCACTTTTTGCCAATGGGTATCAAGCATCATGGCGTGGGCGATATGATCAATCAGGATACATTCAGCGCCATAACGTTCTGCTGTGCGATGGACAATTTCACTGGGAACGATTTCGTCATTGCGTGCGCCAATCACCAGCATGGGGGGAATGGTGGCTGGCGACAAAAACACCGGATTGGCCCCCGCCATGTCCATCAGGGCACGGTGACTTTCGGTTTCAAGGCGACCAAAATAAATCATGCCTTCGTCTGACGCCATATCTGCTGACAGCATGGCGCGGCCCAGCCTGTCGCGCAGCAGGGTGTGCGGGCCGATGGCCTGTAGCCAGAACATTTGTAAAAACAGGTCAGGCTGGGAGAAAGCCATCATGGCGTTGCTGGCTAATAATCCTTCCGGTGGGACGGATGCCATAAGGATGGCAGCGCGTGCCGGGTGATGTTCGAGATATTTCTGGACCACATATCCGCCCATCGAATGCCCGATCAGGATGGGTTGCTGGCCCAGTGTATCGACGACGGTTTCCAAATCTTCGACATAATCATCAATCGATGCCAGGCTGCGGATATCACGCCCGCCAGAGCCGCCGTGTCCGCGCAAGGAGAACGAAATGGTTTCAAACCCCATATCGGCAAAATAGGTTAGAAAATGTTCATTCCAGCACCAGGCACCTGTAAAGGCCCCGTGGACAAGCACAATCGGATGAGAACACAGGCGCGGGCCGGTTGGGCTGCGGCGAAAAATTTCCAGTTCTGGTCTCATTGGGGCCTCCTTACACTGTTGTTTCAGGTAAATTCAGGCGGGGTCGCAAACCAGACATGCCAGTTTTAAAAAATGCCAAGGCGATGCCAAATTTTTGCTGTGTTGCACTGTCGCGACCAAGGGAACAGGCCTTAACGGCAAGTGATCGGCAGTGGGTTCGTTACTTGCACAGTTTAGCATATATTCAGCCATGCTGCATCCCTGCATCGTAGACAGATATTATTGCGGGCAGGGGGTGGTTTGCATATGATCTTTCTCAAAATCTATAAACATAATGGTAATTCGCAGTGACGCGGGTGACGTCACTGGCAATCGAATTGCAGGTCACATAAGGCCGGGGGACGATGGTTAAGCTGGGTGTAGTTGGCATATTGTCCGATCTGGATGATACGGCTTTAGCAGATGTTGAAAAACATGTTCGTCGGCATGTGTTTCAGCCTGGGGCGGAAATTATCGAGTCCGAAGGTGACAGCAGTGATGTCTTCCTGATTTTGTCTGGCGGGGTTCGGGTGGTTAATTATTCCCTTTCCGGTCGCGAGGTGACACTTGAGGAAATTGGCGTTGGCGGCTGTGTGGGGCATTTGGCCGCAATTGACGGAGAACCACGTTCTGCCTGTGTGCTGGCAGTGGGTGTGACCGAAGTTGCCATATTAAGCCCATCGGGTTTTGAAACCGTGATCAAGAACCACCCGACAGTCGCCTGGCGGGTTATTCGTGAACTCGCCCGGATTGTGCGGGCGTCTACGCGGCGGATTGTTGATGTTAGTACGCTGGGAGCAAATGAACGCGTGATTGCCGAGATTTTCCGCTTGGCGCAGGCCGTCGCCGATGACGACGGGCAGGCCTTGATTGCGCCTGTGCCAGTGCATTCTGATTTGGCGGGAAAGGTTAGCACGTCGCGTGAAACGGTGGCGCGGGTGTTTGGCAGTCTTGCCCGTCAGGGCGTGGTTCTTAAAAAGGGTGAAAGTCTGGTGATCCCCGATATACGGCGGTTAGAAGCATTATTGGGAAATGCTGCCGGTTCGTAAAGACACGCGGCAGATCGATCAAGGTTGCATATGCTTTGAAGTTTGTTGTTTTTCGAGGGGTGCGCCTGAAACCGCATATTTTGGTTCGCAGTAAAAAACTGTGTTGCTTGTGACGGTTATCACAGCCTGGAGTGAGCCTGTATTTTAAGGTGCTGATGTCCGGTCAATAGATCGTGGCACATCTCCCCCAAGAGAAAATATACTGGCCGCGCCTTATGGTGCGGCCATTTTTTTGTTTGTACCTGTGTGTTGGGAGACTGGTTTATCGGTATTTCGGCGCTGACGCGCGATGTGGTGCACATAACAGGGGAAGAACCAGCAAATGGTTCATCTTTGCGGCAAACGGATTTAGGATGCGGGGCAAAGTTACAGAAGGACAATCTTGAAATGCGGATGTCGATCGGACTGGCCGGGATTAGCGGGATGAGTGCTGTGGCGCTGGGCGCTTTTGCGACGCATGGTATGGCCGGGCAGGAAATGGCCTATGCCCGGGAACTGGTGGAAAAAGGTGCCCATTACCAGTTGATACATGCGGTAGTTATTGTGGCTGTTGCCGCTCTTGCTGTCTTTCGGCCCAATATGCGGTTGCTGGCTTTTGCCAATATGGCCTTTATTTTAGGCACAATTCTGTTTTGCGGGTCGTTGTATGCTATCGCCTTTAGCGGGCTAAAAGCCTTTGGCATGGTTGCACCGCTGGGCGGTATCAGTTTCATGGCCGGGTGGTTGATGGTTGCCATTGCCGGATTTAAGGCATTTCCTGCGCATATGGATGCAGAGTAAGCCCGGCTTGGGACGTTTGTTGTGATAGGTAAAATTTAGAGTGGCTTTCAGCAGGGGCGGCGTTCGCACTATCAGCGCGCCCCTGTTTTTGGTTCTATCGGTTCTTGATGGCATAAAAAAAGACGCGATCCATAAATGAATCACGTCTTTTTAAATCTCGGTAATCCAGTTGCCCCGTTAGGGACAGGCTGATTACTTCATTTTCGCTTCTTTGAACTCGACATGCTTGCGCACGACCGGGTCATATTTGCGAAATGAGAATTTCTCGGTGGTATTCCGCGGGTTCTTCTTCACAACGTAGAAGTAACCGGTATCTGCGGTGCTTACCAACTTAACGAGAATCGAAGCGGGCTTCGCCATGTCTCTGCATCCTGTATTCAGGTGTGTCCTAGGCGGCGGAACATATAGATTGTGGCCCGTCTGTCAACCTGTATTGGTTCATTTTTCTGCTTTTTTATTGGTTTGTGTACGTATCTGCGACCTCAAGGGTGCTTTGCTGGCGAAAATAGCTGTAAGCAGCAGGATTTTTGATGATTTCAAGGGCAACGTCGATGTCGAATTTGTCAGTCCCATAGCTGGGCGGGCAGGTGTTTCGTAATTCCCGACGCGTCGATTCATTTCGAAAATCAACCTGACGCCACGCCTGCATTGTGTCGGCAAGGTGCTGTTTTGAGGTAACGGCTTTGGCGACCAGTTGCTGCGGCGACAGATCGTTGATTTGTGATGTGCATATGGCGGGGTGTAAACCCAGCCGGTCAAATGTGTAACCGGAGGGGGCCACCAGACGCGACCATGTAAACGTGATCGTACCATTATTGACCAGGTCGTTAATGGCCTGCACCGACCCCTTGCCAAAGCTGGTACTTCCGACCAGAACGCCGCGCCCGCGATCCTGCAGGGATGCCGCAACAAGTTCGGCCGATGAGGCTGTACGCCCGTTTATAAGCACGACCAGTGGCAGTCCGTCGGTAAAGTCGCGATCATCGGATGTAAAGACATGCCGGGCGGCGGGAACACGGGTCAGTGTTGTCCCGATTGGCCCGCTTGTCAGAAATGCATCAGCGACAGATACCCCCTGATTAAGTAACCCGCCCCGATTGCCGCGTAAATCCATGACAACGCCTTGCAACGGGGAAACCGACCAGATTTTGGCATCGTGAATGGCCTGGGCAATTTCGGCGGCGGTATCATTGTTAAAGCTGCTAACTTCAACAATCAGCACGCTGTTTCGGATTTCAGGGAATACGGTGCGGGCGATGATGCGTTTGCGTGGAACATCAAGCCTTCTGACCTGGCTTGACCCGGTCGGGTTGATTTCCAGCCTTGCCACTGTGTCGGGTGCACCTTTCAGACGTTCAATAATATCAAGACGGGTGCGGTTATAAAGGTCGGTGCCATCAACACTGATGATTTGGTCGCCAGGATGAATGCCGTATTTGACGGCCGGGGCATTTTCCGTGATTTTTTTGACAACCGGATAACCGGTGCCGGCGATAATATCGACGCCGATGCCAATATAACCCTCACGGCGGTCACGTGAAATTTCGGCACGGTTAGGGTTTTCATAGCGGCTGTACGGGTCAAGCCCGTCAATCGCGCCCGATATTAAATGTGCTTGTAAATCGGCGGCACTGCTTTGTCGAAGGGCAGGTGAATACATACGATAGGCCCGTACACTGTCCATCACCAGCTCGGCCCAAATGTCGTCATGAATATGCCCGGCGGAAGGGTCGGCTTCATTGTCATCATCTGGCAAGGGGATCTTCAGGATAACATCGCTACCATAACGCGCCATAATTGTATCAGGTGTCAGTGAGACGGCGATATTGTGATCCAGCGCTTGCAAACCTTCAATGGCTTTGATCGTCAGTTGTTCGGGCAATAGCGGATCAATATAACGATTTTCAAGCAACCCGATTGCCTGTGATACCACGGCAAGGGTTTGGGTGTCGGTTTCATCGGTCAGTGTAACTGGTTGACGTGGCGTACATGACGTCGCAACAAGCAGGGCAAGGCCCATGGGGGCGATGACGGATTTAGCGAATCCGGTGCGGTAAAACGCAAACCGGTGGCGGAGCCCTTCATTCATTGTTGGTAACTGTCCTGTATGCCGTGCAGTGCAATTTAATTGGTGCCAAAGCGCATGGTTAACCGATAAGCTTTGTAATCATATGGCAAAATGGCACCGCACCGCACGGATATTTCGGGATTTTTGTATCGTTTTCCGGTTATTCCGGCGGATATTTTGATTAACCCCGAATGTTCATGGCCCATTGCACGCCCAGAACACCGCCTTTGATGAATGGCAGCAACCCCAGCGCCAGAATAAGGGTTACCGGAATCCAGATGCCCAGTTGAAGGGCCATGGACGGTGTACCTGATTGTTCGACAGCCAGTGCGCCGGGCACAACCAGATGACCCACAATTAGAATCGTGAAATAGGGCGGGGCATCATCGCAACGGTATTCGCCCAGCTTGTGGTCACAACAGGCGCAGGTTTCACGAACGGTCAAATAACCGCTAAAAGCCAGACCATGACCGCAATTAGGGCATTTGCGGCGAAATCCACGCCGTAACCCGGTAAAAAACCGGGCGGCCCCGGGTTCTATTGGCGGGGCGTAATCGTTGTTTTGCTCGCTGCCGGTTGCCATGGTGTGGCGATCCTATCCTGAAGGGGGGCATTTTTGCGAGAATGATAAATTTTTTAAAAATTCGTCCCGCAAACTTAATGCACCCGGATGTTTGCGCGTATATGTATGCTTCTATAATAGCCATCATCAGGTGGTTAACTAAGAACAGCAAGCGTTTTTCATTCGTGCTGACGGTGCCAGAGACAGTTTCAGGAGCCCTTCCATGGACAATGCCGACGATATCATTGCGCGGCTAAAGCAGGATTTCATCGAAGACACCATTGATCGTGTGGACCGTATCGAAACAACGATTGATCGTGTTGCAGGTCGTATGGATGATGCCCCGGCGGGCATTGCTGAATTGCGACGTGAGGCCCACACCGTGAAGGGGCTTGCCGGGTCTTTCGGGTTCCCGCTGGTGGGGGCAATTGCGCATCGTCTTGAAGACTATATCGCCGATATGACCGAGATTGATGATTTGCAGGCGGCATCTTTGGTTGATTTTACGACCTGGATTCGCGAAATCGTTGAAAGCGGAACCAACCCGGCCGCCGAGGAAGAAATTCGAATTCTGCGGTCCTTACCGTCACGCAGTGCGGGTAACACTGCCCAGGATGGCAAAGGTGACACTACTGGCGCGGCATCACACCAGCAGGAAGTTTTGATTGTGACGGCCACGGCGGTGCAGGCCCATTTCCTGCAACGGGAATTGCGCGAACGTGGTTTTCGTACCATTGCTGCCCGATCCGCAGTGGAGGCCTTTCAAACGGTTGTTCAATCCCGGCCCGATGCAATTATTTCAGCTGCCGTACTGGATGGTTTAAGCGGAACAGAACTGATCCGCGCATTGGCTGCGATGAAAACCATGCAGGGCAAGCCTTTGGGCTTATTGACCAGCTTTGATGCCGGGCACCCTGATCTGGAGGGCTTGCCTGCAAATGTGACGGTTATTACCAACCGGGGCAAGGAAACCGCCGGGCATTTGGTTAAATTTATTGAAACGCTTGGTTAAGGGAATATCCAGGATCACTGCGCCTGGGTGTGATCCTGTAATGATCTGTATAAATATGTGTTTATACTACAAAACCCGCATCGTTTTTGATGCGGGTTTTGTTTTGGATAAAGTAAGTGCGCTAAATCAGGATGACTTGGGCGGTGTCGCATTACGATTGCCGAAACGTATTTTACGCTGCTTTTTCGGCGTTGTCTTTTTGCCTGCGCTTGGTCCTTTGGCGTCGGTTTTTCCGGCAGTGTTTTTGGTCGCCGCACGGAAACCCGGTTTGGCACCGTGGCGGTTATTACGTTCGCCAGGGCTGCGTTTGCCACGGGGCGCACCTTTGCCCCCCTTGTTGAAGCGCGGGCGTTCAATAAGGTCGCGGCTGGTGATGTCGGCATGCTCAGCCAGGCGCAATGACAGCGAGCCGGTGGCCGCATCGGCGTCGGCTACGCGCACCACAACATCATCGCCAAGGCGGAATGTCTTGCCCCGTTTTTCCCCAACCAGACAATGATTGATCGGATCATGGACATAATAGTCATCGGGCAGGGTGCTGATCGGTACAAGGCCATCCGCACCGGTTTCATGCAACGATACAAATAGACCGAAATGTGTGACACCCGATATTTTACCGGGCAATTCTGCACCAACACGATCTGCCATATAAGCTGCGACGTAACGGTCAACCGAATCGCGCTCGGCCATCGCCGCCCGGCGTTCGGTGCCGGAAATATCCTCGCCAAGCTGTTCAAACCGTTCGCCGTCTTCGGGGCGTAACGCGCCTTCACCCAAATGCAAACCGGCAATCAGCGCGCGATGCACCAAAAGGTCGGCATACCGGCGGATAGGCGATGTGAAATGAGCATAGCGGTTCAATGCCAGGCCGAAATGGCCAATATTAACCGGGCTGTACATCGCCTGTGACTGGCTGCGTAACACCACCGTATTGATCAGTTCGGCTTCAGGGGTGCCTTTGGCGCGTTCCAAAATATGGTTAAAATCACGCGGCTTTAAAACCGGTCCGGGTTGCAGTTTATATCCGGCACCTTCTAAAAACTCGCGCAGGGCTTCAAGTTTTTCTTCGCTGGGCGCATCGTGGATACGATACATGCAAGGCTGTTTTAACCGTTCCAGTTCTTCAGCGGCACAAACGTTGGCGGCAATCATGAACTCTTCGATCAGCTTGTGACTATCGACACGGGCGCGTGGCGCCACGGCAATAATCTCGCCTTTTTCGTTTAGTTCAATCTTGCGTTCAGGAACATCAAGTTCCAGCACACCCCGTTTTTCGCGTGCGGTTAAAAACGCATGATAGGCACCGTATAATGGTTTGATAACGCGATCGACCAATGGTGCTGTTGTATCGTCCGGGTCGCCATCCATGGCTCGCTGAACCTGGTTATAGGTCAGGCGGGCGGCAGAATTCATCATGCCCCGGCAAAATTTGTGCCGCAGTTTCTGACCCTTGGCATTCAGCCACATTTCAACGGCCATGCAACCGCGGTCTTCGTGCGGCACAAGCGAACACCAGCCGTTCGACAACTCGAACGGCAGCATCGGCACCACGCGGTCCGGGAAATAGCAGCTGTTGCCGCGTTTTATGGCTTCACGGTCCAGCGCATCGTCGGGGCGCACATACCATGACACATCGGCAATCGCCACCATGACATGCCAGCCACCGGGATTTTCCGGGTCGGTGTCGGCTTCGGCCCAGACGGCATCGTCAAAATCGCGCGCGTCTTCACCGTCAATCGTCACCAACGGAATTTGCCGAAGGTCGGTACGGTTGCCCATCGGGGTTGCCTTTGATTCCCGCGCCTGAAGTTCAACTTCGGGCGGGAATTCAAACGGGATCCCGCGGGCGTGAATGGCAACAAGGCTGATCGATTTGGGTTCGTTTATATTGCCCAAAACATCGACAATTCGGCCTTTGCGCAGGCCAAAATGTTTGCCAGGTAAAAGTTCGGTCAGCACCAATGCGCCAGGTTCAAGCCCCGGGCGATCATCTAACGGAACGGCAATTTCGCCGCTGTCCTTGCGATCGGTCGGCACAACACGGCCTTCGCGTTCGTTCGGGCGGAAAAGCCCTAAAACCCGCTGCGGTCCGCTGCCCAAAAGGCGCATGATGCTGGCGTCATAGGTATTTTTGCCGGTATAGCGCAGCTTGGCCAAAATTTTGTCGCCAATGCCCGGCGCACTTGGGCCACCATGTCGCGTAGATTTTACATAAATCACCGGTGGGTCAAATGGCTCTTTCCAGACATTGGGGCGGGCCAGAACCTCGCCATTTTCATCAATGCCGGTAATTTCCAAAACCTCGACAGGGGGCAGGCGACCGGGTTTGTTAAACCGTTTGCGTCCTGCAACCACGTCACCGCCGAATTTAAGATCCTTAAGCAGTTTTTTCAGTTCGATTTTGGCCGCGCCACGGATGTTAAAAGCGCGGGCAATTTCGCCCTTGCCAACCGGCGTCGGGCTCATCTCGACAAATTCAAGAATCTGCTCTTTGGTCGGGAAGGGTGTTTTATCTTCGGGTGTGTTCGCCAAGTTTGTGGCGTCCTTTCAAATTTTATATCTTCGGACCAGAAAATGATGGTCACCTTCTGGTCCGGTAAAAGCAGCGCAGTATGATTACTTGGCCGCTGCTTTTTTCGTTGGTGTCTTTTTTGCGGTCGTTTTTTTGGCTGCAGGTTTCTTTGCAGCGGTTTTTTTCGGTGCAGCTTTTTTAGCCGGTTCTTTTTTCGCGGCTGTTTTCTTTGCACCCGCCGACGTCGTTTTACCCGACTTGGCTTCTTTCTCTTTTAACGCTGCAATTGCCATTTCCAGTGTGACATCTTCCTTATTGGTGTCACGTGGTAAATTGGCATTGGTTTTTTTGTGTTTTACAAACGGTCCCCAGCGACCATCGGCCAGCAGGATTGGTTCGTTATCATCGGGGTGTTTGCCAATTTCCTTGCCGGCTTTTTCGCGCTTGTCGGCAATCAGGGTAATGGCGCGGTTCTCACCAATGGTCAGCACATCGTCATCAGGCTTAAGGGACGCAAATGTGCTGCCTGCCTGAACATAGGGGCCAAATCGCCCGATATTGGCTTTAATATCTTCGCCGGTTTCCGGGTATACGCCAACATCGCGTGGCAATGTTAACAGTTCCTCGGCCTTGGTTAAATCGACAACGGCGGGCTCCAGCCCCTTGGGCAGGGATGTGCGCTTGGGTTTTACCTTTTTGGGCTTGCCGTTTTTACCTTCAACGGTTTCTTCCTCGCCCAACTGCACATAAACGCCGTATGGCCCTTTGCGCAGGGTAATTTCCTTGCCGGTTGCACTATCAACGCCCAAAACCTTGGGGCCACCATCAAGTTCGGAATCACCTGCATTGTCATTGGCGACCAGCGGACGCGTGTAATTGCATTCCGGATAGTTCGAGCACCCCAGAAAGGCACCGAACTTGCCCAGCTTCAGGCTGAGGGTGCCATCGTCACATTTCGGGCATTTATGCGGATCCGATCCGTCTTCACGTTCGGCAAACAGATATTGCTCCAGCATGATCTGCAAGGCATCAAGAACATCTGTGATCTTGAGTTCCTTGGCCTCGTCGACATTGCCCTTGAACGACGTCCAGAATTCGGTCAGTACCTCGCGCCAGGCGCGATCACCGTTTGCCACATCGTCCAACTGGTTTTCAAGATCGGCGGTAAAATTGTACTGTACGTATCGTTCAAAGAATTTCGACAGAAACGCCGTAACCAGCCGTCCGCGATCCTGGGCAATGAAGCGCCGTTTTTCCAGAGTAACGTAATTGCGGTCCTGCAACACCGAAATGATCGAGGCATAGGTTGACGGTCGGCCAATACCCAGTTCTTCCATGCGTTTTACCAGGCTTGCCTCGGTATAGCGGGGCGGCGGCTGGGTGAAATGCTGGTCAATCGACACTTTTTCAAGGCCGGGTTTCTGGCCTTCTTTTAGCGGGGGCAGGCGACGATCATTGTCGTCATCGTCGGAATCATCCTTGCCTTCCTGATACAACCTTAAAAAGCCGTCAAACTTGACAACCGACCCGTTGGCACGCAGCACAACATGGTTATCGTTGGACGCCAGATCAACAGCCACCTGGTCAAAGCGGGCGTCTTCCATCTGGCAGGCGACGGTGCGCTTCCAGATCAGGGTGTAAAGGGCCAACTGGTCTTTATCAAGATGGCGCGAAACCTGATCGGGGCGGCGGAAAACATCGGTCGGGCGGATGGCTTCGTGGGCTTCCTGCGCGTTTTTGGCCTTGTTGGCAAAGCTGCGCGGTTTTTCCGGCAGGTAATCTTTTCCATAATCCTTGTCGATCAGGCGTCGTGC
Organism: Thalassospira sp. MCCC 1A01428; assembly: GCF_002115825.1. GTDB lineage: Bacteria > Pseudomonadota > Alphaproteobacteria > Rhodospirillales > Thalassospiraceae > Thalassospira. The sequence goes on along the minus strand of NZ_JFJZ01000014.1, from coordinate 11,431 downwards.
CCCTGCCAGGGCTTCGGACGACAGGATCACGGCGTCGGTACGCATATAGGTGATCAAACCAACGGTTTCGCCGCCAATATCCACGCCTTCATACAGGCGCTGTGCCAGTTGCATCGTCCGTTTGGTGCCAAAGCCCAGCTTGCGCGATGCTTCCTGTTGCAGGGTGGACGTGGTGAAAGGGGGCTGCGGGCGCCGTTTGACGTCCTTGCGCTCGACCTTCGAGACAGTATAGCTGCGGGCTTCGACCTTTTCCTTGGCCAGCTTCGCATCGCCTTCATTGCCAATGGCCAGCTTGTCCAGCTTTTTGCCATCCAGATGGGTTAGTCGGGCGCTGAATTTGCCTTCGGGAATGCCAAAATTGGCTTCCAGCGACCAATATTCGTCGGGGCGGAAGGCCTCAATTTCAATTTCGCGTTCGCAAATCAGGCGCAAGGCAACCGATTGCACACGACCGGCAGAGCGCGAACCGGGCAATTTGCGCCATAAAACCGGCGACAGGTTAAAGCCCACCAGATAATCCAGTGCCCGGCGTGCCAGATAGGCGTCAACCAGTTCCTGATTTAGGGTACGCGGGTTGGCAATGGCGTCGGTAACGGCTTTTTTGGTGATTTCGTGAAAAACCACGCGGTGAACCTCTCGGCCCCGCAGCAGTTTTTTTTGTTCCAGCACTTCAAGGATGTGCCACGAAATGGCTTCCCCTTCGCGATCCGGGTCAGTTGCGAGATATATGGTGTCAGCATCGCGTGCGGCAGCAGCAATTTCGCGGATCTGTTTTTCAGACCGGCCATCGGTTTCCCAGATCATGGCAAAGTTGTTATCGGTATCCACCGAGCCATCTTTCGACGGCAAATCGCGGATGTGACCAAACGAGGCCAATACCTTAAAATCATCACCGAGATATTTGTTTATCGTCTTGGCTTTGGCTGGCGATTCGACGATGACAAGATTCATTACTTTTTACGTGTCCGGTTTTTGCGCCTGATGGCGGAAAAGGTATGCCGCAATGCATATATTTCGCAAGTGCCCATCTCATCATGACGGGAAATGCGTTCGGATTGCGTCTCAAAACGCCCTTGAAACTACATATTGTGGCAATTTCAACGACGACAAGACTCAATTAGCGATACGCGATACCCTATTTCCGGGGTGACGTTCAACCCTTCCTGAAAGTTCGAGTTCGATCAGCAGTGTTGAAATCGTGCTTGCAGGTAAATTTGAGGCCCGGATAAGGCTGTCGATTGCGATGGGGGCAGACGATAACAGATCGTACAAGGTTTGCCCTGGATCGTTGCCATCCGTGCCCGTAGCGACAGAATATGACGCAGGACCAGAGCCGCCAGTTTGTGCCGGGTTGATCGTTGTTTGAACGTGATCGTCGGTGTTGTTCGTGTTTTCAAAAGTCCGGTCACGCATCAGGCCTTCAAGGATAACATCCAGGTTATAGGCCGTATTGTTTGCCGGTGGCGGGCGGGTTTCATCATTAAATGTCTGGGATGGAGCATCAAATTGCGAAATGGTGTTGGCATGCCCGATCACATTTAAAATTGCGTCGATGGAGTCGCATAAAATGGCACCGTCGCGGATCAGGCTGTTGGGTCCTGCCGCGCGAGGGTCGGTCGGGGAACCGGGCACCGCAAAAACATCGCGTCCCTGTTCGGCCGCCATGCGCGCTGTAATCAGTGACCCCGAATTACGTCCTGCTTCAATTACGATAATACCTTGTGCCAGACCTGAAATAATCCGGTTGCGGCGAGGAAAGTGACGGGCCTGTGGTTTTAACCCCGGCGGCATTTCGGAAATAACGCAACCGCTTTGCGTGATACGTTGATGTAAATCTGCATGTTCGCGCGGGTAAATAACGTCCACGCCGCCCGCAACAACGGCAATTGTTGCGCCATTGGTGCCAACAGGTGCCAAGGATGCATCAAGCGCACCCTGATGGGCTGCCCCGTCAATACCGCGCGCTAACCCTGATACAACATTATACCCGGCTTGTGTCAGTTCGCGCGCCAATCCACGTGCAAACTGGCAGCCACCGAGGGAGGCATTGCGGGCACCCACAATGCCAATGTTCGGGCGAGAGAGTAGGCTGACATCACCTAAAACATAAAAATAGGGTGGGGCGTCTTCAATGGCGGCAAGGGCGGTCGGGTATTCCGGGTCACCCCAGATAACCGGTTTGGCCGATAGGGCCAAAGCGGATTCAATTTCGGCAATCGTATCCTGGCGGGTGGCGATCACAATCGGGCGTTTAGCACCGCTTTTCCGGGCAATGTCTGGCAGGGCATCAATCGCGGTTCGCGCCGATCCGAATTGTTCCAGCAACCGGCGAAAAGTCACCGGTCCGATCTGGCTGCTACGCGCAAGGCGCACCCGTGCCAGCCGTTCAGATTGGGGAAGCCGTGATGGTTGTGATGTGTGCAAATTCATAACGCCGGGATTGTGATCATCCCGACGTTATGTCGTCAAGCATTTCTGACGCGGGTTCAGCAAGTTAGTTGCTTGTCGCGTTGCTTTCGGGGCTTTCTTGTGCGGCGTTTTTTTTCTTGTCACCAATTTTGGGCTCGGTGCCATTGATCAAACGGCGGATATTGGCATGGTGGGCGCACCAGACAATGAATGCCAGAAACAGGGCAAGCCAGCCGGCGCCAACATCATGGGCTATGTAAAATGCTGCCAGTGGTGCCACCGCCAGCGCCACCAGGGCCGAAAGCGACGAGTAGCGAAAAATAACGGCCATTACCAGCCACGTTAAAGCCGCAACAAGGCCCATAACCCAATTAACGGCGGCCAATGTGCCAAGGGTTGTTGCAACGCCTTTACCGCCTTTAAAACGAAGCCATAGCGGGAACATATGCCCGACAACAGCGGCTGCACCGGCAAAAATGCCCTGTTCGGGTCCTACATAATAAGTGAACAACAGGGCGGCAGCAGCACCTTTGCCGCAATCGCCAATCAGCGTAAGCAGCGCCAGGGTTTTGTTGCCGGTGCGCAAAACGTTGGTAGCACCAATATTGCCCGAGCCCATTTTACGAATGTCGCCAAGTCCTGCCATCCGGGTCAAAACAAGCCCGAACGGGATCGACCCCAACAGATAACCACATACAGTGGCAATTTGCAGCGACATCAACAGGGCCTTGTAGGCGGGGTCTAGTTCCATGGTTATGAACCTTCAATGCAGCTGGTGTGCGTAAAGACTTCCCGTCCGTCAATCAGGGTGCGCAGAACCATCCCTTGAATCAGGCGTCCGTCAAACGGGGAGTTTTTGGATTTTGACTGGAATTTATAAGGGTCAATCTTGGACGGGCGGTCTGGATCAAACACAACAATGTCGGCCGAACTTCCGGGTTTCAGCGTGCCATGACCGGTCAGTTTCATCAGCGTTGCAGGCGCGATCGTAATTTTACCAATCGCTTCAAGCAGGGACATATGGCCGTTGTGATAAAGTTCCAGCGTAACCGGTAACAGCGTTTCAAGGCCCACGCCACCGGCGGCAGCCTGGGCAAAAGGCAGGCGTTTGCTGTCCTGGTCCTGCGGGTTATGGTCGGATGCGATGGTATCAATCGTGCCATCAACAAGGCCCATTACAATTGCCTGACGGTCATCTTCTGATCGTAGCGGTGGGGCCAGCTTGGCGAATGTGCGATAATCGCTGACAGCATTTTCATTTAGCGCAAAATAAAATGGTGCGGTATCGCAGGTTATTTTCAGGCCGCGTTTTTTGGCCTTGCGAATGACCGACACTGATTCTGCGGTGGAAATATGCGAAAAATGCAACCGGCCGCCTGTCATTTCGGCCAGGCGAATATCGCGTTCGATCTGGATGACTTCGGCAAGAGGTGAAATGCCTGAAAGCCCAAGCCGGGTTGCCAGTTCTCCACTATTCATGTCGCCACGCGACAATTCCGGTTCTTCGGGATGCTGCACAATCATGCCGTCAAAAAAAGTGGCGTATGAAAGTGCCTGGCGCAGCAGGCGCGGGCTGGCAATTGTTTTAACCCCGTCACAAAAGGCCACAGCGCCGGCCTGATGCAAAAGTCCCATTTCGGTGATTTCGCGGCCTTCAATGCCTTTGGAAACTGCACCGTAAACAAAGACCTTTGCCAGCCCTACTTTACGTGCACGCCGGGCAACAAATTCAACGCCGGCGACATCATCAATAACCGGATCGGTATTGGGGAGGGCCACCATCGTGGTAACGCCGCCTGTTGCTGCCGATTTTCCTGCTGTTTCGATGGTTTCCTGGTGCTCGAACCCCGGTTCGCGAAGCTGCACCCGCATATCCACCAGCCCGGGGGCAAGGCAACGGCCTTCACCCTCGATAATACGGCAATCGGCAGGGACGGTGTCACGGTTAACCGACGGACCAAGATCAATAATAACGCCGTCCTGGATCAGCAGGCCGCCAGTCTGGTCTAACCCGGTTGCGGGATCGAGCAAGCGGACATTGACAAAGGCTGTTTTACCGCTGGCTTTGGCGCGAATGGCAGGCATCATTTACGGTCCCCTGCAAGATTTCGCTGGTTTTGAACCAGAATTTCCAGGGCGGCCATGCGCACGGCAACCCCCATCTCAACCTGTTCCCGGATGACAGAACGTTCGACGTCATCGGCAACTTCGCTGTCAATTTCCACCCCCCGGTTCATGGGGCCGGGATGCATGATCAGGGCATCGGGTTTGGCATTGGCCAGCTTGGCGCGGTCCAGACCGTGAAAGTGGAAATATTCGCGAACAGAAGGGATAAAGCTGCCTTCCATGCGCTCAAGCTGCAAACGCAACATCATTACAATGTCGCAGTCTTTGAGCCCTTCTTCCATATCGTGGAAAATTTCAACACCCATGCGGTCAATTTTAGACGGGATCAATGTTGGCGGCGCAATCAGACGGACGCGCGATCCCATGGTGTTGAGCAACAGGATGTTCGACCGCGCAACACGTGAATGCGCAATGTCCCCGCAAATGGCAACCGTCAGACGATGCAGGCGGCCCTTGTGGCGGCGGATCGTCAGGGCATCAAGCAGGGCCTGGGTCGGATGTTCGTGCCGGCCATCGCCAGCATTAAGAACAGCACAATTCACCTTCTCGCTGAGCAGTTTAACCGCACCACTGTCATTATGGCGCACCACCAGTGCATCGGGGTTCATGGCATTCAGGGTCATTGCCGTATCGATCAGGGTCTCGCCCTTTTTGACCGAACTGGTGCCCACCGTCATGTTGATAACGTCGGCGCCCAGCCGTTTGGCGGCCAGTTCGAACGATGTCAGTGTCCGGGTGGAATTTTCGTAAAACAGGTTAACGACCGTGCTGCCAGCGAGGATATTGCTGGTCTTGTCGGCAGTGCGGTTTTTTTCCGCATAATGCTGGGCACGATCAAGAATGAGGGTGATTTCCCCGGGGGTCAAACCTTCGATCCCCAGAAGATGTGGATGCGGATAGTGATCCGCCTCTGGTCCCATGACACTCATGGCGTTGCACTTGTTCCTTGACTGCACACTGATTGGAAAATTGCGTGCGGAGCATAACGAATTGCACCTGTTACGGAAAGGTAAAATATCAAATTTTACCTTGTCCGCCCGGTCAGCTTTTTGCGCGAAAATATTGGAGTTATTCCAGTTTCAGGCCGCGTGTAGCAATATCGCCAACAGTGGCATCGTTGCAATGGCGACAAGTGTGTGAACGGTAATGATACTGGCCATCATTTTGGCGTCTCCACCCATCAGGCGGGCCAAAACATAAGCACTGGCCGAACAGGGCAGGCCCGCATAAAACGCCAGTGCTGCCATGTCGACCGATGGCATATCAAATGCAAAAGACAAGGCAATTGCGATAGCGGGGCTAAGGACAAGTTTGCCAATTGTGGAAGCGGCAACCGGCCCCCCGGCGCGACGTGCCGCTTGCAAGTCTATACCTGCACCAACGGCAAGCAACCCGATGGGAAGGGCTGCGCGCCCCAGCACCTCTAAAAACGGCCCGGCAATGGGCGGTAAACCTAAACCTGTTGCATTTGCGACAAGGCCCAGCACGCAAGCCACCAGTAACGGGTTACGAATGACATCGCGTAATATCGATAGCAGGCCGGATTTGCGATTGTTATCGCCCCAATGTGAGCAGGCTAAAACCGATAGCACGTTAACGGTTGGCACGATCAGGGCAACACACAGGGCGGTAACCGTTAATCCGCGTTCACCCAGAAGGGCGGCCGCAACGGCAAGGCCGATATAGGTATTGGGGCGGATGGCCCCCTGAAAAAGAGACGAGAATGCCGCATCGCTGACACGTAAAACCGGCTTTGCCAAAAGTGTTAAGGCTGCCATCGCAAATGCTGTTCCCAGAATAACAATGGCGATACCGCTTACAGGTAAACTTCCCAGATCAGCCTTTGCCGTATTGGCAAACAGAAGGGCGGGGAAGGTGATGAAATAGGTTAGTTTTTCAGCGCCTGGCCAAAACGCATCGGGCAGAAAGCGCCAATGTCGCAGGGCAAACCCGGCCACAATCAGGCCGAATGTCGGGATGAGGGCCGAAAGAATTGGCAGCATGGCACTGTCCTGTAACAGGGGCGAACGGTAACTATCCGCATAAGGCAGTTCAGGCGTCACTGCAAGGAGGTGTTGATTTATGGTGCCTGTAGTGAGACGCGTATATTTCGTATTGGAATGAATTGTTCAAAATTTGAGAAAATGAAACAATACAGGGTGGTCGCGGTAAAATTACATTGCCGCAGGCCTTAAGAACCGGCACATTTATCCGCGCAAACCGGCTGGCACGCGGCCACCCGGTTTCGGGTTCGGCGGCAAATGGATGCAGTAATGTCAAAAAAAATCGATCATCTTGTATTGTGTGTCAGGGATCTTGACGCCGCTTGCGACCGTTACCGTCAGTTGGGTTTTACCGTTACGCCGCGGGCTCTTCATCCGTTTGGCACTGGTAATGCGCTGGTGCAGCTTGGGGATATGTATCTGGAGCTTCTGGCGGTTGTTGACCCGGAGAAAATCGGCCCGGACAATATTGATTTGCCGTTTTCGTTTGCTGTTTATAACCGTAATTTTTTGCGTCTGCGTGAAGGCATGTCGATGCTTGCATTGCAATCACAGGATGCACATGCTGATCGTGACGCTTTTATTGCTGCGGGTGCTGCTGTTCCCGACGTTTTTGATTTTGAGCGTACAGGAGAAACGCCGGACGGGGCTCAGGTTGAGCTTGGTTTCTCGCTGGCTTTTGCCAGCCACCCGTTGTTGTGCCATGCAGTCTGTTTTTCATGCCAGCATCATCACCCGGCAGAGAACTTCTATTTTCCCGCATATCAAAACCACGTTAACAGTGCAGCCTCTATCGACCGGATATTTTTAACCCATTGGGCTGCCGAGGCCGTTGACGAATTCTTTTCTGAAATGGGGCTGGATGGTCTTGTTCGTGTAAAACATCAGGACGAGTTTTTGACACAGTACCCGATCGGGGACGATGTTCTGCCCGACGATGGCTTTGCCGGGTTTCGTTTGCTTGTTGAGGATATTGATGCCATTCGACCGGCCGCCTTGTCTTTGGGGGCAATCCAGTGCGGGGATGAAGTTATTTTGCCGCCCAGTCGCATGTTTGGTGTGATGATGGTGATCGGTCAGCAAAAAGCCGCCTGAACAAAACAGTTCGGCGGCTTGGCTGAGGCTGCTTTACGATGGCTGATCGTGCCATGAAACAGGTCTGATTTCAGCCCTGTTTGTCGTCCGCGTCGATTTCGTCATTCACTGCGTCGATGTCATCTTCGTCTTCATCTTCGTCATCAACCAAACCAGGATCGGTGTGACGATTAAGATTATCAAGCGCACCTTGCAGGATGTAACCCGCCGCTGCCTTGTCGACAACTTCGGCACGGCGTTTGCGTGTCATGTCGGCTTCGCCAATCAGGATGCGTTCAACAGCGCTGGTTGACAGGCGTTCATCCCACAGCAAAACCGGAACATCGATGTGTTTGTCCATTTCATCGACAAACGCATAAACCCGGTGGCAGGATGTGCCAATCGAGCCATCCATCTCACGCGGAAAGCCGATGACGATGCCGCCGACATTCTGTTTGCTGACAATGGCCGAAAGTTCGGCAATGTCGCGTGTGAACTTTTTACGCTTGATTAGGCTATAGGGCGTTGCAATTTGCAGCCCGACATCCGAAAGCGCAACACCAATGGTTTTGGTGCCCAGGTCCAGGCCCAAAATCCGCGCTGCCGGTGCAAGGTACCGCAGCAATTCCTGAGTATCATTACAAATCATGGCGACCTTATAGGCGCAGATCGCCAAAAATACCAGTGCAAAGCATGGTGGAAACGGTATTTCAGGCATGTCGTTTTGGCGGGCACGGGCAAGGTATTTCAGGTAAAAAACACATTGTGATCCGGGCAACGTTGAAAGTAGGGCGCACGGCCCTTGCCGCCAGTCATTCCCGGTGCTAGGTTCCGGCTTGTATTTTCAGTTTCTGGCGGACGACCGTTCGCCGGGTGTTTTGTCATTCCTTAAGAGAGACTTTCATCCATGTCGTCTTTGGATAAGGAAACGGTTCGTAAAATCGCCTTCCTGTCGCGTATTAAAGTAAGCGAGGAAGAATTGGGCGAACTGGCGGGTGATTTGACCCGTATCCTCGATTTTATCGAGGAACTGCAAGAAGTTGACGTCGAGGGCGCAGCACCTCTGACCTCGGTTGCCGATTTGACCCTGCCGTTGCGCAAGGACGAAGTCACCGATGGCAATATCCAGCAAAAAGTGCTGGCCAATGCGCCAAAAACCGATGCCGGCTGTTTTGTTGTGCCCAAGGTGGTTGAATAATGACTGATCTGACAAATTTGACCCTTGCCGAAGCCCGCGACGGGCTGGCAAAGGGGGATTACACGTCGGTCGAGCTGACCGAAGCCCATATTGCGTCGATGGGTGCACAGCGCAAGCTGAATGCCTATATTACCGAAACCCCGGAACAGGCCCTTGAAATGGCCAAGGCATCCGATACCAAACGCGCCAGGGGCGATGTTGGTAAAATGGAAGGCCTGCCGATTGCGATCAAGGATTTGTTCTGTACCGAAAACGTGCAAACAACTGCTGCCTCGCATATTCTTGAAGGGTTCAAGCCCCAATATGAATCAACCGTGACGGCCAATCTGTTTGGCAATGGCGCGGTGATGCTGGGTAAAACCAACCTTGACGAATTTGCCATGGGTTCGTCGAACATTACGTCTTTTTACGGCAATGTCATTAACCCGTGGAAGGGCAAGGATGGCAAGGATCTGGTTCCTGGCGGGTCATCTGGCGGCTCGGCTGCTGCGGTTGCCGGGCGTATGGCGATGGCTGCAACCGGCACCGATACCGGTGGTTCCATTCGTCAGCCTGCGGCATATTGCGGCATTGTTGGCTTAAAGCCGACTTATGGCCGTTGCTCGCGTTGGGGTGTGGTTGCCTTTGCAAGCTCGCTTGACCAGGCTGGCCCCATGACCCGCACCGTGCGCGACGCGGCGATTATGTTAGGTGCCATGGCCGGGCACGATGCCAAAGACAGCACATCGGCCCCGATGGCGGTTCCCGATTTTGAAGCCGCCCTTAGTGGTGATATTCGCGGCATGAAAATTGGTATTCCCAAGGAATACCGTGTTGATGGCATGCCTGACGAAATTGCCAAACTGTGGGATGATGGCGTTGCCATGCTGCGCGATGCCGGTGCGGAAGTAATCGACATTACCTTGCCGCACACCAAATACGCCTTGCCGACCTATTATATCGTTGCCCCGGCCGAAGCATCGTCCAATCTTGCGCGGTATGATGGTGTTCGTTTTGGGCAGCGTGTGATGGAAGACGGTGACAGCCTTGATGAAATGTACATGAAAACCCGTGCTGCGGGTTTTGGCAAGGAAGTCCAGCGTCGTATCATGATCGGCACTTATGTGCTGTCGGCCGGGTATTATGATGCCTATTACAACAAGGCATTGAAAGTACGTCGTCGCATTTACGAAGATTTCGCAAATGCCTTTGGTACGGTTGATGCCGTGTTGACACCAACCGCGCCGTCGGCTGCTTTTGCCATTGGTGAAAACAGCGATGATCCGGTTAAGATGTACCTTAATGACGTGTTTACGGTTCCGGCCAGCTTGGCCGGGCTTCCGGGCCTGTCCTTGCCGACCGGTCTTTCCGATAATGGCCTGCCGCTTGGCTTGCAGTTGATTGGTAAACCGTTTGATGAAGAAACCGTCATTCGTATCGGTGGCGTTCTTGAAACCGCAGCCGGGTTTGATGCCAAACCTGCCGGGCTGGAGGGTTGATCCATGACTTATATTCTTGAAGGTTCGACCGGTCCGTGGGAAATCGTTGTCGGTCTGGAAGTTCACTGCCAGGTGATTTCCCATTCCAAGCTGTTTTCCGGGGCTTCGGCCCAGTTCGGATCAGACGCTAACAACAATGTCAGCCTTGTCGATGCGGCAATGCCGGGCATGTTGCCGGTGATCAATGCCGAATGTGTGCGCCAGGCGGTTAAAACCGGCTTGGGGCTTAAGGCCAGGATCAATCATGAAAGTGTGTTTTCGCGTAAAAACTACTTTTATGCCGATCTGCCGCAGGGCTATCAGATTTCACAGTTTGACAAGCCCATTGTCGGCGAAGGCACCATCATTCTGGATATGCCTGATGGTTCGACCAAGGCGGTTGGCATTGAACGCCTGCATCTTGAACAGGATGCAGGCAAGTCGATGCACGACCAGGACCCGAAATATTCGCATATCGATTTGAACCGTTCGGGCGTCGCCCTGATGGAAATCGTATCGATGCCCGATATTCGGTCGCCGGAAGAAGCAGGGGCCTATCTGACCAAATTGCGCGCAATTGTGCGTTATCTGGGCACCTGTGATGGCAACATGAACGAAGGTTCGATGCGCTGTGATGCCAACGTTTCTGTGCGTCGTGCCGGGGCCGAATTTGGTACACGTTGCGAAATCAAAAACGTGAACTCGATCCGTTTCGTGATGCAGGCTATTGAAATTGAAGCCATGCGCCAGATCGAAGTAATCGAGGGTGGCGGAGAAATTATTCAGGAAACCCGCCTGTTTGACCCGAAACTGGGTGAAACCCGGTCGATGCGGTCAAAGGAAATGGCGCACGATTATCGCTATTTCCCGGATCCTGACTTGTTGCCGCTGGTTTTTGATGAAGCCTTTGTTGCCGAAATCGAAAAAACACTGCCCGAACTGCCTGACGAGAAAAAAGCCCGCTTCATGCGTGAATATGGCTTGTCAGCCTATGACGCCGGCGTGCTGGTTGCCGAGCAGGAAAAGGCCGAGTTTTACGAGCGCGTTGCCAAGGGCCGTGATGGCAAAATGGCAGCCAACTGGGTGATTACCAACCTGTTTGGTGCGCTTAACAAATTGGGTGTTGATGTTTCGGAAAGCCCGGTTACGGCAGAAAACCTTGG
>NZ_JFJZ01000139.1 GCF_002115825.1 Thalassospira sp. MCCC 1A01428 | reverse complement strand
GCTGGATTCAAAATTCAAGTGCAACACCTTGGTCTATAGCGAAGGCCTCCAAAGGGGTTAGGAACCCGAGGCATTTTCGAGGAGTGGTGTTGTAGGTCCATATGATGTCGTCGATGTCATTGTCGCTCCATTTGCTGATCCTGGTTTTTCTTGGCAGGCTGCGGCGGAGGACGCCGTTGGCATTCTCAACAGAGCCGCGCTGCCATGGGCTGTGCGGGTCGCAAAAATAAGCCTGCAAGGGGAGTTTCTGGTGAGCATAGAACTCACCCCCATTGTCAAAGGTTATGGTTTTTCTGGTTATCTCCGGGACATGCAGCAGGATCGACGTCATGGTGTTTGCCGTTGTTTCCGCCTTGCGGTCAGGCAGCTTTCGGGCCAACAGCAAGCGGCTTTTGCGTTCAGTCATGGTCAGGAGCACTTCGCGCTGGCCGCCAAACAGCATCAGATCACCTTCCCAATGGCCGGGCTCGCTGCGCTCATTGGCGGCCTCTGGCCGTTCATGGATAGACATCCTGTTCGGGATTGGTGGCAGCCGCATGGTCTTTCTCGCCCGGCGCCCACGTCGTGACTTGCCATAGGGCAGAAGCTTGTGCGCCCCCTCCCGTCGGCCCGCCTGGCTGTGTGCCCAGGCATAGATTGTCTCAACGCTCACCCTGTGCGATGATCCCTCCCGTCGCAGCCTGCCGACGATCTGTTCCGGTGATCGTTCCATTGCAAGGCTTTCAAGGATATGGCTCTTCAGCGGGCTGCGGCGTTCAATCTTGCTGCCCCGCAGACGCCGGGCCCAGGACATGCGATCCGCGCTTGAGGGTTTGTATCCGGATCGAGGCAGACTGTTTCTCCGTATCTCGCGCCCGATGGTGGACGGGTGCCGACCAAGACGGCGGGCAATCCCGTTTTGAGATATACCCTCTGCGCGCAGACGGTATATCTCACAGCGTTCTTCCAGGCTGATCTGACTGTAATATTGTTCCATTGCAATCCCAACTTAATCGTTGGGTGTTGCACTTGGTTCTAGAATCTAGC
>NZ_JFJZ01000138.1 GCF_002115825.1 Thalassospira sp. MCCC 1A01428 | reverse complement strand
TGATGTGACCACGGCTTCGGTTGTGGGGCTGGTCAGCCGGGCCATTTCCTGTTTATCCCCTTGTCTGACCGATTTATCGGTGCGTGTTCTTATTCTCCTGGTCGAGCATGTTTATGATGTGCGTGCCTGGCGCAGTGGCCGCTTGACGGTCTGGCCAGGCAATCGGCGTTTGGCCGAATTGACCGGTAAGAATGAACGGTCAATAAGACGGGCATTGTCTTTATTGGAAGCCAATCACTGGATTGTCCGGCGTTATTCGGCGACCAACCGGCGCTCGGATGGCAATGCGGGCATTGATTTGCGTCCGCTGGCTGCCCGATTGCATGACTTGCGGCAAGCAGCTGCGTTCCTCGAACAGAAGATCGTTGCTGCGCGAGAAGAAGCCAAAGCTGAACGCGACGATCTGGCGCGCCTGGAAACAGCCAAACAGACTTTGCAGGACGAAACCTCAGAACACAAAGAGTCCGGGGTGGGGGACACTTCTGTCCGCCTTAAATCCTACAAGTTAAATCCCGGTTCTACGAACCTTGTACAAGACAGGGCTTCGCAGGCAACGCCTGGGCAAAGATCGAAGCCTGCAATTTCTGATATTGATGTGGACGGTGAGATCCTGTTCTTGATGGTTCAGGCGTCGCCAACCTTGCAAAAGCAGCTTACGGCGGCAGAACTGTGCGACCTGGTCGGGCCAGCTCCGGCTGCGGCGTCGATACAGGCGGTTGTGTCGTCGGTGCGCTGGACTTTGTCCAACCAGATCAAGCTCAGACCATCCGCCTGGCAATTCGCTTTGGCCAAACATGGCTGGGCGGCGCTGGCCGCTGTGATGGTGGCGGTCGACCGGCAAGGCGTGCGTGACCCGGCGAGTTATCTGTATGCCATGCTCAAATCGGCCCGTTTGCGCGATACTGTCCGCCATAATCTGCGCGCGGTCGAGCAGCAGGAGAGCGGTCATGCGTGATTATTCTCTTGCCGTCAAACAATCTTCAGACTGTCAGCTTTTATTCGCCCGCAAGGCCCGGGGACTGGCGCATTTGCGGCGCTGGAACGGGG
>NZ_JFJZ01000137.1 GCF_002115825.1 Thalassospira sp. MCCC 1A01428 | reverse complement strand
TAATGAGTCCTGAGCCTAGTCGAATCACTGACATTGCTGTTACTGGCTGAAATGATCGAAGCCGCATAACTGGAAATCGTCGCATCAACACCAGCCGCTTCCAAAACATCTTTAAGATTGGTATTTATATGACTAATGTCATTACCACTTTTAATGGAACTAACCAAAGCATCTGCGACTGCATCAATAGCAAGTGACGCATCCGTTTGCACCCCGGATCCGGTAAGAGCCTTGGCACCCATGGTCATAATATTGGCAACCTGAACGCCAGCCTTGAACAAGGCTTCGTTGTTGGTCGCGACAGGATCAACGGTTTTCAAATCAACATCGAAGCCGCCCGTCAAGCCAAAGGCATTCTTCACCGCCGTAATGGCTTCTTCTTCCGTGGTATTGGGATCATCCTCAATCAGCTTTTGCACCAATGTTGTCAGTGGCGTGACCACGCTGGAACCATCAGGAGCCGTCAATGTTCCTTCAAACGCCAGGCCAGTGCTGATATCGGTACCACCTGTGATCTTGATGGCGCCACTGCCGGTCAGGCCGGTAAAATTACCATTGGCATCGGTTGTAACCGTATTGCCCGATCCATCAACACGCGACACCGTGGCGCCAGAAATGTAACCATCGACAACCTTGCCGCCGGATCCACCACCAAACGCACCCCCTAGTCCACCGCCGCCACCGCCGCCGCAAGCCGCCAAAGGTAAAATCAGGGTAGAAATAATGCCGATCTTCAGGTTGGCATTATATTTCTTCTGCCAATCAGCAATAAATTCCAGAAATGCCTGCCGTCCCTGGGGAATCTGGATCTCGCGTGCTTCTAACGCATCAAATCTGTCCAACCCGACATCCTGATGCGCCACCCGAACCGACGGTAAAAAATGGCCCGCCAGAAATGCGGCACTGGTATCACCCTCAATCGCATTGGCAAGATCGCCAACAACTGTATCCGCAGACGTAACAACGCTATTCATGTTCGAAGTCATGCTGAGTTTCCCCATTTAAACCCAAGAAGGCAAGTTCAATGCCCTGCTTGCAAGTGTCCCAAAGTCTTGCATTATGCTCTGATCAGGTTTTCGTCTAGGGTCTGGACTCAATTGG
>NZ_JFJZ01000136.1 GCF_002115825.1 Thalassospira sp. MCCC 1A01428 | reverse complement strand
AAATTATTCAATGATCTTGGCAACGACGCCCGCGCCGACGGTACGACCGCCTTCACGGATGGCGAAACGCAGACCTTCATCCATCGCGATCGGTGCGATAAGGGTGGCGGTCATCTGAACGTTGTCGCCCGGCATCACCATTTCGGTGCCTTCCGGCAGTTCGATCGAACCGGTCACGTCAGTCGTACGGAAGTAGAACTGCGGACGGTAGTTCGAGAAGAACGGCGTGTGACGACCACCTTCATCCTTCGTCAGGATGTAGGCTTCTGCCTGAAACTTGGTGTGCGGCTTGATCGAGCCGACATGGGCCAGAACCTGACCACGTTCCACGTCTTCACGCTTGGTACCACGCAGCAGCGCGCCAATGTTGTCGCCAGCTTCGCCCTGATCGAGCAGCTTGCGGAACATTTCAACGCCGGTGACGATCGTTTTGACGGTATTTTTGATACCGACGATTTCGACTTCTTCACCAACTTTGATGATACCGGTTTCGACACGGCCGGTCACAACCGTACCACGACCCGAAATCGAGAAAACGTCTTCGATCGGCATCAGGAACGGACGATCCTTCGGACGTTCCGGTGCCGGGATGTAATCGTCAACAGCAGCCATCAGTTCAAGAATGGCGTTCTTGCCGATTTCGTCATCACGGCCTTCAAGAGCGGCAAGTGCCGAACCCTTGACGATCGGAATATCGTCGCCCGGGAAGTCGTAGGACGACAGAAGTTCGCGGATTTCCATTTCGACGAGTTCGAGCAACTCTTCATCGTCAACCTGGTCAACCTTGTTCATGAACACGACCAGTGCCGGAACACCAACCTGGCGGGCCAGAAGAATGTGTTCGCGGGTCTGCGGCATCGGGCCATCAGCAGCCGAAACCACCAGAATGCCACCGTCCATCTGTGCCGCACCCGTGATCATGTTTTTCACATAGTCAGCGTGGCCCGGGCAATCGACGTGTGCATAGTGACGATTGGCGGTTTCATATTCGACGTGCGCGGTCGAGATCGTGATACCACGAGCTTTCTCTTCCGGTGCCTTGTCGATCATGCTGTAGTCCTGGAACGATGCGCCGCCGCTCTCTGCGAGAACTTTGGTGATCGCTGCGGTCAGCGTGGTTTTACCGTGGTCAACGTGGCCGATTGTGCCAACGTTAACGTGCGGTTTTGTACGCGC
>NZ_JFJZ01000135.1 GCF_002115825.1 Thalassospira sp. MCCC 1A01428 | reverse complement strand
CCTAGTGTTCTTCACCTGACAGAAGATTCCCAAGGTTGGCAAAGTGTGTCATACTCATCACATGAGACGCACCGATATCTGCCTTTACCTTGGCCCCGCTGACCGCGCCGAGCTTCAAGCTCTGATCACCAACCGCAACACGGCGCGCAAGCTTGCGTGGCGTGCCGAGATCGTGGTTGCGACGGCGGACGGTCACGGCACGTTTGAGATTATGCGCCGTGCGGGGACGTCGAAGCCGACGGTCTGGCGCTGGCAACAGCGGTATCTGGATGAAGGTGTAGAAGGCCTCAAACGCGACAAGACACGCCCCTCGCGGGTGCCGCCATTGCCGATGGAAACAAGACTGAAGGTCATCGCCAAGACGGTTCAGGAGGTGCCGCCCAATGCCACCCATTGGAGCCGCACGCTGATGGCCGAGGCTATGGGCATCTCACCGTCGAGCGTCGGTCGCATATGGGCGGAAGCTGGCTTGAAACCACATCTCACGAAGGGCTTCAAAGTCTCCAATGATCCGCTGTTCGAGGAAAAGATCACGGATATCGTCGGTCTCTACCTCGATCCACCGGATCGGGCTGTGGTTCTGTGTGTCGATGAAAAGTCGCAGATCCAGGCGCTGGATCGGACGCAGCCCGGGCTCCCGCTCAAGAAGGGGCGCGCCGCCACCATGACCCACGATTACAAGCGCCACGGCACGACCACGCTCTTCGCCGCGCTGGATGTGAAGTCCGGCAAGGTGATCGGAGACTGCATGCTGCGGCACAGGGCCAAGGAGTTCCTGAAATTTCTGCGGCAGATCGACAAGGCCGTGCCCCCGCGGCGCGACGTGCATTTGGTGCTCGACAACTACGCCACCCACAAGACGCCCGAGGTGAAGGCATGGCTGGAAAAGCATCTCCGCTTCAAGCTGCATTTCACCCCCACCAGCGCCTCATGGCTGAACCTCGTGGAGCGCTTTTTCGCCGAAATCACTGCAAAGCGCATCCGACGCGGCAGTTACACCAGCGTCGATGATCTCGAGACTGCGATCTACGACTACCTCGCCCGGCATAACGAGGCACCCACGCCCTTCAGGTGGACCAAAACCGCCGAAAATATCCTCACCCGCGAACGCCGTGCGATCAACAAACTCGATGAAATCAGAGGAAACAGGTAGGATCTGTCAGACTCGGAACACTAGC
>NZ_JFJZ01000134.1 GCF_002115825.1 Thalassospira sp. MCCC 1A01428 | reverse complement strand
TCACCAGCGTGAGACCTTCGCTGTGTGCATGACAGACAAGTTGCGCTTATCATTTCCACTTACGTTGACCGTTTCCGATCAATTAGAGGCTCCGGTATTTAGCCCAGGGATTTTCGACTAATCGAAGATAGTTTGCTACATTGATCATCTTCTCCATCCAGCGAGGATCCTCCGGCAGGAATGGAAAGTGATTGTAAAACTCGTCGTTTATCGGCTTCCAATAAACTGCAGGGGGCGGCAAAACATCACTATTTTGATAATCTTGGTTAATAGATCCCTCTAAAATCCTATCTGTATTATTTGGCCAACCCGTAACAAGGTTTTTCGCATCAGCGATTGTTCTATAGTTCTGATCCTTTGCAGAAAGCTCTACTCTTATCTGCTTCAAATATAATGCAATTTTTCGCTGCCCGTCGCCTAAATTTCTTAAAATCTTACGCAGCCGTACCACATCATTATCTACGCCATTATGCAAAGCTACAATTACGCTTAACGGAAGGTGAACATTCCGCTCAATGCGAGCTCGTATGTGCTTCTGTGTAACTTCAATCATTGTCAAATAATTATCAGCCATCTTGTCAGCGCGCTCGAAAAGCCTGACAATGTCTCCTGCTTCACTCATAAATCACACTCATTCGTTGTACCTGCCTTTCTTGCAGCCTGCACAGCGTCAACTGGAGCATTCCACTCAGTATACCAATATTCAATGTTTTTTGCAGGACTTTGGGGTGCAAAAATCTGCGTTCCGCCACCCTCAAGGTAATATCCATGGTGGCCTCCACCCTTTAAATTTTGCGGACCAATTTCACCGATAAATGCGGCCTCGGGTGGGGGGACATCTGCCGTCACATAAGCGCCCCCACGGTTCCAATCATTTCGCACAGCATCACGAGCACGCCATTCAGCCTCCGTTTTTGGAGGCTTGCTAGGACTCCAAAATTTCCCGCCAACTCCCTCTTCGTCTTTGACAACACGATATAGCTGTTTTAGTGCGCCTTCCGATGAATCAAAATTCACATAAGTCGGTTTTGAGCCAAATGTTTTTAGAACCTCTAGAAACCGAGGGTCACGCGCCGTTTCTAGCAAAAATTTGGGCGCTTCACTATCTTCAAGCAATTCCGAAATTAATTCATCTTGCCATTGCTTCGCCAAAACTTCGATGGCATCGTAAGCGTCCCCTCACGG
>NZ_JFJZ01000133.1 GCF_002115825.1 Thalassospira sp. MCCC 1A01428 | reverse complement strand
GGTAATCCGCCCGGAAAATAACGGGTTTTGAAAGTAGAATTTTCTCGGGCTTAATAGACGAGGAGATTTTGATGAAGACAAGCAGATTTAGTGAAGCACAGATCCTTTTAATCCTGCGACAGGCAGAAGGCGGCGTCCCTGTGCCGGAGCTTTGCCGGGAGCATGGAATGAGTTCGGCGAGTTTTTACAAGTGGCGGGCCAAATATGGTGGGATGGATGCGTCAATGATCAGCCAGATGAAGGCCCTGGAAGATGAAAACCGTCGCTTGAAGAAGATGTATGCCGAGATGTGCATGCAGGCTGACCTTCTTAAAGAGGTTTTAGGAAAAAAATGACGCGGCCATCTCAACGCCGGGAGATGGCCGCCAAAGCTGTGGCGGTCCACAGGATCAGCATTGCTCTTTCCTGTCGTGCTTTTGGGATCAGCGAAACCTGCTATCGTTACAAGGGCAAGCAAAATGGCGAGAACGACCAGATTGCCGATCTGCTGATCGGGTTAACGACAGCGAAGAAAACATGGGGCTTTGGCTTGTGCTTTCTGTATTTGCGCAATGTTCGGGGCTATTGCTGGAACCACAAGCGCGTTTATCGCATCTACCGTGAGTTAGAGCTGAATTTGCGGATCAAGCCTCGTAAACGGTTGAAGCGGGACAGGCCTGAGGCATTGGCTGTGCCAGAAGCACCAAACAGGGTCTGGTCGATGGATTTCATGATGGATCGCCTGGAGGATGGCAGGCCGTTCCGGCTGCTGAACGTTCTGGACGATTTCAACCGGGAGGGGCTCGGCATCGAAGTGGATTTCTCACTGCCTGCGGAGCGCGTGATCCGCAGTTTGAACCAGATCATCGAATGGCGTGGCAAACCATTTGCCATCAGGGTTGATAATGGCCCTGAATATATAAGCAAAAAATTGACGGAATGGGCTGAGCAACAAGGAATTTCCCTGAACCACATCCAGCCTGGCAAGCCGCAGCAAAACGCCTATATCGAGCGATATAACCGGACTGTCCGGCATGAATGGCTGGACCAATACATCATTGAAAGCATTGCGCAGGCGCAAGAGTTCGCCACTAAATGGCTCTGGACGTACAACAACCAACGGCCCAATATGGGCATCGGCGGCATAACACCCGCACAGAAACTGAAAACCGCCGCGTGAATTCTACCTGACAGCTCCGTTAAAAATGGGGGGATTACC
>NZ_JFJZ01000132.1 GCF_002115825.1 Thalassospira sp. MCCC 1A01428 | reverse complement strand
CATTACCGATTACCTGGGACCGAAATTTTTCCCGATTCTGATTGGTGTTTTGCTGGCGATCTCCGCCATTTTCCCGATCCTTAAACCGGATCCCGAGCCAGATTGGCCCGGTGCTGCGCGCATGATCGAAATCGTGTTCGCCGTCGCTGTCATGGTTGCTTACACCTATGCATTGCCGGTGGTTGGTTTTGTTCTGTCGACTGCGATCACCTCAGGCCTGTTAAGCTGGCGCCTTGGGGCAAAGCCCCTTTCTGCCGCTATGGCCGGTGTTTCGATCTCCGTGGGCATTTACGTCGTGTTCCACCTTATTCTTCAACTCTCGCTGGCCCGCGGGCCCTGGGGGTTCTGATATGGATGTATTCTCACAACTCGCCGACGGTTTCGCCGTCGCGCTGACGTTCCAAAACCTCGCACTTGCGCTGGTGGGCTGTTTTCTTGGCACCATCATCGGTGCCCTGCCCGGCCTTGGCCCGTCCAACGGTGTCGCCATCCTCATTCCGGTGGCCTTCACCCTTGGCCTTCCGGCAACCCCGGCGCTGATTTTACTGACATCGGTTTATTACGGCGCCATGTATGGCGGGCGTATTTCATCGATCCTGCTTAACATTCCGGGCGATGAACCCGCCCTGATGACCACGCTGGACGGCTACCCGATGGCCCAAAAAGGCCAGGCGGGCGAAGCCCTGGCCCTGTCGGGGATCGCATCGTTTGTCGGCGCATTTTTCGCCACCTGGGGTCTGGTTTTTCTCGCCCCGCAGCTGGTCAAGGTTGCCTTGCTGTTTGGCCCGGCTGAATATTTTGCCCTGTTTGCGCTGGCCTTTGCCACCCTTGGCGGCGTTGCCTCGCAAAATCAGGCCAAAGCCGTTATTGCCGCCATGATCGGCCTTGCCATTGCCATGGTCGGTGTCGACCATCAGACCGGCGTGCCACGCATGACCTTTGGCAATATCCACCTGTACGAAGGCATTGATTTCCTTGTTGCCATCGTTGGCCTGTTTGCCATTTCCGAGGTTTTGCTGTTTTTAGAACACAAAACCGGGGCTGCACCGTCTGTGCAAACCCAGAAACTGGCACGGGTAACTGCACCGTGGTCGATGCTGAAAAGCACATCGGGTGCCATGGGCCGCAGCACGATTATCGGCTTTCTGGCCGGTGTCTTGCCCGGTGCCGGGGCCTCGCTGGGCTCGTTCGTTTCCTATACCGTTGAAAAGAAAATCAGCGACA
>NZ_JFJZ01000131.1 GCF_002115825.1 Thalassospira sp. MCCC 1A01428 | reverse complement strand
CCCCCCCCAACCCTTGCTGAATCCCTTGTCTGCCATTTGCATGGCACCAAAACCGATCTGGTTGATGGCACTGACATCTCACGAAACATGATGCAAACCCGGGCCGTGGGATTTCGCCAAAGCTATCAACTGATGGGCGAAACAGCGGATACCATGCATGAAACATATTCCGTCGCCAGACTGATCAGAAACACGCAATCCCGGTATCTGACGATAGAACCGGATCGTTTCCCTTACAGACGGTGTAAAAACCAGAATATGTGCCAACCGCGTGGATGATATCTTCGGCCTGCCCCACAACAGCTATCTGTTGCACAAGAAGCATAAAATCAAAAGCCGTGCCACCGTGGCAACGGTCGACAGCAATGCCCCGTGGAGGTCTTTGGTCCTTGCTCGCATCATCCCGAATCGGGAAGGTGGCCGCGGCCGCAACAGGTCAT
The DNA here is from genome assembly GCF_002115825.1 of Thalassospira sp. MCCC 1A01428. Lineage (GTDB taxonomy): Bacteria > Pseudomonadota > Alphaproteobacteria > Rhodospirillales > Thalassospiraceae > Thalassospira. Next base: position 871 of record NZ_JFJZ01000131.1, on the reverse strand, counting down.
CTGCAAAACCCTGCGCCGCCCCGGTTAGAACCAAAGGGTCCGCTTTTTTGTCACCTCACTGAATTGGGATACTCTGCTGGTGATCCGCGAGGTAAAGGCATTTCCGAACGACCGCGATGCCATAGCCGGGGCGATTTAACAAAATATCTACTGCCCACGACGTTACCCGTACCAAAACATCTTCTTTGCCGCCTGGTAGGGGCCTTGCGCGCGTTGACATAGACAGTGTCCTCTGACAAACAGAACGCACCAACCGTCGCCCGGGCAAAGGATTTCACATGCCTTGCCTCAGGCAAAACAACGCCAGAGGTTGCGCTTCAAAAATAATATTTCCTCCGGCCTCTCCTCGCGTCCGACAAGCAAATTTCTCACCCGAAAATCAGACCCGAGAGGACAAAATCAGTCGGTAACCGTAACTGAAAAATGGCTGGTGATGGATCCCGGTATTTTTGTTTACGGGGGCCAGATTATGCTTCGGGCTTCGGGCTTCGGGCTTCGGGCTTCGGGCTTCGGGCTTTGCCCTTGCTGTGGCTGCGCAAAGCGATGCTTTGCTTGTCTTGAACAGTCAGCGCAACTCATACGGGCCCCACCTACCAGACATTAAAAAAGCCCGCCACAAGGGCGAGCCGGATGCTTCATCGTGATGTAGATGTGGAAAGATATCCGCAATCTGTGCGCGGCTTTGCCGTGCTCGACCTTCGGCTTAAAATCGCTCCACTGGAGCGATTTCTTTACAGCCTCAGCCTTCAAGTTATGAGCACAGTCTCATAACGCACGAAGATCATCAGTTTAAAGATGGAGCCAGCGGCCTAAAACGACAAAACCCCGCCCGAAGGGCAGGGTTTGACGTTTTTGGTTGCGGGGGCCAGAT
>NZ_JFJZ01000130.1 GCF_002115825.1 Thalassospira sp. MCCC 1A01428 | reverse complement strand
AATAGGTCCTGAGCCTAGGCTACTAAGGTCAGATAATCCTTTAGTGGTGGTTGAGGCCCCCGCAGGTTGTGGGAAAACATTTCAGGCTGCGAACTACGCGGTCGAGGTCGCAGAGAACATTTCTTCCTGTCGTGTTTTGGTTCTCACTCACACGCATGCGGCGGTGTCAGTTTTCTCAGGGCGGACAAGGCACCTTTCAAACCAAATTGAAATTCGAACTATCGATAGTTTGATTGGCGAAGTTGCTTCTGCATATCACTTATCTCTCGACTTACCACAAGATGTTGGGGCTTGGGTTCGGCAGCAGGATGGCCGATTTGAGTTGCTAGCCAATAAGGTGAGAGGGCTAGTTCAATGCAATAAGTTTATTGCAAAAAAAATCGCACAAGCTTTTCCGGTCATAATCTGTGACGAGCATCAAGATACCTCTGCTGATCAAGAGGGCTTCATTATGTGCATTTTTGCTTCCGGCAACGTCAAGCTCCGGATCTTTGGTGACCCCATGCAATGTATTATCGGTGGAAATGGCGCAAACGACTTTATTGACCAGAGAATTCAACAATGGGAGCGATTAAAATCTCAAGCTTCGTTTGCTGTTCTAGACAGACCGCATCGGTGGATTAACAGTGGTAATCATGAGCTAGGTGCCTGGGTTATGGACGCTCGCAACCGCCTGATTGCAGGCGACCCGATCGTTCTGCCAACTCGGCCAGTAACGGGATTACAAATCAAGTTTTCTGAGAATGCAAACTCACCGCATGCATACAAGTACAGGCCTCAATTCGAACAAGATGGTCGGCGTGCAATCAATATGATTGTCAGAAGCCGTGAAGATGCTCTTCTTCTGGCGTCGTCGAACGATACACTTTTAGCTATGCGAAGCGCGTTCCCTTGGCTTCAGGTTCCAATCTGGGAGGGGCATACAAGGAAAGCGCTGGACGCCCTAGTATCAGTATTGAGCCGAAATGAGAGTTCTGAAGAAGAGAGGGCGCGTGCATACATTGAATTCCTGAAGTCTTGTTTTACAGGCTTCACAGCCCGTTTTGCGGATGTCTTACTTCGTCAAGCGATTAATCCGTTACCAAGATTAAAAGGGCAGCTTCCCCCGCTTCTTGAGGAAATTGCTGCTGAAATTCGTGCTGGCTTTGATCATAGAGCCTTCGCACAGGCTACCAAATTGTTGCAGAACTTTGTTAACGGAAATGTCGCACCGTTTGACAATCTTACAATCCTGCATCCTGTGGAGTTGAGAGAACTAACCAAACTGTCCGAATACGAAGACCTAGGAGCGGGTTTAGCTAGGGTCTGGACTCAATTG
>NZ_JFJZ01000013.1 GCF_002115825.1 Thalassospira sp. MCCC 1A01428 | reverse complement strand
GACTGTAATTTTATCCGCATCGCACCGTTAAAGCCGCCACCGCTTAAAAGATTAAGGCCAGGCTTGTAGTCGTAGTCAAATATGTACTGCGGATGTATCCAGAGTTTTCCACGATGCCACGTGTAAATAGCACCGAGATTACGATTGAAGCGCACAGGAGCCGGACGGCGTAGGAAGAAAAATCCGAATGCCAAATAAAAAAAGCCACAGGAAATCATCAAAATATCTACATATCTACGAGGATGTCTCTTTACTAATATCAGAAGAAATTCTTCGGGAGTTGTTTGAGCATTACACCCGTACCAATTTTTCTCTAAACATCCCTTTTCATAAGTTCTTTCCCAAGTGGGGTGTTCACCCCATAGATAACCATAACCAAAATTTCCAAGAAATTTCGTATACCGTTGCCAAGTAGTCAACTCAACGCTAGAACTATTATATTTTAAATCATCAAATGAACTTTCATAAAATAAAAAATATTGGATCGACGCAAGCCAAACACCAATAGCCACAAGTCCGAGAACCATCTTAAAACCAGCAAAGAAACGCTCAACGTCAACAATTCCTAATTTATTACCAGCCGCCCCTATATAGCCTTTATATGTTCCGCATCGCGCCATCAGAAACTCCTAATTCTTCCAGAGGACGCCGATAATTTTTTACCCGTCTCTGATCGAGTATATTCAACATGAAATGTATGTTTATGATAAGGACTACCACGCTGATCATCGCGCTTAATTCGGACGATAATTTCAGGCACACCGCCAATTCTGCTGACGCTAATATAATCTTTGTTGAAACCACTAATTTCTCCGTTTGACAAGCTGTATTGCACGTCAACGTATTCATTAAACAGCATCAATTTTATCGAAACATCACCCGGGTCATCTTCTTTAAATGCAGGACTTGAAACTGTAAAAATTCCATCTCCTTCTTCTTTATTCTCAATATCGATTCCCCAAAATAGGTCTTCAAATCTATGAGTTTCTTCGTTATAAAACCCCTCCAATCCGGAAAAATTACTTTTTGCCTCTTCAATCAAATCAGAGATCTCCGGCCTCTCATCATAATCCCAATAAGAATCAGAACTTCCCCAAAAAGATTTCCTAATAATATCTTCAACATTGGAATATGATAACAAAGTAATAGCAAAACCGGTTGCAATAATAAGTGCCGCACCAACTGCAACTGCAACATTAGCACCCGGAATAGCCAATAGAAGCGTGCCAGCAAGCATTGCGGAATTGCCAATAATCTCAGCCCGGTCCTCACGCTCTGCACCCCGCACAATCGCGCCGAAAGACATTAATGCCCCCAAGACCAGAGACACACGGGGAAGCCAGGTTGACACCATGCGGCCCACACCCCCGACCATTCCCATGCGCGGTGCGTAAGAAAGCTTGTTGGCGGCTTGCGGTAATGCTTTTTTATAAAGGGTGGATAAGGCGTCTCCGGCAATACGTTCTGTTGGCCCATATGCCGTAGACATTCTTGTGCCAAAAGTTAGCATGGAATCCGCTATGCCAACGGCTGTTGTTGCAAGCGCAAACTTGTTATCCGTCAAAACAGCCGAGATTTCGCCTTTTTTAAATAACTCAGGCGCTTCCTGCTCCGCCTTGGCCAGTTCAAACAAGGACCAAGCCCCCAACAGCATCCCAACACCGGCAGAAGCGCCATCAAAGGCAACAATACTCCGCTCTGCATTTAGCCCGCCAACCAGAGTAAATTTGCCATCTATTTCGGCTGCGGGCACGTCCACATCGGGCATACGCGGTCTTTGCGTATCCGTTGCGTTAACCTGTAAATTCCCAGATGAATCTATGCGCGCATTCAAATCCTGAAGTTCGGGATCACTAAATCCGCCTTGCAGGAACTTTACGGCATCGTCATAAGAAAGCCTTACCGTTTGAACCATCAAGGTTCCGTCAGATTTCCGACGGTAGGCATTCTGGAAAGCACGACGCCAAGGATCTTCGTGCATTGACCCTTCAGCCGCCAGTTCCAACGCAAAGGCTTCAATTACGCCATCAAACGCCAGCCGCGATCTACGCACCTTATCATATACACCGACCTTAAATCCGCCCCATGCCTTAAGAAAAGATTTCAGATAAACTCGAAGTTCAGATTTATCATCATCCTTTAAGTCGTCTTCCTTTAAGGCATCACGCAATGCCAAGTGGCCCCTCACCGTTGCGCCTAAACCCTTGACGCCGACTTGAAATAACATAGAGGCATATCCGGCAGCGTCCGGATCATTATCTTCCGCGAACCCCAACTCCATATGTTTGCCCAGAAAAAAATTCTGGCGATATGTTACATACTTTTGAATGGTATCAACCAGTTCGTCCGTTGTTTTTTCTATTTCTTTAATATCGGATACGAGACTATTATATTTTTTGTCCCAACCGTCAGCAAATGCAGGAGGATTCCCCACTAAAGAATCCCACATTCCGTCTCGTGGATCGACCTTGTCTTTTAGCACGTCACAATATCGGCCAATCGTCAGTGGATATTTATAAGCTGTGGAAAAATTACTCCGATGCTCGATCATACTCGCCAGACGATGGTGCATTTCGCGTATGTCACCTAACGGATCATGCAGCGCAACAACGACACCACATTCGTCCGAAATTTTCGGCGGTATGGATGGCGCAAACTTAACCTGGGAGAGGTTCAAACGCTTCAAAAGAAGCGGGTTTGCCATCAGCGGCGCGGGCTTATATTCCTCAACCAGTTCCTCAGCCTTGCCGATATAGGCCGCCCATTGATTTTGCCCCCGCAAATTAACAGGCTGCATAATCTGCTTACGAAAGCTCTCCTGATGGGCCTTTTGAAAAAACTTTGATGGCCAGCGATATTCGCTATAGGCCAGCCAGACTTTGCTGGAACTTTTTCTGACCTCTATGAACTTTTGCGCAGCGACAGTCTCATCATATTTCCAGTCTTCAGCGCCATAAGCATCAGACCATTTATATTTGTTAAAACTGAAATCCGCACGGTTATAGTTGTCAGTTCCACTCGGAACAAAATCGCTATTAACGTCCTGCCCCTTGGTCTCGAAACGATAGACGTGCCATACACCAGGACCGTTACGATCGGTAGCATCATCTGTTTCCTGCGGATTTTCGACATAAACATAAACAAACCCGCGCCGCAGCGTGCGGATGATATAAGAGCCCGGATTGCCAATCGAGATCGGTTCCTGCACGCTATCAAGGTCATAGGGCAGCAGCGAAAAACGCACAGGTAGGATAGGGATCATGCCGCGCTGGCAAGGAAAAAACGTTTCTTCTGAATCTGCGTTGGCAGAAAAATCGCCATATTCCATATCAAACGCTCGCCATGTTAACTGCCTGTTCCAGCAGGGCATCGGCCCGGTGGACATCGCTCATATTATCAAAATCGGGGATTGCATCGGTATCAAGTGCATCGGCAGATTTGCCGGCACGCTGCAAAACAAATTGTGCTTCCATGGTTTTTAGAACAGCCAGTTCCGATCGCATTGCCATGCTGCGCGCAAACTGGTACTGGCCGGTCAAAACATCACTGGCGGGGCTTTCGGCATATTTGGCGGTGAAAAACGCCTGAACACGGTCAAGAAAACCGTTCTTTTTATGCGCCGCCACAAAAGTGTTAAAGGTTTCAAAAAACGGTTCGCTGGCGGTGGCATCATGCCCGGTTTTGCCAACCACCCGCACCGACCGTTCCTTATGCGGCACAATCAGCGCATCGATCTGGCGGAAAAAACCATCGGGAAAGGGGCCGGTTGGATGTTCCTGCAAATAATGGGCAAACATGCGGTCCCAAAACCGCAAAAAGAACCACTTGCCATTTGCATCAGGAATTTTGGTAAATTTGCGCAAATGGCGCCAGATATCATCGAAACCACCTGCAGAGCGCACAAACATGGCAGCTTCGCGGTCCCAATATTGCCAGGGTTGATCGCCCTGCGACAAAAGATTGCAGGTGAAACGGTGATCCTCCAACAACTCAACCAGATACGGTGCGACATCCACCAGATTATCACCAGCCTCACCCGTGAAAAGGCAGCGATATTTCAACTCCGAAGATGCCAGCGTTTCGACCAGATTGGGCAGTTTGGAAGCATCAATAACCGCATAGGTTTTAAGGTCGCCTTGCCCGCCTTTTGCCAATGGCCCAAACAGAAAATCCTGCAAATCATCGGGCACCATCTTGCGCGGCCAGACACCAAACTGGTCATCAAGCGGTGTAATACCAACAATAAAATCAGCCCATATGGCGTCCGGATTGTCATGATGAAGGCTGCCGTCCACGGTACTTAGCGGCCCAATTTCGACCGGTCGGTAATCATGAACCCTGCGCGCCAGATCAATCGCAGCCTTATCCTTGGGATGGCGCATCATCCAGCGTGTTGCCGGCATGATATCCTCGCACCACAACAACCGCAGCGGCTGGTCGTTCAAGTACCTTTCAAGTGCTTCTTCAAAACCTGCACGTTCAGTCGTTAAAACCGCCACAAGCCCGTGGCACTGGTCGCCGGTTTCGCTGGAAAACTCAAAAGCAGTGTCATCATCAGGTACAGACGAACGATCATTATCTTCCGCCGAAACGGCCAAACCGGGGCCATCCTGCAGGACGGAATGACGCCGGACAAAATGGCATTGGGCCAGCCATGGTTCGGTCGCCGCAACGGTCGTATCGCTGATCAGATCAACTGACATAACTTATCAGGTTCCGTTTTTAATGTGTCACAACAGCCCAATGCAGCATCCAGCCAGTTGCCTTTACATCCCTGGCAAAGCACAATGCCGCATCATCACCATGCCCAAAACCATTGGGCAGAATCTTGAAAAATTCCGGCACTTGGGCATGAAATGGTTATTTCGATAACACCTTGTTACTAAAAAGATTTTTGCAAAATCGAAAACGACCGCGAAACGCTAACCGGGCGGATTTTCGCCAGTTCGGGCGAAATCCCGCCCAAAACCCGATGCCGGCGGCAAAACACCCGATATACAAAGTTGCCAACATGATATGCGCTGGTGCGCTGCATATTAATCATCCCACCTTGCTGCGGGCCTGTTGGACATCACGCAAAAGCGACTTGTCCCATTCGCCCAGTTTTGCCACGCCAAATTCATGCAGAATTTCGTCAAAAATCAGCCGTGCATGGCTTTTTAACCCGTGACCGGCCATTTCCTGTGCCAGGGCAAATTTCGCCAAGGCGGTTTCGCGCCCCGAGGTGCTTTTTGCCACCGCATCATCTGTATCGCGCAATACCTTTTCCAGTGATGGTTTGGTATTGGCTTCATCGCCGTCGCCCGTATCGCTTAAAACCGATTGCGAAGGAGTTTTATCACCCTTGTCTTTTTGCCCTTTTCCCGGCCCGGTTTGGGCTGCACTTTCCAGCCATTTGGCAATATCGGGCGACACATAGGGTTTGTTATTCGCGTATTGCAGCTTGTCCAGCCCCGGCAAGGACTGCACACGCTCAACCGACCGCTGGCAAATGGCATTGGCAACATTTTCACGGCCCAGCCGACGGGCCATTTTATCGGCCAGTTTCTGGCCTTCAAACCAGTCCGGGCTCATGAACAGGCGGTCTTCAAGTTTGGCAAGTTTCGCATCATCCGGGTCACTGGCTGCTGCCTGATGTTCATCCAGAATAAAAGCGGGCATAGCCTGCTGGCCGGTTACGCCATCCGTGTTTTCCGGTAAGGTTTTATGTTCCAGCCAGGCGGCATAACCACGCATCAGGTATGCTACCGGTGCGTCAGGGTCAAACTGTGTGATCCGATCGGCAACCGATCGAATATCCTTGCGCAAAACGGCACGATCCCGCGCATTAAGTTCACGCGGAATAAACTCGCCCGATGACGTATTGCCGTTTGGCTTTTCCGGTTGCGGTGCCGGTGGGGTTTTTGCGGCCGTCAACGCCTCGTTAAGGTCCGAAACATCAACCCCGTGCGGTGATGCCAGTTCAACAAGGGCCAGCGCCTTAACCCGGCTTTCTTCGGGTATGGCACGTTCTGCCTTGCACACATAGCCTATGGCACCGGCAAGGTTACCGACAATATCGCCCACCCAGACGTCGCGCAGTCGCCCCGCCCGTTTGGATTTTGGGTGCATTTCCTGCCACGCCTGGGCGAACATATAGGTTGCCAGTTGCAAGGACTTTGCCAGATCACCCGATGACGGCTGATGGGTCAATGCAAGTATGGCGGCGTGAAACCCTTTTAAATGGGCACATTGTTTTAAAACCACCGCTGCCTGTTCGGCAACGCTCGCCCAATCCAGTCCTTCGGCGTTCAACGTGCCGCGTTTCATCAGTTCGTTGTCGATCTGATCAAGGGCATCCTGAACGGTATCATCAATCTCGCCAAATTCCCGGTCAGGACCGGGAATACTGGCAAGAATATCGTCAATTGGAAACTTCATATCATTCAAACATAAAGGTTTTTTCGGGTTTATCGGCCATCACGCGCCAGCGTGCCAATTGCCCGTCTGCCTGCGCCACCACTGCCCGGGTGCCATCAGGACTAATTTCAACACCAATTAGCGGCGTATCGGTATGGAACGCCGTACGAATGTAACGTCCGGTGTCGAGGTTCCAGTATTCGACATTGCCTTCGGTGGTTGCCACCGCAATCAAACCAAGGGCATCGGAGACAGCAAAGCCCACAATGTTACCGCCCTGTTCAGGGCTGATCCTGGCAACCAGACTGTTACGCTCCATGCTCCAGACCCGGATCATGTCGTTGTTTTCGCGCGCCAGCAACAAGGTGCCATCCTTGGCGAAGCGCCCCTGCGTCATATGCGCGCCCGAGCCGACATAAAGGCGGCGGGATTCCATTGCATCAAAATCGATATAGTACGGCGAACCAAAGGTCTGGAATATCGCGGCATAGCGGTTGTTTGGGGCAACAACAAGGTTGTAAACCACGGTATCAAATTCCAGCGTATGAACGATCTCGCCTTTTTTACGATCATAAATCGTTACCGTGCCGTCCTTGGCCGACGACACAATCAGATCCCGCCCGCCGACACTCACGATATCAAGCACCGGCCCGGCATGGGCATAAAGTTTGGTGCTATCAACAGCGGGTTTCCATTCCTCAATCTCGCCGCGATTGGTGCCATAGATCACATCGTCATAGGCGCTGCCATCCATGATCTGGCGCGGTTGCGACACCTTGTTTTCCGTGAACTCAACCATTTCACCGGCGGCCAGATCCCATAATTCAACCCGACCCCCTTCAACCGCCATCGCCAGGTAGGGCGAATTTTCGATTGTGCCGACATCAAACACGTTGGTCAGGCCAAAGGTGCTGTTTTGCGGTCGTAACACCACTTGCTGGCTTAAATCCTTTGTATTCCATGACATCATAGTGCCACGCGGGCTTTCGCCAACAATACGTTCATGTTCTTCACCCGCCAGAACAACACCATTCAGACGCGGAGCAACCTGTTCCAGTTCGGTATCTGTACCTTCGGGGGTAAAGGTCACAGCCTTGCCATTGCGATAAACGGCATAGGGCATGTTTTCAGCGCCGACAAAACCAAACCCGGCAAACGGGCTTTCAACCGGCTGACCCAGTTTTTGAAAATCGAACTGTGCGGCAAGCCGGGTACGGTCGATATTTTCCAGTTTGTCGCGTTCGGCATCGCTCATGCCAAAACCCTTGGCGCGTAATTTGGCTTCTGCGTCGGCGCTAAGCGGGCCGGTATAGGTTTTACCCGCCTGAGGGATGGATGATCCCGGGCTGGCACAGCCCGAAAGCATCATCACCGTCGCAACAGCCGTTAATGTAGAAATACCGGTTCTGGTCATGAAGATAGTCCCCCATGGAGATTTCTGGGCAATGAGAAGCCGCTGAGCGGACTGTTGAAAAACGCATTCACACGGGCTTCCGGGCGAACACGAAATGTCGCAGTCTGGCCGTTGGCATTGGCAAAAGTAATGTCGACAGAATTGTTTCCGAGGTTCGATTTTTTGGCACTGTCATACAAATGCAGGAACGACCACGGACCATCGAACTGTTTGGCCATCGACCGCCCCGAACCCGAAAGAGCAGACATATCCACCCGTGAGGAAGCCGGACCATCGATAATATTGGGCCAGAAAACCGTAATCGGGCGGCTGGGGCCGTGGCTGCTCACCACAAGCTGTCCTTCAAAATTCAGAACTGCACGGCTGATATTGGCATTCATGCCTGCCGGGGCGACACTGAATTCAACTGACAGATCCCCTGTCTGATTAAAGAAGCTTTTGGTGATGTTCATGGCGGTGCGCAACTGGTTGGTAAAGTTGCGATCCACCGAGATCGACTGACCATCGATCACTTTGGGTTTTCCGCTGTTTTCATCCACAAATGTCAGTAGTTCCTGCTTGTAGAACGCATCGAGAATGCCACCGGGACGGAAAAATTCTTCAAAATCCTGCAAGGGCAAATCATTGCCGGATTTACGATTAAACGGATATTTCCCGGCAATCAGTCGCTGATAAGCCCCATAAACCTGATCATGCCATTTACGGCTTAAGGCAAGCGATGCCCCCTGCATGATCACACCCCAGGACTGGTTTGCAACCGACTGCAAATGTTTACCAAATGGTTCAGGCGTACGTTCTGCAACCCGTTCAAGCACAAAAATGGGGTCGTCTCCGGCCAGTTTGGCCCGTTCAATCGCCATTTCCAGCGATTTGGCATTGGGATCAGACGCATCGCGTACCGATTTCATATATTGATACACAGCCCCCAACGCATCTTCGATTTCATCCATATTGGATGGCCCACCATCCGGGCGTTCCACCAGCATTTCACGGATATCGGCAAACTCGCGTTTGATATCGCGCGCGGCAACACGGTTGGGGTCTTCGGGGGTATCAAAATCAACCTGGTCGGTAATATCTTCGCCGTCCCCGCCTTTGTCTTGCGGGTCTTCTTTTGGCTCGTACAACACAGTATTGTCCTGCACCAGTTCAGCCACACGACGAATGGGATTATTGCCATCGGCCAGGGTATGTAAAATTTCTGTTGCCTGGCTGATATCGCCGAACGGACGCACCTGCATGGAATTCAGGCTGTGATGCCACGCCCCCATATAGTCATTGACGTAACTTTCGCGTACGCGGCTGCGGATATCATCATAATCGGCTTCGCTGACATTGCTGGTTTCCAGTTTTCCCAACACCCACAAATCGTCACCGGCAACCTTGGCAACCTGTTCAAGCTGCGGCACGAACATGGCGTGATACTGCTTCTTGGTGAAAAAACGCGGGATTTCAAACGGACCCTGATCCGGATCGCTCACACTTTGCACACTGCAATCACGCGCAGCAGCAAGGCCGTTGCCTTCGGCATTTTCGGCTGCTGCCTCCTGCTGCAGGTCAACAGGTTCATACACCACATTAAACGGTGCCCCTGCCGCAATTGGCAATTCAAGCGGCTTTGCCAGTTTCTGGCTGGTCCGGGCGCGAATGGTTCTATAAACGCGACGGAAAGGTGTTTGCTGGCTTAAATCACGCTGGGCCTGTGCGACCAGGTTCTTATCAACCTCGTAGGCTTGCGGGTTCTGGTTCAGCATATAGGCAAGGTGGCTGGCCAGTTGCTGGCGTGCGGCATCGTCACGTTTCAGCCGCGTTTCCCAAAGCTGGTTGAAGTAACCATCAACGATCTGGTTATCGCGGCCCTCAAGTTCGGACATCATGCGATAAATGCGTAAATAATCGAGTTCCTTGTCACCCCCTTTGGGGCACACAGACCGCAGGTTACGCGCCAGCCCGGCCACCAGTGCAGGGGCAAATTCGCGGTGCAGTTCCAGGTTATAGGCACGATCCACGATCGGGCCAATATCGCGACCCTGATACAAGGTCATCTGGGCCTGCACCGCCCCGACATCACGGTAATCGCCAAATTCATCAATGGCAGCACGCAATTCGTTTAAGGGCTGCAAATATTGCTTACCGGTCGGGTCCAGGCTGGCTTGCGTATTGACCTTGCTAAACGCCTGGGTTTTTGCCAGCACATCCTCGGCCCGTTCCAGGTTAACCTGGTAGCGGTCGTTCCAGTAAAACGCCCCGACCAGACAGGCCGCAGCCCCGACCCCAAACGACATCAGAATGCGACGACGATAGCGTTCTTCAACGCGCACATTGTTGCCCGCAAGGCCCGCTTCGGGGAAAACAACCTTTTTCAAAAACGCGGTTACAAAATAGGGATAGGACGTGTTTTGACTGGTCCCATAAAGCGGGGCAGGCAAGGCATAGCGCTGCCCAACGGCTTCAAGAAACACGTTTCGCGGTGCGTTTTCCTGACGGTTACTAAAGAAATACAGGCCGCGCACCAAAGGCGGTGTCGTAAATTTATCTGGCGAAAGTGCGCCTTCAAGAAAAGACCGTAATGGTGCTTCAAGCCCCAAAAAGGTGCGATAAAACGAAAATGCTTCCTGGCGGCTATGCGCGGATTTAAGTTCAAGAACCCGCTTTTTCAGGCGCAAATGCAGACGGTCCAGATATTCGCTATATTGCTTGTCAAACTGGTCCAGCCAGTCCGGGGTATGGCGCCCTTCATACAGGAAGTGAAACCCGTACAGCATTTCGCGGTCAGCCGCACTTAACGTGGCGAAATAATCGCTAAATCCGGCAACCTGATCAAGTTTGGTAAAGGCCAGATGAATGGTCATACGCGTGCCAAGACGGTCGACCATATCGTTAATGACGCGCCGCGTTTCTAGGGCATAGTTTTCGCGTTGGTTAAATGACATGCCCATAAATTCGGACAGGTCAATCGCCAGAATGATGCCATTTACCGGGCGGCGTGGGCGAATGCGCTGCAAATTGCTGTAAAAGGCATCCCACAGGGCATTTTCGACCGAAGACCGACGCTGATGCGGACGGAAATACATCCCGTTCATATCAAGCAAAACGGCCTCGTTCCCCGCGACACGCCAGGTAAAGAAACTATTGGCCTGACGAGAGGGCAACTGGCGCAGTTCCATATCGATTTCATGATCAATCGGAAACCGCAGATCGCCATTTTCGATCAGGCTGGTTTTACCGCTGCCAGGCTGGCCCAACACCAGATACCAAGGCAGGCTATACACACCGCGCCCCTCGCCCGACCAGCGATTGCGAATAACCGACATTGCCCGGTCAAACATCTGGGCCATGGCCGCCTTTTCCATTTCCTCTTCCGAGGGCTGGCGCGCACTGGCATTACGGCGAGACAACCACCAGCGAATGGCCGCACGGACCGCCATAAACAGAAACAGGCAAATCGACAGGATAAGCAACCCGACCGCCACAACGAACCGGATACCTTCATCCTTAAAAGGATAAACGCCGTGCGTTCCAATGCGTTCGCCGAAAAAGAAGATGACCGGCGCCATAATAAGGCTGAAGACTGCGATCAGCACCATTGGCTTGAGCAGTTTTTTTAGAATTGTGAATAATCGCCTAATCATTTTTCTGACCTGCCTACCTGCTATCCATTTTCCATGCGCAGTGCCGCCCCATCATTGGAAGCGCGCCACGCAATGCGTCAGCATCAAAAAACAGCGACCGCTGTTCCTGCCCGGCATCCACCGACACCTGTATTCTGCTGCCGTCCGATATCGTTTTTAAAAGCCGAATGCTTTCCAGCCCGCGCGGCGTTTCAAGGATGTGTCCCTGGCCATTTACCCGCAAAACCGTGCCGGTGGCATTTTCCTGCGCGATGCTGCCGCCATACAAAAATCGCGCATCAGCCGTTCGCCCGGAAAAGGCGTCTTTCCACATCAGACGCAGGCGCGTGATATTGTTTTCACAGCTTACCAGCATCGCGCCCTGTTCACCGGCATCAGCCAGCGATGACAAAGCCAGATACAAATCTGCCTTACGGCGCAACGCATCAAACGCGGCACGATCACGGGGCGGATTAATACGGTCCAGCAAACTGCCATCCTTGCCGCCGGTTATTTTCGCGCCGCTTTTATGATCCAGCAGGGTCACAGCAACACCTTGTGGCGTAACATCGGCTGATCGTAAAAAACCGTTTACATACGAAACGGCAACCGGTGTTTTTTCATCCTCTTCCACCACCGGACGGGACACAGTAATGCCTTCGTCCCCGGTATTGGGACGACCCAGCAGGCTGTCATAACAGCCTAACCGATCCAGCCGGTTCGCCTTGGCAAAACAGGCCCCAAGGGCCGTATCATCAATTACAGTTTGCGCCTGCGCATCAACGCTGATGCCACCACACACCATCATTAACGCCATCACGCTTACAGTCCGTATTTTTTGCATTTATCAGCCAGTGTTCTTTTGGGAACACCCAGCATTTGCGCCGCCGTGGCACGGTTGCCATCGGTTTGCGCCAACGCGCGGGTGATCAGGTCCTGTTCAAACAGTGCAATTGCTTCGGGTAACGGCAAAATTCCGGTCGAAGATGCATTTTCCGGTACAGCATCGGCATCCACCGCCTGAAAATGTGCCACCGTCAACATCGCCCCGTCTTCGGCATTGCTGGCAGCCAGGCGTGTCAGCCCTTCCAGTTCCCGACGATCGCCGGTAAACGGGCGCTGTGCCAAAAAGGCAAACGCCGCAGGATGCAATTTAAGATGACGTTTTTCCTCGCGTTCGATACCGGCCAGAACGGCATGAACAATATCGCCAATGTCTTCGCGGCATTCGCTAAGCGAAGGCACCGCCAATGTCGTTTCACGCAACCGGTAATAAAGGCCCGGAAGGAACGTATTGTCCTGTGCGCGTGTCGCCAGGTCGGAGCGGGCCGAAACAATAATCCGGGCCGAAAGCGGCATGTCGCGCTCGCTGCCCAACGGGCGATATTGCCGGGTTTCAAGCAGGCGCAACAACATTTCCTGACAGGGACCACAAAGCCGGTCAATGCCATCAAGATACAAAACGCCATTGCCCGCCTTGCGCAGCAATCCCTTGCGCGCACTGGCCACTCCTTTGATTGCACCACGTTTATGGCCAAACAATTCGGGGGCAAAAATATCGGCCGACAAGGTCGCGCAATTAACATAAACAAACGGCGCACCTGCCTGCACGGAATGTTCATGCAGGGCCCGGGCAACCTTTTCCTTGCCCACACCGTCATCGCCCAAAATCATGACGGGGCCGGTTTTACCGGCAAGATGGGCCACCTTTTCCCGCAGAATTTGCATCGAGCGGGACCGGCCAATCAACCGTTTGGATAAACGCCCCGTTACCCGGCGACGCAACGACACGCGGTCACCTTCGGCACGGGCCAGCGATTTTTCCAGGGCGGCTTTTTCGGTTTCCTGCCCAGCCACAAATTGCCGGGTTTCAATAGAGGATGAAACCGCACGTAAAATCTGGCGGGTAACGCTGCGGTTCAACCACGGTGCAATGGCACCGTCGGACAAAACGACGGCAACACCCAAAAAGTCCTCGTTGGCGCGTGCCAGGGGCAATACCACCATATGCGACGGTAACGACAAACCATCGGTCGCAGCCGTAACGGGCGATATATCATAGCCCGCCATCCCGTTATCCAGACACAGGGTTTTACCTGTAAAGGCAACCTGGGTTAACGGGCAGACAGGCGACCCGCCACTGCCTTGCAAAGGATGCACCAGCGATTTGGGTGCCCATGTCGAAAAACCATGAGCATACCCGCCCGACAGCACAAAATTACGTCCCGTCGCATCGAGCAGATAAATCAGCGCAATCCGTCCACCGGTCATATTCGCGACCAGCTCACCGCTTTGGACCAGTACCCCGTCCAGCCGTGTCTGGTTCACCAGATTGCACAGCGAAACAAAATGATCCCGAATATTGAACTGATCGATCATGTTCATCCTGCCCTGGCCTCTTTTTCAGGCAACACGGCATCATCAGCCTGTTCCGTGGCGGCCGTTTCCAGTTCAGGCAGAAATGTCATGACAAAGCCGCCATCTGCCGCATCAAGTTCCAGCGCATCAAGGCTGGCATGAAGCGAAATACGTTGCAGGGCTTCCTCGGCAATGCTGGGTAAAATCCAGCGATCAATCACCTGTTCAACCATACGGGCACCATTATCTGCGTGCGAACAAAGATCCTCGATCAGGGCCAGAACATTATCGTTCCAGCTCAGTTCCAGTCCTCGTACTTTTTGCAGGCGATGTGCCAGGGCATTCAGTTTCAAATCAATGATCTGACGAATGCTTTCGCTTGAAAGCGGTTTGAAGCACAAAATACGCATCCGGGCGAGCAAGGCCGGTTTGAAATGTTCCTGCAAATGCGGGCGCAGGGCCTTTTCCAACGCTTCCATCGAGGCATCCTCGACCGTTTCGCGGTTCTGCATCAGGGCGTCGGAGCCAAGGTTTGATGTCATGAAAAACACGACATTGCGGCAATCAATTTCACGGCCTTCACCGTCATTGATGACGCCCTTGTCAAAGCCCTGATAGAAAATGTTCATCACATCGGGATGGGCTTTTTCAACCTCATCAAGCAGCACCACCGAATAGGGCATTTTGCGAATGGCCTCGGTCAGGATACCGCCCTCGCCATAGCCAACATAACCGGGGGGCGACCCAATCAGCCGCGAAACCGTGTGTTTTTCCTGATATTCGGACATGTTGATAACGCTTAAAAACTGGCGCCCGCCGAAAAGGTGAAGGGCAACCTGTTCGGCTGTTTCGGTTTTACCCACACCCGATGGGCCAACCAGCAAAAATACGCCGCGCGGTGCCGTATCACGCACCAGATCAAGCCGGGCAGCTTTCATGCGGTCATGAATAACGTCAATCGCAAGATCCTGCCCTTTGATCACACCGCGCAGGGCGTCGCCCAAACCAAGGATACGGTCGGCATCGTCATCTGACATGGCGGATGCAGGAACACCCGTCCAGTCCGAAATCACATCGGCAATAACGGCTTCGCCAACCTCAAATTCAACCAAAGCAGTTTCATTGCGTCGTGCATCACGCAATTCAGCCAGCAGGGTCACAATCTCGGCACGCAACACATCGGGGTCATGTTGTGCTACTTCTGCGACACTCGTTTCTGCGGCGTCATCATCCTGCACGGGATCAACAATCGTGTCATCATTGGCGGCATTATGGCCATCGCTAATCAGGGTGCGCAGCTCGATCACGCGATCGACCTTTTGCTTTTCCATCTGCCAGCGATGTTGCAATTTTTCGGCCTGGGCCTTTAAGCGGGCAATGGTTTCCTCGATCTGGTCGCTGCCGGCAAGCGCACCGATTGCAGCCATGCGGCTGTCACGATCCCGATCTGATAATTCACGTTCCAGCATCATGATGCGTTTGTTTAACCAGTCCAGTTCGCGCGGCTGGGCCGATTGCCCGGCAGCCACACGAACAGCGGCAGTATCAAGCACATCAAACGCCTTGTCGGGCAATTGCCGACCGGTCAGATAGCGCACCGACAGGGAAGCCGCAGCATGCAGGGCAACATCGGAAATATATACATTGTGCTGTTTTTCATATTGCGGGCGCAGACCGCGCAAAATCGTCACACATTGATCAATGGTGGGTTCCGCCAGCTTGATCAGTTGAAAGCGCCGGGTTAAGGCAGCATCTTTTTCAAAGTATTTTTTGTATTCCGACCAGGTGGTTGCCGCAATAGCGCGAATTTGTCCGCGTGCCAGTGCAGGTTTCAGCAGGTTGGCTGCATCCGAACTGCCCGCTGCCGCACCCCCGCCAATCAGGGTATGGGCTTCATCAATAAACAGAACAATTTTTTCAGGCGCGCTGATCACTTCATCCAGCACTGCTTTCAGTCGCCGTTCAAATTCACCTTTAACCGATGCACCGGCCTGTAACGCGCCAAGGTCAAGTTCCCATAATGCAGCCCCTTGCAAGGCAGCAGGGACATCACTTTCGATAATTTTCAGGGCCAACCCTTCGGCCAGGGCCGTTTTACCAACACCGGGATCCCCCACCAGAATGGGGTTGTTTTTGCGCCGACGCGACAAAATATCGGTCATTTGGGCAATTTCGGTATCACGGCAAAAAACGGGGTCAATTTCGCCGTTTTTTGCCTGTTCCGTCATGTTGCGACCAAACTTTGCCAGCGCGCTTTCGCTTTGGATGGCGGCCGCCCCGGCACCGTTATTGCGGGCGTCGTTCGCGGGGTTATCGGGGTCGCCATTGCCTTCCATGCTGCCTTTTACCAGGTCGTAAAACCCGGCCAGAATGGCGCGGCTATCCAGCGCTTCAAATTCGGAAAATGCATAAAAATGGCAATACCGATCCGGGTTTTGCGCGATAGCGGCAAAAATGGTCCCGGTCCGAATTGTTTCTTCTTCCAGCTCGCCACTGCCCAGCATCAAGGCGTCTTGTAACAATTCAAGCAACAAGGTGGCAAATTCGGGCAGGTCCTGTGCGCCCCGGCGTGCATGATCCAGCGATTTGCGCAGTTTGGCTTCCAGCCGTTCAGGCTGAATGCGCAACACCGACAAAAGTTTGCCAATGTCGCCGCCGGGCTGTTCCATCATCGCCAACAATAAATGGCTGACGGTGACTTCAAACTGATTTTGTTCAATCGCCATTTCGCTGGCCCGTTTCAGGGCCTCACGGCTGTAATTATTCAGTTTTGCAAGAATACGTTCTTTGGAAACCTTTAACATCAGGGCCTCCCTGCCATGTTGTTACCACCGAGGGAGGCCTCGATCTCTGCCCCGATCCGGTCAATCTGAGCGGATAAATTATGATTAAAGACAATGTTGACGCCCGCCAGAATGACGACACAAACCAGCACTACGCCCCACACCGGGAAACGCCATCCCATGCGTTCCTTGCTGTCGTAAATATTGGGTTCCGGATTCACCAGTTTGTCGGGCGCTTCGCCACGATGCTTTTCAAGAATGCCATGAACGGCCAGCAACAGTTGTTCCAGCTTGGCTTGCCCGTTGTGCATCACGTGGTATTTGCCTTCAAACCCCAACGCCAGGCAGTAATAAAGCAGCTCCAGCAAATCAAGAAAGCGGTGCGCTTCGTCCATTACCCGGTCAAGGATGGCAAAAACCTTTTCCCCGCCCCAGGTTTCATTATGGAAAATTGACAACATCGGCCGTTCCGGCCACAGGCTTTCGGCCCCCCAAACCTGCGACAGCACCGCTTCATCCAGGGTTGCGCATAAAATGTAACGGGCTGCCAAAACGGTTGCCTCGTCATATTCCATCTTTTCCAGTTCCTGCTGGAAAACCGGAATTTCATTAACCAGGCGGCTATGCAGACTTTCGATATCGTCAAAATCGTGCAGGTTACGAATACGCACGCTAAGGCCCAGCAACGGCACCGCCGCTTCCAGCAAACGGTTTTTACCCTTGGCCGACAGTTGAAAATCCATCGTTTCGCGCGACGACATCAGTGAATCGATCATGTCATCGGACTTGTTGCCATAGGGTCTTGCTGCGGCCCCACCGCCGGCATTGGCAGGCAAAGCCGCCGAACGCCTTGAATCATATGGTGATACGGCAATATCGGTCATTTGCATTATCCCATGATTGCCCAGAATTGCAGTTCAAGTTCCGGGAACTCCCCGGCGATGTGAAATGCAAATCCGTCGGAATTTTCCAGATGTCCCCAGCGCGGCGAAGACCGTTCGAGCGCAAAATAGGAATATCCGGCATGATAAGGCAGCTGACGCGGGGCAACCGGCATCAAACGCAGCGGAATGCCCGGCAGCTGCTTGTGAACAAGTTCGCGAATTTTTTCGATCGAACTGATTTTGGATTGCGCGACAAAATCGCGGTGCAGGCGTTCCTGCGGCACATTGGCCTTCACCGCCAACACAAATTCCGCCGTGCGGATCAGTTCACGTTCATGAACCGGTGCCACCACATAACCATGCAATTTATGTTCATGCGGGATCGGAATGGCATTTGCCACCAGTGTTGCCGTGACCAGCTGGCGCAAATGTTGCGTTACAGTCGGCCAGCATTGATGGGGCAAGGCGTGGTCATATACCGGCAGGTCCGGGCAAATTTTGCTTTCGTTAAGGAAAGTCGACAATTCACCAATGATTTGCAGCAAAAGTTCATAAACCGGGCGCGGATGCACCATCGACATGCGCACGTAATGGCGCAACAAGGGTGACATCGAATTTAACCCGCGCAGCAACAAAAAGTCGGCTACCTCGGCAACGCCGTTTTGATCAGGTTTGCCAATGCGCCCGGCAATGGTGGCTGCACGTTGCTCAACCCCGTCGGCCAGTTCACCTAAAAACCGACGCAGTGAAGGGGCCGCCGAGATTGACAGCATGGTGGGATAAAATCCCTTGTCGATCACAATGGCCCCTTCGCCGGTTTTATCGACGATGCGGGCAACCGCCAGCTTCGAATATGCCGACAGGTCTTGCGACCCGAGCAGCAACACCGGGCAGGCACGGGCGATATCGATGGCGGCAAGTTCGCCTGCCTGCACGGTATTATCGCGCACGGCAATTTCATCGGTCACATAACGTGCACCAACCCCGGTGGTCGACTTGCGGTTCTTGTCTACCTCAATGCCGCCATCAATCATTAATGGCACACACAGATAGATAATTTCGTTGGCCGTCAAACCTTCGGAAATATCAAGAACCGGCGGCGACACGTCATTCCCGGGAATATCAAACACCGTACCATCGGGCATGATGCCACTGGCATTCACCACGGCCACCTTGCCAAGGGACAAAAGTTCCTCGTTCAGGATCAACTGATGAAAGCCAAAATTGTGGGCCTCACTGCCTGACGCGTAACGTTGCGCCAGGTTTTCCAGATAGCGGGTCTGCTGCTGGAAATGATGGGGTTTGACAAACAGGCCGTCAGACCATGCCACTTTATTATTCGAAGCCATAAACGCGGTTACCCTTCCTGCTTGACCAGACGAACTTCTTCATCAAGCAACAACAACAAAAACTGATCATTGTCGCCAAGGTCGCGTACGCTGACCGAAGTTCGCCACACGGCACTTTCCAGATCGAGATATTCGGCAATCACAGCAATCTTTTTGGTCCCTTCGGGAACCTCATAGGGGCCAAGCACCTGATAGCTGTCAGGCTTGATCATGGTTTCCCCCAGATCGGCCTTCAGGGTCGATCCCAGGGTTTTTTCCATTGAGTCCGTCAGCGAGAAATAGTCATAGCTAAACACCCGATGATCACTGCTTAACGCCAGCACCCGCACCACAACCGGCGAGGGTTCACCTTCAAAGTTTTTGTTCACATCGGCTGCTGCATAGGCCTGCAACGAAACCTTGGTTGGTTGTACCTCCGCAGCGCCTACCTGAATGTCAGGGTCGGAAATGACGTCATAAATCTTTTCTGACGTTTCACATGCAGCCAGCGACAATCCCATCACGGCCACCAGAAAAAAGCCCGCCAAACGCTTCATTGTTCGATATCCCTTTCGTTTTCTTCACCCAGATCGCGCTGCATCTGTTCGTGGCGGCGCGTCGCACGGTATTCGTTGCCAAAAACTTCCCAAAACAGCATCTGCAACCCCTGCTGACGCTGGGACCGCAATTCCGAAAAATAAGCCCGGTACATTCGCCAGCACCACGCGTCATAGGCTTCCTGGCTTTCAGGCACACCGGCGGCGTCATAGGCCTTGAACCGGCGTTCAAGCGCGCGGGGCAACAACGCTGCCAAAACAGCATCAAGGGCACGGTCAATGGATTTTTCCGTTGCCGCCTGATGGGAATTCAAATGATCAAGTGATTCCTGCATTGCGGCGGGGGCTGAAAGGTGAACCGGCCCGCGCTTGGAAAAAAACGCATGCAATGCTTCGTCGGTGTCACTGCTAAAACGGATCGGGTTATCTTCCAGCGCGTGCAAATGCATGGTTGCAAGCGGGAAATTGGCCGACCGTTCCGACGTGCTTTTGTAAATCTGGTTCAAACCTTCAAGAGCCGCACGAAGGGACGCACCAATATCGCTTAGGACCCGGGCGGCTTGCTCCGTGCTCATTTCGCCCAGATGAATGCCAAGGCTTTTGGCCAGGGGGCGCAGTGCCACATGGTCAACCGCATGGGGCAAATCCACCGAAACGGCGTCAATCGGGCTTTCGCTGGCGCGCGATGATCGTGCTGATGTGGTGTTGTCAGACTGAACCGGTTCTTCAAAACCATAACGGTCGCGCCGGATGCGGGTATTAGGCATCGAGGCAAAATGCATATTGGCATCATCCTGCTGGCTGTTGGTAACCCGTGGCTCGGCACCGCGATGAAGATTAACATCGTCCTGAAGCAGGATTTCATCGTCGGTCTGGCGGGCGCGCTGGGCATCGCTAAACGCCGATAACGGGTCTGTTTGCTGGCGGGAAACCCGGCGTTCATCAAGAACATCAAGCGGGTCATCACGGGTTTCGCGGGCCGGGGCTTCGTCTACCGGCCGGGCTTCAACATAAACACTATCGCGCACCAGACGGTCACGCTTGCCATGATCGGCCCCAACCATGGAATGAACACTTACCGGGCGGGCGTCTAGATATTCCGTTTGTCCGGTGCTAACAGTGCATTTCAGATTTTCGATCTGCACTTCATCCTTGTCAGATAAAATCACCGGCCGCCCGGTGGGGATCGGTGCTTTGGCCCGGTTAACCCGGATATTGGCATTCGACACCCGTTCAATGGTAAAATGCCCGTCCGATACCATAATGCGCGCCGCCGTTTCCGGAATGGCCCCTTCGCTATCCTGTATCCGCCAGGTAGCATCGGATGCCGACCCAATCAGGCCGCCGCGCTGTGAAAACACAAAACTGACGGGAAATGCGGGTACCGCGTCATGCACATTTTCGATTTGAAACTTTGCTTTCATCGTTTGTCCCGTTCTTACCCTCGTGCCTGCAACACCACGGGCTTAAGCCCCTCGCGCTGCGTATTTCCGATAAATGTTGTCCATCCCAGACTGGCCGTCCGGGGGCAGCCCAGCTTGAATGCCGGGACTTCGTTACGTTGCAAATTCAGTTCAACGTCGTAGGCAAGCTGATCTTTCAGCAAAAACTCGACCAGTTCCTTCAAGCGGGCGAAATCCTTGCCGCTAGGCAAAAAGTCGCGGAAACGCTCGAATGTCAGGTTTTTCAAAACCACCGTAAACTTGCCTGCGCGGTCCTCGACAAACCGGCCAATAACAAAATCCTGCCCCAGCGACATGTTGGTGGCCCCCATCCGGGCGCGCTGATCTTGCGGAATTTCAACCTTGCGCAGTTCAAGCTGGCGGATCGATACATCAGGCAGGGAAAAAGCATGGGCGATAACACCACTAACCATTTCCGCCGAGCGCACCCGCCCGGCCACAACGCCCAAATAGGTCAAAAGTTTTGCCCAGGGCACATCGGCCTTGCCACGGCTTTCATCGCCGCCAATTCCGATCAGGGAAAACATCCAGTCCGAAAACTGATCCGATGCACCGGCGTGATAGCGCACGTAATACCGGTATTTGCGCCAGATCAGATAAAACAGCCACACCAGCCGGTTCGAGAAAAAGTCGTTAAACGCTTGTTGAACACCTTCTTCGCCCTCGCTCCAGGCGGCGGTTTCCAGCATATGCGACGGCAAAGGGGAAGATGGACCATGCAACCCCAGAAACGAGACTGTCATTTCCAGTTCGCGACAATCACCGTCTTCATCCACCGGGCGCAGCGACACCACATCGGATGCCGGAAAACCAAGGCCCGGTGCGACCCGAAAAATCAGGTCTTCTACGCGCTGGGTTTGCAAGGCACGTTCTTCTACCTGCTGTCCTGATGCCTTCAGCAGGATCTCGACAGCCCGGAAAAACGAATACCGTTGCGGGTTGGCCTTTAAATCATCAATCATATGAGGGGCTGGTTGCCGATACGGGCCGTCCATCGGTATTCCTCCCCTGCTTCAAGTCCACGTACGACAAGTTCGTGGAACGAATTGATGGTGGCATACAGCGCAAAAAACTCGGCCAGCACGGTCGAAAACAGATACATTTCGCCTTCGCTGGCAAACTTGCTTTCGCGCATATCAATCGTCGAACGCATGCCGCGCACAGGCAGCCCTTTAAACAGACGATCAATCGTATGCGATGAAATATTGGCGATCCCTTCCAGGCGCATCACGGCTTCGCGTTCGCGCTGGCGATCGACCTTGGCGTTAAAATCGAAAACATTTAAAATGGTGCGCAGCGCCTCAACACTTTGCAGCGACAGGTAATTCAGCGACAAAGCCGAAATCAGCTGCCATTGCAGGGCACCATCGACAACCGGATAGCGCGGCGGTGTTGGCCGGGTCACATTGGTCGGATTTACAAAAGACGGGATCATATGGGTCGGAATACAAATATCGCCCACCGCCAGATCACGCGGTGTTGCCCCGTTTGAACAGGTCAGGCGCACCGAAACCGTTTCGCCGTCATTGACCTGGTAAAGTTCATCTTCGCGGACAAACGATATCAGCCGGTCCAGTTTTTCCCCCGACAGGGACTGACGCACCTTTTCACGAAAATAAACCGCAGCCCGGCCATCAACCCGTTCAATTTCATGCATAAAGGATTCAAAACGGCTAAATTCGCGTGAAATACCACCTGAATGCCCTTCTTCAGAGGGCCGCCAGCCGGTAACGCCGTCAATCGAAAAGACCTCGATCTCGCCAGCATCGCGCCGGGTGGGGCGAATGTGATATTCAGTACGCCGCCCATCAAGCAAAATGGGTTCGGCATCATGTTCAAACAGGTTAATCGCTGGCACGCAGTGCAACAGAAAACTTTGTTTTCCAATGCGCACATCAGGCGGAAGCGGACGTTCAAATTCAAATACCACTTCAAACTGTGTGGCATCCTGCCCCAGATGCGCGGTCGGAATATTTAAAAGATCGACAAAATAGTACTTTTGCGGAAAGGCATAAAATTCCTGCAACAGGCGATAGCCGACAAAGCTGTTATCGGGATAGGGCAAAACTTCTTCGGATTTTTGCAACCCGACCTGGCGGACGCAATCCTTACCCAGGGCAATTTCATTACCGGTTGCCCGATCGCGAATTTTCACCATCTTTAAATAGCGATGCAGCCACAGGCCAAGGGTTAAGGCCGAATAGTCGCTTCCGCCAAGATGGAACCGCAATTTGGTAAGATTAATGCCGCGAATTTCTTCTTCGGCCAGGCTTTCAACCTGCATGGTGATAACCGATTTTTCCTTCGACACACCATGATGAACATCGCGGATTCCGATGGGCAGGATTTCAGTGTCATAAGCAGTGCGGAATTTGCAAACCGTGCCCCCAACAGGAATACTTTCAACTTCCAGCCCGGCGGGTAATGTTTGACTTTCGTTAATGGCGCCCTGTCGCGGGTTCATTTGCAGAACCACCATTGACGGCACCGGGCGCAAAAAGTTAGGCCACAGCAACATCAAAAGGGATTGGGTGACTTCGGGTAACTGATCGTCAATTTTCTCACGCAGGCGGCCGGTCAGAAGGGCAAAGCCCTCCAGTAACCGTTCGACATCGGGGTCTGTACTGCGTTCGGACAAATAATTTGTCAGCTTGGGGAAATGCCGGGCAAAGTCTTGCCCGGAATTCCGCAAGTAATCCAGTTCGTCCTGAAAATAACGTGCTGTAGACAAAACTACCTACCCATTCTCAAGGCGAAGGAACGACCTTCACACAAAACAAGATCAATTGTGACCTGCTCACGTGCTGTACCGATCTGGGTTCGCGCCGATATCTGGAAAAACAGTTCAAGCCCGCTTTCCTGTTCACGATCGAAACGAACGGCCACGTTACTTACACGTGGCTCGTAGGTTTCAATCACGGTACGGATATCATTGGCGACAATGCGCAACATGTCGGAAGATCCGACCGAGGCATCGTTAAAATCGGCAAGCCCATAACCCGGCGCACTTTGTGACCCGCCACTGCGACCGTTCAGAACCTGTAAAAGGTTGTGTTTGATCGATGCGACGCGGGCGGCAAACCTGTCGCTTACATGCGAGGTCTGCCCCAGATCGTCGGCACGGATGCGTTCCATCAAGGAACGCGACCGCACCGCTTCAACATGTTGACGTGCCAGGGGATGATTCATCAGTCTTTATCCAACCGGCCAACCAGGGAAAGTTCGAAATTCGCGCCCATATATTTGAAATGCGGACGAACCGACATGCCAACCCGGTACCAGCCCGGATCACCGGCAACATCCGAAACCTCGATTTTGGCGGCACGCAGCGGACGGCGCGAACGCACGTCAGCAGGCGGGTTTTCCTGATCGGCGACATACTGAACAATCCAGGCATTCAGTTCGCGTTCCAGATCAGACCGTTCTTTCCACGCCCCGATCTGTTCGCGCTGAAGCACCTTGATGTAATGGGCCAGACGATTGATGATGAACATGTAAGGAAGCTGGGTGCCCAATTTGTAATTGGTTTCGGCTTCCTTGCCTTCCTTGGTATTGGGAAAGCGTTTGGGCTTCTGGATCGAATTTGCCGAAAAGAATGCCGCATTGTCCGAACCTTTGCGCATGGTCAGCGCAATAAAGCCTTCCTCGGCCAGTTCAAATTCACGACGGTCGGTAATCAGGGTTTCAGTCGGAATTTTCTGTTCAAGCTGACCAAAGGATTCATAAACATGAACCGGCAGGTCATTCACAGCCCCGCCCGATTGCGGACCAATGATGTTCGGGCTCCAGCGAAATTTGGCAAAGCTGTCATTGATACGCTCACCTAATAGAACCGCTGTATTACCCCACAGGTAATTTTCATGGCTGTCTTCAACGGCTTCGCGGTACTGGAAGGTTTTGGTGGGATTTTCCAGCGGATCATAAGGAGTGCGAAGCAGGAAACGGGGTGCCGTCAGGCCAACATAACGGGAATCTTCTGACTCACGCAGGCCGCGCCATTTGGCGTATTGCGGGCCTTCAAACAGCGACGACAATTCCTTGATCTCGCCAATCTCGGTGAAGGAATCAACACCAAAAAATTTTGGCCCAACCGACGAAATGAACGGCGCATGCGCCATCGCACCAACCGACGCACAATATTGCAGAAGTTTCATATCCGGCGAGGAGGCGTTAAACGCATACATGCCGATCATGGCCCCGACAGGTTCGCCACCAAACTGGCCGTAACCGGCGGAATAAACATGTTTATAAAGGCCCGATTGCGGAACTTCCGGTGACAGTTCGAAATCTTCCAGCAATTCGTCCTTACGGATCGACAGCAGTTCGATTTTGATATTCTCGCGAAAATCGGTGCGGTCCACCAAAAGTTTCAGGCTGCGCCAGGTTGATTCAAGGT
The DNA here is from genome assembly GCF_002115825.1 of Thalassospira sp. MCCC 1A01428. Lineage (GTDB taxonomy): Bacteria > Pseudomonadota > Alphaproteobacteria > Rhodospirillales > Thalassospiraceae > Thalassospira. The sequence continues at coordinate 90,025 of NZ_JFJZ01000013.1, read as the reverse complement.
CCTGAAACTCCGGGTGATGCAAAATTTCATCCATCTGATGGGAAATCTTGCGATCCAGTTCGGCGATCATACGATCAACGCGGGCCTTGTTAACCGGTTCAGCGGTGCTGTCGCCAGCCAGAAGTTCGGCAATAAAGGCTTCAACACCCTTGCGCGCAACATCATAGCCATCATCTTCAGGGACCAGATTGCTTTTTGCCATGATCTGATCCAGAAGTGAATCTTCAGCATGTCCATGACTTTGGGCAACAGGATCAAGTGTTTCGGTATTCATGGTTCTCGTCTTTCCAACACTATGTTCGGCGTTTTAACGCCTGGCATTTGTCATGTTTTGGGATGATCAGCTTTTGTCGCCGGGCGTTTTGCCTTCGGCGGTTGCTTCTGCCTTGTCTGCACCGTCAAGTTCGGCCAGCAGGGCGTCGCGTTTTTCCGGATCATCGACGATTTCACTCAGCGCACGGCGAAATGCCGGCAAATTCCCCAACGGGCCTTTTAAAGCCGTCAATGCTTCACGCAGATCCGCCAGCTTCTTAAGCTCGGGCACCTGCTCGACAATGGAATCAGGGGAAAAGTCCTGAAGGGATTCAAATTTCAGCTTCAGGCTAAGTGTGGCATCAGGATCACCGCGCAAAACATCATCAACCTGAAGCGTACGCTCCAGTTTCATTTCACGCAGAACATTACCAAAAGAATTTTTGTCAATTTCCACCGCTTTCCGGCTTTCAAGGGGTGTATCGTCGGCTTTGCCGGCGAAATCCCCCATCACCACCATCTTAAGCGGCAGTTCGACTTCTTCTTTCTGGTCCCCCGTTGCCGGTACGAATTTAACGTTAATGCGCTCTTTAGGCGCTACAGAAGAATCTCTCATGCCGTCTCCAATCTCGAACACAAAACCTCGTGGCTGGCGCTGCCTTTGCGCTGAAAACAGCGATAAGTAAGGACAGCCACTATTTCAGTCCTTTCGGACCAAGGGACACAGCATCACAGCCATAGCCCCCCGTAATCGCGATTGGTTAGTCAGACGGAAAACCGGACACAGCAAATCCTGCAATCTCACGGTTTACGCACAATTCGGCCTGCATGTTTTCAGTTTTCACCAAAAATCATCAAACCCCGAAAACCCGGACACACGTCGTCATCATCCTGTTGCGGCATGACCAAAGGTCACAAGCCAAGATAACGTCAGCCGTCAGCCCTCACCGACAAGCCAAGCAATTGACTCAACCTGTGCGATACCGGTTTACGGTTATATGTTTGGCAACATGCCGGAGGTGATGTCAGAACCGTTAAACTTCAATAAAACCTAAACTAACCGAAGATAGTATTAGAACCCACTCAAACGGTTAGTTAACAATCCTAATGGAAAGTCTAAAAGTGTAGGACATCATATGTATAAGTCTAGATAACCTATTCCCATCCAACTTTGTTAACCCGTCTTTTCCCAACCAAATATTCTACGGAATTTTTTCCGTTGTTTTATAGACAATCCATTCACAAGAACTCGTGACAGATCGTTCTGTATATGAACCTACAAGCATTTAACTCGTCTGGACAATACTTTAATGTTCAAACTTTATGTCCAAAATGTGATGAAATTCGAATTATTGCTGAAACTAGTGGAATCCCGTAGATTTATAACGCAACGGCAACACGAAACCTCACCAATACTTAGTTATTCTGGAATGGGTATTCCATCGCTGAAACGCGCAGAATTCATTAGGTTTCAGGCCAACCGAAACCACAGCAACCGCTAAGTGCCGATCAATATTGTATAAAATCTGCTAAACGGGCACCCGCGAATAAAAATGCATCGTAAACGGGAAATTCACAAACTCCCGCACGCAAATACGTCGAATCCGGGTCAGGATTCGTCATATGCCACCAGAGATAGCAACAGCTGTTCCATCGATTCCGTCATATATCCTGCGCACATTATCGGCGGGCGATATAAAATCGTGTCGCGCGCACAAGGAATTTGTCAGACCGGCACCATGTAAACGGCCCTTATGTAAGGGCACCATATTTTCGTCAGGATTTCCGTTATGCCACCCCTCACTGATCACGACCAGTCCCTGGGGGATGTGTCGGCGGGCGACCTTATCGAACCATTGCCAGTTGCCCCCAATCGCATCACGTCTTTCACGATTGGCCAGATCAACATAAATCATCTCGCCGAAAGCTGATATGCCACCGCCGCTATTTCGCTCTCACTCAGCCCGAACTTCTCTTCATAGCGTTTAGTGCCGGTTTTGATGCCTCATCCATGCGGATGCCACCGTCTCGAAATGCATCTTTCGATCCTTATCAGATAAAAAATAGTCGGCCGGCGGGAACAAAATCAAAAAAATACAGTTATTTGACTTCCGAAAGCGCTTTCGGTAGCGTAATGCGCGTTATCGGAGACGAGTGCAAATTTTATACGCGTCAAGATGTAGGTTGCCTTTTTCATCCGATCAGGAGGTTGCGTGTCACGTTCAACACCACGGAATGAAACCATGTCAATCGCCCGACTGGCCCGCCATCTTGGCCTGTCGGAAGGGACTATTTCACGTGCGTTAAACAATTATCCCGACATTGCCAAAAAAACCCGTGAACGTGTCCAAAAGGCAGCTCGCGACCTTGGATATCGCCCGTCATCCAGTGCAAGGCGCCTGGCACGCGGCGTTATCGAAACCATTGGCTTTGTGTTGCCCACCTGCCGCACCCAGCATTCCGACCCGTTTCTGGCCGAAATCCTTAACGGCCTTGCCTCCGAGTTGGCCCGCCATGACTGGGACTTGCTGGTATCCGCCGTGCCAGAGGGGCAGGATGAGATAGAAGTAATCGACCGGCTGGTAAGCTCTGGCAAGGTTGGCGGGTTTGTTATAGCCCGAACCTACCGTCAGGATGCGCGGGTAGATTATCTCCGCCAAAGTGGTGTTCCCTTCGTGGTGCAGGGCCGAACCGATGACCCGTCTGATTATTCCTGGCTTGATATCGATAACGAACAGGCCTTTGTTGATGCCGTTACCTACTTACGCGGTTTGGGCCATCGCAAAATTGCCTGTCTGGGTGGCGACCCGAAAATGAATTTCGCATGGCAACGCCGCTGTGGTTATTTGCGCGCCATGGCGCAACAGGGCGGCCATATTGGTGTGGGCTATCTGATTGACGGCATAACTGATGCGGTTTCGGCGAAAAATGCCACAGCCCACCTACTTTCCATCTCGAAATCCGACCGCCCCACCGCCCTTTTATGCGTCACCGATGCCGTCGCCATCGGCGCGATGCAGGCCCTTAATGGCGCGGGACTAACGGTAGGGCGCGATATGTCGGTGATGGGATTTGACGGGTTGCCCATTGGGCTGGCCGTCCAGCCAGCGCTGACCACCCTTCACCAGGACAGTTATGAAATCGGCCGCGAAGCCGGGCGTATGGTTTTGGAACTTTGCACCAGCAGTGCAACGTCTCCCTCCCCGTCGCCCCGACAAACCTTGTGGCAAGCCAAACTGACGCCGCGCGCGTCGGTCAATCCGCCGGGCACAAGCCCGGCCCAACAAAACCAGGGAGGCTAAAATGACACTGAAATTTCCCCGTATTCTGGCAGTTGCTGCCATTGGCCTGATGGCCACTACCAGCATTGCCAGTGCCCAGCTTCGCTTCTGGACCACCGAGGAGCAACCCGACCGGCTGGCAAAACAGCAGGAAATGGCCAAGGAATTTGAAAAGGAAACCGGCACATCGGTTGAAGTTATACCGGTGACGGAAACCGACCTTGGCAAACGCGCCACCGCCGCCTTTGCCGCTGGCGATTTGCCCGATGTGATTTACCTGACATTGCAATATGTGCTGCCATGGTCGGAAGCAGGCATTTTAGACACAGTCGCCAATGACGAGATCGTCAAGGAACTGGGCACCGAAACCTTCACCCCCAAAGCCCTTGAAATGGCCGATTTTGACGGTGAAACAGCCGCCGTCCCGTCCGATGGCTGGACCCAGATGGTACTGTATCGCAAGGATTTGTTTAAGGAAAAAGGCCTGGCCCCGCCCAACAGCTATGCCAATATCGAAGCCGCGATCAAGGCGCTGAACAATCCGCCCGATATGTATGGTTTTGTCGCCGCGACCAAGGTTGATGAAAACTTCATGAGTCAGGTTCTTGAACATGTGTTTCTGGCCAATGGTGCCACCCCGATCAAACCGGATGGCAGCATCGGTTTTGATAAAAAGAAACTGGTTGAATCGCTTGATTTCTACAAAACCCTCGCCAACGCATCACCCCCCGGCGATTTATACTGGCAACAATCGCGTCAGGTTTATTTTGCGGGCAAGGCAGCCATGATCATTTGGTCGCCGTTTATCCTTGATGAACTGGCCGGCCTTCGCGACAGCAACCCGCCCACCATCAACGATGACCCGACATCAACCGAACTGGCCGAAAAAACCGGCGTTGTTACCCGCCTTTCCGGGCCATCGAACAAAAAAGGGGCTGCGTGGGGCGACATCCGCTATTTCGGGGTGACGGCTGATGCCGATACGGACCCGGCGATGGCGTTTGTCAAATTTTCGCTTGATAAGGGGTATACCCAAACCCTGTCGATTGCGCCCGAGGGCAAATTCCCGGTGCGCCCCGGCACCAAGGATGATCCCGAAAAATTCCGCAAGGCATGGATGACCCTGCCTGCCGGGGTGGATCGCAAAAAGCCGCTGGCCGATATTTATTCCAAAGAAGTGATTGATAACATCATGGATGGTCTGGATAACGCAGACCGCTGGGGGGTAAAGGAAGGCGAACTGGCACAGGCATCGCGCATCATCAATTCGCAGGTGATTAACCGCCTGACGCGTGAATTTATCGATGGCGAACGCGATGCCGACGCCACCGCAGACATGATCAACGAAGAAATCGCCAAAATTCAGTAAGCGATCCGTTTTGCGCCAACCAACCGGTCAGGGGCCTCCCTGACCGGCATGACTAGGCAGGCCAACATGACCACGGCAACACCCGATACACCATCACAATCCCCCGCCCTACCGCGCAAAAAAAGGCGCCGCATCGGCCCGATGGAACGGCGCGAAGCACGGCTGGCTTACAGCCTGCTGATGCCCACATTTGCCATTGTGCTGGGCATTGTTTTGTTTCCGCTGATTGCCAATTTCTGGATTTCGGCAAAGCCGGTCAGGCTGGGGGATTTGCGACCACCGCGCATTATTGCCTCTGAACGGCTTCGCGGCGATCTGGCAAAAGCCGGTGATGAAGCCCGCATCGAATACCGGGTCCGCAACTCATCGCAAACCCGGGACATCAGCAATGTTACCCTGCGCGATACCCTGCCTGCCGGATTAAGCCTGACCAAACCGGATTCTCATTGCCGGGTCACAGACCGCAAAATTATGTGTGAACTCGGCGATTGGGAAGGTGGTAGCCGCGAACGTTTTTCAATCGGGGTCAAAGCCGAACAGGCCTATATCGATAACCCCGTCAAACCGCGCGACAGCGAACCTGTGCTGACCGGCAAAGCCAATAACATCCTGACCAATTTTGAGTTCACTTTTGATAATTTCATTGGGGTCTTCAACTCGCGCGAATTCTGGTCGGTTTTCTGGGTCACCATCGCCTATACGGTTTTTGGCACCGGTGGGGCGTTAATACTGGGCCTGTTTGCCGCATTGTTGCTTAACAAAAAATTCCCCGGCCGGTCCATTTTGCGCGGCTTGTTTCTGTTTCCCTATGTCGCACCGGTCATTGCCGTGGCTTTTACCTGGTTGATCCTGCTGGACCCGTTTTCGGGCACCTTTAATGCCGTTTTGCAAAAAATGAATATTGCGAACGAAGGCATCAATTTCTTTGGCAGCCGGTCGGTTCCGCTAACCTTTTTTGGCATCACCTTTGAATTCCCCCTCGCCCTTGCCACGGTTATCGCGTTCGAGGCATGGCGCTATTTCCCGCTGTCCTTTTTGTTTATTCTGGCCCGAATGCAGTCCATTTCGTCAGACATGTACGAAGCCGCCGAGGTCGACGGGGCAACGCCCCTTCAGCAATTCTGGCACATTTCCATGCCGCAACTGATTGGTATTTTATCGACCCTGTTCCTGCTGCGCTTTATCTGGACGTTTAATAAATTCGACGACATTTTCCTGCTAACCGGCGGGGCGGCAGGCACACGCACGCTCACGGTTGATGTTTATGAACAGGGCTTTGCACTGTCCAATCTGGGCGCGGGGGCGGCTGTGGCCGTGGTGATTTTCTTAATGTTGCTGATTTTCGCCGTCGTTTATTTCCGTTTCGTCCACCGCGAGGATTCCTGACATGCGTATCGGAACCGGTTTTCTTCTTGCCATTCTTTCCGGGTTGCTGTGGGGTATCATCGCCATTGCCATTGCGGGCATCTCGCTAACCCTTATTTCCGGCTTGCCATCGGCCCCTGTCCTGTCGGCCGGGGCCATTGCCGGGGCGGTCAGTGCCGCCATTATCATGCTGCGCGCGCCCAAATTACGCACAAACGGGCTTTATCTGGCGGCATTCATGGGGGCGATCATCGCCATGCTGGCCATATCCTTTGCCGCACCTTTTACCGAACCCTTTGCCACGGCCCCGATAGGCCAGGCGATTGCCATTGCCATTATCGCCGGGGCCGTCACACTGGCCAACCGCGCCTGTCTGAATGACATCGAAAGTGGCATGCTCAAACGCTACACCCTTGATGTTGTGATTGTGCGGGTATTGCGCGGTTTCGGTTTTGTCTTTTTTACCGTCATCGTGGTTTTGCCCTTTTACGTCATGGTGATGACCAGCCTGAAAAGCCAGCAAAGCCTGTTTCAAAACCCGCTGGATTTATCGGTCGATCTGACACAAGGAACCGGCAGCCTGTTTAACAGTTATGTTGAACTTTTTACCAAATTCCATTTTGGCCGGTTTTTGCTGATCTCGACCATCGTGTCGGTCTCTACCGTATTGATCACGCTGGCATTTTCCATTCCCGGGGCCTATGCCGTTGCCCGCCTGCGCTTTCCCGGGCAAAACGTGCTGTCAAAATCGGTTTTGCTGATTTATCTGGTGCCCATGATCGTGCTGGTCATTCCGCTTTATTCGGTTTTCAGCCAGCTTGGCCTGCGCAATTCCATCATCGGCTTGCTGATTGTATATCCTGCCACCACGGTGCCAGTGGCGCTTTATATGTTGCAGGGTTATTTCCGCGGCCTGCCGGTCGAGCTTGAAGAAGCCGGGTTGATGGATGGTTTGGGCAGACTGGGTGTGATCTGGAAAATCACCCTGCCGCTGGCCCTGCCCGCTTTGGCATCAGTGTCGCTTTATGTGTTCATGATCGCCTGGAACGAATTTTTGTTTGCCTTCATGTTCCTTGATGATCCCAAAATATTCACCCTGTCACGCGGGGTGGTATCGCTTAATTCATCCGAGGTTCCACGCCAGCACCTTATGGCGGGGGCCGTTGTCGCCACGATCCCGATTTTGGTGATCTTTTTGTGGTTTGAACGGTTTCTGGTTCAGGGCCTGACATCTGGCAGCGTGAAAGGATAATCCATGATCGATCCCGAAACAGTTACCCGGCTGGATGCCCGGGCACAGCAGATTTTGCGCGCCAACGACAAAGGCGGTTATACCGTTCCCACCAAGGGACTTTATCCTTTTCAATGGAACTGGGATTCCGCCCTTACAGCACTGGGCATTGCCTGTTTTGATGCCGATCGCGCCTGGCAGGAAATTGAAAAACTGTTATCCGCACAGTGGGATAACGGCATGGTGCCCCATATTGTGTTTTGGCAGCATGAAGAAGGCTATTTTCCCGGCCCCGGCGAATGGCGAAGCGAACGTACCCCGCCCACATCGGGCATCACCCAGCCGCCGGTGGCGGCAACGGTTGTGCGCCAGCTGGCAAACTTTTTGCCCGGTGATCATGGCGCGCGGGTGACACCGATGCTGCATGCGCTTGACCGCTGGCATCAATGGTTTGCCGATGCCCGCGACCCCGACGGCATTGGCGTGGTTGCCATTATGCACCCATGGGAAAGCGGGCGCGACAACCTGCCAGACTGGGATACCCCGCTGGCCCATGTTGATACGTCCGATGTGGGCGCCTTTATGCGCCGTGACATTCAACTGGTGAACGCGGCCGAACGCCCCGTCAACGACGATTACAATCACTATATGGCGCTGGTGCAATTTGGCCGAAATTGCCAATGGGATGTGAAAACCATCGCCGAAAAATGCCCGTTCTGGGTGGCAGAACCGGGCATGAACGCCATTTTGCGCCGTGCGGAGCGCGACCTGATTGCCCTGGCAATGCAGTTTAACCTGCCCGAGATCGCAAGCCGGGCCACCCGCCGCCTCACCCGCCTCGACCACGGCTTTAACCAGCTTTGGTCAGACATCGCCCAAGGCTACACCACGCTTGATTTACGAAATAAAAAACTTGAACATCGTTTATCATCAGGAAGTTGGTTGTCATTGTACGGAGGGCCGGAAAACGATATTCGGGCCAAATCGCACTATTCCAATCTGATTGAATGGCGGCAAAAAATTCGCTTTGCCCTGCCCAGCTTTGACCCCGGCGACCCGGCCTTTGACGACATTCGTTATTGGCGCGGCCCGGTATGGGCCATGATCAACTGGATGGTGGCAACCGGCCTTGCCGAACATGGCCGACCGGACCTGGCAACGCTGCTGGCCAATGATACCGCCGCCCTCATCGAACAATCCGCCTTTCGCGAATATTTCAGCCCCGTCACCGGGCACGGCGGTGGCGGCAAGGATTTTTCATGGACAGCCGCGATGTGGCTTTACTGGGCATCGCCGAGCGCCCGCCAAAAAACGGAGACACAATAACATGGGCCAGATCGAACTTCGCAATGTGCGCAAATCCTTTCGCGATGTCGAGGTGATCAAGGGGATCGACCTGACCATTGAAGAAGGCGAACTGATGATTTTTGTCGGCCCGTCGGGCTGTGGCAAATCAACCCTGCTGCGCCTGATTGCCGGTCTGGTTGAAGCAAGCGACGGGCAAATCCTGATCGACGGCGACGATGTCACCGGCAAACCACCAGCGGAACGCGAATTATCGATGGTGTTTCAGTCTTATGCGCTTTATCCGCATAAAACCGTGCGCGAAAATGTCGGCTTTGCGCTGGAAGTATCGCATATGGCCAAGGCCGACATCAAAGCCAAGGTCGATGAAGCCGCCGCGACCTTGCAACTTGACCAGTTGCTGGATCGCAAACCAAAGGAACTGTCGGGCGGGCAGCGCCAGCGGGTTGCCATTGGCCGGGCCATCGTGCGCGAACCCAAGGCATTTTTGTTTGACGAACCGCTTTCAAACCTTGATGCCGGGTTGCGGGTTGAAATGCGCCTGGAAATTGCCCGCCTGCACAAAAAGCTGGCCGCCACCATGATCTATGTGACCCATGATCAGGTGGAGGCCATGACCCTTGCCAGCAAAATTGTGGTGTTGCAGGCAGGCCAGATCGAACAGGTTGGCACCCCGCTGGAACTGTACCGCAACCCGGCCAATCTCTTTGTCGCGCAATTCATCGGCTCGCCCAAAATGAATGTCGCGGAATGCAAAGGTGAGGGCGAAACCATCATCTTTGCCGGGGGTGGCCGCTTTGCCACCGGGCGCAATGCACAAACCGCCACCCGCTTTGGCATCCGCCCCGAACATATCACCCTGACCGACCCCGCCAACGGCGTTCTGACCGGCCAAATCGAAGTGATGGAACATCTGGGATCAGATAGCTTTGCCTATATCCAAATCGAAAATGTCGGCCTGTTTACCGTTCGCATTGTCGGCTATTCCGAACTTGAAAGCGGCGCAACTGTTGGCCTGTCCTTTGATGCCGAGAACCTGCATCTGTTTAACCGGGATGGAGAGGCATTGCGATAAGAAAACGACACAATCTACCTGCATGCTTCTAGCCGGACTGGTTTAAATCAGTAGTGTTTGCAAAATAGATGTCCACTTTAGCGCGACATCCGACTTAAAAATGAGGTGTGCTTCTGTGTTGCTCAACGAATTATTCCCTAACAGGTCTATCAAAATCGACCCGGAGGATTTTAAAGACCGGTGCGGCCCCAAGGTGCTGGTTGCCCGGCCAGGAGAAATGACACCGGTTCAACAGCTTTTTGATGAGTGCCACTTTCCTTGGCAAGAAAGCTACCAAAAATTGCTTGATGATTTTAATAGTCCGAATTGCGGAGAGTTGGCGAGAGAAACGGACAAACCTTGCATAAAATGCACGGTTGGCGCAGCACGTATTGTGCTATGGCCGTATCATGTAAAATCAACCAGAGACTTGCCGCCTACCTATTTCTCCGGAAGAATTGAACCAGAATACTACCATCCGTTAGATAATCTCAAATTTGCACGAGACCAGTTCACGGAAAGATTGTCATCTGCCAAAATTGCAATACAGGCCTCAAATACAATCGGATGCGGATGGACTTCGGGCCCCAGCAACTTACACCTCACGATTTTCCCGTACGAATTATCCTGCGAACCGGAAAAAACTACGCGACGCTTATATTATCGCAATAGAAGCTCAAGAATCTGCTCGATTTCCACCTATACCGGGTTTCGACAAAAGCTCAGTTCACAGGAGCTCGAATGGCTTCACAACAGCCAGCGCATCATCGAGCGCCCAAACCAGATAAAAGCATCAAACTTCCGTGAAATATGGTCGAACACTCCCATCCGGGCAGAAAGGTTCCAAAGAGAACCGCCTGAAACAGATATTCCCGTTTATGAATCAATTAGCGTGTCGAACGATGGAAAGGCACTGATCGCTTGTAGTCAAAACCTGACAGTCATTCCGACGGAACGAATTACGCATTTGGCCATACATACACTATTGCCAGCACGAGGAGGCCCGGAAACATGGTTAACTTTACTGGCAGTTTCCCGTCATATAGAAACAACAAATGAAGAATTTTGGATCGAGTTGTTTTGTGATACAGCAACTTCCGACTTCATGGAACTTTCCAAAAAACTAGCAAAAGCCATTGAAAAACCGATCAGACGCCTAGAGCCGCAATATAATTGTTAACCGCGATATTTGCGCTATGTCTGCACACGCTTAGCGAAACTCGCCATCAAACAACATTTGAACTATTTTATTTACATATGATCGAAATCTGAAATCATACACCCTTGGGTTGATATGGTCCGGGGGGACATGATGAAAAAATTACCGGTCTTGCGCGGTTGTGCCTTGGCAATGACGCTGATCTTCACATCCGGTTGTGCAATGGTCTCCAATGTCGATATTCCCATTTCCGACAATATGACAAAAGGTGCCAATACGCGCCTGTGGGAACGGGACCTGTGCGGGATCAGGACCACCAAAGGCACAAAAGCCAAAGACATAACACTACCCGACCTTTACCCGCAGCAAGGTTGCGTTGCCTTTGCCTCCGCCCTGATAAGCTGGAAACGTTATCGCGATGCGGCTGACGACATCACCACCAGCGAAAACCTGATCAATATCGGCATTCTCGGCCTTGCTGCTGGCACCATATGGGCCGCCGTCAGTGAAGGACCAGATGACCTGATTGCCGGGCTTGGTTTGGGTACGGCGGTTCTTTATGCGGGTTCGAACATTCTGGCCCCCGAGCAGAAACGTGAAATTTACCGTGCTGGCGCAAGAGCTACCGCGTGCATCATGCGCCGCGCAAACAGCCTGATGACCGACCCTGTCATTGCGGGAAACTATCAGCACACACTAAATGGTCTGACCAAAGAATATATTACCGTGAGGCAAGAATCAGCGTCACTGCCAAAATCGGACAAAGAGGTGGTAAAAAACCAGCTTGCTTCAATCAGAACAACAATCCGCGAAGATCAACAGGCGATCGACGTGCATAACCTGAAAGGAAGCCAAGCAGCGGTCGAGATCAGCCAGCTTCTGATCGAAATTGACGACAAGCTGCGCGAGCTTTTGGATCAAACACTTCCCAATCCCGCGACCATTTTCGAAACGGTACAACGCAGCACGACCGGTTATTTGACCCAAGCCAGCACGATAACAACAACACCTATCGCCAGCCCCCATATGAACGAAACCGAAAACATGTTTCCGGCTGCTGACGATACTGATATTGAAAATTCGCAGCAAAAAATTACCGAGCTAATCTCGAAAATAAGCGAACTTGCGACAGAGATTGATGCCTTTCACCTGAAATTGCAGGCGACCCTTCAGGTTCCTTACGACTTTGACTTTGCAGGCTGCAACGATTTGGGCATCGACACAAAACTGGTGCTGACCGAAAGCGAAATCTCGCTTCAGGCTGGTCAAACCGCAACCGTCAGCATCATTGGTGGCAAACGCCCGATCCGGGCTGCCATGACCCGCAAACCTGCCGGACTAATGCTTGATCGAGATTTCAACCAGGATGGCGACACGGAATATACCATTCACTGGAACGGAACAGGCAACCAGTATGGCAGTTATCCTGTGCGATTTATTGATGATAACGGTGCCAGCAATATCGTGATGCTTGAACTGTCACCCGGTCTGGTTTTGGCAGAAACGGAGCTTACACCCGATACCGGCAATAAGGTTACGTTGACCATCAAAAATGGCAAGCAACCTTTTCACATTTTCTATCAGGGCAACGAAACAGCGCCGGATCTGAAAACAAAAAACAACACCAGCTACACCTACGGTGCGCCGATCACAGAACAGCCCATTACATTAAATGTCGCCAATAACGGCAGCGCCGCAAACTCAACTGGAACGTTCATGCTTGTTGATAAAACCGGAAAATCGGCGACCTTTACTATCGCCATCCCAGATTGAGATCCGGCTGGTTTTGCACGCCGGACATTGTAAAACAGTCACAAACAGGCAGCGCCGATAAATTCGGCGCTGCCTGTGCCCGTTTTAACTATATCGGAACCGTAACAGAACAGAAAATTCGGCACTGACGACATTCTCGACGATCTAAACCCGCTAATGTCATTACGGTTATTTAATAAAATTAACCATCAACAACTACAAATGAAGATAGAGAGAAATCGAGATCTAATGCTACCGCAAAAATTCCACACCAGATAACTTTAAAAATCCCTAATAAGGGATAATATGCTTTAAATTAGCAAATAAATGCAAATTCAGAACTTTAGAGTTGCCTAATAGGGAATATCGCATACGCCATATATCAGCAGAATGACCATCGTGGCACCATCGTCATTCAATCCGCCCCCTATCGAATAACGCTTAAACACCGCTCTCGTCTAGTCTGGCAGCACCGCCGTTGCTTCAATCTCGACCAGCGCCTCATCCTCAACCAAAGCGCGTACAACCACCATTGTCATGGCCGGGAAATGCTTGCCCAAAACCCGACGATAGGCTTCGCCAACTTCGCGCTGATGGCTCAGATAATCCTGCTTTTCGGTGACATACCAGGTCAGGCGACAAATATGTTCAGCTCGTCCACCTGCGGCCTCAACTACCGCCATGATATTGCGCAAGGCCTGCTCCATCTGGCCGACAAAATCACTGGCTTCAAATACCTGCTTTTCGTTCCAGCCGATCTGCCCACCGACAAACAGGGTTTTGCCGCTTGCCAGCACGCCATTGGCATAACCTTTCGGTGCGGTCCAGCCTTCGGGCTGCACGATTTTATGTATCATGTTGGTCCTGTTTGTTAATGTGATGTTGCAATGCTGTGCGCAAATCGGCGGGCCAGGGTGCCGACCCGGCAATATCCTTGCGGGTAAAAACCAGCGTCGATGTCATGGTAAAACGATCCGGTCCATCCGGGGCATCAGCCGGTGCCGCCGTGATATGCAAATCGATGCTGCTGCGCCCCAACCGCGTTACATAAAGTCGAAATTCCAGCACATCGCCTAACCGGCTGGGATGCCGAAAGTCGATATTAATGGCTGCGGTTGGCACGGCTGCGGCCATATCGCCGTGGATTTTGGCAAAGCTGAAGCCCAATGCCGTTTCAAACCATTCTTCGACCGTGGCATTAACCATTTCAAAATAACGCGGATAAAAAACAATCCCCGCCGGGTCGCAATGCGCAAACCCAACCTTATGACGGCAGCAAAAAGCGGGCCGAAACGACGATGTAGCGATGGAAGCACCAGCCAGCTTTTGCCCCATTACAACACCGTCCGCACACGCCATAATTCGGGGAACAGTTCGACCTCTAACATCCGTTTCAAATAGGACACCCCGCCTGTACCCCCGGTGCCGCGTTTAAAGCCAATAACCCGTTCCACCGTGGTGACATGGTTAAAACGCCAGCGGCGAAAATAATCTTCGAAATCGACCAGCTTCTCCGCAAGCTCGTATAATTGCCAATGATCTTGCGGCGACTGATACACCTGTTGCCAGGCTGTAATCACATCGTCGGAGGGCTGATAAGCATCGGATACATCACGTTTCAAAACAAGCTCGGGCACGGCAACGCCAGACTGGTCTAGCAGCCACAATGCCTCGTCATACAAGCTGGGCTTTGCCAGTTCCCCTTCCAGTATCGCCAAAATATCGGGCCGGTGAGCATGGGGCTTTAGCATCGCCTTGTTACGGTTACCCAGCATGAATTCAACCATGCGATATTGCCACGACTGAAACCCGGATGACGGCCCCAGCGCATCGCGAAAAGTGGTGTAATCGCTGGGCGTCATGGTACGCAAGACATCCCAGGCGTTATTAAGCTGTTCAAAAATGCGCGATATTCGGGCCAGCATTTTAAAGGCCGGCTGCAACTGCCCGGCCCGCATGGCCGTGCGGGCCGCATCAATTTCGCGAATGGCCAGTTTCATCCATAACTCAGACGTTTGATGCTGAATGATAAACAGCATTTCATCATGGGCGTCACTTTTGGGGTGCTGCGCGGTCAAAATCGCATCGAGCGACAAATAATCGCCATAGGACATTTTGCGGGAAAACTCGGTTTCCGCCCCTTCGGAAGACGGATCATAGGGGGTGTTTTTGGTTTTCATGTCACAGCCTGACGTTTTTTATATTCTGCAACATCCCACAGGCGGTTTTCCATAATATCGGCCAAAATGTTAATCCCGGCTTCCACATCCGCTTCATCAAGATAAAGCGGTGTGAACCCGAAACGGATCACATCGGGGGCGCGAAAATCGCCGATCACACCCCGCGCGATCAGGGCCTGCATCACCGCATAACCATCATCACACCGGAAAGAGACTTGCGATCCGCGACATTCGGCATTTCGCGGACTAATCAGTTCAAGCATCGGGCAGCTTTTTTCAACACCGGCAATAAACTGTTCGCATAATTCAATCGATTTGGCCCGAATTTCGGCCATTTCCACATCATCCCAAACATCAAGCGCGGCATCAAGAATGGCCAGTTGAATAACCGGCGGCGTGCCCACGCGCATCCGTTCAATCCCCGGGGCCGGTTTGTAATCGCACTCAAAGGCAAAAGGGGCCGCGTGCCCCAACCAGCCCGAAAGGGCCGGGCGCACCTGATCAACCAGATCGGGGCGCACATAAATAAAGGCCGGCGCACCGGGACCACCATTGAAATATTTATAGGTGCAGCCAACGGCAAATTCGGCGTTACACCCGGTCAAATCAACCGGCACCGCCCCGGCAGAATGGGCCAGATCCCAAATGACCACAATGCCCAGCGCCTGAGCCTTCTTGGTTATTGCCGCCAAGTCGTGCATACGCCCGGTGCGATAATCGACCTGGGTTAACATCAACACGGCAATATCGGTGCTTAAAGTTTCAACCACATCTTCGGGATTGACGGTTTTTAACACATGGTCCTGTTTCAAACTGTCAATCAGGCCCTGAGCCATATAAAGGTCGGTTGGGAAATTGCCGTTATCAGACAAAACCACCTTGCGACCGGGATTAAGCTCCAGCGCACTTGCCAGCGCCTGATAAACCTTGATTGACAGGGTGTCACCCATGACAACACTGCCATTTGGCGCGCCGATCAGGCGGGCAATGCGGTTTCCCACCCGTCCCGGCAAGGCCATCCAGTTAGCATCGTTCCAGCCACGAATAAGCATTTCGCCCCACTGATCGGCAATGGTGGCGCGCGCACGTTCTATCGCGGCCTTTGGCATCGGGCCCAGGGAATTGCCATCAAGATAAATCACATCGGATGGCATATGAAAAAGTGCCTTGCTGGCAGCAAAGTCCGTCATGCTGCGGGCTCCTGTTTTAGTCTGAAACGCTGAATTTTGCCGGTTGCCGTTTTTGGCAGGGCGTCGGTGAAAATTATGGATCGGGGATATTTATAAGGCGCAATCGTCGCCTTCACGTAATCCTGTAACAGTTTTGCCATTTCCGGCGAGGGATTGGCCCCTGCGTTTAGCACCACATGGGCCTGCACGATCTGCCCGCGATCGGCATCATTTGCCGAAACCACGGCACATTCGGCCACATCGGGGTGCCCCAGCAATGCGGCCTCAACTTCCGGCCCGGCAATATTATAACCCGCTGAAATAATCATATCATCGCTGCGTGCGGCAAAATGAAAATAACCATCTTCATCGCAATAAAATGAATCCCCGGTCACATTCCAGCCATCACGCACATAGTCGCCCTGCCGGTCATCGGCCAAATAGCGACACCCGGTTGGCCCACGCACCGCAAGGCGGCCCACCGCCCCCACCGCAACATCATCCATGTTTTCGTCAACGATGCGGGCCTGAAAGCCCGTCACCGGCCGCCCGGTGCAGGCGGGGTGGCTATCGCCAAACCGGTTGGAAATAAAGATGTGCAGCATCTCGGTCGACCCAATGCCATCAAGCATTGGTTTGCCGGTTTTTTCCATCCATGCCTTGTAAACCGGGGCGGGCAAGGTTTCGCCCGCTGAAACGGCGGCGCGCAACGACGACAAATCAGCCCCGTCTTCCATTGCCGCCAACATCGCCCGATAGGCCGTGGGTGCTGTAAAGCAAATGGTCGCCTTATAGGTTTCGATAATTTCGATCATGTTGGGTGGCGATGCCTTTTCCAAAAGCGTTGCGGTTGCCCCAAAACGCAATGGAAATACTGCCAAACCACCCAGGCCAAAGGTAAAGGCAAGAGGTGGCGATCCGACAAACACATCATCGGGCGTCACTGCCAGAACTTCTTTGGCGTAGGCATCGGCAATGATCAAAAGATCGCGATGGAAATGCATGGTGGCCTTGGGGTCGCCAGTCGTACCCGATGTAAAACCCAGCAGGGCCACATCATCGCGCCCGGTTTTCACGGCGGTAAATTTCACCGATTTGGTCAGGGCAACGCGATCAAGCTCGGCATCGTGGTTGGCGGTGCCGTCAAAGCCGATCACCTTTTGTAAAAACCGGCTGTCCTTGGCACAGGCAACCATTTCATCCATCAGCCTTGTATCGCACAAGGCAAAGGCAATTTCGGCCTTATCAACAATTTTGCCAAGTTCACCTGCGCGCAACATCGGCATGGTATTAACCACCACTGCGCCAATTTTCGTCGCCGCCAGCCAGCACGCCACCATCGCCGGATTATTGGCCGAGCGGATCAACACCCGGTTGCCCGGTACAACCCCGTAATCCTCGGCCAAGGCGTGGGCGATACGGTTGGTCCAGTCCGATAATTCCTTGTAAGTGCGCTGGCGGCCATTGCCGATCAGGGCAGTGTTATCGCCAAATCCCAGATCCACCATGCGGTCTGTCAGTTCAACCCCGACATTGATATGGTCGGGATAGTCAAAGCCATCCAGCAAAAATTCCGGCCAGGTGCTTGCTGGCGGTAAATTATCGCGGGTGAAGGTATCTGTATGCGCCGATGGTCCAAGCATGATGAAGCCCCTGAATTATGGCTGTGCCAGCGTTTGCCGTGCGATGATTATTCTTTGGACGTCAGATGCGCCTTCATAAATCCGAAGGGCACGGATCTCCCGGTACAGGCGTTCGACGATGTGCCCAGATCGCACACCATCGCCCCCATGAATTTGCACCGCCTTGTCGATGACGGTTTGAGCATGATCGGTTGAAAAAAGTTTCGCCATCGCGGCTTCGCGGCTGACGCGCGCGGCCCCGCTATCTTTTAACCATGCGGCGCGATACACCAAAAGCGCGCTGCTATCGACATCCAGTGCCATATCGGCCACATGCCCCTGCACCATTTGCAAATCAAACAAGGGCGCACCAAACAAATGCCGGTTTTGAACACGATCAATGGTTTCATCAAGCGCACGCCGCGCAAAGCCAAGGGCGGCCGCCGCCACGGTGGACCGAAAAACATCCAGCACCGACATGGCAATTTTAAAGCCCTGCCCGCCCGCACCAATGCGGTTACTTGCGTGAATGCGGCAATCGGTGAATTTCAGCCGCGCCAAGGGATGCGGGGCAATGGTTTCCAGTCGCTCGGCAATTTCAAGCCCTGGCGTATCACCCGGCACGATAAAGGCCGACAACCCTTTGGCCCCGTCCCCTTCGCCCGTGCGCGCAAAGACAACGTAAAAACCGGCAATGCCGCCATTGGAAATCCAGGTTTTTTCACCGTTCAACACAAAGCTGTCGCCATCACGGGTGGCCGATAAGGTGATATTTGCAACGTCCGACCCCGATTGCGGTTCGGTCAGGGCAAAAGCCGCCAATGCCGTGCCATTGCGCACCTGTGGTAGCCATTCGGCCTTTTGTGCATCCGTGCCAAACAATGAAATCGCGCCGCTGCCCAGCCCCTGCATGGCAAAGGCGAAATCGGCCAAACCATCATGGCGGGCCAATGTTTCGCGGATGATACACAGACTGCGCACATCAAGGCGCGATTGCGCATCGTCGGGGTTTATTGTGGCGTTGGTTAACCAGCCGTCCCGGGCCAGCTTGGCAACAAGGGCGCGGCAACTGTCGTCCACATTACCCTGATCAACCGCTTGAAGATTTTCGATTGCCCAGACGTCCAGCCTTTCGGCCAGTTCCCGGTGGGTGTCGTTAAAAAACGGCCAATCGCGCCATGATGTATCGCCCATCATCAATCCCCTTTGAAAACCGGCTTTTCGCGGGCAACAAAAGCATCATAGGCGCGTTTGAAATCGGCGGTTTGCATACACAGGGCTTGCGCCTGGGCTTCGGCCTCTATTGCCTGTTCAATGCCCATATTCCATTCCTGCGCCAGCATGGTTTTGGTCATCATGTGGCCGAAATTGGGGCCTGTGGCAATGCGCTTCGCCAGTGCAATGGCATCGCTTTCCAGTATTTCGACATCGACAATCCGATTATAAAATCCCCATTTTTCGCCTTCTTCGGCACTCATCGACCGCCCGGTATAAAGCAGTTCCGCCGCCCGCCCCTGGCCGATAATGCGCGGTAATATGGCACATGCACCCATATCACAGCCCGCCAGCCCAACACGGGTAAACAAAAACGCTGTTTTGGCATTGACCGTCGCCAGGCGCAAATCCGACGCCATCGCAATAATCGCGCCCGCCCCCACACACACGCCGTCCACCGCTGCAATTACGGGTTTGCCACAAGCCACCATCGATTTAACCAAATCGCCCGTTAACCGGGTAAAGGCCAAAAGACCCTTCATATCCTTGTCGATCAGCGGGCCGATAATATCGTGAACATCACCACCCGAACAAAAATTGCCCCCGTTCGAGGCAAAAACAACCGCCTTCACATCATCGCATTCCGGCAAGGCGCGAAACATGTCGCGCAGTTCGGCATAGCTTTCAAATGTTAGCGGGTTTTTGCGATCCAGCCGGTCCAGCGACACCACCGCAACATCACCGTCCATCCGCCATTTAAAATGAAGGGGCTGAAAATGGCTCATATCAGTCATGGGTCTGTCCCTTTCGGCTTTGCACACGCCGTAAAATGGCAATCAAATCGTTGGCATCCTCGGCATTCATGCCGTCAAACAAATCGCTGACCCAGCCTTCATGCACCAGGGCGCGGCGGGCAAAATCGGCACGGCCTTCGTCGGTCAGTTTTACAATCAGGGCACGACGGTCATTTTCCACCGCCACGCGCGTCACCATGCCTTCATTCACCAGCCGTTCGACGATGCCGGTAACATTACCGTTCGACACCATGAGCGATTTTGACAGCGCACTCATACGCAGGCCGTCTTTGGCGCGGTAAAGGGCGGCCATCACATCAAACCTGGGCAGGGTACTGTCATATTCCACCCGCATTTTTTCGCGTAACTCACCTTCGGTTTGGCGCGAAACCCGCAATATTTGCAACCAGGCCCGCAACCGCGCCTTTGAAAGGTCGCTGGTTTCTTCGCCTGTTTCCGGGCGCGAAAGGTTCGGATCATCCATTTTCATATTTCCCCCCCCGACACCGAAATCGCCTGCCCGGTGATCGACCCTGCCCCACGCTGGCACAGCCACAGCACGGTTTCGGCAACTTCGCGAGGCGTGATAAAGCGGTTTTGTGGATTAATTTTTGCCAGGTTCGCACGGGCATCATCCATGCTCATACCGGTTTTTTGCGCGATATTGGCAATCGAATGTGCCAGCATCGGCGTATCGGTAAAACCGGGGCAAACAGCATTAACTGTAATGGCACTGCCCGCAAGTTCGGCCGCCAACGCCTTCACCAAACCGACAACACCATGCTTGGCCGCACAATAAGGCGCGACATAGCCATACCCCTTAAGCCCGGCCGTTGACGCAATGGCAATCAACCGGCCCGGTTTGGCTTTATCCATCACCCGCAGGCCTTGCTGAAAGCTGTGGAACGTGCCCGTCAAATTGACGTTGATGGTTTCCTGCCAGCTATCAAATGTGGTTTTACCAAAAGGGGCACTCGTCGCCATACCGGCATTGGCAACCACCACATCAGGCATACCAACCTGTTTTACCATGCCGCCAAACAGGTTTACCATCGATGCCTGGTTGGTCACATCGGCCACCATCGGCACAATGGCATCATGTAAGTCGGCAATTTTGCCAAGCGCATCTTTGTTGCGCCCGGCAATCACCACCTGCATACCCTGAGCGGCCAGAAATTGAGCCATTTCGGCACCAACACCACTGCCACCGCCCGTTATCAGGGCTGTTTTCACGGCCAGATCAGCCATCACTTACACCTTTCCGGTCATTTGATCGGTGCGTTCGGCCAAACGCCACATCTGGTCGCGCCCCGGGTGATAGGGTTTGGGCCATTCTTCGGTGCGGTTGCCAAGTTGTGCAGCCGCGTGCAAGGTCCAATACGGATCGGCAAGGTGCGGACGCGCAAGGCATACAAGGTCTGCCCGACCGGCCATCAATATCGAATTGGCATGGTCCGGTTCATAAATATTACCCACCGCCATTGTCGCAATGTCGGCTTCATTGCGGATACGGTCGGAAAACGGGGTTTGGAACATGCGGCCATAAACCGGGCGGGCATCCGTGGTGGTTTGCCCGGCAGAAACATCGCAAATATCAACGCCGTTTGCTTTCAGAATTTTGGCAATTTCAACTGCGTCTTCAGGCGTAATACCGGCGTCACCGACCCAGTCATTGGCCGAAATACGCACTGCAAGCGGCTTATGATCGGGCCAAACCGCGCGCACCGCCAGGATAACCTCCAGCGGATAACGCATCCGGTTTTCAAGGCTGCCGCCATAGGCATCATCCCGACGATTGCTAAGCGGTGTTATAAAGGATGACAGCAAATAACCGTGCGCGGCATGAATTTCGACCATGTCAAACCCGGCACGATCCGCCATTTGCGCCGATGCCACAAACTGGTCACGCACCTGGTCCATATCATTGCGGGTCATGGCGCGCGGGGTTTGATTACGCGCCGACCATGCAACGTCGGAGGCGGCCATAATCGGCCAATTATTGCTTAAAAGCGGCGCATCCATTTCTTCCCAACCCAGTTGGGTTGACCCCTTGGCACCGGAATGGCCAATTTGCGCGCATATCTTTGCATCGGTTTCTGTGTGAACAAAATTAACAATGCGCGCCCAGGCCGTTTCATGGGCGGGGTCGTATAGGCCCGGGCAACCCGGTGTAATGCGGCCTTCGGGCGACACACAGGTCATTTCGGTATAAACCAGCCCGGCCCCGCCTTTGGCCCGTTCTGCGTAATGCACCAGATGCCAATCCGTCGGGGTACCGTCAACCGCCTTGTATTGGGCCATGGGCGATACAACAATACGATTTTTAAGCATCATGTCGCGCAACTTAAAGGGCACAAACATCGGATGGCGCGAGGCTTCAACCGTGATAATACCGGCTGAATGCTGAAACCAGTTTTCGGCCTGCCCCAACCATGAAGGATCGCGCAGGCGCAAATTTTCGTGGCTAATACGCTGGGACCGGGTTAGCAATGAATAGGTAAACTGCACCGGATCAAGGCTGAAATAACGTTCGATTTCTTCGAACCATTCCATTGAATTGCGGGCCGCCGATTGCAGGCGCAAAACCTCCAGCCGTCTTTCATCTTCATATTTGGCAAAGGCAGCGGGCAAATCGGCTTCGGTATGCACATATTGCGCCAGTGCAATCGCACTTTCCAGCGCCAGTTTGGTGCCCGATCCGATGGAAAAATGCGCGGTTGCCGCTGCATCACCCATTAAAACGATATTCTCGTGCGACCAGCTTTTGCACAACACACGCGGAAAACTCAGCCAGGCCGACCCGCGAATATGGTTGGCATTCGATATCAGGGCATTGCCGCCCAAATGTTTGGCAAAAATTGCTTCGCAGGTGGCAATGGATTGTTCCTTGCTCATGGCAGCAAAGCCATAGGCGGCCCAGGTTTCCTCGGAACATTCAACAATGAAGGTCGCTGTATCGTCGTCAAACTGATAGGCGTGCGCCCACACCCAGCCTTTGTCGGTTTCTTCAAAAATGAAGGTGAAGGCATCGTTGAATTTTTGATGAGTGCCAAGCCAGACGAACTTGCATTTCCGGGTATCAATATCGGGCTGAAAATGTGGGGCCAGTTCGGTGCGGGTACGCGAATTCAGGCCGTCACACGCCACAACCAGGTCGTATTCCGCAGCCAGAATACGGGCACTTTCAACCTCGGTGCCAAAGCGCAGGTCAACCCCCACATCGCGGGCGCGTTGCTGTAACAGAATCAAAAGTTTTTTACGGCCAATGCCACAAAACCCGTGCCCGGTTGAAACAATGGCCTGATCCCGAAAATGAACAGCAACGTCGTCCCAATAGGAAAAATTTTCCCGAATGGCGGCCGCACTTTTTGCATCATTTTCCGCCAGATTGGTCAGGGTTTCGTCCGACAGAACGACCCCCCAGCCAAAAGTGTCATCGGGCTGATTACGCTCAAAAACAACGACCTCGTGCGAAGGATCGCGAAGCTTCATTGAAATAGCAAAATACAGCCCCGCCGGACCGCCACCCAGACATGCTATCCTCACCTGATCCCCCTTTTGTTGTCGCTATGATGCGGGATGAATGAAAATACGGTACGCCCGGATTTTATTTAGTTCAAGCATAAATATTTTATGTTTAAACTAATTTCAGAACTGGCTAGGCTGTATGCAACAGGGCAAATGCAAATAGGCAAAATTACCAGTGTCACGCAGTGCCACCAGCATATGCCATTGTAAGTAATATAAAAATAAGGACCCGCCATGATTACGGACTGGGACGACGCCTATGCCAACGGTGACCATATTGAAAACGCAGCCAGCTATCCGCCCGCATGGGCAACGGCGGCGGCCGATTTTCGCACCAACATGTTGACGCGCAATCAGGCACGGCTGGATGTACCCTATGGCATCAGTGATCGCGAAAAATACGACCTGTTTTTACCCGCCGGGACACCCCAAGGCGTAGTTGTATTTGTGCATGGCGGATACTGGAAGGCGTTTGACAAATCATACTGGTCCCATTTCGCGAATGGCGCCCTTAAACAGGGATGGGCGGTTTGCCTGCCCGGTTACAGTCTGGCTCCCCATGCGCGACTGTCAGACATAACCCGTCAGATCGGCACCGCGATTGACCATGTCGCAGGCACGATCAATGGCCCCATTCATTTAACCGGTCATTCGGCGGGCGGCCATCTGGTAAGCCGCATGGTTTGCGCCAACACCCCCGTATCATTGACAACACTGGCGCGCATTGGCCATGTCATGTCGATCAGCGGCCTTCACGATCTACGCCCACTGTGCCGAACAGCAATGAATGACACCCTGAAAATTGATGACCACGAAGCCGATGCCGAAAGTACGGCCCTGCTGAGGCCTGCACAACCACCGGGCAAGCCAATACAAATAACCTGCTGGGTCGGGGCAAACGAACGCCCCGAATTTATCCGTCAGAATGACCTTCTCGCAAATATCTGGACCGGCCTTGGCGCAACCACCCAAAGCATTCATGCCCCGGACAAGCACCATTTCAATGTCATTGATGACCTTGCCGACCCGCAATCAGACATGACTTGCTGCCTTTTGGCCGGAATTATCGAGGATGGAGAATAAAATGACTGTCGTTTCGGTAGAGTTTTCAGGATCTGTTGCACTTATTTGCATTGATAACCCGCCCATCAATGCCACGAGCCATGCAGTAAGGGCAGGTTTGATGGATGCGATTAACCAGATTGCGCAAAACACCACCGTTACGGCTGCCGTTTTATATTGCACCGGCAAAACCTTTATCGCAGGGGCCGACATAACCGAATTTAACCAACCGGCACAGCCACCGCTATTGCCCGATGTTATTTTGCAGTTGGAAACCTTGCAAGTCCCGCTGGTCGCTGCATTACACGGAACCGTTCTTGGCGGCGGACTGGAAATTGCCCTTGGTTGCCATTATCGCATCGCGGCGGCCAGCACAAAACTTGGATTTCCCGAGGTTCAGCTGGGTTTAATTCCCGGTGCTGGTGGTACCGTAAGGACACCCCGGCTGATTGGCGCACAACATGCCTGCACCCTTATTGCCGAAGGTAAACCGGTTTCCGCCGCCCAGGCGCAAGACTGGGGTTTGATTGACCAAATCGCGGATCAGGATTTACGGCAGGTAGCCATTGCCTTCGCACAAACAATCGCCAACGCACCATTACCCCCGGCATTAACAAACCGCGAGACCCCGGATACGTCGAATACCCCAATAAACTGGGACCAGCTTTTGGAAAAAACAGCATCCAAAGCGCGTGGTGCACATGCGCCAATAATAGCGATCGAAACCATCCGTGACGGTTTGTCCCTGCCAGCACATGATGCCTTAACCCAGGAACGCCAACAATTTCTAAAGCTGCGCGATAGCGCACAATCCCGTGCCTTGCGCCATGTTTTTATGGCTGAACGAAGTGTTGGTAAACTGGCCGGTCTTAACGGCATCAAACCGGCGCAAATGAACGCCGTTGGTATTATCGGCGGCGGCATGATGGGGGCAGGTATTGCCACCGCGTGCCTGTTGGCAGGTTACACTGTCACCCTGATCGAATGCGACGAAAATGCCCTTGAAAAAGGGCGGCAAATGGTGACACACCATTTACAAAGCAGCCGGAATCGAAACATTATTTCCGACACGGTTTACGACCAGCACCTAAGCCGGTTTCGGGGCAGCATTGATTATACGGCACTGGCAAACTGCGAACTGGTTATCGAAGCCGTGTTTGAGGATTTCGAGATCAAAAAAGCGGTTTTTGCCGCCATTGATGCAGTTGTCAGCCCTCAAACCCTGATTGCATCGAACACATCCTATCTTGATATTAATGCGCTGGCGGCGATGGTCAACCATCCGGAACGGGTCATTGGCCTGCATTTTTTCTCACCCGCCCATATCATGAAATTGCTGGAAGTCGTCCGCACCGATACGGCCAATTCGCAAACAATGGCAACAGCATTGGCCTTTGCCCGTTCCCTTGGCAAAATTGCAGTTCCTACCGGTGTTTGTGACGGCTTCATTGGCAACCGCATCATGTCGGCCTATCGCAAACAATGCGAATATATGATCGAGGATGGCGCTTATCCCGAACAAATTGATGCCGCCATGACAGAATTTGGCTTTCCAATGGGCCTGTTTGCCATGCAAGACATGGCGGGACTGGAAATTTCATGGAATACCCGCAAACGACAATCCAATACCCGCGATCCGAACGAACGCTATGTCGCACTGGGCGATTATCTGTGTGAACGGGGCCGGTTTGGTCGCAAATCCGGTGCGGGCTGGTTTTTATATACCAGTCCAAAAGCTGCTCCTGTCCCTGACCCTGATGTTGCCAAAATGATCGAAGAGGAATCAGCTAGAAAAGGCATTCTCCGCCGTCATTTTACCCACGATCAGATCATGACAACCATTATTGGGGCCATGCAAAACGAAGGGCACAAAATATTGGCAGAAGGAATCGCCACAAGCCCCGACGCAATCGATGTGGTCATGATCAATGGTTACGGCTTTCCACGTTGGCGGGGCGGCCCGATGTTTATGGAGCAGACCTGACGAGTTACATTTACCTTGCTTTGCCCCAACGACAAAAGGAACGCGCAGAAAACCACCCCCGCCAGGTAAACTGTGGGGGTGGTTTTTGGTCCCGCAATCAGCGATGCATTTTTACTGAACCGAAATCGGCATCGTATCATGATCATATTGGCTAAAATCAGTACCCGCCGTGATCATGGGCAAGGTCGGGTCCAGCAACTGGTTGATAGATGTGATCTGGTCATCGCCCAGCGTGCCGGTTACCTGGTGGATCAGCGCATAATTAAGAAGGTGGCTGTAAATCGCCGCCAACGCACGGCGTTCCATTGCAAACAGATCTTCGTCTTCGTCAAGCACATCGAGCACGGTTGACTGACCGGCATCGAACTTGATCTTTACGGCATCCACAATTCGCCGGTGCGTCTGCACGCCTTTTACCAGCGCCCTGATACGTTCAGGTCCATTCACCAGTTCGTTAATGGTGCTGGCGACGGTTTCACGCAATTCACGTAAATAAATCGCCCGCTGATACCGCGCCTGGTCTACCTGGCTTCGGGTTTCCAATGCTTCATAACCACGACCACCGGGGTTAAACAGTGGCACATTGAGGCGCAGCATTGCCACGCCTTCGTGGGTCAAACTGCCGCCGCCAAAAAGCGACCCGCCGGAATCACGCCGCGTATCGGTAAAGATAAAATCAAAGGTCGGCATCGCCTGCCCGACATCGGCGGCCAGTGCGGCCCGGCGTTCATCAATGGAATAATCCATCGCCCTTACCCGCGGGCTGCTTTTAAGGGCCGCTTCCAGCCAATGATCAACATCGGTTTCATCAAGTTTAGGCAAGGACACGTTATTTGCCAATGTCGCAAGTGATGCGGGCAAATTCCCCACCCGGCGCTGCAATTGTGCAAAGGCTCGCTGATACGAGGTGCGGGTGGCAACAACCCTGGCTTCAGCCTCGGCCAGGCGCGCCTCGACCAGATCGGCCTCATAGGACGTTGCAAGGCCCTGCTTTTGCCGGGTTAAAATATCAACCTGGCGTTCTGCCATCGACGCATTCTCAATACGGGCCAGGCGGGCATCGTCTGCCGCAGCCAATGTGCCCAGATACGCCTCGATTGCCTGATAGCCGACATCCTGTTTCGCCGTTTCCAATGATTCTTTCAGGCGCATACGGCCCATATCGGAACTAACGATATTCATGATCGTTTCAAAGCTGAAAATGTGCTGCTGTAACTGAAACGTGCGCTGACGGTTATCAAAGTTACCTTTGCCCAGCGCAAACACCGTGTTGTCGGACCGATCAATGCGCTGCTTGACCCATTCACGGTCAAACGTTGCCGACACCTGCGGCAAATACCCCATAAATGCGTTTACTTGATTGGCAACACCTTCGCTAACCTGTTCTTTGGCCAGCGAAATATTGGGGTTTTCCGTCATTGCCATCTTATAGACAGCACTCAGATCTTCAGCGTTTGCGTTGCTGGCAATACCCGATGCGGAGATGCCTAACACACACGCCGATACTAGAATTTTCTTTTTCATCACCATGCTCCCCACAGGAATAGTCCCCCTGATCACTGTTGTTTTGGTGACAGGAATTCAATATGACAGCCAATCCCGGCGGGAATGGCCAAATCCGGATTTGGCAACACAATACGCATGCCAAAAGTTTTGCTTTTGGGTTCAACAATCTGATCAACCAGCGATATTTCAGCCTGGCTTGAGCGCAGGTTAGGCCCGTCAAAATGAACGACGACTTTTTGGCCTTTTTGATATTTTCCAAACCGGGCAACCGGCAAAGATACTTCGACAAAAAGGGGATCAAGCTGTGCGATCAGGGCAATTGCCTTGCCGTCAACCTGTTCGCCAACGGTTAAAAGTTTTTCGATCAAAACTCCGTCAATCGGGCTTTTGATCATGCGATCCGCCAATTGCGCCCGCGACAGGGCCAATTCCGCTTTCATGATCGTGATATTTTCTTTTGCCGCTTCATAATCCAGCCGGGCGCTGTCACGGTCTGTTTCCAGGGTGTCGATCTCTTCCTGGGTCATCAGTTTTGCCGCGCGTAATTTTTCGGTCCGTTTAATGCGGCGTTCGGTAAATTCAAGCTGCCGTTTCCGTGCGGCCACCGAACTTTGCGATTGCGCACGTACCTGTGCGTAATTGACCTGTGCCTTTTCAACATCGGCCTGTAATTCAGCGATCAGTTCGCCTTTTTTAACCCGCTGCCCCCGGCTGGCGTGCATGGCGTGGATAACCCCGTCAACCGGGCTTGCCAGTTCGACCAGTTCACTTGCACTGACCTGGCAAACATTTTGTTCGGCGCCAACCTGTTGTTCGCCGGCATCGCTGCCCTGCCGGGCATTTTCAAGCAACTGCGCGAACGGATCAGGGTCGGCCGGTGTTGCCGCACCGGTTTGGGCAATCGCAGGCGATAATGCACCTGCCAGCACAAGGCACAGCACGGGAACAGCAAGTGCAATATGTCTCATCGAAAACGTCAAACCTCGAACCTCTTAAGGAAATTGCGCCGCACAACGCGATAAATCAGCACGGCGACGGGTTCCCATCCCAAATCAAACCGGACATGGGCACGGTCACCATAATTTTCGGGTGTCTGCCCGACA
Source organism: Thalassospira sp. MCCC 1A01428 (assembly GCF_002115825.1). Lineage (GTDB taxonomy): Bacteria > Pseudomonadota > Alphaproteobacteria > Rhodospirillales > Thalassospiraceae > Thalassospira. The sequence goes on along the minus strand of NZ_JFJZ01000013.1, from coordinate 61,094 downwards.
CAACAGGCAACTGTGGCCACAAAAACCGGGTTCACCAGTTCCGGGCGGGAATTGGCCTCGGGTTTCAAGGCAAACGGCCCGCCGCCTTCAAGGGATAAAACCGGGCTTGGCAGTTTCAGGGTTGCTGTTGGCGACCATGATGTGACGGTACCGGGAATAACATCGTCCAGATGCCCGGCAAACCGCAGCTCTACCCCCCGAAGCCGTTCGCGCACCAGATCTCCATCAATCGCCGGGACGGCCACCTTGATGACCGGCGCGATATCAGGTTCTACCAGATAACCCGCCTCGCCTCCGCGAGGTAAAAAACGCCCGATCAGGTCTTCTTCAATGCCTGCTTCATAAATACCGTCATGCGGCGCACGAACAGATAACGCATCGATATCGCGCGTGGTCGTTGCCAAACGTTCCTGTGCATTTGCCATGCGCTGCCGGGTAATCGATGCCGCCACCTGATCAGTTGCGTTATCAGCATCAAGCTGTTGTTTCAAAGCATCTATTTCAGCCAGAACCTTGCGCCGATCGGTTAGCAGTTTTTCATTATTCAGGGTCATCAGCAAATCGCCCGTATGAACCCGGGCACCGCTTTGCTGGTGAATTTCGGTAATAAAGCCACTGGTGCGTGCGCGCACAGCCGCGTCATCGGGCAACCACACAACGCCCTGCGCGACCACCCGGTCAGGCACGGGAACAAAGGCCAGCGCCACCAGCCCCCCGGCCAGCAACAAACCACGAAAAACCGATTTTGCCCGCTTTCCAGACAGACCGGGATTGGTGAGCAAAAACCCGGACCCTTTAAGAACGGGCATGGCAAACATGTTAAAGACAGTCCAGCATCCCAGCAGGGCACCAACAAAGAAATATCGTTCGGCCAGATGAATAGCGATGGTCACCAGCACCATTGAACGATAGGCAAACGAAAATGGCGCATAAAACAAAAACCACCGCCGTTCGGATGGCAGCGCCTCAAATTCATATTCGCGATCAAGACCAATGATGTATCGCTTAATCAGGTAGCTGTAATATTTGGTCGATTTTAACGCCAGATTGGGAATTTCGATCAAATCGCACAGCAGGTAATAACTATCGAACCGTTGCAACGGATTACCATTAAACAACAAGGTCGATATGCCGCTGATCAACATGACATTGTGCGCCACCGACCTGACAATGCCCGGTTCTGCCGCCACCCAGACAAACATCGCAATCGATGCCATCGACAGTTCAACCAGAATCCCGGCCCCATCAACAAAGGCGCGGTGCCATTTGCTGCGAAACGTAATGCTGGAGGACGCATCGACATAGGGCACCGGCACAAACAGCAAAAACATCAGGCCCAGTTCGCGAACATTGCCGCCGTAATGGCGCACAACAACCGCATGTCCAAATTCATGGATCAGTTTTAAAACCGGATAAACCAGCCAGACAATCATAAGATTTTCGGCACTGATAAACTGGTCCAGCCCACCTTCGGTCAGTGTTTCCCAATGCACCCCGGCCAGGGTAATGGCAGAGCCCACCAGCAAAATGAACAGAAAGGCCGTAATCGGGCTGAAAACCCAGCGCATTGCCGGTTCCAGATAATCCAGCACGCGAGTCAGATCAAACAGCGGGATCCGTACATAAAGCGGGTTTTTAAACGGCGCAATCGCCTTGGCCCGCCGCGTGCGCACCATGCGCTGTTCCAGTGCGCGCGGATTAGGTGCCTCGCCCGTGCGGATCAGCTCCAGTGATTTAAGCTGATCAACGATCTGGGCAAACTCGGCATCGTCGCCCTCGATCTCGCCTTTCTTTTCCAGATCGCGGCGAATATCGGCCAGCGGTGTTGCCCCGTCCATCCGGCGCAACAAGGCATGTGCTGCCGTTGTTAACCGATGATACCGGTTTGAAAGGCGGTCATGGGCAATATAGGCCGCAACATTATGATAAACATGGCGAAAGAACGAAACATCCGCACGCACCATCGGCTTAAGACCTGACAGTGTTTCCCAGCGCGAAGGCTGGGTCGGTGCCATCGGAGATGGCATCATATCGCGGGTTGCATCGGCTGCGAGCATGTCACTCATGGCATCACCCGCCAAAGCCGAAGACGCATCCAATCCCACAGCGGATGAGTATAAATCCAGAAAACCGACCGGGGTTCGGTTTCCACCTTGGCGACACCACGCATACCTGGCTGTAAGTCCTGGGTGGATTCAACCAGCAAGGCTTCGACATTGAAATAATTTTCGCCATCGCCGGCTTCAGAAATCGGGGATATCCGCTCGACCGAAATTTCGTTCAAACTGTTGGGGCGGGCATGAAGAAGCAAGACCCCGGACTGACCGACCGCGATGTGCCGAATGTCTTTTTCATTCACTTTCAGTTTCAGGCGGTACTGGTTAAGCGGGCTTAGTTCAAAAAGAACCTCCCCCTCTTTCACCGGCGATCCGATTTTTTGCGAAAGATCGCCTTCAATGACAAATCCGCTAAAAGGCGCCTGCAATTCAGTTCGAACCAGCTGGCTTTTCACCAATTCCAGTTCGGAAATGGCCTGTTGCATCCGTGACCGTAAAATACGCGCTTCCGACAAATCACGTTCGCCGGTTGCTGCCTCAATTTTACGCTGACTTTCAACAATCGAGCTTTGCAGTTCAAACCGGTGTAACTGCAATTCACGGGTTTCCATACGTCCCAGAACATCGCCTTTTTGCACGACATCCCCGGCACGCACCAGTCCCTCGGCAATAAAGCCATCAAACGGGGCGGGCACAGCCCGCTGCACCAATCCTTCGACCTCGGTTTCGGCTGTAACGCGATACGGAATATGAATGAGCAGGCTTGCAACGAACAGGGCCAGCACAAGCACCCCGACAGCCTTAACCCGGGTGTGATGCAACCCGAAAACCCAGCCCATCGCCCGGTTTACCCGACGATAAAACCGGTGCAAACCACTGCGGGCTGCCGCCATTTGCAAACCAAATGCCGGTGCTATTAATTCGGATAAAACACCACCAAGTGCCTGAACCCGCAGGCATTGATCAAGATTGCATTCGATTTGAACAACGACGACGCCATCTGCCAGACCAGGCAAAACCACGGGCCACGATCCAACCCAGGCCTTTTCACGCCCTTCAACCAGTTTTGCGTGGCTTTCAGTCGCGGTTTGCGAACTGCTGCCAGCACCGGAAAAATGCACCGGGCCCTTTTGATACACAGCTTCACGCATGGCATCGACAATCAGGTGGACACGGTCACTTTTGGCGGTAACCATCGCCGTATGAGAAGACCCCAGAATGCGCACCTTGCGCCCCTGAACCAGACCAATCGTCACACGGTTCGCAACCAGATCATCGGCCATAACGGTGGCACAACTGGTTGCACCGGCCTCAAGATCGGTGCAGGACAGAAGGGCCGCACTGGCGTGTTGACCATACCGCAAGGCTACCGTCTCGGCGGTATCACGGTATTGTTCCCCGCGCCAAAACCCCGCCAGCCACGCAGCATTCCATTGCAGGCACCGCATTGCCAGGTTCAAACGTGCGGTATCGGCGGTTGGTAAAACAATACCAACCGCACCTTTCAGGTCATCATCAACGAAAATGACATTGGATACATACCCCACCCCCAAATCGGGGTTGGTTGTTGCAACGCCGCTGCGTACAACGAGGCTGCGTTGAACAACCTGGGTCAATGTTGCGCCGGGTTTGCCATCGGCACCACGATAGGCAGCGACCCGAAAATGCCGGTTGGCACCTTCAGCACTGTTAAATGCAACAACGATTTCAACAGGTGCAGCCCCCAGAACAAGTTCCAGGTTGGCCCGGCACAAATCAATCCAGCCATCGGCCAGGTCGGAAAACGACCGGGCTGACGACAGTTTTCGCCATAGTTCCGGGGATATAAACCCCGAAGCATCACCTGTCGTCGGGTTACCGGGTAGATTAGTCAAAACGCCCCCAAACCCCGATATCAAGTCCCCCGCAAGTCATCTCCATTCCCCTCAAAACAGAGTCAGACGAACCTGGCCTTAGCCAAGTTTTCCATATACGCGTTCATATTCGGCCAACGTATGGTCGAGGATTTTCTTCAGGCGTTTCGCCGCAAACGGGCTCATGATGATACGGTCACTCAGCTGAACACGAACATCATCCTGCGAGCTGCTCCATACCTGGCTGGTCCCGAACAGCAGCATGACTTCTTCCCGCGTGCTGGCAACGTTCGACACATTGGCATAGGTGCTGCGCATGTTGGCGTCATCCCAATTGATCTTGCGCTGATCGGTATCGGTGGTTACGCCAGTTTGCGATTTGGTATTCTCAGCCATTCTTCGTAAATCCTTATATTCAACTTAAAACGGGGTATCGCGGTTTTCAGGCCAACGCTATGCGGCCTTGGTTACCAGCGAAAGAACCGGTGCCTTTTCAACCAGTTCCGGTACAAAAACCGGGCCTTCGTCTGTTGCGGCATCATTCAGCCACAGGCCGGATTCCGCATCAAAAACAAGGCTGGTGCCACCTGACGGTGCCAGGGCGGCAAAATCTACATAACGGCCATTTTCATCCAGCCACAGGAACGCGCCATCTTCCGGTTCGGCATCCTGCTCGCTGGTATCATTTCCGTCAGTTCCTTGTGCTGGCGGATTGGCCGGGGTTTCGCCAGTCGCATCGGGTGCGGCATTCCCCGCCGGTCCTTGCGCACCTGGCGCTTGCGGGCCAGCCGGGTTGGTATTTTGCCCTGCGGAAGGCAGGTCGTTGGCCCCTTGCGGCGTATTAACCTGGGCACCGAACGAAACCGAAGGTGTCGAAAGACCGAGACCATTGTTCCCGGTACCATTCGCCGATGACAACGCGCTTTGATCGCTTGTTGACAGGATTGTGGCGGCTTCAATGAACCCGGCAATGCTGCCATCATTTGTTTGATGAACAGACCCAACCCCGCCCAAAATGGCATTCGTGCCACCAGCAAGCGAAAGCGAGCCGGCACCATTGCCACCGATACCGTCACCACTTTGCCCGGTCGCAGACAAGACGCCCGCAAAACCGGAGGCTCCGCCCCCCGTCAGGAAGCTGCCTGGTGCCGATGTGCTGTGCGACGAAGATGAACCTGAGCCCGACGACGTTGTACTGGTGATCGATTGCAAGATCGGGCTGCGTTCATCAATGCTGGCAAAATATGCTGCTTGTGGCTGCAAAATCGGGTCGCCCTGGAAGGCCGGGAACTCGGTTTTGGAATTACGGGTTTCATCTATCCGGAATTCGCCATTTTCAATCTGAACCAGATCAAGGGCCGCGTCAGCCACAATAAAGTTGGGTTGTTCACCACCAAGGATGAAGTCGACACCCGAACCTGAATCCAGTGTATCCTGACGACCGGTGAAAGACTCAGTTGAGCGTGCCATCCGCGGCAAGCTGTCGTGATATTCCTTCCCTTGTTCACGCGGGACAAAGCCATAATAAACTTCGCCTTCGTCACCAATCAGGATGTCGTCGTCCACACCACCAAACAGGCTATCTTCATAGGCCCCGCCGATCAGCTCGTCATTGCCCTCATCACCATAAAGGATGTCATTGCCGTTATTTTCGGCAAGCAGCTCTTTGGTATGAATTTCAAGACGGTCAGTAACGTCCCGATAGGTGGCACCACCCTGATCACCGATGATGGCATCATTACCGGCATCACCATCAAGATAATCATCAAACGAACCGCCAATCAGAATGTCATTGCCTTCGTTGCCATGGATAGTGTCATCCCCGCCGACTGCCTGATTACGGGTTTCAAGGGTATAATGCGTGCCAAGATCCCAGTTTTTCTTTTCGGCAATCACATAGATTTCCGAATTGTCCAGCTTGAGATAACCGGCATCCCCCAGAACAACGTCATCCCCGGCACCTGCCGAAATCGTATCGCCACCCTGACCACCAAAGATCGCATCGTTGCCAGCCCCGGCGTTAATAATGTCGGCACCGCCAATGGTTTCTTCAACCGTTTCAAACATCACAAGGGTGCCATCAGCCTTGCGTGTCAGTTCGGCAAGGTCCCCGGCGATATAATCGCTACCGGTACCGGTCGTGATGGTGTCACTTCCCGAACCACCAAACACCACGTTGTTGCCATTCCCGGCATCAATAATGTCATCGGTATTGGTCCCGATATTGCCATGACGTGCAATCACATCTGCGCCCGCACTGCCCATCGGTACAATAATGCCAAGGTCACCCAGAATGGTGTCATTATCGGCATTGCCAAAGATGCTATCCTGGCCAATCCCGCCCAGGATCATGTCATCACCGGCCCCGGCTGTGACAAAGTCGTTGCCGCCGATGGCTTCTTCAACAGTTTCAAAACTGACCAGCGTGCCGTTGATATCGCGTTTCAATTCGGCAAGATCGCCCGAAATATAATCTACGCCGCTGCCCGTGGTGATCGTGTCGTTACCCGACCCGCCGAACACAACATTATCGCCATTCCCGGCATCAATAATGTCGTCGGTATCTGTACCAATATTACCGTTCCGCGCAATCACATCCGGGCCAGCATTCCCGACCGGAATAACAATACCAAGGTCACCCAGAATAGTGTCGTTACCATTGCCGCTGGCAATAGTGTCCTGTCCAACACCACCAAGAATAAAGTCGATCCCTGCACCCGTACCGGTCGTGATGGTATCATCACCACCAACGTTTTCTTCAACCGTTTCAAAGCTGACAAGCTTGCCATCGGCATCACGTTTCAGTTCGGCAAGATCACCCGAGATATAGTTGGTATTGCCAGCACCATTGCCGGTGCCTGTACCAATCGTGATCGTGTCATTACCAGAACCACCCAGCACGATCTTGTTACCGTCACTTGTGGTAATGGTGTCGTTATTGGTCAAACCGATGGTGCCATTGCGTGCAATCACATCCGGGCCTGCACTGCCAACCGGAATGACAATACCTAGGTCACCAATGATAATGTCGGTGCCATAGCCGGTCGAAATCGTATCCTGACCAATACCGCCCAGAATGATGTCATCGCCCGTGCTGCTACCGGTCGTGATGGTATCATCACCACCAACGCTTTCTTCAACCGTTTCAAAGCTGACAAGCTTGCCATCGGCATCACGTTTCAGTTTGGCAAGATCGCCCGAGATATAGTTGGTATTGCCAGCACCATTGCCGGTGCCTGTACCAATCGTGATCGTGTCATTGCCAGAACCACCCAGCACGATCTTGTTACCATCACCTGCGGTAATAACATCATTAGTGCTTGCTCCCAGGTTGCCATTGCGGGCGATAACGTCGGCCCCAGCACTGCCAGCCGGAATGACAATCCCCAAATCACCAAGGATAATATCATTACCGTCGCCGCCGCTGATGGTATCCTGACCAATGCCGCCCAGAATAACGTCATTCCCGGCACCGGTTTCAATAATGTCGTTACCACCGGAAGATTCTTCGGCAGTTTCAAAAACCAGAACAGGATCTGCCGCCAGTTCACTTAGCGGATCTTCCGAGCCCTCGGGCAAGGTAAATTCGCTGCGCGTGACTTTGGCATTATCACCTGCAATGTGGTTGTTGCCTTCACCCCCATAAATGCTGTCATCGCCGCCACCGCCCAGCAGAATATCGTTACCTGCATTGCCATAAATGGTGTCGGCCGCGCCATTGGCAAAGTTATGCGCGATAATATCAGCATCGGTGCCATTAGCAGGGATCACGATACCAAGATCGCCCAAAATAACGTCAAGGCCATCATCACCAGTCAGGGTATCGGAACCGGTGCCGCCCATAATGACATCGTTGCCAAGCTTGCCATTGATAATGTCGTTGCCGCCAATATTTTCATTGGTGGTTTCGGCACGGGAAATACGGGTAACCTTGTCGCGAGTAACGGTGCCAATATCACCCAGCAGGGTATCATTACCTTCACCGCCATCAATGGTGTCGTTGCCACCACCACCAATGACAACGTCAAACCCACTATCGGCATTAATCAGGTCGTTGCCACTATTGGTGCCATCACGACCGGTGATGGTTGCACCAAGGCCGGTTGAAGGTTCGATAATGCCGTAGTCACCAAGGATAATGTCGGACCCGGTGCCACCAGTGATGAAATCACCAAACACGACAACATTGTCACCGCCATTACTGACCGACAGGGATTGTGTTCCACCGCCGCCCAGCAACATATCGGTACCGGCACCACCATCGATAATGTCGGAAGAGCCTTGCCCTTCATCGACGGTTTCAACCGAAATAACATCAAGGATCAAACTGGTCTGACTGCGCAGCAGGCTGATATTATCGCCACCCACAACATCGCGACCACTTTCGCCCGACAGGGTATCCGAGCCCAGGCCACCAATCAGGATATCGTTGCCGCTGCCACCCTTGATTGTATCGTTACCCGTGGCACTGTTATTACCACGTACAAGATACTGACCCGATGTTGACCCCGCAGAACCCTGAACCAGGCCGGTATCACCAATCAGAATATCGTTATGATTGCCGCCTTCGATATAATCGTTACCGATACCGCCAAAGATGATGTCTTCGTTATCGCCACCGTAAAGGGTGTCATTGCCGCCAATTCCCGGTGCGACATCGGTATTGGCCGTAACGAGCATACCATTGTCGGCATCAAAGGTGATGGTGCCAGTATCGCCAAACAGAATATCGTTGCCATCACCGCCATTCAGCAGATCGGTGCCAGCACCACCAAACATATAGTCATTACCATCATCGCCATACAGCGTATCATTACCCCCCTGAGATGATGAGGATTCCAGCGTAAAGCTGGTGGCAGTAGAACCGGTTTCATCGCCAAACATGCGATCGACGCCGTCGCCACCATGCAACACGTCGTCACCCAAACCACCAACGATCAGATCGAAACCTTTGTCACCATAAAGGGTATCTTTGCCATCTTCGCCAAAGATGTCGTCGTTGCCCGAACCGCCATAAATAATGTCGTTACCCGCACCACCATGGATAATATCGTTACCCGAACCTGCATCGACATAATCATTCCCGGCCCCGGCATAAATGGTGTCGTTGCCGGTATCGCCGTAAATGCTGTCGTTGCCCGAGCCGCCATAAACCGTATCGTCGCCCTTACCTGCGCGAATAACAGCCGTGCCCGAACTCATGGTGCCGCCGCTGATCCCCTGACCATCAAGGCGAATAACGTCATTGCCCGCGCCGCCATCAAGCACCATGCTTGATGTAATGCCGCTAAGAATGATCTTGTCGTCACCAGCGCCGCCAAAAGCGACAACCGATTTTACATGGTCAAATGTCTGGACAACATTATTAAACAGGGACGACCAAACCTCGATCTTTTCGTCACCGGCGGTGCCACCGACATGCTTGAGATAGAAGGTTTCGTCACCATCCTCGGTGTTATCAACCAGACGATCACCCGCATGGGTACCCATGTTAACTGTGAGCGTTCCGCTATCATCAAGATTAGCCAGAACAGGCGCACTTGGCGGGTTCAAATCCCAGGTAAAGATGGTGGCCTTGAAAATGGTAATATCAAGTTCAAAAACCGTGACATTCGTAAAGAGCAGATGTGCCGTAACATCGGCAATTGCTGCAACCCTGATATAAAGTTCACCATGAATATCAAACAGATATTCAGGTGAAATTTCCATCAGGCCAAGGAATTCGGATGCACGCAGTTTGCCATCATCGTTCGGATCGTTGATATCAAACGAAATCGTCGTACCAAGAGCCAGCTTCAAACCACCCGATGCTGAAATAATCCCGGCGTTCAACTTGACACTGGCAGAGCCGTAGATTTCACCATTCACGACAACTTCGGGAATATCCTTACTGCCCTGATGCAGGTCCGAAATATAGAAACCGTCAAACAGGGAAATCGGATCGCCACTATCGACAAATTCGGCGAGGCCATGCAGGTCATAACCACCGGCAAGGTCAAAGGTTACTTTAAAGTCAGTTCCAATGCCGATTTCAAGCATCAAAAGCGGCGGATAAAGCGGATACGGCCAGCTTTTGTTCAGATTAAATTCGAGATCAAACTTCGGAAGATCAAAATGGAACAGTTCGACTGCATCAGTCTGGCCGGTTAACAGTTTAAGCGGCAGATTGTTGTCTGTCAGAATTGGTAATGAGAAAATGTTGACCCAGGTTTCCTTGGTCAAATCATCAAGTAACCCGCCAGAAACGCCCATTTGAGTTTTAACAGTACCAAAATTGCTGAATGCGTAATGATCGTAATCAACGGCATCGGCAAGATTGATACCTTCAACGCCATTCGGATTATTCAGGACCGCATTGCCATCATATTTAAAAGTACCAAATTCGGCACCAATAGCATTATCACCACTGGCAGACTGGAACTTTTTAACCTGGTCAATAAGATCGATCAGGTTATCAAGCGTTGCAATAAATCCAAATACGCCACCGTTGGTCGCCCCGACAGAACGCGCCATGTCGAGAATGGACATGCTGCCAATAACCTCGGAAATACCGGGGATCGGTGAGGTCAGGAATTCAACAAGCGGGCGCAACGGGTCCAGCATTTCATCGATGGTCTCGAAGATCGGCATCAGGATATCATTGATGATCCCGGCCAGATTCATCGTTACATCGCGATATTCCAGACTCCCGTAATTGGCAACAGCTTCCGTGCCATCGCCAAACTTCTGATGGAAATCAAAATCGACATAAAGTTCATGCGAAATTTCGGGCAAACCGACACCGGAAGCAGCACCGGATGCGGAACTATGAACATTGAAGTCGAGCTGACCTTCAGCATCGAGTGTTGATGCAAACAAATGGTCAACACTGCGGACTTCCGCAAATGTCAGACGGCCATCCTGTGTCCGGTCGTTGACATCAATATCGTTGCCAGTCGTGCTGCCCTGGTCCGGATTAATATCAAAAGTGACCGTACCGGCAAAGGCTGACGCCTTGTCGGTAATATCCGAGTTCAGAATGCCCTGACGGCCTTCTGCATCAAGCCCTGCGAAATCAAGATTAAACGACAGAACCAGTTCGTCAATGGCACCGGTTTCAACGAAGAAACCCTGAGCCGCATTGATACCGAAATCAAAATCAAAATCCATGCCCAGTTCAAGGTTGACCATCCCGCTTGAGACATCCAGCCCAAGTCCGGCAATGCCCAAATCTTCGGCAAGGCTTATATCCTGATTATAGAAGTCCCAGTGAATGTCGGTTGAAAAGCGCACCTCGTCACTGTCAGCATCATAGGTGGCAATAACGTCGACATCCTTGTTATGATCCGAACCATCAACAGCGCCGATCTGCTTGAGCATATTTTCAAGCGCTGTTTCAACAACCGTTGTCGTCGGCACAACAAGCCCCGGATTATCATCCTGGAAATCCTGAATGGCTTCCGAGATTGCGTCGATCAGGCCTTCATGCAGGTCTTCAAAATAATCAGCAGCCACGCCAAGCGCATCGCCAATAAAGGGCAGGTCAAGTTCAAGCAGGCGACTTTCGAGCTGCCCTTCAAGCTGGCTTAGGAAATAATCAAGACCGTTAAGAAGCAAACCGGGGCTATTAAGAATGCTTTCAGCATTCAGACTATCGGCAATATCGGCACTGGAAACCGAAATGGTTTTCCCGTCACCAAAATAATCGCTGATTTCAACGCCGACACCCGGGTTAAATTCTACCCCGCCAATGGTTAGCGGCAAGTCGGCCTTTACGGCAACGTCAGAATCAACATTTACGATATTGGAAATATCGTTGCTATCAAGTTCACTGAAATACAAACGCTCATCGGCATCTGAACCGTTATATTGATCATTCAGCGAAAGTTTGAGATGCGCCGGGCCCGAAACGGCAAAACCGTCTTCACCCGCCACAGCACTGCCTGAAAGCCCCCCCAATGCAACCGATCCGCCCTCAACCTTGCCGGTAGTCGCCCCGAAATTGGTGTTGAATGTCAGGTTTTCGGCCGAAACTGAAATATCAAGGCTGACACCGGTTTTAGAGGTATCGAGGAAGAAGCGCTCGTTGGTGCTATCGGCATAAAGGCGGGCGCCGGTCAATACACGTTGGCCATCCACCACAGTGGATTGCGTACCTGCAATACCCAGGTCTTCAGCAGCGGTTGAACCATTAATGGATTTAATGATCAGGCCCGGCTCGGCGCTGCTGGCCGCGACATCCGACAGTTGCAAAGTCGCCGATCCACCCAGAACATTGGTATCGGCACTAAAGGAAATATTATGGGAACCATCGATCGAAACCGAAACCAGATTGCCAAGTGCAGCATAAACCGGCACCGAGCCCTCAATCCCCGACATATCGCCGGTACTGACAAAGGTTTGAGCCAATGCATTCTGGAGGGCTTTTTCAAAGGCGGCTTCGGTCGTGCGGGTTTCGTCGGCATCAAGATGCACAGTAACGGCCCCGGCACCGTTTACAGACACGGCAAACTCAAAGGCACCCGTCGTATCAAAATCATTCCCCAATGACCCTGAAATCACCGATGCAACATCACCACCATCCATGCCAAGCCCGTCCAGGCCAGTCGGGATAGACGATACATCTGCCGTAGTCAGATCGGTAAAGACCAGACGGCCATTTTCGTCAATATCAATGGTCAGTTCACTGTCTGAAACACCGGCATCATTCGCCGCCTGCTTGATGCCGGCAAGAATGTCAGAAACCGTCGCACCGGTTTTTACCAGAGCATCCAGGTCAACTTCAAATTTTTCAGCATTTGCCAACGTGACCGAAAGATCGGTCTTGCTTGACGCGTTGGTGCCAATTCCCTGCCCGCCATTGATATTGCCCACGGCCGTACTGCCGGTGGCGGGGGTGCTGTTTTCAGGCTGAGCCAACCGAAAGCCAAGGGTCAGCCCGACAGTTGCCGCTGCCGTAACATCAACAAGGCCGGTTCCATTGACATCAACAATGTCGGAAAGCCCGCCCAGCAGGTTTTTAACTGCGTCGTCCCCGGCCTGACTGGCAAGGTCACCAATGGCAAGGTTTAACGATTCTGAACTGCTGACAGTGGCCGGGCTGTAGTTGATATCAATCATCAACGCCGTAGCATCATCGGTCAGATGAACATCAATGCCATTACTATTGGCATCCATGCCAAATGCTGTTTTCAACGCGGATTCAAGGTCACCAAGGCCGGATGCCGGGTTGTTTTTGAACGCAAGAAGGTGGGCTTTAATATCACCGGCAAAATCAAGCAGGTCGGTAGCGCTCATACCAAGCAGTGGCAGGTCTTTTGCCAGAATAGAACCCGAATACTGACCATTGATATATTCAAGTGCGGTTTGAAGACCCGCCAGAATATTGTCGATGTTCAAATCGGCAAGGGCAGAAACGCTGCCGTCTGCCAAACCACCCAGATTAACCGTCGGTGTCAGGTTTTGCAGATCACCAATGGTATCAAGGTCGCTTAGCGTGATGGTGATATTGCCAACATCAATGTCATCAAGGACATCGCCGGAAATGGCAACATTGGTAAGGGTTAACTGCGCATAAGGCTGATCACCGTGGCCCGAACTGTACTGAACATCAACAATGTCGGAAATTGCACTGTCATCATTGCCATACGCCGTTGCCAATACATCCCGCGCCGTTGTGGTATGCGGTGTTTCTGAATCGGATTCAGCATAAGTATTATGCAGCGAGACAACCGAATTAAGCGAGACAAACCCACTGCCATCGGCGGTAAAATCAATCAGCCCGACACGGCCGGTCGCATCAAGATTTGAAATGGCAAGCTCAACATTGACAGCGGCATTGAAATCCTGAATGCCAAGATGGTTGGCATAGCTATCGCCATGAAGGGCAGAACTGGTGATACGCGAAACAGTTTCAGCCGAATTTGCCTGATTGCTGCCTTCGATACCCAGATTAAGACCAACCAGCGAATCATTAATCGAGGTCACCGAAAGATCAACAGCATCCATTCGCAAGGACGAATTGAGCAAGTTACGTTCGCTGATTTTCTTGGTGGCCGCATCAATAACATTGGTGATGGTGGTCGCCACTTTCATCACCGATTTGCCATCATCCTCGCCAATGGTGACATGGACGATATCGCTGTAATGTTTATCGGCAACACCAAGCGACCCTTCGGGAACGTCAATATCCGCCAAAGCCGCATTAATGGCTGCGGCAAAGTCATCGGCGGTTGTTCGCGATCCATCTGCTGCGATGTTAACGATGACGGGCGAAAACTTGCCAACTTTCAAAATAAAGCTGGTGGCAGCCCCAAAATCGGCATCGTCGGCAATGGCACCCGACAAAACAGCTGACGGGGTAGAAGACGTGGTGTCGCTATAGGCATTGTGACCCAGATTCAGGCCAAAATCGCCCGCATTGTCGCTGGTACTTGCAGATGCGTCCTCGATGGTAATACGGAACGTATCCGTGTCGAGTGACACATGCAGATAGTCATCAAGCCCGTCAAGGGCGCTTACAAGTTCGGCGACGGTCCAGGACGGATCAACATCAAGGGTATATTGGGCGCCATCGCGCATGGTGATCTGAAGATCAGCCAGACCATCATCCGCGGTTATAACACCGTTGCCATCAAACAAACCGGACAGCGCCGGGGTGCTATCGCTCCAGTCGACACTGCTGCCCAGTCCGTGCATGTCAAACAGCAACGTTGCCGAAACGCCCATCACGGAATGCACCGACATATCGGCGCTGCCGGTCAGGCTATCAAGATCGCCAAGCGTTGTGCTGGCGTCAAAATTGACATCCCCGCTATAGGTCTGGGTATCGCCATAGGAAATATCCATGGCAAGGGAGCCATCGATAAAGCGCAAGTCAAGCGCCTGGATCATTTCAGCGGCGGTGCCGGTGAAACCCAGAAGCGCCCCGGTTTGTTCGGAAAATTCGACGATATCACTAAAGGATGTTTTACCCGCCAGGCTACCAACTTCCAGCTTTGCCGGGGTATCGGTGCCGGTTTTGGTCGCGGCAAATACCAGCTTGCCGTCCCGCTGGGAAACCGTAACCCGGTCCTTGACCGACGATGTCGAAAGGGCCGCTGCAATTGCAGTGGCAAGGTCGGTAATATTGCTAATGGCATGTTCATCGCCAGTAACATCGGGGTCGGGGTCAATATTGCCCAGGGCAATATTTACTTCTTCACCGTCCAGGGTCAGAACAAAGGTCAGGCCGTTTTCGGGGAACGGGTTTTCGCCAAAATCAATAACGTCGCTCACCAGTTCCACTGACGAATTACCGTCGCTGGCCGAAGCACTTTGATCTTCGCTAAAGCCGATAACGCCAACTTCCGATCCCAATTGATCAATGATGTGCTGCATTTTTGCGGCAAGATCAATGGCATCGCCGACTGTCAAACCGTCGGTAAAGGGCAGGCTGACGTCAAGAACGTCCCCTTGGTCAATGCTGTCAACAACACTGACAAAGTTCGTCATGATCGACAGAAAATCCTTGGCATCAAAATTCGACAGAAGTTCCAGTTCCGAGTTCATCGAAACACTGACTTCTTCATTCACCCCGACGACATGCCCGGTCACCGTAATATTGGGGATATCCCCAACATCGATACCTGAAATACCCGCAGCCGGCCCTTCAAGGGCCAGGGGCAGACTTGCCAGAACGGAATTATCGCTGCCATTATTTTGCGCACTAACGGTAAGGACGCTCGACAAATTTGAAATCGATGACAATTGCGACATTGTAAGGTCATCAAGATGGCCGCTATCGGCAACATTCAGTGTAACGGAATAGTTGATACCGCCCTGTGTTGAATCATTGGCAACACCGCCAACCGTTAACGGGATAATACCCAGGGTCAATTTATGCCCGGTCAAATCCTGATCAACGGTGCTTTGCAGGCTCAGACTATCGAGGCTGAATGTAATCGCGGATGTTTCATCAACGCTTTTATCAATCTTGACGGTGAAATTGATATCAAAGGTCAGTTCCATTTCGCCATTGGTATCAAGCGAAATGTTGTAGTCGTGGTTGGGGTCATCCACGCCAATGGTAAATTCACGGTCAATCGTCTGCGACATCGACACCGCGTAAGTTCCATCTCCGTCATAGCTAATATCCAGGGTGCTGTCGCCATCTGAGTAATAACCCGACTGTTTAAAGAAAGTTTCCCAGTCAGTCTTTAAATTGGAAAGGTCGTCGAATTCCGAATTGTCATAATATTGCGTGATCGAGCTCAGCGGATCTATAATGTTTTGTTTGAAAATGTCGCTCAGATCCGCAAGCGCACCTGCGCCAGAATTTTCGTCTGTGCCAAACACCATTGGCAGCGGGTCCGCAAACAGGTCGTGCCCTTCAAGATTGTCGAGCAGGTTCTCAACCTGGGTCAGGGCATCACTAATGTCATCGGCATATTTTGCATCCAGCGGATCAGCAGACAACAGAATACGGGGTTCAATTGGCTCCACATGCAAACGCCGCGTGTTACGTACCGGTGCAGCCATCAAGGCAGCATGGCTAACCTTCACATCACGAACGTGCTTGCGCCTGTTTGACACCCAGTCCCGGATTGTCCGCATCGAATGAAGCCTTTCTCCAAATAACCGCCGAGCCCCCACGCCCGCACCCCTGCGAACGTCACTATACCATAGTGGCGCCCTCAAATTTTATACCGCAAACTTTCCGCAAACTGGACTCTGAAAATCTGACAAATACTGACAGATTTTCACATGATTCCCTTCGCCCCTGCCGCAGCGCGAAACGGCTTGATATCATCCAATGCACTGAAACTAATAATTTATTTATGTGGCTTTTAAATAACGGGAAAAATAATCGCAATCATTGCTGCAACACAAAAGCTTCTACCATTAGGTATTAAAGTACGGACGCTTACACCTATACATACGTCAAATTCAACCTGTTTTTTTAATCAACCCCGAAGATATTTCCGGGTCAAACAAATGCCTTTACCTGTTTGTAAATTAACAAATTTTAATCCAGACGAACCCTGCTGCCCTAAACGCGGCGTCACAACGGTACATTGACACGCCCGATCAATTCCCGGTCGCGGGCACCACCATTACAAAATTGCGGTACGAACAAAAAAATGGGACCCTCAAACGAGCGCCCCATTTCCAGATCCCTGATTTGTCCGACAGCCTAGTCACGCACGACCAGGACCGAACAATTAGCATGGCGAACCACGCGTGCGGCGTTTGGCCCCAACAGATAATCTTTCAGTTCCGGGCGATGCGCGCCCATAACGATCAGGTCACAATTGGTTTTTTCGGCGATTTGCAAAATCACCTCATAAACCGTGCCCTGACCGACGATATGCTGAACCTTGATATCGCTCGGAACATTGGCCGCAACAAATTCGTGCAAGCGGTCGTTATAGGTGGCCAGGACTTTCTTTTCGTATCCTTTGGGAAAGAACTGCCCCACCATCGACATGCCAACTGTGGGAACAACGGTTAAAATATGTAACCGTGCCCCATCAATTTTAGCTTCCCGGATGGCCGCAGGCAGTGCCTTGGACCATGATTCATCATGATCAAAGTCGATGGTAACAAGGATATCCTTATACATCTTGATCCCTCCTTACGCGTTGCCGGTTGCGGTGTCGCGATGACGGCGCCGCTGAATGAAAATAATCAGCCCCAGCAACAAAAATGCCGGCAGGAAGAAGATTTCCTTGGGCATACGATCGGCTTGCAGCTTGATCGCCGTGATTTCAAAGTCGAAATCAAGACCAACCTTTTCCGCCGGGCCGCCAAACACCACGTCATCAATAAAGATCCGGCCATCTTCGTTCCGCACCACAATACCGGCATTTTCCAGGCGATCTTCGCCTGACGCCTGCGGACCCAACGGCAACATCACCGATTTTTTAACCTCATCGCCTTCAAGGCTGGTGCCTTCGACATCAATGCGCAAATTGGCATTGGCAGGAAGGGTGGCAACCTGTTCGACAATTTCAGCAGGGTTCACATTGTTAAAAGGCGGCTCAATCATATCAAGCCAGAAACCGGGCCGAAACAGGGTAAAGGCCACCAGCAACAAGGCCGCACTTTCCCACAGGCGCGAGCGGGTAAAGAAATAGCCCATCGTGGCTGCGGCAAAAACCAGCATCGCGATAATCGCCACCGCAATCACCCATATCGCCTCGAACACATGGTCAATACCAATCATCAAAAGCTGGGTATTGAACAGGAACAGGAACGGCAAAACGGCAGTCCGCATGCTGTAGAAAAAGGCGACAAACCCGGTTTTCATCGGATCCGCCCCCGATATCGCCGCCGCCGCAAACGACGCCAGCCCCACCGGGGGTGTTACATCGGCCATAATGCCGAAATAGAACACAAACAGATGCACCGCTATCAACGGCACGATCAAACCATTTTGCGCACCAAGTTCAACAATGACCGGGGCCATCAGGCTGGAAACCACAATGTAGTTTGCCGTCGTTGGCAGACCCATGCCCAAAATCAGGCTGATAAAGGCCGTCATGATCAAAATCAGCATCAGGTTACCACCCGATACGATTTCAACAAATTCCACCATCACCTGGCCGATCCCGGTAAGCGAAACTGTTCCGACAATAATGCCCGCCGCTGCGGTCGCAACACCGATGCCAATCATGTTACGCGCGCCGGTGGCAAAACCATCCACCACATCGACAAAACCATTGCGCAATTGCGCCATATAGTCTGGCTGCTTACGGAAAAATGCCTTCACCGGCTTTTGCGTCAGCATGATGAAAATCATCAGGACTGTTGCCCAAAAGGCAGACAAACCAGGTGATTTCAATTCAATCATCAGGAACCAGACCAGGACCACAACCGGCAACAAATAATGCAAACCGGCTTTTGCCGTTTCACCCAGTGCTGGCAGTTCCACCACGGGCTGGTTGGGATCGTCCATTTCCAGATCCGGATATTTCGAGGCATAAAAAAGCCCGGCGAAATAGACCAGCGCACATTCCACGGCAACAATCCAGCCAACACCATTGCCAAACAATTGTTGCTGCCATTCAAGCACGTAGTAAACCACACCCGACAAAATCACCAGCGAGCAGATAAAAATCAGCGAACGCAGCAGGCTTTGTTTGAGGTTAGGTGCGTGACGACGCGGCAAGCCCTGCATGTTTGCTTTCAGGGCTTCAAGATGCACGATGTAAATCAGCGCGATATAGGAAATGGTCGCAGGCAGGAACGCATGTTTAATAACTTCGGGATAAGGAATACCGACATATTCCACCATCAAAAAGGCAGCTGCCCCCATCACGGGTGGCATAATTTGCCCGTTTACCGACGATGCCACTTCCACTGCGCCGGCTTTTTCACCTGAAAAACCAACCCGTTTCATCAGTGGAATGGTGAAAGTACCGGTAGTAACGACGTTGGCGATCGACGAACCTGAAATAAGGCCGGTCATTGCCGAGGACAAAACAGCAGCCTTTGCCGGGCCACCGCGCATATGCCCAAGGGCGGCGAAAGCAACCTTGATAAAATAGTTGCCCGCCCCGGCCTTATCAAGCAGAGAGCCAAACAGAACGAACAGAAAAACAAAGCTGGTGGAAACACCAAGGGCAATCCCGAACACACCCTCGGTGGTGAGCCACTGGTGCGACATTGCCTTGGAAAAACTGGCGCCGCGCCACTGCAAAACATCGGGTACCCAGGCGGCATTGCCAAAAAAGACATAGGCCAGAAAAATCAGTGCTACGCACATAAGAGGCGGGCCAAGGGCACGGCGGGTTGCTTCAAGCAACATGACAAGGCCGACACCTGCAACCACCAGGTCCATCGTTGTCGGCAAACCAGGGCGGCCGGAAAGCTCGACATAGGCGATGTAAATATAAGCAGCACAATAGGCACCAACCAGCGCCTGAACCCAGTCAAGAACCGGGATATATGAACGCGGTGACGATTTTAATGCCGGATAAGCCATAAAGGCCAGAAAAACAGCAAAGGCCAGATGAATGGACCGTGCTTCGGTCGAATTAAAAACACCAGCGCGAAAAATGTAAGGCAAAGGTGATGCCAGCCATAGCTGAAACAACGACCATGCCACCGCAACATAAAGTAAAATTTTAGCTGTGATACCTGTGGGTTGGCGTGCGCCGGTATCGGTTTCGGCAATCAGGTCCTGAAGGTCCCGATCCTTTCCATCATTGACGTTTTGTTCATTCGTCATGTTTTTTCCCCGGTCAAAACGGCTTGGCCGTTCCAAATTCACCCAGAAACTGCTTGATCCCCGCCAGTAAAGGCAAGGGACCATAAGCGGACATATTTTTGGTTTCTTGAAATTTTAACGTCCGCGCAGAATAGAACAGACAGACAAAACGGGAGACACAAGTGCCTCCCGCTTCCAGGTCGGCCTTACATCAGGCCAGCTTCCTTGTAGTATTTAACAGCGCCGTCATGCAGCGGAGCAGACAGACCGTCTTTGATCATTTCTTCTTTTTTCAGATTTGCAAAAGCCGGATGCAACTTTTTGAAATCGTCAAAATTTTCAAAAACCGCTTTGACAACATTGTAAACGATGTCGTCGTCGGTTTTGGTCGAGGAAACGAAGGTCGCGCCAACACCAAAGGTTTTAACGTCGTCCGGGTTACCGCGATACATGCCACCCGGGATGGTGGCGACACGATAATAGGGGTTGTCAGCAACCAGCTTGTCGATTTCCGGGCCGGAAACATCAACCAGAACCGAATCACAGGCAGTGGTTGCTTCCTGGATCGAACCCGCCGGGTGACCAACGGTGTAGATCATGGCATCGATTTTGTTGTCGCAAAGGGCCTGGGACTGTTCAGCCGGCTTGAGTTCGGATGCCAGCGCAAAGTCGTCAACCGACCAGCCTTTGGCCGCCATAACAACATCCATGGTGTCGCGCTGACCGGAACCGGGGTTACCGATATTGACGCGTTTGCCTTTCAGGTCATCAAAAGTTTTGATGCCGGAATCCGCACGGGCGACAACGGTGAACGGCTCGGGATGGATCGAGAAAACAGCGCGCAGTTCCTTGAACGGGCCCTGATCGGCGAATTTGCCGGTACCATTATAGGCATAATACTGAATGTCGGACTGTGCCACACCCATATCAAGTTCACCAGCACGGATGGTGTTGACGTTGTAGACCGAACCACCAGTAGATTCGACCGAACAACGGATACCATGATCCTTGCGGCCTTTATTAACCAGACGGCAAATCGCGCCGCCAGTCGGGTAATACACACCCGTAACACCACCGGTGCCAATGGTGATAAATTTCTGTTCAGCAGCCGAAGACTGGCCCGCAAACATCGAAATGCCCGCCAACGCAACCACGGCACTTGCAATAGCAACAAGTTTTTTCATCAGGATTGTCTCCCTTTACACCCTGTTGGAAATATTCAACTGCGCCAGAAGGCAGCAGAAGAATTTCGATGAGGCGGCTATCATTACTAATAGCCGCCCCGATTTTCGGGACTATATTTAAAGCTGTGGTATTATGAACCCAACAGCTGCGAAAGTGGCCCTAATTCACTTCCTAACTGTGAAGCCGATCACACTTTTTTTATATTTTCGCAATTACCACACCGGACGAAGCAACTTGCGCGCCATATCGGCATCTGCAACTTTACGTCCCAGCATGGCAACCCCCTTTCGGGCCTGATCAATCAAGGCGGCATTATTCGGTGCCATTTCCCCGTTAACCATTTGCATATTATTTTCAAAACCGATGCGGGCATGCCCGCCCAGGGCGACGGCAGCCATGGCACAGGCATTTTCAAACTGACCAAAGGCACACATCATCCAGTTTGACACCAAAGCGGGCTGTTCGCGCACAACAGAAGATGCCACAAACCCCAACAAATCGACCGGGCTGGATTTTTGCCCGACGGTATAACGCCCCAACACATAAAGCAGGGGAAACCCGGTGCCCGGAATAATGCCACGTGCCACCAGATCAGCAAAACGGCTGATGTCTTCGGGGGCGTATAAAATGAATTGCGGCCGAATATCGGCATCCCGCGTAAAGGCAAAAAAATCAGCCAGGGCGCGTTCGTCGCCACCCTCAGGTGCAATTTCACGAATTGCCAATGACACCGCCTCAGGCACCAGTTCGCGGACCATCGCCATTTGCTGCTCAGCACTATAAATGCCGACCGCCTCGCTGGTGACCTGTATCAACATGTCATCCCCGACAGTGTTACGGATTTCAGCAATTGCCTCGCGGTAACGTCCGGTATCAAGGCTATGCCCGCCATTATCATCGCGCACATGCAAATGAATAACAGATGCCCCGGCATCGCAACATAAACGCGCCTCGCGCGCCAGATCTGCTGGCGTTATTGGCAAATTGGGAAAATCGACCGGTAATTTGCGCGCCCCGTTGGGGGCCACAGCAAGAATGGAAGGAATATCGGCATAACCGCTCATATCAACCCCTCGGCGGTAAATACCTGGTCTACCGTTTGGGAAAACAGATCAACAATGTCGCCAATCTGGTTTTGGGTAATAATATAAGGGGGCGCAAACAACACATGATCACCCCGCTGGCCGTCAATTGTGCCCCCCATCGGGTAACACATCAGACCATTTTCAAAGGCAGCCTTTTTGATTTTAGCGTGGATCTTGCGCGACGGTTCAAATGCCTCCTTTGTTGCGCGATCTGCAACAAATTCGACCCCGCGAAACAGGCCGCGCCCGCGAATGTCGCCAATATAGGGATGGTTTCCCAGCCGCGACGCCAATGCCTTTTGCAAGTTTTCGCCCTGATCAACCACGTTTTCCAAAAGATTACGCCGGCGAATGGTCCGCTGGGTGGCAAGTGCGGCAGCACAGGCCGTTGCATGCCCCTGATAGGTGTGCCCGTGCTGGAAAAAACCCGTACCATTGGCAATCGCCTTATGAATTTTACCTGAAACAAGCACGGCACCAATCGGCTGATAACCTGCACCAAGGCCCTTGGCAATGGTTTGCAAATCGCCGGAAATGCCTTCCTGCTCAATCGCGTGAAGCGTTCCTGTACGCCCCATGCCACACATCACTTCGTCCAGGATCAACAACACGCCATAGCGATCACAAATTTCGCGAATGCGTTTAAAGTACCCCGGCACGGCGGCAACGGCGCCGGAAGTTGCGCCCACAACCGGTTCTGCGACAAAGGCAGCAACCCGGCCTGTCCCCAGTTGCAAGATGGCTTCTTCCAATTCATTGGCAATACGCAGGCCGTAATCTTCGGCGGTTTCATCATCTAGCTGACCGCGATAGGCATAACAGGGCGATACGTGACTGGCATTAATCAACAAGGGTTCAAACTGGCGACGGCGCCACATATTGCCCCCGACAGAAAGCGCCCCCAGCGTATTGCCATGATAACTTTGCCGCCGGGCAATCACAAATTCGCGGTCCGGCTCGCCAATTTCCAGAAAATACTGCCGCGCCATTTTTAACGATGCTTCAACTGCTTCCGAACCACCGGAAACAAAATATACCCGTTCCATCCCGGCCGGAGCATGAGCAATCAGATCATCGGCCAGTTCTTCCATCGGATCGGACGAAAAGAAACCTGAATGGGCATAGGCAAGTTTCCCTACCTGATCAATAATAGCAGCCCGCACATCGGGGGCAGAATGGCCGAGACAGGAAACCGCAGCCCCACCTGATGCATCCAGATAACGTTTGCCATTCTCATCAATAATATAAATGCCATCGCCCGAAACCGCACGCGGCGGTTGAACCAGACTATTGCGGTGTAAAACATGTGACGTCATGATCGATTGTTCCGTTTGGGACCGGAGTCCTGCCAGTAAGTATCAAAAACCGAGAGCTGTTTTTCAGCCACGGTAATTTGTTGCAGTGCCGCCTCGCCACCCCGTGCCACCAGCAACGTAACCAGTGCCTGCATGATGGAAACAGCGGCTGTAAAACTTTGAAAAAACGACGGGGACGCATCCGATACCACCAGATTAACACTGGCGTGACGCGCAAGCGGTGAAACATCTGAATCCGTAACGCTGATTACGGTCGATTTTTGCGCCAAAGCATAGTCAACCATTTGCAGAGTATCGTTGGTATAAGGGCTAAGACATACTGCCAGCATTACATCGCGCCGCCCCATGCCGCGCAGTTGATCGCCAAATGTGCCTGCGGCACCATCCACCAATGTTAAATTATCGCCAAACAGGCGATAAGCATAAGCAAACTGAAATGCCGCAGGAAACGCTCCGCGCCGACCAAGGACAAAAACCCGGCGAGCGCCTTCGATACAGGTGCAAGCCGCGATCAGGGCTGCCCGCATTTCAGGGCCGTAGGAACGTGCAAGGTTGCCATGTTCCTGATCCAGGATTTCGTCAATCAGGGCATTTTCACCGCCAGTAACCACATCACCATGGTTCATTGCCATTTCATCGGCAACCCCGCGATGCTGCAATTGCCGCGCCCGCCCCGCATAGCTGGCGGGCATGTCTCGCAACCGGTTTTGAAAACCAAGGCGAAATTCCTGATACCCCCCGACATCAATGGTTTTCATCAGACGAACGATCGTGCTGGGTGGAACATCCGCCGACTGGGCAAGGGCACGCATCGATTTCAAGGCCACATCATCGGGGTGATCAAGCATATAGCGCGCAGCCCGCTGTAATTGCGGGCTCATGGCACCATAGTGCGCAATCAGCCTTTCCCGAAAATCGGTATATGCCCTCATCAGCCGTTAAGCTCCCTGTCATTCTGGTAAAATTACGCCACAGAACACGGCGCGAAACAACAAATGTTTCAATCAGGCCCATAATGAAACATTTGTTTCTATTATTGTTCCATTTTTTACATGTCTTATGTAATTAAAATTACATAAATTCATGCGCTTATCATCATTTTACCGGTTTTTATCATCCATTTAGAATGATCGTTTTTGTTTTATTATCCAGTCAATTAATCGCGCCTTGATTGCCATAACGGCGAATCGGATCTCAAATTCGCACCGTACGTTCGGGAAAACGAGCCCCTGTAGCGCATCGTCTGCCCCTACAAAAGCAATCCACAACGCACTTTGAAAAAACCTGTGCTGTTTAACTGACAGTAAACTGCGTTGGCACCACATGTGTCCCGACAACAGCAGGAACCAACGCATATTTTTCAACCGCTTCCATCACAAAATCAAACCCGGGACCGGGTTTCTGCGGCACGGTAATCTGCTCGTCGCGGACAATAACCGGGTTATCAATAAACTCGGCAAAATTCGCGATGTCACTGGTTGGAAAATATTCGATAAATCTGAGCGCTGACCATGCCGCCACCAGATAAACATACAGGGTTTGCCATCCTGATAATCTGTCACGGAAGGTAGGGCGACCCATGGCATCAAGCATCAGGGTAGTGTTATCACCCATAAAACAACAGGCGGCTTTAACGCGGCTCAGGTCCTGGTTCCCGGCCAATTGTTGCCCTTCGCGACCGGGTTTTGGCCTGTTGCAGCAATATCCAGGCAACAAATTGAATGTAGTCGGCATATCGCGGACATTAACTGTCCGCGATATGCCGATAGAATTGATTAGTCGCCAATAGCGAAAAATGTCATTTTACAGATAGTTATGCTGCCCTTGCACCAGATTGGCCAACAGGCGAAAGGCACCCGGCACACATTTATCAAGCTGATGATGCAATATCAGGCTGGTATGCGTATGACGCCCCTGCCCGATTTCAGCGGTAATCAGGCCTCCTCGCAACGGGGCTTCGCCTGCATCGGAAACCGAAATTAACGGCTGATAGGCATCATCCCATTCCGCGGCAAAATAAAGCCCGCGTTCCTTATCCCAACCTGCCCAGTCTTCGGCACCAATCTGATTTGGTCCGTTTAATAACGGATGATCCGGCAGCAGTATTTTAACCGGCGCGGCCGGGTTGGTCACCCGCCAACGCAGGGACGGCGAGCCGATTTTTACCGGGCGGGGTGGTGTCTTATTGATATCCCAGCCGTCCCCGGGGCGATGATAAAGGGTTAGCAAATGCCCGCCCTGCGCCACAAATTCATGTATTTGTGGAATTGCCAATGCCAGATCCTGACGCATCCCAAAGGCAAAAATACCAACGACCAATGTATCATATTGTGAAAGGTCACCGGCAAGATCACTAGCCGCAAGGTTGGTTACATTCAACCCCATACGCGCCATCCAGTGTCCGACATTATCGGCCCCGGCCCCGATATACCCAATCCGGGTGTTTTCAGGCAGGGTTAAATCCAGTGCCAAAACCCGTAATGGCTGACGGCAATGATAAATCAGTTTGCTGATATGGGGGTAATCAATGGCAGTTTTGGTTACCAGCGGCATGTTATCGCGCACAGGCAAAATATCATACAAACCCGCCGACATATCCGCCGGGGCCGCAACTTCAAATTCGTTACGGGCCGTTGCAGTAACCTTCCAGCCAGCCGGAACCTTAAAATCCAGTTCGTCGACTGTAACATTGTGATCCAGTGTCATCAGCCAGGTACGTGTTGATGCAGCCAGAGGTGCAATGATTGCATCTTCTGCCCATTGACCTTCATAAGCTGGTACGATTTGCACTGTTTCAGCCAAATCAAAGTTACGTTCAATTATCTGGCCATTACAATTTGCCCGCATTTGCAAATAAAGCGGGCCATTGCCATGGGCGGCAAAAAACAACCGCGGATAAAGCGATCCTACCGGGGTGTTATTACCTGCCAAAACTGCCAACCGGATGTGCCCTGCCTCCTGCGTTAGCAATCGGGTTGAAACTCCATCACGAACAACAGGAACAATTTCGATATTTTTCAATTCATTATTAGATGAAAAACGAATATCGACTATCGTTTCTCCGTTTGGCTGCAAGAACGGGTTTTCGATGCTGCTGTTGACTTTAACCTGCATTGTTTCAAACAGGGCAATCGCAATTTCCTGTTTTTTACGGGCCAGCCTATGTCCATGCCGGCTGGCAAAATCATTTGGCAGGATGGCCTTTGCCTGCACAAGCCCGGCGTAAGCGCCTAGCAAAAACACTTTAATTGCTGCACGGTCGGGAAAGGCCGCAATCGCACGGTCCTGTGCCGTTTGAACAGTATCCAACAATACCGCGACATCGGGCGTGCATGTGTCACATTGCGCTAGATCACGCAATGTTGCAGGCAGATTATCGGTAATATCGGCTTCTTTGCGGCCGCCTTTCAGGTGTAAATCCCATCGGGATTCCGGTCGGTAAAGCCATTTTCCCATACCCTGTGAATGATGACAGGCGCGCGACCATTGACCAATTTCATCATAGCTGACACCGGTAACAACATCGTCGTGATCAGCACTAAGCGAAACAGTCACCGGTGGTGGCGGGACTTCATCGTCATAGGCATCGCTTGCACCCGACCATGCCGGTAAATAAAATTTGGGCACCTTCCACGGTGCAAGTCCATCACAATCATAAACCGGGTCGGCGGCAAGGGCCACGGCGCGCTCGGCGGCCAATGTCATGGCGCGGTGATGGCCATGTTGCCCCGGTACATCAAGAAATGTTGGAATAACAATATCCGGCTTCTCACGGCGATAGGATCGGACCATTCGGTCGATCAGCAAATATTCACCCCAGCGTTCCAGGGTTTCTTCGCCATTTTTCGAAAAACCAAAGTCATTTATCGGGTCGTCCGGCCCGTGCCCAACCCAGTAAATATCACAATCAAGTTCACGGGCAGCCTGCTCCATCTCACGGGTTCGAAGCGCGCCGAGCGCCCCCTGCCGCTCAGGCCCTAAAATATTTTGTCCACCCTCGCCACGTGTCGAACAGGTAACCACCACCCGCATGCCCCGACCATAACGCAAATACGCCACCATCCCGCTTTGCTCGTCATCGGGATGCGCACCGCTATGCATTACCGTAACAACCGATTTCAACCGCGATAGCGTACGATGTAAGCGAATAATCGCCGGGTCCGATTTCTGACGGGTCAGGCGTTCTCGATCATTAAGCAAGGCGGTTCTCCTGTCAGGCAACGGGGTGGTTCACTTTGGTATCAAGTTTCGGGGTCATGATTTCCCACAGGGGCAACGTCGCGGCACCCAATGCCGCTGTCAGTTGCCCTGTATGACCCCGCATCAGGCGCGGCTGGGTACGAACAGCGCGGGTTGATACCGAAATGGGCAGGGGATTGATACGCGCGATCAATTCGTCAACAATTTCGTCAGGCAAAGCCCCGCCCAGAATAATGGTTTCAGGGTCGAGGATATTTTCAAGCGTCGATAACATTGGTGCCAGATGCAGGCTGGCTTCGCCTAGCCATTCATCCATTACAGGGTCGTTATCGCGGTACAATGTTTTTAATCCGTCGAAATCGGGTCGCTCGCGCCCGGCGCGACTCATTTTCTCGTACAGCGCATATAAGGATGCATACCGTTCCAGGCAGCCACGTTGCCCGCACGTACATTCACGCCCGCCTGGCAATGAAACCGCATGGCCAATTTCGCCCGCATTGCCATAAGCCCCGCGATATGGCCTTCCTTCATGGATAATGCCAAGACCCAGCCCCGCGCCGAAATAAACCAGCCCAAAAGATGAAATAGACTGGGCCGCCCCGAAAAACCGCTCGCCAACGGCGGCAGCCGAAGCATCATTTTCCAATACAACATCTTCGCCGGTGGCTGACGATAACAATGTGGCCGGGTTTTTCCCCTGCCAGCCCGGCAAGGTAGTCGGGCCCACAGATGTCATGCCGTCAATTTCAAACGGGCCAGGCATAACCAGGCCAATGCCCTGCAGGCGTTCGGGGGCAATGCCGGTTTGCCCGCGCAATTTGGCCAGTTCTTGCAAAATAATCGGAATAATGTGGTCCGGGTCGGTATTTTCAACCTGTATTACCCGTTCCGCCCGCAAAGTGCCGACCATATCAAGGGCAACCAGCACCAGATGGTCGGCCGCAATTTCAATGCCAACAGTGAAGGCACCATCGGGATTAACAGCAAACTGAATGGGCGGCTGCCCCCGACCGGACCGCAAACGCCCCTTTTCGATCAGCAAACCGTCGGCCACCAGTTCATCAACAATATTGGTTACCGCCTGGGGACTCAGATGGGCCAGCTTGGCAATTTGCGTGCGTCCCATCATCCCGTGGCTGCGAATGGCATCAAGCACCACGCGCCGATTGTGGCTACGGCTGCGTTCCGGGTTATTGCCAATCGGCAGGGGGGTATTTTCGGGAATATTGCGGGTTTTTGGCACGTTTGGTGTCCTCCTTGGGCTATCATTTGCGCCCCATTAAAATAAATCAAGTAAATTATCTTATTGACAGAGCCCGTCGATCAGGCTGAAGCTATAGAGGATCAGGGTTGCCCAAATCGGGGCTTATGCGCGTCAAAAAAGCCAAAATCAATGTTGGGGAACCTTTCAGGGGCTTTACATAACTGGAGACGACAATGCGTAAATATCTTGCACTGACTGCAATTGCAGCCGGTCTTTGGGGGGCAGGTGCATCACAGGCCCATGCTGTTGAAATTGAATATTGGCAGTATCTGTTTGATAGTCGCGTCACCGCCATGAACGAACTGATTGACCGGTTCGAGGAACTTAATCCTGATATCACGGTCAAGCAAACAACCTTCCCCTATGCCGATTACCAGACCCGCCTGGTCGCCGCGAAAGCCGCAGGCAAAAGCCCTGAAGTCATGCAGTTGTTTTACGGCTGGCTGGATAAATTTGCATCGGGCAAGCTGTTGCAACCGCTTTCCGAAGACATGTTTCCCAGTGCTGAAATCGAGAAAGACTTTTTCCCGATTGTGACGGCGATGAAACGCGATGGCAAATATTACGGTTTGCCTACCGCCGTTCGCTCGCTTGCATTGTTTTATAACAAAAAGCTGTTCAAGGAAGCGGGCCTCGACCCGGAAAATCCGCCGCAAAACCTTGATGAACTGGTAAAAGCAGCCCAAGCTACCGTTAAACAGGATGGTAGCGGCAATATGATTTCGGCAGGTATCACCCTTGATATGGCCGGACAGGACCAGCATTGGTGGCGTGAAGTTCTGGTACGTCAATTTGGCGGCGATCCGTACAAAAACGATTACACCCAGGTCAATTACAATGATGAGGCTGGCAAAAAGGCGCTTGAATTTTATACCGGCCTGCAAACGGACGAAAAGGTCGGCAAAGTCGGCTTTATGGATGAAGGACAGGCTGCGTTCCGTGCCGGCCTTGCTGCCATGACGATTGACGGCACCTTCCGCCTGGGATCATTTTCATCGATCAAGAATTTTGACTGGGGTGTCACCGAACTTCCCGCCAATGCAGATGGCCTTCGTTCCAATTACGCCAGCTATTTTGCCAATGGCATTGCCGCCGGTGTTGAAGGTGAAAAACTTGAAGCCGCTGAAAAATTCCTGAAATTTGTTTCTTCAAAAGAAGCAATGGATGTGTGGTTAAAAACCGTGGGTGAGCTTCCGGCCCGCCGCGAAGCGGCCATGACCGATGAAAACCTGAAAGACCCGATCTATGGTCCGTTCCTGAAGGGCCTGGATTACGCGCATACCACTCTGTTTGTTGATGAATCAGCCCAGCGTCAGGTTTCGATCGACATGGTTAATCGCGTTCTGTTGCAGGACCAGGCCCCGGCCGAAAGCCTGAAGCAGGCGGCTGAAGCCGAACAAGCCATCATTGATCACAGCAAAAAATAAAAGATAGGGTCAACGCCATGACCTCGGCCAATAACACACAGGTTGCGCCCCCCGCGGGGCGCAGCCGGAAACGCCTGCGCATGCAAACCAAACGGGTTTTATGGGCATGGGGGTTTCTGGCACTGCCGATCATTTTCTATTCATGGATCCGTTTTTATCCAACACTGGATGCCTTCTGGCTGTCCTTTACCGACTGGGATTTGCTAAGCGAACCCAATTTCATCGGTCTGGACAATTACCGACATCTGTTTAACGATCCGCAATTCTGGCAGGTCTTTAAAAACACCTTCACCTACCTGCTGGTCGGCACACCGCTTAGTCTGTTCTTTGCTTTCATCATTGCCTATTTCCTTGACCGGGTGCGGTTTATGCAGGGCTTTATTCGTGCCCTGTATTTCCTGCCGTTCCTGACCACGGCATCGGCAATGGCCTGGGTCTGGCGCTGGTTCTATCAACCTGTTCCGATTGGCATTATCAACGGTTTTCTATCTGATTTCGGCATTGCCCAGCAACCGTTTATCCGGTCAGTTGACCAGGCATTGCCATCGGTGCTGGCAACCGCGATTTGGGCCGGTATTGGCTTTCAAATTGTCATTTTCATGGCCGGACTTCGTGCTATCCCGCAAACCTATTATGAAGCTGCGCGCATCGACGGGCTGGGTGAGATGGCAATCTTGCGCAAAATCACTCTCCCCCTGTTAAAGCCGACCACTGTTTTTCTGGTGGTGTTTTCCTCGATCGGGTTTTTGCGAATTTTTGACCAGGTTTACAACATCACCACCAACGATCCCGGTGGGCCGTTAAATTCTACCAAACCACTGGTTCTGATGATTTATCAAAGCGCATTCTCGTCCTATCAAATGGGCTATGCCGCAGCACAGACAGTGGTTTTATTCACCATTTTGCTGGTTGTTTCGCTGATGCAGCTTTGGGTGATGAGGGAACGTTGAGATGAGCACGACAATTTCAGAAGGCCTGATGCAGGCCAAAGCCCACCCCGGACGCATCATAACCTGGGCTGTTCTTTTGATCGGCGGCCTGATCATGATCACCCCGATCCTGTTTATGTTTGGCACATCCTTTAAGGATGCCAGCCAAGTGTACGACATGCGCCTGTTTCCCGAATATCCGACACTGGATAACTATATTCAGGTCCTGTCGGACGGACGCTTTTTGCGCTGGTTTGGCAATTCACTGGGCATTGCCACCACCGTTACCCTGTCCAACGTCTTTTTTGACAGTCTGGTAGGCTATACCCTGGCGAAATTCGACTTTCGCGGACGCTATCTGATCTTTCTCGCCATTCTGTCAACATTGATGATCCCCACCGAAATGCTGGTGATCCCGTGGTATCTGATGGCGAGCAAGCTGGGCTGGATTGATACTTATTGGGGGGTGATGTTCCCCGGCATGATGACGGCCTTTGGCACGTTTTTAATGAAGCAGTTTTTTGAAACCGTCCCCAATGATTTTCTTGAAGCCGCCCGCATTGACGGCCTGAATGAATTTCAGATCTGGTGGAAAATTGCCCTGCCCCTGGTCACCCCTGCCCTGTCCGCCCTTGCCATTTTCACGTTTCTGGGTAACTGGACAGCCTTTTTCTGGCCGCTGATTGTGACAACCAGTCAGGAATTTTACACCCTGCCTGTTGGTCTCACCAGTTTTGCCATCGAGCAATCCATCCAGTGGGAAAAGATCATGACCGGTGCTGCCCTTGCCACCATTCCCACCCTGCTTGTGTTTCTGGTTCTGCAACGCTTTATCGTGCGCGGCATCATGCTGGCCGGGTTGAAAGGATAAGACCGTGGCAAAAACACCTTACACCGATCACAGCACATTTCCCGATCCCGTCTATAAAAACACGGTTCTGGGGCCGTTATTTGATGGCGCACGTGACCATTTCGCCCATGATTTTCAGCGCATTGACCGCGCCCATCTGGTGATGCTGCGCGAACAGAAAATTCTGGGCGACGATCAGGCTGGCAAAATTGCCAATGCCCTTATGGCAATTGAACAGGAAATTGACCCGGCAACACTGGTTTATACCGGCGAGGTCGAAGATTTTTTCTTTTTGATTGAGAAGGAATTAAAAACCCGCCTTGGCGCGGATTTAGGCGGGCGCCTGCACACGGCCCGGTCCCGTAACGATATCGATCATACCCTGTTCAAATTGCAGCTCCGTTCCAAAATTACCGGGTTGCTGGGCAAAATCCTGACATTGCTTGAAACCGCCATTAACAAGGCCGAGGCCGAAAAAGATACCCTGATTGTGGCCTATACCCACGGTCAGCCGGCCCAACCCACCAGCTTTGGCCATTATCTTTCAGCCCTGATCGAAGTTTTGCTACGCGATGCAAAACGCCTGCTTGATGCGCTGGCGACAGTCAACCTGTCACCGATGGGGGCAGCGGCCATTACGACATCGGGTTTTAACATTGACCGGCACCGGATGGCCGAATTATTGGGGTTTGATGCCCCCTTGCGCAATTCATACAGCTGCATTGCCGCGATTGATTATGTCAGCGGCACCTATGGGGCGATCGAACTGCTGTTCCTTCATCTTGGCCGGCCGATACAGGATTTTCAATTCTGGTCCAGTTTCGAGGTCGGGCAGCTTTATGTACCCAATGCACTGGTGCAAATTTCGTCAATCATGCCGCAAAAACGCAACCCGGTGCCGATTGAACATATGCGCCTGCTGGCGAGCCAGACTTTTGCCCGTGCGCGCGGCATGATCGAAATCATGCATAACACACCCTTTACCGACATGAATGACAGCGAAGGCGAAACCCAGGCATTTGGCTATCAGGCCTTTACCACGGCAGGCCGTGTGATTGACCTTATGACCAGCTTTGTTTCCGCCGTTCAAATCAACGAAGACAAGGTTTCGGAAAACATTCGCAAATCCTGCATCACGATTACCGAACTGGCCGATGACCTGGTGCGCAATGAAGGTTTATCGTTCCGCGAGGCCCATGAAATTGCCGCCCATGTAGCCAAAACCATTGTGGCGATGAACGGCGATTTAACAATTGATGGCTATGCCCCGTTCAAACAGGCCTTTGTCCAAAGCACCGGCCGGGAAACGAAAATGGATGCAGAGCGGTTTGCATCTGTGGTTTCGGCCCGCCATTTTGTCGCCGTGCGCGACCGTTTTGGCGGCCCCGGCGACACAGCCATAACTGAGGCACTTGCATGTTATCGCGATACCTTATCAAACCTGCGCGCTGGCCTTTCGGCTTATATCAAGCGCGCAAAAGATGCCGATAACCTGCTTCAATCAGAATTCAATGCCTTGCCGGGAGCCAGCGCATGACCGAAATTCAACTGGAAAAAATCACCAAAAAATATGGTGCCATTGAAACCATTCACGGCATTGACCTGACGGTTAAGGATGGCGAATTTGTTGTTCTTGTTGGCCCGTCGGGCTGCGGAAAATCAACCACATTGCGTATGATTGCGGGGCTGGAACCGATCACCGGTGGTGATTTGCGCATTGGTGGTGAAGTTGTAAACGAACACGAACCCAAAGAACGCAACATCGCCATGGTTTTTCAGAACTATGCGATTTATCCGCATATGTCTGTCCGCCAGAATATCGGCTTTGGGCTTTATACCGCCAAAATGTCAAAAGCCGATAAAAACAAACGCATCGAGGAAACAGCCGAAATGCTGGGTCTGGTTGAATTACTGGACCGTAAACCATCCGCCCTTTCGGGCGGGCAACGCCAGCGTGTTGCCATTGGCCGTGCCATGGTACGCAACCCGGTGGCGTTTTTGTTTGATGAGCCACTTTCCAATCTCGATGCACAGTTACGCTCGCAAATGCGCATCGAAATCAAACGCCTGCATCAGCGGTTAAAAAGCACGATTGTCTATGTCACCCATGACCAGGTTGAAGCCATGACAATGGCAGACCGAATTGTTATCATGCGAGATGGTTATATTTTGCAAAGTGGCTCGCCGACCGATCTTTATGAAAACCCGTCTGACATTTTCACGGCCCGGTTTATTGGCAACCCGTCGATGAACATGATTAGTGCAATTGCCACGCAAAACGGTCTGGTTGCGCAAAACGCCAATGCTGTTTTGTCCGTTGCATCGCCCAAAGTAGCCGTAAACAGCAATGTTTCAGTGGGGGTACGGTCCCATGCCCTGACGGTTGGGGAACCTACTGATAAAACCGGTCTGACCCTTAACGGGGAAATACTGGTTCTGGAACCATTGGGGTCGGAAACGCTGGTGCATATTGATACGGCAGATGGTGTTATCATTGCATCGGCCCCTGCCCTTCATCAGTTGGCCGCGGGTCAAACTGTTTCTGTCACAGCTAATGTTGAAAGCCTGTATTTTTTTGACAGCGACAGTCAGAAGGCTTTGATGCGCCCATGAATACAAAAACATCTCCTCCCCCTGCCCCACACAATGCCGGCGGCGTTTTGTGTATTGGCCGAACCTATTGTGACTTGCTGTTTACCGGTGTGGAAAATATGCCGGTTCTTGGCCGCGAGGTTTTTGCACAAAACCTCGCGATTGAGGCTGGCGGCGGTGCCTTTATCACGGCTGCACATTTACATCATTCAGGTCGCCCGGCAGCCCTGCTCAGCCGGGTTGGCACAGACCCGCTATCGGCTGTTTTACGGGCAACATTGGAACAAAGTGGCATTGAGTTACAATTTTTGGAAATTTCCCCCGATGCCGGACCACAGGTGACGGTTGTAACCATTCAGGACAATGACCGTGCCTTTTTGTCTCGCCGGGCCGGGAAAGCACGTCCGGCGACTTTGTCAAAGGCCTGGCAATGGAAACAAGCCCGCCATTTGCATATTGCCGAATATGCAACATTACATGAAATCCCGGATCTGGTTGAACAGGCGCGTGACTGTGGATTGACCATATCTCTGGATCCAAGCTGGGATGAAACCCTTATTCACGGCAGCCAGATCCTTCAAAACGCGGCCGGGATTGATATTTTTATGCCCAATCTGGAAGAAGCCCGTGCGATAACCGGGCAGGAAGACGCTTTGTCTGCCTTAAAGGTGTTGGCCCGGTCTTTTCGTGTTGTCACCTTAAAAATTGGTATGGGCGGGGCATATATTGCGATAGAGGGCGATATTTTGCACCACCCAGCCCCGTCGGTACAGGTTGTGGATACAACCGGAGCTGGCGATGCCTTTAATGCGGGTTTTCTGGATTTCTGGTTAAAAAAATTACCCGCAATAGAGTGCCTGAAAGCAGGGATTGAAGCCGGTAGTAAAGCTGTGCAAATGGCCGGTGGAGCAAGCAACTTATCATCCCG
The DNA here is from genome assembly GCF_002115825.1 of Thalassospira sp. MCCC 1A01428. Taxonomy (GTDB): domain Bacteria; phylum Pseudomonadota; class Alphaproteobacteria; order Rhodospirillales; family Thalassospiraceae; genus Thalassospira. Next base: position 25,237 of record NZ_JFJZ01000013.1, on the reverse strand, counting down.
TCAGCATGTCGTGGCTTAGACTTAGGCGCGTCGTTTAATCTTGACGCTTTTTTAAATTCGCATTGTCGGGCGCCATCACATGCTGACGGATGCCCGGCTTGCCGTCCCATCTATGCTATAGGGCAATTATCCTGGCAAAATTCTGCCATTTGTTGTCATGCCTGCCTAAACTTTCTCATAGTCACTATATGGTGAAGCATGCCTGTTTTATACGGGTGTGTTTTTTGTCATGATCAATTGGCAAGCATGCCAAACCATTGCTAAAATGATTAAAAGTCTTTTTTAATGAATTTCCCCAGCCTGCCAGGCTAATGCAGGTGCATGACCTTGGCGCAACACACAGGACAATGGCGTGGAAAAAAAGCAGTTTTTTGAAGATTACCGTATTGGCCACATCCGCCACAGTCCTGCGCGCACCATCACAGAAACCGATATTGTCGTACATGCAGGTCATACCGGTGATTTTTCTCCACATCATATGGATGCGGAATATGCCAAACATACACCGTTTGAACGTCGCATTGCTCATGGCACGATGGTTTTTGCATTTGGCATTGGTTTGGCAGCACAATCGGCCAACAACCCGGGCGCGTTTTCATCGGGTTACGACCGCATACGGTTTGTCCGCCCCGTTTTTATAGGCGATACGCTTAAATCAAGGATCACGATTGGTGATTTGAAAACAATGGCAGATAACCCGGATTTTGGCGAAGTAATTGAACAAATTGATGTCGTAAACCAGAAAAACGAAACCGTTCTAACGGCAAGCCACGTTTTAATGGTTGAACGCCGTCAAGCCACTGCTTGATAAACCATTGTAGCTGACTTGCATCAAATGATGGGCAAAGCTATTTTTTGGTTTTCAGCCAACATCACGTGATCAATTTGTACATTATCGTCGTTGCATCAAATGTATCTGTAAAAGGGTCTTTGGCATATTCGGGAATGGTTCCAACTGTTTGATAGCCTAGTGTGCGATATAAAGGTTCGGCATGGTCGCCTGTGCGCGTATCAAGGGTGATCAGGCGACGTTGGCGCTGCCGGGCTGCATCTTCCAGGGCGAGCATTAGCGCTCGTGCAATGCCTTTACGACGAAATGCAGGATGCACCAATAATTTGGCAACTTCGGCACGGTGAGGTTGATTGGGCGGTGTATCGCAATCAAGCTGAACGCAGCCGGCAAGCTGTCCTTCAATTTTGGCAATAAGTAAAATTCGGCTCCCGTCAAGAACGCCAGGCAACACCTTTTGATGCCAGAAGTCTTTGGCTGCATTAATTGTGAAGGGCTGAACAAAACTGATGCTGGCTCCACTTTGCACGCAGGCATGAAGCAATCTAGCAAAAGCGTCGATCTGTATTTGCAGCTGTGTCCCGTCATAGCTATCAATTTCAAGCGTGCTTATTTTCGTCATGTTTGTCTCACAGAATGAATAGCTGGTAACGGGCAATGTGATCTGGTGATGTTTGAAAACTGCTTGAACCTGATAGCTGATAGCGCAGACAATCACCCTGGTTCAGAACATATTGTTTATCATCAAGTGTCAGGGTTAGTTTCCCGGCCTGCATGACAAGATGATGCTCCAGCCCCGTTTGCGGCGGCTGGGCGTATGTTATCGTGGTATCGGCTGGTATCATGCACTCCAGCACTTCACCTCTCAGACGCCCTGTAGGAGGTGACAGTGAACGGCGAATAAAGCCGGTGTCGGGATCTGCCCAGATTTCCTGATCATTATTGAGGATCAGAGGCGTAAAATTATTTTCTTCGGCCATATAGATCAGCCTGGATAATGTAATTCCATATGTAGAGCATAACCTGGCGAGCAGGATGGTGGTGGCACTGACGTCCGCTTTTTCCAGTCGGGAAAGGGTTGATTTGCTGATACCGCTATTGTTTGCCAGAGTTTCAAGCGTCCAGCCGTGGTTTTGGCGCAGTACCTTGAGATGGGTTGCTATTTTGATATCTATGCTGTTTTCGGGTGCCTGTTCCATATGTGGGATTTATTCCCAAAAATGGAACGGCGCAAGCCTTTTTTTATTGGCAAAACGTTTTGATGATAACGCGGACAATTGGGTAATTTCTGCCTTCGTGTTGCCCGTGATGTTTGCCAAGTCGTTTTATTCATTAACAAAATATTAATCAGAATATAACGTCCCTGCCCTTAGATTTGTTATATGAGTTAATAAAGAGTGTTAGAGTAAAGTTAGATAAGTTACGGATGGCAGAGACTCCTTTTTGTTTTCAGGAGTCCGGGGCAGTTAGACGTCCGCGATGTATCGATGAATTGTCCGCGATGTATCAAATATCACGTCCGCAAAAGCACGACCGCAAAGTATCGAACCTTTGTCCGCGATGTACCGATCTTTCGTCCGTGATGTGCTGTTGACTGTCAAAACTTATCCACAGGACGGGTTACATATCGATACTGCGGTTGGCAACATACCGTTCGCAGAACGCCATGAAGGCCTTTTCTGGGTCCTTGATGACCAGCTGGTTTCTTTGGCTTGAACCTGCCCATTCGCGCTCCAGATGGTCTATGTCCCACTCTGGAAAGCGCTCACGGGCATTGTTGATGACGTGGATCGATAATGGCTTGGGGCGAAAGCGTGTATCGCCGATTTCAAACAGTTTATCGGGGCTTTCTTCGGCCGGATTGGCAGCTGCTTCGATCGGTTCGTCACTTTGCGGACGTATGGGGCGAACCTCCAGCATCCATTCCTTGGGGTTCCGGCTTTTGAAAGCACTGTCAAAATCGGCGGATTTGCCCATTTTAAGGCTATAATCAGGGATATTGGCATCAATGATAATTTTGCCGAGGTCAGCCCGGAATTTGCGTTCTTCGCGGTCTGATCCGCATTTTTCCTTAAGTGACGGAATGCTGATCAACCAGCTGCGCTGTTGTCCGCAATGTTTGCGAGCCAGTTCGTAAATGCGCCTTTCAAGGCCTTTTGACAGATCGAAATACCGTGGACTGATGGTCAGAACCCGGCGGTCAATGACGATGGCTTTGAACATCCATTCATTCAGGGTTACTTCCACCCCGGCCATCATGGACCGACCATTTTTTGTTTTGCGTTCAATGATGCGATAGCTTTCGATCCAGCCAAAACCGGAGCGGATTTTGTCATTGCCTGACTCAACGTTTGTTCGCACGCGTGTGCCGTCAAGTCGTTCCAGCATATCAAGAAAAAGCGTATAGCCGCGTTTGGATGTCTGGCGTTTTGTCGACCGCAAAAAGTCGTGCGCCGCGAAGGTTATCTTGCGATCGCTAACCTTCTCTCCGCGTTCCAGCTTTTCATTAATGATCGACCCCAGATACATCAGCAGGTCTTTGTCATAGATATTTGCCATGCCTTTGGCACCGGGCTCGATACGAATATCAACCCCGCCCCGGCTATAATGAAACGGGGTCCGGCGTGGCTGCTTGGTCAGGGAGAACCATGGATGTTCCATCAGCATCCGGTCGTCCTTGAATGGCGCACCGTCGACCAGCTGATCCAGAAAAAGATCTACCTGTTGAGAACTCGCCACCTGTAAACCCTTTTCCCTTTTGTCCGCGTTGTGACGAGTTTGGTCAAATCTGCCCGATATATCAATGTATTGATTCGTATTTGTCCGCGATGTACCGAGCAAAAATGTCCGCGTTGTGACGAGAAAAACGAATGCTAGCGGCTTGAATATTCGGCATTTCACGGTCGTATTCATCAGGACCGTGTTTGGCCGATTTTTTTTAAGGCCCTGTTTCATTCGTTTTTGAGACGCAGTTTTACGGTTTTGTCCGCGTTGTGACGAGCAGGTTAAAGCGTGCCGGTTTACATTTTGGTAGTCAATTTTATTAAGTTGCTGATATTAAATGATTTTTGTTGTTAAACCGATGCTTTAAAAAGTATTTCCAAATGTTTAACGTTGATTTGTCCGCGTTATAACGAATCGTTTCCGGGTCGAATCGGTACATCGCGGACATGATAGAAGGCAGCTAAAGACGAAGTGGACGACATTCTGAAGGCATTGTCGGGAAGGTATGAGGACATTTGGCGTAAAAATGGTCCGCGAAATGCCGAAGATGTACCGTGAGAATACCCTGCCCTGGAGCTGATAGCGCGGATTTTGGGATAACCATCCATCATTAAGAGATTTCGGGTGTTTGAAGAAAACTTTAGGTCTTCAGAACCAGTTATCGGCATGGTTATCTGGCAGATTACGTCTTTAATATCGAAATCGGCCAATTTAGATGCAGGACGATATAGTACGATTTTGATTGGGGCGAGTTTAAGCGGAGGATTGTTAACCTACTCCGTTTTAATAAAAAACGGCAGTTCTGTAGGAAAACCGCCGTTTTTAAGGTCGTTCAGAGATGGCATTGTGTTATGGAATTGTCCGCGATGTTACGAACTTTTAATCTTCTTCCATAACCTTGCGTTGAAGCTCGATTCGGTCGTCAAAATTGCTATCAAGGTCCCGACAGAAGCGGATTAACGCCTCGCGCATAAAATCGGCTCGGGTATATTCTTCACCTTCCGGTAACGGGTCGTTCTTTTGCAAGTTGGCTTTGCGTTTGCGAACCAGCATTCGTATGACGTGATCAACGGCCTCGTCCACTTTGGTTTCTATCCGCAGCAAACCGATATATTCCTTGCCGGAATGGATATCGCGGACATTTGCTGCGGCTGAGGCCGGCGCCGTGGCTGGTGTATTGAGAGGCCCCGATGCTTCCTGGTCTGGAGATGCCGGTTCTGTTGTTGCATGTTCCTGGGCGTCAGCGATGTCAGCAGCCGTTTCGTCCGGGCTCCAGATTTCGGCAAGGTCTTCAGGGCGCGGAGGAACTTTTTTAACGCGTTCACGGCGGGCGAGACGGGCGAAATTCGGTTTGGTCGCCATTACGCGTCCTCCTTGTTTAGACGGTTTAGCAGTTCAAGTAGAAAGGCATACATTTCATCGGCAGCATTGCCACGCTGATAGCGCGTGATTGGCATGCCAACCGTTTGGGATTCCTGAAATGCTACCCGCTTGCCAAGCCTGGCTTCAAATATTTTGTCGCGAATTCCATAATAGAACTCGTCAGGGTCGGCCCCCTCGCCCCGCATCAGTTCAATATAATCTTTTTTGATTTTGGAACTGTTATCGACGTCATTGAGGATGACACCGAGCAGGTTAAGGCCCGGATTATATTTGCGTTTGAACCGGGTAATGGTTTTAACCACATTTTTAATAGCATCAGACGAATATTCATCGGCATTGGCAGGGGACAATACATAGTCTGCGGCCATTGCTGCGGCCGTCACGTGGTTGCCCGGTGTTGGCGGGCAATCGATAATGATGACGTCATAATCGGTTTGTCGGGCGAGGTATTCGTCAAGTTCCAGCAACAGATCATGCTGGATGCCCATTAAGGCAACAAGGTTTGTATTCCCGGTATTTAAAGCAAGGTTTTCGCTGACCGGCAGAGGTTTGACACGTTCATTGGCGTTTGAAAAAATGGTCATGGAGTTGGCGCGATCAACGTCGGTATCGTTAAAAACCCGATCATGTTGTAATTCGCCATAGCGTAAGGTTGTTTTGGTCAGGTTTCCTTGCGGGTCAAGGTCAACCGCCAGAACTTTCAATCCTGCTTCAGCAAGATGGACGCAAATCTGAAAAGTAAGGGTAGTTTTGCCGACACCGCCTTTTTCATTAAGGGTGGCGATTACCATGGGCCCTTTTGCCCGTACCTGTTCAATCAGATCCGACGGCAAGTCGTAATTATAGCGTGCCATTTGGTGTTCCTTGACCTCGTTGGTTCAGCTTCGGCCCTGGTTGGTAACCGGATTACGTATATCGATCCTTTGAAAGTCGATAATCGACATACGTAATCCGAAATGTGATTGGCGGGGATTCGATTTATGCGAATTCGTAGATACGAAAAACGCTTGGTCGTGCTGCGGTTTTCGGTGTTGCGTTTGTTGCCTTTCCGAGATTGTCGTTTTCGTTTTTCGAAAATCGAATGATCGATAATGCCTTTTTCGGTAATCGAGAAAGCATCCTTCGTTTTCCGGTCCTCTGATTTTTGAGTTACGGTTTCCCGAAAATCAAAATTCGATTACCCGATTTACGTAAACCTCAAATTCGAGCCTCGTACATTCATTTTCCGATATACGAGTATCGTTACTCGATCATCGAAAATCCATCTTACGAAAATCGTAACACGATAACGTGCTTTTCGATTTTTCCTGAATCGTTCCTCAATTTATCGATGATCGTATCACGACCAACCGACATTTGCAAATGTGAATTTCGTTTAAACGTATCGCGATCATTCGATAAACGTTTTTCGAATATCGTTTAATCGGTTCTCGAAAAGCGTTACTCGTCAATCAAGTTTTCGATTTACGTATATGGATTATTCGATATTCGTGTCACGGTTACACGGTTACACGGTTACACGGTTACACGGTTACACGGTTACACGGTTACACGGTTACACGGTTGTTCAATAAACGATCAATCATTTTTCGATAATTGTGTTTACGTTTATCGTCTTACGTATAAACGACAAACGATACTCGTTTTTTTATATTCAAGTAATTGTTTTTATTGATTTTAATGCTTTAAAAAATGTTCTTTTGCCCGCGAAATCGGGTGCAAGCATACGGTAAAATCCGTTCGGTGTCATGCCGTTTAGCCTGAGGACCTGAAATTTTGGGCCGTGCCTGTGGTGTGGGTGAGGGTGGCTGTGCCTAAAATGTTCCAGGTGGGTGTTGGCTTTGACACAAATTTCCACGCGAGTTGGTGGAGGGGACTATTTTACATGTTGTCGGTGACAGGTTGTTAAAATCACAACCAGGTCATCAAGTGCATATTGCTATAAAAGGGCGAGCTTACATTTGAAGTAACACGTCAAGAAAGTAATGACCGCCAAGCTTTCCCCGCGGCCCGGGGGATACAACACCAGCTTTCAACAGGCGTTTGATCTGATAATGGGCAGCTTGTGGGGTAATGTTACAGTCTTTAATTATGTCAGCAACACATATGCTGCCGGTTTGAAAAAGATGTGTGTTAATTTTGCCAAGGCTGGTGCCGCGCCCCTGTCGCGTCAGATGATCGGCATGACTCCATTTTTCGTTTATCAGCCGGTCTATGTCGGCAAGTTTAGTTAGTGATGCGGCAAGAATATTAACGGTGAACTGCCGTGCCACACGTGACGGTGCTTTTCTTGCCAGAAGTTCGGCAATTTTTGGCAGATGGCGGGTTAGTGCATCGCCTGTAATGACAGGTAGAAATATTCCCTGGCAGAAATGGCTGATGAGAAAAGGGACCATGATACGAGCGATCCGATTCCAGTAAGCAGCCTGGGGATCGCTTATTTCAATCTGCAAATGCCGGGTCGATGTAGGAAGATTAAGGTCAAGGCTGTCAAGGCGGGCCTGATTCATGACCTCAAGTACTATATATAATGCGTCGGCCGCGCCAATTAGCCCGGAATCAGGTGAAATTTCCATGATACGGCTGTGAAGTCGTTCGATAGTATTTTCGGGAACAGGGCAGGGAACGTGACGATCGGCAACAATTTGTCGCCATTTGTCCGTTTGTCCGGGCTCAAGCCAATTACGCGAGCGTATGCTTGACCGTGTTGCAATATGGATAAGTAATTCAAGGCTTAAGGGTCTGTGTCCGGTGTTGTAACATGATAAAAGAGTTTCAAACACATCGGCGGCCCCGCTGAGGTTTTCAAAATGGGCGGATGTTTCGCCAAGATGAGCATAAAACTGCAGTAATCTGCGCGGAGTTGCGCCGCGTCCCTCGGCTGAAACAGCTTCACAGGCATCGGCAAGTGCTGCGCCAACGCCAACGCGCATTTTTCTATCAGGATTGCTCAGCCGTTCGGAAAGTTGGCCAAGAACTCGTTCAGCTTTCAGCGCTGTTCCCACATAATCAGACGTATCGAGATTTATATGAGCCGGGGGAGGGGCTGTTTCAACGGCTATGTCTCGGTATAGCTCGTCAGTCTCCATTGCAATCTTTTGCCTGTCGTCAGCCAGGTTCTGTCGCAGTTTGTCTAACGTCAGTTTGAACGAATTTTGCTCCAAATGATGTCCCTCTACCGATCCCGATTTCTGCTTTTAACGCAAATGTTTAATAAGGTGTTTTAAAAATAACATATCCCTTATTTTGATGATCTCAGTGGTTAAATGCAAATCATCTTTTTCGCAGGATTGATCCAGGCTATTTTAGTGTTTTGTACGGCCCTCCTCTTTGGGCCTTGTTCGGAGCGCGATAGCCACTTGCGGTGTGCTAATTGCCCGAAATAGCAAGCCTGTCAGCAATGAACATAAAGCATATGGGCATTAGATTAATGTTTCGTATGTGCGGCATGTTCGCAGAGGGCGTTATCGCGAAATTCAGCATAGGGTAAAACAGTTACCGCTTTCTTGCGATAGAGCCGCAATGAGTGACCGGAGCATTTTCTTGCCCGGCTGTACCAGATGCCGGGGGTGAAGAAAGCGCCGCCGGTTTCCGGCCTTCTTATGCTTGGTGTAGAGCCGGGAAATAGCCGACCGGATTTGCATGTCCTGCCTTGGGAGGCGAACGGGATAAGCATGCTGTAAAAAGCGTTCAGACTGCAAAACGCCAATAGGATAGGGGGGTGAAAGTCAGAGTTGCTGAGATGCCGGAGGGGGTTTTGCGGAGGTGTCGAAAAATGTGGCCTCAATTTACTGGCCGAAACTGTTCGGTGTTTGACGGACATCACCATTATCGATTCGCCGGGAAAAATTACCCGATTTATTTTGATTAAGCTTTTGGACGGCGCTGATTCGAGGTGACATTAATATTGAAGAAGAAAAATTTTGCGATCAATTCGCAAATGAAACCATCGATTTGCCGTCGTTTTCAGAGACTGTCCATAATGAGACGTGATCTTCAAATTCACATGTAAAATGAGTAAAACTACCCAAAAGCGTTATGAAGCAAGAGTTTGAGCATGGGCAAATTTTGGGCGAAAATTAGGGAAATTAATTCAATATTTAAACAAAAAACATTTGATCATATGGGTTTGACCATAGACTCAAGTATGTGGCGAATTTGTCGGGTTACTCGCACGTAAAAAAAAATGTACTGACTCTCTTAAACAGGGTATAGCCAGTTTATACCTATATGATAGTATGGTTTTCGCTCTGCATTGGCCTAGCCATTTCGGGGAATGCAACAGCGAAATGCCGTAAAAGGTTTTTGGGTTACATTTGGCGAAAAGCATCGCTTTTGGCCAACTACTTGGGTTCTTGGGGGAATCGCGTGAGAAAAAATAGTCTGGTCCTGTGCCGCCACATGTGCGTTATTCGTATTGGGTATGGTTTCCGAAGTTTCGGCCCAAACCGTACCGTCGCAGCTACCCTCGGGGGCAGAGGCGGGGCGTGATCTTGCCAGGCCGGACCTGCCAAAGCCTTCAGATACGACAGGCAGCATTTCTGTGCCGGGTGCGTCGGCAGTTGAAGTTCCGGCCGGGGCGGAAAAAGCCAGCTTTGTTTTGCATTCCTTTGAAATTGAAGGTGCCACGGCCTTTACACCCGATGAACTGGCACCGCTTTACCAGGACAGGATGGGGCAAACCATCACTGTAGCGGATGCCTTTCAGATCGCGGCCAATATCGAACTTAAATATCGTAATGCCGGTTATGTCATTTCGCGCGTGGTGGTCCCCCCCCAGGAAGTTACCAATGGCGATTTCAAAATCCGTGTTGTTGAAGGTTTTATTTCCGACATCGTCGTGCAGGAAGATGTCGGCCCGGTTAGCGAGGCGGTGAAACGGTTGCTCGCACCGTTGATTGGCAAAACTCCGGTGACGGTTGATGAAATGGAACGGCGCCTGCTTCTGGCCAATGATCTGGCTGGAATGACCGTGCGCGCCACCCTGAAACCATCAGAAACCGCGCCTGGCGGTTCGGAAATGCTGGTCGAGGCGGATCGTGTTGCCCGTACGGCGACACTGTCGGCCGACAATCGCAATTCGCCCTATTCGGGGAATGCCGAGGGGTTGGCTGCGGTGCAGTTCAATTCCTTTGGTACCCATGCCGACCAACTGGCGATTCAGACGCAGCTTTCCTCACCGATTGAACGGTCATGGTCGCTCAGCGCCAATTATCAGGGCCTGTATTCCGAAGATGGCCTGATGCTGGGGTTTAGTTCCAGCTATGGCCGTTCACGTCCGGGGAAAGAACTTGAAGCCCTGGAAGTCAACAGTGTGGTGATGGCCGAACGTGCGATTGCCACCTATCCGCTGATCCGTTCGCGGTTACAGAATTTGCGTATTTCGGGTGAATATGAATATCGCGCGATTGATACCGATATTCTTGATAATGAATTTAACCAGGACCGCCTGCATATTGCGCGTGCCGGGATCAGCTATGACTTAACCGACAGTTTCCAGGGTATTACCGCCGTGCGGGCCACCGTGCATCGCGGGCTGGATGTGTTCAATGCAACCGACAAGGATGACCCGCTGGGGTCACGCGCTGATGCCGGGGGCTCCTTTACCAAGGCGACCATCGATTTAACCCGTGTGCAACAGGTAACCGACCGGGTCAGCATGCTTTTGACTGCAACCGGGCAATATGCGGTTAATCCTTTGCTGGCGAGCGAGGAAATGGCGTTGGGCGGGGCCAATTATGGCCGTGGTTTTGACAGCAACGAATTCTCGGGGGACGACGGCTGGGCGACATCGCTTGAAGTGCGGTATTCGCCCGATCTTCCTGAAATATTTCCTAACGGTGTCCAGTTTTACAGCTTTGTTGATAGCGGGCAGGTTTGGGATATCGACGACAATGTGTCCCATGAACGCACCAGCGCGTCGTCCTTTGGCGGCGGTATCCGGGTGAATGTTCTGGAAAATCTTTATGCATCGGCAGAAGTGGCCAAGGGGTTTCGAAAACCGACGGCGGATTCCTCCGCCAAGCCCCAAGCCTTCTTCACCATTTCAGCCAAATTTTAAGTGCGGGTCAAATTCATGAGCAAGAACAGCTTTTCCAATCCGTCACGTCGTCCTTCGAAATCAGCCCACAGCCGGTCATCTGCGGTGCGCGCAACGGGTGAGGCTTTGGCCCCCGCGCGCAAGCATTCGGGCAAAGGGCTGACGCCGTTTAACATTCTTGCCGGTGCAACTGCACTGGGCTCGTTCTTTTATGCAACGGCTCATCCGGCACAGGCCCAGTCGGCTTTGCCTCAGGGCGGAACGGTTATGGGCGGGGATGTCAGCATTGCGCAGCCGTCTTCTGATACGCTCAATGTGGTGCAGGGGTCGAACTCGGCGATTGTAAACTGGCAAAGCTTTAACGTTGGCAGTGGCAATACGGTCAATTTCCAGCAGCCCGGCTCCAGCAGTGTGATTTTGAACCGCGTGGTCGGTAATGATCCTTCGGCTATTTTTGGCACCATTACCGCCAACGGCACGGTGATGCTGGTCAACCCCAACGGGGTGGTGTTTGGCAAGGGATCGCGCGTCGATGTGGGGGGGCTTGTTGCCACCACAGCCAATATCCGTGACGCCGACTTCATGAGCGGTAATTACAATTTTGACATTGCGTCGGCCAATCCGTCGGCTAGCATCGTCAATGCCGGGGATATCAGCATTCGCGATGCCGGTCTGGCCGCTCTTGTGGCGCCGAATGTGCAAAACGCGGGTGTGATTCATGCGCGCCTGGGCAAGGTCGCTCTTGGCGGGGCGAAAACCTTTTCGCTCGATTTCCATGGCGACGGGCTGCTTAGTTTTGGTGTGGGATCGGACGTCGATACTGCCCCGGTTGGGACGGATGGCAATCCGGTTGACGCGCTGGTTAGCAATAGTGGTTCGATCATCGCCGATGGCGGCGTGGTGTCGATTTCTGCGCGTGCGGTCAAGGACGTTATTGATAACGTGATTAACACCAGCGGTGTGATCCAGGCCAACAGTGTTTCAAGTGCCAATGGCCGGATTATTCTGTCTGGTGGCGACAACGGCACCGTTGTCGCCAGCGGCAGCATCAAGGCGACCGGCGATGATAGCGGCGAAACCGGCGGCAGCATTGTCGCCACCGGTGAAAAAATTGCGGTTGCCAGCGGCGCCAGCATGGATGCCTCGGGCGATGCAGGCGGTGGCCTTGTGGCGATTGGCAGCGAAGGCGACGGCGCCAAAGGCCGGGGCACGGGCGCGTGGTCCAACACGGTCAGCATTGCGAAAACAGCTAGCCTGAAAGCGGATGCAATCACCAGCGGTGACGGTGGCACTATCACTGTTTTGTCTGAAACTCTGACGAACTTTGCCGGTAGTATTTCGGCAAAGGGCGGGGCTACGGGCGGCAATGGCGGCTTTGCCGAGGTGTCGAGCCACAAGGGTGTCAAATTGACCGGCACGGTTGATTTGACAGCCCTTAATGGTGATACCGGGACTTTCCTGCTTGACCCTGATAGCCTGACGATTGTTGCCGGGGCAGGTGGTAGTCTGGATGGCGTGGCTGGCGACGGCACTGTTGCAGAGAATGACGATAACAACGGGGCGAACACAATATCTGCCGGTGTTCTTGAAGGAATTGCCGGAACGACCAACATTGTTCTTGAATCAACCGGTCTGATTACGGTCAGTACCGACCTCAGTTTGCAAACGACCAGCGGGCACAGCTTTACTCTGCGATCAACCGGGCTGGGTGGCATTACGTTTTCTGACGCGAGCTACAAAATTGTCACCCAGGGCGGTGACATTGTGTTGCAGGCAACATCGCCGGGCGCGTCGATTACCAATATCGGTCAGCTTTTTTCAAATGGTGATGGTAACCCGGGGCCCGTATCTGCTGCCGGGAACATCACGGTGCTGGCTGCCCGCGATATTCAGCTTAAAGGTGGGCTTTATGCTACTGGTAAAACAACCAGTGGCAACATAACCCTTACGTCGATTGCCGGATCGATCAATGCGTCATATCTGTCTGGTAAGTCAGCGAAATTGTCGACGGGGACGGGCAATATTGGCGCATCTGGTAACGCCATTAGCGTGAAGGTTGATGATCTTGAAATCAACGCGGGGGGAAGCTTTTTCGTCAACGTTTCCGCGCCCTTGAAATCGCTTAATCTTTCGCTCGATCATTTGTTGTCAACCGATACCCAGACCTATCAGCTTACAACAAGTCAAGAATTCCAGTCTTTTGATCTGACCGATACCGCTGATGCCTATGTTCTGAACACAATTTTAACCCACACCTCTAGTCTGAATTTCACCTTTAGCGGTGAAAAAAGTCTGACCCTTGGCACCATCAATGTTGGCGCGGGCGATGTTTCGCTAACAGCGAGCAAGGGATCGATAGCCGGAGCAGAAGGTGGCAAAGTTACGGCCAGTGCTTTGACCATTGCCGCGCGTGATGGCATTACGGGCGTCTCGGGCGGCAATCAGGCTCTTGCGACAGATATTAGCACCTTGAATGTGACCACCGAAACGGGCGGTATTCGTATTTATAACAATGATGCGGACGATAGCGGCCTTTCTGTTGTCAATTTTGTCGCAGGCGGCGGGGCCGAGTTTACGTCCCTTGTGGCTTCGACATATAGGATAACACTTGGACATGTTTCGGTTGGCGCGGGTGAGATTGGGATAGCGTCGTTTGGCAACGATGTTGTTGATGACGGTGATGATTCAACTTTTATCGATGCCGCAAAGCTGACTTTGCAGGCGGGCGAGGGCGACAAAGGCAGCCTAGGGAAATCCGGGCGCGCACTTTCCACCAACGCCCGTGAACTTAGTTTATTCGCTGCAAATAATATCTATCTTGACGCGACAGCGACAAGTGGAACGGTGACCTTCAAGAAGGTTCAGGCCGCAAATGGCGAGATCGGGCTGACCACTCATACCAGCACCAAAATCAATGATATCGGGCACGATACCTATAGTGGGTCAAGCAGTGGCAATTCGGGTAATATTGCAATTGTGGTTGATTCTGCCGCAACCCCGGAGACGGCTGCATTCCTTGATATTGATGCGCTGGATGCCGGCGCCGAGGGTGACGTTACCCTTACGCTGACCAACGGTTATGTTAATGCCGATGATCTAAAGGGCGACGATCTGGTGGTTTCGGCTACTGTTTTGGCATCTGCGTCTAATAATTCAACTAATAGTCTGACAACCACGGTTAATACGGTTGATATTACGACCGTGGGTGCCAGCAAAAACCTTGAGATCGTTGAAACGGATGCGTTGACGGTCAAGAATGTTCAGACTGGCCTGTCGACCAGTTCAATCGAGATTACCAACAAAGCCGGTGATATGACGATTGGAAAAATCGACCTTCAGGCGGTTCCTGAGACAGATGATTCAAACATGCCTGGGGGAGGGAGTTCTTCTTCCCTGCCAAAGGTTTCTCTCACAGCAGAAGGCGGCGCTCTGGTTGCACTTGATGGCGATAACAGCATCACCGCCCCGTCACTGACTTTGAATGCCAAGGGTGCGATTGGTTCGTCTACACACGCGCTTAATATCTATTCGACGGTTCTTGATATTGAAAATATCGGTGATATTTACCTTAAGAATATCAATTCTACGCTGACGGATCTTTCGATTGACAACACCCACAGTGCAAATCAATCCCAAAATACAATCTCGCTAACATCGGATCATTTGGCATTTGCCGTATCAGACGATGGAACCTCGGTCTCGGTGAGTAACCTTACCAGTGCGAATCTGAAGACGGTTTCCTTTGAGACCGACAGCAACCTTATTGTCGGGCAGGTTGGTACATCTAACGCAAAGGTCACCTTGAAGGCAGGCGGTAACATTGCAGATGACGGCAATGCAAATACCCGTATTGCAACCAGTGGCAGCTTGTCGCTGACAGCGCAAAAAGCAATTGGTACCAGCAGTGCTTCTGTCGAAGTGATCGCTGATGACGTTACCCTGAACGCCGGGTCGGACGTTTATTTCCGCGATATCTCGGACCTTGATAAATTCTCACTGACACTTGGTAATGCCGATTCCGAGCACGCCAATCTGTATGCGATTGAAGCACAGGGACTGGAATTTGCGCTGAGCCACAACCTTGAGACGGGCTATCATCTTGACAAAGTGTTTGATCTGTCTGGTCTGACATTTGGCATCAGTACCGATGCCGATCTGTCGGTTGGGGCGCTTGATGTCAGCTATAGCACCAGTAATTCGATTATACTTAAATCTACTGGTGCCATCAAAGATGACGGCGAGAGTGCGACGAACGTGCTTGCAAATTCCATCACACTTTCTGCCGGAACGCATATCGGTGACAGTGATCATAATCTTTCTTTGATGGCTCAATCCCTTAGCGCAAGTGCGAACAATGGCGGGATCTATATTGATGTCAGGAACCCGACCGGTTCGTCTAATTATGTCGGGGCCCTGTCTGTTAAGTCGCTTAATGCCGCAGGTGATATTGTTCTGACCGCCAACCATGGCGATGTCATTTTGGCGGGGCAGGTTAAGACCAATGATCATAACCTTACCCTGACCGTAAAAGACGGTTCCCTTCTTGGGGGAAGTGATGGCTCGATTAATGCCGGAAGTGGTAGCGCCACTGTTAACGTTACATCGGGCGACATTGGTCGCGATAGCGACGGTGATTACAGCAATGTCTTTACTGTATCTGCGGCGCAACTTGATCTTCAGGCCGGTGGTTCGATCCTGACATCGGGCTCGGGTGCAACGACGATTGCGATGCAGGCCGGTGGGGCTTCTGCATCATATACGCTTGGCAATGGCGACTTAACGGTAAAAGATATTTCTGTTGCCAGCGGCGCCGGGGCATTAACCCTCGTCGCGAAAAGTGGCTCTATCAACCGCGCTGATGTTTCTTCACTTGACGCCGCCAAACTGGTTCTTGATGCCAAATCCGGTTCTATTGGTAACATTCTTTCAAGTGCGACCGATGTGGCCTTGACCGCGGCTAATGGTATTTCCTTTACGTCATCGAATACGCTGACCAAACTTTCAATTGATGCCAAATCGACACTGGCGGATGATGTAAAAGTTGGTGCTAACGGGCAAAGTTTTGCTATTTCTTCTGCAAATTCGGTTCTTACTGTTGGTAATGTCACTGGCGGTTCATCGCTGGATTTCTCCTTCACGGCGGTTAACGATGTTGTATTGGGCCAGGTGGCCCTTGGCTCTGGCAAGGCTGATATTAAAACATCGGGTTCCATTTTCGATGACGGTGATCATACCAACACCAAAGTTACAGCAGGCAGTGTCAGCCTTACAGCAGGGGCCAGTGGTGATATCGGCGCCGATGGCAATGCCCTTGATCTTGATACCGCAAAGCTGTCGGTTGCGGCAGGTGGCGATGTTCGGGTTTCCAATTTAAAGACGTTAACGCATCTCGATGTGACCAGTACTAATAGTTCTGTATCGACGCAGAATATTTTCGATTTTGGTACAAATTCGCCTGTCTTGGTTACCGATGACGGCGCCGGGAAATTGACGATCGGTATGGCAGATGAAAACGCTGTAATAACGGATTTCAGTTTGACATCGGCCAAGAACATTGTTGTGGGCGATGTTAAAGCCAGCGGAACGGTAACGCTTGTCACTACCGGTTCGGGTGCGCTTAGCAACATTCAAGCCGCCGAGACCGGCACACTCGAGGCTGGCCAGGTTGTTCTCAAGACGTCTTCCGGGGGATCAAATGGGGCGATTGGCAGTGCAGAAAAATCGTTGCAGTTGAAAACGGCTGGTATTTCCATTGTCTCGAAAGGGAATGTCTATATTGACAATGACAGTGGTGCCACATTGTCGGCCCTTAGTCTTGATCTTCGCCATACAGGTTCCGGCACCCAGGTCTATAAATTCACAGATATGGGCCTTACCCTTACCGATTCCGGAAGTGATCTGACCTTGGATTTAACTTCCGGTAGTGCTTTGGATTTTGCCTTGGTTACGGATCGTCACCTTAATGTTGGCACCGTGACAGCGGGTACGTCTTCTACCGGTTCTGTTTCCTTGACGACAACCGGCCAGGCATCTGACCAAGGTAATGATGGGTCGATATCTTCTGGCAGTAACGTCATTACGGCCGGAAGCGTGACGCTGAATTCGTACGAGTCCGTCGATGTAAAGACCTCAACCCAAAACCTGTCGATTCATTCCAGCTATAAGGTCAAGGTTACCAATAACGCCACTCTTGACAGCCTTAAACTGGACCTTGATCGGGCGAATGTTGATCAAGCTGATAGTTCAAACAGTATTAGCTACACCATCACCAGCACAGGCCTGGATTTTTCTGCGACCGATTACTATTCCGATAACAATGGGCTTTTGCTTGACAATATTATCCAATCCGGGCTGGATCTTGAAATTACGGCGGCGAAAACAGTTACCGTTACCAAGGTCGATGTCGGGAGCGGCAAATTTACCCTGAATGCCGGGGACAACTCTATCAGGGCGGTATCGGGCAGCACGGTAATTACGGCAGACCAGCTGACATTGAATGGCGGGAATGTTGGTCGGTCTTCGTCGGGCTATTTTACGGTCGATGTAAATAAACTGTCGGGCAGCGTTAAAAGCTCGGTGATGCTGTCGAATTCCGGGGATTTGGCCGTTTCCGATCTGTCGGTCACGAGCGATGATGGTTCGATTAATCTGGAAGTTACCAACGGCAATTTGACCGTTTCCGATCTGTCGGTCACGAGCGATGATGGTTCGATTAATCTTAAGGTTACCAACGGTAATTTGACCAGTGATGGCGCCAATGGCGTTTCGGCCAGAGACGTGAACTTGAGTGTGGCTGATGGGAACATAGGTGTTACCAGCAATGCCTTGAAAACTAAAACGTCCAATCTGACGGTAGATGCTGGCGGCGATATTATTTTGTCGAATGCGTCAGATCTGTATTCTCTTGATGTGACGGCAAACCATCGTGCGGACACTCATTATGTCTACGACCTTCAGTCGCACGGGCTTTCACTGTCGATTAACGATACCGGCTCGCTCATGCAGCTGGTTAATCTGACTGAAGATAGCGGACTGAATGTTAACTTTACGAGTGATCGCAACATCGCGGTCGGCACACTTGCTGTCGGTGACGGGCGGTCCCTTACGATAACGACCACGGGTGCCGACCACAATATTTCTGCCTATAACAGTTCAGCTTTGTCTGGTCGCAGCATTAAGCTGGTCTCGACGGGATCAATTGGTGTGGATGGTGCCGAAGCAACAGCCCATATTAAAACCACAACCAAAGACCTGACGCTGAACACGCATGCGAATGTTTATGTTGATAACAAAGACACACATCTTGCATCGCTGTCTTTGACGTCGGATCAGGAAACCGGCGGGGAGGATGCGCCTGTTTATATTTTGACGTCCTCTGGTTTGACCTTTGATGTTACGGATAACGGCACTACGAATGTTAACCAGGTTAAGGATGCGGACGCAGGGCTGATCTTTAATCTTAATACCAAGCGCGCACAGGTCATTGGTACAATTGATACCGGGTTAAGCGGTTCTGTTACGCTTACCAGCCCGGCTAATATTACTGGTGCCACCGACAACCATATTACAGCGGGTACTGCAACGTTTAATACCAAGGGCGATGCCGTGCTGGGAAGCGATGGCTCCTCTCTTAAGCTGACGGTAGCAGACCTGTCGACCAATACATCCAGCGACATTTATATTGTAAATGACCGGTTGCTGAGCAATCTTGCCATGACAACGAATGGCAGCACCGATGCGACAATTCGTATCCTTGGGGCACCCAATAATCCGAACGGGGAAAACATACTTGTTTCGGGGCTGGTATCTTCGGCAAACGGAACTGAATATACCACGATTGACGATAATACCGGTCTAACGCTGTCACTTACCGGTGGGGGTGACGTTACAATCAAGGATATCAACCTTAACGGGATTGGTGAGCTTACGGCAACGAGTAATGGTGGTAGTCTCTATGGCGACAATGCCCCCGAAACGACCATAAATGCTGCGATTGTGAACCTGAGTTCCGACGGATCAGTCGGCACCAGTGAGAAGACCATTTACATTGATGGTGGGGAACTCACCGTTTCGGCTGATAATGACGTTGATATTGCCCTGAGCGGACGCACCAACTTTGAAACGCTGACGGCACGTAACGGCAATGCCAAGGTGGTGAACACCACCGGTGATGTCGCCCTTGGAAAGGTTTCGATAGAAGGTGGCGATTTCTATTTTGAAAATACCGGTGGGTCGATCCTGAGCGGTTCGTTGTCAGATACGGCTCATGTTACGCTAATCGCTTCGGGTTCCATTGGTAATGTCAGCGCCATTTCAATGACCGCAAATGGAAATGGCACGACCACATTAGATCAAATTTCGGCGACCACCAATGACCGGGGTGCGACAGGCTCTGTCAATATTGCGGAGACCTACGGGTTAACGGTGACCAGTGTTTCGGCAACTTCTGACGTAACCTTGTCAGCCGGAACCAGTTCAACTTCGACAGGAACACTGACGACGGGGAATATTAATGCTGGCACCGCAACCGTCAGCTTAACCTCAGGCAATGGTGCCGTAGTCGCAAGTTCGGATACGTTGATTACGGCAGGCAAGCTGATAATTTCCGCAACCAGCGACTATATTGGTAGCACTGGGGCCATTGTAAAAACAACAGCGACAGATCTGGACTTAAGAAGCCCTGGCGATATTTTCGTTAAGTCAGAAGGTGACTTGTCCAAACTTTCAATTGATCGCAGCAACAATAAAACCAACAGCGATTATAGCACAGGCACTGTTTCGATAGAGGCGACGAACCTTACATGGTCTGTTTCGGATGGTAGTCGAATCACCACACTGAGCAATGTAACCGACACTACCGGGCTTGATTTTTCCTATAAAGCAATCGAAGCACTGAAAGTCGGAACCCTCAATACCGGCGAAAATGGATCAGTAAACCTTTCGGCTTCTTATCAAAATCCGGATAATCTTGGGCAGGATGATCTCAGGTACTATGGGGATATTACCGCTGTAGATGGCAATTCCCTGATTACGGCGGGGTCCGTCAAACTGACCGCCCAGGGTAGCGGTGCCGCGATTGGTTCGTCTGGAACGTCCCTTAAGATGGATAGCAAAACGCTGGAAGCGTCGTCGCAAAGTGGGGGCATTAATGTCACTAATGCCTCGGCCCTTGCTTTGAACAACATTACGACGACTGGCGATCTAAGCGTTACGATTTCGTCTGGCGATCTGACCGTCGATGCATTGTCTTATGGCTCTGGTAAAAACCTGACATTGACGGCATCGAATGGCCATATCTATACCGGTGTGGGCGCGACACTTTCCTTAAATAGCGGTAATATTTCGCTTTCGGCATCGGACGGTATCGGGTCGAATACATCGCGCCTGCAATTGTCGGGAAGTGGTGCAGGGGAATTCACCGCAGATGTGACCGGCACAGGCAGTATTTACCTGAATGCCCAGAACGGTATGTCGAACAAACTTGTGGCGAAGACAGCCAATGGTGCAATTGACATCGTGTCGAACGGCAATATTGCCCTGACCGATTTGTCTGTGGGCCAGGATGCGGTTGGGAACGATATTATCGTTTTGGCAAAATCGGGTAACATCACCATTGGCGATAGTAATGGCGCGAACGGTGTGGTTGCGGGTGGCAATAACGGCAAGATTAACCTGACAGCACAAAATGGCGCGATTTATGCCGGGAATGCCAGCAGTGCCCTTGGCGCGTTTGAGGTGCGTCTGACGGGCGCGAATGGCGTAGGGACGGCTGACAATGCCATTGCCGCCAGTGGTCAGCGCGTGCTGGTATCGGCAACAAATGTCCAAGCCGGTGTTTACCTGCGTTCTGAAGTTGATGGCACCTTTTCGTCTGTGTCGACAAATGGTGGTAATATTTCGATCAAGGGATCGCAGGGGGCCACCATTCTGGTTGCCAATGCGGTTTCGGGTGCAGGAAGTGCTTCAACGGCAGGGAACATCACCATTTCGACAGCGGGCTCTGGTGGCGATCTGATCCTGGGCAATATTAATGCCAAAGGCTCGTCGTCCGACGGTCAGATCACGCTGACTTCAACGAATGGCAGTGTGGTTGACGACGCCATTGATGCAACCCGCATCGTGGGTTCCTCGCTTGAGGTTAATGCCGGTACAGGCGTTGGCACAACCGAGCGCCACTTGTCGACTACGGTTTCTCAAATCATCGGTAATATTGCCGCTGGTGATGTGTATATTGATGACAATAATGCTGCGGGTGTCACGCTGGGGACAAGCCAGAATGCCTTGTCGCTGGATGATGGTTCGCTGTTATTTTCGGCAACCAACGCTGTGACACTGACCAACGTTGTCGCAAAGAAAGATGGCGAAACCATTGATGTGACGGCAGGTGACGGTGACATCTCGGTTAACTCTGTTCTGGCAGGGGCTACCTCGTTTGACACCGATACGCAACCATCGACATCAACGGTTAAACTAAAAGCAACCAATGGTTCGATCCTGAGCGCACGCAGCGATAATTCGACGGTTATCATGGCCGGGACCTTGACACTGGATGCCAAAAACAACGTGGGTGCCCTTACCTGGGAAGACGGTGAGAGCGGCGATAATTCCGTTCGCAAGCCATTGCAGGTTATTATCAAAAACCTTGAGGCAACCACGGGGAGTGACGGTTCTGTTATCGCCATCCGTAACGGCGGAACTGACACGCTGAGCCTGGACAAGATAAACGGCCAGGCGATGACATCTGTTATGGTTTATTCCCAAGGGGATATTACCTGGGGGGATGCCGTTACCGGCAGGACCCTGGACAAACTGATGCTGTCAACTTCTGGTACATTGACGCTGGCAGATACGGTTTCGGCGACGGCCATATATCTGAATGGCGTTAAAGATATTGTCTCGACCAATGTTGACCCGCGTAAATTGACCCTTGAAGCGACAGGGGCCAGCGGCATTCAAATCTATAGCGGTTCACAAGGTGGCACGACCACTTTGAACAGTACCGCCAAGGCATTGAATGTGCAGCTTCTTGAAGGTGATACCAACTCGGCACTGGTTGTGAGCAACACCGGCGCGCTGACCAAGGCTAATCTGTCTGCCTATAATGACGTGTCCCTGACCAACGATGTCGGCGTATCCGGTGCAACCATTACGACGAATGGCGAGAACCACACCGCACGTATTACGGCAACTACTGGTGATGTGACGGTTGGTACGATCAATTCCGGGCAGACCGGCACTGTAGCGCTTACGGCAACGCAGGGTGCGATCAAATTTGATGGTGACCAGTCGGTGGTAACGGCCAACGTGTTAACCCTTACCAGTTTTACCGGGATCGGCACCGAAGAACAAAGCTTCTCGACGGATGTAAATACACTGAACGCCACGGTAACCGGTACGGGCAATATTTACACCAGCTACAAGGCCAACAGCTCAACTGGCCATCTTGAAACGCATGATGGCGACATTTACGTAACGGGCACATCAAGCCTTGATGTGGACCTTCATGATGTCTGGCTCGAAGACGGGCCAAATAATGAGAGCAGGAAACTTGTCGTTACTGTTATGGGCGGCGATGTGGCCCTAAGCAACGCCTTGAGTGGTGGCAATACGGTTGCCAGCCTTGAGGTTACAGCAGCCAATATTTCGACTGACGCCCTGACGACAGGTGGCAGCCAGAGCTATACCGGCACCACGACCCTGAATGGTAACCTGACTGCATCGGCCATTTCCATTAACGGAAATGCCATTCTTGGCGCAAATACCATGACGCTGGCATCCACCAATGGCGGTGATGTCAAAATCACGGGCAGTGTCACCGGCAAAGATGACCAGACGGGGACGGCGCTTACGGTTAATGCCGGGGCCGGAGACGTTGGGATCGGTTCGGCCACCTCGCACATTTCCCAGATCGCCCTTACCGGTGGTAATATAACGGTCGGTAATGTGACCACTTCAGGCACACAGACCTATACCGGCACGACCACGCTGGGAGGGGGCACTTATATCTCCGGTGGTGACTTCAAGGTTGCGGGTGCGACCTTGCTGGGAACCTCAACAACGGTAAATACATCGTCAAACAACAGTAATGTGACCTTTGACGGTGCCGTCGACAGTGACGGGCAAAACTATCAGGGTCTGGAAATCAATTCCGGTTACGGCACGATCAATTTCAATGGCGCGCTTGGCGGAACCCGTTTGTTGAACAGCATTGTTCTGACCTCGACGAGCAGTCAGAATGACGCACCAACGGATGGTCAGATCGTTTTTGCCTCGGCTGCCAATGTCAATGTTTATGAAGACTTCAAACAGAATGGTGGTCGTCGTATTGCCTTGCCGAGCTCGATTGAAACTGAAATCGGCGATATTAAAATTGATGGTGACGCATATCTTAAAGCCGGTGCTTCAAGCATCAAGGCACTGGACGACAACGAAGGCGGATTGGTGCGTTTCTTAGGAACGATTACTGGGAATGGCTCTCAGTTAACTGTCAATGCCGCTTCGGCGATCGAGTTTAATGGCGCTTACGCCGATAATGCTCAGGGTTCGACTCTGGCACTGACAGCACCCAATATTACGGTAAATGCTGTCACCACCAAAGGGGCGCAGTCCTATACCGGGGCGACCCGTATTCTCAATAACCTGACGGCAGGCTCCATCCAGATTGATGGTGCTGCTTCTTTGGCGGCCCAAATCGTGACATTCGGGTTACCGGAAACCCAGACCACCACGTTTGATACCAGTGCAGCCAACGGGAATATCACCCTGACGGGTACACTTGATGGCGGCAGTGACATTGTGGTTATGAAAGCCGGGACGGGGGCGGTTTCTATTGCTGGTGCTGCGACCAACGTAAATAACATGACCGTTTCGGGCAGCACGATTTCTGTCCATGACGTGACAACCACAAATGCACAGGATTATACCGGTGTTACGACCCTGAACGGGACTTACCAGGTTGGCAGTGATTTCACCGTTACCGGGGCATCCTGGATTGACGACGACACCACAATCAACACGCAAGATGGTACTTTGTCCCTTAAGGGAACAGTGAACAGCGTTGCACATGCGGATCTGACGCTGAAGTTAAACCTGAATGGCGGCAATACCACCACTCACTTTGATTACGCCCTTGGCAATACCAATGCTTTGGGAATGCTGACCATCAATGCAGGCGTAAACGGGGTGACCGAATTTGCCCGCACGGCGAATATTTCGGTCATTGACGGCCTTGTTTATACCGGGGGCCTTAAGCTTCTGTTGCCAGCCAATATCACGGCCAGCAACGGCCCGATTAAACTTGGGACCCTGAAACTGGTTGATGACACCGATCCTCTGGATGAAATTGCGGTTAAGCCGCAATCGATTTCGGGTGTTATTGCGACGCTGCCGTCGGGCAATGTCACCATTCGTAGTGGCGATGACATTACGATTGCGGGTTTGATTGGCAAAAATACCAATTTGGTCATGACATCGGGAACGGGTGATATTCGTATCGGGTCCAAAGAAGGCACTAGCGACCAGAAAATTGATGTAAAATCGCTTAATGTTGCGACGGCACGTACGGCCAACCTTTACGGAACCATTGGGGGCATTACCGGTTTTGATGCCTCCTACGAAATTGGCCCGTTAAAGTTTGCGCCGTATTACATCAACGATGCTTTCTGGCGGAACCGCGATTTGCCGCCCGCAGCAACCAAAACAACACCATTGCCCAAGCCGCCAAGCACCCCTCAGGTTGATGCGCTGTTCAATCTGAACACCACGAGTACGGGCATTACGCCGAACGTTGTGGGTGCCTTTGCTGCTCCGACGGTATTGAATGTCGGAACCGCACCAACAAATCTGTCAGTGGCACCAAGCCCGACCGTGATTACAACACCGGTTAGTGGTTCGACCGGAGCAGGCGTTGTGGTTACACCGCCGTCAGGTTCCAGCGGGATTGCAGGTGGCAACGGGGCTGCATCGAGTGGCGGAACGGCGACTGGCGATGGGGCAACCGGCACAACGACCGAGGGTGGTGATCAGCCTGGTGTGATTGGTGGTCAGTCAGATGATACCGATCTGATCCAGTCGAACGACCAATAAGTCATATCGGGCATTACATAATACTAACCTGAAATGTGAGGAATACCTTGGCTAAGCAAAGCAAAACGAACGGTGCGACAAAAACCGAAACAGCGGGTGCAAATCTGCCACTGTTTTATAGCAAGCCGCGCGCTGTTCTGGCCGAGCGTCATGGCAGCATGTCGTTGACACCAACGTCGGATTTTTCGTTTGCAGCGACCACCAATTCGGTGCCG
>NZ_JFJZ01000129.1 GCF_002115825.1 Thalassospira sp. MCCC 1A01428 | reverse complement strand
GAACAAATCCGCAGTTTCGGTGTGTGGCTTGAGCCCCGGTACATCTTCGGCGCGGGACAGCTTATTTAGACCAGTGAGCTGTTACGCTTTCTTTAAACGATGGCTGCTTCTAAGCCAACGTCCTGGTTGTCTTGGCCGTCCTACATCCTTTCCCACTTAGCCACAACTTTGGGACCTTAACTGGCGGTCTGGGCTGTTTCCCTCTCGACCACGGACCTTAGCACCCGTAGTCTGTCTGCCAGATAGTACTCTTCGGTATTCGGAGTTTGATTAGGTTTGGTAAGCCGGTAAGGCCCCCTAGCCCATTCAGTGCTCTACCCCCGAAGGTATTCGTCTGACGCTCTACCTAAATAGATTTCGCGGAGAACCAGCTATCTCCAGGTTTGATTGGCCTTTCACCCCTAACCACAAGTCATCCCCGTCTTTTTCAACAGACGTGGGTTCGGTCCTCCAGTGACTGTTACATCACCTTCAACCTGCTCATGGCTAGATCACCTGGTTTCGGGTCTAATCCCACAAACTCAATCGCCCTATTCAGACTCGCTTTCGCTGCGCCTACACCTAACGGCTTAAGCTCGCTTGTAAGACTAACTCGCTGACCCATTATGCAAGAGGTACGCTGTCACCCCATATAGAGGCTCCAACTGCTTGTAGGCATCCGGTTTCAGGAACTATTTCACTCCCCTTATCGGGGTGCTTTTCACCTTTCCCTCACGGTACTGGTACACTATCGGTCGTCAAGGAGTACTTAGGCTTGGAGGGTGGTCCCCCCATGTTCAGACAGGATTTCACGTGTCCCGCCCTACTCGAGGACCTATGATCTTTCTACCCGTACGGGGCTATCACCCACTATGGCCGACCTTTCCAGATCGTTCCGGTTCTTAATCATAGGCCACTGGCCTGGTCCGCGTTCGCTCGCCGCTACTTACGGAGTCTCGGTTGATGTCCTTTCCTCCGGGTACTGAGATGTTTCAGTTCTCCGGGTTCGCCTCATACCGCTATGTATTCACGATATGATCACCCTATTGGGTGGGGTTTCCCCATTCAGAAATCTACGGGTCAAAGCCTGCTCTCGGCTCACCGTAGCTTATCGCAGAGTGCCACGTCTTTCATCGCCTCTTGACGCCAAGGCATCCACCAGATGCCCTTATTATGCTTGAGAGATCCCTCAGCTAACTGTTCTGCGTCTTGCGCAGGGGTAAAACCCAAACGCACGCATTTACAGCCAGTTCGCGATCACGTTCTTTCTGTCGTTGCGAAAAAATCACAACGGAAAGATCCGTTCTCTTTATTCCCTATTCACAATGTCAAATATCAGTCTCTCCAGC
>NZ_JFJZ01000128.1 GCF_002115825.1 Thalassospira sp. MCCC 1A01428 | reverse complement strand
GCCGGGACTAAACACCTAATTCCCCGGTAGTTCCGTTGATCGTTTGACAGCTATCCAGACTGTACAATGAAGAATGGCCGACCGCAGCGGGGATGGGGGGGAGGACTGCGGTCGGCCGGCACGGACGCAGCTTTGGTAACTGCGGCCATTAGAAACTCAGACGTCTGCGGTAATTCCGGGCTTTGCAGCGGCTAAAGCCACTTCGCGTTCTGCTTTGGGCGGGTAAATATAGGTCGAGTTAATCTCTTCCTTGATCTTTTTACCGGCCGATCCACTCAGCATAACCTTTCGGTCCCAACCTTCGCAGAATGCGGCTCCCCAAGGACCAAGGTCGAGACAAGTGACATATCGCTCTTGTGAATAAGACATCGTTGGTGCGCAGAGAAGATCAGCAGCAGCATTGTGGCCAGCAAACCGACCCAACGGCATCGCGTGCTGACAGGACATGAGTGTACGGTGACCATCATTGTCAGTTGCAGCGCTTGCCGCATCGCCGGTTGCGAATATTTCCGGATTGCCTGGAACACGAAGATCGTGCTCAACAACCAAACGACCAAGTTCGTCCCGCGGCGCCTCAATCTGCTCGGTTAACGGTGTTGCACGTAAGCCGCCAGTCCAGATCACAGTTTTACTTAAAATACGTGTTTCGTCTTCAAGAGTGACACCCGTTGCATCGACCTTTGTTACAGCCTTACCGAGCATCCATTCAACGCCGAGCGAACTCAACGCTTCCTCAATTACTGGCCTCGGCCCCGGTCCGAGATCCGGGCCAATAGCTTCCGCACGCTCAACGACGACTACTCGGACATTCGCATCCTTTCCCAATGCAGTTCGCAGCCGTTGTGGCATTTCCGCCGCTGTCTCAATTCCAGTGAAGCCGCCACCGGCGATCACTACTGTGTCACGCTGTTCTGAAACGGGCTGCTCGGCAAGTTCGTGAATATGTTGCCACAATTCATCTGCTTCGTGGCGTTGATCCACGCTGAAGCAATGCTCGGAAAGCCCGGGTATCGGCGGGTGAACAACGCGACTTCCTGCCGCGAGGATGAGGCGATCATAACCAAGGGTGATTTGCTCGCCATTATTTTGTTCAATAATGACCGCAGGCGTAGATTTGTTGATTGTGCGAACGCATCCTTCCACAAAACGCACACCAGTAACGCGGAACAGTTCTTCGAGTGGTGCGCTCATCTGCGCAGGATCATCTTCATAGAGACGTGGACGCATGTTGAGTACGGGTTCCGGTGCAACCACAACAATCTCAATTCCATCCTCTGCGCCATAAGCGTCACGCAGGCGCGCCGCGCTTAGTGCCGACATTGTGCCTGCAAAGCCAGCGCCAATAATCACAATTCTAGGCTCAGGACTCATTAA
>NZ_JFJZ01000127.1 GCF_002115825.1 Thalassospira sp. MCCC 1A01428 | reverse complement strand
CAACATCACCCGACCCGGCACCGTCATTGGCCTTTACACCAATGGTGGTAACACCCGTTCCTGTCGCATCCGCAGCAGACGTGTATTTAATGGCACCGACCGTATCCAGATAGGTATTGATCGCCGAAACCGTACCCGTCAGGGTCAATGTTGCGGTACCTGTACCACCAACCGTCACGCCGGTTCCATCCGATGCAGCAAGCGTTCCGGCCCCGGCCGTGAACGTCACGGTGAGGGTCGCACCACTATCCACGTCGGTAAAGGCAATCGCCGAAAGGTCAAGGTCGCTGGCGCTATCTTCGGTTACTGTCACCGTCGCGGGCACACCCGAAGCGGTAGGAGCATCATTCACACCGGTAACAGTAACAGACATGCTGCCAAGGTTAACATCACCCGATCCGTCACCGTCATTGGCCTGAACACCAATGGTGGTAACACCCGTTCCCTCTGCATTCGTAGCAGAGGTGTATTTGATGGCCCCAACCGTATCCATATAGGTATTGATCGCCGAAACCGTACCCGTCAGGGTCAGCGCCGTACTCGTCCCGCCAACCGTAACACCGGTTCCATCCGATGCAGCAAGCGTTCCGCCCCCGGCACTAAAGGTCACGGTGATATCACCGCTGCTATCAACATCGGCAAACGTAATCGCCGAAAGATCAAGATTACTGGCAATATCTTCGGTTACCGTCACCGTCGCAGGCACGCCCGTCACCGTGGGGGCATCATTCACATTGGTGACATTGACCGATATATTACCAAAAGCAACATCACCCGATCCGGCGCCGTCATTAGCCTTTACACCAATGGTGGTAACACCCGTTCCCTCTGCATTCGTAGCAGAGGTGTATTTAATGGCACCGACCGTATCCAGATAAGTATTGATCGCCGAAACCGTGCCTGTCAGGGTCAGCGCCGTACTGGTCCCGCCAACCGTAACACCGGTTCCATCCGATGCAGCAAGCGTTCCGGCCCCGGCCGTGAACGTCACGGTGAGGGTCGCGCCACTATCCACGTCGGTAAAGGTAATCGCCGAAAGATCAAGGTTGCTGGCGCTATCTTCGATTACTGTCACCGTCGCGGGCACACCCGAAGCGGTAGGAGCATCATTCACACCGGTAACAGTAACAGACATGCTGCCAAGGTTAACATCACCCGACCCGGCACCGTCATTGGCCTTTACACCAATGGTAGTCACCGCCGTTCCCTCTGCATTCGTAGCAGAGGTGTATTTGATGGCCCCAACCGTATCAAGATAGGTATTGATCGCCGAAACCGTGCCCGTCAGGGTCAGCGCCGTACTGCTCCCGCCAACCGTAACACCGGTTCCATCCGATGCAGCAAGCGTTCCGGCCCCGGCCGTGAACGTCACGGTGAGGGTCGCGCCATTATCCACGTCGGTAAAGGCAATCGCCGAAAGGTCAAGGTCGCTAGCACTATCTTCGG
>NZ_JFJZ01000126.1 GCF_002115825.1 Thalassospira sp. MCCC 1A01428 | reverse complement strand
GCGCGGTGCCAATCCGGCACAATACCAGCGGGCTAAGACTGGACGCTGTAAATTCCCCCGCCAAATCCGCATGAATGTCCCGGGTCATGGCAAATACTCCATCGCCTCAAACTGCATATCATCCCAAACGCCAGGGGATTCGCTCCAGCTACCTGCATTACCGGGTTTCATCCGCCACAGACCAACCGCACAGCGATAAATAACGATTGATCCATTAACATAATCATTGCGCAAGGCAGGCCAGATATTAATCTCGGCCTCGCCCGTTTCCGCGTCATCAATCGCAACGTCATCGGTGACAAAATGCAAACGCGACGTGATACCACTACCAAGCTGAATATAATCCCCCACCCGCAGCGCAAAGCCCGCCGGGTCGGTGGTTTCCCAGCCAAGGGTTTGTAACACCCGCGACCGGATATTATGCGCCCCCGCAAGCTGCACCGTCACGTCGCTATTGTTGCGTTGTGGTAGTTTTGCCGCCGGGTCGCCCATCAAAAACGGGTTTTTCACCCCGCGCAGCTTGATCAAAAAACCCTGTAATGCCGCCGCACGCGCCCGATTGGCGGGGGGAAAGGTAAGCGAGGCGTCCCACCTTTCCCCCTGATTAATTTGCGCCTGTGACTGAAAGGTAAAAGGCGATACCGACAACCCGCCCGATGTAACCGGCGTGATTGTCACCGACAAAGGCGACACCGGCAAAACCAATGGTTCATCCATTTATCATCGCCCCCTGATCGTGCGCGCCGCCGACCCACCTCGCTGCACAGCCCCGCTCACAGCACCAACGGCACGCTTGTCAAACCCGCTATCCATGCGCTTCACAACACCGCCCAGGGCAATAATTGTGCTTTCCAGCCGGGCAATCGCAGACTGATCTGCCCCGCGGGCATCAATGTTATAAACGCTGCCCCCGCCTGTGCTTGCCGCCGACGATGCGGCCGCCTTGGGCAGTTTCAAATCAACCGGAATTTTCCCCGATGGCACCGGCACATAAGCCTCGGGAACAGATCCTTCACCAAATTCGGCAAATTGCCGCCCGGTGGCAATTCCGCCCGCAGAATAGCGCCGCAGCGGCACCGGCCCGCTATTGGTCATAATTCCGCCATCGGCGAAACTTGACCAGTCATAGCCAGGCGATGTCATATCGCTGGTACCGCCGCCGACTTGTGACCAATCATAGCTTGCCGATGAATAATCAACACCGCCCCCGCCGCCAAACGCGCCACCGATCAATGACGTTAATGCCCCGCTGGCAATTTTTGCCAAAGGCCCGGTAATGGACTGGCGCACAATCAACCGCTGAAAATCGGCCAAAATGCCATCAACCATATCGGTAAAGGCTTCCTTGGTACTTCTGGTCTTGCCATTAATCGATACCAGCGCATCTTCCAGCGACGAAAACCCCGACGATGCCAGCCGTTGCGAATTGGCCGCAGCATCGTTGGCCCCCTTGGAATAATCCTCAAAGGCTTTCTCCGCCCCTTTTGACCAATGTTTGGCC
>NZ_JFJZ01000123.1 GCF_002115825.1 Thalassospira sp. MCCC 1A01428 | reverse complement strand
GAGATTACGATTGAAGCGCACTGGCACGGGCCGGCGCAGGAAAAAATAACCAAATCCGAGGCAGAACCAAAAAGCAAAAAATATTGCCATTCTTATGTAGTCGCCCGGTGCCTTTTTAATTTGAATCCAGACGAATTCTGCGGGCGTCGTCTTGGAATCACAACCATACGCATGCTCTTCAACACAACCTTTATAATATGTAGCCGTCCAAGATGAGTGCTCTCCCCACAAATATCCGTATCCCAAATATCCCAGAAAATATGTTTGCTGCTCCCATTTGCTCAACCCTTGATTTTTATAATATCTATCCATCCTATTGGAAGGATCATAGGGCTTCAAAAAATAATAAGCGGTAAAAGTCAGTGTCAATATTGTCGCAAGACCAGCGATCATTTTTAGTCCGGCAAAAAAACGCTCCACATCAGCAATTCCTGATGTACCAAGCGCCACGCCCAGATAAATATTATTTGACTTTTCTCTGCTCATTCAAAACTTCCAAAATTTCTCAAGGTATGAGCTATGCGATCACAAATATTTATATTTTCTAAGCCACTCTTCGGCGTGGGCATCAATATCGTCCGGCAGTTTCGCCACAGGGAAAATGGCCCATTTCCACCATGCCAGAGGCAATCGTTTGGGCGCATTTTCGATAATGTCCGGCGTTCGCGATGTTTTCAGGAATGCAGTGGTCGCCTTTCCCAAAACCCTGCCATGTAATCGATCCCAATGGGGATATCCGCCCAGTTTGAATTTACGCGTCTTGTTTGGGTTTTTCGCGTTTTTCAGGCGAACAACCATTGGACCACTAGTAAAGAACCGGAATGACAGCGGATCCCACTCACCTTTATAAGAAAAGTCGAATTCAGAAGCCGGCGAGAGCCAGAGCTCTCCCAAATCCCAGCCATAAATAGCGTCAAGTTTTCGATTAACTCTGAACGGCGCCGGACGACGGATAAAAAAATAAGCAACCAGAATTGTCAACATGATTAAAGCACCAACAGGTGTTAAAATATATCGCATCGGTTCTGCGTAAAACTGGATCGCAACGTATTCCAACGGTGTAGTCGTATCGGTGCATGAGAGAAAATGATCTCGTAAACAATCGTACAAATATGACTTCTTCCACCCGATATCTGTCCCCCACAAATACCCTCTTCCCACCATACCTAAATAATTATCAATCCACTCCAAATTCCCCGCAAAATAAGGGATAACAACAAGCCTTATTGTTTGTATCCATCCGCTAATACCAGCGAGGCCAAATGCCATTTTCAAACGACCGAATTCGTATTGCTCTACATCAACGATATCCCGGGAAGGATGCGATATCCCTTCAAATTGGGACACGTTAAAATATTTTTTCAGCGTTATACCGAACCCTGATTTCTTTGATTTTAACATATTTGACTTATAACACCTTCATGCACAAAAACTATCCATGCGAAGACAAAAAGGACCCAGACACAATATATTCGGATCTCACGCCTCATTTTTCTGATGCAACCGCAACCACTCTTCCGCACGTTGATCAATATCTTCCGGCAATTCCTTCCGCCCCAACAAAGACCGCTGCCACCAGGGATATTTCAGA
>NZ_JFJZ01000122.1 GCF_002115825.1 Thalassospira sp. MCCC 1A01428 | reverse complement strand
TTGTTCGGTCCCTTTTTCTTTGCCTGCTGCACAAACCAAAAGTTTATGTCCCCTTCCGCGACAACAGACCATCCCGCCTTAATCAGCCTGCATTTAAACATGCACCTTATATTGTGTATGGCATTTGTAAGGGCTGACCATGCCATAATGGCCCCTGCGTGCGGGCAAATACATATGACGTCCTTATGTCCGGCCGCAAATTGACCGGGTCAGGCAGCATCCCGTCCCAAGCACCCCCGGCCCGTGATAGACAGTTTACCTGATTGTAATGTCTTGATACGACATACATTAACAATCACGAAAACAGTAAAATCACCCCGGTTGCAGGTATGGGCCAAACAGCTTTACCCACACATCAAATCGGAGTGACCCATAGGGTCCGGAAATGTCAGCACCTGTCGCACGCCGTAAACTAAACGAAGATTTAAGTTTCTCTAGTCTGGCATGGGGCGCATGGCGTCTGCGCAACAGCCCGGATATTTCAAGCACACATGATGTTGTCCGGATCATGGAAACAGCACTGGACCTGGGAATCACAACGTTTGACCATGCCGATATTTACGGCAATTACGGATGCGAAGATTATTTCGGCGCAGCCCTGTCGACCGTATCGCATCTGCGCAGCCAAATGGAAATCGTCACGAAATGCGATATCGCCCTGGTATGCGATTCCCGCCCGGAACATCGTATCAATCACTACAACACCAGCAAGCGTCACATTTTAGAATCGGTTGAAACGTCGTTAAAAAATTTACGCATAGACCATATCGACACCCTGCTTCTTCATCGCCCCGACCCGCTTATGGTTGCCGATGAAGTGGCGGACGCCTTTAATCACCTGCAACGTGATGGCAAGGTCCGCTATTTTGGTGTCTCCAATTTCAAGCCCTCCCAGTTTAATTTGCTCCAAAGTCGGCTGGACCAGCCAATGGTTACCAACCAGATCGAATGCTCGGTTCTTGAACTGGCCCCCATTTTTGATGGCACATTTGATTTGATGCAGCAAAAACGGGTCACCCCGATGATCTGGTCGCCGTTGGGCGGGGCACGCCTGTTCAAGGATAAGGACGATGCCGTTGCGGCCCATCTGCGGCCCATACTTGAAGAAATGCGCGTTAAATACAACGCACACGGTATTGCTGAAATTGCCATTGCGTGGTTGTTAGCACTTCCATGTCAGCCGATACCGGTATTGGGAACAATGAAGCCTGACAGGATCCGCGATGCCGCCCAGGCATGTGACATCACCCTGGATCGGCAGGACTGGTTTGCCATTCTGGTCGCAGCACAGGGGCATCCCGTCCCCTGAGCAATCCAGGCTTTGATGACAGATATTTAATTGCGACCTTACGGGATGACAACGCGATAAAAATGATACTGCCAACGGCCCGGATACCGACGCCAGTTTCTTCGTGGCTAAAAATGCCCCTGCCATTTCCACCTCAGGCGTTTGATAAAGCATTGAAACTGGATAAATTTTGGCAAAATTCATTTTTTCGCGTTTTTTTGACAAAAAAGGTCTTGCGCGTGTTTCCGGGTTTTATTATACCCCTGCCACGCGCTTCGAACGGGGCGCCAAATACTGATCCGGCATAGCTCAGTTGGT
>NZ_JFJZ01000121.1 GCF_002115825.1 Thalassospira sp. MCCC 1A01428 | reverse complement strand
GCTCGTCACCCAAGGCCGACCGTCGCGATCAACAATCGTTAATTCTGTGTCGTGAAATTTGAGAATAGCGGGCAGATTCCGCCCTTGACCATGATTAGACATGGTGAACCTCCGTTTGAACTGGGTTAACCAGCCCCCGGAGACGCCAATCCCTGGTGGCCGGACGCGCAAGGTTGGCGTTACCACCAAACGGAGTGGCGGACACAAAGGTCCCCCCACGCGCCCGACCATAGGAAAACCGCGCAAATGGATTATTGGCGCGGTTCGGACGCCGTTTGACAGACAGGACGCCAATCCCGGCTGCGGATTTTGCCGCAACTAGCCCCACCACGGGTGAGGATTTGGCAACCTTATCGCCAACGACGAACCCGGTCAATTCATAAAATCGAAAAACAAATATCACCGCATGGCGCAGCCGGGCATTTAATCCGCCGCCAGGACGTAAACACAAAAGTAAGATCGAAAGGGTATCGTTTTCCGGAACAGGAAAATCGCAATTGCAGAAAAATTTACGACATATTAGGGTTGCAACCCGACCAGTCGATTCGACCCGATCGTGCTCAACCGACGCAAACGCATAACAGCCGCGCTTTATCGAACTTGCTAACGCTTGCGCATGTTCCCATTTTTTAGTACGAAGCCGACGCGACAGTGATAGACTAACACCGTTGGATATGATTCGAATAAAAATGCGGGGAAAAGAATGGCAGTATTCAACATCGTCGCTACAACGGACACCAATATAGCCGAACTCGAAAAAGCCATCGAAAAATGCTACGATGAAACTGATCGCTTGCGCGTTAACGACTTGTATTGGCTGGTGTCGGATAACAAATCCAGTGTCGATGTCGCGAAAAAAATTGGCATCGTCAGCTCCGACAGGGTGGTGCCACCGGCAATCGTCACGAAGGTCGACACCTATTATGGCCGCGCCCCGTCCAATATCTGGGAGTGGATGAAAGTAAAAATCGAAGGAGGCGCCAATGAGTAGGCGCCCCACCCGCGATACGCAGAATACAACACCAGGTGCAGGTGACTTTCCAAATGTCACACCTAACGTACAGGATCTGCATAATACATCCGATATTCGCTTCGTCATGGTCGAGGTGGGAAAAATGACAACTGCCGTTGAAAACCTGAAAGAAAAGGTCGACAAGCTCGACGCCAACGACACCAAGATACAGAATGGAATCGCTTTAATCAAAGGCGGGCTATTTGTCGCGGCAGTCTTTTTCGGCTTCTTAGGATGGGTGTTTTCAAGCCAGATCAACAGCCTGCGCGACACGCTACTATCCATGCCGAACATCACACAACAGCAACAACCTGCGCAGCCCGATAAATGAAAACCGAAACCATGCCGTGGGATGCCGCAGCACACCTTGAAACCGGCGAAGACGTTGCCGCCTATCTTGATGCCGTGTTTGCCGAAGGCGACCCCGCCCTTGTCGCCCACGCCCTTGGCGTTGTCGCCCGGGCGCGCGGCATGACCGACATTGCCCGGGCGGCAGGCGTATCGCGGGCCAGCCTGTACAAATCCCTTCGCCCCGAAGGCAACCCCGAACTGGCCACCATCATGAAAGTAATGACCGCATTGGGGGTGCGGCTGGGGGTTGACGCATAAGCCATCCCCCACACCCTCGAAACGGGGTTCCGGGGGATAGCCCGCACCGCCAATCTGGCGG
>NZ_JFJZ01000120.1 GCF_002115825.1 Thalassospira sp. MCCC 1A01428 | reverse complement strand
CAATTGAGTCCAGACCCTAGTTCTCGCAAAACACAGGGAATCATAAGCCAAAGAAATCACTCAACTTCATTTTCGGTCGAGCTTTGACGTCAAGTTCAATAAAATCAAGCTTCCTAATTTGGACTAATTAGTAGGCCAAATACCCAGAAATTAATTTTGCCTCGCGTATTTGCCCTTACTTTCTTTTCGTGTCAACCTTCAAGCGTATACAATCTATCAGCATATCACGACATGGATCGGGTATGCTTACTCTAAAGGCTATCTGGTCCATCGATATCCCCTAAAGTATTGCTACAGGCCAAATTGGAGTTGGATGTTATGGCTCGAAGGAGCGCTTTAAGAACAACTATTCGGGTTGTTAAAGCCATCGATAAGGCTAACAGGCGAGCAATTAAAGAGAGAGAGCGACAAGAGAGGGCAAGAGAGAGGGAGGCTCTGCAGCGTCAGCGAGAACGGGAGCGTTTTCAGCGTGAGTGCGAAAGGGAAGAACTAAAGCAGCAGAAAGCACGCGAAAAGCGCCAGAAAGAGCTGCTCAAGGTCGCAATTCAAGAAAACCGTGAGGAAGAGAAAGCGGCGTACGAAACACGGTGCATGAATAGAAAAGTTTTCAGAGAGCAAATTGTTGATGAGGAGTTGATATAGGTGGAATACTCGCTTTCCGTATATATTTTAATTTCAGTGTGTTTCTCCGTAATTTTTACATATGCCTTAGTCCATCGTCGATATGGTAAGAAAGTTGAAAATTTTTCGTCATTAGAGCGCGATATCGAAGAAAGAACTACGAGAAAATCTGAGCTAGATACGCAGCTTCTCGAAGCGAATGAAGACCTCAAGAATATTAAATCTGAGACAGCTGATCTTCGGCAGCTTAAGGCTTCTGAAGGTGCGTTAATGGAGGCTGTCGAGCGCTTGCAAGAAGAGCAGGCCGAGATTTCTCAAAATAATGAGAACGATAAAGTTGAGCTTTCAAACATAAAAAGCGAAATATCTGAGCTCGTACCCCAGCTCGATTTGTACTCGCGGCTTGAAGATTTTGTAAGTTACGGTCATTTCGAAACTCCCGACTACTTATTCGAGACAACCGAACGGTTTGAAGAAGAAATTCGACGCATTCGAGAGCAGCAAAAGGAGCTTATCTCCAGCAACCAAGCTGTTGAGATCCCTGATACAATAAATTTATCTCAGGATGAGACTCAAAATAAGAAAATTCTCAAGGGTCAAAGCCAGTTACTGTTGGCAGCTTTTAACATCGAATGTGACTTTTTAATCGGAAAAGTCTCTCCTAGTCGCTTGTCTCGAACCCTAGAACAGATAGAAAAACTCGCAAACAAGCTTGAGAAAAATATGCTCAGCTTAAAGTGCGGGATTTCCCCTGCGTATATAAAGCTGAAGTTCGAAGAATGCCGACTGTTCTATCAATTCAAATTGAAGAAGCAGGAAGAGCAAGAGGAACAGCGTCAGATTAGAGAGCAGATACGGGAAGAGCAAAGGGCAATTAGGGAATACGAAGCCGCAATTGCAAAAGCCGAGCAAGAAGAGAAAATCTATCGAGAGATGCTTGAAAAAGCACGAGAAGAACTGCTGCTCCTCGGAGATGATCAAAAGGCCGTGGCAGAAGCCAGAATCAAGGAGCTTGAGGAAAAGCTTCTGGAAGCTGAGGCGAGTGAGAAGCGTGCTAAGGTAATCCGCCCGGAAAATAA
>NZ_JFJZ01000012.1 GCF_002115825.1 Thalassospira sp. MCCC 1A01428 | reverse complement strand
TTAATAGGTCCTGAGCCTAAGCTGATTGCAGGATCGTGCAAGATTTTCACAGCATCGATGCAAAACTGCCACCGTTATGTCAGGAGGTTTCAGACAGCCTGCGTAACGTCCCCTTACAGGCAGAAATCCGCCATTTTCGCGCAGATTTTCCTGGTTTTATGCGTTTATTGCCACCTTATGCGACTGGCGTAATCGTCACGCGATCCGGATAAAATGCAACGTGATCCTTAATGGCGATAACGGCATCGTGGGGGTTTTCGTATGTCCATATCGCATCAACTGACGCTTTTTCGTCAGTCTGGATCGTAAAGTAGCCAGCTGTACCCTTATAGGGACAATAGGTGGTTTTATCGGACGATACGAGAATAGTGGCATCAACATCGCCACGCGGAAAATAATAAACCGGCGGATATCGGGCTTCATGCAAAACCAGGGTTGCCGCACTATCGGCAATGACACGACCGGCAAATGTTACGGTTATGCGGGTTGTGGCAGGGGCGATATCAATAGGATGATCCGGGCCGGGGATAAGAACAGGTTTGTCGGTCATAATATTATTTCCTGCGGTTTTGGGTATGACGCGCAACAACAATATGAAACGTCACACCAAAAATAGAACATCGGCACCCCCATAAGGCAGTGGTGCCTGAAACTATTCCCCCCTAAGAAAACCTTTTCCTGCCAGTTCGTTAGGAAATAATCTTGTGAAATTCTTTTGATAGGCCAAAGACGGCACGGACAAGACAGGGCCAGATAAAGGAAGATTGCCCTATATAGGGTGATGCTGTCGCATAAACAGCCAATTGCAGAAAAATAATAAAACCAGACTGAAATTAAAGACGATAAAGAGCCGATACGTCCAGTTCAGACAAGCATGACCGGCCCATCAGACCAAGATCACGATGCAGTTCGGTTTTCAAAATTGCGATTGCGTGTTCTACGGCGCTGCTGCCACCCGCCACAGCCGCATATAAAAACGGGCGACCGACAAAAACAAAAGAAGCCCCCAATGCCAGAGCCTTGAGTATGTCGGTTCCGCGACGAAAACCACCATCAATCATAACAGGCATGGCGCCGGCGACCTCGACAACGCGCGGCAATATGCGAAGGGGCGATATGGCACCATCAAGTTGGCGCCCGCCATGATTGGACAAAATGACCCCGTCGCCGCCTAGCAAAACAACCCTTTGCACATCTTCCGG
Source organism: Thalassospira sp. MCCC 1A01428 (assembly GCF_002115825.1). Classification (GTDB taxonomy): domain Bacteria; phylum Pseudomonadota; class Alphaproteobacteria; order Rhodospirillales; family Thalassospiraceae; genus Thalassospira. The sequence goes on along the minus strand of NZ_JFJZ01000012.1, from coordinate 150,574 downwards.
TGCCAAAACGCCTTTGACCACCAGTTTGCCCGGCCAGCGTGACCGGATTAACCGCAAATGATCCCAGGTTAGATGATCTTTACGGCCAAAATCGCGCATAACATTCCGCGACATGATCGGCGCGCCCCGTTCGGCATAGGAATTTTCAAAATGAGGCATTCCGCGCCGTAAAATGGTTCGAGCCATGGTTCCGAGCAACCAGCCAGGATGGCTGGCAAAATCCCATGCCAGACGCGGCGTCATCCGCAATGGTGTTGAAAACCCGCTACGAATATTGTTTTCGCGGTTTGCCAAAACGGCAGTATCAACCGTTACAACCAGTGTTTTAAAGCCTGTTGCCCTGACCCGGTCAAGAAGGCCAAGGATTTTTGCCTCCTCGCCGGGGACATAGGCCTGAAACCAGCAATCAGGGTTAGCGTTAAAGACTTCTTCCATCGGGGTCAGCGACGACCCGCTAAGGACCATGGGAATATTGTGCTGAAAGGCGGCCCGGGCCAATGCCACATCACCATCAAGTGCCATTAGTGCCGATACCCCCATCGGGGCAATCCCGATGGGGGCATCATAGCGATGACCCAACAGGGATGTTTCGGTTGTTCGCCCGGAAACACCGGCAAGGACACGTGGTATAAAGCCCCATTCGGCCAAAGCATTGCGGTTATCTGCCAGCGATGCCCCGGTTTCGGCAGCGCTGGCGATATAAACATACAAGGGACGCGGCAAGCGACGGCGCGCAACGGCTTCGAAATCCTCGACAGATAATGCCCGCCCCATGGTTAGGCTTCCGTGTCGGATTTTCGGGAACGGATAACACGTAAAATCATGGGGCCAACGACAACCGCAATCGTGATGACAATAATCACCTGACTGGTGGTGTTATGCCACAATGTAGACCAGTCGCCACGACCGATGCGCAAAGCCAGACGCAGGTTTTCCTCGGCGAAACTACCCAGAATAAGACCCAGCACAACGGGCGGCAGCGGAAAGCGAAGTTTATCCATAAAATAGCCAACCAGACCAAACCCCAATGTCAGATAAACATCAAACATTCGTCCATTGATCGAATAAACACCGATAAAAACCAACGCGATAATAATCGCCCCAAGTAACGGGCGCGGGATGCGCAGAACCTGGGCAAAACTGTTGGTGGCAAGCGACCCGCCAAGGAAAATAAGCAGGATGGCGCCAAACAAAAACTGCCACATAAACCCGAACACCAGATCGGGATTATCGCGAAACAAAAGCGGACCAGGTTGTAGACCATGAATCAAAAGCCCGCCCAGCATGACCGCCGCCACAGATGTGCCGGGAATCCCCAGTGTCAGGGCCGGAATCATGGCTGATGCGGTATCGGCATTGTTGGCTGTTTCAGCTGCGGCAACGCCTTCAGGTTCGCCTTTCCCCCAGTCATCGGGGTTTTTGGCGGCACGGCGGGCTTCGTTATAACTAAGGAAAGCAGCCATCGAACCACCGGCACCAGGCAAAATGCCGACAAGAACACCAATAAAACTGGAACGGATCCAGGTTTTCCAGAACCGCAACATGCTGGGAATGGCTTTCCAGATACTTCCGGTGCCCAGCGTGAAACGTTTTCCGGTTCCTTCAAAGGACGGGTCTTCAAGCAAGTCAATTGCCGGTGGCAAGGCGTAAAGGCCAACAAGCAAAACAACAATATTAATGCCATCAAGCAATTCAAGATGCCCAAATGTCAAACGGTCATAGCCGGTTATGGTGTCTGAGCCGATCAACGAAACCGTGACGCCAAAAGCAGCACTAATAAGCCCTTTTAGCGGATCCCCGCCCAGTAAAAAGACAATCGACGACAGGCCAAAGACAGCGACCCAGAAAATTTCGGCGGGGCCAAAAAGCAGAGTTACCTTTGCCAGGGGTGGTGCTAGCAGCATCAGAACAACCGCCGAGACAATGCCGCCAATGGCCGAGGAAACCACAGCCACCTGCAAGGCATAACCACCCCGCCCCGATTGCGCCATTGGATAACCGTCAAAGCTGGTGGCAACAGCCGCCGGTGTACCTGGAATACGCAAAAGAACCGCGGGAATGGCCCCTCCATACATGGCACCATTATAAATACCGGCCATCATGCCAAGTGCCACAAGCGGGTCCAGCCCAAATGTAAACGGTATTAACACTGAAATTGCCATCGTGGCACTAAGCCCGGGCAAAGCACCGACGCAAATACCGGCCAGAACCCCCACGACAACAGCGGCCAGATTGGCCCACCCCAGAACACTGGGCAGGGCATCGATCAGATTTCCATACATCCATAGTCTCCCGGGTTAGCTGGCAAAAAATTCGGTTGGCAAATCCTGGTTCATCAACACCAGAAAAATCAGCGCAATTCCGCCGACAAAAATGACGGTGGCAAGGGCCAGACCAAACGGTTTGCGATAGCCAAAACACCATGCAACCGAGGGCACCATCAGGGTGGTTGACGTATAAAAACCTAACGTGGCAACGCCGAGCGCGTAGGCCCCGATAGCAAAAACGACCAGGAAAAAACGCCGTGGTGCGACAAAAACCGCACGATCAGACCTGAGATCGGGTTTCAAAAAAGTACGCCCGATCAAAATGACGCCCATCAACGCCATCGCACATAACATAACGACAGGTAAAAGCGCACTCATGGGGGGCATGTCGCGGGTTTCGGTAAGCAACCAGACACTACATGCAACAATTACAAGGCCGGCGATGATGTCAGCCTGCAAAATACGGGAACCGGCAGGGTTCTTCATATTGCTAGTCTTTCGGTTTAGGGAAAACAGCCCATACACCCAACATTACATTGCAGCCGTATTAAAACGGCCCGGTGCCAACTGACGGCATCAAAAGCAAACATATGTGGTGAGATGGGGTAGCGAACAGAAACAATGGGGGAAAACCCAAAGACAATACGGGGTTTAAACGGGGCCCGAAGGCCCCGTTCAGATCATTGTTTCCTATTTCCAGGGAGTGGTTTCCCAAACCTTTTTGGCAAATTCAAACTGTTCCTGGTTCAATGCCTTGAAGTCGGCACCGGCAGCCAGACTTACCGGGTTGCCCGACGCGACCATCGCCTTGGTAAATTCCGGGTCCTGATAGGCTTTTTTAAAGGCGTCGACCAGTTTGTCCTCGACATCCTTTGGCAAATTGGCGGGTGCGACGAAACCCCGCATCGAGCCATTTACAACGTTAAAACCCTGTTCGGCAAATGTCGGAACATTTGGGGCCAGATCAGACCGTTCCGGGCGGGCAACACCAACAATGTTAAGGTCATCGCGAAACCCAAGAACTTCGGAAAGGTTGAAAATACCCATATTCACATGCCCGCCCATGACCGCAGTGCGGGCGGGTGCCGACCCTTTGAACGGAACAATTGTATATTCCGCCCCGGATTCCTTTTGCAAGCGGATGAGGAAAAACTGGTCATCCCCGCCCAGACTGGACATTCCAACCGTCATCCCGCCCGGTTCTTTACGGGCGGCGGCAACCAGTTTGTCCATTGATGTAATATCGCTGCCTTTGGGCGTTACAATGACGTTGGGGTCATCAACCACATTGGCAAGATACGTGAAGCTTTCTGCCGAATAACCGGCCTTGCGGTCCAGTGTGCGGGCCATCATGCCCGGCAGGTTATAGGTGCCGATTGTGTAACCGTCGGGTTTGGCATTTGCAACTTCGGTTACCCCGATCTGGCCACTGGCACCGGGCATGTTTTTGACGACGACAGTGGCGTCATTTCCCAAATAACGTTCAAGAAACGGGGCAACTGTGCGCGCCATAACATCTGTTCCGCCGCCAGCCGAATAACCGACAATGATTTCGATTTTCTTTTCCGGGTATTCAGCCATTGCACTTGTGGCAAATCCCGCGACCAGACATGCGGAAACGATGAGTGTTTTTAGTTTCATTTGTTCCTCCCTTTTTTCAGGTATAAGCCTATAACAGCAGTTTTTATTTATGAAAGAGAATATAAATTCATCTTTAGATTAGAATTTCTTATTTAAACCTCTCTTTCAGTCAAAGATTGCGGATTTAAGCGAGCGATAACAAAGGTCATTGCAAGGACAAGCGGGCATCCTGCCAAGAACAGAACATGGAGCGATACCGCATCGGCAAGAATACCTATAAGCAGCGCCCCAAGCGCAGGGATCCCCCGGAAAATCATGGTATAGAGGGACAGAACCCGCCCCCGGACATGATCGGGGACACCGGTTTGCAAAACGACCTGCGTGACAATACCGTTGGCCAAAATGGCCCCGGACAACATGGCAAGGCAGATTGCGGCCATGTACAAACCGTCAAATGACAGGAACAGGGTCATCCCGACCAATGCCCCGCCACCACTGGCAATGATCAGATAAAGGGGCGAAAACCGGGGCAGAAGAAATGATACCGAGACCGCCCCGATCGTGGCGCCAAACCCCTGAAAAAAAGTCAGGGTTGAAAAACCATCGGCAGCCGTAACCCCGTAAACATTCAGTTTTTCGGCCAATGCAGGCAACAATTCAAAGACCGGGCGAAAGCACAAGGCAATTAATAGGAAATACGCCAGCAAATATTTCTGCACAGATTTGAGGCTGCAAAAAACTGCCGACCAGTTTACCGTAGCAACCATATGTTCCGTTGCCTTTTGGGGCACGGTACTTGATTTCAACCGCGCCAAAATGGTCGCAAAACCGATATAACTAAGGCAATTGAACAAAAAAAGCGGCCAGAACAGCTTTTCCGCAATCGCCAACCCGCCAAAAACCGGCCCGATCATGCGCGCCAGATTGAACGTCATCGAATTAAGGGCAACAGCCCCGCCAACACGCGCGCGTTCAACCAGACTGCCCACAAGAACCATCCGTATTGGATGATCAAACCCGTTGATCACCCCTGTTGCAACCGCAACAGCAACGATCCATTCAATCCTAAGCTGCCCGGATAATGACAGGCCGAGCAATAACATCGGCGGCAAAACCGACACCCATTGCAGCATTTTTGCCAGCGAGAGCCTGTTGTAACGATCGGCAATGGTACCGGCAAGCGGCGCAATGGCAACCGAGGGCAAGAGATCGGCCATGGCAAGCAGGCCCAGCACCGTTGTTGATTCTGTTAGTTCCCATGCAATCCATAACAGAGCCACCCGCTGCGCCCAGGTGCCGACAATTGAGCCGGTATTCCCCGCCAAGTACCAGGCAAAACCGGTATTTGACAAAGGGCGCAACGTTTCACGAATGGTCACGCCGAGACAATCTCGCACCCGGCGGCAAGAAGTGCTTTATCCACCCAGCTACGGTCGTTGGTACGGTTTTCAATATTGGCCATTTGCCGATGTTCGGCCGCCTGTTTTTCACGCGTGGCCTGTAACACATATGCCGTATCATGATAGGGAACCGACACAACACCGTCGGCATCCCCCACAATCAGATCACCCGGTTCGATTACCATGCCTTCAATTGCGATGGCGGTGTTGATTTCACCGGGGCCATGTTTGTAAGGCCCCCGATGGGTAACACCCAGGGCATAGGTTGGAAGGTTAACGCGACGAAAGGCGTCCAGGTCCCGCAAGGCACCGTAAAGAACAAACCCGGCAACACCACGGTTAATGGCATGGGCCAGCATCAGTTCGCCGATCAGGGCATTGGTGACATCGCCACCGGCATCAACCACAATAACGTCGCCCGGTTCGGCCAGGTCGATGGCCTTGTGCAACATCAGATTATCGCCCGGGCGACTGCGAACGGTTAAGGCCGGACCCGCAAGCACCCCGTCGCGATGCATGGGGCGCAGGCGACTGCCGCCAGCAAAAACACGCCCCATACAGTCGCTGATATTTGCGACAGGCAATTGCCGAAAATCGGCGACAATAGTATCGGCAACCTTGCGCGTGCGCGGCAAAATCCGGTTTCCAACTGGCATGGTTCTTCCCTTTATTGCGTAATTATTTATTCGGCTACTGTGCTGCGTTGCAGGCGGGCAGAGCCGTTTTTCAGGATTTCAGGGTTTACAATTCGATCAGGCGTTACATCGCCCCCCGACAACAGCGCGATAACACCGGAAACCGCCGCGATACCGACACGCTGCCCTGCACTTGCGGTAACACCGGCAACATGCGGGGTGACAACAATTGCGCGATGCTGCAAAAGCGCGTTATCGGCAACGGGGGGTTCGTGTTCAAACGTATCAAGCCCTGCACCAGCGATATGCCCGCTTTGCAAAGCCAGCAACAAATCGGCTTCGTTTACCAGGCCGCCCCGAGCGGTGTTAATCAGATAACTGCCCGGTTTCATCGTGGCGATGGTTTCGGCATTTATCAAATAACGGGTGGCAGGCAAAAGCGGGCAATGCAGGCTAACAATATCGGTTGTTTCAAACAGGTTTTCCAGCGTATGACAGCGGGTAACGCCGGCATCGGCAAACATCTCGTCGTGGGCAAGCGGGTCGTAGGCCAAAACGTTTAGCCCAAAACCACGAGCGAGCCGGGCCGTATGTTGTGCAATGGCCCCGAAACCGACAAGCCCCAGACACATACCGGCAATTTCGCGGCCAACAAAACCTGGTTTGTCCCAGCGGTTTGCCCGGAGGCTTTGATCCAGGGGGACGATCTGTTTAACCGTTGCCAGTAACAGGGCAAGTGTGTGTTCAGCAACAGACAGGGCATTGGCACCGGGGGCACGCAACACCAGTATGCCCCGTTCGCTGGCGGCAGCAACGTCGATATTATCGACACCGGCACCATGTTTGGAAATGACCTGTAAATTTGGGGCCGCGTCCATTGCGACATGCCCAAACTGACCCATCCGCGAAATAATCCCCTTGGGGGCGTGGTCTTTCATGAATTTTACCAGCACCTCGTCAGACGGATAGGCCGGTGTATGCACTACACTGAAATCTGCCTGGGAAATCAGGGCGGATGCGGCTTCGTCAAGATAGGGGCCGGTGACAACGATGGTTCCATTTTTAGTCATGAATGGCCCCAGCGGTTTTGATGCGGTGTAAAAAACCCGACATCGTTCCTCCCAGTATTTTTGTCTGATTGACATGTTGATTATGAGATCAGAGATTAGCGGTAGATATATTTTATGAAAGAGAATAATATTTCCGAATAGATTAAGTTTATCTGGAGTTAAAATGGATACACGCCAGCTTCGGACCCTGGTTGCAATTGCCGAACATGGCACATTTGCCCGGGCGGCAGAGGTGGTATATTTAACGCCATCGGCCGTGAGCCAGCAAATGCATGCCCTGGAAACCGAGCTTGCGGTGGAGCTTTTTAACCGGGAAACCCGCCCGCCGACCTTGAACACACACGGCCTTCAATTACTGGAAACAGCGCATTCCATTTTACATATGGTGGAGGATACAAAAAGCGCCCTGCAAGGCCAGCGTAAAACCGGCACGTTAAGCATCGGGTCGGTTCGGACCAGTACAATTGGCCTTTTACCGCGCGCGATTGTGGCGTTACGCAATACATATCCGGGATTGCGGATTAATTTACGGGTGGGACTTTCAAGCACATTGATCAGCGATGTACAGGCCGGGCGGCTGGACATGGCGATTGTTGCCGAGCAACTGGGAATTCCGCAAAATCTGGTGTGGCGGCCCTTTATTCGCGAACCGCTTGTGGTGATTGCACCACAAGGCACCCCGGAAATGTCGGCGCGCCAAATGCTGGAAACATTGCCGATGGTACGGTTTCGCAGCAATGTGCCACTTGCACACCTGATTGATATGGAGCTGGCCCGAATGGGCATCGTGACCAACGACACCGCCGAAATTGATACGATTTCGGCAATTGTTGAATGTGTTGCGGCAGGATTGGGGGCAACGATTGTGCCAAATATTGCCGTGCGTGAAAGCCCCGAAAAATTTCTGATCCGGCCATTTGGCGAACCACAGGTGTTTCGTCAGATTGGCATTGTTCAGCGGGTTTCATCGGCCAAGATGGATTTGCTGGAAGAAATCCATGATCAACTTGCCGTTCTTGCCGATGATTTTGGCGTGCCGCGTTCCAGCCTGGAAAAACAGGAACATACCCTTTGATATGCCCCTGTTTGGATGTTTTATGACGTGGCGATATCGGGCATGAGGTCGTCAATTTTTACGACTTCACCGGTTTGTGCACTTTTGAGCGCAGCAATACCGCATAATACCGAATAGGCCCCTGCCCTGGCCCCGGCGCGCTGGTGCAATGTGTCGGTTTGGCCGGGCTTGAAAATCATATCGCGCATCCGGTTATCACCGCCGTAATGGCCACCTTCAGCATGGGGGACAATAATGCGTTCCAGTTTTTCTTCATCATCATTAGGGAAATTGCGAATTAACAGGATTTCGTCCTGATCGGGCATATCCCATGGCTGATCTTCGTGTTGGCGCAATTCAATCCGGCCCCTGGTGCCGTTAAAAGCAATATGGTGCCCTTCGATGGGCTGGAAAGTATTTAGCGAATAGGACACCTGCACATCATTAGCATATCCGATATTGGCGACCATTGTATCGGGGATATCGATATCTTCGCGAAACACACAGCGATCACGGAAATAACCGTCTTCTTTTGCCGGGTCTTCATAAAGGGCATCCAGAAACGGATCGCTGGAAATATCGAAGAAATAATTGCAATCCGCCGTATGGGGGCAGGTTTGGCAGCGGTCGCCGCGAAACGGGCCGTTTTTGCCATAATTCAACAATTTGCCAAAGGCCGAAACCGTTTGCGGGGTACTGTCGAGGTACCAGTTTAGCAGGTCAAAGTGATGTGTCGCCTTATGGACAAACAGGCTGCCGGAATGGCGAATGTAAGCATGCCAGCGGCGGAAATAATCGGCCCCGTGCGCGGTATCAAGATACCAGTGAAAATCAACCGATGTCACCTTGCCAATGGCACCTTGCATCAGCAATTCCTTGATACGGGCGGCTGTTGGCGAATAACGATAGTTAAAAGACACATCAATACGTTTGCCGCTGCGTGCTTCGGCCTCGAGCATTCGGCGAATTTTTTCGACCGTTGTTGTCATCGGCTTTTCGGTAATGATATCGGCACCGGCCTGAAGCATTTGCACAACGATTTCGTCGTGGGTATCGTCCGGTGTGCAGACCATTGCCATTTGCGGGGCAATGCCAGCTTTTTGCATCTCTTCGACGCTGGAAAATATTGGCGCGTTGCTTTTGATCATATAGCGGGCCCGCCGGGCACGCAGTTCATTTTTATCTATGATCGCAACCAGATCAACATGCTCGGACCAACCGGCCAGCAAATCGCGCCCCCACATGGTTGCGCCCCGGTTGCCCGTGCCAATTAAAACGTAACTTCTTCTTTCTGTTTCGGATGTTGTTTCGGTTTGGGCCATGACGTTGATCCTCTCTGACAGGTCGCCGCTTTTGGGGGCGACGTAAATACACCCCGTTACCAAAAGGTGCGGTCAGGGTGCGGGCCGGAAATTCCGTTTTTTCATGCGCGCCAGGCAGCGGCATGGATTTTGTTTATTTTCACATATGAACTAGACGGGGCTATCGGCCTGACAGTTGTTTTCGTAACGTTCAATGCAGGTTTTCAAAACCTCGTCACCGGGTTTTAACCACCAGTTTTGTGCGGAAAAGATTTCGACTTCCTGTTTTGGTTTTACCCCAGCGGCCTCGACCATGCGGCGAATGGCGGGAAGGTCGATGACGCCGTCGCCCATCATGCCCCGGTCGGTCAGCATATCGCGGGTGGGCACCAGCCAGTCGCAAATATGATAGGCGAGAATGGCATTCATCTTTCCGGCACGCGCGATTTGGGCGGCCAGGTTTGGATCCCACCAGACGTGATACACATCTATGGCAACGCCAATTCCCGGGCCCAATATTTCACACATATCAAGGGCCTGACCCAGCGTGTTTACACAGGCACGATCGCCGGCATACATCGGGTGCAAGGGCTCTATTGCCAGAGGGACATTGCAGGCACGGGCGTGAGGCAACAGGGCATCAAGGCCATCAACCACCATTTGCCGGGCAGCAACAATATCACGGGAATTTTCAGGAAGACCGCCAACCACCAAAACCAGACAATCTGCCCCCAGTTCGGCGGCTTCATCCACGGCATGGCGGTTATCATCTATTGCGGCGGCGCGTTTATCGGGTGTGGCGGCGGGGAAAAAACCGCCCCGGCACAAACCGGTTAAATGCAGGTTGTTTTGATGCACAATGCGAGAGGCTTCAGCGAGGCCAATTTTGGCGATTTGTTCGCGCCACGGGGCAATGGCGGTGATGCCGTGGCGTAAACAGCCATCGACGGCCTCGGCAAAACCCCATTGTTCGCGCACGGTTGCAAGATTAATCGATAACCCATCGGCAGACATTGTTATCCTCCCTTATTGCCCGGTTTGGCCGGGCATTTTTGTTGGTTTTTAATGTGTCAAAACGTCAGCGGTGCCATTGCTTTCCAGTCCGGCGTAACGGCGCAGCCCAGACCAATGGCATCGTTGCTGCTGGCTAGGGAAACCTGCCCGTTCTGGATCGACAGCCGTGCCTGGCCGTTGGCTGTGGCGTGATAAAGATCGGGATGAAGGTTTAAATATTCCGCCTGCTCGGCGGGTGATGCGCCAGCCATCCCGGCGACATAATGATGGCCGTTGCGTTCGATATGGCGCGCCCCGATCAGATTTGCCAGAACAAGGTCCTGTTGCAGGGCAAGGCCGCCCTGGGTTGTCAGATCTTCGGCGGACATGAAGTATTGGTCCGAACCGGCTGTATTGTTCCAGCTGGCAACACGGGCACAATTTAGCATGGCACGATAAAACCCCTTGCAGGATTTTGACGAAATGCCACGATATCCCAAATCCCTTGCGGCAAGAAAAGCCCCGATTGCATCATCGCTTTCGTCAATCTCGAACGGAATTTTTGTGCCTAAATCCCCCAGGGGCTGTGACAATGCGGCAGCACGGGCAACGGGTTGTTCCAAAAACAGCGTGGATTGCCACAGATTTTTAAGCCCGCCTTCACCCTCGATCCGGCCAATCAGGTTGGCAACATGGTCGGCATTTTCAAACTGTTCATTGCCATCAATGGTTAATTGATACTGCCCGACCTTTTGGTCCAGCACATTGGCAATGGCAAGCAGGCGGGAAATGTCCTGATCAATATGACCCGATGCCTTTAGTTTGAAAAAACGATGACCGTAGGTGGCAATAACATCTTCCAGCGTTTGTGGCAGGCCATCGTTAAGTTGGTCTGCCTTGCCAAGGTCGCGGTTCCAGAGAACATCGCCCAAACCGACGGTATGGCGAATGGCAATTGACGGGCGAAGCACCCGTTTTGCCAAAAAGCCGGAAAGATCAAAACCGGATAGATCCGGCGTTGTCTCGCTGGTGATGGCAAGGGCATTCGTTTGCACAGCACGGGCAATGGTTAAACCGTGCAACCGACAGAACCCGTCAATAATGGCGCGGTCAACCAGTGCCAGACCATAGGATGCAACCAGCCCCGGCAGGTTATGCTGACGGCAGGCCTTGCCATGATCGGCCAGAATCCGTGCATGCAAACCAAAAGGCGTTGACTGCCCCGCAGTTTGAACGGCCTCCATCGCCAGCATGACAGACCGGCGCAGCTGGTTGATGTTATCATCCGTGGTCAGATCGGCGGATTTATCAAACCATTTGGGCATCATCATTTCGGCCGACTGCCCCGTGGCGGATCGCCCCTGCCCGTCTTCGATGACGACACGAACAAAAAGTTGCGGCGCCTGCGTTACCTTTGCCACACCAAACCGGAAAGGAAAGCGGAACGGTGTTGTGCGTTCAAATGCGGCAATGTTAATGACGCGAATGTCTGGATAGTCGGCCATGATTACCCCCTAACGCCCGCATTCAATGCCGTGCAGGGCCAAAACCGGTTTCATTCGGGCAACAGCCATTTCCGGATCGGCCAAAACGCGGGCCTGATCGGCAAGACGGAAAAGTTCGGCCAAATGCAGGATAGAGCGCGTGGATTGCTGACCACCGATCATGGTGAAATGATTTTGCAACCCATTGAGATAGGCCAGAAAAACAACGCCGGTTTTATAAAACCGTGTGGGCGCACGAAAGATATGGCGTGATAACGGCACAGTCGGATTTAACACATCAAAGAACTGGTCGTTATCGCCGCGACCTAAAGCGGCAAGTGCCATGGAAGCCGCTGGCGCAATTGCATCAAAAATGCCCAGCAACGCATCGGAATGGCCCTGTTCGTCACCGGCAATCAGTTCGGCATAATTAAAATCATCGCCCGTATACATACGCACCCCGGCGGGCAGTTTACGGCGCATGACGATTTCCTTTTCTTTTGAAAGAAGGGAAATTTTGATGCCGTCAATTTTCGCCGCATTGTCTGCCAGGATCGCCAGACAGTTTTCCATTGCCGCCATATGGTCGTCACCGCCCCAATATCCTTGCAAGGCAGGATCGAACATTTCGCCAAGCCAGTGAATAATGACAGGTTGTTTGACTTGCGACAGAATACGCCCATAAACGCGGGCATAATCCTCCGGCCCTTTGGCGATCGCGGCAAGGGCGCGGCTGGCCATTAGAATGATCTGCCCGTTATGGGCTTCGATGGCTTCAATTTGATGTTCGTAAGCGGCGATGACATCTTCAATTGTCACCCTGGGGTCCAGTGCCAAATGGTCTGTCCCGGCGCCACAGGCAATACGGGCGCCCGGGCGATTTTTGGCTTCGGCCAGCGAGCGGATAATCAGTTCGCGGGCTTCATTCCAGCCAAGGCCCATACCGCGCTGGGCGGTATCCATTGATTCCGCCACGCCAAGGCCCAGATCCCACAAACGATGCCGAAAAGCCAGCGTTCGGTCCCAGTCGATGGCAGGTTCCAGCCATGGATCATGCGCCACCATCGGATCGGCAACGATGTGAGCCGCCGCATAGGCAATGCGGGGAAAATCCGCGGCCTCGCGTTTTTTAACGGCTATCGGGTCACCCGTCAGTTGATAGGAAACCAGTTTACCATCCCGGGGAAGATCAAGTGCAAGCATGGCTTAAAACTCCAGATCGGGAACATCAAGCCAGCGACGTTCGGCCCAGGATTTAAGGCCCAGTTCAGCCAGTTGCACGCCCTTGGCCCCGGCTTCCAGGCCATAGGGCCATGGTGTATCTTCGGCGACATGACGCAGGAACATTTCCCACTGGGCCTTGAACCCGTTATCAAAATTTTGGGTATCGGGCACTTCGTCCCAGGTTTTGTAAAAATCAATCGTTTGCGGCTGATCGGGGTTCCAGACCGGCTTGGGCGTATTTACCCGGTGCTGGGTCCAGCATTTGGTAAGCCCGGCAACGGCAGAACCATGGGTGCCATCGACCTGAAACGTTACCAGATCATCCCGGCGCACCCGCACCGCCCAGGATGAATTGATTTGCGCGATGACGCCGCCTTCGAGTTCGAACGTGGCATAGGCCGCGTCATCGGTGTCGCAGGGGTAAGGCTGACCATTTTCGTCAATACGTTTGGGAATATGGGTTGCCCCGATGCACGACAGCGATTTGACATTGCCAAACAGGTTATCGAGGACATAGCGCCAATGACACAGCATATCGAGAATGATGCCGCCACCATCCTCCTTGCGATAATTCCAGGACGGTCGCTGGGCAGGAACACCCCAGTCCCCTTCAAAAACCCAATAACCAAATTCACCACGGACCGAGAGGATTTCCCCAAAAAAACCGGAATCCCGCAAAAGAGCGAGTTTCCGCAAACCGGGCAGGAACAATTTATCCTGTACTACACCATGTTTCAGACCGGAATTTCGAGCTTTGGTTGCGAGATCTATGGCAACTTGCAAATCATCGGATATCGGTTTTTCACAATAAACATGCTTGCCTGCATCAAGCGCCTTTGACAGTAATTCCGCACGCATCAGCGTCGTACCGGCATCAAAAAAGATACTGTCTTCGGGGTTGGCAAGGGCGGCGTCCAGATCGGTAGTCCAGCGTTCGATACCGTGTTTTTTGGCAAGAGATTCTATTTTGTCGGCATTACGACCAACAATAATCGGATCGACGACAAGGCGTTTACCCGATGGCAGATCAATCCCCCCTTGATCGCGAATGGCGAGAATGGAGCGCACCAGATGCTGGTTATAGCCCATGCGCCCGGTTACACCGTGCAGGATAATCCCGATACGTGTCATTTTTTCCTCCCGTCCGGTCGCTTGTTTTTGGCAGATGAGCAATTTTCACCATCACCATCGCGACGTAACTAACTGGTTACAAGAAGGCCAAGCGACGACGCCCTTGTCAACAGAAAAAACAACAGCGCGACAATTTTAACGCGCGCGAATAGATGCCAGGGTGACAGAGACGATTTGCTGCATCCACGCGTCCAGATTGTCGTCTGACATAAGGTCGCGGCCAAAAATCGTTGAAAGCGTGTAGTGATTATTCAGGTAAAAACAGGTCATCGAGGCCATTGTCAGATAAACATTCAGCGGATCTATGCCCGCATGAAAAACGCCGTCGGCTTCGCCTCGTTTCAGAACCTGTGCCAGCTCGGTTATAAAATGCGAATGCATTTCGGGAATGTAGGAAAGCTGTTTGAGGTATTCGGCGCGGTGCAGGTTTTCGGTGCCCAAAAGACTTAGAAATTCGGGATGATCAACGAAGTAATGCCATGTAAATAAAGCAAGTTCGCGGATTCCGTCCTCCGGTGTGCGCCCGGAAAGATTAAGTTTTTTTTCGGCATTTCGAATACCGGCATAGGCGTTGCCCAAAACCGCTGTATAGAGCTGATCCTTATCGCCGAAATAATGGTAGAGCATTCTTTTGTTGGTACCGGCGCGGGCGGCAATGGCATCGACTCGCGCCCCGCCAATACCTTTTTCGGCAAATTCACTGGTCGCAGCCTCAAGGATCAAGGCACGGGTTCTTTCAGGGTCACGCTGGCCTGTTTTTGGTTTGGTTTTGGCTGGTTTCGGCCTGGATTGCGAGTCGGTCATTCATCCCCCGGTTGATAAATATTTTTGAGAAAAACAGCTGCCACAGATTGTGATTGCCCCAGAAAACAGCACACTTGTAAAAAAAATCAACAACACATGGCTGAATTTCAAACAACTTCTTGACAGGCGTTTGGCCCTTCCCTTTAATTGTAACCAATTGGTTATTTAATTCAAGTTCTACCGCAGGCCTCACAACAAAAAACGGCTAATCAGGGAGGATAACCAATGAATTTAACCATTAATCGACGGCAATTTATTGCCGGTGGGATGTGTGCTACGTCCCTTGCCATGCTGGGCGGGCGGCGTGCCTTTGCCCAGGATAAAACCGCCTTGCGTTTATTATGGTGGGGATCCCAAAGCCGTGCTGAACGCACATTTAAAGTGATTGACCTATACACCAGTTCGCACCTCGACATTGCAATTGAAGGCGAAAGTACGGGCTGGAGCAATTACTGGCCCCGGCTGGCAACCCAGACATCCGGCGGCAATTCACCAGATATTATTCAGATGGATTACCGCTATATATTTGAATATGCCCGGCGTGGTGTATTAGCCCCGATGGACCCGTTTATTGAATCGGGCGCACTTGATGTTACGGATTTCAGCAAGATCGGCCTGGATGGCGGACGGGTTGATAATAAACTTTATGGTGTCAATTTAGGGCAAAATTCGGCCACCGTTGTTATTAACAAAGCCGCGTGGCAGGAAGCCGGCCTGGATATTCCCCATGCGGGAATGACCTGGGAAGATTATGGCGAGCAATGCGAAAAACTGACCCGCAAAACCCAACGCCGTAATTTTTATGGCTGTACCGATGAAGGCGGCCAGGACAAGGCATTTGAGTGCTGGCAGCGCCAGAACGGTAAAGAACTTTATACCGATGACGGCAAACTTGATTTCGGTGAAAAGGAAGTTACCGAATGGTTTGAGTTCTGGGCGGATATGCGAAAACGACAGGCATGTGTTCCCGCCGATATTCAATCCCTGTCAAAAGACACCATTGATACCAATCCGCTTTCGACCGGGCACGCGGCAACCTGTTTTGTTCATTCAAATCAGATTGTTGGATATATTGCGATCAATAAGGATCCGCTGGCAATGACATGCTATCCGGTCAAGGCGGGCAAATCCCGCCCCGGACAATATCTGAAGCCGTCGCAATTTTTCTCGATTGCGAACAGCTCAGACCATGGCAAGGAAGCAGCCGAATTTATCAGCTTTTTTGTTAATGACCCGGTCGCGACCAAGGTTTTGGGCGTTGAACGGGGTGTGCCGGTGTCGGCTGCTGTCCGTAAAAGCGTGCAATCCGAGCTAGGGGATGGCGACAAAATGCAGGTCGAATATATCGCTTCGCTTGGCGATGATCTGGTTGGGCCATTGCCTCCGGCACCGCCGCTGGGTGCGGGCGAAATTGAGGTACTGTTCAAACAGGTTAACGAACAGGTGGGTTTTGACGTTTTAAGCCCCGCCGAAGCCGGTGCGCGACTTGTTGAGGAAGCCTCGCAAATTTTGGACCGAAACTAAACGTTCCAAAACAAACAATCAAATCACGGCATTTTATCGAGGCTAAAATGCCGTGATCATTTGCAGCGCACAAAACAGTGCTGCGCCGCCATAGAGAATGCTAAACCTGCATACTGACAATGATATTTTCAGTATTTGGCAGAGTCTGTCCGAACAAATAAACCCTGAACCTATACGTAGGTTTTATTTGCCAAATTACTTGCAAGAAACAGTTGACACTTCGGATCGCAATTGCCCTAATTGTAACTAAATAGTTATTTAGAACAACCATACCCACAAAAACGCCACTTGAATGGCGAACCAGCAGGGAGGATGACGATGACGTTTTCGATAAACAGGCGTGCATTTCTGACCGGTGGGGCGGGTGCCCTTGCCCTTGGCGTGATAAACCCCCGGATCGCCTTTGCCCGGGATGTTCGCTTGCGGTTATTATGGTGGGGGTCCCAGGCCCGGTCCGAGCGGACATACAAGGTGGTGGACCTTTTTCAGGACGCCAACCCCGATATCGAGGTAGACGGTGAAAGTGCAGGCTGGGACAATTACTGGTCGCGCCTTGCAACCCAGACATCCGGTGGCAATGCACCCGATGTGATGCAAATGGATTACCGCTACATTTTTGAATATGCCCGCCGGGATGTTTTGCTGCCACTTGATAAATACATGGCGGACGGCACCCTTGATGTGTCGAATTTCAGCAAGGACAGCGTTGCTGGCGGCCAGGTGAATGGCAAAACCTATGGCATTAGCCTGGGGGCAAATTCGGTTGCCATGATGATTAACAAGGCTGCCTGGGAAGAAGCAGGCATGGATATGCCCCAGCCTGGCCAGACATGGGAAGAATTTGGTGACCAGTGCGAAAAACTGACCAATACCACCAAACGTAGCCGTTTTTACGGCTGTGCAGATCAGGGCGGGCTTGAACCAGCCTTTGAAACATGGTTGCGCCAGCGCGGCAAGCAGCTTTATACCGCCGACGGCAAGCTGGGTTTTGATGAGAAAGACGCCAGTGAATGGTTTTCATTTTGGGTCGATATGCGCGAGCGCAAAGCATGTGTACCGGCCGATGTGCAATCACTTGACCAGTTGACGATTGAAACCAGCCCATTGTCACAGGGCCGTGCGGGTGCATGTTTTGCCCATTCGAACCAGTTGGTTGGCTATCAGGCAATTAACAAGGACCCGCTAACCATGGGCCCCTACCCGGTTAAATCAGGGGACTCCCGACCGGGGCAATATCGCAAGCCATCCATGCTGTTCAGTGTTGCGGGCGACACCGAAAACCCCGAGGCGGCGGCCAAATTCATCAGCTTTTTTGTGAATAACCCGGATGCGGCCCGTGTGCTTGATGTCGAGCGCGGCGTACCGGAATCATCGAAAATGCGTGAGGTTCTTAAGAAAGAGTCACAGGAAGCTGACCGTATCCAGATTGAATATATCGGGTCGCTGGGCGACAAATTTGCCGGGCCGTTGCCCCCACCCCCGCCAAAGGGTGCCGGCGAAATCCAGCTTATGATCAAACGTAAAAACGAAGAAGTCGGCTTTGATACAACGTCTCCCGAAGATGCCGGTGCCGCCTTTGTTTCAGATGCCGCGGCGATCCTTGAGCGGAGCTAGGCATTATGGGTAACAAGATGACAGGTCCTGCTGCGGCAAATATCGCCGCAGCAGGACCGCCACGCCAGAAAACGCACATCCCAAACCACCCGCAACGCAAACCACAGCCGACCAGCTGGCTTGGCCGGGCATGGCAAGGCAGCGGGCCGGGATATATGTTTTTATTGCCATGGTTCATTGGCTTTTTCGGGCTGACGCTGGGCCCGGCGATTGTATCGCTTTATCTTTCTTTCACCGATTTTGATTTGTTGCGCGCCCCAAACTGGGTCGGCATGGCAAATTACGTACGGATCGCAACTTCTGATCCAAAATTTGCGGCCTCGATGGGTGTCACACTGTTTTTCGTGCTGTTTTCAGTTCCGTTGAAACTGGCATTTGCATTGGGTGTGGCCGTGGTTTTAAACCGGGGCATTCGCGGATTACCGGTATACCGGGCCGTATTTTACCTGCCGTCCCTGTTGGGAACCAGCGTTGCGATTGCCGTTTTATGGCGGCAGCTTTTTGCCAGCGACGGCCTGGTTAACAGCATTCTGGCCGAATTCGGGATCGAGGGGCCAAGCTGGATCAGCCATCCCAGTTATTCGATCTGGACGTTGATTATCCTGAGCATTTGGCAGTTTGGATCGCCGATGATTATTTTTCTGGCAGGTTTACGCCAGATACCGGGCGACATGTATGAAGCAGCCAGCCTTGATGGCGCTTCAAAATGGAGGCAGTTTTTCAAAATTACCCTGCCCCTGCTAACACCGGTGATTTTCTTTAACGCGGTTGTACAAACGATTGATGCCTTCAAGGCCTTTACACCCGCTTTCATCATTTCAGGCGGCACCGGGGGCCCGATCAATTCGACGCTGTTTTATACCCTGTATCTGTATCAGGAAGCGTTCGGGTTTTTCCGTATGGGTTATGCCTCCGCCTTGGCATGGGTGCTGGTGGTGATCATTGCGCTGTTTACCGCTTTCTCGTTTTTGACCGCGCGTTTCTGGGTGCATTACGATGACTAGTCTGGCTATTTTCAGCAAGGATGACAGCATTTCGCCGCGCCGCAGCCGGTTTGTCAGCCTGCTTTTCCATACATTGCTGATGGTGGTTTCCATCATCATGCTTTATCCGCTGTTATGGATGCTATCGGCCTCCATTCGGCCCGAAGCCGAGATTTTCAGTTCAACGTCCCTTTTGCCATCCGCGATTGACCTTTCATCCTACTGGAAGGGATGGACCGGGTTACGCGTTGAATTTGGGCAGTTTTTCTGGAATTCGCTGGTGATTTCGGTGTTGTCGGTTGCCGGTAATGTGATTGCCTGTTCGTTAGCCGCCTATGCCTTTGCCCGGTTAAAATTTGCCGGTCGCAATTTCTGGTTTGCGATCATGCTGGGCACGTTGATGATCCCGTATCATGTAACGCTGATTCCGCAATATGTGCTGTTTTTAAAACTGGGATGGGTCGACACGATATTGCCGCTGGTGGTGCCAAAATTTTTGGCGGTCGATGCGTTTTTCATTTTCCTGATGGTGCAATTTTTTCGCGGTATTCCCCGTGAACTGGACGAAGCCGCCCGCATGGATGGATGTAGTGCCTGGCGCATTTACTGGAAAATCATGCTGCCGCTTTCGACACCGGTTTTGGCAACAGCGGCGATATTTTCCTTTCTGTGGACCTGGGACGATTTCTTTGGCCCGCTGATCTATCTGAACGATATGAACAATTACACGGTGCAGCTTGGCTTGCGATCCTTTGTCGATAGCTCGGGATCATCGCAGTGGGGCGGTTTGTTTGCCATGTCGACCCTGTCGCTGGTGCCAGTGTTTTTCTTCTTTCTGTTTTTCCAGCGCCTGCTGATTGAAGGCATTGCCACAACCGGCCTGAAACGCTGACCCCTCATACATCTTTGATGTAACCACAATCGATGTGGAGTAATCATGACTGACATAAAATTCGCCGCCATTGGCATTCAGCACGACCATATTTACGGACAGTGCAACTGCCTGATCCGGGCGGGCGCAAAACTGGTTTCGTTTTTTGAAACAGACGAGGTTTTTGCCAGGGAATTTGGCGAAAAATACCCCGATGCCAAACGTGTTACGGACCCCGCCGCAATATTGGAAGATGGCAGCATTGACATTGTTGTCACTGCGGCAATTTCGGCCGAACGTGCCGGTATTTCAATTAAAGCAATGCAGCACGGCAAAGACGTTTTAAGCGACAAACCCGGCATGATCAGCTTTGATCAACTGGCCGATGTAAAGCGCGTACAGGCCGAAACCGGGCGGATATATAACATTTTATATTCCGAACATTTTGAAAACCCCGCCACGGTAAAGGCCGGGCAACTGGTGGCGGATGGGGCCATTGGCGAAGTCATTCATACCGTGGGCATTGGCCCGCATCGTTTACGCAAACCCACCCGCCCGGGCTGGTTTTTTGACCGGTCGCTTTATGGTGGCATTTTAACAGACATTGCATCGCATCAATGTGAACAGTTTCTGTTTTTTGCCAACCGCAACAGCGCCAAAATACTGTCTGCCAGCGTTAACAACCGCGCCAATAGCGACACGCCCGGATTACAGGATACTGGCGATATTCACATGGCAACGGACAATGCCAATGGCCTAATCCATGTGGACTGGTTTACCCCCGAAGGATTGCCAAGCTGGGGTGACGGCCGATTGATGATCACCGGCACCCATGGGGCAATTGAAATTCGCAAAAACATAGACATTGGCGGGCGCGAGGGGCCAAACCATTTGTTCCTGACCGACAGGAAAGGTGTGCGCCATATTGATTGCAACGATATCGAATTGCCGTTTGGCAAACAGTTTTTAGCCGACATTCGCGACCGCACCGAAACCGCCATTCCGCAAAGCCGGGTTTTTAATGCCATGGAGCTGGCCTTAAGCGCGCAAAAAATGGCCGAAGACATTGCCAGTTCGGAGGATAAATAACATGACCTGCAAAAACGTTGCCGTTATTGGCTGTGGCATTGGTAAATCGCACATTATTGAAGGATATGTGCCCCACCCTGACAAATTCAAAGTTTCTGCCATTTGCGATTTAAATGAAGACCGCCTGAACGCTGTTGCCGATGAATTTGACATTCCCGTTCGGACCACATCGTTCGAGGAATGTTTGCAAAACGACGATATTGATATTATCGACATTTGCACCCCGCCGGGCATTCACCGCGAACAGGTGGTTGCGGCCCTTGCCAGTGGCAAACATGTGATTTGCGAAAAGCCGCTGACCGGGTCGCTCGCCGATGTGGATGCAATTATAGCAGCCGAGAAAACCGCCAAAGGCACCCTGATGCCAATTTTTCAATACCGGTACGGCGATGGCATTGAAAAAACCAAGCGCATTATCGATGCCGGCATTGCCGGTAAAGCCTATATGGGTTCGGTTGAGACATTTTGGCTGCGCACAGCGGATTATTATGCCGTGCCATGGCGGGGCAAATGGGATACGGAACTGGGCGGCGTACTGGTTACGCACGCTTTGCATTTGCACGATATGATGATGCACCTGATGGGCCCGATTACCAAGGTTTTTGGCCGGGTGGCAACACGGGTTAATGATATTGAGGTTGAAGATTGCGCCAGCGCCAGCCTTGAAATGGCCAATGGCGCGTTTGTTTCGTTGTCTTGCACCCTTGGATCACAGGAACAGATCAGCCGGTTACGGTTACATTTTGAAAATGTGACATTTGAAAGCAGCCACGAACCGTATGCCCCAGGCAAGGACCCGTGGAAAATTTTGGCCGCGAATGATGCCGTTCAGCGCCAGATTGACGAGGTTATTGGCGACTGGCAACCGGTTAGCCCGCGTTTTACAACGCAAATGGAACATTTCCATCGCTATTTATGTGGTAATGGCCCCCTGCCCGTTAGCAGCATTGATGCAAGGCGTGCGCTGGAACTTGTAACGGCCATTTATCAGTCATCGGACAGTGGGGCGCAGGTGGCATTACCGGTAAATGCCGATAGCCCCAAATACGCGTCATGGCGCGCAAAAACCAAATAACACTGGTCAAAACGACCAGCCCTTCGGGAGGAGGCCTATCATGACGACGAGCGTGGTTCTGGAAAAAGTTGAAAAACGGTACGGCGTATTTGACGTTATCCATGGCATAGATTTGCAAACCGACCCGGGTGAATTTGCCGTTTTTGTTGGCCCGTCGGGCTGTGGCAAATCGACCCTGCTGCGCATGATTGCCGGATTGGAGGAAATCAGCGGGGGTGCCCTGATGATGGACGGCGAACGGATGAACGAGGTTGTGTCGTCTGAACGCGGCATTGCCATGGTTTTTCAGTCCTATGCGCTGTATCCGCATATGTCGGTTTATAAAAACCTGGCATTCGGTTTGGAAACGGCGGGCTATAAAAAGGCCGAGATTGAACCCCGTGTGCAACAGGCCGCCCGCGTATTGCAAATTGAACCGTTATTACAGCGCAAGCCAAAGGCATTATCGGGCGGGCAGCGCCAGCGGGTTGCCATTGGCCGTGCGATTGTGCGCGAACCAAAGCTGTTTTTATTTGATGAACCATTATCGAACCTGGATGCCGAATTGCGCGTGCAAATGCGGGTTGAAATTGCCCGCCTGCACCGCCAGCTGGGCAACACCATGATTTATGTTACCCACGACCAGGTGGAAGCTATGACCATGGCGGATAAAATTGTGGTTTTAAATGCCGGGCGGATTGAACAGGTGGGACGACCGCTTGATTTATATAATCATCCGGTTAAACGGTTTGTGGCCGGGTTTATTGGCAGCCCGAAAATGAACTTTTTAGAAGGTGTTATTGAAAGCACCAGCGCGGATGCCACCGTTATTCGTGCCTGTGGTGCCAGCATAAAATTGCCGCGTGCCTTGCGTGCGGTTGAAAGCGACATGCCGGTAACACTGGGCCTTCGCCCTGAACATTTGAACCGCGAGGAAACCGGCGGGATCAAACTGGCGGACCTGCAAGTTGACCTGGTGGAAAACCTGGGCGATGAAACCTTGCTTTACGCCCGAAGCCCGGACGGACAGACCATTAATATGTCGCTGGCAGGGGAACAGGTTATCTTTAATGGCAGCACGGTCCCGGCCTTTTTTGACATTGCGCATTGCCATGTTTTTGGCCCCGATGGCACAGCGATATAGCTTAATTCAATCTGGCTGATCATCGTTGTAAACGCCCGGATGCAAAACCTGCATTCGGGCGTTACATTTGCCCCGCTGCCCAGCCGATAAACTGCATCAACCCAAATAGAATACCCCCAATAAGGGCACCAACAAGGGTCCCGTTCAGGCGGATCGACTGAAGGTCGCTTCCCATTGCCAGTTCCAGCTGGCTTGTCAGTTCGTCCGCGCTCCAGGCCTTTACCCGCTCCATAATGAAACTGCGGATTTTTTCGCGATATTCTTCGATATAAGGATCAATTGTTCCGACAATCCAGGTATTGAGCCACATTTTCATGTCGGGATCGGCATCAAGTTTGGTGCCGATATTGCGCGATGCCCCCATCACCGCCCGGCGAATTTCGGAATTGGGGTTGGCAAAATCCTGTTTGATCCAGTTAAGGGTTTTGCGCCAGATATGGCCGATATAATCGGATAATTCCTGATTTTCCAGCATCCGGTCGCGAAACTGGTCTATCCGGTTCCGTAAGACCGGATCGGTATTAAGACGATCGATGAAAAGCGGTATTTTGCTTTCAAATTTCCGGCGCAGTTCGTGATCCTTGTTTTCGGCCAGATCCTGAATAAGTTCGCGCAGGCCGACGGCCACCTTTTCGGTAATGTTATCGGCCACGGCTTTATCAAGATTAACCCAGCGCAAAACCGACCATAGTTCGCCCGCAATTTTATCGGCCAGCATATTGCGGGTTTCGTCGCTGTTGGTAAAATCGGCAATGTCATTTAACAAGCTGTCAATTAATTCGTGATGGCGGCCATCCTGGGTCAGGATCGTTAAAAATCGGGCCGAAAGCCTTCCGCCATCCATATCACGCAGTTTTTCGCGCGTGGTTGTCCGAACAAATTCCTGTAATTCGGCACTGTCGAGCAAATACATCAGCCGCGGAGCAAATTTTACCACCAGATCGGCGATTTGTGCCGATGTTTCGGGCGCAGCACAATATTTTGCCAACCGGTCCGCCGGATCAAATTCGCGAATTTTATCAATCACATGGTCTTTACCAAGGAAATGATCGCAAATAAAATCGGCAAGGTTGCGGGCGATTTTATCCTTGCTGCGCGGAATGATGGCCGTATGGGGAATTTTCAACCCCAATGGATCGCGAAACAGGGCAACAATGGCAAACCAGTCGGCCAGGCCCCCCACCATCGCGGCCTCGGCCATCGCAACAAACAGACCGACCCACACATTATGATGTCCCGGATCATAAATGGTCAGGCCAATAAAACAGCTACAAGCCAGAAGCAACGTTAACAAGGCAAGCCGTTTTTTACGCGCCAGTTTTTGCGCCTTGAACACAACAGCATCGTCGGACTGCGTAAAAATTTGCGGCGAAGGCTGTGCCATCAATTTCGTTCCAGTTCAATATGATCACAGGTGCATATACCTGATACACCACCAGGGCCTGATGCGTGCAAATAGTGTTTTTAGCCCCCCTTTGCAACTTGGCCTGTCAGATCGGCACATATCCCCGCCTGCGCAAAACTACATGCCCGCCAGGCAAAACCGGGCGGGCATGAAAAAATACAACAACGTTAACAGACCAGAACTAGGCGATTTTACCTGCCAACTCTGCCTGTAGCGTTGATATGACACCGTCTTCGATAATGATATGCAACCTGGCAATGACAGCCTGCTGCCATTGTGGAACAGCCAAAAGTTGCGGGTCAAACAGCGCGGGTAAAGCCACAAGTGCGGCGTAAATCGCAGCCGCATTATCCTTACCCGTTAGCGCCGATATGATCGCATCCTTTTTCGGATCGGATATTTCATCGCCACGGCCCGTTGCCACCAGTTTGTGAACATAAGCCATCCACATGGCAACTGCGAAAGCAAACGTCGCGATATCGTCGGACTGTGACAAGACATCGCGCGCCGGCGCAAGCAAACGTTGGGGTAGTTTTTCGGTACCATCCATCGCGATTTGCCGGGTTTCATGGGCTATGGCCGGGTTTTTAAACCGGGCGATCAGATCGTCGCTGTAAACGGCAAAATCCAGTTCGGCAACCGGTGTAAGTGTTTTGGCTGCTGCGGCCATATGACGGCGCACGATTGCAACACAATCGTCATCCGCCATGACATCGCGCACATATTTAAAACCGGCAAGCTGGCCTAAATAGGCAATCAATGAATGGCTACCATTTAGCATTCTTAGTTTCATATGCTCAAACGGGCGCACGTCATCGACCATCAACACCCCGGCCTGTTCCCACGCCGGGCGGCCGGTTGGAAAATCGTCCTCGATCACCCATTGGGAAAACGGTTCGGTTTCAACGGCACAGGCATCGTCATGGCCCGTCATGGTGCGCACAGTTTCGTATGTGTCCGCGGTTGAGGCGGGCGTAATGCGGTCTACCATCGAGCTTGGGAAATGCACGTTCTGATCGATCCAGCCTGCAAGGTCCGGGTCGATATGACGGGCAAAATCCATCACTCCGGCGCGCAGCACAACGCCGTTTTCCGGCAAGTTATCGCAGCACAGACAGGTAAACGGGGCCACGTCAGCATCCCGGCGACGGCGCAAGGCTTCGGTCAGCAATCCCAAAACACCTGTTGGATGATGCGGATCGGCAAGATCATGGGCGATGGCGGCATGGTCTGGTGTCATCGTCATGGTGTGACGGTTAATGCCATAAGCCTTTTCGGTCACCGTCAAGGTAACAATGCGGGTTGCCGGATCGCACAAGGCGGACAAAACCGCATCACCATCGCGCGCGGCGGCAATGACACGGGAAATAGCGTGAACGGTTTGGCATTCATCCCCGACCGGGTTGCGCACGACAACGCAATAAGCACCGCCTTGCACATTAAGCTGATCGGCAATATCGGTGCTGCGCGGGGAAACACCGATAATGCGCCAGTCACCCCCAGCCGCCAACATTGCCTGCTGGGTATAAACGGCCTGATGCGCCCGATGGAAAGCCCCTACCCCGATATGAACAATGCCGTTGCCCCGATTGGAAAGTGAATTTTCCGGCCAGCCATCCTGTTGAGTTAGTGAAGAAACTGTCATCATCAGCCTGCCGGTTTGCGATTGGGGCGCGCCATAAGGGCCGTCATGATACCGCGCAATTCGGCCAGACCTTTCAGGCGACCAATTGCCGGATACCCCGGCTGCCCCTGACGGTTGAGGTCATCTAAAATGTCATGCCCGTGATCGGGGCGGAACGGAATGTTCCAGTCCGCACGTCCTGCGGCCTTGCGGGCTGTTTCTTCGTTCAAAATGGCTTCGATCAGATCCACCATATCGGTGTCACCACCCAGATGATCGGCTTCATGGAACGAACATGGCAGGCCTTCGGTTTCACGCAAGGTATTGCGCAAATGAATGAAATGCACACGATGGCCCAAACGTTTCATCATGCCCGGCAAATCATTTTCGGCGCGAACCCCAAGCGAGCCTGAACACAGGGTAATGCCGTTTTCGGGCAAATCAACCGCCTCAATAACGCGGCGATAGTCGTCCTCGGTCGACATGATGCGCGGCAGGCCCAAAAGCTCGAAGGGCGGATCATCGGGGTGACAGCACATACGAATGCCGACTTCACGCGCGACCGGCACCACTTCGGCCAGAAAATCGATCAGGTTGCGGCGCAGTTGGTCGCCACTAATACCGGCGTAACTTGCCAGCAAGCCGCGCAAATCATCGAGTGTCAGTTTCTCGACCGAGCCGGGCAAGCCAAAGGCCACAGTGCGGGTTAACTGTTCGCGGCGTGCATCGTCCATGCTGGCAAAGCGTTCTTCGGCCTGAGCCAGCAAGCCAGCATCATAGCCCTCATCGGCACCGGGGCGGGACAGAATATAGCGGTCAAAGGCGACAAAGTCGGTCAGGTCGAACCGCATGCAGGTGGCACCATTAGGCAAGCGCCAGTTAAGGTGCGTGCGGGTCCAGTCCAGCACCGGCATAAAATTATAACAGACAATGTCGATCCCGGCGGCAGCAAGGTGACGCAGGCTTTGTTTATAGGCCTCGATATGGTCGCGCCACGGGCCTTCCTGTTTTTTGATCGCTTCGGAAACCGGCAGGCTTTCAACCACATCCCACTTCAAACCTGACGCCGCCCCATCTTTCATGGTGGCGATCTCGGCCTGACGTTTGGTGATTTCAGCCGGGGTCCAGACCGCACCGCTGGGAATGTGATGCAGGGCGGAAACCACCCCTTGCGCCCCTGCCTGACAAATATCATCAATGCTGACCAGATCGCGCGGGCCGAACCATCTCCAGGTTTGTTTCATGCTGTTCTCTCTGTGTTGGTGTGGCTGCATGTCCACAGTCTATAAGTATTAGGGCGACCATAACATGGCGTTTTATGGTTGACTAGTATGGTAGTATGCAGCATAAGCGAAAAACGCAAGGAGTTAAAATATGATCGATCCCGGCGAAAATAACTGGTCCGTTTCTCCGGATCAGGCGGTTGGCCCGCAGATCCATCGCATCATTCGCGAACGGATTGTCTGTGCTGATTTGCTGCCCGGTGTTCGTATTTCCGAAGCTGAACTGGCCCGTTCCTATGACGTGAGCCGCCAGCCCGTGCGTGAAGCCTTTATCAAGCTGGCCGACGAAGGATTGCTGGAAATTCGCCCGCAACGCGGGACTTATGTGCGCAAAATTTCGGTTTCATCGGTGCTTGACGCGCGCTTTGTGCGCGAAGCGATCGAGGCCGACATTGCCAGTTACGTTGCCAGCAACCCGGCGGATGGCGCGATTGACCGCCTGCGTGATTTAATTGCCGCCCAGCGCAGTGCGATGAAAAACGATGCCAAATCATTTTTAAGCCTGGACCATGATTTCCACCGTTGCCTGGCGGAATCTGCTGGCAAAACATATGCGTGGAAAGTGGTCGAGGATGTTCGTGCCCAGCTCGACCGGGTGCGGTTCCTGAGTTATTTCCAGTTTTCGATGGAAGATATCGTGGCCCAGCACGAGGCCATTTTAACCGCCATTGAAGCAGGAGACGCGCAACAGGCCGGTGCCGCGATGCGCCGCCATACCCGCGAAATCCTGCTCACCCTGCCCGACATTGCCAAATCAAGATCCGAACTCTTCGACAATGCCGATCCGGTATTGTCACCCTGAGGCATCACATTATCACGGGAGGAAAAATGATGCTTACGTTCAAGAAAACAAAAATCATGCTTATGGCCGGAGCTGCTGCACTGCTTATGACGCACAGTGCGATGGCCGCCGAAATGACCCTGAAACTGGGGCACCTTGCCAACGAACAAAATTCCTGGCACAAAGCCGCCGTTAAATTTGGTGAAGAACTGTCCAAGCTGACCGATGGTCGTATTGACGTTCAGGTTTTCCCCAATGAAACGCTGGGCAAGGAAATCGATCTGATCAACGGCATGCAACTGGGATCAGTCGATATGACCATTACCGGGGAAAGCCTGCAAAACTGGGCACCGATGGCGGCTCTTCTGGCTGTGCCTTATGCCTATACCTCGCTTGAGGAAATGGACAAGGTTGCCAGCGGCGACATCGGCAAGAAAATTGAAGCGCAGATTATCGAACGTGCGCGCATTCGCCCGATTGCCTATTTTGCCCGTGGCCCGCGCAACCTGACATCAAACCGCCCGATCAAAACGCCGGAAGACCTTAAAGGTCTGAAAATGCGCGTGCCGAACGTACCTTTGTTTGTTGATGTGTGGAAAACCCTGGGCGCTCGCCCGACCCCGATGGCGTTCTCGGAAGTGTTTACCTCCCTTCAGGCTGGCACCATTGATGCCCAGGAAAATCCGCTGGCCCTGATTGAATCAGCCAGCTTTAACGAAGTGCAGAAATATGTGAACAAGACCGAACATGTGCGGTCCTGGATCTATCTGACGATTTCGGAAATCACCTGGCAAAAACTGTCTGATGAGGACAAAAAAGCCGTCATGGAAGCCGCCAGCCGCGCGCAGAAATTCGAGCGTGGCCTGTTTTTGACGGACGAACAGCGCCTGACCAAGGAATTGCAGGACAAAGGCATGACCTTTGTTGATGTGGACCAGGCAGCTTTTGCCAAACAGGCAGAAGCCGCTGTTTTGAAAAACGTATCTGACGACATTCGCCCGATTGTCGAAGACCTGTTTGCCAAAAACAAATAAGACCCTGACTGCCCGGTTGCCCTGCGCAACCGGGCCTTTCCCGCCTATAGGGGAGCTATCGTGATCGCCACCCGTTTATATGCCCTGCTAATTGCCCTGTGCCGGATATTAACCGGCGTTGCCTTTGGCTTGCTTTTTGCAACCGTATTGTTGCAGGTTTTTGCCCGCACGTTCCTGCCTGAATCACCGGTCTGGACCGAGGAATTTACCCGCCAGTGCCTGCTTTATATGGCGGCATTCGGTGTTGGCCTGTCGTACCGCAATGGCGAACTGGTGAATGTGGAACTGGTGACCGATATTTTACCAGCCCCGATCCAGAAAACATTGCTGTTTGCATCGGCCGTGCTAACCACATTATTTGCCGGTTTGCTGGTGATGCCAGCATGGCAGTTTGTGGCGATCGGTAAATGGCAAACATCCCCTGCCCTTGGGGTCCGCATGGATTTTGTTCATGCATCTGTATTTGTTTTACTTATTCTTTTGTCGCTATTTGCCCTGCTGCGCGTTGTTCGCATGATCGCCGGGGTTTCTAATGGCAAACCTGAAGGCCAGTCCGGAGAATTGCCATGAGCCTTGCTATCTTGCTGGGTGTCTTTGCCGGCGGCCTGATTATCGGCCTGCCTGTTGCCATTACCCTTGGCCTGTCTTCGATGTGCTATCTGTTGTTTCAGGGCATGCCGCTTGTGATCATTCCGCAAAAAATGTTTGCCGGGATGGATGTGTTTGTTCTGCTGTGTATTCCCGGCTTTATTCTGGCGGGCAATCTGATGAATGGCGGCGGCATCACCCCGCGCATCGTCCGGTTTGCCAATGCCATGGTCGGCTGGATGCGTGGCGGCCTTGGGCTGACCAACGTTGCCGGTTCCATGTTGTTTGGCGGCATTTCGGGAACGGCAGTGGCCGATGCCGCATCGATTGGCGGCATGATGATACCAGGCATGAAACGTGCGGGATACCCGGCACCGTTTTCAGCCGCAGTTACCGCCGCATCTTCAACCGTTGGGCCGATTATTCCGCCCTCCATGCCCATGATTATCGTCGGTGCGCTGTCGGGCATATCGGTGGGTAAAATGTTTATCGCCGGGGCCTTACCCGGGATGATGATGGGCCTGGCGATGATGGTCACGACCTATATCATCGCGGTGAGAAACGATTTCCCCCATCAACCGTGGCAAGGTTTTGGCGAACTTGGTAAATCGTTTTTAGGCGCGTTCTGGGCGCTCGCCATGACCGCCCTGATCATTGGTGGATTGTTAAGCGGCATTGCCACCCCAACTGAAACAGCCGTAATTGCCAGCCTGTATGCGTTTGTGGTTGGCGCGTTTGTCTATCGCGACCTGCCATTTCGCGCTGTGCCGGGCATAATGATTGACAGTGCCATTACCGCCGCCGCCATTTTGGCGCTGGTTGGCTTTGCCAATGTGTTTGGGTGGATCTTGGTTGCCGAACGTATTCCGACCATGATTTCCGACGGCGTTCTGGCGATCACGCATAACAAATATGTCGTGATCTTGCTGATCAATCTGGTGTTGCTGATTGTCGGCATGTTTATGGAAACCATTGCCGCCCTGATCATTTTGTTCGTGCCGTTATTAACACTGGCACAAAATGTTGGCATTGATCCGATCCATTTCGCCGTGTTTGCGGTGCTGAACCTTATGATCGGCCTGACAACACCGCCAGTCGGCATCTGCCTGTTTATTTGCGCCAATATCGCCAAGTCGCCGCTCGGCCCCGTGATCAAGGCGCTGGTGCCTTATCTGATCACGAACATCATTATTTTGTTTTTGGTGTCTTATGTGCCGTTCTTTTCGACCTGGCTGCCGTCCCTGATGGAGTAATCAAATTATGGAAACCCGTGTGTGCCGCCTGTATGGCCAGCAAGATGTTCGTATTGAAACCGATATTGTCGCAGCGCCCGAAGCCGGGCAGGTTACCGTGCGCGTCGGTGCTGGCGGAATTTGCGGTTCGGACATTCATTATTTTTATGAAGGCGGCATTGGCCAGATCCGCGTGCGTGAACCGATTATTCTGGGTCATGAAGTTGCCGGAACGGTAATTGCCGTGGCCGATGGTGTGACCGATGTGTCGGTGGGGCAAAAAGTTGCCCTTAACCCCAGTCATCCTTGCGGCGAATGCGAATATTGCCAGCAAAATTTGCAGCAGCATTGCCTGAATATGCGATTTTTTGGATCGGCCATGCGCCTGCCCCACATGCAGGGCGCCTTTCGCGATGTGATAACACTGGATGCCAAACAATGTGTGCCGGTTTCAAACGGCACCAGCCTGGCCCAGGCGGCCTGTGCCGAACCGCTGGCGGTTTGCCTGCACGCGGTCAGCCGGGCGGGTGACTTAACCGGCAAGCGTGTTTTGGTCACCGGTGCCGGGCCAATTGGGGCATTATGCGCTGCTGCGGCGAAACAGGCCGGTGCGGCCGAAATTATCGTGACCGACTTGCAGGATTACGCATTGGGTGTTGCCACCCAAATGGGTGCGACCAAAACCGTTAACATTGCCACCCATGCCAGCGACCTTGCCATCTATGAAGACGGCAAAGGTCAGATTGATGTGTGTTTTGAATGCTCGGCCGCGGCCCCTGCCATTCAATCGGCGATCAAAATGCTCCGGCCGCAAGGCATTTTGGTGCAGGTCGGCGTTGCTGGCGATATTCCGGTATCGTTCAACCCGGTTGTTGCCAAGGAATTGACGATTATCGGCACCCACCGTTTCCATACCGAATACGCCGATGCCGTTCATGCCATTGACACTGGCAAGATCGATGTCCGCCCGATCATCACAACCAGTTTTGATTTGGAAGATGCCGTTGCCGCGTTTAATATGGCACGTGATCGTAGCAAGGCCGTTAAGGTCCATTTTGCGTTTGCCGGTTAACGATATGCCAACGTGATTAAGATAAAAACGGGCCCACAATGCGGGGCTCGTTTTTTGCTTGAAAACTGGTTGCCGCCTGTCTGATCAGGACAAACCTGATATGGCCTGCACCAGATTATCTTCGGTGACTTCATCGGCGGTGAATTCACGGGTGATCTCGCCGCGATACATTGCAATTATCCGGTCAGAAACGGATAAAATCTCGGGCATTTCAGACGAAATCACAATGACGGCGTACCCGTCGGCCGCGAGTTCGCGCAGCAGGTTATGGATTTCGGCCTTGGAGCCGACATCAATGCCGCGGGTTGGTTCATCGACAATCAGGACCTTTGGGCGCATCGCCAGCCATTTGCCAATAACGATTTTTTGCTGATTGCCCCCCGACAGATTACCAACCAACTGACGCCAGCCTGGTGTCTTGATGGACAAAAGGTCACGATAACGGTCGAAAATGGCAATTTCTCCCCCGTTCGAGACAAACGGTCCTGTTGTCAAATTGCCAATTTGCGGCAAGGTCATATTGTCGCGGCAGCTCATACCTAACACCAGCCCTTGTTCCTTGCGGCTTTCGGGGACAAGTGCCAATCCCTGTTCAACGGCATGCCGGGGGGATGTTATGGTTATTTCTTGGCCATTAAGAACAACCTTTCCCTGGCTAAGCCTGCGCAAACCAAACAGGGCCTCGGCAATGGCTGTGCGGCCCGCACCCACCAGTCCGTAAAATCCCAAAACCTCGCCTGCCTGCACGGAAAAGCTGACATTTTCGAAAAGATCACCACAGCTTAAATTCTCAACCTTCAGGACCACGGGACCGGTGGAAACCACTTTGCCCCCCCGTGAGGTGTCAAGGCTGCGCCCGATCATCAGGCGTGTGACTTCGTCCTCGTTGGTATCTACAGTTTCGAGTGTGCCGCGATATGTTCCGTCGCGCAAAACGCTGATCCGGTTTGAAATGCGAAAGATTTCTTCCATCCGGTGCGAGATATACACAATGCCCACACCCTGCGCCTGTAAATCGCGAATGACATCAAACAGAACCTCTTTTTCCTGATCGGTCAGTGAGGCTGTTGGTTCGTCAAAAATGACCGCCTTGGCCTCGACAGTGAGGGCACGGGCAATTTCAACCATTTGTTTTTTGGCAATTGAAAGGTCTTCTACCCGGGTTTGGGGGCCAAAATCGCAATTCAGACGCTGCAGGATTGCTTCGGCATCGGCATAGAGTTTTTTCCAGTCCACCATACCGAAATTTTTGCGGGGCAATTCGCCAAGAAAGATATTCTCCGCCACCGACATTTGTTCGGCAAGGGACAGCTCCTGATGGATCAATACAACGCCAAGGCGTTTTGCCTCGAGCGGGGAATGCAGGATGGCGGGTTCTTCGGAAATGAATATGCGTCCCTGGTCAGGCCGGTGCATTCCAGCCAAAACCTTCATCAGGGTCGATTTCCCCGCCCCATTTTCGCCCAGCAAGGCATGAACTTCGCCAGGACGGACATCAAAACTGACATCATCAAGGGCACGGACAGCGGGGAAAGTTTTAACAATACCCTGTACCCGCAAGGCCGTATCAAACGCGTTCATACCCGAAGCTCCCCATCTTCCTTGCGATTAACCTGTTTATCAAGGAACAGGACAGCGATCAGGATTGTGCCCAGAATAACCAGCACATAAAATGCCGGTACCTGCATCAAATTCATGCCATTGCGCAAAATGCCAATGGCCAGCACCCCGCCGAGTGTTCCAATGATGTTTCCAGCCCCGCCGGTTAGTTTAGTGCCGCCCAGAACAACGGCTGTAATGGTCCACAATTCATAATCGCGGCCAAGGTTAGGAGTTGATGCGCCCATCTGGGTCGATAACGTCACACCGGCCAAGGCGGCAAAAAAACCGACAATCATGAAATTGACCACCATATGTGGACCAACCCGAATGCCCGCATTTACCGCCGCATCCCGGTTGCCCCCGACGGCATAGGTATTTCGTCCATGAACGGTACGTGCGAGCAGAAAATGGGTAATCACGGTGAAAACCAGAAATATGACGGCCAATGTTGGCAACGGACCCACGGCACTGGAGCCAAAATCAGAATAGGCAAAGTTCATCGCATAGAACGATTGTTCCTGCGTATAAATAAAGACCAGCCCCCGCACACCCAGCATCGCGCCAAGTGTTACGATGAAAGCATTAACCCCGGTTTTCCAGACAATAATGCCATTGAGCGCGCCGAGCATAATTCCCGATGCCAGGGCTGCAATCACAGCGGGCAACATCGCCCAGTCGCCCCAGCTTTCAAAAACCGGCCAGCCCTGGATATCGACTGCCAGGCTGGCTGCCAATGCCAGCGTGGCCCCGACGGAAAGATCGATATTGCCATTGATCATGACCAGCGTCATACCCAGCGCGATCAGACCGATGGTCGATGTCTGGACCAGAATATTCTGGAAATTGTGGAAGGCAAAAAAGTGGTCTGTCGCCAGTGAAAAGAAAATGAAAATCACGAGGACAAAAAACCAGATCGGATGGCGCACCACCTGTCGCCATAATCGGGCGGCGCTTGATTTGTTCATTATGGACATTATCCGTCTCCCTAGGCGATTGGCGAAAACAGGCGGCCGCGTTTGGCGGCAACATCAAGCCACACCGCCAGAATGATGACGACCCACGTGACCAGCCATTGCACATAATAGGCATATCCCAGCAGCAGCAGGCCATTCTGGATAAAGCCAAGAATAAGAACGCCGATCACGGTTTTAAGCACACTGCCCGATCCGCCCAGCAAGGATGTACCGCCCAGAATGACGGCAGCAAGAACCAGCAATTCGTAACCCTGACCGACATTGTTTTGCGACCCCATGACCCGACTTCCCAGAATGACAGCCGCGATGCCGGTGCAAAATGCGGAAATAAGATAGGAACAGGCAACAACACGGTTACGCCGAATACCACTAAACACCGCCGCCATCGGATTGCCACCAACCGCATAGACCCGGCGGCCATAAGGTGTGTAAGCCAGAACAACGTGAACAATTACGGCCACGACAGCAAAGATCAGGATTGGTACTGGCAAGCCAAACACCTGCCCGCGCCCAAAGACCGCAAACCAGGTTGTATCCTGATGTGAAATATCAACATTCTGACCACCGGTATAAATAAGCGTCAGCCCCTGAATCGCCGATAACATCCCCAGGGTGACAATCAGCGAATTTAACCGCAAATAGCCGATGAGAAAGCCGTTCAGAGCCCCCAGAACCAGCGTTGCGACCAGCATTACGGCTATTGCCTCACCCGGCCCGATCTTGTCATGGAGATCGACAACAAGGACAGTTGAAAATGACAGCATGGACCCGACGGAAAGATCAAGATTCCCGCCAATAACAACGACAGTCACCCCGATTGCCATAACCCCGACAATTGCCGCCTGACGAATGACAGTCATGACGTTGCCGCTGGTCAGAAATTTTTCAGAAAACAGGGCAAAGCCAATCATAAAAACAATGAACGCAATCAGGATACCCTGTTTTGCCAGGGTTCCGCCCAATCCTTTCAGGCGGTTAGATGTTAATGTGGCCTCGGCCATTTACGAAGTCCTCCCGGTGGGGTCGGCTGGGATGTTTTCTTTTCCGATGCCGGTTTGTGGCACGCCGGATGTCCAGCTCGATCAGGAAAATATATGCAAGATGCGTGACATAAATGCCTGCGCGTCATTCTGATAGGTTACGACACAATAGCCAAGGCGGTTGTGCCACCTGTCAATCCCTTCGCTGTCTTGCCGCAGATCCAGGCAACAGGAAGAGGACGCGCCCCGGCATAAAAGCCAAGGCGCGCAAGGGAGAAAATCAGAATACGGGCTTGCTGAACTGGTCCATGTTCTTTTGCGTGATTTTCGGGGTATCGAAATAGTTCATTTTGGGAACATCCTTACCCTTGATCACGTCAATCGCCGTTTGCAGAGCATTTTTGGCGTCGTCTACAGGTGATTGATAGATCGACCCGTAATATTCGCCGCGCGCCATGGCTTCATACCCGACAGAGAAGTTGGTTGCCCCGATGAAGATAATATCCTTGCGGCCTGCTGCCTTGGCCGCATTGAGCGCGCCAACGCCCATATTGTCATCGCCGGCATAAACGCCATCGATGTCATCATATTTGGTTAAAAACGCTTCCATCACACGTTGCGATTTTTCGCGGTTCCAGTCGCCCGGCTGGCTTTCGATGATTTTTACATCCGGGCATACTTCTGCGAGGCGATCCTCAAAGCCTTTTTGACGTTCAATTGCCGTGGTGTAACCAGGCTGGCCGGTGATCTGAACGATCTGCCCTTTATTATCAAGGGCATCGCACATCATTTCGGCGGAATATGCGCCCTGGGTGATGTTGTTGGGACCGGA
Organism: Thalassospira sp. MCCC 1A01428; assembly: GCF_002115825.1. GTDB lineage: Bacteria > Pseudomonadota > Alphaproteobacteria > Rhodospirillales > Thalassospiraceae > Thalassospira. The sequence goes on along the minus strand of NZ_JFJZ01000012.1, from coordinate 113,944 downwards.
AAACGATGCGATAAATTCCTGCCCTTCCTTTGCGATATTCGAATTGGTAACAATAACGGGAATATGCGCCTGATTGGCCTTGCGCACGGCGGGCACAACGGCCTTGCCGTTGGTTGGCCAGATAATGATGGCGTCAACCTGCTGCTGGATCAGATCCTGCATCTGGGCAATCTGGCGGGCAACGTCGCCGCCCGCATCAAGGACAATCGTTTTGACATCAGGATTTTTTGATGCCGCCTCGATGAAGGCTTTTTCATAAGTGGTCTGATAGCTGTCAACGCCGACGTTATTTTGCGTGATGCCAATTGTCATGGTTTCGGCCTGTGCGCCACCTGCAAGGGCAAGTCCCGAGGCAACAACACCTGCGGCAACAGATTTCTGGATCATCTTGGTCATTTGAATTCCTCCCGACTGAATTGAAGCAGTTTTTGATTGTGATTTTGTTCCGGCCCACCTTGCGTCTGCAAAATGCGATCCGGGCAACGCCCCGCTTCACGTAACGTCAGCCGCATAATTACATTATTCAAAATCAGAAACCGGTCAAATTTATCCGTAATGGATATTTTAATATCCATTACGGACATTTTTTCCCTGTAGTCTGCTTGCCATTCTGGACATTTTCAATGGAGGCGCGGCATGCGCAAGTCGGAACGCACTATCAACTGGGCGGCAATCACACAGGGCAATATTGCATTAACCATGACCAGCGCCAACCAGAGCCACCCAACCACAGCTCGGCAGGATTTACCAACGGAACCCGTGATCCGTTCCGAGATGCTGGGCTATATCGAATTTTTTGAAGACTACGCTACCGAAATTGAAGCTGCCTTTGAACTTTCAACACCGGACCCGCATTTGAAAATGGCCATGCACCTTATTCGTCAACATCTGGAAGCCAAGCCGGTTACGGCAACGTCGCTTGTTGCTGCGGCGGGTGTTCCCTATGCGACCGCCAAACGGCGGCTGGACGAGATGATGGCATCAGGCCTGGTTGAAAGACGCCCCCGGACCGCGACCGGGAAAAGTTTTTCCCTGCATCCCGCCGCCCGGCTGATTGAAAACTGGGCCAGCTATTGCAGCCGGTTACGCAGGCTTGTTGAGCGAACATTCGGTGCGGGGGTCCAGACAACAGAAGATCGGGACTATTATTTTGGTGGATCGTACATCAATAGCCACATCATTCAGCCGCCACAGGTTCTCGCAGAACCCCTTAAACTTGCGGGCGGATTGCGTATTCTGGTTCATGCGGATCCGACATTTATGGTTATGGGGTCGTTAAAACGGCAGTTTGAGCAGGTCATTGGGGGTGATATTCACCAACGTGCCTTTTCCATTGACCGCCTGCATGCCGAAACATTGCGCAATGCCGAACGCCGTGTCAGCCGCTATGACATGATCGCGGTTGACCTGCCGTGGATTGGCGAATTTGCCCAGAAAAACGTTTTGCTGCCGCTTGACGAGGTTGTTGACATCAACAGCTTTGACCCCAGTGATTTTCATACCGCAGGCTGGCGCGCGGCCCATTATGGTGGCCGACCCTATGGCATTCCCAGTCAAACGACACCGGAACTGTTTTTTTATCGCCGCGACCTGTTTGCCGAAGCCGGACTGGAAGCCCCGCAGACAACCGACGAGGTTTTACACGCCGCCAAACAGATGCACGACCCGCAACACGGCCGGTATGGTATTGCGTGGAATGCAGCACGGGGAACCGCCCTTGGTCATACCTTTATTATGACCTGCGGAGATTTTGGACAGCCGATATTCAATCTGAACAAAATTGCCGGTGGTTTTGATGCCGACAACCTTGACGGTGAAGCCCTGCGCCCCACCATTGATACCGATGCCGGGCGCGATGTCGCAGAATATTTGCTGGCCTTAATGCAGTTTTCCCCGCCCGACATTTTATCCATGTCGTGGTACGAGCGCATTCGCCCCTATGCCAGCGGCAGCGTTGCCATGGCCTATGGTTATACATTGCTGGCACCTTATTTTGAGCTGGACCCGGCATCGCCTGCCAATGGCAATACCGGTTATCTCCCTCACCCGGCAGGCCCGGGCGCGGCACCAATTGCGCCGGTTGGCGGATATGTTCTGGGCATTCCGGCCAACCTGCCCCCAGAAAGGCGCGCGGCAGCCGCCAAGGCCCTTGCCGTATTTACATCGGCAGAGGCGCAGAAACTTTACGTCCAGAACGGCAGCCGGACCGTGCCGCGCTATTCCGTCGGGGCGGACCCGGAAGTCCGGCGTTTGTCACCCCTGTTTGAAGCCGTGGACAAAATGTCGTGGCGCGACGAACTGCAATTCTGGCCACGCCCGCCGGTTCCACAAATCTCAACCGTTATTCAAATCTGCGGCGAGGAGTTCCACGATATGTTGCGTGGCCTCATCCCGCCAAAACAAGCCCTGGCCCAGGCACAAAATCGTGTCGACAAAATTATGAAACAGGCCGGGACACTCACCTAGGAGGAAACATCATGGATAAAACCCGTCTTAAAGGAAAAACCGTTTTAATCACCGGCGGCGCCCAAGGCATGGGAGCCGCAATCGGCGAATATTATGCCGCCCAGGGTGCGAGGGTATGCCTTGGCGATATCAACCTGGCGGGGTGTCAGGACGTTGCCAAACGCATCAATGATGCTGGCGGCGAAGCCATTGCCGTGACCCTTGATGTGACAAAACGCGACCAGATGGCAGCCGCCGTTGCCGCAACGGTCGCGGCATTCGGGTCCATCAATGTCATGCTGAACAATGCCGGTATCAACAAACCGATGATGTTTTTAGACATTACCGAAGAAAATTTTCAGCAGATCATCAATGTCAATGCACTGGGTGTGTTGATTGGCATGCAGGAAGCCGCCAAGCAGATGATCAAACAGGGCAAGGAAAACGGCCCCTATAAAATCATCAATGTCGGATCAATCCTGTCGCGGCAGGCATTTGACGATGTGGTGCCTTATGCCTGTTCCAAGCATGCCGTCCTTGCCATGATCAATGGCGGCGCAAAGGCCCTGAGCGCACACAACATCACCGTTAACGGATATGGCCCGGGCGTTGTGCGTACCGAACTGTGGGAGCAGTTGGACAAGGATCTGGTCGCGATTGGCAAGTTTGAAAAAGAAGGCCAGTCGATGGATGAACTGGCTCAAAACATGATCCTGATGAAGCGGTATTCCTACCCCGAAGATGTCATTGGGTCGGCGGCATTCCTTGCCAGCCATGAATCCGATTACATGACCGGCCAGCTGTTTATGGTTGATGGCGGCATGGTCATGCAATGACCGGCTGACCGGCCCTTCCAAACCCTTTCTCCTTTTGTGAACCAAACTGCCACGACGCCCGTTCCCCGGGCGGCGAACAGGAGACTATTATGAACACCTCAGCATTAAACCCGCGCATTTTGCAACCCGGCGACATTGATCCGAACTGGCGGTGGGATCGGCATATTCCGGCGATGGGGCACACCGCCGTTGATTTTGAACGCCGCGTTGACCACGACCGTTTGCGCCGCTACCGCCTGAGCCGCACCAAGGGCGCCTTGAAACAGTCGGGCTGCGGCGCACTTTTGACCTTTGATGTCAATAACATCCGTTACATTACCGGCACCAAAATCGGCGAATGGGAACGCGATAAAATGTGTCGGTTTGCCCTGTTGGCGGGCGATGAAGAACCCTATGTCTGGGATTTCGGCTCGGCTGCCGTGCATCACCGTGAATATTGTGACTGGCTGGACCCGGACCGCTGCCGGGCCGGTGTGGTTGGCATGCGCGGCACCATCCCGCCATCCTTCGGGCTGATGAAACGGTATGCCGAGGAAATATATGGCCTGCTGAAAAAGGCTGGCGTTGCCAATATGCCGGTTGGCGTCGATTACGCCGAAACAGCCATGTTTTTTGCCTTGCAGGAAGCGGGGCTCAAGGTTGTTGACGGCCAGCAGATCATGCTGAGCGCCCGTGAAATCAAGAATGTTGACGAAATCCAGCTTCTGAACCAGGCAGCAGCGATGGTGGATGGCGTTTACCATATGATCTGGGAAGAATTGAAACCCGGTGTGCGCGAAGCCGACATCGTCGCGATGTCAAACAAGATGCTTTACGAAATGGGGTCGGATGACGTTGAAGCGATCAATGCCATTTCGGGTGAACGTTGCAACCCGCACCCGCATAATTTCACCGACCGGCTGTTTCGCCCCGGCGATCAGGCTTTCTTTGATATTTTGCAAAGTTATCAGGGGTATCGCACCTGTTACTACCGCACCTTCAATATTGGCCGCTCAACGCCCTGTCAGGTCGATGCATATGTCAAATGTCGCGACTGGCTGGACCATGCCATTTCCCTGATCAAGCCCGGCGTTACCACCGATATAGTGGCCAGCGCCTTTCCCAAATGTGAGGAATTTGGCTTCCCCGACGAATTGTCGGCCTTTGGTTTGCAGTTCGGGCATGGCCTGGGACTTGCCCTGCATGAACGCCCGATCATTTCGCGCGCCGTTAGCCTGGATAACCCGATGGTGATCGAAACGGGAATGGTTTTCGCACTTGAGACCTATTGCCCGGCAACCGACGGATATTCAGCGGCACGTATCGAGGAAGAGGTCGTCGTAACCGACAAGGGTTGCGAAGTGATCAGCCTGTTCCCGGCAGAAGAACTGCCGATTGCCAACCGTTACTAAGGCCAGCTTAGCGGGGCATCGGCGCGTAATTTCGCCGATGCCCGTTATCTGCGACATCATCAGGGAGGTCACGGCCATGAGCCCGGCCAAAAAGAAAAATAGCGACGCCTATTTGCGAATGTATCGCCAGATGGCCCGCATTCGCGCCTTCGAGGACAATGCCAATCAGCTTTATCTGTCGGCAAAAATGCCGGGACTGACCCACATGTATTCGGGGCAGGAAGCCGTGGCCGTTGGCATTTGTGAAGCATTGCAAACCACTGATCATATTACATCCACCCATCGCGGGCACGGGCACTGTGTCGCAAAAGGTGCTGAATTTAAACCGATGTTCTGCGAATTGCTGGGCAAGGAAGAAGGATATTGCCGTGGCAAAGGTGGTTCGATGCATATTGCCGACCAGACAAACGGCAACCTTGGCGCCAACGCCATTGTTGGCGGCAGCGCCGGTATTGCCACGGGTGCCGCCCTGTCGGCACGACAACTGGGCACAGACGCCGTTACGGTGTGCTTTTTTGGCGATGGTGCATTGGGACAGGGCGTACTTTACGAAGTCATGAATATGGCGGCCCTTTGGAAACTGCCTATCATTTATGCCTGTGAAAACAATTTATACGGGGAATACACCAAGGTCGAGGAAATGGCTGCCGGGGCACTTTGCGCACGCGCGCAAGCCTTTGGCATCGATGCCTTTGAAGTCGACGGGCAGGACGTATTGGCCGTGAACAAGCTGACACAGGACCTGGTGGCGAAATGTCGCGCCGGACAGGGGCCGTTTTTTGTGCAGCTAAATACCTATCGGTATCACGGGCATCATGTGGGCGATATTAACCGTACCTATTACCGCAGCAAGGAAGAAGAAGCAGACTGGCGCGATAACCGTGATCCCATCACGAATTTTGGCGCGTGGCTCACGCAGGAAAAACTGGTCAGCCCCGACGAGCTTGACGCGATCCGTGATGAAATCGCCAAAGATGCCAAAGCCGCCGTCGATTATGCGCTGGCAGCACCCTATCCCGCAATATCCGAAGTGGACATGCATGTCTACGCCCACAGTGCGTGAGGAGGAACTGATGCGAAAAATTACACTATCGCAGGCAGTGAACGAAGCCATCGCCGAAGAAATGCGGCGCGATGAAACCGTTTTTCTGATGGGCGAGGACGTCGCCGAAGCCGGAACACCTTTCAAAGTATTATCCGGCCTTGTTGAGGAATTTGGTACAGGCCGCATCATTGATACGCCAATTTCAGAACCCGGGTTTGTCGGCATGGCCGTTGGGGCTGCCATGACAGGATCGCGCCCGATTGTTGATCTGATGTTTGGTGATTTTCTGTTCCTGGTGATGGACCAGTTATGTAATCAGGCTGCCAAAACCCATTACATGTCGGGGGGGAAACTGAATGTGCCGATGGTATTACGTACCAATCTGGGGGCAACACGCCGGTCAGCGGCACAGCATTCACAATCGCTTCATGCGCTGGTTGCCCATATTCCCGGTTTAAAAGTGGCGTTACCGTCATCGGCATATGAAGCCAAGGGCCTGATGAAAACGGCTATTCGTGACAATAACCCGGTCGTCATTTTTGAAGACAAACTGATGTACCAGGACAAAGCCGAAGTGCCGGAAGATGAATATCTGATTGAATTTGGCAAAGCGAACATCCTGCGCCAGGGCAGTGATGTGACCCTTGTCGCAACATCGTCAATGGTCCAGGTGGCCGTTAAGGCTGCTGAAATTCTGGCTGATGAGGGCATATCTGCCGAAGTGATTGATCCGCGCACCATTGTTCCCCTGGACGAAGAAACCATTCTGGCATCCGTTCGCAAGACCAGCCGCGCCATCGTGATTGATGAGGGACACCAAAGTTATGGTATCACCGCAGAGATTGCCAGTCGCATTGCCGAAAAGGCGTTTTATTACCTGGATGCGCCGGTGCTGCGTATGGGCGCAATGGATGTGCCCGTCCCGTTTTCACCTGCGCTGGAAGATCTGACCGTACCAACGGCTAAAGGGGTAGCAGACCGGGCGCGCGCCATTGTCAGAGGGGATAAGGCCAATGCCGCATGACATCATCATGCCCGCATTGGGTATGGCGCAAGATACCGGCCTGATTGTTGCGTGGCACAAAAAAACCGGTGATGCGGTTAAGGCGACCGACATCCTGATGGAAGTCGAAACAGACAAGGCAACGATGGAGGTCGAAGCCGGGCATGACGGCTTTGTCGCCGCCATCCATGCCAGCCAAGGAGATGACGTGCCGGTGGGAACCGTTATTGCCATCATCACCGAAACGAATGACGGGGTCCAAGCCACAACACCCGCCCCGGCCCCGACCGCGATACCAGAACTGAAAAAAGACGCCAGTGGGCGGTCATCCGCGGTTACGGGTCAAACCGACAATGAAGTGGAAAAGTCGGCAATGACAGCGACGCCAAACACTTCTTCACGCTCGCAACCAGCCTGTATGGACCAGCAGGAACAACCGGACCGTATTCTGGCATCGCCAAAGGCGAAACGTTTGGCCCGTGAACGCGGCATTGATCTGCGGTCCGCGATCAAACAAGGTTTAAAGCAACCTTTCCATGTTGCCGACCTTGACCGGATTTTACCGCAAGTCGCAGAATCGGTACATGCCCAACAGGTAACCATCGCGGCAGAGGTTCCCATTGGAGCATTTGACGAGTTTGTTGATTGGGCCTCGGGTGAAATCGAAAATTTTATCGCAACATCCCTTTGGTTGGCCTTTGCCGCCGGGAGCTTGCGCCAGGTACAGGGGCTGGGCCACACGGCACCTGTAACGATCGCCCAAAATGGCAATTGTTATGTCAATCCTGATCAAATGGCGCTATCGGCCATCCAGGCGGAAAACAATACGGCGACGCCCGATCTGACCTTGCAGAATTTGATGGGCACACGCCTGCGCGGCGTGCGCATCAGCAATGGCGCACCCCCGGACGAAAACGCCTGCTTGACAATCAGCAAGTCGCTAAACGGCAACGCCTTGCAGCTTAGTCTTGATTTTGACCCCTCGGTTTTTGCCCCCGAAACAGCCATTGACTTTCTTGATGAGCTGGCCGCACGGGCCGAAAATCCATTGCGGCACCTGTTGTGATCGCGAAAGGACCAAGACCATGAAATATACTGACCTTTACATCAACGGCCACTGGCAAGCCGGATCAAACGATGAGCGGTTTGACGTTATCAACCCGGCAGATGAAAGTGTTCTGGCCAGTGTGGCATCGGGAACTGTTGAAGATGCCATTGCCTGCATCGACGCCGCTGATGCGGCCTTTGCCGACTGGGCCGGACGCACACCGCGCGAACGCAGCGAAATTTTGCGTCGTGCGTTTGAATTGATGACAGCGCGCCGTGACGAATTTGCCCGATTGATTACAAAGGAAAATGGCAAGGCCCGCGCGGACGCCGTAGGCGAGGCCACTTATGCCGCCGAATTTTTCCGCTGGTTTGCAGAGGAAGCCGTTCGTGCCGATGGCATGATAACGCGTGCTCCATCATCGGGCGCGCGTATTTTGGTGCATCATAAACCGGCAGGCATCGCCGTTCTGGTAACACCGTGGAACTACCCGGCAGCAATGGGAACCCGCAAAATCGCGCCGGCCCTTGCCGCCGGGTGCCCGGTGATTGTCAAACCTGCATCGGAAACCCCGTTGACGATGCTGGCTTTGATGCCGCTTTTGGAAGAAGCCGGTGTTCCACCCGGCGTAGTCAATGTTTTGCCATCGCGGTCATCGGGCGCGGTTGTCGATGCGATGTTACATGATCGACGGGTACGGGTTGTATCCTTTACCGGCTCAACCGGTGTGGGGCGCAAGCTGTTACACAGTGCCGCCGATCAGGTCTTAAAACCAGCGATGGAGCTTGGCGGGAATGCGCCATTTATCGTGTTTGACGATGCCGATATCGACCTTGCCGTTGAAGGTGCGATGCTGGCAAAAATGCGCAATCTTGGCGAAGCCTGCACAGCGGCAAACCGCATTTACGTGCATGAAAAAATCGCCGGTATCTTTACCGAAAAATTCAGCTCCGCCATGAAACAGCTAAAAGTCGGTAACGGCCTGGATGACGGAATTGACGTTGGCCCGCTGGTTAATGCCGATACCCGCAACAAGGTTGTTAACCTGGTGAATGATGCCATCGCACGAGGGGCGAAACTGCACCTCGGCGGAAAAGTACCCAGTGGAAAAGGTTATTTTTACCCGCCAACCGTGCTGACTGACGTCTCTGATGATGCCCTGTGCCTGCACGATGAAATATTTGGCCCGGTTGCTGCCCTTCAAACATTTTCTGATGGTGACGACATTGTGGCGCGCGCCAATGACACCGAATACGGGCTGGTGGCCTATGTTTTTACGGAAAATATGAAACGCGGGCTTCAGGTTTGTGAAAAACTGGAATTTGGCATGGTCGGTTTAAACCGTGGCCTTGTTTCGGACCCGGCAGCCCCGTTTGGTGGTGTTAAACAGTCAGGTCTGGGCCGTGAGGGCGGGCATGAAGGCATGCTGGAATTCATGGAAACCCAGTATATTTCGGCAACCTGGTAAGCAAGGGATTTGTTATGACCTATCAGATTTCCAGTCCTGCGGTACGCCAGTTTGCCCGCGAAAACAATGTCGATATTGATCATCTTGCCCGCGAACTTGGGCGCAGCCAGTTAGTGCGCGCCGACATCGAAAATCACCTGATGCATGAAAGCGGTCCCCGGACAAACCCGCCCCCAAAAGCCAGCCGAACGGCATGGGACATTGATCACAGCATGTTTGGGCCGGTGCAAGGGAACGCAACATCGCGGTTTGCCCAGGTTACGGCAGAAAACCTTGGCGCGGCGCAAACCGTTATTCCGGCGGTCACCCACCATGACTGCGCCGATATCGGTGCGATCGAGAATTTCAGGAAATCGTTGCGGGGCGATGCGATAAAACGGGGTGTCAAACTGACGTCCCTTGCCTTTCATGTTGTCACCCTGGCCCGGTTATTAGCGGCGTTTCCACGGTTTAATGCGTCCCTGTCAACCGATGGTAAAACGCTGTGGTTCAAGAACTATGTCCATATCGGCATTGCCGTTGATACACCGTATGGCCTGATGGTGCCGGTTATTCGCGATGCCGACAAAAAGGGACTTTGGCATCTTGCCCGTGAAATTTCCGATCTGGCAACCCGTGCGCAGGCCCGCAAGATACGGCCCGACGAAATGGGTGGGGCATCGATTTCGATCAGCAACCTTGGTGGTATTGGCGGGCGTGCCTTTACACCAATGGTCAACCCGCCAGAAGTTGCCATTGTCGGACTGACACGGGCACGAATGGAACCCATCTGGAATGGCACGGAATTTATCCCGACAATGATGTGCCCGATCGACCTTAGCTATGATCACAGGGTTATAAATGGTGCTGATGCTGCCCGGTTTGTCACGCGTTACGCCGCCTTGCTGGCTGACCCACGCCGCCTGATTTTATAAAAGGGACGCGAAATAATGGCAAAAACACAACAGGCTGATTTCGTTGTTCTGGGGGCGGGCCCGGGCGGCTATGCCTGCGCATTTCGTGCGGCCGATTTGGGGCGCGACGTCTTGCTGATTGACCCGCGACCGCAATTGGGGGGCGTGTGCCTGAATGAAGGTTGTATCCCGTCAAAAGCATTATTGCATGTGGCACAAATCATTCGTGAAAGCAGAGCGATGGCAGATTGGGGCGTTGCGTTTACACCGCCCCGGCTGGACCTTGCAAAGTTGCGGGACCGAAAAGACAGTGTGGTCAGGCAGTTGACCGGGGGCCTTGGCCAGCTTGCCCGCAAACGCCACGTAAAAACAGTACAAGGCACCGCACAGTTTACCGGCCCCAATCAGGTGCGTGTGACCAGTAGAGACGGCGACAGGGAAATCGACATTCATTTCAAGGATGCCGTGATCGCCGTCGGGTCCCGCCCGGTAAAATTACCCGGTTGGCCCGAGGACAACCGTATCATGGATTCAACCAAAGCACTGGCATTACCCACCATTCCGAACCGATTGGCGATTGTCGGTGGCGGGATCATCGGTCTGGAAATGGCGACGGTATATTCGGCACTGGGCAGTGATGTCACCATCATTGAACTGGGAGAACAGATTATTCCCGGGGCTGACCGGGATGCTGTCAGGATATTGCATAAAGCCTTGCAAGAGCACGGATGCACCGTCCAAACCACTACCCGTGTTTGCGAGGTTAATGTCGAAAAATCACATATTTCGCTGGTTTGTACCGGCGGGTTTGACGGCACGATAACAGCCGATGCCGTTATTCAGGCCGTTGGCCGGATTGCCAATGGCGACAAAATTGCATGCGAAGCGGTCGGGATTAGGGTTAGTGACCGGGGTGAAATTGATGTTGATGCACAGTGTCGCACGGGACAGGCTGGTATTTATGCCATTGGCGATGTCACCGGCGCACCGATGCTGGCACATCGTGCAACGCATCAGGGCAAGGTTGCTGCGGAAACCGCCTGCCAACACGCGGCAGCGATGGCGGAAAATCTGGTCCCTTCTGTGGTCTATACCGACCCGGAACTTGCATGGGTCGGTATAGGCCAGCAACAGGCAAAAGATCAGGATATTGCGCATAAAACAACGAGTTTTCCGTGGGCAGCAAGTGGACGCAATCTGGCATCTAACGGCAATGATGGCCTCACAAAACTGGTTTATTGTCCGCAAACCAACCGGGTTCTTGGGGCCTGTATTGTGGGCGCCAATGCGGGCGAGCTAATCGGAGAACTGGTTCTGGCGATTGAAATGGGGGCGACACTCGAGGATATCGCATTGACCATTCATGCCCACCCGACCCTGTCTGAAACCATTGCCTTTGCCGCCGAGCGCGCCCTTGGCACCCTGACGGACCTTTGAAAATGAGCAAAACGGAAATGGTATCGTTTGATTTATCGGGCAAAACAGCACTGGTGACAGGGTGTAATCGCGGTATCGGCGCGGCGATTGCCGTGGGGCTGGCACATGCCGGTGCCGACATTATTGGTGTTTCAAGCAATCTGGAACCTGACGGAGGAAAAACAGGCGATCTGGTCCGTCAGGCCGGGCGCAAATTTGATGCTTACCAGTGCGATCTTGGTGTGCGAAAATCGATCCATGCCTTTGTTAAAACCGTTGCCGAAACAAAGCGACCCGTTGATATTCTGGTTAATAATGCAGGCATCATCCGACGAAACCCGGCAATAGCGCATTCCGATCAGGACTGGGATGACGTTATGGCGGTTAACCTTGATGCACCCTTTATCCTGAGCCGTGATTTTGGCCGGGAAATGGTCCGGCGCGGCGCGGGCAAGATTATATTTGTTGCCTCGGTATTGTCCTTTCAGGGGGGAATCAATGTGCCAGGCTATGCTGCCAGCAAAGGGGCAATTACCCAGATGGTGCGGTCGCTGGCCAATGAATGGGCGGCATACGGGGTCAATGTTAACGCAATTGCGCCGGGATATATTGAAACCGACAATACCCGCGCCCTGCGTGAAGACGAACAACGCACCCGCGAGCTTATGGCCCGTGTCCCCGCACAGCGATGGGGGGCTGCCGATGACCTGGCCGGTCCCGTCGTGTTTCTGGCCAGCGATGCGGCCCGATTTGTACACGGGGCAATTTTACCCGTCGATGGAGGATGGCTCGCGCGTTGAGAACCAACAACCTTCATGAACGGCCCCAAATGCCAGTGATGAGCCATGCAGTACCAGCCGCGACAAGGCATTCCCCGACCCGCAAAAGGTCGGGGCTTTATGCGCGTGATTATTCAAAATTCCCGCGCAAGCAGAACTAGACGATTCCGCCACCACTGCCTTTTACCGCCGGGCGTTGTTTCCCAACCTGTTCGCGGTAGCCTATCGCGCGGTACGTGGCAACGGGGTCAATCGGGCCGCCTGCACGATGCCGCGCCATTGCCAGAATGGGCGATACATCGGTGATATAGGCGGATTTCAGGGTGCGGTTTGCCATCATTACATCGTTAGCGTCCTGATAGTCGGCCAGTTTGGCGCGGTCCACCAGCAATGCCTGAATATAGGCACGTTGGACTTCAACCGCACTGGAGATAAGGCTTTCGATCGGGTCGGTGACGTTGTGGGATTGGTCGAGCATATAGGCGGGGTTAAAGCCGGACGGATTTGAAAGTTCGGCGTCGACCAGTTCGTTAAACACCAAGAACAGCTGATACGGGTTGATAGAGCCTGGATCAAGGTCGTCATCGCCATATTTACTGTCGTTAAAATGAAAACCACCCAGTTTGCCAAACTGAAACAGGCGCGCGACGATCATTTCAATATTTACGCCGGGCGCATGATGGCCCAGATCCACCAGGCATTGGGCCTTGTCGCCCAGTTCCTTTGCCGCCAGGTAATTGCTGCCCCAATCCTGAATAACGGTGGAATAAAAGGCCGGTTCGTAAATTTTATATTCAATGAAAACCCGCCAGTCATCAGGCAAGGCCGCGTAGACCTTTTTCATCGCATCAAGGTAACGTTCAAAACTGCGGGTGAAACTTTGCTGCCCGGGGAAATTGGTGCCATCCCCGATCCAGACCGTCAGCGCCTTTGATCCCAGCTTTTGGCCGATTTCAATGCAGTCGATATTATGGGCAATCGCCTGTTCACGCACCGCTTCATCGGCGTGCGAGAGACTGCCATATTTGAACGATAACGGCATATCGTCGTGGTCCTGAAAGGTATTGGAGTTCATGGCGTCAATACCAAGGCCCCACGATGCCGCCGTTTCGCGAAGCTCCGCCGGGTCATCGGGCTTATCCCACGGGATATGTAACGATACGGTTGGGGTTGCCTGAGACAATTGGGCAATGACCGCGCAGTCGGCGAGTTTTTCGTAAATATTGCGGGGTTCGCCAAGGCCGGGAAAACGGGCAAAGCGCGTGCCGCCGGTGCCCACACCCCATGACGGGATAGCAACGCCGAAATCAACCGCCTTTTGGGTAAGCTGTTCAATATCAACATTCTGGCGGGCGAGTTTTGCCCCCAATGCATCGTAATCCGCCTGCATATCGGCAAGGGCGTTTTGATTATGATCGGCGATTAATGCCGGATCGATCTGTTTGTCGGCCATTTCTGGTTTCCTCCCCGGCCCGTTATTATCTTTTTTGGGCCATTATATGGGTTAGCGCGCAAAGGACGGGGCGTGCCCGGCATCGACATTGAGGATATTACCGGTTGATTTTGCCGCCATGTCAGATGCCAGAAAATAGATAGCTTCGGCAATATCTTCGGGCAGAACGTTAAGCTTTAACATGCTGCGCTTGCGATAATGTTCTTCAAGTTGATCGGGTTCCATATCATAGGCTTTGGCACGCTGTTCGCGCCATTCGCCCGTCCAGATTTTGGACCCGCGCAAAACGGCATCAGGGTTAACAACGTTAACACGAATACCATAAGGCGCACCTTCCAGCGCCAAACAGCGGGCCAGATGAATTTCCGATGCCTTTGCCGTACAATAGGCCGATGCACCGGGCGACGCCACCAAACCGTTTTTGCTGGCAACAAACACCATGCTGGCAGCGCGGTCCTGTAATTTCATGATTTTGAAGGCTTCGCGCGATACCAGAAAATACCCGGTCGACAGAATATCCATATTGCGCTGCCACACCGCGAGCGATGTTTCATCAATCGGGGCGGCCGATGAAATACCGGCATTGGAAACCAGTATATCAATACCGCCAAATTCCGCGCAGCTATCGTGCATCAGCTTAATCACCGATTGTTCGTCGGTTACATTTACCGGAAGGCCACGCACCACATCTTTGCCAAAGGCCGCTTGCAGGTCGGAAACCGCCGTTTCAAGGCCTTCGGCATCAATATCGCAGGCCACAACACAGGCCCCTTCGCGTAATAACCGTGCACAGGTGGCCCGGCCAATACCGCCTGCCCCGCCAGTAACCACGGCAACCTGCCCGGCCAGGCTTTTGGGTTTGGGCATGCGTTGCAATTTGGCTTCTTCTAACAACCAGTATTCAATGTCGAAGGCTTCCTGTTCGTCCAGCCCCATATAGGTGCTGACGGTATCGGCACCGCGCATGACATTAATGGCGTTGATATAAAATTCACCGGCAATGCGCGCCGTTGCCTTATCCCTGGCAAAGGACAGCATACCCACACCGGGGATCAGATAAATAACCGGGTTGGGGTCGCGCATCGCCGGGCTGTTGGGGCGTTTGCAGCGGTCATAATAGCCTTTGTAATCTTCGCGATAGGCAGCAAAGGCATCGGACAGACCGGCGATAATGCCGTCCACATCGGGCTGGGCCGGGTCCAGATCAATGATGATCGGACGAATTTTGGTGCGCAGGAAGTGGTCCGGGCAGGATGTGCCAAGGGCGGCCAGGTCTTTGAGTTTTTGCGAATTAACGAATTCCAGCACCGCCGGATCATCATTGAAATGGCCGATTTTACGTTCATCACGATCAATGAAGCTGCGAATACGAGGCATCAAGGTTGAGGCAATGGCGCGGCGCTGTGAGGCGTCCAGACTTTGATGTTTTGCCCCGCCAAACACCGTTACCCCGTCAGTTTTGGTCGCAAACCAGGCAATGGCCTTGTTAATGATGTTGATGGTGGTGGTATAGCATTCCTCCGCACTGTCACCCCAGGTAAACAGGCCGTGCGATTCAAGAACAACACCCTTGGTATCGGGGTTATCGGTAAAGAATTTTTCCAGCATCAGGCCCAGTTCATAACCGGGGCGCTTCCACGGTAACCAGCCAATATCGCTGCCAAAAACTTCTTGCGTTATGGCCTTGCTGTCCTTGGATGCGGCTATGGCAATAACCGCATCGGGGTGCATATGGTCCACATGGGGTTTATTGATATAGGCATGAAGCGGGGTATCAATGCTTGCAGCACGGGGGTTCAGGTTAAACATGCAATAAGGCAGATAGCCGACCATTTCGTCTTCATAGTCCGGTCCGCGATAAATACCCTTTAACGCACGCAGTTTTTCCATATACAGGGTCGAAAAACCGTCCAGTTTCATGCTGCCAACATCGCCGCCTGAACCTTTGACCCATAATACTTCGACCTCGGCCCCGGTAAGCGGGTCTTTTTGAAAGACCTTTGCCGATGTATTTCCGCCGCCAAAGTTGGTAATTCTCAAATCAGAACCCAATAGATTGGAACGGTATAAAAGCCGTTCGGGTTCGCTTAGTTTCGCCGCGTGGGCGGCATCCCATTTATTCGGAAGAAGCACATCAGACGAAACAGAAGCCATGACCTGATAACCTGTTGTTTGGACGTTACACCATGAGGGCCAACGTTAAATGCCAGCCGATTTTTTAAAATGCCTAACGCCGTTTCCGATCACAGTCAATCAATAACAATCATAAACTTTCAATATTGCACCGCAATATGACGGATTGTGACAATTTTACGATTGACAATGACAGATTTTGCACGGATATCTGGCAAATGGAGAGACAGAATGCACGAACGTGAACGACACAGATTGATTTTGCGCGCAGTTGGCGAGCGCCCGGTAGTTACCGTGACGCAGCTTGTCGATATGCTTGATGTGTCCGAGGCAACCATCCGCCGGGATATCAATGCGCTTGATCAGGATGGCAAGCTGCGCCGTATTCGCGGGGGGGCGGAAGCCTTGCATCCGGTATCGAACCAGTCGCTTCTGGGACGTCCGTTTTTTGTCAGCAAAACCATGAAGGTGATGCAAAAATCGGCCATTGCCGCCAAAGCGGTTGAGATGTGCAGTGCTGGTGATTCCATTGTGATCCACGGTGGATCAACGACCTATCAAATGGCGCCTTTGTTAAAATCGCGCAAAATGCAGATTTTGACCAATTCGTTTTTGCTGGCCGAATTTTTGATCAAGCATAGCGAAAACAATGTTGTGCTGCCCGGCGGCACCATTTACCGCGAGCAGAATATTATTTTAAGCCCGTTTGAAAGCGATGTGATCCACAATTTTTATGCGTCCAAGGCCTTTGTCGGCGCACAGGGGATCAACGCGATGGGGCTTATGGAAAGTGACCCGTTAATCATTCAGTCCGAGCAACGCCTGATCGAGCAGGCCGAAAAGCTGGTGGTGATGATTGACAGTTCGAAATTCAGCCAGCGCAGCAACATGTTTTTGTGCCGGCTGGACCGCATTGACACCCTGATTACCGATGATGGCATTCGCGACGAAGATCGCACAATGCTGGATAAGGCGGGTGTGAATGTTGTGATTGCGGAGTGTGAAGAAGACGCCACGGAAGAAACGGCAAGCGCATAACATAAGGGCCGCCAGAGCCTGTGCGTGACGCCGGATAATGAAAACAAACATCATATCATGGAGGAAACGCTATGAAATTCAGGAAGTCCCTTTTGGCGGCTGCTGCCCTTGTTTTTGGCCTGGCAACCGTATCGGCCCAGGCGGCAGATAACATTCGTGTTGGCCTGGTGGTGAAATCGCTGGGAAACGGTTTTTTTGAAGCCGCGCGCGATGGCGCAATGGAAGCCGCCAAGGAAGTTGGCAATGCCGAGGTTATTTATACCGGCCCGACATCGACCACGGCAGAAGGCCAGATTGAAAGCATCAATGCCCTGATGGCCCAGCATGTGGATGCCATTGCCGTATCAGCCAATGACCCCAACGCACTGGCCCCGATTTTGAAGCGCGCCATGCAACGTGGCATCAAGGTTATTTCGTGGGATAGTGGCGTGGCCCAGGATGCCCGCATTGTGCATCTTAACCCGTCCAATAATGAACTTATCGGTAAAACCTGCGTTAAACTGGCCGCCGATGTTGTAGGTGATGGCGGCGGTGACATCGCCATTCTGAGCGCAACACCAACATCAACCAACCAGAATATCTGGATTGGCGAGATGAAAAAGGCCCTGCCCGATTATAGCGGTTTAAAGCTGGTTGATACCGTTTACGGCGATGATTTGGCCGATAAAAGCTATCGCGAAACCGTCGCCCTTTTGAAAAAATACCCGGACCTTAAAGCAATTGTTGCCCCGACATCGGTGGGTATTGTCGCCGCCGCGCAAGCGGTTGAAGACCAGAACATGGTGGGCAAAGTATTTGTCACCGGCCTTGGGTTGCCATCTGAACTGGCGGGTCATGTTGAAAAAGGATCGGTGAAAAGTTTTGCCATCTGGAACCCGATTGATTTGGGTTACAGCGCCATGATGATTTCCTACAAACTGGCAACCGGTGCCCAAGGTGGCCCGAATTCGAAGATTGAAGCGGGTCGTATGGGGACTATTTCGTTTGACGAAAATGGTGATGGCGCCATGTCGGAACCGTTTGTTTACGACGCCAGCAATGTTGAAAAATTCGCCAAAATTTTCTGATCCCGCAAGGGTTGATGGAAACCGGTTTTTGCCTCCCTGTGCCGGTTTCCATTTTTTCCTGCAACGGTTTTTGGTGGCGTAAACATATATCGCGCAGACACAGCCAACGGCACAACTGCGCCACACGCACCATTTCCACATTTTTCGATAGTGACAGCGACAAGGGTCCGTTTCATGGACACGCCTGTTTTAGAACTTAAAAACGTTTCCAAGACCTTTCCCGGGGTTAAGGCACTGGACGGTGTTGGCCTGCAACTGTTTCCCGGCCAGGTCACAGCGCTGATTGGGGAAAACGGTGCTGGAAAATCCACGCTGGTTAAGGTTTTAACCGGTATTTACACCCCGGACGGCGGCGAAATACGGGTGGGTGACACTGTGGTTGAATTTCATGCCGCCACCGATGCCGTAAAATCGGGCATTTCCGCCATTCATCAGGAAGCGGTGATGTTCGATGAGCTTAGCGTCACTGAAAACATTTTTATCAACAATCAGGACCGCAACTGGCTGGGGATGCTGGATTGGCCCTTGATGCGCAAACGCGCCCGGCAATTGCTGGAATATCTTGATGTGCCGGTTGACCCGCAAACACCCCTTAAAAACCTGAGTGTTGCACACAAGCATATGGTGTCGTTTGCATCGGCCCTTTCGCACAATTCCAATATCGTGATCATGGATGAACCAACAGCATCGCTGTCGCATCAGGAAATCAACGATCTATACAAACTGGTGCGCCGCCTGAAAGAAGAAGGCAAGGCGATCCTGTTTATCAGCCATAAGTTTGATGAAATTTTTGAAATTTGCGACCGCTATACCGTGTTTCGCGACGGGCAACTTGTGGGATCGGGCATGATCAGCGACGTAACCCAGAATGACCTGGTTGCCATGATGGTTGGCCGCACAGTTGAGCAGGTTTACCCCAAAACCGACGCCGAGATTGGCCCGGTTGTAATGACAGTGCAGGGCCTGTCACACCCGACCGAATTTAACGATATTTCGTTTGATTTGCGCAAAGGCGAAATTTTGGGCTTTTACGGACTGGTGGGGGCCGGGCGCAGCGAAGTGATGCAGGCCCTGTTTGGGCTGACAAAAACCAATGCCGGTAGCATGACACTGCAGAACAAACCCTATACCCCGGCCAATACGAGCCAGGCCATTTCAAGCGGGCTGGTATATGTGCCCGAAGATCGCCAGCATCAAGGCGCGATCCTGAGCCTGCCCATTTTTCAAAACATTACCCTGCCCCGGTTAGGCGGGCTGTCGTGCCACGGGTTTATTGACATGGCACGCGAATATGACGTTGCCCGCCATTATGCACAAAGCCTGAATCTAAAGGCCGCCAGCCTAAGCGAGAATGTTGAAAACCTGTCGGGCGGGAACCAGCAAAAGGTGGTGATTGGCAAATGGCTGGCGACCAACCCCAATGTCATTGTCGTTGATGAACCGACCAAGGGTATTGATATCGGGTCGAAGTCCGCCGTTCACCAGTTTATGGGTGATCTGGTGGCACAGGGATTGTCGGTGATTATGGTGTCATCTGAATTGCCCGAAATTATGGGCATGTCCGACCGGATTATAGTGATGCATGAAGGCCGCATTGCTGCCCGATTTGACCGCGACACGGCCAGCGCCGAAGCAATAGTAACCGCTGCAACGGGGGCTGCATAAATGACAAACACCCCAACACCCCTTGCCAGAATTCTGGCCCATCGCGAATGGATCCTCGCGGCGATTATTGTCTTAATGACCGTCGGAATTGGCACACAGGAAGCATTTTTTATAAGCCCCGATAACCTGTCTGAACTGTTAGATGACACGGCCATTCTGATCATGCTGGCAATGGTCCAGATGCTGGTGATTGTAACGCGTTGCATTGATTTATCGGTTGCGTCCAATCTGGCATTAACCGGGATGATTGTTGCGCTGATCAATGTGGCGCACCCCGAAACCCCTGCCCTTGTCACCCTTGTGATGTCAGTTGGTATTGGTGCGGTTTTGGGCGCCTTCAATGGCATATTGGTATGGCTGGTCGGCATTCCATCCATCGTTGTAACCCTTGGCACCATGAGCATTTATCGCGGCATGGTCTTTTTGCTAAGCGGTGGTGAATGGGTGAATGCCCATGAAATGACACCGCAATTTTTGGCGTTTCCCCGTGAAGTGACATTGGGCCTGACAACACTGTCGTGGTTGGCAATCATCATGATTGTGCTGGTTGCGCTGTTTTGCCGCTATAGCGCCACTGGCCGCGCCATTTTTGCCATTGGCGGCAACCCCAAGGCCGCCGTGTATGCCGGACTGAATGTGGGTAAATACCAGTTCATTACATTTTGCATTTCTGGCGCGATGGCGGGTTTGTGCGGGTATTTGTGGGTATCACGGTTTGCAGTTGCCTATACCGAGGTGGCCCTGGCGTTTGAATTGCAGGTGGTCGCCGCCTGTGTAATTGGCGGTATTTCCATTGCCGGGGGTATTGGTTCTGTGTGGGGGGCAGCATTGGGCGCGATTTTTTTGGGCCTGATCAAAAACGCCCTGCCGGTTTTAGGTATTTCACCGTTCTGGCAAATGGCAATTTCCGGTGGCGTGATTGTGCTGGCCGTTATTATTAATTCGCGCAGTGAAAAACAGGTAGGACGCCGCATTTTGCGAGAGGTGCATCAATGAACCGTCAAACCCTGCAACAAACCGCACCGCACACGACACAACACCAAACCGGAAACCAGCGATTTTTACCCGACAATCTGAACGGGGCCTGGCGCAACCGTTTGCTGCGCTGGGAAACATTATTGCTGGTATTTGTGGCGCTGGCATTTTTCGCCAACACGCAATTATCACCCTATTTCCTTGACCCGTGGAGCCTGTCGGATGCGACATTTAACTTCACGGAAAAAGCAATCATCGCCTTGCCAATGGCATTGCTGATTATTGCCCGTGACATTGATTTATCGGTGGCATCGACCATTGCCTTGTCATCCGTTGCAATGGGGGCGGCCAACAGCGCCGGTATCGACCCTGCGGGAATGGTAGCAATTGGCGCAGGCGTGGGATTACTCGCCGGGCTTTTTAATGGCTATATCATCACCCGCTTTGACATTCCTGCCATTGTTGTGACCATCGGCACCATGAGCCTGTATCGCGGCATCGCCTATATCGTGCTGGGCGACGGGGTGTATCGCGATTATCCGCAAGGTTTTGCCTTTTTCGGCCAGGGTTATGTTTACGGGGTGATTTCGTTTGAATTTACCCTGTTTCTGTTGCTCGCGGTGATTTTCGCCGTGATTCTGCATAAGACAATCTTTGGGCGCCGCGTTTTTGCCATTGGCAACAACCCGACAGCGGCGTTGTTTTCGGGCATCAATGTAAAACGGCATCGCATGGTACTGTTTACACTGGTAGGGCTTTTGTCCGGGATTGCCGCCATCTTGCTAACATCACGCATTGGTTCCACCCGGCCGTCCATCGCCATGGGCTGGGAACTGGAAGTAATCACGATGGTGGTTTTGGGCGGTGTCAGCATCATGGGCGGGGCGGGCAGCATTGCCGGCGTATTTATTGCTGTATTTTTGATGGGACTGGTGACATTTGGCATGGGACTTTTGAATGTGCCAGGTATCGTTATGTCCATTTTTACCGGCATTTTGCTGATCGCAGTCATTGGCACACCCATTATATGGCGACGGGTTGTGCAAGCTCAAAAAATGCGTTCAAAAATGCGAGGCGGATAAATGGAACAGATTGCCTTTAAGATGCAGTTGAACCCCGGCCAGGCAACCGAATATAAACGCCGCCACGACGATATCTGGCCCGAACTTGTTACGGTTTTAAAAGACGCCGGAATTTGCGATTACAGCATTTTCATTGACGAAGAAACATATGTTCTGTTTGCTGTTTTAAGGCGCAAGGCGGATCATGGCATGGATACCCTGCCCGATACTGCCATCATGCAAAAATGGTGGGCCTATATGGGGGACATTATGGCAACTAATGCCGATGACAGCCCTGTCAGCCGCTCGCTTTTACCCGTATTTCATATGCCGTAATCGCCATGAAACATACAAGACCCGATGCCATTGCCGTTTTTGATATTGGCAAAACCAACGCCAAAATCAGCATCCATGATGCGCGAAATGCGCAGCTGTTTGGGGAAGAAAAGCAGGCCAACACACCCCTGCCCGGCCCGCCCTATCGCCATCATGACATTGATGGATTATGGCAGTTTTGCCTGGCACAATTACAAAAAGCAGCAAACGAATTTAACATTACCCGCATTGTTGTAACCACACATGGGGCAACGGTTGTTGTTTTGCACGACGATACAGTTGTTATGCCGGTAGTTGATTATGAAAATGAAATACCGGCCCCCATTAACGCCCGTTACGCCGCCCTGCGAGACCCGTTTGCGCAAAGCCTAAGCCCCGATTTGCCCGCCGGGCTTAATATCGGGCGGCAAATTTATGCGTTAAGCCAAACGCAAGGTGATGTGTTTGATACCGCCAGCGATTTTTTGCTATATCCGCAATATTGGGCGTGGCGGTTATGCGGGGTAAAAGCCAGCGAGTGCACGTCATTGGGGTGTCATAGCGATTTGTGGCACCCGGAAACGGGGGAATGGTCCAACCTGGCAAAAAAACAGGGCTGGCACAGAAAATTTCCCGACGTCAAACGGGCAGATGCCGTGATAGGCACCCTTTTGCCCGAAATTGCGGCACAAACCGGCATATCACCCCAATGCGAAATTTTATGCGGTATCCACGACAGCAACGCATCGCTTGTGCCCTATATTCAAACAATGCCCAAACCCTTTACGCTGGTATCAAGTGGCACCTGGGTAATCTGTTTTGGCGTGGGGAGTACCGCTACCCGCAATTTGCGCGAAGATCGCGATACATTATGCAATGTTGACCTGGACGGGCATACCGTGCCCAGTGCGCGATTTATGGGCGGGCGCGAATATGAAACCCTGTGCGCGGATGCAAGAACCGACTTTAACATCGATGATATCGACCATGTGATTGATCAATGTGTTTTTGCCATTCCATCCTTTGCAACGGCAGGCGGGCCTTTTGCCGGGCATCATGGCAAAATTGAAAATCACGAACTCCTTACAACACCGGCCCTCCATGCGGCACTTGCAACGCTTTATAGTGCATTAATGATCGATTATTGCCTGGGCATGATCGGGGCGGGTGGCCCGCTGATACTGGATGGTCCCTTTGCCCAAAATGCCCTGTTATGCCAAATTCTGGCGTTATTTCGGGCCGAACAACCGGTACATATAGCATCGGGTAGTGGCGGGACCAGCCATGGGGCGGCCCTGTTGGCATTAGCGGAAAATGATACACTTGCCCCCGACGAACTGCTGCACGAAATTGACAGGGAACTGACCGGTGCGCGATATACAAACTATCGACATCAATGGTTTTTAAGATTGCCTGCAAGGTAACATCAAACCGGCATGTTCCCCGCCAGGCCCTGAAATGTTTTCACGTTTCGCTGATGAATTCTCATTCGCCAAAACAAAAATGTACTGGCAATCTGCTGTTCCAGATCAGATAAATTTTTAAAATACGATCCGCATTGCCGGGTCATTCTGCAAGGAACAACATGGACATTGCCACCATTTTTTCCCTGGCACTATATGCTTTCGTGATGTCCATAACGCCGGGGCCAAACAATGTCATGTTGACATCATCGGGCCTGTTATTTGGTATTCGGCGCACGGTTCCGCATATTTTGGGTATTCCATTTGGCGTTACCCTGCAACTTTGTCTGACAGGCGCAGGACTTGGCGCTGTCTTTGCCGTTGAACCACGATTGCAGCTGGTTTTAAAAATTTGCGGCACCCTGTATTTATTGTGGCTGGCCGTTAAACTTTGGCGCGCGGGCGAGTTAAAAGAACCCGGAGCCGCCCGACCGATTTCGTTTTTACAGGCGGCTGCATTTCAATTTATCAATCCCAAAGCATGGCTGATCGCGATTACAGTTATTGCCACATTTATTTCACCAGGGGATCATTACTGGCTGCAAATTGCGTTAGGATGCCTGGTTTTTACAATAACCGGCGTTCCCAGCATGGCGGTTTGGGCTATATTTGGATCCGCATTGAAAAGCATTTTACATGACCGCAAAAAACTGCGTCTGATTAACCGGACAATGGCCGGAATTGCAGCGCTGACGGCAGCGCTTTTCTGGGCATAAAAGTGGCGCAAGACAATGTAACTGACCGACAGGAATAAAATGAAAATAGCTGTAATTGCCGATATTCATGGAAATGCCCTGGCGCTGGAAACTGTCATTGCGGACATAAAGCACCGGGGCGGCGCCGACATTGTGGTGAACCTGGGTGATTGTGTATCTGGCCCGTTATGGCCGCGTGAAACCATGGAAATTTTACACCGGCTTGGCGCCATTACCGTGCGCGGCAACCATGACCGGCAGGTTGCCACCCTGCCCCTGGAAACAATGATCGCATCTGACAGCTATGCCGTGCAGGAAATAACAACGGCGGACAAAAACTGGCTGGGTGCATTGCCACAAACCGTAATGCCCGTGCCCGGCATTTTTGCCTGCCATGCCACACCGAACAATGATGCCACCTATTTGCTGGAACGCATTGAAAATGGCGGATTGGTACGTGATCACGAACCGGCAGTGTCGCAACGCCTGGGGCCGGTTAACGGTGCCAATATTGTGCTAACCGGTCACAGTCATCGCCCGGACCTATTGCGGACCAAAGGCGATATAACGATTATTAATCCCGGCTCTGTCGGGTGCCCGGCCTATCACGATGACGCCCCGGCCCATGTATCAGAAAGCTGCAGCCCCCACGCACGTTATGCCATTATCGCCTTGTCGGAAAAGGCCTCTATGCCAAACGTAGACTTTATTGCGGTGCCTTATGACCATGAAGAGGCGGCCCGGCGAGCAGCCGATAACGGACGAGAGGATTGGGCCCATGCCATTCGCACCGGTTATGCCACCCCGGCATGACCTAATTTTGATCCAGCCATAAAAGAATTTCATCGGCATGGTTTTCGGGCACCGTAACCGGATAAAATACATGGCGAATAATGCCATCCCTGATCGCCAGCGTTAAACGGCGCAGCAACGTCATGCCATCTACCTGGAAAACCGGCAATCGCAGTGCGGTGGCCAGTTCAAGGTTTTCGTCACTTAAAACCACAAACGGTAAATGCAGACGATTTACCATTTCAACCTGGTAGCCGGTAGATTGTGTGCTAAGGCCAACAACATCGGCCCCCTTTTGCTGTAATTCGCGGTAATGATCGCGAAAGGCGCAGCTCTGCGGCGTACAACCGCGCGCGCCGGGGATAACATCCCAGTCCGTCGGGGCAGGTGTGTCGGGTGAACTGGTGCGCGGATAACAATAAACAATCAACCAGCCGGGGCGGGCCACAGCAAGATCAAACCCGGTACCGTCAGTGGATGGCAGGGATATACCGGGCATCGCCATGCCAATCAAATGGCGGCATTCATCATCGCCGGGTGTATCGGCGTGATCAGATTTCAGGTTATTGGCAATAGTCATTTATCAGCCTTTATCTTCATAGCGATCACGATCAAACCGCGACAAAGTATAACCCGGCATTTGTTGCAACATATAATGGTTTAGGGTCAAATAGCGCAAAATAGCCGTCGGCAAAGCCTGCTGCCCAAAACATATAAATATCAGGAGGGAATAATGACCAGCAACGCGTTTGGTTTTACCACTGTGGCCGACATTTTTGTGGAATGGGGCGGATCAAAACAACTGGGTGCGTTGCTTGCAAGCCGTTTTGACGCGCGCCGGGCCTTGCTGATAACGGATCGTGGCCTGATTGACGCGGGCCTGATTGCACCGGTAGAAAAATCGCTCGTCGCGGCAGGATTTAACGTTACCCTTTTTGATCAAGTGGTGGCCGACCCGCCCGAATCAGTCGTGCTGGGCTGTGCCGATATGGCGAAAACAAAACAGATCAATATTGTGATTGGCCTGGGCGGCGGATCGTCGCTTGATATTGCCAAGCTGGTCGCGGTTCTAATTGCCAATGACCAACCGCTGACTGAAATGTATGGCATTGGCAATGTTAAGGGAAACCGATTACCGCTGGCTTTAGTACCGACCACTGCGGGTACCGGGTCAGAGGTAACAAATATTTCCATTATCACCACCGGAGAAACGACCAAGATGGGTGTTGTTTCCCGTCAGCTTTACGGTGATTTTGTTTTGCTAGATGCAGAATTGACCGTGGGTTTGCCGCAAATTCACACCGCGGCCACCGGCATTGATGCCATGGTGCATGCCATTGAAGCCTATACATCCAAATTCAAAAAGAACCCGTTATCCGACGCGCTGGCCCGCGAAGCCCTTCGATTGTTAAGCGACAATCTGATCGCGGCTTGCAAGGACGGCACAAACCGTGTCGCGCGCGAAAAAATGTTGCTGGGTGCGATGCTGGCGGGGCAGGCATTTGCCAATTCGCCCGTGGCGGCGGTCCATGCACTGGCCTATCCGCTGGGCGGGCATTACCATTTGCCCCACGGGCTGACCAATGCGCTGATGCTGGGACCGGTATTACGCTATAACGCCAAAGTCGCCGCCCCGCTTTACGCCGAACTGGCCGATGTGATGGCAGTACCCGGAACGGGCAATGTTACAGCGCGATCAGATGCGTTTGTCGCCCATATGCTGACATTAATGGATGAAAGTGGCGCACCGCGACGATTACGCGATGTCAATGTGACAGACAACAGCCTGTCGATGCTGGCAAAAGATGCAATGAAACAATCGCGCCTGCTGGTTAACAACCCTGTTGAGATTACCGAAGAAGATGCGCTGGCGCTGTACCGCGAAGCATTCTAGGCAACATTTACCCCACAAACAAAACCCCGGCAATTTGGTACCCTGCCGGGGTTTTGTTTTATTTCGGTAAGGCACGCATGGTTTCGACCAGATTACGGGCGGTAAAATTGTCCTTAAGCTTGACACCGGAAATGCTGTTTTTGCGCGCCTCGTTCATCAGGTAAACCAGCTTGTGCGCCGCATCGCCAACCGGAAAGCCGGCAGGACGGATGTTTGAAATACAATTACGCTGCGCGTTGCTGCACCCCGGTTTGGGCGCAAAGGTAAGATATGCACCCAAACTATCCGCACTGGAAAGACCGGGACGTTCGCCGATTAAAACCACACTGATTTTAGCCTTCAACCGGGTGGCAATTTCGTCGCCTAGTGCCACGCGGGCCTGATGGGCCAGAACGAGTGGGCCGATGGACCAGTCATCCCCCAAACACGCAATTGTCTGGCGTAGCATATCGGCACCATTTTCATGAACGGCACGGGCAGACAGGCCATCAGCAAGGATAAAGACAACATCGAATGAAGGATTGGCATCTGCACTATTTGCCGCATTCACAAGATCAGCTTCGCTTTGCGGGGCCAGTTTCCGACCATAATCGGGACGTTGCAAAAATTCGGACCGGTTGGCGGCAGCGGACTGAACCGTGATAACCGGCAACTTCAACGACATCAGACTAGTCGCAACTGCGGGTGCATCAAACGGCATATGAACGGAATCGCGTGCGCGTGCGTGGGCCATTTGAAATTCCAGCAACTGGCTGGTGGGCAAGCCATCACCCACCCGGCCAAGGCCGATCCGCGCACTGGTATGCACGCGAAGACGCGACCACGGGTCTAGCCGGGGAACGTTGGGATTATCAGATAAACTCATTACGCAGCCCCCGACCATGCCAGTAAATCCTGCGTCAAACTGCTATCAAGTTTGGGGCGGGTACGTCCGCTTTGATCAAAGATTTCCATTTTACGCAGCCACTGGGCAAATTCCGGTGCAGGCTGCAAATTAAGGGCAGATCGCAGATACATGGCATCGTGAAAACTGGTGCTTTGATAATTCAGCATGATGTCATCTGCGCCAGGCACGCCAATAACAAAGTTAGTACCCGCCACACCGAGAAGGGTTAACAGATTATCCATATCATCCTGATCGGCTTCGGCGTGATTGGTGTAACAAACATCAACCCCCATCGGCACGCCTAACAGCTTGGCACAAAAATGGTCTTCCAGACCGGCACGGGTAATTTGTTTGCCATCAAACAGATATTCCGGGCCAATAAAACCAACCACGGTGTTAACCAAAAGCGGTGAAAACGCGCGGGCAACGGCATAAGCCCTTGTTTCAACGGTTTGCTGATCCAGCCCTTCATGCGCATCGGCCGATAATGCGGCCCCCTGCCCGGTTTCAAAATACATTACGTCTGTGCCCACCGTACCCCGGTTAAGAGACAGCGCCGCCTGTTGGGCTTCGGCCAATATGGCCAGATTAATACCAAAGCTGTCATTGGCGGCCTGGGTCCCCGCGATGGACTGAAACACCAGATCAACCGGGGCATTGCGGTTCATTGCCTCGATCGCGGTGGTAACATGGGATAAAACACACGACTGGGTGGGGATTTGCAGCCGGTCGCGCACATCATCGATCAGTTTTAAAAGTTCAATCATGGCATCGGGGCTGTCGGTTGCCGGGTTAATGCCAATAACGGCATCCCCTGCCCCGTGCATCAAACCATCAAGAATAGAGGCCGCAACCCCGGCAGGATCGTCCGTCGGGTGATTGGGCTGCAGGCGCACGCCCAAATGCCCTTCAAGGCCAATGGTATTGCGAAACGAGGTAACAACCCGGCATTTGCGGGCAACGGCGATCAAATCCTGATTGCGCATCAGTTTGCTAACAGCGGCGACCATTTCCGGGGTCAGCCCAGGTGCCAGCGCCTTTAGCGCGGCGGGGGTTGCATCATCCGATAATAACCAGTTGCGAAAATCGCCCACCGTTAGCGACGATACAGCCATGAACGCAGTATAATCATGGCTATCCATGATCAGGCGGGTCACTTCGTCACGCTCATAGGGCACCAGCGCTTCGGACAGGAAGCGTTTTAACGGGATATCGGCCAGAGCGTAGCGCGCCGCAACCCGTTCTTCGTCTGTTTCGGCGGCCAGCCCCGCCAGCAAATCGCCCGAACGCAGTGGGCTTGCCTTGGCCAGCACTGTTTTCAAATCAGGAAATGTAAACCGGTTAAAACCGGCGCCGGATGCAGAATGCAAAATACAGCCCCCTGATGCTATCAGACGTTTTGCGGCACAGTCAGGAAGGCCGCGGACATAAAGATTTCAATTTTATCAAACGATGATGCCGACATTTGCCCCATGCCGGAATGGGCGATCTGGTGCAAACACTTGTGTTAAAATTTCAGCAGTTTGAAACAACAAGAAATAAATGACTATAAAATAGGCATGCCTTTTAAAAGGCAGTCCCGGCAATGTCAAATACCGCCAAGCCGGGACCAGCACCGTTTTATTCTGCGGCGAATTTGGTGAGAATTTCGTCAGCCCGTGAACCGGTTTTTGCTTTCCAGTCTTCAATTACAGGCTGGGCGGCTTCCGACAAGGCCTTGGCAAATTCAGGATCAACCTTTTCAACCACGGTCATGCCGTGCGAACGTAATTCGTCATATTTAGCAGCCTGATTTTGGCGGATCTGCTCGGCGCGCCATTCGGTGGCCTCTTCCCCGGCCTGCATCACTGCTTTTTGCAATTCCGGTGGCAGGGAATTATAGGCATCCATGTTCATGTGAACAAAGGTCAGCGGCATGGCATAATTGATCTGGGTGAAAACGCT
Source organism: Thalassospira sp. MCCC 1A01428 (assembly GCF_002115825.1). GTDB lineage: Bacteria > Pseudomonadota > Alphaproteobacteria > Rhodospirillales > Thalassospiraceae > Thalassospira. The sequence continues at coordinate 84,239 of NZ_JFJZ01000012.1, read as the reverse complement.
GGTGTAATCCCAGAAATTGGCAGCCGCCCCACCATCAACCCCGGTCAACACAGCCGAGATAGAACCGGTTGCGAGCTGCGGCACCACGTCCGACCACGAAATTTGCAGCGGCGATGCCCCCAAAGCATCCAGTACCCGGGTGCCGGTGGCATCGTACGTGCGGATGCGCAGGTTTTTCAAATCGGCCTGTGATTTGATTTCGTTTTCCGCCCAGATGCCTGACGGATCGATCCAGCCGGCGTGGATCAGTTTCTGGTCGTATTTTTCGAATACTTTTTCGTAATACGGCCGTGCGATATCCCACAATTTACGAACATCGTCAAAATCCTTGGCGACGAACGGAAGCGAGCTTAGCAAAAAGATCGGATCAACACCGGCAAGCGTACCGCTAACCGTGGTGGCAATCGGCAAAGCACCATCGGCGACAGCAAAAAGATGATCTTTTTCACGAAAGCCGAGCGCCGCGCCCGAATGGATGGTGATGGCGATTTTACCATCCGACAGTTCTTTAAGCCGGTCGGCAAAAAAAACGTCGGTTTTGGTGTTGATCGAATTGGGGCCATATTCGGTGGACTGGTCCCAGTTATATTCGGCGGCCTGTGCCTGCCCCAGACATAACGGGACAAACGCAACAGCAGCGAACAACATTGATTTGATCATTTTTGAAGCCTCCATTTTTTTAGTTGAACAGTGTATTTGGCAAATACATGACGATTTCAGGGATGAAGTAGAAAATCGCCACGCATAGGCACATCAGAAAACAGAACGGCAAGGCATAAAGCGCCATGCGCGAAATAGGCACACCGGAAATTGAGTGGATAATCATAAGGTTGAAGCCAACTGGCGGGGTGATTTGCCCGACCTCGACCATGATCACGAGATAAATCCCGAACCAGATCGGATCGATGCCCAGGCCCTGCACAATGGAAAACAGGATCGGCAAGGTCATCACAATAATGGAAACACCATCCAGGATCATGCCAAGGAACAGGAAAAACACCGAAGTCAGCAAGATGAACTGGCCGGGCGACATGTCTGATCCGACAATGTAATTGGCAAGTTCAATCGGGATATGCAGATAACCAAGAGCAGTTGAGATCAGCGACGCCGCAATCACCACGGTAAAAATCATAATGCTGGTGTGAAGGGTGCTCATCAGGGACGACTGAAACACTTCCCATGTCAATGCACGGGTGGCAGCGGTTAACACCAGCACACAGATCATACCAATCCCTGCGGCCTCGGACGGGGTGGCCACACCGGTATAGATTGACCCAAGAACCAGACCGACAATCAGCATGATCGGCGCCAGGTCCTGAACGCTGTTCCAGAGTGTGTAACGCTCGGCAGGGTCCTCGACCGAGGCAACTTCGCGATATTGCGCTGAACCGGGTGCGTTCTGATCCCCCGAAATCAAACACCGAATACCGACATAAGCCGAAAATACCAGCGCAATGAAAATACCGGGCAGGATACCGGCCGCAAACAGCCGGTCAATCGGCACCTCGGCCAGAACACCATAAACAATCATGACAATGGATGGCGGAATAAGCAGACCCAGGCTGCCCGATCCGGCCAAAGATCCCAGCACCAGACTTTCACGGTAGTTTTTATTGCCCAGCTCGGTAATGGTGATTTTACCGACCGTCGCCGTGGTGGCAGCACTGGACCCGCAAATGGCGGAAAACAGGGTACAGCCAAAAACATTGGAATGGATTAATCCGCCTGGCAACCGCCTGACAATGGGGGCCAGACCGCGAAAAATGCGCATCGAAATATCGGTTTTCAGGATCAGTTCACCAATCCAGATGAACAATGGAATGGCGGAAAGCTCCCACGACCCGGCGCTGCGCAAAATGATCGAGCCAAAAATATTCATGACCCGGTCAAGCGGCATGTGGCCCAGAAACATCAATGAACCGGCCGCGACCAAAATAAGGCCGACATAAATCCAGATGCCCGATGCAAGAACCAGTAGAATGGCGGCCAGAACAACCGCAGCAGATGTTAACGGGTCCAATTTAACCTCACCTGAAGCATTGGCTTTTTTAAGCCTTTAGTGATTTTTCGGCATGCCGCAGCACATTGACCGCCAGACGCAGGATATAAAACCCCAGGCCAAGAATGATCAGCGATTGCGGTATCCACAACGGCGTTTCGGAAAAGCTGGAACTGGTAATTCCAAAGCGCAAATTGCGCGTGAAAATGTTGTAAAGCGCGCCAAATAACAAAAGACACGCCGCCAATGCCGCCAGATTGGCAAAGGCATCGGCAATTTCACGTCCGCGTGGACCCAGAATGTTTTTTAACAGGTTCACGCGGATCAACCGGTCTTCTGTGTGGCTTGCGGCAAGGGCGAGAAAAATCATCGCCCCTAACGCATAACCCACAAATTCCTCCAAAACGAAGGTCGATGTATCAAAGAAGGCCCGCAGCACAATTTCCAACGTTATATGGCACAGCATATAAACAATCAGCGCCGCCGAAACCCACGATAACCAGCGCCCCAACCGGGTCATACCCCCATCCAGGCGCGCAATGAAAGACGTGCTTTGTTCCGTCATTTTCCCGATATCTCGTTCATGTCGTTCACGGCTGTTTTCAGCCCCTGAAATATCGCGCCATGCTCCATTATCAAAACGGAATATGCAGCCCCGTTCTTATGGGCAAATGCTTTTTCTTCGGGGCTCCATGCCGGTAACGCCCAGACTTTTCCACTGGCTTTGGCCGCGGCAGCAACCCGGGCGAGATCATCGAAATCGCCTTGCTTGCGTGAATAGGCTCCGCGTTCGCGACGCAATGATAAATCCGACGGGCCGACAAAAACGCCATCAACAGTTGGCAAAGACAAAATGCCTTCGATTTCTTCAATTGCGCCGTGATCTTCGATCATAGGGTAACAACGGGTTTTGGTATCCTGAGTGGCAACCCATTCGTCGTTAAACCCGGCATAAGAAGATGTGCGCCCCCCTGCAAAGCTTCTGTCGCCCAACGGCGGAAATTTGGCAAAGGCACAAATCTCTTCGGCATGGGCCTTGCTAAGAATATGCGGGATGACAACGGCGTCAGCGCCAAAATCAAGGGCCTGCTGGATCGGCCCCCGTTCGGGGCCAAGCACCTTTGCCAGCACTTCAAACCCGAGAGCTTTTAAAAACGGAATGAGACGTTCAAGGTCCTGCAAGTCGAACGAGCCATGTTCGATATCAAGAATAATAAACTCGTACCCGGCAAGCCGCGCCATTTCGGCGGCAGCAAAACTGGGCGATGACATCCAGAAACCGTATTTGGAAGCGTTCATTGCAGGGACCTTTTTATATATTCAAGTGGTGACGTGAGGGTGTTTGAAATACGTAGCGGTGCGCCCGTACCGGACGCACCGGTGGGGTGTTTACGCTGTTTTCAAATCGTAAATATCAGCCCGGCGATTGCCCAGTGACGGCAATTCTTCGCGGGTTTTGGTTTGCATGGAAAAATCCAGATCGGCGATGGCGTAACCCACCTTATCGGCCATGCGGGTCAAAACATTGCCCCATGGGTCGATGATGATGCTGCGGCCATTGCACGCCCCGGCGGGCGGATACGGGCCAAACTGCCCCGGCGCAATCACAAAACACTGGTTTTCAATGGCGCGGGCCCGCAACAGAACATCCCAATGATCGCGCCCGGTATAAAGGGCAAAGGCCGCCGGAACGAACAGAATTTTTGCACCCTGAAGGGCCTGTAAACGGAACAGCTCCGGGAAACGAACGTCATAACAAATCGACAGGCCCGCCTTGTGACCATCGACCTCGCCCATCACAATATCCTGGCCTGGCATAACGGTATCTGATTCGCGGTATGTGATACGGCCCGGCAGATCGACATCATAAAGATGCAGCTTGTTATATTGCGCAACAACTTTGCCATCGCGGCCGAACAGGAAACTGCGGTTGTTACAGCGTGCGGCGTCATCTGTTTGAATGCGGATCGAACCCAGCAAGATATTCACACCCAATTCAACCGACAGGGCCGAAAACCGCTGGGTGGTGGGGCCATTTTCGGGCTCGGCGGATGCCAGCGCACCTTCTTTTGGTCCCTGGTAGTCGGTGTATTCGGGCAAAGCAACCAAGTCGACCTTATCAGCCGCCGCCTCGCGCACCAGCTTTTCAGCGGTGGCAAGGTTTAGTTCCTTATCGTCCTGAGAGTTCAGCTGGCAGATTGCAACGCGCATTTCCTGTCCTTTTCGACAAACGTTATTCACCGTGTATACATGACATGTACAAAAAAAATATTTCGTTGTCTACCCCGTCTGTGTGGTGTAATTCTGCTTTGGGACAAAAACGAACCCGAACGAGGAAACATGACGCAGACAGCCCGCAAGACAAAAACCACGGACGACGGCCCCAAAAGACCGGCCAAGGACCTTGTCTATGACTATGTTCGGGGGAAAATTTTAAATGGCGAATGGCGTGGCGGTGATTTCATCGAAGAAAAAATCGTTTCCGACGCGGTTGGTGTATCGCGAACACCGGTGCGCGAAGCTCTGCACCGTTTGCAAAGCGACCATTATATAAGCCTTACACCACGTCGTGGCGCGGTTGTGCGGCAAATTACGGCACAGGAACTGATTGAAGTTTATGAAAGTCGCCGTCTGATTGAGAGCCATGCAATGCAACGGATTTGTCAGGAACGGCTGCCAATCCCGGCGATATTGCGCGACCTGTACGAAAAAATGTGCATTACCAGCAAAAGCCAGGATTTTGTCCAGCGTGCGGAATATGATCAGGCTTTTCACCGCAATATTGTAGCGACCATCAACAATGCCGTTCTGGTGGAACTTTATGGTTCATTGCAAGTGCGTCAGCAACGGGTGGCAATTGCCGCAATGCGCGTGCAACCGGCGCGGGCTGAAACAATTGACCAGGAACATCACGATCTGCTTGTTGCGCTGGAAAATTTTGATGAAGAAGCCGCACTGGGCATTATTTCACGCCATTTGCGCCCGGTTCTTGATGTCGTTTCACGATTGCCAGTATGAAGACCAAAACGCCCGGCAACCCTTATGCCTGTTGCCGGGAATTTGAAAATTGAACATCAATTATAACGAAATACTAATTCCGCCATCTACAAACAATGTATGACCATTTACAAAACTTGAAGCATCGCCACTTAAAAATACGGCAGCGCCAACAAGTTCATCTACATTGCCCCAACGCCCGGCCGGGGTCCGCTTTTCAAGCCAGGTTGTAAATTCGGCATCATTCACAAGGGCTTCGTTTAACGGTGTTTTAAAATAGCCCGGCGCAATGGCATTAACCCGCAAGCCATATTTGGCCCAGTCAGTTGCCATACCACTGGTCAAATTGCGAACGGCGCCCTTGGTGGCGGTATAGGGTGCAATCCCGGGGCGCGCCAAAGCACTTTGCACCGATGCCATATTGATAATACGCCCGGCACCCCGTGGAATCATTTTTCTGGCGACCGCCTGTCCAACATAAAACAGGCTGGAAATATTGGTTTGCATCAGCTTTTCCCACTGATCAAGCGGGAAGTCCTCCAACGGGGTTCGGAACTGCATACCGGCATTATTAATCAGGATGTCTATTGGCCCCTGATCGGTTTCAATTTGGTCAATGGCATCAGAAACGGCATCGGAACTGGTTACATCAAAAACGGAAACCCCAATATCAGCCCCTTCCGCCCGCAGTTCATCGGCTGCGGCATTGGTTCGTTCTTCGTTGCGTCCATTAATAACAACGCTGGCCCCATGCTGTGCCAACCCCCGCGCCAGCGCATAACCAATCCCCTGCCCCGATCCGGTAATAAGGGCGCGGCGTCCGGTCAGATCAAACAGGGGAAATGACATTGTGGCTCCTTGAAATTCATATCAAACATGCCAAACACCACATCATTATTTACCCGCAACTTCAAGGCAGGAATGGTCAGAAAATCTGTTGATTTGTAATAACGCCTGTCGCCCTGTTTTTGCCCGACCAGGCGACATTCCGCCTGATCGGGCGAAATGTCGCCTGAAAAATGAAGCTTTAATATTCAAATAAATCTTTAAAAACATTGAAAAACAATTGCTTGGTAAAATTCATGCTGTCTTTATTTTGTCTTAAAACAAATATTATTCTGCTCAACAGTTCTGACAGACTGAAAATGACTTTTTGAATTAAACAAATTTCACTCCGACCTGCTAAAAAGGGGACGCGTGTGACATTACAGTCAGATCAAAAAGAATTTCAGTCATGGTTGGGCACATGCCGTTTTTCAAAACCGGCCGACAATGGTGAAACCGTGTTCGGTTCACAAGCAGTCCCGACAGAATGTAAAGCCGTGGTTGCGATCTGGGCGGATAGTGAAGAACAATATTTAAACATGCTATCGCTTCGCATGGAGCGTTACGGATACGGCATTATTCAGGTCGACGACATTATGCCCGCACCGGCATGGATGGTTTTAAAAGCCCGCGACCGTACCGGCCCTGTTTTGGCGCGACAGGTTTCTGCAGAATTCCCCTTCGCCCTGGATCTGATTGAGAACAATCCGATCTCACAGGATGACAACGTGGGGGACCACAAAACCCTGAAGGTTATTGTAACAAACACATTGCATCGTGTTGAGCCGCTAGATGCACAGTTTGGCGTATTTCCCCGCAAAACCCTGCCAGAGGCCTTAACCGAATGGTTCTTTGGCCCAGCCACCCCCAACATTTTTGCCAACCGGGCTGACACGGGCAACACAGATGACAACCCATCCCGTCTCTATACAGTACTTGATGCAGGCAAAATCGCCAACCTTGGCGAATTATTGTCATCATCCGGGTTGGAATATCAATGCCTTTTCAACGGAAAAACGGCCAATGAGCTTGCGGAGGTTGCGCCCTATCTGGTTAAACTAGAAGATAATAACAGCTTTACCCGACAGCTTTTTAGCCGTGGCAAAGAACCATGGTTTTTGTGGGATCGCGCCGGAGGAATATTTATCCGCACAGCGGCAACCTTAACCGAATTACGCAAACATTTACGCAAGTTTACCCGTATTAACCGTGGCAAAAACGACTGGGTATATTTCCGTTTTTGGGATGGTCCGGTTTTAAACGCTCTTTTACGCGGCATGGAAAGCAAACCCAGCCATGTGGCAACATTTACCCAATGCCCGAAAACCCTTACTTTCATAACTATTGACCCACTGACCGACACAGCAAACAGATTTATCATCGATCAAAAACGACTTGCCGGAGCAAAAAAACAACCGGTCACACCAGCCGCGCTGATTGACACTGTGCAACTACAAACAGAAACACAGGTTTCAACCGAAAAACGCCTGATAATTGAAGCACACCGTGAAGCATTGTTCACTGCCCCGGGGCCAGATGATGCCAGTATGGAGTTGCTGGAAAATGAAATCCCGTTTCTAAAAACCTGCGGCATTTCAAAAACACAATATCTTCATGATGTTCTTGTCTTCTTGATCCGTAACGAACTTACCGGGGGGAAGTTATCCCCGGAGCAGCGCGACATTCTGATGCACAAGCGAAACAACGCGCCCACCAAAATCCGCCAACTTGAAAAGACCGTTAGCGCATGATGACAGTCAAAAAAATCGTTTTATCCGTTTTCATCGTTACCGGGTTGATCGTTGTTACACTCTTCATGGATGCCCGGTTCCACAAGGCGAGGACAGAAATGGCAGAAAATTCAAACAATGTTTCCGTCAAAACCTATTGTATTGGGCGATATTTAATCGACATACCCAATGACTTCACCATGAAGGGCAGAGATGACATCATAAACGGTGTCGAGATCAGATTACTTGACCCTGCCGGCGACACTAATCTTGAAACGATAGCCCGTCAAAATCAGATACCGGCCAAAACAGGCCTGACACCACTGGAAAATCGGGAAAAAGAGAACCGGAACGTCATCATTTCCGGTCAAAAATATAATACGATTGGCGATATTACGTTGTGGGAGATGCGCGCATTTAGCCGTATCGATGACCATGTTTTTCAATTTGATTACAGCGCCATCAATATCAACTTTGATGAAGCCAGCCATCATCTTCAAAACATCATTACCAAAACACAATACCGCGCAGAAGGGTCCATTCCCGATATGGACGGTTCGTGCCTTGCGGATGCATTTGTTGCCATGCCACCAATGGCAGGGTCCGATTTTACCGCAGGTTTTAATCTGCCCGATCAGGACATCCCTTACGGCATCAGCCTGCAATTTTCCTATACCGAACAAGCACCTGAAATGGCACTGGACCCACAACACGCCAAGGAACGCCCGTTCCTAGGCATGAAAGCACAAGAATCGCTGGAAGAAGTGACAAACGACCACGCCCGCGACAGCGGAACCTTTTTCTGGTTGGAAACGATCAAAGCTCCGTCGGCAAATGAGCCTGCCCTTCATGTGAATCTGCAGCTTTTCAAGCAAAATGACTTTCCAAATTCGGAACCCTACACGCTGGAACGCAACCTGGCATTCTGGAACACCATTGTTGAAAGTGTCCGCCCTATTACGGAGCAATAACATGGCCCCGACCAATCCCCGGCAATGCCCACGTTCCTGCGTGTTACCGATCGTTTTTGTACCCGGTATCATGGGGTCGCGCCTGAAAGTTACATCAAGTAACAAAATTGTATGGGATCCACCGTCAACATCACCGAACAAAGCCGAACGGTCCCGGGCCAGTGACCCGAAACTAGATGACGAAGACATAAGGCGTTTTGGTTATACCGGCGGCCCTGGCCCGCATACCGAAAGTGCAGCACGGCACAGGTTGGCCCGAATAGAAGATATTCGGTCGGTTAAGCATATCGCATCGACCGCCTGGAACTGGGGTTTTTCCAATGCAGCAGAGCGCCGAAATCGCATGATCGGCCCCCCTGGCAAACAATTTTCGTCCCGTTTTCTTTCGGTGCATTTTGGTACCCGTGATGACCTTGAGGATCGCGTCGCCGAGCATTTGGTGGACGAAAAACTGAATCGGGGCTGGGGTGGTGTTGCCTGGGGGTCATATGGAGGGTTCTTGCGCTGGCTGGAATATAACCTGCCGGGCATAATTCCCTTGCCTGCGGAATGCAGCGACCTAACAACCGAGGTTTGGGCGCATCCTTATAACTGGAGCGACGACAATAAAAATGCCGCCCAAAAACTGGCAAAAACGGTAACACAGGCCAAAACAAGCACCCGGCAGGCATGGGCCAATAGCGATAAAAAAATCCTCGACCCTATAATCATCACACACTCAATGGGGGGCCTTGTCGGTCGATCCTATGCTTTATCATTTGGTGGGGATGCCAACTGCCACGCCATTATTCACGGTGCAATGCCAACATACGGTGCTGCAGCGGCCTATAAACGGTTGAAAGGAGGTTTTGAAGGCGTTTCATCCTTTATCCTTGGCCGGAATGCACCACAAGTGACAGCCCTTTTAGCGAACATGCCTGGCGGACTTGAACTACTTCCGAACCAGTTTTACGGCGCCAACTGGTTAAAAATCACCGATGAAAATGGCGGCACATTAAAACAGCTGCCATCTGCCAACCCGTTTGACGAAATTTACCGCGACATCGGAAACTGGTGGCGGCTGGTAAAGCCGGAACTAATCAACCCCGAAGGCGACAAGAATGCGGCGTTAAATGCTTATGGATCGCATCTTGCTGTTGCGCAAAGTTTCGCCGGGGAATTGGGACAGTCCGGCTTTCATTCTCAGACAAAGATGTTTTACGGAGATTCCGAGCAGCATAAAAGCTGGCACGATGTAAACTGGAAAGTCCGCGATCCACGGTTCACCCTGCCTGGCAATGGCGATGCCCCCCCACAGGAGGTCTTGCGAACCGGGGTGACGTATCAAGACAATTACCGGGGAAAAATCGTTTTTAAAAACGGTGCCCGGTCAAGCCATGTCGCAGAAATACAGCCTGCCAAAGCCAACGGTGACGGAACGGTTCCTGCGTCTGCAGGGCATATCAATAATGCAAATGTTGAAAGTGAAGGCGGATATTCGTTTGACCACGAACTGGCCTTTAACAACGAAGCTGCACGTCGCCAAATTACCCGCTGGCTATCGGAAATGGTCGAAAACATGCTGACGGGTTAACAAAATTAAAAAACGGGCCCTGCCATGCAGAACCCGCTTTTAATATTTAAACGTGACGATTAAAGAGCATCACAGAATTTTGAAAATTCATCGACAGTCGCATAAGACTTTTGCGTACCCGGGCGGGTGATGCTGTCGGCAGCATAACGCACAGCCATGTTAAGGGCAGCCTTGATATCGTGGCTTTCGACATAATAGCGCGCAAAACTACCGATAAAGGCATCGCCTGCACCGGTTGTATCAACCGGTTTGACTGATACCGGATCAACATGAACGGCTTCGTTATTACCATCAATCAAAAGCGCGCCATCACCGCCCAAAGTCACAATCACGGTTTTAACACCGCGTGCGATCAGGCTGCGTGCTGCGGCTTCGGCATCAGCCAGCGAATTGACCTCCATGCCCGAAATCGTTGCAAGTTCCGTCTGGTTCGGCACCAGAAACGTTGCCTGTTCGATTTTGGTACTATCAAGATCGGCGGGGGCCGGAGCCGGGTTGACCAGTGTTTTAATGCCGTGTTTCGCGCCGAAAGCGATGGTGTAATAAATCGTTTCCAGCGGCACTTCGAGTTGCATCAGAATAAGGTCGCATTCCTTCAATGCATCGGCAGCGCGATCCACATCAGCGGGGGACAATTCGGCATTAGCCCCCTTAACAATCAGGATGCAATTTTCGCCCGACGGATCGACAAAAATAGGGGCAACACCGCTGGAAGTGCCGGGAACGCGGTCTACAAACCGGGTATCGATGCCAGACGTTTCAAAGTTACGGATGGTGTTATCGGCAAAAATATCATCGCCAACCTTGGTCACCATCATCACATCGGCACCAAGGCGGGCCGCTGCAATGGCCTGATTGGCCCCTTTTCCGCCGCAGCCCATTTCAAAACGCGGGGCTTCGATGGTTTCGCCTGGCAACGGCATCCGATCGGTATAGGTGATCAGATCGACCATATTGCTGCCGACAATGGCAATTTTGCCTGCCATGATAGTTCTCCTGATTTACAGCGAACGGATCGCCTGTTCGGCCGCGTCGCTATCGGCACGGGTAAGATAGCCAAGACGTACGGAATAATGCCTGCTTTCGCCACCTGGCAGCGAAATCACATTGCCCTTGCCCTGCTCGGCGGTAAAACCTTCGGGTTCACAGGTTGACGGCAGGGCAAACGCGCATACCTTCTGGTCCTGATTGGCCATAACCCAACGCACAGTTTTGGGGAAGTCATTGGAATTATAGGTAATATGGAAGGCATCCCCTTCGGTTCGACGCATCATATAGGATGTGTCGCCGTTGGCAGCGGCCTTGCCATTGCGAATGTAAAACACCTGTTCCGGATCGTAACGGTGCGGTTCGCTCATGGTTTCCATTGCAGCCGGGTTTTCGGCCAGCGTTTGCAAGAAGGCATCATAATCGGGGTTCCGCGGCACATGGGCCGGAACCTCGGTACGGACGATGGTTTCATCGGGCGTGAATTTTGCCGGTTGAATGATACGGCCACCTTCGCAGAACGCGAAATTGACGTGACACATATACATCAGGTCCATGGCCGCACCCGACAGATTTTCAACATTCATCTGAATATCAAAAAGGGTGGCATCCGGCCGCAAAACCACACGAGGACGGGCGACGTAATGAGCACCGAAGCCCATGACATATTCCCGCGTGCCGGTGATGGCCATATAGGCCCCTTCGTCATCAGACCCAAATTCGATAGCCGCATTATCCATCGGGGCGCAGGGCATTTCACCGTGTAACGGATGGGTATCGGTTGGCCCGGGGCACCCATTGGTCAAAAGACCGGAATGAAACGCAAAACAGCCATAGGTGCCAACAATCACCTCAGCCGGGCGTGGCATGCGAAACATGTTTTGCATCGTCAGATCAACGCCATCAAACACAGCATCCCAGATCATTTGCCCCATATAGGGCAAAATCACCAGATGACCGCGCCCGTTTTTCAAACGAACAGCCTCTATCCCGCTTTCATACCGAAACAGGCTTGCCGACATGTTGCCATGGGCCGCAATGACCTGTTCGGCATCACCGAAATAGTCTTTGCGCAGATTGATTTGGGTCGAAACACTCATCTTTTCTGCATCCCTTAACGTGTACGGTTTTTATAGGCGTTAATGGCAATAACCAGCAGCAGGAACAGGCCCCAGATAAAATCGATCAAATGGTTGGAAAACCGTAAAATCTGAAATCCGCTGGATAACAGCATCAAGGCCGCAACCGCAATTGACACACCCAGAACGGTGCCACGGCCACCAGCCGGGTTTGTCCCGCCCAAAACGGCAATCAGCACGGCTTGCAACAGATAGGATGTACCATAATCAGACTTTGCTGCATTGGTCCGCCCCGAAAGGATGATCCCGGCAATAGAGGCCATAACCCCGGTCAGCATATAGCTCATCAGGACCATTTTTTCGCGTTTCAAACCGGCGAACAATGCCGCCTTGGGATTGGTCCCGATCAGCATCAGGTTGATGCCAAAAGTAGTACGACGCAAAATGAAAGCGATCAGGCAGGCGAGAACGATAAACAGTACAAACGGTGTTGCCAGACCCAGAATTTTGCCGTTGCCAATAAAGGCCCAGGCATTGGGAAAGCCCACAATGGCAGGACCACCGGTCATGACAATGGCAAGGCCGGTAAAGATTTGCCCGGTGCCAAGGGTTGCCAGAATTGGGGTAATTTTAAGCCGCGTAATCAAAAGCCCGTTTAATGCCCCGGCAACAAGCCCTGTGCCCAGCGCAATAACCGCCCCCAGAAGCACAATACCAAAACCGGTATCGGCAACACCGGCATCGGTGGCAAACTTTTTAAACATCACCCCGGCAAAAATACCCGACAGATTGGCAATGCCAATGACGGACAAATCGATACCGCCGGTCAACATTGCGATCATCATCGCTATCGACAACAGGCCCAGTTCGGGAAAAATGTAGGTGATGGATTCAAAGTTATAATACCGCAGGAACTTGTCCGGGCTAAGTGCTGTCATGACAACAAAGATCAGGATCGTCATTGCAATCAGCTGAACAATGTTATTGTCCCGGTTGAGCAGGCTGCGAAAATCCATTTGACGTTTCATATCGGCCTCCTCACGCGTTCGCACGGCGGTCACGCCAAGCCGTGATGGCAGTGGCAATAACAATGATGACACCGACAACGACGCGCTGCCAGGTGGTGTCGATTTTCATAATGATCAGGCTGTTTTTAACCATCACCAGCATAAATACGCCCAGCATGGTGCCCAGAACCGAACCACGCCCGCCAAAGATGGAAGCCCCGCCCAGAACGACAGCCGCAATCACGTCAAGTTCCAGCCCGACAAAATCGCGGGGATTGGCAAGCCAGATCATGCCGCTGTGAAGCAGGCCAGCAAAACCTGCCAATGCCCCGGCAACGCAATAAATGAAAAACGTGATTTTACGAATGTTAAAACCAACCCGGCTTGCTGCTTCCGGATCGCCGCCAAGGGCATAAACCCCACGGCCAATCGTGGTATGGCGCAGCACCAGATGCAGGGCGACGGCCAGACCAAAATAAACCAGGATCATCGCGGTCAAGCCATAAGTGGTTCCGTCGGCTTTGACCATATTAACGATGTCGGATTTACCAAAATCGATCAGGGCATCGGGCATTTTGTTAATGTTGATCATGCTGGTACCAACAATGCCCAACAGAAAACCACGGACCATACTGCCCGTACCCAATGTTACGATCAGCGGAATCATGCGAAATTTGTACACAAAAAACGCATTCAAACATCCAAACAGCGCACCCATTGTCGCAGCCGCAACAAAAGGCAGAACCACGCCGTCATAGTTGAAATAGATCATGCCTTTGACGGTCAGATACATTGCCGCAACGGCAAAGGCGGGGAAAGAAACGTCGATCCCGCCCGATATCATCACCAGCAAAACCCCCAACGCCATAATGCCGATAATGACATTGCTGCGCAGAAGGCTGAACATATTGTCCAGGCTCCAGAAGGCGGGGTTGACCAGCCCGATAATGACCATGGCAAGCACAAGAATGCCCGCGATGACCACCTCTGATTTTTGAAACCAGGCCATCGAGTTTTTCCTCACGTTAAGTTCTTGAGCTTGTCACTGATCTGGTCTTCGGAGGTATCGACAGATGCCATTTCCTCGACAAAGGCCCCACGGTGCATCAGGACAATACGGTTACAGTTATGGACCAGTTCCGGCACGTCATCGGAAATCATCAACACGGCGAGCCCTTCTTTTTGGGCCAGTTCACGAATGATACGATGGATTTCCGCCTTTGACCCCACGTCAACGCCAACAGTAGGACCATTAAGGATCAGGAATTTGGCATGGGTTAAAAGCCAGCGGGCAATGACCACGCGCTGCTGATTCCCGCCGGAAAGTTCCTTGACCAGTTTTTTGCCGGTGGGCGTTGCGATCTGCATATCGCGGATCATGGTATCAACCCAGTCTTCGGCCTTTTTACGGTCAATCAGCAAGCCTGGCGCCAGCTTTTCATAGCTGGTCGACAGCATGTTGCGGTCAATCCCCTGGGTCAGAAACAAACCTTCGCTTAACCGGTCTTCAGGCACATAGGCAACACCTGCCTTGATCGCATCCTGTGGTGTATCAAGCGATGTTTCCTGCCCGTTCAGCATGATCGAACCGCGATAACCCGGCATCATACCAAACAATGACAACGCCAATTCTGTACGACCCGACCCAAGCAAGCCGGAAAGACCAACAATTTCACCGGGTTTGATCGCCAGGTTAATGTCGTCAAGATCCGTCCCGAATGACAGATTTCTGGTTTCAACACGTGCCGGCATCAGCCCGTATTTTTCACGATCCCAAATATAGGGTTCGGAAACAATGTCCAGGCCGGTCATATGGCGCGTAATCAGGGCTTCGTCAAAATCGCGCGTCGGGCCATCGGCCACTTTTTCGCCATTGCGAATAACCGTGATATGATCACTTATTTCCAGCATTTCGCGCATTTTGTGGCTAACAAACAAAATGGCAATACCGCGCGACTGGATATCCTTGACGATACGAAAAAGCGTTTCAATTTCCTTGCCGGTCAGGGCCGTTGTCGGCTCGTCCATAATAATCAGACGGGCATCGGACATCAGCGCACGGGCAATTGCGACCAGCTGTTTTCCGGCAGTGGAAAGTTTTTCAACGTCAGTATCAAGGTCCAGCTCAACACCAAGACGGCTTACCGCTTCCCTGGCGATTTCGCGCATTCTCCGCCAGTTCAAGATATGGCGCTGTTCGCGTAATTGCACGTTCATCGCCAGATTTTCAGCAACTGTCAAATTGCCGAACAGCGAAAAATCCTGGTAAATAACCTGAACGCCATGCTCGATCGAGGCCATTGGCGACAACTGGCTGACTGCTTTTCCATCTATGGAAATTTCGCCGGAATCAGGCTGATATACACCCGACATCACCTTGATCAAGGTGGATTTCCCCGACCCGTTTTCGCCCGCCAGACAATGAATTTCGCCTTTGCGTATCGTCAGCGAAAGATCGTTAAGTGCAACAACGCCAGCAAATTCCTTACGGACGTTTCGCAATTCAATAAAATTTTCAGACATGACAAGCCCGTCAACGTGAAACAAAGGGCCCGATTTCAAAAATAAAATGAAGGCGCCCAAAAGGACGCCTTCATCATCTGATGAAATCAGAAGTTATACTTGTCCATGTTTTCCTTGGTCACGCCAACCCAGCCCTGACCATAAACAAGGTTGGCATTGCCACCTTCAGGAGTGCTGAGTTTGGTGTAACCCGGCAGGCCAAGATCCAGACCAGCCTTGATCTGATCACCTTTGCCATCAAGCGCCATAACAGCCAGCATGTTCATGGCATAACCGGCAACGGCCGGATCCCAGAACTGGATGTACTGAATGTCACCATTTGCCAGATATTCACCGGCAACCGAAACAAGGCCCGTACCGGCAAAGTGCAGTTTACCCTGCAAACCGCGTTCAGCAATCAGACGGCCCGCACCGGCAGAAGTCGGCATCGGCCCACCAACAATACCGGCAAGATCCGGGTAAGTGGTCAGGGTTTCTTTAAGTTTGGTATAATCGGTGTTGGCGTCGTCATAGGTTTCCAGACGCTTGGTCACCAGTTCCATATCCGGGAAATGTTCTTTCTGGTACTCAACGGCACCATCAATCCATTCGTTCTGGGATTTGGAGGTCAGGCTGCCAACGGTCGCAGCATATTTGCCCTTGCCACCCATGGATTTGCCCAGAACTTCCATCAACTTGGCGCCATAGGCCTTGTTGTCGAATGCTTCAAGGATGTAATCAGCATTTTTCAGGTTCGATGCTTCGTGTGCAATAACGACGATGCCACGATCACGGGCTTTTTTCAAAACCGGCTCAACAGCTTCGACAGAAAACGGCACGATGTTAATCGCATCAACGCCCTGGGCGATCAGATTTTCGATCAACTGAACCTGTGCGGCTGCGTCAGCCTGGCTTGGTCCGACCATCCAGGTGTCGTGGCCGGTATCTGCGCCAAACTGTTTAACGCCTTCGCGCATACGGTCAAACCAGGCGATACCATCAACCTTGACCACGGTGGCAATGGAATATTCCTTGCCAGTGGCTTCCGATGTGAATTTCTGGATGATGTCCGGCGTTTTTACCGCTTCATCGGCGTGTGCAGCCCCCGTAAACAGGGCCCCCGCGACGAGAAGCGACGAAAGAAACTTGTTCATTGTTACCTCCAAATTAAATCAGTTTTTTGTCTGGCAGTTTTCTGCATCTTATTGGCACAGACCGCAAGGATGCGATTTATGCAATCCGTTAAAAAGACAGGTAAATAACCCGGCAGGTTGAACGGAACCCCTGCCTGTTAACCTATTTACTGACCGATGATTTTGATACTGGCACTGGCACCGATGCGCGATGCACCTGCGGCGATCATTTTAAAGGCATCTTCCGTGGTACGAACGCCACCCGATGCCTTAACCCCAATATCCGGGCCAACGGTTTTACGCATTAAAGCAATATCTTCCGCCGTGGCACCGCCACCGGCAAAACCGGTTGATGTTTTAACAAAATCGGCACCGGCCTGTTTGGAAAGCTCGCATGCCAGCACCTTTTGCTCATCAGTCAAAAGGGCCGTTTCAATGATAACCTTTAGAACAGCATCACCACAGGCTTCCTTAACTGCCGCAATGTCGGCACGTACGGCATCGGTATCGCCACTTTTAAGCAGGCCAAGGGCAATAACCATGTCCACTTCGCCAGCGCCCTGTTCAACAACCCAGCGGGTTTCAGCAACTTTGGCCGACACCGGGTCTGCGCCAAAGGGGAAACAAACAACCGAACAGGCCAAAACACTGGTTTCTGCCAGTTCACGCACAACCAGCGGCACGTAAATCGGATTAACGCACACAGCCTTAAACGAATGAGTGCGCGCATCGGCACATAAGGAAATTATTTGCTCAGGCGTCGCATCTGCGGCCAGAAGAGTGTGATCAATATAAGCTGCAAGGTCACGTGCAGCGAGTGGATTCTGACCATTTGACATTTCGACGGTTCCCTTGGTTTTGAACAATGTTCACAACCATTTTGTTAATTTTATAACATTTGTTGAAATGATCCTGTCATCCGACTAACATCAGGTCAAGCCAAAAACATACTTTGGTAGAACCTAACCATTTAATTTCCTGCCAGGTCGCGCCGCTTTGTTGGCAGAACACACCCCTGGCACAAATTGTTTTGTGCCAATCTGATTTTATGCGTGCCTGCAAGGTGCCAATAAGATCATATGAACCATTGCCTGGTACTGCCATGAACGGAGACTGAATGTCGACCAAATCGCTGGATCGAATAGAAACACTGACCCGCAGCCTTGAGGTCAGCAATGTTATCCGGTTAAAGGATGCCGCCGATCTGCTTGGCGTGTCGGAAATGACCGTGCGCCGTGATGTTGCCGCGTGCGACAATACCTTTACCTATCTCGGCGGTTACATAACCCTTAAGTCGCCAGCAGCGGGCGGCCTTGGTTATATTATGGACCGGGAACGGGGGGAACATACCGACCTTAAGCGGGCAGCGTGCCAGATCGCAGCACGTCATGTTAAGCCCGGCGACACCCTTTTTCTCGACTGTGGCACGACGATCCCCTATCTGGCCAATGCCCTGCCGGAAAATCGCGATATTACAGTGGTTTGTTATTCAATTAATGTGGCCGAAATACTGTGCAAAAAAACCGGATTACGGGTGATCATGCTGGGCGGCATGTACCATGCTTCGTCTGCATCCTTCGCCGATAGCAACAGTGTGAATGCCATTTTAAACCTGAATATCAATACAGCGTTTATGTCGGCGGGCGGGGTCAATATCACACGCGGGGTGAGTTGTTCCAACCCGCATGAGGTTGATATCAAACAGGCTGTTTTAGAAACGGCGGCGAACAAGATACTTGTTGTTGATTCGACCAAGTTTAACGTCATCAAACCCATGCTTTTCGCCAAACTGGACCAGTTTGACATGATTTGCACCGACCAGCAATGCGCCCCGGAACTGGCAAGTAAAATTGATTGTCCGTTAGAAATGGCATAGGTCACGCATCTTACCCGGCACCAACACAATCGGCACAAGCATTTCAGAACAAATACTTTGCATCCATGTCACGCCTGTACCGTAACGATGCCGGGTATGACACCCTAAAATGTTCACGATTTGTCTTGCATTGCAGATGGCCCGACTCTAGGATTCAGCTAGGTTTTCAAGGTGAGAACATGCAAAATCCTTATCTCGACCGGCTTCAGGCCGCAGCACAACAAAGTACCCGCCCCCGCTTTGCCAGCGCCCTTATTCTAGTATTACTGGCCCATGCTCGTGAAAACGGCCAGATCGATGCCAGCCGGGCCGAACTGGCCGCGGCGGTAGACCGAAGCCATGCTTACCCCGCCCGCAATCAGGCGCGGGCAGAACGCCTTGTAAACCGGCAAAAAGAGCTTGACGAATATCTGTTGCAGCTTGAAACGAGCCATAGCAAAGGTCGCTTGACCTATGGTGAAATGAAACAGGCCCGCGAACGTGCCATAGACAGTTTTTTAAAAGAGGTCCGGTCCCCGACCCTTGCCAATGTATCGCGGGTAATTAACGAATTTATCCGGGCCGGTATGTTGTCGGCACGATATGTTGATGCCCAGGGTGAATATTACGGCACCCCTGCCAAGGGACGGATCGCAGAATATAAACTTACCCCGCCGACATCATCGCAGCTTTCAAAGATGCCTGCTGCAGCATCGCAAAACCATAACAACATCACACAAACTTTTGCGAACCGCTTTGCAACATCAAGCCAGACGGGAACGTTTAGCAAGGGGCTTCCAGCCAGGCAGCTTGACCTTTTATAATAAATTCACATCGATGTGCACCATTCAGGATGAGATCAGAGAAAACAAGTACCTGATTTTATGTCTTTTCCAAGGGTGTCATGAATGACATGGTAATTTTTCACACCGGATAATCAGGCCCTGCTACTTACCGGGGACCGCACAAGGCACTATTCATAAAAACAGCAACGCAAGGGCTGCCCCACCCTTTCCATTCGGAAACCGCCCCTGATGCTGAAATGCTGAAGCGGAAATTTCGCATGTCGTTGTGCAAAAAATGAAGTCACAATTTAATCCCGATACACCTTAAGGAAATCGGGACCAAGCAAAACAATAACGCCAATTTTCCGTTTCGCTCCAATGGTCTCGCCCACTTGGCAAAAGCAAGGCGGCCTTGTGATTTAACCAACATGTTTCCTGCGCAACAGACGCACACAACCCAATCGTTATTAAAAATAAAAACCCCCGAAGGTTGATATCCAACTTTCGGGGGTGAGTTTCGTCGCACACGCGTTTTAATGCCGGACAGTTAATTGCCGTGTTTATCAACTACCGCAGGCATTGCGTGACAACCAGCCGACAAAAACGCCGTCTTTTTCGAGCTTTTTATGTTGATAACAATCATCCGCCGGATACGCGCCCGATGCTGGTGTAAACAGAACATCGCGTTCGCCAGGTAAAATGTTGGTTGGCCCCTCGACGGCTTCAACATGGATGTCCCCCAACCCTGTCGAGGGAGCAAGACAGTCATAGCGCCCGCCATTAATATTAACTGTTCGCACCCCGATAGTGCCGTGGCTCATCGGCCATGCCTTTAACACAGATGGCAAATCGCCCACCGGGCGTTGCAGGCATGCCTTGATCGCGGGCATCATATCATCGAAATAACGGGTCCATTCCGTATTGTCCGCCTGCATCAAGGAAGCAACGTTGACAACGGGGAAATCACCGGGCGCCAGGATCAATCCTGCAATTTCAGCCGAGACACTGCACCCGGTTTTGCTTTCATTTGCCAACGAAGACCATGTGGCATTTTGGCCTTTGCCCTGCAATGTATAATCGTCATTGCCGTACAGAAAGCCCGATGCCGTGCGCTTTTGCGGCAAATACAGGGGATCTCGCCCTAAAAACTCGATCCGGACCTGATGTTTTTCCTGGTCAAAGGTCGCATAAAACCGCGATTGATTGTCGCAAACAAAGGTTTGCCGTCCATCAGGTTCCGACATTTCAGTGGCGGCCAGTTCTGCTTTTAGCCGGGTTTGCACCAGTTTTGCCTGGGTTTGCGCACCGCTGATTTCGTGTTTATCCGGTGCCGTGATCTGCCCGTTAATACGCTTTTCACCGGTCTGATATTTGCCTTTGGCAAAATCAAGCTGCAATTCATATTCAAGTCCGTCGGCACTGGCACCGGCATTTGCGACGGTACTTCCAAAATTGGCCCGTGTCGCGCGCTCGTCAAAGCGCAACAAAGCCCCCTTGCGGAAATAAAACGCAACATCGGATTTTCCGTAATCCCCCAGATCGCGGGTTTGGCGGATCAGAACCGGTGTTCCGTTTTCCGTGACATACGCTTCAAAACTGCCTTCACCATCGTTCCCCGCGTGTTGCCCGACAAGTTTGCGATATTTCGACAGGCTTTTGTCGATCTGCGTTGTCAGTTTATCTGTCGCTGATTTTTTTTCGTCATGCGATTTGTCTACACCGGGCTGTTGACGCAGCAACATAACATCAATGTTTACCGCATCGGGGTTTCCCCCCGTCAAAACCGGATAGGATGTTTCATTCCGAAACAGG
This sequence comes from Thalassospira sp. MCCC 1A01428, assembly GCF_002115825.1. Lineage (GTDB taxonomy): Bacteria > Pseudomonadota > Alphaproteobacteria > Rhodospirillales > Thalassospiraceae > Thalassospira. The sequence continues at coordinate 62,984 of NZ_JFJZ01000012.1, read as the reverse complement.
TTATTACCCGCCCCGTCTGTTACAATCGCCTCAACCGCATAGCGATGTGCCGGGTCAATGTCTGCTGTCTGATATGGTAGCGCAAAAGACATCGGCGGGTTTGTTGCCGGTTGCGACCGGGATGCAACCACCCGCGCGGGAGCATCCGCCCGTGAAACATCAAGCAACCTTACCGTCAGGATATTTGACGGGGTCATCGCAATACGTTCGCGATAGGAAACCGTCCCGGCAATTGTATCTGTTCGTGGCACTGAAAAACCGCAAGCTGCAATCATTAAAACCGCAACCAGCGCCATAACAGCGCGCACCTTGTCCCATCGGAAAGGTGAGATCTTCATTTTTGTCCTCGGATTTGCTCGTTCTTTTAGACCCGCCTCTAATGGTGATCGCAAAAGACAAGAAAACCAAGACCAAAAAACAGTAAAATCGCTTCTTTTCTAAAACATTACAAAACTGCCACGTGAAAAATAGTACTTCCCGTCAACATTTCTTAACCTGCTGTTAATAATGATCGTATCTGGCCCCTAGCCGGCAAAAGCATGGCACGGCATACCAACAATACCGGTTTCAATTGCCAGCAACGCCCCTTCAAGGGGCCGTTCAGCCGATGTACCAGCTGCGGCCGACGTAATATACAATATGGTCATATCCGGTCCGCCAAAAACACAACTTGTAGGATTGGTCACTGGTAAATCGATAATACGATCAACTTCCCCCGCCGGATTAAACCGGATCAGGCAGGACGCACCGTATCGGGCATTCCAGATATACCCTTCGCTATCCATCGCAGAGCCATCCATACCGCCATATCCCTCGACCGAACAAAACAGGCGCGGGTTGGTAGCGTCACCGGTTGCCATGTCAAAATCATAGACATCCATACGATTTGCCAATGTATCGCCAAAAAACATTTTTGTACCGTCGGCAGACCACAACAATGTATTGGAGATACCGATATTTTCGGCAAACCGGGTTACCGTGCCATCGACGTCAACGCGGTTTAATGTACCGGTATGCTCGGTTATGGCCACGTCTTCACCATTCGGCCCAATATTGTTTTGCATCGTTGCATGCCAAAACCGGCCCATCGGATCTACCCGGGCCTCGTTGGAACGGTTCTGACGGTGATCGCCATCCGGAGCGACAAAAGGCGTTACTGTTTCGTCTGCCGGATTGAAAAAAGCCAGCTTGTCACGCAAGGCAACCAGAAATCCACCTTGTTGGCGCGGCACAATTGCCGAAATAACGCTGTCAAAGTGCCAGCTTTGCAGATCATTACTGGCCGGTTGCCAGCCAAAGGCCGTTTTGCCAATAATATCCACCCAATATAAAGTCGCATTTTGCTGGTTCCAAAACGGACCTTCGCCCAGTTGGCAACGAATATCCTGTAACGGGGTATGGATTTGCGTCATCGCGTTTCCCTGATTTTTTGGTTTTTTGGTTTTAAACAACATGCCCGCTACCATGAGGTGCGCCCGCACGTTACGGCACATCACCATACCGTCAATCCATTGCTAGCGCGGCCTTCGGATTTATAAAAGACATAAAATAAGATAAAGGGCGGATTGCCACCTTCTCACTGCTGCAATCGCAACTCGGTTGCAATTAACTTGCGTTATTGATAAGCATTCTCACAAATACAGCTGATAGCGCCCATGCGCCGGTTTCCCGCGATACCGCCATGCCCAACCGAGTTTAATATGCGATGTTTGATCTGAAAGATGTTGGCTTCCGCACCGAAGGCAAAGCCGCAAAAACCTTGCTGTCGGATATTTCTGTGTCGTTTCCAACGCAGGCATTTTCGGCCATTGTCGGGCATAATGGATCGGGGAAAAGCACCCTTCTTAAAATTCTCGCCCGGAAATACCGCCAGTTTAGCGGCGATATTCATATGGGCGAAAAGGCACTGACAGATCATTCCATTCGCGATTTCGCCCGCAAAGTTGCCTATTTGCCGCAAAACCCGACGGTCCCGCCACATCTTAGCGTTCGGGAACTTGTGGGGTTTGGCCGCTATCCATGGCGCGGTGCCTTTGGCCGTTACCGCCCGGTCGATTTCGAAAAGATCGACCGGGCGATGACCCTGACGCATATTGAAAACTTCGCCGACCGGCTGGTCGCAAGTTTGTCGGGCGGGGAACGCCAACGGGTATGGTTGGCTATGTTGTTGGCGCAGGATGCGCCGATCCTGCTACTTGATGAACCGACAAGCGCACTTGATGTGGGTCATCAACGCGACATTTTACATCTGGTGTCAGACCTGAAAAACACCATTGGATTAACGGTTATTGCCGTTTTGCACGATATCGACATGGTGGGGCGCTTTGCCGACCATATTCTGGCATTGCGTCACGGCCAAACCTGTTGGCAAGGCGATGCCCGAAATTTCATGCAAGCAGGCACCTTGCAAAAAATTTATGACGCGGATATCGGCGTTATCGCCGTCCCGCAATCCAATATTTCCATAAGCTATATCGCATAGAGGGCCACAATGCGCCGTTCGTTTCTAATTGCCATTTTTGCCATATGCGCTGTGGCGTTCCATCCTTTGTCCGCCCTGGCACAAGCCACAACCTACACGCATGAAATGGGCAGCGTTACATTTGAAACACCCCCGACCCGGATCGCTGTTACCAACTGGTCCCTGACTGAAACTGTCATCGCACTGGGCATAAACCCGGTCGCAATTGCCGACCCTGACGATTACCGCCAGTGGGTAGTCAAACCGGATCTGCCCGCCAATTTTGTGAATATCGGCCAACGACAGTCTCCAAACATGGAAGCCCTGCGGGACGCAAAACCCGACCTGATTCTCATCAGTGGCGAACTTGCGGCAGCCTATGAGGCGTTATCGGAAATTGCCCCGACCATTGTAATTTCGACCTATAACAACAACCAGCCCGCCCTTGACAGTATCCGCAAGGCAACGCGCACAATTGCCGCCGTAACCGGCCGTGAACAGCGCGCCGAAGAAATTCTGAAACAGGTGGATGCCACGTTGGCCCTTGATGGCGCGCGCATCCGCGCTGTTCTTGGCCCTGACCAGCGGATCGCCGTTATCCGCATCAATTCCGACGCGCAAATCAATGTTTTTGGCCCCCCGTCTCTTCCCAATACGGTCATGGCGGCCATGAACATTCCCACCGCATATAATGGCGAAACCACAGGCTGGGGTTTCGCCCGCGGCGGACTGGAGCTTTTGGCACCTTTTGCCAAAGACACCATTGCCTTTATCGAACCAACACCGGCCCCAGTACGCCAACGCATTCTGACATCGCCACTGTGGAAGATGCAGGGTTTTGCCCGCAATAACAGGGTTTATCAAATACCGCCTGTCTGGACATACGGGGGCCTTTATTCGGCCATGCGCTTTGCCGATTTGCTGGCAACACAAATTGAAAATGGCCCCTATAGATGATCATGCGCCCGGCCCATGTCACAATTGTGGTTTCTGCCCTGTTTATTCTATTGGCAGTGGCCAGCATCTTCGCCGATCTGCTGCCTTTTTTACAAAACAGCACCGCATGGCAAGCCCTGTTTAAACCCGACGAAACCCGATTTGATCAAATATTTTTCCATTTCAGCACCCTGCCCCGCACCGTTATGGCCTTTATGTGCGGGGCAGGCCTGGCTGTGGCCGGCGGCGCAATCCAGACCATTTTCCGCAATCCTCTGGCATCACCAACGACATTGGGCGTGGGTGCCGGGGTTGAACTGGCTTTAACCATTTTTCTGGTGATGGCCCCGGCAAGCCTTGCCCCGTATCAGGATATATTCACCCTTACCGGTGGCATGGTGGCGCTCGGCGTGGTCTATCTCATTGCATCAGGGCGCAGCAATGCCACCCTGTGGCTGATCCTGGCGGGTATGATTGTCAATTTACTGCTGCATTCGGCAACGCAAATTTTCATGCTGTTTCACCAGCAATATCTGGATTCAATTTTTATGTGGGGGGCGGGCGACCTGGCCCAAAACGGTTGGGATTCAACCTTTTATCTGGCTCCGCGGCTGGTGTTGGGCATCATCGCCATTTTCGCGCTTGTACGGCCGCTTGATATTCTGGCCCTGGGGGATGATACCGCCAATTCGTTAGGCGCGCCGGTAAAATGGCTTCGGTTGGCGATTTTAACCCTGGCAGTGTTTGTTACCACCAGCATCATTTCGGCCGTCGGCATGATTGGTTTTATCGGCCTTGCTGTTCCCGCCACCTTGCGTTTTCTGGGTTTTAACCGGTCAAAATCATTACTGGCAATGTCGCTGCTGATTGGTGGATGCAGCCTGTTGCTGATTGATTATGTTCTGCGCCAGTTTTCCGGCACTGGTGGCGATATTTTTCCAACCGGGGCTGCCACCGCCCTGATCGGCGCGCCATTTGTGATTGTTATCCTGCGCAAAGCCCGCATCATGCCCGATGGCAATGCCAACAGACAGGATCACCCGGCAGATTATAGTCTGGCCCCCAAACACATGTTAATGGCCGTTCTGTTTGCGGTGCTGCTAATGGGGCTGGCGCTGTCGTTGATGGTTTCACTAAACGAGCAAAGCCAGGTTATCTTCACCCCGATTTCGGATTTGTTCACTTTAAACAGCACCCTTGGCGACCGCGCCCAGCGCACCCTGGCGGCCATTGTCTGCGGGGCCGCACTTGCTGTATCAGGTACGCTTATTCAACGGGTGGGGCATAATCCCATGGCCAGCCCCGAAATAACCGGTGTCAGTTCAGCAACGGCATTGGCGATGATTATCGCGATGGTTTACTTCGGGTTTGAAGGGCGAACCGATTTAATGATGATCGGCGCCATTGGCGGAATTATTGCCCTGCTTGTATTATTAGGTCTTTGCCGCAATTTTACCCATGCACCCCATTATCTGTTGCTTAATGGCCTGGCGATTACCGCCATTCTGGGTTCAGTCGTACGCATTGCCTTAACCCATAGTGGCACAAAGGCCACCATGCTGATTTCCTGGCTGGCTGGCACAACCTATTTTACGCGAATGGACGAAGTAATCGCTGTTGCCTTTATTACCGCAGTCCTTACGCTGTTAACCTTACTGGCGCGCCGCCCGCTGGAACTGGCATCGATGGGGGCTGACCAGGCGGTGTCGCTAGGGCTTGGAATATCGTTATTCCGTCTGGCCATGATGATGGCGGCGGCCATATTGGCAGCAGTATCAACCTTGCTGGTCGGGCCGCTAAGCTTTGTCGGGTTAATGGCACCACATTTGGCCCGTATTGCCGGTTTCAGGCTGGCGGGCGCACATTTGATTGGTGCTATCCTGATCGGGGCTAATGTCATGATGGTGGCTGAATGGCTGGCCCGCAACATGCTGTACCCCCAGCAATTGCCCACCGGGCTTATTGCCGCATTGATTGGCACGGCCTATTTCCTGATTTTATCTGCCCGCCGCCAATAACACAGGCCCAATGCCCATGCGCACGGCCACGGCCCCTAATGCCTGATCCGATTTACCCGTGATCGCGCGCCAACGCGACCAGGCCTTGGGGGTTACTAACAACAATATGTTTACGACGGCTTTTCACCAGACCGTGCTTTTCCCAGGCACTTAACAACCGGCTGATCGTGTGCAAGGTGGTTGCCGTCATTTCCGATAGATCCTGGCGGGTAATGGAAAAATCAACTTCGATTCCGTCTGCCACCTTGCGCCCGGTCTGGTTCACCAGCCGCAACAGCGTATTGGCCACGCGTTGTTCAACCTGTTGTGTTGCCATTTCAACCACGCGCATATTCAACTCGCCCATCCGCAGACCCAAAATTTTATACGTCTCGGATGAAAATCCGGGATAACTGACGACAAAATGGTCCCAGACGGTTGTGGGCCAGCTTAGAATAATTGCTTCCGACGCGGTAATGGCTGTTGCCGGATAGGTTTCGCGGCCAATCGCCCGGGCAATGCCGAACAACTGCCCACTGGGAATATGCAGCGAAATAATCTGTTCACCCGCCGGTGTTACCCGCACAACCCGAATATAACCATCCAGCACCATAAAAAAACGGTCGGCGGGGTCTCCCTCGTTAAAAACCGTTATGCCTTCGCCGTAACGACGCACCGTGGCCTGATCAAGGATTTCGCGAATCTGCTCATGTGAAAGCAGCGAAAACGGCGGAATATGGGTAAGCAGGCTTTCATCAAGCCGGGTCAGTGACCTCTGCGCAATATAATCGTCCATGACCTGTCCATCGCCCCCTTGCGAAATGGAAACTCTCATAAGCTGTTGTAACTGTCGCCACAAATTTCGCAACAAAGGTTGTGCTAGCGCAAAGTTTATATCCGTCCACAGCGTATTTTCACCCCAGGAAACGAAAAATAACTCCGAAAGGGTCTGAAAATGCTTCGAACAATTACCGCAGCAGTTCTTTTTACTGCATTCATGGGTGGAACCGCACTGGCCGACACCTTTGAGGTCAAAATGCTGAATAAAAACGGCGACCAAACCATGGTTTTCGAACCCGACTTTTTGCGGGTTGCGCCTGGCGACACGGTTAAGTTTGTCCCGACCGACAAAGGCCATAACGCCCAAAGCATCAAAAACATGACCCCGGCTGGCGCAGAACCATTTGCAGGACGCCTGGGCAAGGAACTTGACGTTACATTTGATACTAGCGGGGTCTATGGCATCGAATGCAAACCCCACTATGCAATGGGCATGGTGATGACAATCGTTGTCGGCGACGTCGCAAACGCCCCCGAAGATTTCCTGGCTGGTCGTATTCCGCCCAAGGCGAAGGCACGGTTCGAAGCCCAACTTGCAAAATTCTGATACGGCCCCTTTCACATACCACCATCACGTTGCACTCGCGCTGCAAAATTGAATTACTGGAGGCACCAATGCGTAAACTGTTTGATCCTGAAGTCCTGAAAATCAACCGTCGCAACATGCTGCGAGGCGGGTTTCTGGCAGGGGCCGCTGCTGCCACACTTGTGACAAGTGCCAACGCCCAACCCATCGCCGCCCGTCCCAAACTGGTAACCCCGCGCAATGTGCCCTTGCATCTGGCAAAAGCCGAAGCCAACAGCCAGGCGAAAGCAAAACCTGCCGACCTGACCGGCTATACCCGCGTCAAACAGGAACTTGTCGCCCCGCCCTTTGCCCCCAAACACGAACAGGTCGCAACCGGGAACCCGAAAATCATTGAAGTCACGATGACGATTGATGAAAGACTGCTGACTGTTGACGAAGACACCGGGGCCAGCATTTGGGCCCTAACCTATAACGGATCGGTCCCCGGCCCCATCATCATTGCCCATGAAGGGGATTATATCGAACTGACGCTGCGCAACCCTGCCAGCAGCGCAATGGAACATAACATTGATTTCCATGCCTCAACTGGTGCCCTTGGCGGCGGCGGGCTGACCCACGTTTACCCCGGCGAAGAAACCGTTTTGCGCTTTAAGGCAACAAAACCCGGTGTTTTCACTTATCACTGCGCACCCGGCGGTGCGATGATCCCCTATCACGTCACACATGGCATGAACGGTGCCGTGATGATTTTACCGCGCGACGGCTTAAAGGACCGCGATGGCAAGGCGCTTCGCTATGACAGCATTGCCTATGTCGGCGAACAGGATTTTTATCTGCCGCGCGACGAAAACGGTGATTATAAAACCTATAAGGCCGCAGGCGATGATTATGCGGACAGCATTGATGCGATGCGCACCCTGACGCCAACCCATTCTGTTTTCAACGGGGCGGTTGGGGCATTGACGGGCGATCATGCCTTGCGTGCCAAGGTCGGCGAAACGGTTTTGATCATTCATAACCAGGCAAACCGCGACACCCGGCCGCACATGATTGGCGGGCATGGTGATTATGTGTGGGAAACCGGCGCGTTTGGCGATGCCCCGCAAACCGGGCTTGAAACATGGTTCATCCGCGGCGGCAGTGCCGGGGCGGCCATGTATACGTTCAAACAGCCCGGCGTCTACGCCTATGTCAACCACAACCTGATCGAAGCCGCCCTTCTGGGCGCAACCGCACATTTTGTTGTCGAAGGTGAATGGGACAACAATTTGATGGAACAGGTTATTGCGCCACGCCCGATTAAGGCCTGAAAAACAGAACGGTATCACAGATGAAAACCGCCGCCAGCCCCCCTGGTTTCCTTGCAAAACGCATCGGCATTGCCGGGGTGCTGGCGGCCTTCATGTTGGTTGGCGCCGCCTGTAAAGATTACAGCATCGATTTACGATATGTTCCGCAAATGGCTGAACAGCCGGTAACCTTGCCCGACGGGCATAAAATTTATGTTCAGAAATACGAAATAACCATCGCTGAATGGAATGCCTGTCACAGCGATGGTGCCTGCAGCGAAAGCCTGCGTCCACCTGCCGGGCGCGACCCGGAAAAAGTGCCTGCAACCGGTTTGAACCACCTTGATATCGCACAATATCTTGATTGGGTGAATACCAGTTCCCGGCACATTTTTCGCCTGCCGACAAAACCGGAATGGGAATTTATGGCAAGCAGCGCCCTGCCAAAAAAGCACGACCCGATTTTTACCAATCCTGATTTAAGGTGGGCTTCGGCCTATCTCACTGAAGGGTTAACGCCGCGCTTTTTACGCGATCAGGGCAGTTTTTCAACAACTGCCGAAGGCATTGTCGACCTTGATGGCAGTGTATGGGAATGGACCAACGATTGTTATGCAGGCAACAACGCCCCAACAAATAATGACCGATGCCCCGCCTATATTGTGGCCGGGGAACATATCGCCGTTATTCCCTATCTTGTCAGGGACCCGGCACGAGGTGGATGTGCTGTTGGTGCGCCGCCAGCCCACCTTGGTTTCCGTCTGGTGACAGATACAAAACCCGAATAAATCACCCCCGCTATGAAATATTTGGGACACATACAGCTTGGGGCCTGCCATGGATTAAGGCAGGCCCCGATTTGTTTTGGCATTTAACACGCACGCCAGGTGCAAACCCTGTGGTGATCAATCCTCGAAATGGCCACGGGCGGCAAAGCCCCCGCCCTGATAAATCACAGCAGCATCGTGGCGGTCTTCTTCGGGGAATTTGGCCTCGACATCGGCGCGGAATGCTTCCGAGCTATCCTGCGGTTGCCAGCCGATAAATGCCGCATGATCATTTTTCCACCACACGGTTTTATTGGGCGAAACGCCGTACATCACAGTATGGCCGGTCATCGGCGCATTAAAAATTGCTTCAATCAACGAAATAAAATCACGCGGGCTCATCCAGGTGGACAGCATTCTACGGTCTTTGGGTTCAGGAAAGCACGAACCGATGCGCACGCTGACCGTTTCAACATCAAACTTGTCGTAATAATAACTTGCGAGGGCCTCGCCATAACATTTGGTTACGCCATACAGGCTGTCTGGCCGCAATTCAGCCTTTTCATCCAACATTTCTGTACGCTTGTGAAACCCGATAGCATGGTTGGAACTGGCAAACATAATGCGTTTTACACTGTGTTTGCGTGCCGCTTCGTAAATATTATAGGTGCCAAGGAAATTGGCCTGAAGCAAATCATCAAATGCGGCTTCAATTGAAATGCCACCCAAATGCACGATGCCATCGCAATCCCTGACCAGTTCATGCACAGCAGCGCGGTCTGACAGATCACATTTGACGATTTCTTCATTTGGCCCGGCATCGCCCATATCGACAATATCAGACAGACGCAGCACATCGGCATAACCCTTAAGGCCGTCGCGCAAAATTTTACCCAGATTACCAGCTGCACCGGTGATGAGAAGCCGTTTCATAACGATCCCCTGTTCGTAAATTTCAGTCAAATATCGGCAACAATCAGTTACCAAAAACCAGATTGGGCAATGTCATCGACACGGCAGGAACATATGTCGTCAATGCCAGCGCCACGAGAATTGCCAGATAAAACGGCCAGATCGTTAAAACCGCTTTTTCAATTTTTACTCCGCCAATGGCGCAGCCCACAAACAGGCACGATCCAACAGGTGGTGTACACAGACCAAGCCCCAAATTCATCATTAAAACCATGCCGAACTGGATCGGATCCATACCAAACTGCACCGCCAAAGGCAAAAAGATCGGCGTGCAAATCAGGATCAGGGCCGCCATATCCATGACCATACCTGCCACCAGCAACATAACGTTGATCAAAAGCAGGATCATGGTCGGGTTCTGGGTATAGCTGGTGATAAAACCGGCCAATGCCTCGGGCACCTGATAAAACGCCAGCATATAACCATAGGCGGCGGCACACCCCACCAGGATCATAACCAGCGCGGTTGTTTTCGATGCCTGGCGAACCGCAGTAACAAAACCTTCCCAGGTGAGTTCCCGATAAACAAGCCCGGTAACAACCATGGCATAGGCTACGCCAATCGCACCTGATTCTGTTACCGTGAAAATACCGCTTAACACACCGCCAACAATAATGACGGCGGTAAAAAAGCCCGGCAATGCGCGAATGGCGGTTTGGCCGACCACTTTCCAGCCGGGAAACGGCACTGATGGATACCCGTGGCGCACCGCGACAATCCAGGCGGCAAACCCCAACAACACGCACATCAGCACGCCAGGCACAACCCCGGCCATAAATAGCCTGGATATCGAAATACCGCCACCAGCCGCCACGGCATACAAAATCATATTGTGACTAGGCGGGATCATGATGCCTGCGATTGACGATGTTACAGTGACATTCACGGCATAATCAGCACGGTAGCCTTCTTTTTTCATGATCGGAATAAGGATCGATCCCAGCGCCGAGGTATCAGCAACAGCCGAGCCCGATATACCGCCAAACAGCATGGACGAAAACACGTTCACAATGCCAAGCCCGCCACGGCGACTGCCGACAAGGGCCGTGGCAAATTGCACCAGACGGTTGGCTATGCCCCCGTGCAGCATCAATTCACCGGCAAAAATGAAAAACGGAATAGCGAGCAATGAAAAAGTACCAACCCCGGATGACAGGCGCTGGAAGGCGACGAAATGCGGCAAACCTTCGTAAAAGAACGCCGAAAGGGCCGCCAGACCGAGCGCAAAGGCCACCGGCATACCGATGACAATACCCAGCGCAAACAGCCCCAAAAGAAGTGTCATGCCCATTTAATTCGCATCCTCGTCAAGCAGGTCGTCACTGTAAAAGGTACTTTCGGAAATTTTCTGCCAGCCACACAAAATGCGCAAGATGTGGACAATTGAAAAAAACACCATGCCGCAGCCGCATAAAACCATCGGGGTAAAACGCCAACCGTCCGAGATATGGATAATTGGAATGCTTTTGGTCCAGTTGAAACTGGCCAGTAAAAGGCCGCTATCAACCATGAAATACCCAAACACCGCCATACCGATATAACTGATGATGGCCAAAACAGCCGAAACCCGCGGCGGCATGGAATCCCGAACATAGGAAACAGCAAGATGGTTGTTTGCCCGAACCCCGGCAGCCGCCACAGGAAAGGTAATAAACACCATCAATAACAGGGAAACCTGCTCAACCCAGGTTGGCGTTGAATTCAGGACATAGCGCCCGAACACAAGCCAGGCAAAACTGGGGATCAGCAAAACCAGCGCGATACCGCCGATCAGATTAAGAATTTTTGCCAGAACCGCGCCAAGGCGATCAAGCATTCGGGTACATTGCGTCAGCATTGCGCCGCCATCTGGAAATGATAATTAATCAGGGAAGGAACAAAAGGGGCGGCGAATATTTCGCCGCCCCGGTTAATCAGACCATCTTATTTCTGGGCATCCTGGATCGCCTTGACCAGCGGAGCCACATCGGGATTTTCTTCCATGAACTTGTCATAGATCGGCTTCATTGCCGCCTGAAAAGCCGATTTATCCTTGATCTCGTTGATTTTCACGCCCGAAGCTTCAACTTCCTTGCGGGACTTTTCAGCCCCTTCCGCCCATGCAACGCGCTGAACTTTCGCTGATTCCATAGCGGCATCATTGACGATTTTCTTGTCTTTATCCGACAGACCATCATACAGCTTTTTGTTCATGCACAGGCATTCCGGCAAGATCAGATGCTGGGTGACCGAATAATATTTGGCCGCCTCATAATGCCCCGAGGAATCATAAGACGGATAGTTGTTTTCCGCACCGTCGATCACACCAAGTTTCAGGGATTGAAACACTTCCCCATACGGCATCGGTGTTGCGTTGCCGCCCAGGGCATCAACCATCTGCACATAAAGATCGTTGCTCATGACCCGAAACTTCAGGCCCTTCATATCCGCCGGAGTTTCGATCGGATGTTTGGTATTATAAAATGACCGCGCCCCTGAATCATAATATGCCAGCGGCTGCAAACCGACCTTTTCAAGGCCCGCCGAAATTTTTTCACCAACCGGTCCATCCATCACCTTATGCATGGAATCCATATTGTTAAAAATAAACGGCAGCGAAACGACGTTTGCTTCCGGTGCAACTTCGCCAAGCGGCCCAAGGTTAAATTCCGCCCAGTCCAGCCCCCCAAGACGAACCTGCTGAATCGCATCGGGCTGATCGCCCAGAACGCCGTTATTATATACCTTTGCCGACAGTTCCCCGCCCGACTTTTCCTTGATAATTTCAGCAAATTTTTCCATGCCGATGGTTACCGGGTATCCCGGCGGGTGGATATTCCAGCCGCGCCATTCACCGGCATAGGCCGAACCAGCAGCAAGTGATGCGCTAAACGCGCAAGCAGCAAGGGTCAGGGTCGTGGTCTTCAAGAATTTATTCATTATAGGAATCCTCCCGTGACGTTAATCGTCGGATAAACCTTCCCCGTGTTCGGGGCCTTCTTGTTGTGAGAAAAGCGTACAACTTGTAACTTGTAATTACAAGACAGTGTTTATACGTTTTCAAAACAAATGACGGGCCGGGTTTTTATTGTGGCACCGTCGGGGGGCAAACGGCAGCAAAACAGCCATTTAACCAATCTGGCAGCCTGTTAGTTCACCACCTCTGTGCCAAAGGCTGTCGCGATAACATCAGTCAGCATGGCTACTTCTTGCGCGCTTAAGTCTGTTAAAGGGGATCGTACTGGCCCGGTATCGCGGCCGATAACTTTCATTCCTGCCTTCACAATCGAAACAGCATATCCTTTGCCGCGATCGCGGATGGCCAGATATGGATAGAAAAACTCGCGCAACATTCTGTTCATCGTTGCATCGTCGTCGGCACATAGCGCATCGTAAAAGGTCAGGGCCTGTGCCGGTAAGAAATTGAAAATTGCAGATGAATACGTCGTCACACCAGCCGCCTTATAGGCCTTGGCATAAACTTCTGCCGTTGGCATCCCGCCAATGTAACTAAGCCGATCCCCCATCAGGGTGCAAATACGGGTTACAAGTTCCACATTCCCGTGCCCGTCTTTAAAACCGACAAGGTTTGGGCATTCCTCGCACAATTTCGCCAGCGTTTCCGCACTCAGGATCGAATTGTCACGGTTATAAACAATCACGCCAATATCAACCGACTGACAAACCTTTTTCACCCGGTCATAAAGCCCGGCCTGCTCTGCCCCAATCAAATATTGTGGTAGCAGCAACAAGCCGTCCGCGCCGGCAGCCTGACAGTCCCGCGCCAGTTCAATCGCCATTGCCGTTCCATATCCACACCCGGCAATGATCGGCGTTTTACCGGCAACATCCTTTGCTGCCTTTACGGTTTCAACCACTTCGCGATGGGTTAACGAAAAAAACTCGCCAGTGCCCCCTGCCGCAAACAACGCCGCCGCAGGGTACTGCGCCAACCATGAAACATGGGCGCGATACCCTTCAATATCCAGGCGTTGTTCCGCGTCAAACGGCGTGACTGGAAAGGACAACAGCCCCTGCCCGATCGCTGACTTTAATTCGGAAAAATCCATTTCCATCCCCAAATTTCTTGTTTCGTATTCTTGTAGGGAAATTTAACAACTCATCATATCTTTATGTCAATTGTTATATTATAGAACGATCTTTCCATAACCTGACAAATTTCACATAAAATAACTTTATATCAATTAGTTAAATGGAATTTATGCTTTGAAAGAACCCTGCATAAAGATTTCATCTTGTTAAATAGTATGATGATGAATCATTAACAACTACCCAGCCTACGTTTTTTCATCCCAGGCATTTCTCGCATAAATCCACACCAAAAAGCCGATTACACCACACAAACCACACTGTCCGACCGCATTGAATCATGCGTGATAAGTCCCCGCAATCGAACTGCCCCCAAGAAGGGGGCAACTTCTGCACAAAAAAGGCAGCAACCCGACAATTTTTGTCCGGTTGCTGGCCTTAACCATTGCAAATCCGCCCTGCATTCCCGGCAAAACCGGGTCTGGATAGGCAGACCTGTTTCAAAGATTATGCTTCGCGAAATTTAGTGACTGGCACACCTGCCACGTCGACACGTAATGAAAACACCATGCCTGCTTCGGGATAAGCGTCCAGCTTTTGCTGATCATAATTCTCCGTCAGGCTGGTCAGAAAGATTGTCTTCATATCCGGCCCGCCAAAACAGGGCATTGTCGGGCTAGGTGCCGGAACAGGTATAGACATCAACAATGTACCGTCAGGGGAAAAACGGTTCAGGTTTCCGGCGGAAACCCCTGCACTCCAATAACATCCCTCTATGTCGGTTGCCGCCCCATCTGGCCGCCCCAATGTGTCATCAAGGTCGAGAAACCGGGCACATTTGGCAATATCCCCTGTTTGCGGGTCAAACTCCCATCGGTTAACCCACGGCCCGCGCGAATCGGAATGATACATCGCACGTCCATCGGGCGACCACGCCAACCCGTTGGATATTTTAACACCGCCAACTTTATGCTCGACGGTGCCATCGCCCGTTACCCGGTACAACCCGGCCACAGGTTTCTTTTCTGCATTCTGATCCATCGTGCCAATCCAGAATGCCCCGTCTGGCCCGATTTTTCCATCGTTTGTCCGGCTCATCGGGTTATTCCCATCAACCGAAGCAATCTTTTCGCGCGCCCCGGTTTCGGGATCAAACAGGATAACGTCGCTTTTCAGCGCCACCACCCAACGTCCCTTGTCAGTCAGGCCAAAACACCCGACTTCACTTTCAAAACCCCAACTTTGCCGCGCACCATCGACCAACGACAAAGCATGGATTTTTTGATCCATGATATCAGCCCACAACAACCGGTTATTTTCCGCATCCCAGTTCGGGCATTCCCCCAGGACAAAACGTTCGCGCACAGCAATATCCACATCGGGTAGTTGCTGCTGTTTATGTACTGCCATTCCGCGCTCCTGTTTTCATCACATGTCATTACAATATATTTGCTTCTGTCATGCCCCCCGCACCGAAACTTGTCAATGTTGTTAGTTTATTTGAAACAACGTTCCGGTTCACAACCGGGTATCACCCTTACAAACGTCACGTTCCCAACAACGATCCTTCATTTTTATCTTAAACAAAATCAACAATATAACACTCGTTCTTTCGGCATATGCCGTCCTCCCGGGGAAAAGAGATTGCCAAGCGCAAACTTGTAATTTAAAAATACAACTAGACATCACGGAGGTAACAATGAAAACAAGTGCCGTCACCTCGGCAGATCTGGGGAAATCGATCCTTTCCGTCCCACCACTGGCGCGCGCTGCCGATTTCAGTGTGCCGGACGGAGAAAACAAAAAACTGGTCAACCACTTGAAAAAAGGCGGTGTCAGTACCTTCATGTATGGCGGCAACGCCAATTTTTACAACATATCGGTTGGCGAATACGATGGAGTTCTGACCCAGCTCGAAAGCTGGGTTGGCGAGGATGACTGGGTTATCCCATCCATTGGTGCCGATTACGGCAAGGCACTGGACCAGGTCAACATCCTGAAACATCGTGACTTTCCAACAGCCATGGCACTACCTTTAAATTTCCCGTCGACACCAAAAGGTGTAAACGAGGGTATCCGCCACCTTGCCGATGCGTATGGCAAACCGCTGATTGTATATGTAAAATCCGACAATTACCTGACACCGCGTCTGGTGGCCGATCTTTTGGCCGATGGTGTTGCCTGTGCGGTAAAATACGCCGCTGTGCGTGAAAACCCGTCAATTGACGCTTTCCTGACCGAACTGGTTGGCTATGCCGGTACAGATCGCATTATTTCCGGCATTGGCGAACGCCCGGCGATTGAACATTTGATGGAATTTAAATTAACCGGCTTCACATCCGGTTCGGTTTGTGTCGCGCCAGCACTGTCAACCGCAATGCTAAAAGCTCTTCAGGCCGGTGACGTCACCACAGCCGCCAGCATTCGCGATAAATTTATTGCACTGGAGGATCTACGCGACGGATTTTCGCCCTTGCGCATCCTGCACGAAGCTGTCCGCCTAGCTGGTATTGCTGATACAGGGCCAATGTACCCGTATCTGTCAAACATCGACGATCCCAAGGTATTGGCAGACCTTGAAGTTGCGTCAAAAGAACTTCTTGCTGCAAATAACGCTGCCTGAGCAAAATGCAGGCGTGCCAGGCCACTTTATCTGGCACGCCATGTTTACCAGGCACTTAACATGACCTTATGCACGGCGACAAAATGGCGTTACCAATAAAACCCGATGACCGCCCCTTCGGGCAAGCACCGGAGTAACGACCGGCTTTAAGCGCAACCTGTAAATTAACGGTCCCGTGCATGATCGGTAACGCGCTGACGGGCCTGCATCAAATGATACCGCATCAGCAAATCTGCCGCGGCAGAATCCCGACTTAGAATGGCGTCGAAAATTTGCTGATGTTCACTAAACACTTTTTGCATCCGTTCTTTTGAGCCCGTGCGCGTAATGCTCAGGGCGACCCCCATTGAACTGGCGATGATGGTATGAAGCGAATTCAGCATGGTAACAAAAATATCGTTGCCACTGGCCCGGGCAATAGCAAGGTGAAAGTCAAAGTCGGCCTCATTGGCAATACCGCCACTGCCAATGCCCTGCTCCAGCGTACGCAGGGCATATTCGATTTCCTTATGGTGGCGCGTTCCGGCACGTTCAGCGGCAAGGCGCGCCGTTTCCCCTTCAATGGCAATTCGGGCTTCAAAACAGCGCAACAAACCCGCAACATCACTGGCCTGGGCAAATTCTATCAATCCCTGGGGTGGACGCTTTTTAACAAACGAACCAACCCCCTGACGGGCAAATACCAGACCATCAGTTTGCAATTTGCGCAGGGCCTCGCGCACAACCGGGCGCGAAACCCCAAACGATGCGCAAATTTCGTTCTCCGATGGCAACTTTGCCCCTTCGGCAAGGTTGCCCGATACAATCTGTTCAAGAATTTGCCCGTAAAGCTGATCTGCCAGCTTTTCGCGTTTCTGAATTTTAAGTTTCAATCCCGCCATGGCGTGCCCCTGAACCAACTTGTCATCTTGTAAATTATCGTTGCAGGAAGTTAACGCCAAATGACAGGCGGGTAAAGCCCGACAATCAGAACAACGCCATCAAATACACGGATTTAAATTAATTTTGCCCGCACATAGCGAGTTCTGCTTGAACCATACCGCATTGACGATCACCATCCTGTTATAAAATTTTACAAGAATCGAGAGGGATCATGGAGAGGAAAAAAACGCCCGAGCAGCTGAGAAGCCATCGCTGGTTTGGTGTGGAGGACCTGCGCGCCTTTGGCCATCGGTCACGCATGTTGCAAATGGGATATTCGATTGACGACTTCAAAGGCAAGCCGATTGTCGCCATCGTCAATACCTGGAGCGACATAAACCCCTGCCACGCCCATTTTAAAAACCGGGTTGAAGATGTTAAACGCGGCATCTTGCAAGCAGGTGGTTTCCCGGTCGAACTTCCGGCAATTTCACTTGCCGAAACCTATGTTAAACCCACCACCATGTTTTACCGCAACCTGCTGGCAATGGAAACAGAGGAGCTGTTGCGATCCCACCCGGTGGACGGTGTTGTTTTGATGGGTGGTTGCGATAAAACCACCCCCGCCCTGCTCATGGGCGCCATCAGCATGAATTTACCCGCTATCCT
The DNA here is from genome assembly GCF_002115825.1 of Thalassospira sp. MCCC 1A01428. Classification (GTDB taxonomy): domain Bacteria; phylum Pseudomonadota; class Alphaproteobacteria; order Rhodospirillales; family Thalassospiraceae; genus Thalassospira. The sequence goes on along the minus strand of NZ_JFJZ01000012.1, from coordinate 45,011 downwards.
GATGCCTGCCGGGCCAATGTTGCGCGGCAACTGGGGTGGTAAAACCCTTGGCAGCGGATCTGACGTCTGGAAATACTGGGCGGAAAAAGAAGCTGGCAATATCAGCCAGGCGCAGTGGGAAGAAATGGAAGCCGGTATTGCCCGGTCTTATGGCCACTGCATGACAATGGGCACCGCCTCCACCCTGACATCTCTTGCCGAAACACTGGGCTTTACCCTGCCCAATGCATCCTCTATCCCGGCACCGGATTCCGGCCATCCCCGGATGGCGGCCAATACCGGCAAACAGATTGTTGAAATGATCTGGCAGGACCGCAAACCATCGGACGTCTTAACCCGGGGTTCATTTGAAAATGCCCTGACGGTGCAAATGGCACTGGGCGGGTCAACCAATGCCATCCCGCATCTGATTGCCATGTCAAAACGGGCAGGTCTTGATATTGGCCTGAAAGATTTTGAAGCCGCATCGCGGCGCATGGGCGTAATTGCCAATTTGCGCCCATCTGGCGAATTTCTGATGGAGGATTTCTTTTATGCCGGCGGGCTGATCGGTTTGCTTAAAAACATCAGAACCCACCTTGATACCGATTGCATGACGGTCAATGGCAAAACCCTGGGCGATAATATTGCAGGGGCCCCGATTTATAATGCCGATGTCATCCGGAGTACGGAAAACGCCATTTACAGTGCTGGTGCCACTGCCGTTTTATATGGCAACATCGCCCCACGTGGCTGTGTGATGAAACCCAGTGCCGCCGATCCGCGCCTGTTAAAACACACCGGCCCGGCCCTGGTTTTTCGCGATTACAACGACATGAATGCCCAAATCAACCGCGATGACCTGGACGTTACCGCAGATCATATTCTGGTATTGCAAAATGCCGGGCCCGTTGGCGGGCCAGGGATGCCCGAATGGGGTATGTTACCCATTCCCAAAAAACTGTTGAAAGAGGGTGTCCGCGATATGCTGCGCATATCCGACGCCCGCATGAGCGGCACCAGCTATGGTGCCTGCATCCTTCATGTCGCCCCTGAAAGCTATATTGGCGGGCCGTTGGCTGCGGTTCAAACTGGCGACATGATTTCGGTCGACATTGAAAATCGCAGCATCCATGTCGAATTAAGCGATGATGAAATCAAATCACGGCTGACACAGTGGAACCCGCCCAGCCGCGATTATGGCAGGGGTTATGGCCGTATGTATGCCAACCATATCACCCAGGCCGATGAAGGATGCGACTTTGATTTCCTGACCGGGACTGCCCCGATTGAAGACCCTGAAATTCACTAACCCTGTGCTGCCACCCGATAAGCGTTACGGCACAGATTTTATCCGGCCTGAAACAGCAAACGGGCCCGTATCAACGGGCCCGTTTATCATTTCAACCCAATTAGCCAGCACTTATCAGGCACCTTCACACACGCGCTAGCAATTCAGGTGCCAACGTTACGGTGCCGATCAGGTTTTGGCCTTTTGCCAGCACCAGAACATCACCAAATTCTTTAAAATCCACCCGGTTATGAACATTTGGCACATGCGACACCGGCTCCAGGCACACAGCCCCGCCATCCCTGGGTAAATAAAGCTGCATATTGCGCAGCGTTGTTGACGCGCCAAGTGACAAAACCATACCAGCTTCGGGCCACAAAATTCGCGCGGCCCCATCCCAACCACTATAATGACAATCCAGCCCCCGATGGCGACGGGCGACCCTGGGCGCAGAAAAGTCACGACTTAAATCAACAACAGTGGCCGCAACCGGCAGCATATCGTCATCAGTGTTAAAGCACCCTTCGGCAATAAATTCGATTTCAACATCTTCCGTCGCATAAAACCATGGATGAAGGCCAATCCCATAGGGCATCGCACCTTGCCCCAAATGCTGCACGCCCAGTTCCCATTCCAGGAAACCATCCCGAACCCGAAATTCCTGCCAGGCCGCATAATCAAATCCGTTATTGTGAATGTCGGCATGGCGAGTTTCCAACCGCAAGGTCGTTTCGCCGCTTTTGCCAACCACCCATTCCTCGCGCGATGAAAAACCGTGAATGGCGTGCGGCCCCGGCGGACGATTTGCCGGTACGCCAATAACACGGTTATCAAACTCGAACTGCGAAAAGGCCATACGGTTGGCAAACGGCACCATTGGAAAACAGCCAAGATATGATGGATTACCCGATTCCAATGCAGATTGATCAGACGGGCGCAACAAATGCGCGTAACCGGCCCCATCTGGGCGGCACCATTCCAACCGGGTAATTGCCCCGCCAAATGGCAGAAAACCCAGTCGAAAATCACCGCTTTCCCAAAACATTTCCTGTATTGGCTTTTTTTGCATGGTAATCAGTCCCATATATCGTTAAATCATACTATGACTTTAGCCATAAACGATTTATCGCGTTTAAGCAAAAGGCCGCCTGTCAATTATATGGCATGCAAACGTCAGTTAAAGAGATTCCATGAACAATACCGCCCCGCAAAAAGCACAACGTAAAGTTTCACTGACCGAAAAGGTTATTTCCAGCCTGCGTCGTGAAATTGAAAGTGGCAATCTGACGCCAGGCTCGAAACTGCCGACCGAACCGGCCCTGACCGAACAATTTGGCGTAAGCCGAACCGTAGTCCGCGAAGCTATTGCAGCCCTTAAGGCCGACGGTTTGCTTGAACCGCGCCAGGGCGCAGGCGTTTTTGTGCTGGCCCCGGCACCGCGTAAAAATACCGGATCGATTTTTGATGTTGATTTTGCGCAGATTTCCGATGTTCTGGAAATTCTGGAATTACGCATGGCCGTCGAAATCGAGGCCGCGGGCCTTGCCTGCGCCCGAAGCTCGGTTGCGCAACAGGCTAAAATTTACGAAGCACTACGCGAAATGGAATTTCAGGTTCAGTCCGGCAGCCCGGCAGAAAAAGCTGATTATGAATTTCATCGCGCGATTGCCGATGCGACCAATAACCGCCGCTATGGCGAGTTTCTGGAATATCTGGGCGACAAGACCATTCCTCGCGCCCAGTTACGCCGCAAACCGACCGAGGCCGAAGACCAGAAAGCCTATATGGAAAAAATTCTGGCTGAACACCATCGCATTTACGATGCCATATCGCTGCGTGATGCCGAAGGGGCCCGTGAAGCCATGCGCGAACATCTTAGCCAAAGTCAGACCCGTTATCAAAGCCTGCTGCGGAACAGATAAGTTTATCGTTACGTTGTCACCAACGGCACCGCTCACGCTTCTTAACCCGGTAAAGCCCGACACATCACCATATGGGCGGGTTTTTGTTGTCCGCCCAAAAACAACAATCAGCACCCTGTAACGGGCGTTGTCATATCTTTACCAATCATCGATTATAATAAAGATTAATCTTTATTGGCCCATAGTCATGGGCATCCCATTGCCCGCCACGGAACCCGCCTTGATGACAGTAAAACATCTTGCCGAACATCACCTTGCCCGCGATGACGCAACCCTTGCCTGGACGGAAGAAAGCACCGGGCCCGCCGTGATCTGGGCGCATGGTCTTATGTCGAACAGTTATTCACTGGAACAAAAAGGCATATACAATTTCGCGCCGATTACTGCCGCTGGATCGCGGCTGGTACGTTATGATGCGCGCGGACATGGGCGTTCTATGGCCGAAGCCGTTGCTGCCCATTTTACCTGGCGCCATCTGGCGGGCGATTTTCTCGCTGTTGCTAATCAGGCGTCACCGGATCAACCGGTTTGTGCAATTGGCTGTTCAATGGGCACAGCGACCATTCTTCATGCTGCAACAACGACGCCTTCGCGATTTTCCAAACTGATTTTAACGGCACCACCAACCGCATGGGAAACCCGCAAGGCGCAGGCATCGGTATATGAAACATCCGCAGCCACAATTGAACGCGACGGACAACCCGCCGTTGATGCGTTGGTTGCAAATATGGCCCCGCCCCCCATTTTCACCGACCTGCCCGAATTTCCGGTTGAAGTTAACAGAAATCTGTTACCTTCCATCCTGCGCGGCGCGGGGCAATCCGACCTGCCATCCGCCGACGCTATTGCCAAATTGGCCCTGCCGGTATTGATACTGGCCTGGGAAAGTGATCCCACCCACCCCATTGCCTCGGCCGAACGCCTTGCCGGCATCATTCCCGGTGCAAAATTGCATGTCGCCAAACATGTAAATGATGTGCGCAACTGGGGACAGTTGATCGCTGATTTTCTGGCATAAACGAAACAAACGCCATTATTAATGACTGCCGTCTATCGCTATGACACGCAGCATCGTTAATATGACACCCACCCGTCACGCCGCAACGCGCGTCCCACAATACAAAACCGTTAACGGGCAATAGCCACGGCAATATCAACCATATTTTCAAATACCTGGTGGGCACCTGCCTCGATCAGGCGTTGCGTGGCGACATCACGGGTTCCCTCATAATGCCCCCCGCCAACAAACCCCCAGCATGTCATTCCTGCTGCAATTGCAGCCTGAACACCTGCAACGGAATCCTCAATCACCAGGCACCCTGCGGGATCAAACCCCATATCATTGGCGGCATGTAAAAACAGGTCCGGTGCGGGTTTGCCATTTTGGACAAAATCGGCACTATAGATGCGACTGCCAAACCAGTGCCCCAAACCCGTAATACGCATGGTGGTTTCAAGGCGCTGGACTGAACTGCTTGACGAAATGCAAAACGGAATACCGCGCTTTTTCAGGGCTGCCAAAACATTATCAATATCGGTAATTTTGTACAGTTCGGTTTCATAGCGCACAAACAGCCGATCATAAAAATACGGTTTGAATTCCGCGCTTACATCGCGGCCTGTTTCATTATGGATATGTTCAATCGGCGCTGCACTGGAACGACCGGTAAATCGGCGGGCAACTTCCTCGCCTGATAACGGCGCCCCAAAATGGGCCAGAACATCAACCAGGGTCGATAACGAAATGGGTTCGCTATTCACCAGCACACCATCGCAATCAAACAGGACCGCCTTGATCGCGGCGGGCAGTTCAATGCGCGACGCAGGGGTCACGGGTTTGCTTTGCATTTGTTTCTCGGACGTTATTTTTTTAATTCTTAAACCCTATCCAATCGAGAATATTCGCGTCAACAAAAATGAACATTTGACCAATTGATGGTCTTTTGTTCAATTTGCCCGATAACAGCGCAAGAAGGCAGACTATCCTTCTGTTGGGCGCACCGGATCGGGTATAAGCGTGGTTCGGGAAAACAACGTCAAAAGGCGGGAGGATATAATCGCCATGACCCTGAAAGATAAAGCAATTATTGGTGTCGATGTGGGAACCGGCAGTGCGCGTGCTGGCGTGTTTGATGGCACTGGCAAACTTTTGGGCAGCGCATCCCACCCGATCGCAATGAATCGCCCGCGCCCTGATTTTGTCGAACAGGATTCTGAAAATATCTGGCAATCGGTTTGTAAATCGGTTCAGGATGCCCTGATAAAATCCGGCGTCGATGGCAGCAAAGTATCGGCAATCGGTTTTGATGCCACCTGTTCACTGGTTATTCGCGGTGCCAATGATCAACCCTTGCCGGTTTCCCCTGATGGACCGGCAAACTGGGATGTCATTGTATGGATGGACCATCGCGCCACCCGCGAAGCCGAACAATGCACCGCCACCGGATCAAAAGTTCTGGAATATATCGGTGGCACCATGTCACCGGAAATGGAAATCCCCAAACTGATGTGGCTAAAACGCCATAGTCCTGCCGTCTGGAGCAAAATGACCGCGGCCTACGACCTGGCCGATTTTCTGGCCTTCCGCGCAACCGGCGACAATGCCCGGTCCTGCTGCACCGTCACATGCAAATGGACGCACCTTGCCCATGAAGATAGCCCGTGGAACCAGGATTTCCTGTCATCCGTCGGGCTTGACGATTTTATTGAAAAAGTCGGCATAGACGGCCCCGCGGTTGCTGTCGGCACACCGGTTGGCAAACTGTCGGCCAAGGCAGCAACGGAACTGGGCTTAAATACCGATTGCATGGTTGGTGCCGGCCTGATTGACGCCCACGCCGGTGCGCTGGGCACGCTTGGCGCGCATTTGGGTCGCAATCTTGATCAACGCTTCGCCATGATTGCGGGGACATCGACCTGCCATATGGCCTTGTCGGCTGAACCACGCTTTATCAAAGGCGTTTGGGGGCCTTATTTTGGTGCTGTTGCCCCGGGGCTGTGGCTGAACGAAGGTGGGCAATCAGCCACGGGGGCCTTGCTGGACCATATTTGTGCCATGCATCCCTTTGCCCGCGACATGGGCCGTGATGCCCACCGTCTGGCAGGCGAAAAACTGTTGCCCCGTATGATGGAAAAGGCCGACCTGGCCCCGCGCCTGCATATGTTACCCGATTTCCACGGTAATCGTTCGCCCCTTGCCGACCCCGAAGCACTGGGGGTGATTAGCGGCCTGTCACTTGACCAGAGTAAAGACAGCTTTCTCGACCTGTATTGGGCAACTGCCTGTGCTATCGCCTATGGCACCCGCCATATCATCGATGCGCTTAATGCAACCGGCTATGACATTCGTTATATCCATCTTAGTGGCGGCCACACGGCAAGCCCGGTTCTGGTCAAACTTTACGCCGATGTCACAGGCTGCGAAGTTGTCATGTCCGAATGCCCTGAACCGGTACTTTTGGGTTCGGCCATGCTAGCGGCAGCAGCACTTGACCCGGAAGGCGGGCTTAAGGCAGCTTCAAAATCAATGGCGGCGGCTGACACGGTTAAAACACCCGATACCAGCGCCAAGGCAGACCACGACCGCCGCTATGCCATTTTCCACAAATTACATGCCCATCGTCAGGAAATTGACGCACTGAGCGAAGGTTAAGCAAAGACAATAACCCATAGCAAAAACCAAATACCCCCCGTCCTGACTGGAAGGGGGGTATTACATTAAACGGTAATATCAAATCCGCTCAGGCAAGGTTTTGTTTCAAAAACTCTGCTGTCCGGGCATTTGCTGTTGCTGCATCTTTTTCATCATAATGGTTGCCGCCCTTGCGACAAAAAGCATGGTTACGATCCGGGTACTGATAAATCGTGGCGTCGGTTTTATCTTTAACGGCGGCTTTGATTTTATCCTGCGCCTCGGTCGGAATAAATTCATCCTGCCCGGCCAGATGCATGATCAGCGGCTTTTTAATATTTCCGACTTCACCCAGATAATTATCAATTCCGGCACCATAATAGGATGCAAAGGCATCACCATCGGTACGCGTAGCGGCCAGATATGTCATCATCCCGCCCATGCAATAACCAACAACCGCCGCTTTTTCGGTGGCGTCAGGCAAGGCGCGTGCTGCCGTCAAGGTTGCCTGAATATCTTCTGCGCCCTTGTCGGCATCAAATTTCTGCAAATAGCCAAATGCCTTTTGCCATTCATCATCGGTTTTATCGGTCAGTTCAATACCCGGTTCAATCCGCCAGAACAAATCAGGGCAAACGGCAATATAGCCCAATTTGGCATATTCATCGGCAACACCGCGCATCACCGCGTTCACACCGAATATTTCCTGAATGACCACAACAACCGGGGCTGGCAATATTGCCGGTTTGGCCACATAGGCATTAAATGTACCATCAGGTGTTTCAATACTAAGATTCTGGCTCATAGGGCCTCCTTGTTGTTTTGGCATTATCGTTAGCGCAACGATCAAAGACCCGGGTTTTCCGGATCATTCGCCGTAAATGACGGCGCGGCCGATACGCGATTGCCTTTGAGGTAGGTCAGTAAAACCGGATGCGCCAGTACCGTGCCGAAATTTCACATTTTCGGCACATCACATTTGAAATGGTCCCAAAATAAAACAGGCAGCACCCCCTGGCACTGCCTGTTTACAAATGGATCGGACGGTTGCGAAATTAAAATCCTAACGCGCCAGAACACCTTCCGGGTCACTTTTAACGGTGCCCGCGTCCCAAATTACCAGATGGTCATTTTTGTAATCAAACCGTGCGAGGGGCTGTTTGGAACCCGTTATGGGGTTGTCACGCCGGGCAATAATTTCGCCATTCGGATGGGCATCAACCCAGTCACGTACTTCATCAGCCGCCAGCAACACCGGAATTGGCTTCTCAAGCCGCCCTAAAAACTGGAACTGTGCATGATACTTGCCCCAATAGGCAACATCATGCCCTGCCTGCTGCTGGCTTTTCAAATACACGGCCATCGGGCGCATATTGTAATCGGTTTGCAAACGGGGTGCCGCAATCATAAACACCATCGCTACCAGCAACAAATTAACCCCGGCAATAACACCGACGGTGGCAACGCGCCGTGCCTGCAACAGCACCAAAGCAATACCGGCTGCCAGCAAGAATGCCCCCCACCAGCCATCGAGTGTACCAACCCATGCCGGAATCTTGTCAAAAAAGCCCGGCAGGAACGGTGCAGCCAAGCCTGCCACACCCAGTATGATCACGAATACCGCTAACGGAACCTGATCAATTCGCCGGGTTGGCAAATCGGCAATAACGCGGGCAAAAATCAGCGACACCAACGGTAAAACCGGCAAAATATAATGAACGCGCTTACCTGAGATCAGGCTAAAGGCCACCAGCAAAAAGACCGCGACCAGAAGACAGAACCGTAACCCGGCATCCAAATCTTTACGCCAGCCAAACCCGATTACCGACCGCCACAGCCCGCCCCAGAACATCCACGGCAGCAACATGGCCGGTAAAGCAACCAGGTAATAATAAAATGGTTCAACATGGGCAAAGCTATCGACCATACGGCCCGCTGTTTGCCCCCAGAAAATGGCATTACGGTAAACATCGCCGCCAAAAACGGCAGCAGGCACCGCCCATAAAAGGGCAATAACCGCACCAAGCAGGACCGAAAGCCCCATCCCCGCATACCAGCGCTTATAGGCACCGCGCCCGGTGAATGTGTTGCCACCACGATCCATGCCCAACGCGTTATTTGTAACAGGGCCGGACGAAGAAGCAGTCTTGCTGCCCCCCCCGGCCCGGGCCGCTTTTTGCCCGCCAACCGATAAACCAGACCAGCTTTTGTGCCAGAGCGGCGCAAAAACCGCCGCAGGCAAAACATAAAGCAAAATCACCGGCCCCTTGGCCAAAACGCCAAGGCCGATTGCGATGCCCGCTATAATCCAGCCTTTTTTTGCAGCGCCATCACGGGCAACAAAAACGCCATACCACCCCAGCAAGGCAAAAAAGCATTGCAACATGTCAAAATAGGTTAGCGTGCCATACCCGGCATAATACGTCCCCCCGACCAGAAACATCGGTGCCACATGTGCAATCGTTGTTTTGTCAGGCCAGATACGTTTGGCGAGTACTGCCACCATGATCAGGTTAAGCCCGGCAAATAACGGGGCAATCAGGCGGGCCGTAAAATCATTGACGCCGAAAACCGCCCAGCTGGCATTGATTAACCAAAACAGCAAAGGCGGTTTATGCGCATATGGTTCACCGTTCAGATGCGGCACCAGCCAGTTATGATGCACCCACATTTCCCACGCCACCGACAGGTAACGGGTTTCATCAACGGGTAATAACGGCCGGGCACTAACCCCTACCACCGCGATCAGAACCCACAATATCAGGATCACGCCAAACGAAGCCGTTTTTGCGCCGCTACGATTGTTCAGGGTCATGTAAAATCCGTAAATTTGATTGCGGGGTTATTCTGCCACGATCGTCGAAATGGTTTCCGTCTGGGCGTTACGTTTTTCGCGGTGAATAAAATACAGATTCCGCGCATAAACAATCAGCCCAAAAGACTGCCCCAGAATAATGATCGGTTCCGCCCTTTTCAGGCCATAGACCATCAGGCAGATACCGCCAAGGATGCTGAGATACCAGAATGCAACCGGAACGATGCTTTTGGCATGTTTTTCACTTACCAGCCACTGCACCAGGAACCGCCCGGAAAACATGACCTGACCCACAATGCCCAGCACAAACCAGACATCCATATGGGCGAACAAACGTGCAAACCATTCATGCATTGCCGCCCCCTATTCCTTTGATTTCACAACAGGTGTTTTGGCGCGTGCCTGCAGCCACATCACACCCATAATATCAACGATACCAACCCAAAGCCGGTTCATCATGCTGTAGTTTGACGTTCCTCGCAACCGGGGCCGGTGATTAACCGCAACCGAATACACCTTGCCGCCATCGCGTAACATCAGGGCCGGCAAAAAACGGTGCATGTGATTAAAGCGCGGAAATGCCAAAAAGTCATCCCGACGAAACAGCTTGATGCCACATCCGGTATCAGGTGTTTCATCTTTTAACAAACCACCACGTACCTTGTTGGCAATACGGGACTGAACACGTTTCATTGCCGTATCATGACGGTTGGCCCGCCAACCGGCAATCAGCGCACGGGCATTAACACCCTCGGCACGATACCGTTCCAGCATTTGCGGAATATCGGCCGGGTCATTCTGACCATCACCGTCAAGTGTCACAATCAAATCGCCCTGGGCATTTTTAACCCCGGTCAAAACCGCAATCGACTGGCCACAGCTTTTCTCGTGGCAAATCAAATGCAATTCCGGCACCGATGCGCGCAATTTGCGCACAATGGTCGTGGTTTCGTCGGTGCTGCCATCATCAACATAGATAATTTCAAACGCAACATTGCCACGCAACGCTGCGACAATTTCGTTCACCAGCGGCTCAATATTTTCAGCCTCGTTTTTAACCGGCACCACAACCGAAAGTTCCGGTACAGAACCGTCCATCGTTTCAGGCTGGTTGGCAACCGCCGCCTGTGACAGGGCCGGGTCTTCGGGCAGTGCGTTTTTTTCAAATGTCATTCTGATGAACCGTCGTGGCGATCAACGCATTTTGTGTATCGCGCCCCCAATCGGGGTACAGATGCGCCAATGTCCTTATTCTGTTGAAACGTCAAATATTTATGCACAAACAACTATTCACAAATACAGTAACAAATTCGCCATTTTCACGAATGGTCCTGCAATAAGGGCCAGTTGGCCATTGTATTACGATCTGATGTGAAAATAACGACGTCGTCCCGCATTGCCGTTAGCGGTGTTGATAATATTTTCCGACCCGTACCGCAAGGAAACTCTTGGTCTGATATGATCAGGGTGGCCGGGCTTCTGGCAGGGAAAGCTGACAACTAACTGAAGCCCTGACAAATTGTTTGCACGATTTTCTCTGTTCCTTGTGGCACTGTACAAACAGGTAAAACAGAAGCCCGTCAGGTAACATGCGCATATTGCTGATAGAAGATGAACCATCGCTGGCACAGGCGATCAAGGATCATTTAATGGCCCAGGGCGAAGCTGTGGACTGGTTGCCAGCCCTTCTTGATGCCGAAGATACCCTGCGTAGTACCCGTTACGATATTATCCTGCTGGATCTGAACCTGCCGGATGGCAATGGAATCACATTTTTACAGAATATTCGCAAACGCGGCGATGTCACCCCGTGCGTTATCCTCACAGCACAAGACCAGATTTCCGATCGTATCGCCGGGCTGAATGCCGGGGCGGATGATTATTTGGTCAAACCTTTTGATCTGGGGGAAATGATCGCACGGCTGGGGGCGGTTTCGCGGCGGTATTCGGGCAATCCAAATCCTTTAATCGAAATCGGTAACCTTGCAATTGACCAGGCCAGTCGCCTTGTGTTTGTTTCGGGCCGTCAGATTGATCTGACCGCACGCGAATGGGCTGTATTTGACCAGCTTTTGCGACGCCCTGGTGCCATCCTGTCCAAGCGCCAGCTCGAAGATGCCCTGTATGAATTCGGTGCCGAGATCGAAAGCAACACAGTCGAGGTATATATCAGCCGCCTGCGCAAAAAAATCGGTCCTGAACCCATCCGAACTGTGCGCGGTGTCGGCTACCGCCTAGAGGGATAAAAGCGGATGGCATTGCTAAAAATGAAAAACAGCCTGATCATTGCCATTGTCACGCGGGTTACAGTGGTAATGACGCTGGCCTGGCTTTTGGGATGCGTCCTTGCCTTGCTGGTGATGCAAGATGAAATGGGCGAAGCCTTTGACAGCGGATTGCAGCAAACAGCGCACCGTATTTTACCCCTTGCCGTTGATTATTTATTCGAACATAGCGATGCAAACGCCCCGCACCGCATGCCAACCGGAAGCCGCGTAACAGCGGACGAATTTGTCGCCTATCAAATCCGCGACCCTGACGGCAAAGTTCTGGTGCAATCCTATGAAGGGGGGACCGATGCGTTCTCTGCCCCGTTAAGACCGGGTTTTTCCGAAGATGACAGGTTTCGCTATTATACAGAATCAACCCTGCGCAACAGCCTGTATATTCAGGTTGCAGAACCGCTTGCCCATCGCCGCGAAGCCCTGCGCGAAAGCACATCCGCGATCCTTGCCCCGCTGCTTGTTCTCATCCCGCTTGGCATCATTGGTATCTGGTGGAGTGTCCGGCGCGGATTGCGCCCTGTGACCCTGCTTCAGGATGACATCCGCAATCGCGGCAGTGGCAATATGGCCCCGATTGACCGCCCCGAACTACCCGACGAATTACATCCGATTGTGACAGCCGTTAACAACCTGTTGGCGCGTCTTAAATCTGCTCTGGCAGCAGAACGTAATTTTGCCGCCAATTCTGCGCATGAATTACGCACCCCGATTGCTGCGGCACTGGCACAAACCCAGCGCCTGCGTGCCGAAATATCGGATGATCCCGCCAATAGCGATCGCGCCAGCCAGGTCGAAAAATCGTTGCAACACTTAAAACGTCTGTCGGAAAAACTGTTGCAGCTTTCCCGCGCTGAAGCTGGCGTTGCCGTTGTGGGCGAAATGCAGGATTTATCCCCCGCGTTATCCCTCGTTATCGAGGATTTCAGCCGTGATACCCGCTATGCGCATCGCCTTGATGTTGATTTAGTCAATGCCGGGCAATTGATGGGGAAAATCGACATTGACGCCTTTGCCATCTGCCTGCGCAACCTGATCGAAAATGCCCTGATCCACAGCGACGAAGATGCCGCTATTCATATTTGGGCGTCGGCCGATCACCCGGCGCATATTCACATTGTCAATCGCTGCGCACGCGTGCCCGATGATGTGTTGATCAAATTAACAGAACGGTTTGAACGCAATAATCCTGCCGCACGAGGATCAGGACTGGGTTTGGCAATTGCCGATACCATCATGCAGCAGGCCGGTGGTCAGCTATTGTTGCAATCCCCGGCCACCGGCGAAGTTGATGGCTTTGAAGCCATCGTAATTTTACCGCAACCTGATGGCGTATTACCGCAAACAACCAAAGACGAACCTTCTGGTCCGCCGTCACGAACCAACATATAAAAACATACCAAAATGCGGTTTGCTGTCGCGCATTATTAATCGTCGCTACCCACAGGGCGCACAATAAAAGGCAATGTTATATACATTACCAACCCACCCTCTTCGCGATTGCGGGCAAAAATGGTCCCGCCATGGGCAACAATGGCGCGTTGGGCAATCGAAAGGCCAAGCCCGAAACCGATTTTACTGGCATTAAACCCGGCAACATCGCGTTTTTCGCTTACAGGGGCAAAACGCATATGGCGCGCCATATCATTCCCCGCATCACTTTGCGCTGACACCACCCCGTTCGCCCCCACATCGCGGGTAAAGGGGTCAAACACAATCTCGATCATGTCTGGTGCAATGCCCGGCCCGCAGTCCGCAATCATAATATCGAAAACTTGCCTGTCAAAATCGGCGGTAGCGGTAATTTCTACCTGCTGACCCACGGGGGTGTGATGCAACGCATTGCGGATCACATTTTCAAAAGCCCGGCGCAACAATTCGGCATTTCCCAGCACCACGGGTACTGCCCCGAAATGCGACCGGCGCACTGCAAGGTTGGTTTTTACGGTAACACCCAGACCTTCGGCCTCGAACCTGGCATCGGCAATGACCCGGCCCAACAAATGATCCAGATCCAGATATACCGGTTGATGTGCCGCCCCGCTTTCAACCCGCGACAGGGTTAAAAGCCCACCTACCAGTTCATCAAGGCGAATGGTTTCCTTTTCGATCCGGTCAAACGAACTTTCGGCCCGTTCCGGTTTTTGCCGGGCCAGCGCAACCGCCATTTGCATCCGCGCCAACGGTGATCGCAATTCATGCGATACATCGTTCAACAAGCGGTCGCGTGCGCCGATCAGTTGCTGCAACTGGCCTGCCATATGGTCAAAATCGCGGGCCAGATCGGCAATTTCGTCGCGGCGGCGGCCCATTTTCGGGCGCAAACGATGCGACATTTCACCCGATGCCAGTTGTTCAAAGCCCTTACGCAATTGCAAAATCGGCCGGGTTAAATACCACGCCAAAAGCGCACTAAAAATAAGCCCGCCAACCACCCCGGCCACAATCATGGGCATGGGCACATTAAAATGCCGGTCCCGTGGGATTTGCGCCACAATGTCGCTGGCATCAAACGACATTTGTATCCATGTTTCGTCAGGCAATTGAATGGTGCGGACAATACTGCCGGTTTCCCATACCTGATGCGCCACCAGATACCCTTCGCGCAATTGTTCGGGTGTTAAACGCCGGGTAAGGTTCCCTGTTTTTTCCGACCATTCCGCCAGTTCCTGTGCGGTGGGCAGCGTATCGTTGCGTTTATTTTGCTGGGCGGCAACCGCGGCACTGACGGGTTTATAGGCAAACCGTTCCCTTTCCGCCCGGGGCCAGTCCTTTACCAGTTGATCAAGTGCCGCCACACCGCCACGTTCGGCGGCACGGGTCGCCATCTCGACATATCCGGGTACGGTTGCCGATAAATAACCGATCAGGTACAGGGTTGGCGGATGGCCGTAAAACTGAAAAAGCAGCCATATCCCCTGAGCTATACCCACAAACGTAATGGCAAAGCCAACCAGAATTTTCCAGAAAAGCCGTCCCCTCATGGGTTTTGCCTCAGCCGGTAACCAAACCCGCGCACGGTTTCAATCAGGGTTGCATCACCGCTTACCTGCTGTAATTTCTGGCGTAGATTGCTCATATGTACATCGATGGACCGGTCATAAACTTCACGTGGACGGCCCAGCACAGTTAACGATAACTCATTTTTTGAAAGTGCCCTGTCACGGGCACGCATCAGGGTTTCCAGCAAATTAAATTCTGAAACCGTCAGGTCCAGCTCTGTTCCGCCAAATGCGGCCATTCTGCGCGCCGGGTCCAAGGTGACCTGGCCTTGTTGCAACGTTTCTTCCCGACCTTCAGCCCCGCTACCTTTTGGCACCCCGGCACCTTCATCACCCCCGACGCGCCGCAAAACTGCGCGAATACGGGCCACCAGTTCGCGCGGATAATAAGGTTTGGGAATGTAATCATCCGCGCCCAGCTCCAGGCCTACCACCCGGTCAACGTCATCACCCTTGGCGGTTAACATAATAATCGGCATCCGGCTTTGGGCACGCACCTGGCGCAAAACCTCTATCCCGCCAATGCCGGGCATCATAATATCAAGCAACGCCATCGCATAATCGCCTGACAGGGCATGGGCAATCCCGTCGCGGCCATTATGCACAACGGTAATTTCAAAACCTTCCCCGTCAAGATACTCTGCCAGCATCTCGCCCAGTTCAGTGTCATCATCAATCAGAAGTATTCGACTCACGGCGGCCTTCTCCAAATCTGATTGTATCATACCGGGCAAAATCGCCGCGAAAAGGCCACAGATGCGACCTTTACACATCCCTTACACATGTTTTTCATCCTGCTCACCCCATGGCACATCAATGAATGCTATCTAGGTTCAGGATAAAGATGGAAACGAACGTCTTGTTCGTGCCTTTCGCCCCACACCGACGCTTTAAGAATTCAGCATAACGGATTCCCATGAAAAAACTGCTCGCCCATCGCACCACCATAATTGTCGTTATCATTCTGCTGGCCGCTGGCGGGTGGTTTGGCCGCAATTATCTGTTTCCGCCCGAAACAGCCCCCAGCTATGTTACCGCCAAGGTAACGCGTGGTGATCTGGAAAGCACAGTTCTGGCAAGCGGGGCGCTGGAATCCTATCAGCTGGTGTCGGTCGGGGCGCAGGTTTCGGGGCAAATTCAAAAACTGCATGTCGCCCTGGGCGATGTCATCAAGCAGGGCGACCTGATCGCCGAGATCGACCCGTCCACCCAGCAAAATGCCCTGAGCGACGCGAAAGCCAACCTGGCCAATATTCAGGCGCAACTGGCCTCAAAAAAAGCGACCCTGCGCCAGGCACAACAGGCCTATGAACGGCAGCAAAAAATGCGCCGCCTTGATGCCAGCCCGCAGGAAGACCTTGAAACCGCCACCGCCACCCTTGCCGTCACCAAGGCCGAAATTAACGCGCTGAATGCCGAAATCGACCAGGCGAAAATCGCCGTTGATACCGCCCAGATCGACCTTGATTACACCCAGATCAAAGCCCCGATGGATGGCACGGTTGTGTCCCTGCCCGTCAAGGTCGGGCAAACGGTGAATGCGGTGCAAACCACACCTACCATCATTAAACTGGCCCAGCTTGATACCATGACGGTCAAAGCCGAAATATCGGAAGCCGATGTTATTCGCGTCAAACCGGGGCAGAAGGTTTATTTCACCATTCTGGGCGACCCCGACACCAAATATCACGCCACCCTGCGCGCAATTGAACCCGCCCCCGATGAAATTGACGACAATGACGATGGCATCGCCGATGACGAGGCGGTTTATTACAATGCGCTGTTTGATGTGCCCAACCCCGATGGCGTTTTACGCATCGCCATGACCACCGAAGTCACCATTATTTTAAAATCGGTCAAAGACGCATTGATCATTCCCTCATCCGCCCTGATCAGCGGGAAGGATGGCAAACAATATGTGCAAATCGCCACTGCCAACAGCGACGGCGACAAACAACCAACAATCAAACAGGTGCCTGTCACGGTTGGCCTTAACACCAATGTCAAAGCCGAAATTACATCGGGCGTTGCCGAAGGCGACAGTGTTGTCATTGGCGCCGCCAGTGGCGTTGCCATTGACGGTACTGGTAATCGTCGCCCACGGGGGATGATGTTCTGATCATGGCTGCACCGTTAATTGAAATCACAAACCTGTGGCGCGAATATCCCGCAGGTGACCAGAAAATTGCCGTGCTTAAAGGCGTTAACCTGACCATCGAACGCGGTGAAATGGTTGCCATTATGGGCGCGTCGGGTTCAGGCAAATCAACCTTGATGAATATTCTGGGCTGTCTGGACCGGCCAACACGCGGCACCTACCGTGTTAATGGCCGCGCCACCGACGCGCTGGAACCCGACGAACTGGCTGCCCTGCGCCGTGAATATTTCGGCTTTATCTTTCAACGCTATCATTTGCTGTCCGATTTAACCGCGCTCGGCAATGTGGAAGTCCCTGCTATTTATGCCGGTTATTCACCCAGCCAGCGCCATGCCCGGGCCCAGGACCTGCTCGATAAAGTGGGACTGGCCGATCGCACCCATCATCGCCCCGGCCAGCTTTCAGGCGGGCAGCAACAACGTGTCAGTATTGCCCGTGCCCTGATGAATGGCGGCGATGTGATCCTGGCGGACGAACCCACCGGCGCGCTGGACAGCAAAAGCGGCGAGCAAACCCTGGCCCTTTTGCGTGACCTTCATGCCGATGGCCATACGGTAATTCTGGTCACGCACGACCCAAATGTTGCAGCCCACGCCGAACGGGTGATCGAAATTCTGGATGGTGAAATCATCCGTGATGAACGCCAGACCGCAGCAAGTGGCAATGAAACCGCCACGCCCGCCCCCATTGCCAAAAAACCGTCGGGCAACCGCCTGTGGGCCGAATTTGGCCGCTTTGGCGAAGCCTTTAAAATGGCACTGGTGGCGATGGCAGCGCACCGTTTGCGCACATTCCTTACCATGCTGGGCATTATCATCGGCATTGCCTCGGTGGTGTCTGTCGTTGCCCTTGGCACTGGGTCGCGCGAAAAGGTGCTGGCTGACATTAGCTCTATTGGCACAAACACCATCGACATTCGACGCGGGCAGGATTTTGGCGACCGCGATGCCGATAGTATCCGTACCCTGACTGCCGATGATGCCACCGCGCTGGATGATGAATATTATGTCGATAGCGTCACGCCAAGCGTTTCTGCCAGTGTCACGCTACGCTATCGCAATATCGAGGTCACATCCGCCGTTACCGGTGTCGGGGTGAATTACGACCGCGTACGCGGGTATGAAATGGATCAGGGCATCTGGTTTAACCAGCGTTCTGTTCAAAACCGCGATCAGGATGCGATTATCGATAATAACACGCGCGACAAACTGTTCCCCAATGGTGAAGATCCGCTGGGCAAAGTCATCTTGTTAGGTTCGGTCCCTGTGCGCATCATTGGCGTCACAAAAAAACACGACAGTGCCTTTGGCCGGGGTGATACCCTCAATGTCTGGCTACCCTACACCACCGTCATGACACGTCTGACCGGCCAAAATTACCTGACCAGCATCACCGTGCGCGTCGCCGATGCGGTGGATACCAAACTGGCCGAACAAAAAATTGGCGACTTTCTTGAAAAACGCCACGGGATCCGCGATTTTTTCACCATCAATACCGATACCATCCGCCAAACCATCGAAACCACCACGGCAACGCTCACCCTGCTTGTATCCTCCATTGCCGTTATCTCGCTAATTGTCGGCGGCATTGGCGTTATGAATATCATGCTGGTATCGGTTACCGAACGCACCGGCGAAATTGGTGTGCGCATGGCGGTGGGCGCCCGTCAGGGTGATATTTTGCGCCAGTTCCTGATCGAAGCAGTGCTGGTTTGCCTGATCGGCGGGGCGCTGGGCGTTTCGCTGGCCCTGTTATTCGGGGTGCTGTTTGATATGTTGGGAACTCCCATTCAAATGATCTATTCCACCACCTCAATTATTGCGGCCTTCGCCTGCTCCTCCATGATCGGGGTGCTGTTTGGCTTTTTGCCCGCGCGCAGTGCTGCCCGCCTGAACCCTGTCGATGCCTTGAACCGGGACTGATGGAGAATTTTGATAATGTTTAAATCCACCCTCAAGACCGGAACCATCCTGTCGCTGCTGATCCTTGCGGGTTGCTCCAGCCTGAAAGAAGTCAGCTATACCAGGCCCGACGTTGGTGTGCCCAATGGCTGGTATTCGGCAAATGCCCGCGACGACATGGATGTGAACGGCAATAACAAGGCGACCATCCCCGGCAAGGACGCCGCCTTTGCCCCCTCCAACTGGTGGCATAACTTTAACGACGATGCGCTAAACCAGCTTGTCGCCAATGCCCTTGCACGCAATAACGACCTTGCCGCCGCCACCATCAAGGTCCGTCAGGCCCAGTTGCAAGCGGGCATTGCCAAAACCGACCTGTTCCCTGACCTGTCTGCCACCGCCAACAGCTCCACCTCGCGCAACCTCGATACCGGCAATATCTCGCGCAGCTATGGCACCACAACGGGTGTCAGCTACGAGGTAGATTTGTGGGGGAAACTTGGCAATGATTATGACGCCGCAAAATGGGAAGCCCTGGCAACCGAAAAAGACCGCGCCAGCACGGCCTTAACGCTCACCGGCACCACCGCCAAACTGTATTGGCAAACGGTATACGACCAGCAACGCCTGGCAATTGCCCAGGCCAGTATTGATTATGCGCGCAAAACGCTGGAACTGGTAAACGTGCAATATGAAAGCGGAGCGTCAAGCTCGCTGGAACTTTATGAATCCCGCCGCAGCCTTGAAAGCCAGCAGGCCGATTATACCCAAATTGCACAAAGCCTGAAGGCCAACAAAAACGCGCTTTCGATCCTGTTTGACCAGCCACCGCAAAACATGGAAATCGCCCGCAAAACCCTGCCCGATGGCGGCCTGCCAATTGTCGCCTCGGGCCTGCCCGCAGCCTTGCTGGACCGTCGACCCGACATCAAAGCCGCCGAATTGCGACTGCGCGAAGATGTATCGCAGCTTAATTCCACCAAAACCAGCCTGCTGCCCACCCTGAACCTGACCGGCGAACTCGGTACCAGCAGCGACCAGTTGCGCAATTTCCTGCAAAACCCGATTGGCACGCTGGGCGCCAGCCTTGCCCTGCCGTTCCTGAACTGGAACGAAGGCCAACTAAATATCAAGGTATCGCAAGCCCAATACGAACAGGATATCGCGACCTATCGCCAAACCCTGTATCAAGCATTCAGCGACGTTGAAACCGCCTTATCCGCCCGCGATCACTATCTGGAACAGGCCAAAAATCTGCGCGCCGCCCTTGATAACGCGCGCAACGCCGAACGCATCTATGAAACCCGCTTTCGCGCCGGAGCCGTCTCCATACAGGATTGGCTGGACGCGCAGGAAAACCGCCGCACCGCCGAAGAATCCCTCCTGCAAAACCAGCTCAACCAGATCTTAAATCTGGTGACGCTGTATCAGGCGTTGGGTGGGGATGATTAGTCAACGAATGATTAAAGCCCCACTGCAATCAAATTTTATTTAGATCAACGTCATAACCTGATTTTTTCATCTCTTTTGCCAACTGATATTTCCATGCTTCACCTTCACCAAAATCGACATAAACAACTCCTGAAATATCGTTCGGCTTTTCTATATCACCTTTAACCAAAGCACACACATTAGAACGCCCAATCTTGCCGATCAAAAACCCATGCTCGAACACTACATTTTGCCGAGCCCGAAAGTTCATATTGCCTTTATCTTTCGATGAGGCTCCTAAGTCGCATGGAGTATACAAAACGATGCCAAACCCAACATCAGAATATCGTTCAATTTTCTCTATAATTGTTTTCCCTTCATTAGCTTGCTCATGTAAAATAATAGCCTCAAATCCAATCCTTTCGATAAAACGAGCGACCTCAGATTTTGCCGAAACATCATGACCATGAACAACAAAAACCTTACTCTTGTCTCCATCATTAGCATTACTCATGCCTCCTCCATTGGAGGTTTTCTCCGTAGAAGTGACCGCACCAATCTCTAACTTACTTTCTGAAATAATTTTTTTTGTAATATCATTAGTACCGAAATCCCCCATAAAGACAGAACTAGGAGTATAAAAAATTAAAACACCCGCCGGAACTCGATCATTCCTGGCAGAAGTTAAATCACCTATCTTAATTTTAGTTTCTTTCACCAATATTCTTTTGACATCATTTCCAGACAAAAAATAACCATCAAAATAAAATGATTCGCCCTTCAAATATGGAAAAATTATATCATTTTTAATCTCATCAATATCTGTTTTATCAAATTCGAAAATTTTTTTCTCATCGTCCATACCCTGGATCATAACATGATAAAACAACAACACTTCCTCCAAATCTCAGAACTCAACATTAAGTCAAAAAACGTATCAACACATTTTATTCAATATTTATCCAAACAAATACACTGTCAATGTCAAAATATTAGTCAGAACCGGTTGTCTCTCCACGATTGCCATCCTTTGGAGATCCAACACATCAATTCCGAATTCGATGGAATCAAAAAACTAAGACCGCTATCCCATCACAATACGCAAAGGTGAGTTACATTTTGATGAAGTTGACTTGCCTACAACAAAGCGCACGGTGCATCCTGAGGCCGTGCCGTTTGATGTAACGGCCAATTATCCGGCGTCGCGCGTTCGCCTTACCCACATTCCAGCCGGGATGCGCGAAGTTACCTGGCATACGGTGCCAGAGCCCGTGCTGACTGTGAGGCTGGATGGATCTGTGACATACAAGGCAAGCGACGGAGAAATCCGTCACGTTGGGGCGGGGAGCTTTGTTTTAGTGGAAGACAACCACGGCAAGGGTCATCTTTCGCGCCATTCGCCAGAAGCGCAAACTGTTATCTGGATATCACTGCCCAACAGCTTCGATATGCCGCCTGAATAAAAAAGCCGCCATCAACGACGGCGACTTTTTAAAATGTCAGTCTTTATACAGTATAGAGTATATTACCCGGCAATCGTCGTTTGTTTCTGGCTCCCCAGGCCTTCAATGCCAAGTTCCATAACATCACCAGCCTTGAGGTAAACCTGCGGGTTCTGGCCCATGCCAACGCCCGGAGGGGTGCCGGTCGAGATAATGTCGCCCGGTTGCAGGCTCATGAACTGTGACAGGTAATGGATCAGGAACTGCACGCCATAGACCATGGTTGTGGTGCTGCCGTTCTGGTATTTATGACCATTGACCGTCAGCCACATCGGCAGGTTTTGCGGATCTTTTACTTCGTCGCGGGTGACGAGGTAGGGGCCGACCGGGCCGAAGGTATCGGCACTTTTGCCCTTAACCCACTGGCCGGAACGTTCGATCTGGAATGCGCGTTCTGACAGGTCATTGACCACGCAATACCCTGCAACATGGTCCATCGCGTTGGCTTCATCGACATATTTGGCTTCTTTGCCAATGATAACGCCCAGTTCAACTTCCCAGTCGGATTTTTCCGAGCCGCGCGGGATTTCAACATTGTCATACGGGCCGCATACAGCCGAGGTCGCCTTAAAGAAGATCACCGGTTCGGGCGGGACGGCCATGCCGGTTTCAGCGGCATGGTCGGAATAATTAAGACCGATGCAAATGAATTTGCCAGGGCGGCCAACACAGGCACCAATACGCGGATCGCCAGAGACTTCCGGCAGGGTTGCCACATCGATGGCGGCGATTTTATCGAACGTTTCCTGCGAGATGGTCGAAGGATCAAGATCGGCAATCACGCCGGAAAGATCGCGAATGGTGCCATTGGCATCAAGAAGACCGGGTTTTTCAGCGCCAACCGGCCCGTAACGTAAAAGTTTCATTGAACATTTGTCCTTTTGGTTTTTTGTGAGTTTAAAACCGGAGAGACCCGAATGGATCAGTTTACCCAGCCACCGTCAATCACATGAATGGTGCCAGTGGTATAGCTTGCTTCGTCCGAGGCCAGATAAGTGGCAAGAGCGGCAATTTCGCCGGGCTGGCCAATGCGGCCAATCGGCTGGCGGGCGACAAATGCCTTGCGGACTTCGGCAAAATCGCCGCCCTGCGACGACATACGCTGTTCCAGCGACGGGCTTTCGACTGTGCCGGGGCAAATGGCGTTACAGCGAATGCCCTTGCCAACAAAATCAGCCGCAACCGATTTGGTCATGCCAATAACCGCCGCCTTGGTGGCCCCGTAAATAAAGCGCACCGGAACCCCCTTAACCGAGGATGCCACCGACGACATATTAACAATAGACCCGCCGCCATTTTCCAGCATGGCCGGTAAAAAGGCGCGCATCATGCGGTATTGCGAACGCACATTCAGGTTAAAGCTGAAATCATAAGCATCTTCGTCGCAGTCAAGAATACTGCCATGATGCACAAACCCGGCACAGTTAAACAAAATATCCACCGCCCCGGTTTCCTTGCCAAAGGCAGCAATGGCGGCACCATCGGTTACATCAAGTTTGCGGGTTTCCATGCCCGACAGGGTCGCCAGCGCATCTTCGTTAATATCGGTGGCAATCACCTTTGCCCCTTCGGCGACAAACATTTCTGCTGTTGCGCGGCCAATGCCCTGCCCTGCGGCGGTTACTACGGCGGTTTTCCCTGCCAGTCTTCCTGCCATTTCGCTCTCCTGCGTGTGTGGTCATTTTTGTTTGCTTATTTAACGGGCGGTGTTACGGCGCACCGTCAGGCCATATAAAAAACTTCTTCCATTTCCGCCCACCATTCGCCTTCCTTGCGGGTCACAAGCGGCGACTGGCACGGGTCGGTCAGTTTCCACCAGTCCTGTGTTACCGGGTCTTTGGCAATGTCGGCCATGTCGGCTTTAAAATCGTCACCGTCATATTCCATATGACCAAACAGCAAATCAGCGTGCTGATAGATCACGTAATTATGCACGTGATGGTTACGCAACGTTTCCAGCACACCAGGCCACGGCTCCGCATGGAGCTTTTTATATTCTGCCAGTTTTTCCGGCTTCACATGAATGACCATGCCAACACGTTTCATTACGGCCTCATTTACTAACGGGTATGAAAACACGACAGTTAAAAGAAAAAAGGGCGGTTGATTGTGGACCAACCGCCCAAAACCCCGGTGGCTAAGGGTGTAGCGCGCCACCGGGAGGGAGCTTTGTAATCCGGCAATTATTGTAATTGATAAAAATGCGCTGCGGTTTTTGCAGCAATCTTTTCTGCCTCACTCGGCGCAAAGGACCCCAGCCACTCGCGGGTCATTTTCACCCAGTCGGCATAATCCGCCGCCAGCCCCAGCACCGGCCAGTCGCTGCCCCACATCAAGCGGTCTGCGCCAAAAACACGCGGCAAATGGTCCAGATACGGTTTCAGATCATGCAGGCCGGCCCCCTCGCCTGCTTCGGTCAGAAGGCCGGAAACCTTGCAATATACGTTTTTTAACGGGGTAAATTCCCCCATCATCCGCGCCCATTCCACATAGGCATCCGGGCCATGAATGCCATTGCGGATTTTGGGTTTGGCGGCATGGTCAATAACGATGCGCAGGCTGGCATAACGCCGGGCCAAAATTTGCAAATTGCCCAAATGGCGCGGATGCACCAGGGCATCAAATGCCAGATTGCGCGCCATCAGGGCTTCAAATACCGGGGCAAATTCGGCACGCAGCATCCATGCCGGGTCTTCGATATCCTGTATCATTGGCCGCACAGCGACAAATTTGTCATGTTTGGCCCAGCGGGCAATATCGGCAATGGCGGCGTTCGGTTCTTCAAAATCAACCCAGCCAACCACCCCGGCTATAAAATCGTGCATACTTGCCAGCGACAGCATGAAATCGGTTTCAGCCACACTGGGCGCGGCCTGTACCAATACGGTTTTGGCAATGTTTTGCCCGGTCAGGATCGGCTCAAGATCATCGGGCAGAAAATCGCGATACAGGGCCGTTACATCCGGTGTTAACCAGCCATAATCCCCGCGATCAATTTGCCAGAAATGCTGGTGAGCATCGATCAGGGCAATATTATTTGCCATTACGCAATGCCTCCGGGGGCGGCACCGCCTGTCAGTAAATCTTCGCCCGGTACTGGCACATCGGCCCGCAACAGGCCCTGTTCACGTAAATCATTCCATAATGCGGACGGAATTTGCAATTCAGCCCATTCGACCGCCTGCTTCACATGGCGCGGCGAGCTGGCACCGGGAATAACCGACACAACAGCAGGATGCGTTAGCGGAAACTGAATGGCAGCAGCAGGCAGCGGCACATTATGGTCGTTGCAAATCTGTTCAATTTTTTGCGCCCGATCCAGAATATGCTGCGGGGCATCTTCATAATCATATTTCGCCCCCGGCTTGGGGCCTGTCACCAAAATACCTGAATTAAACGCCCCGCCAACAACAACCGAGGCATTACGCCGCAAACATTCCGGCAGGAAAGTTTCCTGCGCTTCCTGTTCCAAAAGCGTATAACGCCCGGCCAGCAAAAACACATCCATATCGGTGGATTTCAGGGCTTCAAGGCAGACTTCCCATTCATTCACGCCAAGGCCATACGCGCCAATCAACCC
This sequence comes from Thalassospira sp. MCCC 1A01428, assembly GCF_002115825.1. GTDB lineage: Bacteria > Pseudomonadota > Alphaproteobacteria > Rhodospirillales > Thalassospiraceae > Thalassospira. The sequence continues at coordinate 19,517 of NZ_JFJZ01000012.1, read as the reverse complement.
GGCCTTTTTAAGCTCGTCCAGCGCCCGTGCGCCCCCCTCCATCGCGTCGCGCATCAGGCGCGGGTGGGCATCCTTGCCATGGGTCAGGCTACCAATATCGTGGATATAGGCAATATCAATGCGACGCAGCCCCAAACGCTGCCAGCTATCCTCGACCGATCGCATCACCGCGTCATAGCTGTAATCGTAGACCTCAACAAACGGCAGTGCATCGACAAACGGGCGGTCCTGGGGAATGTCGCCCTCAATGCGGTGCAAAAGGCGGCCAACCTTGGTCGACAGAATATAGGGTTCACTTTGCGCGCGCAAAAAGTCACCGGTGCGCCGTTCGCTCAGGCCATAACCATAGCGCGGGGCAGTATCAAAATAGCGAAATCCGCAATCCCAGGCGACCTGCAAGGTTTCGCGCGCCTGATCATCATCAAGCGGACGATACATGTTTCCCAACGGCGCGCCGCCAAACCCAAGGACGCTGACATCTAAACCGGTATTACCAATTTGGCGCTTCTGACGGGCCATAAATTTAATCCTCCCATGCTCGCATTTTCGCGACAGGTCAGGATCGTTTCATATTTAAATTATCATTTCAATTGTATTTTACGACAAAAAGAACATTTGAGGCCAAACCGCAAACCGGTGCCCGGCAAGTGAGGTATTCAAAATGCCTTACAAGCCGCCGTGCGATCCGGTTAGCCGGGTAATTTCCTGTGCTGTTTCCAGAATAAAGGGTACGGTATCGGCCACCTTGTACGGGGTACCAGGACCACCCAGATAGGGGATGGTCAGGCTGGCCAACAGATCCCCGCCTTCACCTTGCAAAACAGGTGCGCCAACATCAACAATACCAACGGTGGCAGTGCTTTGCACCTCGACATAGCCGCGCGTCCGTATGGCTTTTAGCTCATCTTCCCAAATTTCCGCGTTAAAGGACGCGCCCAGGCGTTCGCCAAAATATTCCATCAATGGTGCGCGACGTTCGGGTGACATCCATGCCAGCAAAACCTTGCCCGACCCGGAATCCGCCAAACTGCGCCGATAACCAACACGTACCGAAAAGCCAATCGCCTCCGGGCTTTCCACCCGGGCAATAACCACCATCTGGTCGCGCGACGGCACCGCCAAATGGCACGATTGCCCCACCCGCGCCGCCAGCCTGCGCATTTGCGGCAAAGCGGCTTCCAACAGGGTTGAAACCGGCGACACCTGCATGCCAAGTTCGAACAAATGGTTGGTAATATGAAAAAGTTCCGACCCGTCCTTGCGCTCCAGATAGCCTTTTTGCTCCAGCACCGAAAGCATACGGAAAATCTCGCTTTTGGAGCGGCCAAGCGCACTTGCAATTGCGCCCATGCTCATCGGACGACGTTCTGCGGCCAGAATTTCCAAAATCTCCAACCCCTTTTCCAGGGCCGGAGCCTTGTATATGCGTTTGGTATCGTCGGACATATTTTACCCTTGTTCCTCAACTGCCGCAGCTTTTCGTAAAAACCGGGACTTGCCAAGCACGAAAATACACCATATTTAAAACAGTGTTCCATTTATAAAATAACGAGGCAGCAGGGCATGAATCCGGTCATTACAGGGATCAAGGCAATCGACATACGGTTTCCGACGTCACGTCAGCTTGACGGGTCGGATGCCATGAACAAGGACCCGGATTATTCCGCTGCCTATGTCATTATCGAAACCGACCAGCCCGGTCTTTCCGGCCACGGCCTGACCTTTACCATCGGCCGGGGCAATGATGTCTGTGTTGCCGCCATCAATGCCATGTCGCACCTGCTGGTGGGCAAATCGCTAAACGACCTTACCAAAAATATGGGCCAGACCTGGCGCGATTTAACCGGCGACAGCCAGTTGCGCTGGCTTGGCCCGGACAAGGGCGTCATGCATCTGGCAACAGGGGCCGTTGTTAATGCGATCTGGGATATGTGGGGCAAGGCCGCGGGTAAACCCGTCTGGCAGCTTGTCGCAGAAATGACCCCGGAACAATTTGTTGAATGCGTTGATTTTCGCTATCTGACCAATGCATTAACCCGCGATGAAGCCCTTGAAATTCTGCGTGCGGCCGAACCGGGCAAACAGGCCCGCATCGATGAAATGCGCCATCAGGGTTACCCGGCCTATACCACATCGGCAGGCTGGCTGGGCTATAGCGATGAAAAACTGCGCCGTCTTTGCCAGGAAGCCATTGATGCCGGTTGGACCCATATCAAGCTGAAAGTCGGGCTTGATGTGGAAGATGACCGCCGCCGTCTTGCCATTGCACGTGATGTGATTGGCCCGGATCGCAAATTAATGGTCGATGCCAATCAGAACTGGGAAGTTGACCAGGCCATTTCATGGATGAAGCAACTGGCCGAATTTGACCCCTGGTTTATTGAAGAACCCACCAGCCCAGATGATATCCTGGGTCACAAACAAATCCGTGACGGCATTTCGCCCATCCGCGTTGCCACTGGCGAACATTGCCAGAACCGCATTATTTTTAAACAATTCCTGCAAGCTGACGCAATTGACGTTGTGCAAATTGACAGTTGCCGGGTCGGTGGCGTCAACGAAATCATGGCGATTTTGCTGATGGCAAAAAAATTCAATAAACCCGTCTGCCCGCATGCAGGCGGTGTGGGCCTGTGCGAATATGTCCAGCACCTCTCCATGATCGATTATATCTGCGTTTCGGCCTCGCTCGAGGATCGGGTTCTGGAATATGTTGACCATTTGCATGAACATTTCGAAACGCCCTGCATCATCCGCAATGGACGCTATATCGCCCCGACGGCCCCCGGTTTCTCGATCACCATGAAACCGCAAAGCATTGTTGATCACACCTTCCCGACCGGCATTGTGTGGCAGGAAGCGCCATAAATCCGCAAGCCACGATCGGCCAACCGGGCTTTCATTGCCGTGAATGCATCATCCGCGCATGTCAAAAAGGGTGCCATCCAGAAAGCTGTCGGGCCCAACCAAAGCACGATCCCCGGCATTAGCAAGCCCTTCTACCCGCCAGTCTTCGGCGGGTAAGGCGACATCCAGGCTGGCGACGGCGCGGCGGTATATATCGGGGCGATAAACGTCGCGAACAACATCGTTGAAATTAACCTGGTGACCAACCTGCCCCCAGCGCTGCATTTGCCGCCCCACCCAAACACCTTGCGACAACCACGGGAAGGTGGCGGTATAGCGATAAAAAACATGGCGATCCGGTGCATCAACCGGATCATCGCCGGGTTTTAACACCGGGCGTCCCTGCAAGGATGCCCGTAAAATATCAAACGATGCCCCTACATAATGCTCTTCTGACAGCAACTGCGCCAATTCAGTCCGGTTTTCCCCCTGATCGGCCCATTCGGCAGCACGCACCAGGGCACGAACCAGAGCATCGAGTGTTTCAGCATTGGATAACGCCCAGTCTTCCCGAACACCCAGCACTTTTTCCGGGCTGCGCGCCCATATGTCGTCTTTCAGGGCAACAATAACGCCATCACCGTGAAATACAGCGCGCTGGTTCCAGGGTTCCCCCACACAATAACCGTCAACCCAGCCATTACGTAAACTGTCGAACATGCGAGGCGGGGCAATAACGCCAATATTAACGTCATTATCGGGGTCAATCCCTGCTGCAGCCATCCAGTAACGCAGTTCATAATTGTGGCTGGAGAACGGAAAAACCGTTGCAAAAGACAAAACCGGCCGACCAGCCGCCCGGTCACCGTCAATTACTTTTTTAAGGGCGCGTGCAGACAACCCACGTGGTCCACGCATCGCTGCCGGGTCTGCTTCCAGCATGCGCTGATAAAGCCGGGTGGAAACCGTAATCGCATTCCCGCCACGGCCAAGCGCCATTGGCACGACCAAATGTTGCGATGGCATCCCGCCAAGACCAAGACGCGCCGCAAGGGGAATACCTGCCAACAAATGTGCGGCGTCAAAAAGCCCGTAAGACAGCTTGTCGCGAATGGCCGCCCACGACATTTCGCGCACCAGAACAAGGTCTATATTTTCATCTTCCGCAAAACCTTTGGCACGGGCAACAACGGGCAAGGCACAATCAATTAACGGTACGAAACCAAGGCGAACCTGCATAAGAGACATGAATTAGAACTCCAACTGAAAAGCAGTAATCACGCTTTGCGCAATTTCATAAATCTTGCGGTTCTGTTTCATGGCGTTTTTGCGCAGCAGGTTATATGCAGCCTCCTCGGTCAGGCCTTTTTCCTGCATCAGCAATCCTTTTGCCCGGTCGATCAGCTTGCGTTCGCTTAGTTTTGCCATGGCCTCGTCGCGTTCGCGGCGCAATTGATGAAAGGCATTAAAACGTGAAATTGCCATTTCAACAATCGGCCGGATGCGGTCCTGCCTTAAACCGTCAACAACATAAGCACTTACCCCGGCTTCGACAGATTCACGGATCATGCTGGAATCACTTTGATCAACAAACATCGCAATCGGCCGCGAAATCGCCCGCGACACCTGAAACATCTGTTCAAGCGTATCGCGATCGGGGTTTTCAAGGTCGATGATAATAATATCAGGGGCCAATGCCTGAATGCGTTCCACCAGGTTAAACGACGTGCCAATACGGCTTACACGGGTATAGCCGCCTTCAACAAGGCCGCGCTCGACAATGGCGGCGCGGTCCGGGTTTTCGTCAATCACCAGAATACTAAAGTCTGCAAGGTTCATTTAAAGCAACCCAAATCCCTGACGACCACGATCATTCTCCCCAATGCGCCCTTACCTGCCTTGTCTCAACCGGGAAATGCCACCCCGACTGACAGCATGACCGGAATGCGACATTGGCCGCATTCCGGTATTCAATTTTCTATTCTGCCGGAATGGCCTGTGCACCCGCAGGCACGCCATCACGTTCCCGGACGGCTTTTTCAAAGCGTTCTTTTTCCTCGGCCACGGTTTTTTCCGAAAAACGCACCAAAAGGGCCGCAAAGGAACAGATAATAACGGCAATGCCCAAATACATCAGGCCCTGTTGATAGGTCAGGGATTCAGATTTAAACAAAAACCCTGCGGCAACGGCACCGGCATTTCCACCGGCCCCGACAATACCGGCGACCGATCCCAGTGCCTTGCGGTTAATAAAGGGCACGATCCCGAAGGTTGCACCTTCCGACATTTGCACGAACAACGAAAACACCACCATCATCGACACCGCAATGACCAGCGCATCCATCATTGAAAATGCGACAAGGGCGATACCTTCGATAAACAGGGCCAGAAACAAAAACCTTACCCGGCCGGAAAGGCCGCCTGCTGCGGCAAATTTATCGGAAAACATGCCACCAAGCGTGCGGGCAAAGATGTTCATCAGGCCAAACAAACCGGCGATCAGCCCGGCTGTTTGCAGGCTAAGCTCGAACCGGTCAAAGAAATAAATCGCCGCAATATTGTTGATGGTCAGTTCGACACCAAAACATGCGCCATACACCAAAAACAATGCCCAGACGCGAAAGTCGCTGATTGCGGCCAACATCCCTTTGGTCGCACCCGAATGGTCGTCTTCGGGCGACAACGCGCCATTTTTACGCATATCGGCATAATTGCCGTCGGGCGCATCGGTGGTAAAAAACCAGTACAAGGCCGCAACGACCAGCATGATGACACCGGGAAACACCATTGCCAGACGCCAGCCCATGGTTTCAGACACACCAAAACCAAGCACCATCGCCAAAATTAACGGCATCACCATTTGCGTGATACCTCCACCCAAATTACCCCAACCGGCTGTGGTGGCATTTGCGGTGCCCACGATGTTAGGCGCAAACATGGTCGATGTATGATATTGCGTAATCACAAACGATGCCCCGATCGAGCCAATGGCAAGACGGGCAAGAAGGAACGTTTCGTAGCTATCTGCAAGCCCGATCAGCATAACCGGCAAGGAACCGATCACCAGCAAGGCAGTGTAGGTTTTGCGCGGACCGATTTTGTCGCAAAGCGGACCAATCAGCAGGCGCACCAAAACCGTAATGGCTACCGATGCAATAATGGTATTTCCGATCTGCCCCTTGGTCAGGCCCAGGTCATCACGCACAAGTGGCATCAGCGGAGCAATGCCAAACCAGCCAAAAAAACACAGGAAAAATGCAAGCCAGGTAAGATGAAAGGTCCGCATCTGCACCGTTTTAAGGCTGAACAAATTAATACGCGGAGCTTTGTTCTTGATTTCCATAACAATGAAGCCCTTCGTTCGGGTCATATGCAATCAGGTTCCCGATTGCATGACCGACGGTTATTTCCCCAAGGGCCGCATGCTTCACCAAATGGAGTTCGCTGGCGGCCCGTCATTCGTTTCGGTCAGGGCAGCGACATCGTTGCGCGCCAAAACCAAACGTCTGATCGCCCGCCATTGGACGAAGAACTGTGAGATACCCGTCATTGGGTCTGCTTTCATCCAAGCGCCTCACAAATTGCAGCGGTGCAAACTACGCGCCAATTTTTTCGCAATGCAGTATTTTTTGACTAACCATTTGAAATAGATAGTGTTTCAAATGAGATGCGCACCAGCTTCCCCATCACCCCACTCCGGGGTAGTTTAATTTTCGCATATTTTTTATACACATTAACATATGAGTGTCTATTTTATGAGCATTAATAAATTTTACGTCACGCAGCGGTCAATTCCGGGTAGCTGAAAGTTCTTTTTACATCATGCACTTATTAAAAATTTAACCAAAAAAAGCATTCTGGCACGCAACTTGTATAGAAATAGATTAAGTGCGCGGGCAAAGCTGCCTGCTGCCCTGGCCGAAATGCCAGACCCTGATATTGAATCCAATGACGGGTTCACCGGATAACGACGTCCGTTGCGACATTGCCTTTTTACAGGCAATGCGCACCGGGCGTTTTTTTTTGCCAATTCGCTTCCCGCGACCAGGAGCCAGAGACAAATGAACCACGTCCCTGCTGCACTTTTAAAGAAAACCCGTCTTGTCGTTATCGGCAATGGAATGGCCGGTATGCGCACTGTTGAAGAAATTCTTGCCCGTGCGCCGGACAAATACGACATCACCGTTTTCGGGGCTGAACCCCGTGTTAACTATAACCGCATCATGCTTTCGCCACTTCTGTCGGGCGAAAAGAAATTCGACGACATCGTGATCAACACAATGTCCTGGTATCAGGAAAATAATATTCACTTGTTATCTGACGACCCTGTGGTTGAGATCGACCGGGATCGTAAAATTGTCATATCAAAAAGCGGATCAAAAACCGCCTATGACCAGCTTTTACTGGCAACCGGATCTGACCCGATCATGATCCCGGTACCCGGACACAAACTGCCGGGAGTTGTCACATTTCGCGATGTTGATGATGTCGATGTCATGCTGAAGGCTGCCCAAAAGGGCGGACCTGCCGTTGTCATTGGCGGGGGACTTTTGGGGTTGGAGGCCGCTTCCGGCCTGCAAGCACGCGGCATGTCGGTGACGGTCTTACATTTGGCTAACCACGTTATGGAACGCCAGTTGGACCCGTCGGCTGGCTATCTTTTGGCACAAGAACTGGGCCGTCGCGGCATCGACGTGATAACCGAAGCCAACACCGCCGAAATTATTGGCACAGACAGCGTCACAGGTGTTCGTTTGAAGAACGGACATATGATCCCGGCTGACCTGGTGGTCATGGCGGTTGGTATTCGCCCCAACGGGCGCCTGGCCGCAGACGCGGGAATAGCCGTCGAACGCGGCATCGTTGTTGACGATGTGATGACCACCAGCGATCCGGATATTTTTGCTGTTGGCGAATGCGTACAACATCGCGGTCAGTGTTATGGCCTCGTTGCACCATTATTTGAAATGGCAAAATCCTGCGCCGATCATTTAACCGAAATCGAAACCGGCGGCTATGCTGGTTCTGTCACCTCGACCAAGCTGAAAGTTACCGGTGTTGATGTTTTTTCGGCGGGCGATTTTTCCGGTGGCGGCGAAACCGAGGAAATCGTGTTTCGCGATGCCGGACGCGGCGTTTACAAACGCATTGTGCTGGAAGACGGGCGGATCAAAGGTGCCGTTCTGTACGGTGATACGTCCGACGGCGCCTGGTATTTTCAACTGATGAAAGACGGGCAGGATGTTACCGACCTGCGCGATACTCTTGCTTTTGGTCAGGCTTTTGCCGGAGGGGCCACTGCAAACCCTTTTGATGCCGTTGCCGCCCTGCCCGATGATGCAGAAATTTGCGGTTGCAACGGCATTTGCAAAGGAACCATTGTTTCCGCGATTACGGAAAAGGGCTTAACCTCCCTTGAAGAGGTTAAAGGCCATACCAAAGCCTCCGCGTCCTGTGGCTCATGCAGTGGTTTGGTAGAAAACCTGCTGGCCGCAACACTGGGCGGCGATTACGAGGCCGCCGCAATCAAACCGGTCTGCCCCTGTACCGACCATGATCATGACAGCGTGCGTCGGCTAATTATTGCAAAAACCCTTAAATCCATGCCCGCCGTAATGCAGGAACTGGAATGGAAATCGTCCGATGGGTGCCATATATGTCGCCCGGCCCTGAATTATTACCTGCTGGCCGCATGGCCCGGCGAATATGTTGACCACGCAGCATCGCGATTTATTAATGAACGTGTTCATGCCAACATTCAAAAAGATGGTACCTATTCGGTGGTGCCGCGCATGTGGGGCGGCCTTACCAACCCGCGCGAATTACGCGCCATCGCCGATGTCGCCGACAAATTCGACATTCCCACCGTCAAAGTAACCGGCGGGCAGCGCATCGACCTTTTGGGCGTTAAAAAAGAAGATTTACCTGCCGTCTGGGCCGACCTGAACGCGGCTGGCATGGTGTCAGGCCATGCTTACGGCAAATCGCTGCGAACGGTCAAAAGCTGCGTCGGGCAGGAATGGTGCCGTTTTGGCACGCAGATGTCTATGGGCATGGCCGTCGAACTTGAACAAATGACCTGGGGATCATGGATGCCCCATAAATTCAAAATGGCCGTTTCGGGATGCCCGCGCAATTGTGCCGAAGCCACAATCAAGGATTTTGGTGTGGTTGCCACCGATGGCGGGTGGGATTTGCATGTTGGCGGCAATGGCGGCATTCATGTCCGCGCAACCGAACTTTTATGCAAGGTAACGACCGGCGACGAGGTGAAGGAATATTGCGGCGCCTTTATTCAGCTTTATCGCGAAGAAGCCCGGTATCTGGAACGCACGGCACCATGGATAGAACGGGTCGGCCTGAAACATGTTCAGGAGCGGGTTGTCGATGACACCCAAAACCGTGTTGCCCTGTTTGCCCGGTTCCTTGAAAGCCAGAAAACCGCACAAATTGACCCATGGGCAGAACGCGCCAGCCAGGGCGTTGATTCCCATGAATTTAAATCCCTGTCCCTGATCGCAGCGGAGTAACGGCAATGTCAGATATCGTAACCTGGGTAAATGTCGGCCCCCTTTCCAATATTCCGCAGCAAGGCGCGCGCACATTTCAAACCGAAACAGACCGCATCGCAATTTTTCGCACCCTTGATGATCAGATTTACGCCCTGCTGGACCGCTGCCCGCACAAGGACGGACCATTGGCACAGGGTATTGTCCATGGGCGCTTTGTCACCTGCCCGCTACATAATATGGTTTTTTCGCTGGAAACCGGCGAGGCGCAAGGCACAGACGATGGCTGCGCAGCGCGAGTGGACGTGCGTGTTGTAAATGATACCGTCCATATCGGCCTGAACGCACAACAAACGGGATTGCGCCATGCAGGGTGAGGTTAAAACCACTTGCCCCTATTGCGGCGTTGGCTGCGGGTTAATCGTCTCCCCCACCCGGGATGGCTGGGCGGTTGGGGGCGACCCTGACCACCCGGCCAACCGGGGCCGGATCTGTTCTAAGGGGGCAGCCCTGATTGATACTGTTACGGCCGAAACAAAACGTGATTTTCGATTATTAAGCCCGGAAATCGATGGAAAAATTGCCGACTGGAAAACCGCAACCAACGAAACCGCAAGAAGGTTGCGCCAGACGATTGACCAGCATGGCCCGAAATCGGTGGCGTTTTATGTTTCCGGTCAATTACTGACCGAGGATTATTATGTCGCCAACAAACTGATCAAGGGTTTCATAGGATCCCCGCATATCGATACAAATTCACGGTTATGCATGGCATCAACCGTGGTTGGCCATAAACGTGCTTTTGGGGCCGATGTCGTCCCCGGATGTTATGAAGATTTGGAAATTGCCGATCTGGTTATACTTACCGGGTCAAACCTTGCCTGGTGTCACCCGGTTCTAAACCAGCGTTTACGCGCCGCAAAAGAAAAACGCGGCACCAGAATTGTCGTAATCGACCCGCGCAAAACAGCCAGTTGCGATATCGCCGATTTACACCTGCCGATCAAACCGGGCAGTGACGTGGCCCTGTTTAACGGGTTGCTTGCATGGCTTGAGCAAAACGGGCAGTGCGACCCGACCTATCTTTCACGGCATGTTAGCGGATATGAAGACGCCATTGCCGCCGCCCGTGCCGAGTGCCCCGATATTGCCAGCACCGCCAAAAAATGTGGGCTTGATGACCCGGTAAAAACCGATCAAACGGCATCGGGACTGACCAAACTGGAAACATTTTTTCAGTGGTTTGCAAAGTTTGAGCGCACGGTTACGGTGTTTTCGCAGGGCGTAAACCAGTCCAGTAGCGGGTCGGACAAGGTTAATGCGATTATAAACAACCATTTGGCGACCGGGCGGGTTGGCAAACCTGGGGCAAGTCCGTTTTCTGTAACCGGCCAGCCCAATGCCATGGGGGGCCGCGAAGTTGGCGGCCTTGCCAACCAGCTTGCCGCCCATATGGACCCGAACAATGTAAACGATGTTAACCGGGTGAAACGGTTTTGGAAATCCGACATTTTGAAAGCTGGTGAAGGGTATAAGGCCGTTGACATGTTTCGCGCCATTGAAACCGGCGAGATCAGGGCAGTTTGGATTATGGCGACCAACCCGGCAGTCAGCCTGCCCGACGCCAGCCGTGTAAGGCTTGCGTTATCACGGTGCCCGCTTGTGATTGTTTCAGACACAGTCAACGACACCGACACATTACGTTATGCCCATATTAAACTTCCGGCGGCGGGCTGGGGCGAAAAATCGGGCACGGTTACCAATTCGGAACGCCGGATATCGCGCCAGCGCCCATTTCGCAACCAACAGGGCGACGCCAAACCCGATTGGTGGATTATAAGCCAGGTTGCCACGGCTATGGGATATGGCAAGGCATTCAAATACCGCGACCCGGCCGAAATTTTTGCAGAACATGCGGCATTATCGGAATTTGAAAACGATGGCGTACGGGCCTTTGACATTGGCATTTGGCGCAAAACAAAAAAATCGGCCTATGACGCAATGGAGCCGTTTCAATGGCCTGCCTCGCGCAAACATCAACCAAAGGATGGTGCCCACCGCCTTTATGGCAACGGCATTTTCACAACGTCGAATGGTCGTGCCAGAATGCTGGCCGTTCAGCATAAATTGCCCCTGTCCCAAACAAGCACCGATTTCCCGCTGATTGGCAATAGCGGCCGTTATCGCGACCAATGGCACACCATGACCCGCACCGGAACGGCAGCACGGTTATCAGCCCACCGTCCCGAACCGCTGCTTGAGGTCAATCCTGTCGACGCCAGGCGATACGGACTATGTGATGGCGGATTGGCCCGGATCAAAAGCCTGCAAGGCACCGCTTTGATGCGGGTTTCAATAAGCAATGCCCAAATGCCGGGCGAGGTTTTTATGCCGATGCACTGGAACGATGTCTATTCTTCTGCCGGTGGTATTGGTCGGCTGGCCACGGCCAATGTTGACCCCTATTCCGGCCAGCCGGAAACCAAATATATTCCGGTTTCTATCGAACCGTTCACAGCACTATGGCAGGGGTTGCTGTTTTCAAACGCCCCGGTAGACCTGTCCCACCTGCCTTATTGGGTCGCTGCAAGTGGCCCGGGTTGCATGATTTATGAAATTGCCAGCGACAAACCCTGCCTGTTTAAATCAATGTTGACCGCTGCGGCCAATATCGGGTCGGATAACACCGTTGAACAAATCATTGAATATAGCGATGGCAAAAAGGGCATTCATCGTTATGCCCGCCTTGTGGGCGAATGCATTACCGGCGCACTTTTTGTTGGTCCGAAACGACCCACCCTGGGCCGGGACTGGATATCGACCCTTCTTGGCAATGCCGCGATCAGCACTTCGGAACGCAATGCTTTGTTAGCCGGGCGCATGCCCGACGCTACGGCAGTCAACGACCGTTTAATCTGTTCGTGCTTCTCGGTCGGGTTAACGGCAATCACGCGTGCCATTCACACCCAAAATGCAATGACACCCGCCGATATTGGCCGTTTGCTTCAGGCGGGAACCGGTTGCAGGTCCTGCCTTCCCGAAATCAGCGAGCTTGTGAGCAACACACTGCCCCGCGCCGCAGAATAACGCCTGCCATGTAACACCTTACCCAAGGGTTATTTGGTCTCGGCCAACACAAACAGCTTTCCCGGCAATCGCCTATCGATCATTTTTTAGCCGGAAATACCCGTGATTTTAACAATCGGAAAATGGCTGGCGCATGATGAACGCCAGCCCTCCTTTCCCAATAAAAGCGCGATTATTATGCTGCGCGGTTATGAAACGGTATTGGGCGATGATCGTGATCAATGGCCACCATCACAAACTCGCCAACACCACATTGCCGCCTTTGATCTGCGTGTAAATTTTCGGCCCATAGCTGGACCTCAACCCGGATCGAGCTTTGCCCAACGTCAATCACCCGCGGCACGGTAATGGCAACTTCACCACTGTGAATATGACTGGTGAAATCAACCCGCTTTGCACCCGCCATCACAACTGTTTGCCGACACTGGCGGGATGCAGCAACGAAGGCAGCTTTTCCCATGGCCGCAAGTGCATTGCCCCCATATAAACTGCCATAATGGCTGGTTTTCTCGGGAAAAACAATTTCGACCATCGCCGGATGTATCGGTATTTCGTCGGCCCCGGTTACCCCGGCATTGTCTGGCAAGGGCGGCAATTTGCCGCCCCGCGCCCCAAGTTCGGCCCCGATCGCCACCATGTTAAATCCACCACGGCAACAATGGTTACGCACGCCACTTAACGGGTTTTCAGCGATCATATCGACCTCTACCGACAATGACCGACACCCGACCCGAACCACAGACCCCGTCAGTTCAACAATGTCCCCGATTTGCGCCGGTGCATTAAAATCAATGCGGTCACACGATGCCGTGACAAAATCGACATGCCCGTGGCGCGACGCCGCAATAAAGGCAACCTTGTCCATAAAGGAAAGGCCAACACCCCCAAACAACGTGCCATGATGATTTGCAGCACCCGGAAACACGATATCAACCATCCGGGTTGGCCCGGAAAACACCGGGTGATCCGGGCTCATTGTGCGGCCTTCGCAAGGTTCTGACGCAATAACCGTGCTGCTTCGACCATATTTACAAGGGCCGGGCGCACTTCATCCCATCTACGGGTTTTAAGGCCGCAATCCGGGTTGACCCAAATCTGGCTTGCCGACAGTTGCCGGGTTGCTGCCACCAGCAAATCAACCATTTCATCAATGGTTGGCACACGCGGCGAATGAATATCATAAACCCCCGGGCCAATGTCATTGGGATAGGCATAATCGACAAAGGCATCCAGCAGTTCCATTTTTGAACGCGATGTTTCAATCGAAATAACATCCGCATCCATCGCACCAATTGCTTCTATGATGTCATTAAATTCGGAATAGCACATGTGAGTGTGGATCTGGGTTTCATCACGCACGCCCGATGCCGACAATCGAAAACATTCAACCGCCCAGTCCAGATAGGTTTTCCAGTCCGCCTTACGCAGCGGCAATCCTTCGCGCAAGGCGGGTTCATCTATCTGGATCAGGCCGATACCGGCTGCTTCAAGGTCAGTAACCTCGTCGCGCAGGGCCAGTGCGATCTGGGCGCAGACATCGCGGCGCGGTAAATCATTTCGCACAAACGACCATTGCATCATGGTGACAGGCCCGGTCAGCATCCCCTTCACCGGCCTGTCAGTTAACGACTGGGCATAATGCGACCATTTAACTGTCATGGCATCGGGACGCGATACATCACCATAAATGATGGGGGGTCGAACATATCGCGACCCGTAACTTTGTACCCAGCCATGTTTGGTAAAGGCATATCCCGCCAGTTTTTCGCCAAAATACTGTACCATGTCGTTGCGCTCGAACTCGCCATGGACCAGCACATCGATGCCAATTTCTTCCTGCCAGCGAATGGCGGCACTGGTTTCTTCACGAATAAAGGCATCATAGGCATCGGGTTCCATGTTGCCCCTGGCAAAGGCCGCACGGGATTTGCGCACATCTGTTGTTTGCGGGAAGGACCCAATGGTTGTGGTTGGAAAAGCAGGCAGCCCCAGTTTGACGGTTTGCAAACGACGACGCACATCAAACGGGCTGTTGCGATTATCCATACCCGCAGAAATACCCAAAACACGTTCCGTCACCAGACGATCATGAACTTTCGCTGACGTGCGACGTGTGGCAAGTGCAGCCGATGCCTCACGAAATAGCGATGCGACCGCCCCTACGCCTTCACCAAAAGCCCGTGAAAGGGTTTTAAGTTCCTGTATTTTTTGAACCGCGAATGAAAGCCAGCTTTTAAGGTCCGGGTCCAGATCGCTTTCCTGCTCCAGATCAATCGGCACATGCAAAAGCGAGCATGAAGGTGCCAGTTCAAACAGGTCATTGCCGCGCGCCGCAATGGCCGGGGCAATCCAGTCGTAAATTGCCTGAAGATCGGCCCGCCAGATATTGCGCCCGTCAATTACGCCAAGCGAAATAACCTGGTTTGGCGCAGCACCGTTAATCACGGCATCAAGCTGCTCAGGTGCCCTGACCAAATCAACATGCAACCCGGCCACCGGCAATGACAACACTGTCGGTAAGTTTTCTCCCGGTTTACCAAAATACGTCGCCAGCATCAGTTTCAATTTTGGAACGGCCTTGCCCAGTACCTCGTACGCCTTTTTAAAAGCCGAACGCTCGGTGTCATCAAGGTCAAGGACCAGGCAGGGTTCATCAATTTGGACCCAGTCAGCGCCACTATCTCTAAGCTGGCAAAGCACTTCCGCATATACGGGCAACAACCGGTCCAGCAAGGACAGCGGGTCAAACCCCGGGACCGTTGATTTTGCCAGTTTCAGAAACGTAACCGGCCCCAACAAAACCGGGCGGGTTTTAAAACCAAGTGCTTTTGCTTCGCGAAATTCGTCAACCGCTTTGGTCGAGGCCAGGGTGAAATGCTGTTCGGGGGACAGTTCCGGCACCATATAATGATAATTGGTGTCAAACCATTTGGTCATTTCAAGGGCTGGAATGCCTTTATAGGCCGTTTTACCACAGCAACTTTCTTCCTGTGTATCTCCCCGTGCCATGGCAAAATAGGTGGTGGGTTGAATCAACCCGCCCTGCCAGTCATAGACATCGGGAATTGCACCAACCATGACATAAAGATCAAGCACATGGTCATACAGGGAAAAATCGTTGCTGGGCACATGATCAACACCAAGGCTTTTTTGCCGTGCCCAGTTGGCACACCGCAAGGCCGATGCCTTTTCCTGCAAAGTGGCAAGATCGGACATGCCGGACCAGTAATCCTCCAATGCGAATTTCAATTCGCGCCGTGGGCCGATCCGGGGTGTTCCCAGAGTTGAAACAGGAATGGAAAAATTCTTCGACATAGACTTACCCCAATAAATGGGGGCAAAGGCCAGGCAAAAGCACGCACCCCTGACCGGAAAAACACCGGCAAGAGTACAATACTCCACCGGGGCACCCCGCCCGAGGACGTAACATAAAGTCGCGGCAGGTCTCCTGGCTCACGGGTCACGGCTTTTATCCGGCCTTCCCGAAACGCCTGAACGTCTCAGTGGCCATGCATGGATAAAAGCTCGCCGCTTACAGTTGCGGGGGCAGCTTCGGCATTGCCGTTTCTTCAAACGGCGCACCGAATTCCCTCTTAGCTTCCGCCTGACAATCAAACGAAAGAACCATCGACACGGCTACAGTGCCTCTAAACGCCACAACTGTCAACACAGACATAAAGATTTCTTTATGTCTTATTAAAAAGAAAAACGGTGCCACAAACCAAATATGTGGCACCGTCTTCTTTCATCGTATTTGACGGTACATTTTTATATCGGGGCACCGAAAATCAGGCTCACTTTCGTATTCACGATATCTTTAATTTCCGAAAATACCGGGGTCACCACGACCTGCTATTTGGTTATCGGCCTTATCGGATCAGGCTTTTACCAGTCGCGACAGGAACCGCTGGCTTCTTTCGTCCTGCGGATTGTCAAAAAAGGCATCAGGCGTGGCCGTTTCAACAATTTCACCGGCCTCCATATAAACAACCCGGTCAGCAACCCGGCGGGCAAAACCCATTTCGTGGGTAACAACCACCATCGTCATACCGCCCTCGGCCAGGGCCACCATGGTATCAAGTACTTCGCCAATCATTTCAGGATCAAGGGCCGATGTCGGCTCGTCAAACAGCATGATTTTCGGTTTCATGCACAAGGCACGGGCAATAGCAGCGCGCTGCTGCTGCCCGCCCGATAGCTGACCGGGGAATTTGGCCGCCTGCCCCAGAATCTGCACACGGTCAAGATAGTCCCGCGCGCGTTCCTCGGCTTCCTTGCGACTGGTTTTGCGCGACAGAATTTGCGGCAAGGCACAGTTTTCAAGCACGGTCAGATGCGGAAACAAGTTGAAATGCTGAAACACCATGCCTGCTTCACGGCGGATTTCATCCAGATCCCGCAAATTATCGCCCAGTTCAATACCACGAATGACAACATGGCCGGAATCATGGGATTCAAGTTTGTTCAAACAGCGGATCAATGTGGATTTTCCCGACCCTGAAGGGCCACAAATTACCACCCGTTCGCGTTCGGAAACGCAAAAATCAACATCGCGCAATGCGTGGAAGGCCCCGTAATATTTGTTCAGGCCCTGAACATCGATGGCATAGGTCATGAATGATTCCTTGAATTTATGCCGGCTTCAAGATGGCGGGAATATGCGGCAATGCCATAACAAATGACAAAATAGATACCGGCCACAAACAGATAGGCTTCTGTCGATGGCCCCGGCCACGCCGGATCAGTTGCTGCACTGCGCGCCGCACTTAACATGTCGAACACGCCAACGATCAAAACCAGTGCCGTATTTTTAACCATCACGATGGCCGTATTGGTCAAAGGCGGAATAACCTTCTGGATCGCTTGTGGCAAAACGATATGCCAGACCATTCTCCAGTAAGGAATACCAAGGGCCTGTGATGCCTCGATTTGGCCAGATGGCAAACCTTGCAAACCACCGCGAATGACCTCGGCAAGGTAAGCCGCAGCAAAAACCGTTAAGGCCGCAAGGGTTCGCCCCAGTTTATCGATCGTCCAATCGGGCGGCAGAAACAGCGGCAGCAGAATAGCCGCCACAAACAAAAGCCCAACCAGCGGCAGCCCTCGCACGATTTCAATAATGAAAATCGACACATTACGCATAACGGGCAAAGACCCGCGCCGCCCCAATGCCAAAACAATGGCAAAAGGAAATGCCAGCCCCAGCGACAATACCGCCAGCAAAAGCGTAACAGGCAGCCCTCCCCATTTGGATGTCGGCACATAGGCAAGGCCCAGAATGCCACCATTCATTAGCACCAGCATCACGGCAATGCCTGCTGCCCACAGCACCAACAACCGCCCACCCCACATCTTTGGTGAAAGGGTTGCCAAGACCAGCATCACAATCACGATCACCACAATAATGGCCCGCCATTGTTCTTCCGGTGGATACAAGCCGAACAAAATGAAATTCAGCTTTGCCGAAATAAACGCCCAGCAGGCACCACCGGCCCGACATTCGGCAGGCGATGCAACCGTCCAGTGCGCATCAAGTACCGCCCAGTTAAACGCCGGAACAAGACCAATCACGATGCCTAGCGACAGCACCGTTAACAAAATCGATAGCCAGTCGCCAAATAACAGAGTGAACAGGCGATGAATGGCAGACCGTTTAGCTGGTATATTTGGATTTGCCATGTCCTTAACGCTCCACCAACGCAATTTTGGCATTAAACCGGTTCATGATCAGCGAAACGGTCAGCGAAACGGTCAAAAATACACCCAGCATGACCATAATGCTTTCCAGTGCCTGCCCCGTCTGATTGATAACGGTATTTACAACCAGGCCCAGTTCCGGATAGCCCACCGCCACCGCCAACGTGGTGTTTTTCACCGTTGAAAGATATTGGGATGTCATTGGTGGAACGATGATGCGCAGAGCCTGCGGCAGAACAATGCGAAACATAATTTGTCGGTCGCGAAGGCCCAGTGCCCGGCCCCCTTCCCATTGCCCTTTGTCTACCGCCTCGATCCCGCCGCGAATGATTTCGCCGGTGAATGCCGTTGTGTATAGCGCCAGGCCGATGGTGATTGCCGCAAATTCCGGTGACAAATACATGCCACCTCGAAAATTCAGCCCATGCAACGCGGGGCTTTCAAGACCAAGCGGCACATCCGCCAACCACCAGATAACAATGCTACCCAAAAACCATATAGCCGCATATGCAGGTAACCGCCGCAGCAACCTGATATGGCGAAACCGGCGATGCCCAACCCGGATGACCGCTATCAGCAACAGGATCGAGGCCGCGATCACCCAGCCGCCACCCGGCCCCATGACAAGGGTTGGCGCATAAACCCCGCGCAAGGATAAAAACACCCCCGACACCCGCTGAAACGCATCGCGCGGTGCAGGTAACGACGAGGTTACCAACCCGTAAAAGAACAATAACTGCACAATAAGCGGAATATTGCGAAACAGCGTGACATACCCGACGGCCAGACGTGACAGCAAAGGGTGCTTTGAGAGTTGCGCCAATGCCAGAAAAAGACCGCCAATCGTTGCCAGGACAACAGCGATAACCGAAAGCCAAAGCGTATTGGCCACGCCGACAACAAAAGCCCAAAGAAAGCTGTCCGACGGGGTGTAATGGATAATACTTTCGGAAATAGGAAACCGCGCCGGATGAAACAAAAAATCAAATCCGGTACGAATGCCACGCTCGGCCAGATTGCTAACTGCATTTCCGGCCACCCAGTACAGGAGCCCCAGCAGACCACCCAAAAGGGCGATCTGCATGATCCAGCTCCGGAACCGGTCCGAATACCAAAGGGACTGCAACATGGCTTATTGAAACGCCAGAGGAAGCATCAAACCGCCGTCCTTAAACAGGGCATTGTAACCACGTTCAAGTTTCAGCGGGCTATCCTTGCCCACATTACGATCAAATATTTCCCCGTAATTACCCAGCGCCTTGACGATCTGATAGGCAAAGTCATCCTTTAAGCCAAGGGCGGTACCATTTCCCGGGTCCTTGCCCAGAAACCGCACAATGCGCGGGTCCTTGCTGTCTAGGTGTTTAGTCCCGGCAT
>NZ_JFJZ01000119.1 GCF_002115825.1 Thalassospira sp. MCCC 1A01428 | reverse complement strand
GCGCCAATCTGCCATTGGCTTGCCTTTCACTTGCCTTAAATGTTCCTGTTTTGTTCTTATCTAAAGCAGGGAGGGAGTGACGTCAACCGGTTTTCAGTTTCGCGGCGATGGCGTCGGCAATGATATCCTGTTCCCTGCGTTGGATTTCGAGCCTGCGGTGCGCATAACGCATGGTGGTGTCGATTTTGGTGTGGCCCAATAGTTTTTGAATATGTTCCATGGGCACATTGTGATCGATCCCCATAGTTGCAAAAGCGTGGCGCAAGTCATTAAGGCGCAGGTCGCTTATACCGGCCATATCCTTGATTTTTTTCCATGCTTTTATCGGGTTATTCATGGGGATGTAGAGCGGGTTCCCGTCCGCGTCGTTGCGGGTGCGTCCGGGAATCAGCCACGGGTTGCTTTTGTGGTCCGGGTGATCGAGTCTGTCTTTGATCACTTGCAAGGCGTAACTGTTGAGTACAATGGTTTTGCTGCGGTTTCGTACTGATCGGCGCGTGGTGGCGGTTTTATGGTCCCCCAGCACCAGCACCTGGCGCTTTGCGTCGATGGCGCTTAACGGCGCGTTCATGATCTCGCCGCGTCTGGCCCCGGTGAAAATGCAAAGTCTTATCAACCAGCATATGGCGACGTTACCGATTTGGTATTTTTCGTATTCGTCCAGCGCCTTGGCCAATGCCGACCATTCATTATCTTGCAAATCACGTTCGCGGCTGTCTTCGCGATCAGCCGACACAAACCGGCACGGGTTGCTGCCGAGCGGGCGCATTTTCCATAGTTCGGCAAGATTAAACATCTTGCTCATGCAGGCGAGGGCGCGATTTCCGTTGACGGTGTATTTATCCTGCATCTTTCGGTGGAGGCGAAAAACGTGGTCGTGTTCAACGTCCTTGACCGGCATTTTACCAATGGCGGGCAGGATGTGTTTTGACAACAGGATGCGGTCATTTTCGCGGGATTGTCCTGCCTTGCGCTTCACATCTACATGGTCGGCAAGGTATCGCTCTGCCAGATCGGCGACGGTGATTTGATCCGTCTTGCGTCGCTGCGCAGTGCGGTCGCTGGCTGGGTCGCCACCCTGATGGACCTGGGCAAGCCAATCCTCGGCCATTGCGCGGGCGGATGGCACCTTAAGCGGGCCAAAGTCCCCCAGCTTGGGGCGTCGTTGCTGGCCCGTGGCGGTGCGATAATACAGGCCAAAGGTCCGGTTGTTGGCCGGGGTTATTTTAAAAAACAGCCCTTTTACCTGTGTATCCCAAATGATCAGATCGCCTGCGGGGTCGGCGTCCAGCGTTTTGCAAAGGGTATTTGACAGGCTTTGTTTGATGGCGGGCACGGCGTTTTTATCCTGATGCAGGTAGCAAATAGGTAGCAACATTTACAAAAAACGGGGTGATGGTCAAAGATAATCACGCAAGACGCCAATAACCAAACGTGCCTGTAAGGCGCAAAGAACAAGGCGTTGCGGTATATTGTCACGCTATGACATAATATGGCAGGATAGGAGAGATTAAAGATTGTGGCTCTGGAGGTCGTGGGTTCGATCCCCATCATTCGCCCCATTGTGAAAAGGTCAGGCTTAACAGCCTGGCCTTTTTCGTTTTCCGGCCTTTTCCATCGCGAAAATACCGGACTGGTAATGTTTGCAATTCCCAAAAAATGGTTGATCTGGTACTCAAGGCCCCTGCACCAATCAGGGCCTGTTGGCCCCATTGCGCACGTGTTTGTATTTTCAGGAGGTCCCACATGTCAGCTAGCCGCGTTACTATCCGTCGTCCTGATGACTGGCACCTGCATTTGCGCGATGGCGATATGTTGCGTGCCGTGCTGCCTGAAACCAGCGCGCATTTTGGTCGTGCCATT
>NZ_JFJZ01000118.1 GCF_002115825.1 Thalassospira sp. MCCC 1A01428 | reverse complement strand
TGACTGGTTGTCCTTTGATGGTGATGTGTCGGGCGAGGGCGATGCCAGCGTGTGGTATCGCACAACGGTGAGTGACCCTGATGATGCCGGGGCGGTGTGGTCTGCCTGGCAGCGCCTTGACACAGCGGAAGTATATTGCCGGGGCGTGCAGTTTGAAACACGGATCTCGGTATCTGATCAATCCTACAATCTGGAAATTTCAACGCTCCGCGTGCGCGCGGATGCTTTGACGTGAGGTTTTTCAACATGGCCAAGAAAGAAAACGCCGCGACTGTAACGGTCGCGGTGCTGGATAATGACGGCATTTTTTTGGGGATTGAAACCGTCCCGGAAAGTGATGCCGCCGGGCGCGTGCAGGTGCCACCTGATGTTGATCTCAAGCCGGGGGCTTATAAATGGCAGGAAAGTGAGGGCCGGTTTATGCCGATTGCTGTGCAGTTTCCGGGGCCCGACAAGGCCCTTTATGACGCGCTCCGCACCCTGATCGAGGTCGGGGCAATGCCGGTGGTGCCGTCCAGCGTGACAAGCTGGATGGCGCTGGCAGCCAAGAAAAACGGATGGTGATAGAGTATGGCGCAGCATGATTATCAGATTTCTAATGGGTCTGGCATTGCGGTACGCAATGATGTGAACAACGCCCTTGCGGCTGTTGTAACGCAAAATGCTGGATCAACGGCACCATCGCCGACATATCCCTATATGTGGTGGGCAGACACGACGAGCGGTCATTTAAAACAGCGCAACGCGGCGAATACCGCCTGGATTGACCATGGATCGATGGCGGAATCTTTTTTGCGCACGGGGGCTGTTGCACCCGGTGGGGCGGCTGGCCTTTTGCGTGCTGATGGTGATGCCTCCAGTCTTACCGGAGTACCTGCAGGTGTGCAGGATTCCCTTGATGATATTGCCGCGATTGCGCAGGTCATGCATTTGCAGCATCAAGAGAATAGTGGCGTTCAAGGTGGTTCATCGGTGAGCGGTGCTGTTCGGGCTCTTCCAATCCATACTCTTGTCTCAAACACTATTGTAGGTGCTTCATTCAGCGCTTCTACAGGTCGGTTTACCTTGCCTGCCGGGTTATACGAGGTTAATGCCACTCATTCCTTCTACCGAAGTGTAACATCAGCGATTTATTTAGGTAGCGTCACAGGGGATGCTGTAAGTCTCAAGGGTGAATCTGCTTTTTCCAACTCCGATGGGGGGTATGCGAGCGCCTTCTCGTTTATTTCAGGTGTTTTGCAATTGAGTGGTCCAACATCGCTCGAGCCTCGCTATCGGTCGGGTGGTTCTTATTCAGGTTCTGGTTTGGGGCTTGCCACCGGGTTTGGTGATAAGGAGATTTACGGCAACGTTTTTATACGCAAACTGTTATGGTGAATTGATCAGTGTGTTTATGCCGCCGCCAAGGCGTTTTTTTTATGCCTGTTTTGGGGTGGGTGTGATTGTCATGGTCGAATGGTAAGGGGGCTGAATGAACCAATTACCGCCTGAAGTAGGGCAGGACTGGATTTCAGCGGTGCGTGGCTGGGGTGGTGCCCTGGGTATTGCTATGATCGCGCGATTGTTGTGGCATCAACGGCTGGTACGGCTGGGTCAGCGCCGGTTTTGGTCGTGGGAACTGTTGTGGGAGGTGCCAACGGCGGCGTTTAGCGCCATCGTCGGGGCCGGGATTGCTGCCTATCTGTCACTTGATGGCGACCAGTCGCTTGCCGTGATCGGCATTTGCGGGTGGTTGGGGCCGCGTGGTGCCGAGGCGTTGGTGGACCGGATATTGCAAACCTATGTAGCAAGGCAATCGCCGAAAGATTAACGCCGGGTGTTTTGTGTTCGGGTGTTTTGTGTGTCGTCAGTCTTTTGGGCTGGCGTTTTTTATGTCTGATTTGAGGTGATTATAATGTTGGCTGTTATCGGGTCGGGGTTTTTAT
>NZ_JFJZ01000117.1 GCF_002115825.1 Thalassospira sp. MCCC 1A01428 | reverse complement strand
CAATTGAGTCCAGACCCTAATCATGTCCGCAAACGTGCAGAAACTGATCCTTCATCCCACCGTCGCCCGGTTTGCGACCTTTGTTATGGATACTGTCATTGCACGCCAGATCGGGTTTGACGGGCTGGAACTTTCGGCAACAAAACTGGATGCGTTTTTTGCCGCCGGCCTGACGCAGGAAGATTTACGTTCCTATCTGGATGGCCTTGATTGCCCCGGCCTGGGCTATTTGCCCGATATTGAACGCAATGATGCCAAGGCTGCCAGCTTGTTTGCGGATGCAGAAAAGCTCTTTAAAATGGCGGCAATGGCTGGTGCCAAGGGCGTGCAAGTTTTGACCGGCCCGCTTGATGTGCGGCAAGTTCTGGATTGCCAAAGTAAACCCGCCCAGCGCCGGGATCATGCGTTTTTAAAGCTGGATCACAAAGACCAAATCACGCTTTGTGCGTCCAGTTTGCAAAAACTGGCAGACCTTGCTGCCCCCTATGGGCTGGTTCTGTATCTGGAAGCCCTGGGCTGGTCGCCGGTTAACCGCCTTGCCGATCAATTGGAAATTATTGACCGTGCAGCGCGCGAAAATGTGCGTATCGTGATTGACTACTGGCATTGCCATGTTTCCGGCGATACACCCGATATGGTAGCAAAAATTGATAAATCACTGATTTACGGGGTGCATTTTTGTGATTCAAACCCCTATCCGGGTGGCATCCCGATCGAACCTGTCTTGCGTGATGTGCCAATTGGCAAGGGCGTGATTAACCTTAAACACTGGACCGATGCGGTCAAGGCAACCGGCTATCAGGGCTGGTGGAGTGCCGAGCTTTTTTGCCAGCGCCAGCACCAGCAGGACAGCCTTGCCATCGCACGGGATCTGTATGATTTGATGATTGAACATATTCGCTGATTAACGGGAAAACAGCATTATGACTGGTATTTCCGCATTTAATCTTATTTCTTTTCGAAAATAAGCTTCACCCGCGAGGCGAGCCGTGCCTTCGCCGGGACCAGATCAACGCTAATCAACAATTTTTCGCTTGGCGCGGGAATGATTTGCTTCGCAATGCAGTGTGTTGCCCCGGCCCCCAATCGGAGATTGCAAGACGGCAATCACCTTCGAGCCGATATGGAAAGCATCGTTGCCGCTGCTGCCCTAAAGCACGCTGGCTGCTATCGCAGTCAGCGTATCATTATCCGGCCGCTACTAGCGGTGCTCAATATTCCGCGCGATGATCCAATCTGGTTTGGTGTCTCTGTTTCATGGTAGAAGGTGCAGAAAGAAATCTTCATAGGTTTGATGCTCTACCTCGTTGCAGCTTTCATGATGCTTGGGCTGCTACTTACCTTTCCCGAAGTAGTCCTTTGGCTCCCCGCAAACATGTAGGGTTCAGGCAAACAAACAACTCAGATCAGCCATGATTCCTTATCTAACGGGTTTCCACATCAATGCCAAAATGCCAATCAGAACTAAAATCCGATTTGCCCTTTGTCATTCGTCTCTGTCAGAACGCCCTGAAATGTGGTGCAGGACGCTTGCACAAAGTCAGGCAAAGAAGTCGCCCGCCTCTGCCGGTATTCGAGTTCGATATTCATCATCACCTCGGTCTCGGCATATTTGCAGAAAATTGCGGCGGCGGCTTCCTGAACACTTAGCGGCGGCCATTCAGCATAAAAATGCGAACGAAAGCCGGTCTCGGAAATGAACGGCAGGCCAAGGTCGATGGCTATAAAGCCAAAGCTGCTGCATGTATCGAGTGGGCAGGTGAAATCGACCAATACCCGGCCATGTCCGGTTTCCAGAACAAACAAGCCGTTCTGGCCCCAGTGCGGAACCTGACCTTCTTTGGCCGCAAGGGCCGCCGTGATGGCTGTTCCCGCCCCGTCTTGGGCAAAACTGCCAAAGCTGCCCTTTGCGCTATTGGCTGTGACAATCAGGGCA
>NZ_JFJZ01000116.1 GCF_002115825.1 Thalassospira sp. MCCC 1A01428 | reverse complement strand
AGAACCGGCAGGGATTATGGGTGGCATATTCTGTTCGGCGGCCATTGCCGCACTGCTGGTCATGAGCGAGGTCAGGATCGTCGGCAAAGATTTCATCATTATTCTCTTTATTTCTTAATTGCAGAACGGGCAGGTCGTCCGCTGACCTATGCTAGGTGCTCAGCACAGTCGTCGAGAGTATTTCCGGTTAATGCGCATTTGTTGACCCTATCAAATGCGCATTAGCAGGTGGATTTTTGGCCCAGGTCCTATTAACCGATGAGAACTCATTCTTCAGCACACTCAGGAGCATCACCGTAGCAATGTTACAGCCCACTTCTTGACGACATCATTGCAAAGCTCGTCTATCGGATCAAATGAGTTGCAGTTATCCGAAGCTCGATCCAAAGGTGTCGTTATAGATCGCTTCGATCCGCACCACTTCCTCTGCCTTCAACGCAGCAAATTCCCTTTCTTTTGCCCGGTTCGAAAGCTTTCCGTCATTCTGCCTCAAGAATCTAAAAAGCAAATCGACAGTACGTTCAGGCATCTCGATCATGTTTTCGATGTGGCGGCGGAATTCGTCGTAGCGGCGTAGGAAGTCGGTTTCGTTTGGCAGGTCGTGTTCGATCGTGCGCTTGACGCAAGCATAAAGAAATTCGGCGTGCGGTGTAGCGTCGAAGAAGCGGTAAAAATCTCCCGTATCGTTCGAAACCCGAACATTGAACTTTTCGGTTGTCTCCCAACGGATGTGGGGTAGCAGGCGCTGTGAATATGATTCCAACGTATCACGGTACTGGTTGATCTGGTTGAGGATCGCAGCGGAGACCGGGAAGACGACAGCGGGAGGATTATAGCCCCGCTCGGACAGCACATGATGCATGAGATAGCGGTGTAGACGTCCATTTCCATCCTCAAAGGGGTGAACATAGACAAAGCCGAAGGCAAGGATCGCAGCGGCGATGACGGCGTCCATATGCTGTGCAGGACCTTGGTCGAAAGCGATCATGCCCGATAGCAGTGATTGCAGGTCTTCCGGGCGAGCGCTAATATGATCAGGGAGAGGAAGGCGCGTGTCGCGATCATGTTCGCCGATAAAGCCCCCCTCATCGCGAAAACCGAGCCGGATGAAGCGGGCGTTACCGATGACGATACGCTGCAATCGCAACAATTCGTCCTCGTCCAGCGGTTGCTTTCCGGCTTCACCAATGGCGCGGCCCCAGCGTTGGATGCGATCTGTTGGCGGGCTTTCCCCTTCGATTGCATAGCTGGATTTGGAATCCTTGAGCAGCAGGAATGCTGCCGTGCGGGCGAGGACGTCGCGCGGCACATCGGCGATAACGTCTCTCGCCTGTTGTGGCAAGTCTTCGGCGACGAATTGATCAAGCTTCTCTGTCTGGAAAACGAGTGGGCAAAATTCCGGCGTACCTGGCAGGTTGTTACGTAATCGGTAACGCGAGGCAGTTTCGCCCTCAACGCCCCATTGCAGATCAGGATCGAGCACGGGTACATATCTGCCGGTTTGAGCATCGGGTAAATTCAGGCGTTCACCCGATAACCATTCATAAAGGAACCAAACACGTCTTGCGTAAGTACCAGTCGGCTTGTTCTTTACGATCGCTTCTATCGGGGCTGGCCCGGTCGCAAGGAAAAGACGCTTCAAGACGGCAAGATCAAGACCCTCATATTTGAGGGCGAAGGTTAGGTGGCCTTCCAGGCTAATATTGGGCGCATGGCGAGGCGTCATAATCTTCCAGCCGTCTCGCTCCAATATACGGTGATGTGCACCAATGGCGCTCAGCGTTCGCGGTAAAGGGGCATCCACCCCATACGCGGCGATCAGCGCAGAGTAGCCTGCGGGCGTTGCGGTTTCAGGAAGGCGTCTTTCCTGAAAAACGGTCACGGGTCCTAAAAATTGATTCTGCGCAGTCGATGCCATGAAAAATGTACCTGCTCATGGTTATGCAAATCCAGGCAGTAAATTCCCTGAATTTTGATTCTAGTTCATGAAAAATGATCTTCAAAGAGAAATATCGTGAATTATGATGCAATTTCAGGTGATATTCTATATTTCGATCCTTGGTGAGACGCATACTGTTGTTACAAAGTTGGTCTAAGGCACAATTTTCCGTTGACCACCTTCGTCCGGATCAAGGCAAGTGAAGAGTTTCGAAGAGCCAAAAGTTCAGACGTGCGATTTCT
>NZ_JFJZ01000115.1 GCF_002115825.1 Thalassospira sp. MCCC 1A01428 | reverse complement strand
GATCGACTTTTTGGGCAGCACGGCGAGTGCGGATTATGATGGCCAGCAATATTCGGCCAGCAGCCGGGTGGGCTATGACTTTGCCCTGGGCGATAGCACAACCGTAACGCCGTTTGCCGGTCTGCGCTGGATCCATGCGCGGAACGAGGCCTATGACGAAACCGGTGCCGGGTCGGCCAATAATTCGGTCGATAGCCTGAATACCGATAGCGTGAGCCATGAAATCGGGGCGAAGGCGGCGTGGCAGTTTGATACCGGTCTTGGTATGGTGTCGCCGGAAGTTTCAGCGGCCTGGGTGCATGATTATACCAGCAGTGCGATTGATACGACGGGTCGAATTGGCGGCACGGCCTTTTCGGTGCAAAGCGAACGTTTGCCATCTGATGGTGCGCGGATTGGTGTTGCAATCGGGCTTGACACGTTTGCCAGTGGCAGCCTTCGGGTTGAATATGACGGTGAATTGCGGTCAGGCTATCAAAGCCAGACGGGAACCGTACGTGCCGCTTGGGATTTCTAAAAATATATGGTGATCAACAAAACGGCGGTCTTCGGATCGCCGTTTTGTGTTGTGCCAAAGATTGTAAGAATATTCGACGATAATTAGAATTATTTATATTTTTGCCTTTAAAGTCGATGTATAAAAAAATAAACCATTGTATAGGTGGGCGAGCAAGCACGACGTGGCTTTGCCCTCGATTGTTCCTGGGGGGGGGATTTGATGATCAACCAGTTTAAGATTCCTGGTTTGCGTGTGCGGCTATTGATGGGGGTGTCTTTGGCTGCTGTCAGCGCCTTGTCTTTAACTTCAAACTCTGCGCGGGCTGTATCTGAGTGTTCCACGGTGTCGAGCGATACAACGATTTCCGGATCAACGTCTCTTTCGGTGAGCTGTGTAGACTGGAGTGGCGGCAATCTTGAGATTGCAAGTAATCGGATGCTTGGCGGGGACACCGCAGTACTGATTGGCGATAGTACAATAAACGTCGGGACACTTACCAATTATGGCCATTTAAATGCGGACCGCGGTGTTATAAATTACGGTAAGGTTGCAACCATATTGAACGTGGGGACGATGGGGGCCAATGGATATGAAGTCATTTCCAATGGTATTCACGGTTCAATATCACTTATTTCAAATAGTGGTGAAATTATTGGGGATCGATCAACAGCGGCCATCGTTAATCAAGGCACGATCGGAATTTTGTCAAACAGCGGAACAATTTCAGCGACGGATTCAACGTCAATTGACAATAAAGGCTCAATTGGGACAATAACAAACAGTAATAAAATTTCCGACGGAATAAGAAACAACTTTGACAAAAATATTAATGTTATCGAAAACTCCGGTTTCATTTCCAGTATTTTGAATCAGGGTACACTCGGTTCATTGTCAAATAGTGGCACCATAGCGGGCAGCGTCGGACCATATGGGGCAATTACGAATGCCTCGGCGGATGCAATGATCATTGCCAATACGGGGACTATTGGGGGAACCATAGGTTATGACGCATATACCTCGGGGTCGATAACACCGGGGGGGTTTAGCATTTCGGGTGGCGATAGCGACACAAAATACGGTGTACTGACCGGGGTAGGGGCGACCACTGCAAGCAGTGATATAGGCAAGATTGAGAGCCCTTTCGCAGATTTACATTTTACATCGGGCTACTTGCTCCTCAACGATCATATTGATGTTACCGGCCATACCGTTGTTAACAGTGGAGCAACCCTTAAACTGGTAAACGGGCTCAGCATTACCGGCAACTATACTCAAACTGGCGGTGGGCTGGTGGTAAAGGCGGCATCCTCCTCGAACTTCGGGTCACTGACGGTTTCAGGAAATGCGGCGATTAGTAATACGACCCTTGTGATGTCGGGCAACAATCTGGTGGCTGGTGATACCTATACGATTGTCGGCGCTGGCGGGACAGGGAGCTATGCGATTACGAATGCATCGGTTGTCGGCACATCGGGACGCGGGGCGACCACGGCGACCGTGGGCAAAGACCTTGTTGTGACAATCACACAGACATCGGCAGGCTATCAGTCCACCGGTGCGCCAAGCGGTAGCGTCGGCGCATCTTTTGGTGCGACCCTTGACCAGATCAATAATAGTTCCTCGCCGCAAGCGATTGCCTTCCAGAACAACGTTTTGGCAGCAATCAATAGCTTGCCATCAAACCAGCAAGGA
>NZ_JFJZ01000114.1 GCF_002115825.1 Thalassospira sp. MCCC 1A01428 | reverse complement strand
TTAAAAATGGGGGGATTACCCTAAAAGCTTGGCCGAGCAAACCAGAAAAGGCCACGTATACATCATTAGTAACATTGGGTCGTTTGGAGAGAACGTATACAAAATCGGTCTCACGCGGCGTCTGGACCCGATGGATCGCGTCAAAGAACTAGGCGATGCCAGTGTCCCATTCCCCTTTGATGTCCATGCAATCATCTACTACGACGATGCCCCGGCACTGGAAGCCGCGCTGCACCGTGAGTTCTCTCATTCGAGAGTAAATGCCGTTAACCTGCGCAAAGAGTTTTTTAGAGTGGACTTGGATAAAATTCGAGCTGCTACAAACAAGCTGACAGAGAGGGAAGCAGAGTTCCGAACTACGATTGTCGCTGAAGAGTACTATGAAACGAAGCGGTTACAAGAGGCTCACTCTGCTTAAGTCAGAAAATTCAAGGTGATGTATTAACTAAATCGTTCACAGTTGGGGGGAACTCAATGCCTGCAGGTTTTCAGATCAAGAAGCTTACAATCGAAAAATTTCGCGGTTTAGAGAATTTCAGTTGGCAGCCAGACCCGGGATTAAACTTCATAATCGGTGGTGGTGACAGCGGAAAAACTACCGTTCTTGACGCAATCTCACTGTTGTTTTTTCCTGCCAACAGTTTTGCTGTTTCAGAAACTGATTTTTTCAAGAGAGACACTTCAACAGGTTTCGAGATCGAGGCGGTAATCACTGCACCTGAAGACCCACCGTTTGGTGTCGGTCACAATATTTTTTGGCCCTGGGTGTGGCGAGATAATGACGCTAAAATACCAAATTTAGAAGATGAAGATGCCCAGCAAGACGCCACAAGCGTATATAAAATCAGGCTATCTTGCTCTGAGGAATTCGAACTTTCGTGGGATGTTGTACAGCCAGATGGTAGTACAGTTAATTTCCCGACGTCATGGCGTAAAAAAATCGGTTTAACCAAACTTACGGACTCAGAGAAATCTGACCGGGATTTGCGTCTTGTCTATGGTGCCGCATTGGACCGGTTGCTGGGCGAACCAAACCTCCGCTCCAAATTAGCAAATGTTCTTTCACAGACTCCAGTTACTGGTGAACTTAGTCAGGACGGTACTGCTACGCTATCTCGACTAAGTGAGGCGATGGCCAGCGCGAAATTGCCCACAAACCTCTCTCTTGGCTTGGTGACAAGCCAAGGTTTGTCTGTTGGCGCTTTGATCGGTCTGATGGCATCAAAAGATGATGTTGAGTTGCCCCTAGGTAGTTGGGGGACGGGAACAAGACGCATGGCGGCTATGAAAATCGCCAAAATGTGTTCAAACGAGAATAGCTTGGTGGTCGTTGATGAGGTTGAACGTGGTTTGGAGCCCTACCGCCTTAGGCGCCTCATCAAGGAAATTAAGGAATCTGAAGCACAGGCTTTTCTGAGCACTCATAGTAACATCGTAGTCTCTTTCTCTTACGACGCCGGAACTCTCTGGTACATGGATGTAAATTCGCATCTTGGATTGCTTGACGGTGCAAAAATTCAACGTCAGCAACAACGCGACCCTGAGACCTTTCTCTCCAAACTGCCGATCATCGTGGAGGGAGGAACTGAGTTTGGTTTCGTTTCAGAGATGCTTACTTTGTTGCTGCAAAATGAGCCGGGTGAACATGACATCCGAGTGTCGATCGGCCAAGGAGATGAGACAATTGGCGTGTTAGAGGAACTCGCCAAAGTTGGAATTTCCGTTTTCGGGTTTGTTGATGGTGATGATGGAAATGACGGGCGCTGGGCCAATTTACGACGAGTAATGGGTGACCGTTTATTCAGGTGGGGTGGCGGTTGTATCGAGACGAACATCATTCCAATGTTCTCTGACAATTATCTTCAAACTCTAATAACAGGCGATGCTGAGAAGTCAGGGCGAAGGTTAGCAACTCTGGCCTATCGCCTCGGAATTGCGGATAAAAGCTTTGGTAGCGTTCTTGGTGCACTTGATGGGAATTATGAAGCTTTGCGTCATTTGATTGCACAGGCGGCAACCGGTGATACTAGCGAGCTAGTGCATCAAGAGGGCGTTGAAAATAGCTCAGAGAAGAAGGTTTGGAAAGCACACGGGCAGGATTGGTTCAAACGTAAAGATGGCTCTGGGGGGAAAGAGCTTCTTCATCATTTATTGACGAATAATAAATGGGATGATTTAGAGCCACATATGCGTTCTTATTGTAATGCTGTTTTATCTGCTGTGGGCAAAGACACAGTGCATCAGGTGGAACTAAATGTCGGATGAAGTGGTATCTAGGCTCAGGACTCATTAA
>NZ_JFJZ01000113.1 GCF_002115825.1 Thalassospira sp. MCCC 1A01428 | reverse complement strand
GTACGATTTTTTCCGAATTCTGCGGGCTCCCCGTTTTGGCTTCGGACGGGAACAGATAGGCCTGTGCCATCCATCCAGCCGCCAATATGACGATCAGGGCGATGACAAGGTTGCGTGCGGTCCTGGATGATTTCTTCATCGTGCTTTCATGTCCTTGGATGAGACGCGCCCGACGTTGAAAGGCAATTGAGCCGTCGGGCATCCCAGACATAGCAACCCCTTTGTCAGAACGGGGTGAGGGGGATGAAAATGATCTGTAAGGAATGTGTAAAGTCTGGCATCCACGCCTTTCGTTAGGCGGTTTAAGCGCTAGAATGTCATCATGAACAGGAATTAACCCGCATTTGAAAGACCCGTTGCCCGTGACCAGAATTCTGCTTGTTGATGATGATGTCGAACTCGGCGCGATGCTGGGCGAATATCTTGAAGGCGAGGGGTTCGAAATAGCCAATGCCTATAACGGCGAGGATGGCCTGCGCATGGCGCTTGGTGGCGGGTTTTCCGTTGTGTTGCTTGATATCATGATGCCGGGCATAGGCGGAATTGAAGTACTGCGCGAATTGCGCACCAAAAGCCGGGTGCCGGTGATCATGCTGACCGCCAAGGGCGACGATGTCGACCGGGTTGTGGGGTTGGAACTTGGTGCGGATGATTACATCCCCAAGCCATACTATCCACGCGAACTGGTGGCTCGCATTCGTGCCGTCCTGCGCCGCGTCGAACCGATTGCCGAGGTGCGCCGCGATGCCAGTGGCTCTAATATGGACGATGAAGTCGTTCTGGGAAAATTGCGACTGAATACTGCGCGCCGGGTGGCACAATTTGATGGTCGCGACTTGGACCTGACGGTATCGGAATTCAATCTTCTGGAAGTTCTGATGCGTGCGCGGGAACGTGCCTTATCGAAGAACGAGCTTTCAATGAAGGTATTGGGACGCACACGCGAGGTTTATGATCGTTCGATTGATGTGCATATGAGCAACCTTCGACAGAAATTGCAATCCGTCAGCAATGATGCCGGTTTGATTGAGACCGTGCGCGGTTTTGGCTATCGCCTGAGGCAGGACATATGAGAGCCCGGTTATTCTGGAAAATCCTGATCGGTTTTGCGTTGACCTTTATGGCAATCTGGCAGGGGGTGTGGCTTTTATTCACACTGTATGGCGATCCGCCCAAGCCCTATCATGTCGGATATCTTCAGGAAATCGCACGCGGTTATGTCGAAACCGCGGCCCGCATCGTCGAGGCAGAAGGCATTGGTGCACTAGAAAAAGCGATTGCCCATTGGCCCGAAGATGAACGCATACGTCTTAGCATCGAGCCTGATGCAAATCGCACCGCAAGGCCGGTGCCTGATTTTATTCCCGAAGAACGGTTCGAGGAAATCCGCGAAAACGGATTTCTGTCGCGTGATGCGGTCAGCCCGGTCGGATTGCTGGTACATCTGAAATTTGATGTGTCCGATATCGTTGCCTCTATCCCGGAACGGAGGCGGTTCAATGTTCCGACACCGTTGGTGATTGCGGGTGTTCTGGGAGGACTGGTGTTTAGCGGTGTTTTGGCCTGGTACCTGACACGCCCGATCCGGCAGCTTCAGGAGGGGTTCGAACGACTTTCGAATGGTGATCTGACATGGCGGCTGGGCGAAAAGATTGGACGCAGGCGTGACGAGATTGCTGATCTGGCGCATGACTTCGATGTGATGGCCGTGCGGTTGCAACAGTTGATCGAGGCCCGCGACCGCCTGCTGAACGACGTATCGCACGAACTTCGGTCCCCGCTGGCGCGGATGCAATTGGCCGTCGGACTGGCGCGCCAGAAACCGGAACGGATCGACGGATCACTTGACCGGATTGAAAAGGAAACCATTCGGCTGGATGAATTGGTAGGTGAACTTCTGACCCTGTCACGGGCCGAAAGCGGTGCCAGCCAGAACCAGACATGGCTTGATATCGATCATCTGCTGGGCCGGGTTGTTAGCGATGCCCGGTTTGAGGCCGAGGCAACCGGGATCAAGGTCCAGACCAATCTTGCCATCAAACGCAACTGGCATGGTGAAGTGCCGGTGGTGGCGGGCAATGCTGAACTTTTGCGGCGGGCCTTTGAAAATATAGTGCGCAATGCCTTGCGCCATTCACGCGAAGGCCAGCTGGTGCGGATTTCTTCCGAAGCAGACGCCGATCGCAATGTGTTCTGCATCACCATATCCGATCAGGGGCCGGGTATTCCGGCTGAGCAGCTTGAAAATATGTTTGAACCATTCATTCGCGGACCGGGAATAAACGGAGCCGGTTTCGGCTTGGGGCTTTCGATTGCGCGGCGTGCAATCAAGGCACATGGCGGGGAAATTTCCATTCGCAATCGTGATAGCGGCGGGCTGGATGTTTCGATTACTCTGCCATTTTCCAATTTTGTAGACCCTAACGTGTTTGGCTCTGCAATTTGAAGGCTGTCTTATGTTGGTTGGGTATCATACGGAGGAAAAGGGCTTGGCAGTAAATAAGTTAGGCTCTAATGGTGATTGGCGTAGATGAGTATACTTCGGTGCGCGCCCCCGCAACCACTTCTGTT
>NZ_JFJZ01000112.1 GCF_002115825.1 Thalassospira sp. MCCC 1A01428 | reverse complement strand
ATCCTCTCGCTCCGACCATCATTCAAAGGCCCTGAAATGCTTTGGCATCTCAGGGCCTTTTTCATGCAAAACTGTCGTTTTTAAACTATGCCGTAATCACAACTGCCTAAAAACCCGAAGTAGCATCCGCAACAGCGCCATGCCGGGGGAGTTCGACCTGAACTTTCAGGGCGATCACAAATGCTGCCAGCAGCATCAGGGCACCGGCCACAATAAAGACACCCGTTACACCGCCCAAACCGAAAACCACACCGCCCAATGCAGCACCCGAGGCGATGGAAGATTGCACCGACGCAACGACCATGCCCCCCGCCGCCTCGGCCTGATCAGGCACCGCGCGCGCAACCCAGCTGGACCATGCCACCGGAACACCGCCAAATGCCAGCCCCCACAAAGCAACCAGCAGCATCAAACCGGTTCCCTGTACGGGCAGCAGAATCATTGCCAACGTAGCCCCCCCGACCAAAGCCGGCATCACGACCAATGTCGCACGCAAACTACGTTCCATCAGCCAGCCCGACAGCAAGGTCCCCACAAAATTGGCGGCCCCGAAGCCCAGCAACATTAACGACAAGCCCTGAACATCGACATGGGCAACACTTTCAAGAGCAGGCCGGATATAGGTAAACAACGCGTACTGGCCAGTATGGGCAAGCACACAGCCCATCATCCCAAACCCGATGCCGGGACGACGGAGCAGTTCCAGCACCGATGCGGTATGTGCCATCTTGCGCGGCGCCATACGGGGCAATGTGAACAATTGAAAGGCAAGCGTTAACCCGCCAACCGCCGCCGCTGCGACAAAGGCACTGCGCCAGCCATACAAGCCGCCCAGATAACTTCCCAAGGGCACAGACACCACCGTGCCAACGGCAATGCCACTAAAAATAATCGACAATGCCCTTGGCACCAGCCAGGCTGGCACCAGACGCATGGCCACAGCTGCCGCCATGCTCCAGAACCCTCCCAGCGCAATGCCCAGCAAAATCCGCATCGCCAATAACACGGCCAGACTGGAGGAAAGCGCAACCAGCAAGTTGGACATGATCATTAATATTGTGAAAGCAAGCAGGACAGCACGACGATCAAGCCTGCCTGTTAGTTTGGGCACCAACAACCCGGCAAACAGGGCCACCACCGCAGTCACCGTCACCGCCTGACCCGCCAGCGCTTCAGATACGCCCAAATCAGTTGCCATTGGTGTCAGAAGGCTGGCAGGAAGGTATTCTGCCGTCAGAAGGCCAAACACCCCCATTGTCAGCGAAAACACGGCCATCCAGGCAGGTGCCACGGACTCCACAGCCGATCCGCTATCGCACGGGATAGCAGGCCCGGCCTTAAAAACATCATCACTCATCTTGAATATCCCTAGGAAACAACGATTGCCTAAAGACTAGATGCGAAATTCAGGATGATCTATGATGGCTGGTCTTGATATTTTGATCAAAACGCCAAAAAATGACCATGCAAAATCAGTTTGCCTTATCGTCCGAGTTTATCAGCGAGCTGCTCGCCGGCATGCGCCTGCGTGGTGTCAAATATCGACGCATTCAAACCGGTCCATCCTTTGGCATGGGATTTGATGCCAGACCAGGGCATGTCTATTTCCACTTTCTGGCTTTCGGCAAAGCTGTATTGCGGACTGAAGACGGCGCATTGCACGACCTGTCAGCAGGGAGCGCAGTTCTGATGCCACGGGGCCAGGCGCATCAGATTTTATCGGACCCAGATAACGCATTTGAAAATATCGACACATTTGATGTGGCCCCCCTTGGCGAAGCCGTAAGCGGCGTCGACACATGCCCCAGCACACACCCGACGCCAAGTGCCGTTCTCTTTTATGGCTGTATGGAATTCAATCTCGGCGGTATGCAAGGGCTCGGCAAGCTCATGCCAGACGTCATGACGACAAGTACGCAAGAACACCACCACCCGGGATTACTCCCCATTCTTGAATCGATGAAACGTGAAATTTGTGCTGGCCGCATTGGTTTCGCCGGTATTCTGGCGCGGCTTGCCGATGTGGCGGCCGCCCTGATCGTACGTGGCTGGATAGAAGGAGGATGTGAAAACGCCTCCGGTCTTGTTGCCGCACTGCGCGATCCCCGTCTGGCCCGTGCCATATTGGCGCTACACCGGCAGCCAGGCCGTGACTGGAACGTTACGGACATGGCAGCAGAGGCACGCATTTCGCGCTCTGCCTTTGCACAGCGATTTCAATCCACGATCGGCATCCCGCCCCTAAAATATCTGACAGAACTGCGAATGAACCTCGCCCGCCTATGGCTGAGCGACGAAAGACTATCTATCGAGGCTGCGGCTCAACGCCTCGGCTATACGTCTCAGGCAGCGTTCAGCCGCGCTTTTAAGCGTATCAACGGTCAGCCCCCTGGCATCAGCCGGAAGGCCTGAATGTGATAGATCATGTTTCTTTAACAAGTATCATTTTTACTGATTTTGACGCTGCCAATCACATGAAATTACGGCAACTGACGAACAACCGAAAACACGATCAATTTGCGACATTTTCAACCCAGTGATCAAGATCCCAAAAAATGCCGCGACATGCCGCAATTATACTTGAACTGCTTAATCATACAGGATAGATAATCGCGCACACTGACGGAGCGTAGCTCAGCCT
>NZ_JFJZ01000111.1 GCF_002115825.1 Thalassospira sp. MCCC 1A01428 | reverse complement strand
TCCGCCATTGGTGGCGACGATGTAGAACTTTCCGTCTGACATTTCCTTGTGCGAAATATCCACCACAATCACAGAATCTTCCGGTGCTACCAAATTCATGGAATCACCCTGAACATTAAGGGCTATACACTTTTTTTCGTCTACATCCGGGCAGTCGATGTGTGGGAACTCGGCAAGTCGTTTCCTGTCGACTTGTTGGGCGTCTGCAAATGCCCCTGCTGATACCCAGCCCACAATGGGGATGCGGGCAGTTGGCCGAACATCCGATATCAATTCATAGGCTTCAACTTTTAAAGCGCGCGCGAGACGCTCAAGCCAGTTGGCCCCTAATTGCAGGGTGCCATTTTCCAGCTTGCTGATTTGTCCTTTGGTTCCGCCGGTTAATTCTGCGACCTGTTCTTGCGTAAGGCCCCGTCTGCGGCGGATGTCGCGTACGTTGTTTTGCATGGGCGGGAATCTTTCACCACGCGTCAGGTCAGTCGTTATCGTTTTTTGAAACATTTTGCTTGACGTTAGTTTCAAAATAAGAAACCTTAGCTCCATTATGAAATTGAAACAGTGGCTATCACAAACACAAGTATCGCGTAGCGAATTTGCTAAGCGTCTCGGGGTCAGCAAGTCAGTTGTTACCAAGTGGTGCAATGGCGAGGTGATGCCCAGAAGTATTCCGTTGATTGCGATTTATCGCATTACGGGCGGCCTCGTCAGTCCTAACGATTTTTATAATCTTGCGGGGCTTGTCGCCTCCAACGATGCCGATTCAGACAAAGGCCGCTGCGCCGGGGCGGATGACGGGGCCAGCGCAGCGGCCTAGTCGTCGGTTCGCTTCACGATTTCAACCTGCATCATATCGGGATGTATTTTTATGCGAAAAATTGGATCGATTGCCCATGACGCGCTGCAAGCCGAATTTACATCGGCGTTTCGGCAGGTTGTTGGCACCTATCAGTCTGAAAACAAGGCGGTGACGTTGCGTGATTTGGCTGTGGCGACGGGTATTAAACAGCGCACACTTGAAGCCTATCGCGACGGCGAAATGGTGCCACGCACGGCGGTAATGCTGCACTTGATGGCGGTGTTGCCGGGCAGTTTTACCAACCGTGTTCTGGCGCTGGCCGGGATGGGGCAGGCCATCAAGATGACGGTAAAGCAGATTGATTTACATTGCCTTGCCGCCGATGTGAGCGGGTTTGTCGCCGCCCATGCCGAACATATGCGCGATGGCCGGCTGGACCACCGGGAAGTGGCGGCGGAAATTGAACTGGCCCGCGCCATGCACAGCACCCTTGGGGATTTCCTTGCCAGTAATGGCAAGGGTGGCGCGCCCGCTGTATCTGGAACGGTTGCGACGTTTCCGGCATCGGGCAAGGCAGGTGCGGCATGAGCATCAAGGTTAAAAAGCGCCTGACCCATGCGGAGCGCGCAGACAATCTGGTCGCGGCTGGAAAAGCCTATTTGCAGGCGGTTGTGGTGCAATCCAGTGATCCGGTTTTGCCGCGGGAAACAACGCCGGACGAATATATTGCCATGTGTATGGCTGTAACCCGTGCGCAGCGCAAGGCGATTACTGATCCGGGTGCAAAGGCGATTATTGATCTGGCGCGCGCCATTCACTTTTGCGAATGCGGGGAGGCGGCGGAATGAAGCCTTTTACCCAGCCCGATGATGACGGTTTTAACCCGTTTGGGTCCGGCCCGGTGCCGATTGGACCGCGAAAGGGGGCGTCATGAGTGTTGCGCTTAAATATGGTGCGCCGCTGGCGTCTGATATGCGGTTGGCCGGAGTTGGTGTGGCGGCCAATGATGTGGCGCGGTTGCCGGTGCCTGGTGCGCTGCGCCGGGGGTTGCGTGAGGTATCGCGTGACGTGGTGCCGCGTCGCAAGTTTGATTTGTTCTGGGCGGTCGAGCGGGCGTTTTTCCCGCGCTATTTCTGGGCTGTGGCGGTCGGGATGCTCGATGACAGCGAAGCGGACAGCCGGGACGTAATTGATATCTTGCTGGCCGATCAGCAGGAATGGGCCGATTTAATGCTGCCCAGCCAGTTTCATGATTTTCGTAATGAATTTGCCAAGCTGGTGGATGTGGCTATGGCGGTGATGATGGATCGCCAGATTGGCGGGGGGGGCGGGTGGAAAACATCCCGATTGATGATGGTGGGGTATGGTCTGTGCCAGTTGGCCGATGCCCATGCGGTTGATGCCATGTTTACCACCCGGTTTGCCAAGGTTTTGAACCGGCTGGCCGAACAGCATTATTTCATCAATGCCGATGAAATGCGGGCGTGCGAAGGCGCTGCGCACAAGTCTCTGCGCAAGGTGATTGCGGCACTGAAAAGCCGGGGGCGGTTTTTATGGCTGCCCGATTATAGCGAGGCCCGGCATTTTGACGGTGCCAGCTATGCCCATGCCGACCATATCGCAAACCGGTTTGAATGGCAGGTGATGGATTGCGACACGGGCAAGCCAGTGGCGTTTGTGCGTGAAGTTAACACCGCCGAGGGCTGGCTTGTTCGCCTGGTGGTCGGGCGTGACGGGCGGTTTGTGCATGGGCCGGATGGAGCAATTGCCACCGAAAAGCTGGTTGGCAATTTCCGCATTGAGCGGGGGTTGTGATGGCATTGGCGCAGCGGGGCGGGATTGTGCGGGATTTTTTGAGCCGGTCGGTGGTGCCGTGTGGGCACGGGTTTCGGCGCATCGCTGTGCGCAAGACTGGCGCGGTTGATGTGCCACCATCG
>NZ_JFJZ01000110.1 GCF_002115825.1 Thalassospira sp. MCCC 1A01428 | reverse complement strand
TAGCCGTGAGAGGACGTTTACTGCCAATTTCATCCATTGAGACGAGCACCAGCTTGCCGGGGTAGAGCCATTCTAGTGGCAGTAACGGCTTGACCGTGTCGAGTTTCAGCAGAGCCTCATAGTCTTCCTCATAAAGAAGTTGATTTATGCGCTGCTCTTCAAAGCTGAGGTAACGCTGATATTCCTTCAGACGCACGATGGCGTCTTCAATGCGGGCATACTCACGGCGCAGCGCCGATTTGCGGTATGGGCTGGAGGTCTTATTGGAAACTTCGCTGGAAATCATTTGTTCCAACGTCTCCAATTCAGCAGGCACTTCGGCGGCAGCCTGACGATGCTCACGGATGGACTCGAACAACAAACGGGCTTGGTCTTGGGCCATTTGTTGGTACGTCTTCGACCTTTCAGCTTCCTGTTGAACATTGGCTGCGCGGGCTCTTGCCCGAATCTGGTCGGAGCGCTCTCTTTCGTGCTGCTGCTTTTCACGCTCTTGCTCTGTTAGAGAGTTGTAAATCCAGCTGACAGCTTTTGCTGTTACCAGGACCGTCAGGCCAGCAGCGACGACGAGGGGAAGTTTCACGGATTACTCCTGCGTCCCGTATAGCAACAAAGCGGCCTCTTCAGCAGTAAATTCTTTGGCCTCAAGCTGCTTGAGGACGCGATCATGCAGATCATCTTTAGAAGATAATTTGCGATCTTCTTGGGCAAGTGATGCCATCTCCTGTTCATGATTTCGCATGCTGTTTTTGTCCTGGTTATCCAACTCAACCATACGTGTGGTGTGCTCAAGGCGAGCCTTTTCCAGATCATGTTCGCTTAGGATGATTGCCTTTTGCCCTTCTATTTTTGACCGCGTTGTGACCTCTACCTCCTTCTTATAGTCTGCATAGGCCGTTAGGGCGTCAACGGACGTGGCGGCGAGATCCATAGCCTGAGATAATTTGAAGCCGCCATCGTCGTCCTTCTTCGGAGGGCTTTTTTTTGGCGCCGGCGTTTTCGGGGATTTGGTGGTTGGGGCTTTCATGTGTGTTCTCCATCGGGGCTGAGAAGTAATGCCAGAGTAGCGTCGATGCACCTATCGAGGCAGACCTGCAAGCCGATTAGATCCTGAAAGTAGCCAATTTTCTGCCGTTCTTGCTGCAATAAAACATGCATGTTTTTCAGTATCTTAATTTGCTGACGGATTGTCCCGCGTGCGAGTTGTATGCTGCGTTTCTTAATGTTCAAGGTGCGCTCGATATGCGCTAGCCTACCCTCGCGCTCCTTGAGCAATGCCTCTAGCTTCATCTCGGCAATTTGCAATTCCTGGGCCAGGATCGCTTCGAGTGTCTGATTGTAATTGCGCAGTTGCTGCGTGACTTCCCGCTCAGCGCAGTAACGGAAGTAGCTGCCACTGGCCTCTATCACCGCGATGGCAGCATCTACCCAGACGGCGGTGGGATTGATGTTGGCCAATCCACGGGCGCCGTGCCTCACAAGGATGGTGCCGTAACGCTGGATGTCAGCATCCTGTACC
Source organism: Thalassospira sp. MCCC 1A01428 (assembly GCF_002115825.1). Lineage (GTDB taxonomy): Bacteria > Pseudomonadota > Alphaproteobacteria > Rhodospirillales > Thalassospiraceae > Thalassospira. The sequence goes on along the minus strand of NZ_JFJZ01000110.1, from coordinate 1,299 downwards.
ATCTGGCCAGCGACGTTGGAGAACATGTCGATGGTTCTCACACGTCACCTCGGATGCAGTGTAAACCCTTAGCTTCGAGCTTTTGCTCGATGAGCGGCCAGTTGAAGCCTAGGCGCTGCCAACGATCATCAATACGGTGCTCACGATTGAACCGTACTTCGGCTGGGTCATCCGGGGTAGTGATTTCGTGGAAAAGAGAATCGATGATTTGCTCGCGGGTGTCTTGTTCAATCTCCGGCCAGACCCAGGTGCTGGGGGGGGTGTCGCTCAGGCAGTTTAGGTCAATGTTATCGCTTGATGTGTTGATGGTCGTGATTCGAAGGTGATCATTGGGTAGCTGATTGCGCAGGCGCTCAGGCGCACCGGCCGGTAAGCTGTAGCACGTCGATAAGCACAGCACAGGGCTTGCCACGGTGTACTCGTGATCCGCCCACCGATGCAGGTCACCAGCATTCAGTTTGATCTCAATGGCTCTTGGTTCGGGGGTGTCGGTAGCTATACGAATAGTCAGATCCCACTCATGGCTCTTGAACCCGTTGTCGATAAAGCAATCGGTAAAGTGTTCAAAGATCGGCGGCAGGTACCGCTCAGGATGGCGCATGATACGGTTTTTCTGGCGTTCGCAGTCTTCATTCCAGTCTTTACAGGACCAAGAACGTGGCGTACCCTCTAGTCGATGCCAGCGGCGAATGACAAAGTGGGTATTGTCCGGCAACACCACTGTATCAACGGAAGAGTCGCCGCAGAAACAGTCGTTTCTATGATCTCCATCAAGCCATATAAGTCGCTTTTGGTCATGTAAACGGCGCTTCCAAACAGAGAAATTTTTTCCACTTCTTGTTAATCGATTTCCTTTCATCAAGCCGAGTCCTTCAAGACGTGTGAGGATAGGTTGCAACTGCTGAAATCTGAGGCCGGTTACTTTTAACACCCAATCGATGCAATGCTCTGGAAACTGATGTGCGGCTTCCAATAATAAGTGAGAGAAGCCACCTAATTGGTCAAGTAGTCTATTCTTTAGCGTTAGCTCGTAACCACGAACAGGAAGATAGACATAAATACCATCATTAATAGTGTTGGACTTTAAGCTATAAATGGTCGCGCACTCGCCCTCTATCTTTGATCGCGTTGGGCGGCAACAGCTAGTTTTGATTTCCGTGGTGTCGACAGGCAACAATCTCATCGTCATCAAAACATCCCAATATTCTCCAGACTTAACATCAAAAGGTTAGCAGTTTTGTTAAGGGTATGGGAAGACAGATATTAGGTAAGAGCCACTTCCTAGGCTCAGGACCTATT
>NZ_JFJZ01000011.1 GCF_002115825.1 Thalassospira sp. MCCC 1A01428 | reverse complement strand
TTAATAGGTCCTGAGCCTAGATCGGTAACAGCTCTGGTCAGCATCCTTGTCCTCGCGCGCATCAATTGCGCCGCTGCTTATGATCCAGGCCCGGCCTTATCGCTGGTAAAGAGCTTTTGGTGCCGAGCCGCTCGGGTGGGAGAGCGCAAGGAAGGGGAAGGGCGGAAAGGTGTTACACAGGCTTGTGGGGATGCCTAATCGACATCTCCATGTTTATTATTGTTTTCAACAAAATGTTTGCCAATGTGGCCCATGAAGCGAACGCTCAAAAGGTATTAAATACCAAACGGTCGGTATGTAATGCATGTTGGTATGTACATCATACCATTCGGTTGGTAGGGCGGACTGGCGCTGGGGGTGTCGTCGGAATAAGGGGGCGTTCGGGGGCGCACGGGCCTGTAGGCCAAACGGTAGGTTGCCGGGCTACCAAATATCGGGCGTCTTTATGACGCAACCATTTCAGGGTAGAAGGTTGCCGCAATAAGATAGTTAAACTTATTGGGTAGTTTTGCCTGCACTGCCAACAATATCGCCAAATTCACGCAAAAAGACCGAGCCTTTAACAGTGCGTTGAATCAGAACCGAACGACGATCGTCTTCATCCACCTTACGTTTAACCATGCCAAGCGAGCTTAGCCGATCAAGTGCGCGGGTGATGGCGGGTTTGGAAATGTTCAGGGCATCGGCAAGTCCACGAACAGTGTGGGGAGCCGGGGTCAGATAAACAGTCAGAACAAGGGCCATCTGTCGTGCAGATAAATCGGGGGAATCCCGACGCACACTTTCGACAGTCGCGATACGCCAAAGGTCAAGCGCTTGTGACGGTTTGATCTCGATGGGCATATCTATGTCCAACAGCCTGTTTGTTACGAATACGTAATCTGTTTACCTGACCCCTGACATGAAGTCAAAGGTTGATTTGTATTAATTTACTTACCGTAACGATCACTAATCACCTTGAAAGCCGCCCGGATACCCTGGGCTTCGCCACCTTCGGGGCGACCGGGGGTTCCTGCCGGGTTCCAGGCCATTAAATCGATATGTGCCCATGCTTTGGCACCCTTGGCGAACCGATCCAGGAACAGGGCAGCAATAATCGCACCGCCAAATGCCCCTGACGAAATATTATTGGTATCGGCAGCCTTGCTATCAAGCATCGGGCGGTAATCTTCCCACAACGGCAAACGCCACATCGGGTCGCCCATTTCCATGCCGGTATTTTGCAGGGCATTTGCCAGATCATCATTGTTGGAAAACAAGGCCGGTAAACCAAGGCCCAGGGCAACACGTGCCGCACCGGTCAGGGTGGCAAAATCCAGCAGAATTTCCGGGTCTTCGCTGGCGGCTTCTGTCAGCGCATCGGAAAGAACAAGGCGGCCTTCGGCATCGGTATTGCCAACTTCAACCGTAATGCCCTTGCGGGTATTGATAATGTCGCTGGGGCGAAAGGCGTTGCCCGATACCATGTTTTCCACAGCCGGGATCAGCACGCGCAACCGTATCGGCAATTTGGCCGCCATGATCATACGGGCCAGCCCCAGAACCTGTGCCGCACCACCCATGTCTTTTTTCATCAAAAGCATGTTGCTGGCCGGTTTTAAATCATAGCCACCGGTATCAAAACACACACCTTTACCCACCAGTGTCACACGCGGTGCATTTTCATCGCCCCAGCGCATATCAACCAGTCGGGGCGCACGGTCGCTGCCTTTGCCCACGGCATAAATGGACGGGTAATTTTGTGTTTCCAGATCGTCGCCAATAATGGTGGTGACGGTGGCGGAAAATTCATCGGCCAATGTTTGGGTCGCAGCCGCCAACTCGGCCGGGCCCATGTCATTGGCCGGTACATTAATAAGGTCGCGGGTCAGGGCCATGCCGCGTGCGGTGTTCTCGGCCCGGTCGCTTGCGGCGTTGTCGGGGCGAATAAACGCGGCCTGTGGCGCGTCGATTTTGCGATAGCGGTCAAACCGGTAGCCACCCAGATACAGGCCCAGCATGGCACGTTCGCAAAGTTCGTTGTTGCCGGTTACGGTTGCGTCAAACTGATATGTGCCTTTGGGCAAAAGGGTGACAAGGGTGGCAAAATCCCACACCGATTTGGCATCATTTTCAAAACCCAGCACCACCGATGCGGCCTTGCCGTCGGTTGATGGCAACAAAAGGCTGGTGCCCCGTTTGCTTTCAAAGTGATTGGCATCAATCCATGATTTATGCAGATCTGACTGATTTTCCAGCCATTCGCTAAATTTGGCAGGGGTAACAGCATGAATTGTCAGGGCTGTTTGGGTATCGGTAGAGGCGGGTGTGGGGATAATATGGTCGAACAATTGATCCGTCCTTGTTTGTTTTGGCGGGGCGCGTTGCCCGATACACCTAACCCGGCATCATGTACCAGTTAAAGTGGCTCGGGGTGGTTCATGTGAATGAAGATGTGTGACATGGGGTGTCATGATCAACATTGTTATGGTTATTATGCGGCGATTGGCCCACAAACAACAAGAGGATTGGCGTGGTATCCGTCATCCGGTACGTGTTGTGTGGCCGGTGCTGCCGGAATATATTTTATGTGTGGCCTGCGGGCTTTGAAGAACCTTGCTTTTGCGCCGGTGCGGTTTGCGCACGTATGGTTCTGTGATCCTTGTTTTAAGTGTATGACGGGTAAAATGGAAAATCTTCCGGTACTTTATATTGGCAATAAAAACTATTCTTCATGGTCGTTACGGGCCTGGCTGGGCCTCAGGGCCACCGGTGTTGAATTTGAAGAAAAGCTGGTATCGCTTTACACAGAAGAATGGTTTGCCAAGGCCCCGGTTATTTCGCCAACGGGCAAGGTTCCAGCCTATTTCGATGGAACCAAAACCATTTGGGAAGCCTTGGGGATACTGGAATATATTGCCGATACCCGACCCGATACCCTGTTATGGCCGCTTGATATGGATATCCGTGCCATTGCCCGGTCGGTTGCACTGGAAATGCATGGCGGGTTTATGGCTCTGCGTACCAATATGCCAATGAATTTGCGCAAAGATCTTTCCGGTCGCGGGCGTGAACCCGGTGTTGAAAAAGACATCGAACGCATCAGCACCATTTTTAACATGTGCCGTAGCCGTTATGGGCAGGGCGGGGATTTTCTGTTTGGCCATTTCACCATTGCCGATGCCATGTTTGCCCCGGTCATTACCCGGTTTAAAACCTATGGTGTAACGCTTGATCCGTTTGGCGAGGCTTATAAACAGGCTGTGCTTGCCATGCCTGCAATGCAGGAATGGTATCAGGGGGCACTTGCGGAAAGCTGGGTTATTGAGGCCGCCGAATTGCCGGCAAAAGAGTAATTTAACCCTTATTGGTTTTGCCACCATTCGCAGAGGATACCTTGCCTGTTTCGTCTTCCCGTTATGTGCCCGAAGTGGACCCGCCTGGTCAGGACCCGGCCCTTGACCGGGTTTTGGCCGATGTAAGGGCATGCCGTATTTGCGAAGCCCATTTAGCACTGGGGCCGCGCCCGGTGGTGCGGATGGCCGTTTTAGCACCTGTTCTGGTGATTGGGCAGGCCCCGGGAACAAAGGTGCACCAAACCGGCCTGCCATGGAACGATGCGTCGGGTGATCGGCTGCGCGACTGGTTGCAGATGTCGCATCAGGAGTTTTATGACCCGGCCAAACTGGCAATTATGCCCATGGGGTTTTGTTACCCTGGCCGGTTTGCGCGTGGTGGCGATTTGCCACCCCGGCCCGAATGCGCGCCAACCTGGCATGATGTGCTTTTGCGCCACTTGCCGCATGTGCGGTTAACCTTGCTGATCGGGCAATATGCGCAGGCGCATTATCTGGGCGTGCGCCGGGCCAAAACCATGACTGAAACCGTGCGCCGGTTTGAACAGTTTTTGCCCGACGGTTTGCTGCCCATGCCCCATCCCAGTTGGCGCAATACGGCATGGATCCGTAAAAATCCATGGTTCGAAAGCGCGTTGCTACCCGTTTTGCGCGAACGGGTAAGGCACGCACTGGACGAATAAAATACCAGGCTTTCAAATTCCTGACATGTTTTCATGGCTTTATGTGGCTATCATGACAGAACGATATGTTAACCCTGATGTTAAAACAGGTACAGGAGGCTGAAATGAGCAAACTTTCCCCCGCCGAAATAGAAATTGCCTTGAACGAAGTCAGCGGCTGGACTCTGGCGGGTGACGGGTTGTCTATTCAGAAAATCTTTAAATTCAAGGATTTCAACGAAGCCTTTGGTTTCATGACCCGGATTGCGCTGAAGGCCGATAAAATGGACCATCATCCTGAATGGTTTAACGTCTATAACAAGGTCGAAATCACCTTGACGACCCATGATGTCGGCGGTGTGTCGCAGAAGGATATTAAACTGGCGGCATTTGCCGATGATGCCGCCTGACAGCACCCAGCCAGGTGGCATGTTTGTGAACCCGTGTAGCGTTTTTACGTGAAAAGCCGGTGGGATGATCCACCGGCTTTTGCGTATCCAGAAGCGGTATGAATGTGGAATTAAGTTTCAAAGGTTTCGGGTTCGATAATCGCGATTATTATTTTGGTTCAAGCCGTACGGCTCCATCAAGGCGAATGGTTTCGCCGTTCATCATTTCGTTTTCGCAAATATGCAGGGCCAGGCGGCCATATTCTTCCGGCCAGCCTAGGCGTTTGGGAAACGGGGTGTTGGCCGCAAGGCTGTCCTGAACGTCGTCTGGCAGGCCCGAAAGCATGGGGGTGCCAAACAGGCCAGGGGCAATCGACATCACCCGTATGCCGTGGCGGGCCAATTCACGGGCCGCTGGCAATGTCAGCGAATGGACAGCCCCCTTCGATGCCGCATAGGCGGCCTGGCCGATTTGCCCTTCAAAGGCAGCAATGGATGCGGTGTTAATGATAATGCCGCGTTCGCCACTTTCCACCGGCTCGGCCTTGCTCATGGCATCGGCCACCACGCGCATCATGTTAAATGTGCCGATCAGGTTCACATTGATCACGCGGCTAAAATTATCCAGATTGGCCGGGCCTTCACGCCCGACAATGCGTTCCCCATGCACGATCCCGGCACAACTGACCAAAATGCGTGGTGTGCCCAAATCGCGAACAACGCGGGCCACGGCGTCTTCAACGCTTTGCGCATTGGTTACATCAACCGCAAAACCCTTGCCCCCCAGTTTTTCCGCTGTGGCATTGGCACCATCGCCGTTCAGGTCAAAGGTCGCAACAATAGCCCCGGCTGCCGCCAAAACCCGCGCTGTTGCAGCCCCCAGGCCAGATGCTGCTCCGGTAACAATCGCAACTTTTCCTGAAACCTGCATCGGCTTCTCCTGCTTAAATAATTTAATTGGTATTTCTATACCAAATTATCTGTTTTTAAGGCAAGGAAAAGGCGCTTAAGCCGGTTGTGCCAAAGGCAGGGCATTAATTGTACGAAACGCCCCACGGAAGATCCGCCTGTTAGCGTGCAGTCGGGGTGTTGTGTGGTGCTCGGCTTTGTGCAGTCAGTCGTCTTTTGCACAGCACAAGATAAAGGGTAGTGGCGATAATTAACCCGGCACCGGGCAGCAGCCATATATCAGGAATTTCCTCAAATAACAGGGCAGCCAACAGCGCGATTACTGGCAGACGCAAATAGGAAAAACCGACAAAAAAGCTGCAATCAGCCAGTTGCAAGGCTTTGACATTGCAATATTGCATCGCGTTCATCATGGCGGCTGCCAATGCCATTAAGGTCAGGCTTTGCCAGTCTGGTGTTTGCCACACAAACAACGTCGGAATAAGCGACACCGGTGTGATTATTGCCATTAAATAAAACACGATCGTGGCCGGGTTTGCCTTGCGAACCAATAATTTGGTTGTCATGCCAGCCCCGGCCACGCACAGAGCGCGGTAATTGGCAGCAGGTCTGGCAGTGAGGTTCCGTTAAAGCCTGGCTGAATGATAAGCGCCAAGCCGATAAATCTGCAACCGATGGCGTCCAGCGATGATGATGGACTGTTTCGCGCAGGATAATGGCCGCCAGAAAGGTGCCAAATACGGGAACTGTAAAATTAAGGGTGGTTGCCCGCACCAACGATAAATATTGCACGGCAAAAAACCACAAACACATTTCTGCCGTTGAAAGCGCACCGCGAACGCCGAACGGGGCAAATTGCGGCGTTTTTAACCCCGTTATGCCGCTGCGCAGGCAAATGGCAAAACCAGAAAAAGGGCAAAGGCAAAGCGTAAAAACACTGCTTCAAATGCCGGTATGTCACGGGTGATAATACGAACAATGATGCTAAAACACGCTGCCAGACTGGCAGCTGTTATGGAAAAAAAGGGCAGCTTTCATCGCCGCAGGAAGGTTTTGCCAGGCTTGTTTCACTTGGGTGGTGGGGCGCGGTCACGGTTTTTTTGCGCCATGGATGTGTTTGTATCTGTATCTGCTTGTGGTTTTGCCGTTGTCACTGTTTCGGGGGCTGCATTCGCCGCATCTGCATTTGGTGCTGTATCGGGTTTTCCGGTTGCCGGGGCATCGGTTTGGGTATTGAACGCCATACTGGCACTGGGCCGCGTATCGGGGGCGGGGCGTTGCCGGGGTGGTGGGTCCAGGTCGGTTGCGGGCGATGAATGTTCGCGGTCAAACCGCTTGGCCTCGCGGGCCAGAACGGCTTCGCGCCGGGCAATATATATTGCCGATCCCACAATCAATCCGGCACCGGGCAGCAACCAGATTTCGGGAATTTCCCCAAACATGACCAATGCCACAACCACAACGAATGGCAGTCGCAAATAGTTGAAGCCAATGACAAAACTGTAATCAAAAAGGCGAAAGGCGCTGGTGTTGCACAGTTGGGTAATGTTGGCCATGAAGGTGCCGACCAGCAAAATCATGATCACATTCCAACTGGGTGTTTCCCAGACAAATAACGCGGGGATGAGCGTCATTGGTGTCATGAGCAACATGGTATAAAGCACCACATTGGGGCTGCTGTCGGTGCGGGCCAGTGATTTGATTGTCATGCCCGCACAGGCCATGCACAGGGCCGCCACAACGGGTAAAATGCTGGCAAGTTGCATGGTGTCGCTGCCGGGGCGAATGATAATGGCAACTCCGGCGAAACCGGCAATCAGGGCGATAATCCGGTGATGGCGGATTTGTTCTTTCAGGAAAATGGCGGCCAGCACGGTGCCAAATAGCGGTACGGTGAAATTAAGGGTTGTTGCCTCGGCCAGTGGCAAATAAGCCAGTGCCGAGAACCAGAAGCTCATTGCGCCCATTGACAAAATGGCACGCAGAAAAAACATCCGCCAGCGTGTGGTATGAAGCGATGAAAACCCTGCCCGCAGCGATACCGGCACAATCAGCAAAAAACCAAACAGGTTACGAAAGAAAACCACCTCGAGTGGCGGCAGCTCCTGTGCTGCCAGGCGCACGGTGACCGAAAACCCGGCGGCGGTTATGGCGGCAATGGTGGCAAAAATAGCGGCCTGAACATAGTTGGGAAAGTTTTGAAACCATTGCTTCATTGTGATGCCAGCCTGTCATTGTGGATGCAATTTCCCCGCTAAGGACGGGGTGCGGCAATCGGTTGAGCAAATGATTGTCGGCACGAGCGTGATGGTATCGACGTGGTGACAGGCCCATGGTCGTCAAAACGCAAAAACGAGGCGGGCGGCAAATAACCGCACCGGGCCATTTTATCCACCATGCCTTTAATGCCATGACGCAAGGTCAGGTCAGAAAACGCAGATATATCCGCGTAACCCCGGAAAACGCATGTTATTTAAATGAGTATACCGGATTTTATAAAAAATCCAGCTTCGCACCATCAACGGGTGCCGTTCGCAGTATTTCGCTTTTAGCGATACGGTGTTTCTTCGCAACGGACTGATTTTTGTGTATTATTGCTTATTGGCAAGGGGCTCGTTACCGGGGGGAAGGTTATGGATGCCATCGACGCGAAGTTACTGGATATTTTACAGGAAGACGCATCACAATCATATGCGGTGCTGGGCGGCAAGGTGGGGTTATCAGTCTCGGCGGTTAATGACCGCGTACGTAAATTGCGCGATCAGGGTATTATTCGGGCCTACCGGATTGAGATTGACCCCGATGCCGTTGGCCGGTCCCTGATGGCGATGGTGTGGTTGCGCACCGACCCCGCCAAGGGAAACCGTAAAATGATCAAATCCCTGATCAAGGCGGACGAGGTGATGGAATGCCATCATATGACCGGGCGATTTGATTTTCTGCTAAAATTGCGGTTGCGTGATACAGCCCACCTTGAAAGTTTTGTAACCGATGTGATTAAGGAACTTCCCGGAATTGTTGAGGTTTTGCCGGAAATTGCCCTGTCTACGGCCAAGGAAACTGCGTTTATTCCGGCACAAACACCCGATATTGGGTAAATTTAGCCGCGCAATAATGTTACCGGGATGCTATATGTCAGGCATTCATATATGAGTGCAAAGCATCGACATTAATTTTGCCGCAATTTTCCGGTGGAAATGCGGCGTTGTGACCGTGCGATTGCTGGCTGTGACGATTTGGCATGGCGGCGGTACGTTTTTGTTATCTGGTTTGTAAAAATAGGAGGCTGCCTGTGATTGAATCGATGAATCTGGTTATCCTGATTGCATCGATTCTGGTTATGGTTGCCGTTTTTACCAGCCTGATCAGTTTTCGCGTTGGTGCCCCCTTGCTGCTGGTGTTTCTTTTTGTCGGCGTCGCGGCTGGCGAAGACGGTATTGGTGGCATTCAGTTCGATAATGCGCCGCTGGCCTATTTTATTGGCAGCATTGCGCTGGCGCTTATCCTGTTTGACAGCGGGTTTGAAACCCCGACACGGGCTTTGCGTATTGCATCGGCCCCCGCGCTGACACTGGCAACCTTCGGGGTGCTAATGACCACCGGGGTGGTTGGTGTTGCTGCCCATTTCTTGCTGGGTGTTCCATGGCTTGTTGGCTTTCTGTTTGGCGCGATTGTCAGTTCAACTGACGCGGCGGCGGTGTTCTTTTTGTTGCGGGTTGGCGGTATTAACCTGCGTGATCGAACGCGATCAACGCTGGAAGTTGAATCGGGAAGCAACGACCCGATGGCGGTGTTTCTGACCATTTCGCTGGTTGAACTGATTGTTCAGGGAACCGGTGATAATCTGGCGCTTGAACTGGCCGAACGGTTTGTTTTTCAAATTGGTCTGGGCAGTGTGCTGGGGTTTCTGGGCGGCGTTTTGATCGTTCAGGGCATGAACCGGATCAAACTGGAGCCGGGGCTGGTACCAATTGTGGTTCTGGCCTGTGCGCTGACATTGTTTGGTGCCACCAGCATTGTTGGCGGTAGTGGCTTTTTGGCGGTCTATGTTGCCGGTCTTTATGCCGGTAACAGCAAAATGCGCATGAGCGCCGGTGTCCGCCGGTTTCAACATGTTATTACCTGGCTGGCGCAAATTGCCATGTTTGTCACCCTGGGCTTGCTGGCAACCCCGTCTGAATTTGGCAGCGTGCTGATACCGGGCTTTTTGCTGGCCCTTATTCTGGTGTTTGTGGCACGGCCAGTTGCCATCTGGCTGTGCCTGATGTTTTTTAACTTTTCGCGCAACGATACTGCTTTTATTTCGTGGGTGGGTTTGCGTGGTGCTGTTTCCATCCTGTTGGCAATTGTGCCGATGGTCGAGGGAATAGAGCAGGGCCAACTGCTGTTTAATACCGCCTTTATCGTGGTGATTACCTCGCTGTTGTTGCAGGGCTGGACGATCAAACCAATTGCTCGCTGGCTGGGCATTATTGTGCCGGCACGGCGCGGGCCGGTTGACAGGATCGATCTGGAATTGCCCGGCAATGCCAATCAGGAAGTGGTGGTTTACCGGGTCCATCCCGATAGCGCGGTTGCCACCGGGCATCGTATTCCGCGATGGGCGCGCCCATCGCTTATTTTGCGCGATGGTAAATCATTGCGTCCGCATAGTGCCGGGCGTCTGCTGGGTGATGATCAGATTTATATCTTCACCCCGCCGCAATATGTCGAACTGCTTGATCAGCTGTTTGCCGGTCCCGCCGAAGGGGCAAATGACCGCGATATGTTTGGCGATTTCAGTTTCCCGCCTGATACCGGCATTCTGGATGTGGGCCGCTTATATGGTTTTCCAGTTGCGCCTGGTGATGGCGATTTGACATTGGGTGAATTGCTGGAACGTGAATTGTCGGGGGATATTGAACCGGCGGACCGTATCGTTTATGGCCCTGTTGAACTGATTGTACGGCGTATTGACGACGCGCACGGTATTCGTGAAGTCGGCATGTCGGTTGAACTTAACCCGGAAAATCGCCGTCGCTTGCCGATATTTCATTCACGCAGCGAATTGCTGGCTTTGTGGCGGTTAAGCCGCCGCAGAAGGTTGCGTCGTAAACTACGCGCCAAACTGACCAACCGGCGTAAAAAAATGTCGTCTCTGGCGCCAGCAGATTTGGCCGCCGCTGCTGATGCCGCGGCACAAACCGACGCAATCGCGCTTTCCGAAGCCGAGCCGCTTCCCGCGACCGAAGCCGATTTGACGTCAAACACAACATCTGATGATGATACGTCGGGCGAAGATGACGCCCCACCTGGCAGCCCGGCACTGCAACCAGGTGCCAATAACGAAGACGACGAAACCCGGACCAAGCCACCCTAAAAGGCTGAAAAAATGCCTGATAACGATGAAATCGCAGGGGATGCCGAGGCTGACATTGATGCCGACACGGATCATGCAGCGGTTGATAACGAGGACAAACCGGTTCGTTAGCGGCTGTCTTCATTCCTGTCAGGCTGGTATCGCAGGGGAATGTCGGCGGTGACAGGCGTAATATAAACGATATCCGGAAAAGGATGGACATCAGTCGTGCTGTACTCGAACTTGATGTAATTGTCCCTGTTTTACATGCGCAAGAGCGTGATCGTCGGGGACACAGACTTGGCCGCGACCTGTGATGGATGCGTCAACAATCATGGCCGTTCTGTATGGTGACAGGCCGTTTCGTTAACGGACTGGTGCAAATGGTCGTATATGCACCCTCTATATTGCGCCATCATGCGGTTATTTTTTTGAAACCCGGAGGTTTTCCCCATGAAAATTCAGCGCAATGCCAGCACGGGTTCGGTTGTTGGTCCGGCAGATTATTTTACCGGCAACGTTCGTATCGACAGCCGCTTCCAGGCCCCGGACCCTGCCCGGACAGGTGGTGCAACCGTAACATTTGAACCCGGTGCCCGTACCGCATGGCATACGCATCCCTTGGGACAAACCCTGATAGTCACCAGCGGCCTTGGCTGGGTGCAGCGCGAAGGCGAGGCAAAGCAGGAAATTTGCCCGGGCGATATTGTGTGGTTTGAACCAGGTGAGCGCCATTGGCACGGCGCAACAGATATTACCGCCATGACACACATTGCCATAGCCGAAGCTGTGAACGGTTCAGCTGTCGATTGGCTCGAAAAGGTTGAAGACGCTGATTATCTTTCCAGTCTGGCCTAAACCAGCATTGCCTGCAGCCAAACCGGACCACATTTGGTGGTGCCGGGTGCCAACAAGGAATATCGGTGATGCAAAAACGTTTTCTTGGGAATAGTGGACTTGAGGTTTCGGCAATTGGCCTTGGCTGCATGGGGATTAACTTCGCCTATGGTCAGCCAATGGATAAGGAAAATGCCGTGACGCTTTTGCGCAAGGCGCATGAAATTGGCGTTACCTTTTTTGATACCGCCGAGGCTTATGGTCCGTTTACCAACGAAGAAATTGTTGGCGAGGCATTGGCCCCCATCCGCGATGACGTTGTTATAGCGACCAAATTTGGATTCGAAATAGATGACAATCGCCGCCAGTCGGGCATGAATAGCCGCCCGAAAAACATTCGGGCCGTGGCCGAGGCCTCGCTTAAACGGTTGGGCACAGACCGGATTGACCTGTTGTATCAACACCGTGTTGATCCCGATGTGCCGATCGAGGAAGTTGCCGGGACAGTGGGCCGGTTGATTGCCGAAGGCAAAGTTAAACATTTCGGATTGTCAGAAGCCGGTGCGACCACCATTCGTCGTGCGCATGCCGAGTATCCGGTGGCAGCGGTACAAAGTGAATATTCGCTGTGGTGGCGCGAGCCCGAAGATGACATTTTGCCGGTGCTTGAAGAATTGGGCATTGGTTTTGTCGCGTTTAGCCCCTTGGGCAAAGGGTTTTTAACCGGCACCATCGACGATCAAACCCAATTTGATGCAGGCGATTTTCGCAATATCGTGCCACGTTTTAGCGCCGAGGCGCGCAAGGCCAATCACGAGTTCGTCTCGTTGTTAGGCAAAATTGCCGATGAGAAAGAGGCAACACCGGCCCAAATCGCCCTTGCGTGGCTTTTGGCGCAAAAACCATGGATCGTGCCCATTCCCGGCACCACAAAACTGCATCGTTTACTGGAAAATATCAAAGCAGCCGGTATTGAACTGGGCACCAGCGACCTGGACGAAATTGCCGACGCCCTGTCCGGGATCAAGGTGGTGGGCGACCGTTATCCGGCGCATTTGCAGCAGTGGATCAATCGCTAGGCCAACCGGTGAAACAGGTTGAAAGCAACGTGCCACGTCAGATCAGATTAAAAACAGGGTTTTCGTGATCACCGGGGCCAGCATTGGCCTTGGCTAAGCTATAGCCTGCGACCTGGTGGCAAAGAGGCAAAACCATTTCGCCCGCCCCGTTAGCAAACCTGATCCGGGGGCAAACCGCCCGGATCAGGTTTGCATTTTATTCCCCGGCCCACCCGCCGACGTATTTTGCCTGCAATCTTCACCATCCCGGTTGATGTTTGCAGTGTCTGCTGACAGTTTTGCGTCGGTGTTGGTGAAAAACAGGTTCGTTGCCCCAGGGCCGTGCGCATCAAAACATCGCAGAAAACGGCAATAGGCATTTTAAGTGCCCGACTATGCATTAGTTTTTCTAATGATTTGATCAAATTTGATGGTTTGAGAAAGTTACTGGAATCGTCATAAATTCGCGACCTCGCACCAGCATGGGAGTATGTATTGTGGGGCCGTTAGGATTATATGCCGCCGTTGTTTTGATCTGGGGGAGCACCTGGATCGCGATCAAATATCAGTTGTCGGTATCGCCGGAACTGGCTGTTGCCTATCGCTTTATTTTGGCAGCGGCAATTTTGATGGCATATTGCAAAATCCGTAAATTACCCATGCGCTATTCTCGCCGGGATCATATGTTTATGGCCCTGATGGGGGGATGCCTGTTTTCGCTTAATTACGTAATGATTTACATGGCGGAAACCTGGCTGACATCGGGTTTGCTGGCGGTGGTGTTTTCGGCCATTGTCATCATGAACATGATTAATGGTGCGATTTTCTTTAAACGGCGCCCTGAAACCCGCACCATCATTGGCGCAATTATTGGTTTGGGCGGTATTTGCGTTATTTTTGCCCCTGATCTGGCCGGGTTTGATCTTGCTGCCGGGGGCAGCATTGGCCTGATCATGGCGCTTGTCGCATGCTACGTGGCGTCTTTGGGAAATATGGCATCGGCGCGCAATCAGGCCAGCGGTATTCCCGTTATGCAGGCCAATGCCTATGGCATGATGTATGGGTCTTTAATGCTGGCTGTTTATATTCTGGTTTCCGGCCAGCCGATTGTTTTTGATACCAGCCCATCCTTCTTGATTGCATTGGTGTATCTGTCCGTTTTTGGTTCCATACTCGCATTCGGGTTTTATTTGACCCTGCTGGGGCGTATCGGGCCGGACCGTGCCGCATACAGTTCGGTGATGTTTCCGGTGGTGGCACTGGCAATTTCAACCTTTGCCGAAGGTTTTGTCTGGCATGCCAATATCATTTTGGGTGTTGGTCTGACACTGGTGGGCAATGTGGTGATTTTGTCGCGGCGAAAGGCGATTGCAAAGGCATTGGTAATAGAAGGCAATACGCCGTTATCCGATCCGGCTTCGACCGGGATGTCGGCAAAGCGTAACATGGACTTGTCGATGCGTGCGCCAGCGGCGATGGTTGCAGCTGTGCCGTGCAAGGGCGACGCTCCCTGAAAATAATACCGGGCGCATAGAAACAGTTTTAGATGGGGGAAAGATGAACGCAGCATATTTTCAAATGTTCGCACGCTATAGTCAGTGGGCGAATGCGCATATTATTGCGGCCTGTGATACCCTTGATCAGATTGACCTTGATGCGCCGCGTGAAGCATTTTTTCCGTCAATCATGAAAACGTTAAACCATCTTTTGGTCGGCGATACATTATGGATGGCGCGCTTACGCGGCGAGATTTTGCAGATGGGGCTGGCCGACACCCCGTGGCCGCTATATGCCGATTACAAAGCTGCGCGAATCGCCATTGACGACAATATGATCAATTATGTCGATACACTCGATGATGCTGCGCTGGCCGATGTTCTGACGTACAAAAATGTTGCCGGGGTTACCTATGCCACCCCGCGTAATGTAATTATGGGGCATGTTTTTAACCATCAAACCCATCATCGAGGCCAGCTTCACAGCCAGCTGATATCAGCGGGACACCCGTCACTGGAAATAGACATGATCTATTTCGCCCGGCTTAAAGGTTATTCGCAGTGATTGATCTGGTGTTGTCCTATGGCCCGTTTTTGCTTGCGGCTTTGGTGCTAAATATTGCGCCGGGGCCTGATCTGGCATTTGTTTCGGCACAGGCCGCAGCCCATGGCCGCAAAATTGGGATTATGTCCAGTCTTGGAGTGTGCTCGGGGGCATTTGTTCATGTGATATTTGCGGCCATTGGTCTGTCTGCCATTTTAATGACATCGGCACTGGCATTTGCCGTGGTGAAATGGGTGGGGGTTTTATATCTGGCGTGGTTGGGGTTTGGGGCGATTTACGCGACCTTCAAGTCACCCGCGGCAGTAACAGACGACGCCGCACAGCATGATAATGCCCAGCCGGTGGGGGCCTCTGCATCGGCACCGGTTGCTTTTGCATCCCGTACTCGCACGGGGCATCGCAATCAGGTGGCACCAACGGCTTTCCGGGCATGGCGGCAAGGCGTTTTGATTGATGTTTTTAACCCCAAGGTCGCCCTGTTTTTTATGGCGTTTTTACCACAGTTTGTTAATCCGGCCCTGGGGCATCAGTCGGCACAGTTTTTTGTCCTGGGGACCATCGTAAATATGATTGGTTTTGTTGTTGAAACGTCCATTGTGCTGGTGGTTGCAGCAGCGGCACGCCATTTTCACCAGCATTTTTCCAGTCGGTCAGTGGGGAAATGGTTGCAAAGGGCATTGGGTGCGGTGTTTTTGGCGCTGGGGCTGCGTCTTGCACTTGGCGACCGGGGTATTTGAACCACAACTTGTTGGAAAAGTGGCCGACCTGTCGTCCGGTATATATTGGCACAATTGTGCCTGGTATCTGGCAGAATTCCCGATCATGCCTGATGAAACCAACCGGTTTTCACCAGACATGAAAGGGTAAGGCGGGGCCGCTTTCAGGTGCGGTTTCGCGACCATATGATGTGTTTTTTGCCTGATCGTGCAGGTGGGAGATAGGCATATGGAATGCGCCCGGCCCTGGTGTTCAGGCCGGGCGTTTCTTTTTGGTGTGATTGGCAAGTGCGTTTGACAGCGGTGTGGCACTGATGCCGTGGGCAACGACGCTGATGGTAACAATCAGTGCCACACATGCAACCAGCGCTTCATATCCTGAAATTCCAAGCATGGTGACCATGATCAAAAGATAAATGATCGAGGCAATGCCGCGTGGCCCAAACCAGCCAATAAACAGTTTTTCTGCCAGATTATACGGTGATCCGATCATGCAGACCCACACACAGAAGGGACGCAGGACAAGCAGGCTAAGGGCGGAAAACAGCATCATTTCCACGGTCCACAGTTCATAGACCGAGGGCAGGATCAGCAGGCCAAAGACGAAAAATGTCAGCATGGTTAAAAGTTCAGCTTCCGCCTCGCCAAAACTTTCAATCACATTGGCCACCCTGGAACTGGCAATATTTAAGGCCAGGCCGCCAGCAAAGGCAGCGACAAAGCCATTGCCACCGGCTTTTTCCGCCAGCAAAAAAATCAGTAAGGCCGATAACACCCCAAACAACCGTTCAAATCGGTCAATCATAAGGTTGCGGGCAACGGCATGGTTTACCAGCATCCCCAATATCACCCCGCAGGCGATGCCCACACCGGCACCCAGCAGGATTTCCAAAATGGCTTCGGTTATCCAGCCATTGGTCGTTTGCCCGGATAAAGCAGCCTGAATGGCAAGGGCCGTGGTGAAAACTGGCAACACCAGCCCGTCATTAAGCCCGCTTTCAATATTGATGCCCTGGCGCACCGGCGATGAAATGTGCCGGTTTTCCAGAACCGGGCGGCTAAGGGCCGCATCGGTAGGGGACACCATTAATGAAATAAGCAGGGCTGGAACAATGCCAAGACCCGGTGCAATGCCGTACCAGGCGGCAACCCATGTTAGCAAAACCGTTAACGGCAGGCCCACCATTAACAAACGGGTTGCAAGCCGCAGGGCTGGTCGTTCCTTGCGGTAATCCAGAATTGCCGCATCCAGAAACAGAATGATCGCCAGTGTCAGTTCGGAAAAGACCCGTGCAAAATGGAAATTCTCTTTAAGAGGTTCCAGCGGGGCTTGCGCCCATAACCCCAGCGGGAGGGCTATGATCGCGCCGGCCAGCACCATCATCATTGGCGAGGATATATTGAATTTCTGCATCCGGCGCGACCACAGGCCATAAACCAGCCCCGATGCGACAAACAAAATAGCGATCCATTCCAGCATAATGGTGGCCTCTGGCTGTTATGGCAGTGCTGCCCTGGTAATGGGCAGGACCTGTTCGTGACACTGCCGGTCACCAGTCGCCACGACACAGCCATCGCTGTAAATGTGTAAGGATTCGCCTTGCCAATCTGTCATTTTGCCGCCGGCCCCTTCAACAACGGGCACGAGGGCGCAAAAATCATAGGCTTGCAGGTTTGCTTCGACCACCAGGTCGGCCAGGCCAAGGGCCGTCAGGCCATAGGCATAGGCATCCACGCCATACATTGGCTGACGACACTGGTTGCGAATCGTCTCGTAGGCTAAAATTTGCGGGCCGCGAAACAGCTCGGGGGCGGTGGTAAAGAAAATCGCCTGATCCAGCGTCGGGCAGGGCCGGGTCGAAACCGGGCTGCCGTTAAAAGTGGTTTCCTCGCCTGTGACCCCAACCCAGCGCTCGTCGGTAATCGCCTGATCGATAATGCCCAGCACCGGTTTGCCGTTGTGGCACAGCGCAATCAAAGTGGCAAAGCTGGGTTTGCCAACAATAAATGATTTGGTGCCATCAATCGGGTCCAGAACCCAGACATATTCGGCATCAATGTTCTGGCGGCCATGTTCTTCGCCCAGAATGCCGTGATCGGGGCATTCCTCGGCCAGAATGGCACGCATCGCGGTTTCCACTTCCCGGTCGGCAATGGTAACCGGGCTGGCATCGGCCTTCACATCGACGGCAACTGCGGTGCGGTAATATTTGCGAACCACCGGGCGGGCGACATCGGCAAGGCGATGGGCGATTTTTACGAATTGGTTATACTGGTCCAAGGCAGGCTCCTGTGCGCAACAGAGAATCGCTTTATGCCATAAAAAAGCAGGGGACGGAAAACCGTCCCCTGCAAAATATGCGTTTTATTGTTTCAGTCCGCTTTACTGACCCGCAGCCGGGGCTTCTTCGGCGGGTGCCGGTTCGCCATTGTCATTGGCGGCATCACCGTCTTTGGCCGGGCCTTCTTCGGGCATAGCAACATCACCGGCGGCATCGTCGGTTGCTTCGGCATTGCCTGCATCACCGTTGGTGTCTTCGGTTTTGGCTGCACCCTCGTCTGCCGGGGCTTCGCCGGTTTCAGCTGCGGCCTTGTCGCCACCTTCTTCGGCAGCAATTTCATCGGCACTTGGTGCGGGCAACGGATTGTCCGACATGCTGTTAAGGAACGCGATGACATTGGCGCGGTCAGACGGTTTTTTCAGGCCGCCAAACGACATTTTGGTCCCCGGGATGTAATCCTTGGGCGAATACAGAAAATGGTTCAGCTCGGTATAGCCCCAATTACCGCCGTGGTTGGCAACGGCATCGGAATAGCTGAAATCATCCTTGTGGGCGACCACGTTACCGACAATACCATACAGATTCGGACCAACCTTGTTGGGGCCGCCGTTGGTGTTGTCATGGCACGAGCCACATTTTTTAAACACCTTTTCGCCTGCTGCAACATCGGCATCTGCCAGCATTGCCAGGATCGGTTCCGGTCCTGCAGGTTTTTCAGGTGCAGCCGCAGGTTGGTTTGCAGCCGCCATCAGGTCATCCGAAAAAGGATAAACCGGTTCTTCCAATTCCTTGGGGTGTACAAGTGCACCCCCGATTTTGCCGACTACGACCACCAAAAGTACGGCAACGATAATTCCGGCGACGATCTTGTTGATTTCCATCGTTTTCATGACGGGATCCCGTAACAGCCAATATAACTCTCAGGTTTTATTCTTATGACGCGGCTGACCCATGCGTCCCTGACGCCCCCACACAAATACGCATGCGACAACAGGCCAGACTGCTGATCGGAAACTATACGTTTCATAGTTTTTCATCAACCTTTCTTCACAGTTATGACGAAACTTGCCAGAAATTGGCGGTTACAGGTGGATTCCTGCTTTTGCCAAGGGGGCGAAACCGGTTATTGTCGCGTCGTTTCAACTTCTTCCCGGTAAAAAAGCATCGCGCTTACGTTGATGAATGCTTCGCCGGGATGCCCGCATACTGTTTTCGGATCGGAGACCCCATACCCATGTCCGCCCCCCGCAATCCTGTTGTTGTTATTCCGGCCCGTATGGCATCCACCCGGCTGCCAAACAAACCGTTGGCCGATATTCACGGCGAAGCAATGATTGTGCATGTCTGGCGTCGCGCGGTCGAAGCCGAAATTGGCCCCGTGATCGTTGCCTGCGCCGAACAGGAAATTGCCGATGCCATCAGCAATGCTGGCGGTATTGCTGTTTTAACTGATCCCGACCTTCCCAGTGGCTCGGACCGGGTACATCAGGCATTAAGCAGTTTTGATCCGCTTAAAAAACATGACGCGGTGGTGAATGTGCAGGGCGATTTGCCCACTATTGACGCCGCCGATATTCGTGCTGTGTTTAATCCGCTTTCCGATCCGGCGGTGGATATTGCAACGCTGGCGGCCATTATTCGCCGCGATGAAGAACGCAATAATCCCAATGTGGTCAAGGCGGTTGCCGCATTTGGCAATTTGCGGGTGGCACGGGCGCTGTATTTTACCCGGGCGACTGCGCCACATGGTGACGGGCCACTTTATCATCATATCGGGCTTTATACCTATCGCCGTGCCGCGCTGGACCGGTTTGTCAGTTTGCCGCCTGCCGAACTGGAAATGCGCGAACGGCTGGAACAGCTTCGCGCACTTGAAAACGGCATGGTGATTGCGGTTGCCTTGGTCGATGGTGTGCCGTTGGGCGTTGATACCCCCGAAGACCTGGAACGCGCCCGCGAATTTCTGGCAAATCGGGGCTGATTGCCCCGAGACGGGCTGTCGCCGATCAAACCGGCATCCCGGGATCGATTTTGGCGGGCAGTACAGGTGTTTTGTGCCAATGGCCGATACATCGATAACATAGTGCCGTGTCTTCCGGGGATTCCGGTCGTGCCTGAGTGGCCTGTGAGAAATGGATGGTTTTATCCGGGCCTGAATTATAGCTATAACAAAAATGTCGTGTCGTTATCGCAACATGCGGCAGGATTCGCATGTTGCGACGCATGACCTCGAATATCTGTTTCTATATGCCAGGGGCTGTTGCCCGGATTTAACAGGAATGATCCAATGACCAACCAGATGCGAATTGCTTTTCAGGGGATGCACGGTGCCTATTCTGATCAGGCGGCACGGCGGGCTTTTCCGGGCGCGGTAACCGTACCTTGCCCGACCTTTGAAGGCGCATTTGGGGCCTTGCGTGATGGTGAAGTTGATCTGGCTGTGATCCCGATTGATAATACGCTGGCGGGTCGCGTTGCCGATGTGCACCATTTGCTGCCCGAGTCGGGTGTGCATATTATTGGTGAAACTTTCCTGCGTATCAATCATGCCCTGTTGGGGGTTAAAGGCACGCAAATTTCTGATATTCGCGAAATTCGCAGCCATGTTCATGCGCTCGGCCAATGCCGCAAAATTCGCAAGGAACTGGGTGTTCCCGCTGTTGTTGGTTCCGATACGGCGGGCTGTGCCAAGGAAGTTGCCGATTTGGGCGATAAATCCATCGCGGCCATTGCACCGTTGCTGGCGGCCGAAATTTACGGGCTCGATGTTTTGCGCACCGAGGTCGAAGATGCGGCGCACAACACCACGCGCTTTATTATTCTGTCGCGCGAAGCCAAAACCGCCCCCAATGATGGCAGCCCGGTTGTGACCAGTTTTGTTTTTCGGGTGCGCAACGTTGCGGCTGCCCTGTATAAGGCGCTGGGTGGATTTGCCACCAACGGCATCAATATGACAAAGCTGGAAAGCTATATGGTCGAAGGCCATTTTACCGCGACCCAGTTTTTCGCCGAAGTCGAGGCCCACCCCGACCAGCTCGGGCTGCGTCATGCGTTGGAAGAATTGCAGTTCTTTTCCCACGAGGTTCTGATTTTAGGCGTTTATCCGGCCCATCCGTTCCGTCGTGAAAATGTGTTGCCTGCAGAGTAACGCACGGGGTTTTAAAGCCTGCCCCTTAAAGTTGACGTCGATTTGATGGCACGGATTGTGTGTTTTGTGCCGTGAAAGACAACGCCTTGTCTGTTTTTTCTGTCGAGGAAAAGACAAGGTTAACCGGATTTGAAAATATAAAACGGGCCGCCACGTTGACATGTGACGGCCCGTTTTTCTGTCGGGTCTTTGGCCTGGCGCGCAGGGCAAGGCCGTAATTTTTGAATATTATCGGCTTAGTTGTCGGCCTGTTTGCTGAGGTCGCGTGAAAAATGGCCAATCATACGGGTGAGCTCGGCAGAACGCTGTGAAAGCTCCTGTGCTGCAGCTTTCATTTGTTCGGCATCCCCGGTTGTTCCCTGCGCGTCGCGCATGGTTTTATCCGACGTATCCGAAATTTGTTTAACGCCACCAGCGCTGCGATGGGCATTGCTGGCGATTTCGCGGGTGGCAGCGCCCTGTTCTTCAATTGCACTGGCGATGGTGGTGGAAACCTCGCGCAAAATACCAATGGTGTCTGATACCCGGCTAATGCCGCTTACAGCCCGGTTGGTGCCTTCAACGACCGAATTGATCTGATTGGCGATTTCTTCGGTGGCGCGTGCGGTTTGTGTGGCCAGGTTTTTAACCTCGCTTGCAACCACGGCGAATCCTTTGCCTGCGTCACCGGCCCGGGCCGCCTCAATGGTGGCATTCAGGGCCAAAAGGTTGGTCTGACCGGCAATGTCGTTAATCAGGTTGACGATTTCCTGAATTTTATCAACCGATTGTGACAAACCGCCCACATCGTTGCGGGCATTGTTGCTTTCATCTGTTGCCTGCACAACGGTTTGAGCCATCTGGTCGATCTGGCCGCCAATTTCATGAATAGAGGATGAAAGCTCTTCGGTCGCAGCCGCAACTGCGTCAACATTTGCCGATACATCGCTTGCAGTTGTCGCAACGTCGCGGCTGTGAACCAGAATGCCACTGGCATTACGTGCCATGTTTTCCGACAGCGTCAGCGATTTTCCCGCCGACCCGTCAACGGCATGGGCAATCGAGCCAACATCCTGTTCGAGTTTTTTGGCAATATCGCGAATGTGGTTTCGACGCGACTGTTCGGCCTGCTGTTTTTGCTTCAGGGCTTCGCTTTCAAGTTTTTTGGCCGATGCCGACGTATCGCGTAATGATACCACTCCGGCGGCCATGTCGGCAATTTCAACAAACCGCGAGTCGGTATCGACGTCGGCAGCGTAATTGCCATCGGCAATGGTGCGAATATTGCGGTTCAAACCGACGATGCTGTTGGCAATCTGCTTGCTGACCATCCAGGACAGGGTGCCTGCAATGATAATGGCAATCAGCGAAATAATGCCAAGTTGCCATAAAACCGATTGAAACTGTTTGGCGACGTCATCCATGTAAACGCCGGTGCCAAGGGCCCATTTCCATTGCGGAATCGGGCGCACATAGGCAGCCTTTTCGATCAGGCGGTCGCCTTCGCCCGGTTTTTTGGTGTCATAGGTAATGATGCCGCCGCCTGATTTTGCGGTGCTGACAATCATTTTGCGAACCTTGCTGTCCGGTTTGCATTGCCCTTCGTCTTCGGGGCTTAGCGGGTCCAGCACCATGCAATGGCTGAAATCGGAAATATAAACGTAATTGCCGGAATCGAACCGGTATTCGCGCAACAGGGCAAGAACCTGGGCTTTGGCGGTCGCTTCGTCGAGATCGCCTGATTTTACCTTGCTGACATATTGGTCAATAATTTTGACAGCGCCCTCAGTCAAGTGGCTGATTTCGCTGTATTTCTCTGTGCGAATGCTGTTTTGGTAATTAAAGGCCACTGTTGTTACGATGGCGATTAACGTGATCAGGCATATCGCCGGTATGGCGAAAATACCAGTCATAACGCGAAAGCGCATGGCATTTGCCCTCTGCAAATGGAATTAGGCTTAATGGAATAATTCAAAAAGAGAGGGCGGTCCATTACAGTTCATCGAATAGTTGTTCTTGTGCTTTTGCCGCATGGCTGCCCGGCGTGCAGATAATTTGACATTGCACCCACATATCTGTATCAACCGGGTCATTCCTTCGCTTGTAGGGCAGATAGTGCTGTCAGGAACTGTGTAGATAGGCGGGGGCGGGCATGACGTGATGACGTCATGACCTCATCATTGCCTTCTCATGCAGGGTCCGTGGCTGCGGTTTATCGCCGAGCACCGGAAAGCTTGCGTTCGGGCAGGCTTGTTTTTTTCAGGCGTGAACATGACGCCACCGGTGTTTTGAAGGACTTTACCTTTTATGACGAATTTTGAAGGGCTCAACCTTATCGAGCCTCTGCTGCGCAATGTCGAATCCTCAGGTTTTACAGCTCCGACGGAAATTCAGTCCGCAACCATTCCTGCTTTGCTGGAAGGCAAGGATCTGATGGGTATTTCCCAGACGGGTGGCGGTAAAACTGCAGCATTCTGTTTACCCCTGCTTCAGCGTTTGGCTGAAAATCCGAAACGCCCTGCCCCTGGTCAGCCGCGTGCCCTTATTCTGGCACCGACCCGCGAACTGGCAAATCAGATCGGCCAGTGCCTGCGCGATTTCAAAAAAGGCATTCGCCTGTTTTCAACTGTTGTCTACGGTGGTTCACCGATGGGCCCGCAGATTCAGGAACTGCGTCGCGGTTGTGATATTCTTGTCGCAACGCCGGGTCGTTTGCTTGACCATATGTCACGCAACACGGTTCGTTTTGACGATGTTGAAGTTTTCGTTCTCGATGAAGCCGACCGTATGCTTGATATGGGCTTCTCCGAAGATGTTCTGACCGTGGCTGAACTGCTGCCTTACAAACATCAGACCGTCATGTTCTCGGCAACCATGCCTGATGCCGTTCGTCACCTTACCGACCGCCTTCTGCGCGATCCGGTCAAGGTGCAGA
Organism: Thalassospira sp. MCCC 1A01428; assembly: GCF_002115825.1. Taxonomy (GTDB): domain Bacteria; phylum Pseudomonadota; class Alphaproteobacteria; order Rhodospirillales; family Thalassospiraceae; genus Thalassospira. The sequence goes on along the minus strand of NZ_JFJZ01000011.1, from coordinate 130,979 downwards.
CCGCACCGCAGGCCAGTGTGACCGAACGTGTTACCCAGCGTGGCATGTTTGTGACCCGTCAGAACAAAACCGCTTTGCTGTTGCAGCTTATCAAGCGCGAAGGCAGCGACCGGGTTCTGGTTTTCACCAAAACCAAACTGGATGCCGATGAACTGGCTTTCCAGCTTCAGGATGCCGGTGTGCAGTCTGACGCCATTCATGGCGATAAACAGCAGCGTATCCGTCAGAAAATTTTGCGTAATTTCCGTGATGGCCGTTTCCCGGTTCTGGTGGCAACCGATGTTGCTGCCCGTGGTATCGACGTTCCTGGCATTTCGCATGTTGTGAACTACGATCTGCCGACCGACCCGGAAAACTATGTTCACCGTATTGGCCGTACCGGTCGTGGTGGCGCCGACGGTATTGCGATTTCGTTCTGCGAACCGCGTGATGTCCGTCATTTGCGCAATATCGAACGTGTCATCCGTCAGGATGTGACGATTGATGAAGATCACGAATTCCATGTATCGCCCCCGGCAGCGCGCCGTGGCGGTGCTGGTGGTGGCCGTGATGATCGCGGTGGTGCTGGTCGTGGTCGCGGTGGTTATGCTGGTCGTGGCGGCAATGGCGGTGGTGCTGGCGCTGGTCGTGGCGGTTATGCCGGTCGCGGTGGTAATGGCGGCGGTGGCTTTGGCGGCCGCAGCGAAGGCGAAGGTGGCCGTCGTTTTGCCCGTCGGGATGATGCGCCGGTAGCTAATGATCGTGGTGATCGCGGCGACCGTGGGGATTTCGCAGCGCGCAAGCCGCGTTTCGAAGGTGAAGATCGTGGTGGTAACCGTGGTGGCTTTGCCGGTCGTCCGAACCGCGAACGTTTTGCCCGTGGTGGTGAACGTGATGGTGGTTATGCGCCGCGTGGTGATCGTGCTGAACGGGGCGAACGCCCGGTACAGGCCGATCGTCCGGCACGTGCTGACCGCCAGGACCGTGGTGATCGCAATGATCGCCCGAATTCTTTCCGTGGCCGTGATGATCGCAACGACCGTGGTTCAGACCGCGCTGATCGTGCCCCGCGTGAAGATCGTGCAGCAGCCGGTGCCGGTGAACGTCGTTTCGCAGGCAAACCGCGTGATGCCGGTCGTACCGAAGGCTTCAAATTCCGTGAAGGCGGCGAAGGTCGTGCTAAACGCGATTTTGGTGATCGTCCGCGCAGCCAGGGTGGCGCACGTACCGGTCAGGCTGGCCTGAAGCGTCGCTCGGCCTGATCCTTAGCCGGACGGGACTATAAATTTTACGGGCGGCGAGCTGTATGGCTCGCCGCCCGTTTTTGTATTTTGCCTGATTTATTGCTGCCTTGTTCGAGATGTGACCGGATGTTGATCCGGTTGAAATGCCGATCCGGTGATTGATGTTATTATTTGTTGGTTACAAGTAAATAATTGAAATATTTCGTCGTTGTGCCGGCAAAGTTTTCATTTTTAAATATTTTTATTCGAAATAACATGAGTTTTGTATTTTTAAATTTGTAAAAATGTGACTGATATCTGTTTTTATTTAGAATTTTTGAGTTTTACATGTCGATTTTCTGGTTTTATATGTGAATGTTCTATAATATTAGATTTAATTTATACTAAACTTTTGCTGCACCTGCACAAAAATGCCCTTTTCAAATATCGTATTTGGACAGGATTTGATTTGTGTTAAAGTCATTGATGGTCAGACTGGAAAAAATCGGTGCGGATGTGGAAAACGGCCAGTATTGGCGGGTAAAGTGCCTGCAAGACTTTGGCTGTATTTGATATTCTTTGGAACAACAGCCTGGCATTTGATAGGAACGGGGGATCGAACATGGTCTCTAGCCTTTGTTCTATGACGGTTCAGCGGATGACATCCTGTTTTATCGGATGTTTGGCTGTCGTGTCGCTATGCCTGATGATGGCCGTTACGCCAGCCTGGGCGGCGGATGACATGTGCCATCGCCTGATTGTTTCGGGTAATCCGGATTACCCGCCTTATTTATGGCCCAACCCCGATAACCCCGCTGAACTGATTGGCGCAAACGCCGAATTTATCATTCAGGTGGGGCGGGAAATTGGCGTTGAAATTTCTGTGGTTAATGAAGGCCCGTGGGGCCGGGTGCAGGAAGAAATGCGTCGGGGCAATCTTGATTTGATTGCGGGCGCATTTTTTACACCCCAGCGCACTCTTTATATGGATTACCTGAAGCCAGCCTTTCAGGGGACCCGCACCCGGATCTGGACCCGCAAAAACTTTCCCCGTCAAATCAGCAGCTGGCAGGAACTGATCGGGCTGGAGGGCGTTACCGTCATCAATAACAGTTTCGGCGCGAAATTTGACAGTTTCGCGCAGGAAAAATTAACCTTGCGCGAAAGCCCGACCTTGGCGCAAAGCCTGCGGCTGGTGGAACTGGGGCGCGCGGATTATCTGGTTTACGAGGATTTTCCGGCGGCGGCCTTTATTGCCAAAAATGATATGTCGCAGATTGTCGCCAATCCGGTTGATATCAGTGCCGAAGATTTGTTTGTCACCATGTCGCGAACATCACCGTGTAATACTGAAACCCTGCGCGTTAAACTTTCCGCCGCCATTCGAAAACTGGTGGATGATGGCCTGATGAAAAAACTTCTCGCCAGTAATATCGAACAATGGGGCCAGTTCACCAACTGATCGTGCTGTGGGGTGTTTGAATGCAATTTAGCAATGATCGGCGGTCCTAAAGGGGCCGCCTTTTTTATGACCCCATTCAATTGTGGTTCGTCGGGCAGGGCGGTCAGGGCAGGGCGGTCAGAGCTGAGCCTGTTGCGGTTTCGGGGTACGCTTTGCCCATTACGCAGTGTGTTTGATCGACCCGTGGCTGTTCAAACAGACGTGTCACCGGCGACTGTTGCAGTATTTCTCCGCATTCTGTTCTTTGGCATCGGGTCTTTGAGGGTGTTTTTGTGCCAATGCAATATAAACCCTTTGGATTGTTTGTACTTGGATCGATTTTGAACTGCAGCTTTGTGGGTGCGGGGAAATACGTATGTCGTTTGCGTGACAAGGGATGACCCTTGTGGTGGCGCGGCAAAATTGTGCCTTTGGAGTTGTTTTTACGACAGATTCCATATTAACTTCCGCCATTAACAAAATTAAGTTGCCAAAAACACATCCGTTCTGGGAGGGACGAACATTATGAACTTTCTTAAAAGCCTGCCCGCGTTAGTTGTTGGCGCGGCCCTGGCGCTTGGCGCCAGTGCGCATGCCGCCGATTATAAAGGCGAGTACAAGGTTTCCACCGTGCTTGGCAAACCGTTCCCCTGGGGGGAGGCTGCTGAAAAATGGGCGGAACTGGTGTCGGAACGCACCGACGGGCGCATCCATATGAAGGTCTATCCCAATGCCCAACTGGTTTCGGGGGACCAGACCAAGGAATTTACCGCCATGCGCCAGGGCATTATTGACATGGCCGTTGGCTCGACCATCAACTGGTCGCCGCAGGTAAAAGAACTGAACCTGTTTTCGCTGCCGTTTTTAATGCCTGATTTTGCCTCGATGGATGCCCTGACCCAGGGGCCGGTGGGAGAGAAAATTTTCGAAGCTATCCGCAAACAGGGGATCGAACCGATTGGCTGGGCAGAGAACGGTTTCCGCGAAGTGACCAATTCCAAGCATCCGATTACCTCGCCAGCCGATCTTGACGGTTTGAAAATGCGCGTTGTTGGCTCGCCGCTTTATAACGATATTTTCACAGCGCTGGGGGCAAACCCGACGCAAATGAGCTGGGCCGACGCCAAGCCCGCCCTGACCACCGGTGCTGTTGACGGCCAGGAAAACCCGCTGACGGTTTATGACGTGGCGCAAATGGAAACCGCCGGGCAAACCTACATTACCCTGTGGCATTATGTGGCTGACCCGCTGATTTTTGCGGTGAATAAACGTGTCTGGGGCTCGTTTAGCGACGAAGACAAGGCGATTGTTAAAAAGGCTGCCGACGATGCGGGTGCCTATGGCATTGGTCTGGCGCGTAAAGGCATGACCGATGATGACCAGTCATTGATCAAGGCCCTTGAAGCACGTGGTGCGAAAATCACCACCCTGACCGAAGAACAGCGTCAGAAATTTGTCGATGCGACCCGTGATGTGTATAGCAAATGGAAAGATCGTATCGGGGCCGATCTGGTTGATATGGCTGAAAAATCCATTGCTGACCGCTAAGGTTATCTGATCCGTACAATATTGATTACGCGGCCTTCACAACTGCATATTGCGATTGTGGGGGCCGGTTTTCTGTTTTCTACTTTTCCCGTAAAATAATGCGCTATGTTTGAAAGGTCCCGACCGTGTCGGATCGTGACGGAATCCCTATTGAATTTGATGCCGAACCAGATGGTGATGCATCCCCCGAAGCACACGGCGATCCTGCCGGCGGCCCCTGGCTGAAAATAGAAGAGGCCATCGCCGCCCTTGCCATGGCACTGATCTGTCTGATCAGTCTTGCAAATGTGGTCGTGCGTTATCTGACCGACATTTCCTTTGCCTTTACCGAAGAATTTTCGGTGTTTTTGCTGGTGGTGATGACGCTGGTCGGGGCCTCAATTGCGTTTGCCCGGAACGAACATATTCGCATAACATTTTTTCTGGCGCGTTTCCCGCGTCCGGTTCGTATTGTTGTCGAACTTCTGATTTTGGCAATAACAACCCTGCTGTTCGCCATGATCATGTATTACGGGGCGACTTTTGCCCTTGATCAATACGAATATGGCGAGGTCTCTGCCGGTCTGGGCTATCCCAGCTGGATCTATTCGCTGTGGTTGCCCCTTCTGTCGCTGGTTATTCTGTTTCGCGTGGTTGAACATGCCTGGCGACTGGCTCATGCACGCCGCAATTCCGAGCGCGAAGGAGGGGTGAAATGACCCCCAGTTTCGCCCTGCTGGCGTCCTTTGCTGTTTTGTTGTTTATGGGCGCGCCCATTGCCATTGCGCTTGGTTTTTCTGCTGTTGTTGGCATTTATTTTGGTCTTGATGTCTATGCCCTGGCGACAGTTGGCACCAATACCTATAACGGCATTGCCAAATATCCGCTGATCGCCATTCCCCTGTTCATTTTAACCGGTATGATTTTTGAACGGTCCGGTGTGGCGCGGGGGCTGGTGGAATTTGCCGGTGCCATTGTTGGCCCGCGTCGCGGCGGGTTGGCTGTTGTTGCCGTGCTGGTATGCATGATGATGGGCGGCATGTCGGGGTCTGGCCCGGCCGATGCCGCAGCGGTTGCCATGGTCATGATCCCGTCGATGATGCGGGCGGGGTATCCACGCGAATTTTCCGCCAGCGTGATTGCGGCGGGGGCTTCTACCGCCATTCTTATTCCGCCGTCGGTCGCGTTGATCATTTATTCCATCATCGTGCCCGGTGTTGATCTGCGTGCCCTGTTTGCCGGTGGTATTATTCCTGGCATTCTGGCCGGTGCGGCCATCATCATTCCCGTGCTTTTGCTGTCGCGCAAACATGATTTTGGCGCACAGGAAACCCGAAGCCAGTCTGCCTTGCTGCCTGCTTTCATGCATGCCCTGCCCGGTCTTTTGGCCCCGGTTATCATTCTGGGGGGCTTGCGATCGGGCCTGTTCACCCCGACCGAGGCCGCCGTGGTTGCTGTGGCCTATGGGCTGGTGATTGGCATGTTTGTTTATCGCACCATTCGCTTGCGGGATCTGTACCGGCTGTTTGTCGATTCGGCGGTGACATCGGGCGTGATCATGCTGATCATTACATTGGCAGGTATTTTTGCCTGGGCTGGTGCGGCGTTGGGCACGTTTGATCTGCTGGCAAATGGTATTCTTAGCCTGTCGGGCAATGAACATGTGGTTCTGGCTCTGATCATGGTGGTGTTGCTGCTGGCCGGTATGGTGCTGGACGGCGTGTCGATCTATCTGATCATGCTGCCAATCCTGATGCCGATCATGCAGGAATTTGGCTGGAGCCCGGTCTGGTTTGGCGTGGTGATGGCCATGAACATTGCCATTGGCCAGTTCACGCCCCCCGTTGCCGTTAATTTGATGGTCACCACCAGAATTGCCGGTATTCCGCTGGAAAAATCGGTGGGATGGAGCCTGTGGCTGGTCCTTTCGATGGCGATTGCGATGACCTTTGTGATTGCATTTCCGTCATTGGTAACCTGGCTGCCTGAATTATTAGGCTACCGCACATAAAGATTTGATCCTTCGGCAGGTCGCTGTTGGCGGCGTGATCCGGTTTTAAGGCGGCATCCGTTTAATGGATGTCGCCTTTTTTGATGGGATTACCAAGGTTCGTCGCGGGCAAAACATTAATTCGGTAGTCTCTTGCCGATTTAATTTGACGTTAACGTAAACGTTAACTACAAAGGGAATCTATTTTCCGATTTTCAGGATGGCACGCCCGTCATGACCGCATTTGAACCACAAAATCCCGACTATGATGCCGAAGTTCGCCGCCGGTTTGCCCAGCAACCTTACAATCTGTCGCTGGGTGCGCGGGTGGAAAAGGTTATGCCGGGCAGGGTGGAGCTGGTGATGCCGGCCCGCGCTGATCTGGTGCAGCATAACGGTTATTTTCACGGCGGGGCGATTGCCGGGCTGGCCGATATTGCCGGTGGTTTCGCTGGATGGAGCCTGGTTGCCGCGGATCAGGGGATGCTGACGGTGGAATATAAACTTAACATCGTCGCACCGGGGTTAGGTGATCAGCTGCGCGCCGTGGGCGAGGTTATATCGCGGGGGCGTTCTATTATCGTGACCCGCATTGACGTGTTTGGCCATGACGGTGAACGTGATGTTTTATGCACGACGGCCCTTCAAACCCTGAAAGTCATGCGCTTGCCGCCCGAATTGTTGGGGGCAGCCTGACACAGGCGGGTTAAGCGCCCGTCATTCAAATAAAAGGTGCCGCAATGCCGGCACCGGATTTTCGTTTATAACAATCGATCTAGGGCAGGAATTATCCCATGGCATTTGTTGATTTTCCCGATTTGAAATTTGATCTTGGCGAAACCGCCGAAGCCATCCGCGACAGTGTTTCGTCCTTTGCCGAGGCCGAAATTGCCCCGCGTGCCGCCGAGATTGATGCGAAAAACGAATTTCCCAACGATTTATGGCGCAAATTCGGCGATTTGGGCCTGTTGGGCATTACAGTGCCCGAAGAAGATGGCGGCACCGGCCTTGGTTATCTGGAACATGTGGTGGCTATGGAGGAAATCAGCCGGGCGTCGGCCTCGGTTGCATTGTCCTATGGGGCGCATTCCAATTTGTGCGTGAACCAGTTGCGACGCAACGGCACGGCGGAGCAAAAGGCCCGTTATCTGCCCAAGCTGATCAGCGGCGAACATATTGGGGCGCTCGCCATGAGCGAACCCGGTGCCGGTTCCGACGTGGTTTCCATGAAATTGCGGGCCGAGAAAAAGGGTGATCGTTACATCCTGAATGGTAATAAAATGTGGATCACCAATGGTCCGGATGCCAACACCCTGGTGGTTTATGCCAAAACTGATGCCAGTGCGGGGCCAAAAGGCATTACGGCCTTTATTATTGAAAAGGGCTTCAAGGGTTTTTCAACCGCACAAAAGCTCGACAAACTTGGGATGCGCGGGTCCAATACCTGCGAGCTGGTGTTTCAGGATTGCGAAGTGCCCGAAGAAAACGTGCTGGGCAACCTGCATGGCGGCGTGCGCGTGCTGATGAGCGGCCTTGATTACGAACGTGCCGTTTTGGCTGCTGGCCCCACGGGCATTATGCGGGCCTGCATGGATGTTGTGGTGCCCTATATTCACGAACGCAAACAATTTGGTCAGGCGATTGGCGAATTTCAGCTGATGCAGGGTAAGATGGCCGACATGTATACCACCATGAATGCCTGCCGTGCCTATGTGTACGAAGTTGCCAAGGCCTGTGATCGCGGTGAAACATCGCGCAAGGATGCGGCCGGGGTGATTTTATATGCCGCTGAAAAAGCGACATGGATGGCATTGGAGGCGATCCAGGCGCTGGGTGGTAATGGCTATATTAACGAATATCCCACAGGCCGGTTGCTGCGCGATGCCAAACTTTACGAAATTGGCGCAGGCACCAGCGAAATCCGCCGTATGCTCATTGGCCGTGAATTATTTGGTGAAACGGCGTAATTGCCATAATTTTCGCGATATAAATTTTGTTCTCCCGAATAAAGGGGATTTTGATGAAGAATGATCCGGTTGTAATTGTTTCCTGTGCCCGTACCCCGATGGGCGGTTTGCTGGGTGATTTTGCCAGTCTGACTGCGGCTGAACTGGGTGGCTTTGCTATCAAAGCCGCACTGGAACGCGCCAATGTTTCGGCTGATGACATTGATGAAGTGATAATGGGCAATGTGCTGCCTGCCGGGCAGGGACAGGCACCCGCGCGCCAGGCAGCCTGGAATGCCGGTATTCCGCGTGCTGCGGGGGCGACAACGATTAATAAAATGTGCGGATCGGGCATGAAAGCAGCGATGCTGGCTCATGACATTTTGCTGGCTGGCAGTGCCACAGCGATGGTGGTGGGCGGTATGGAAAGCATGACCAATGCGCCGTATTTGCTGCCCAATATGCGTGGTGGCAACAAATATGGTCATTCACAGGTTTATGACCATATGGCGCTGGACGGTTTGGAAGATGCCTATGAAAAAGGCCGTTCCATGGGGACCTTTGCCGAAAACACGGCGGATAAATACGGCTTTACCCGCGACGCACAGGATGAATATGCCATTGCATCGCTTACCCGTGCGCAGGAAGCCATTAAAACCGGTCAGTTTGAAGGTGAAATTACCCCGGTTACAGTTTCAACCCGCAAAGGTGATGTTGTTGTTTCTACCGATGAGCAACCGCCCAAATCCAACCCTGAAAAAATTCCTGCCTTGCGCCCGGCTTTTCGCAAGGATGGTACGGTAACGGCGGCGCATTCGGCATCCATTTCCGACGGGGCGGCCGCATTGGTGATGATGCGCCAAAGCGAAGCCGAAAAACGTGGCCTGAAACCGCTGGCTCGTGTGCTTGCTCATGCCACCCATGCCCAGGAACCGTGCTGGTTTACCACGGCACCGATAGAGTCTATTCGCAAGGTCCTGGCAAAAACCGGCTGGAATGTCGATGACGTTGATTTATGGGAAATCAACGAAGCCTTTGCCGTGGTTGCCATGGCCGCGATGCGCGATTTGTCGCTGGACCACGCGAAGGTCAATGTTAATGGCGGGGCCTGTGCCCTTGGGCATCCGATTGGGGCAACAGGCGCACGATTGCTGGTTACTTTGATCCATGCCCTTCAGGCGCGCGGGGGCAAAAAGGGTGTTGCATCGCTGTGTATTGGCGGCGGCGAAGCCACTGCAATGGCGGTGGAGCTGATCTGATCACTTTAGAGAAATTCTAAAAACTGTCTTTTCGGGGCTACCCAAGCCGGTGGATTACTCTTATTTTGTGCCACGAGAGAGTATTTCAACACAGGGAATTGACACGATGGCAAAAAGCACTGTCGAGCGGATGCTGGCCGGTTTCAAAAGCTTCAGGGCGATGTATTACGAACAGCGCCCTGAGCGCGTTGAAGATTTGGTCAATATGGGTCAGAAGCCGGAAGTGTTGCTGATTGCCTGTTCGGACTCACGCGTTGATCCCGCCATTTTGACCAATGCAGAGCCGGGCGAAATGTTCGTCATCCGCAATGTTGCCAATCTTGTCCCGCCTTATGAGCCCGACGAAAATTATCATGGCACGTCGTCTGCCATCGAGTTTGCGGTTCGGGACCTTAAGGTCAACGATATCGTGATTTTGGGTCACTCGGCGTGTGGGGGGATTCAGGCACTGGTCGAGCATGGAGAAGCGGGAAAGGTTCCTGAGCGTGACTTTATCGGTGAATGGGTCAGCATGGCGAAATGCTGCCTTCACCACGGACCGGATGTGGACAAGGTATCGCGTCATTCGATCCGTAATTCGCTAACAAATCTGATGACGTTCCCGTTCATCAAGGAACGGGTTGAAGCTGGTGACCTTACCCTGCACGGGTGGTGGTATGGCATGAAAGAAGGGGTTCTGTGGCGCTATAATGCGGCGCAGGATGAATTTGTTCAGGGCGAAGAATAAACCTGGCCTGGTCTTTGGGGGTATCCCCGTTGCGATCGTATGGCCGGTAATGTCGCCCAATCGGGAGGATGAGCCGCCATGCGGTTGGAAGAACATCAGATCATGGTGCGCGATACCGCGCGTGAATTTGCCGAAAACGAATTAAAACCTCACGCGGCAAAATGGGACGCGCACCATATTTTCCCCGCCGAAGCGATTAACGGACTGGGTGAGCTTGGTTTTTTGGGCATGCTGGTTCCCGAACAATATGGCGGGGCAGGCATGGACCATGTGTCCTATGCGCTTGCGTTAGAAGAAATCGCCGCAGGCGACGGCGCGACCTCGACGATTATGTCGGTGCATAATTCGGTTGGCTGTATGCCGATTTTAAAATTCGGCACCGAGGCCCAGAAACAGGAATTTCTGGTGCCTATGGCGCTTGGTGAAAAAATTGGCGTGTTTTGCCTGACCGAACCACAGGCGGGGTCCGATGCCAGTGCCCTTAAAACCCGGGCCGTTCGCGATGGCGATCACTGGGTGATTGACGGGGCCAAACAGTTCATCACATCAGGCCGCGAAGGTGATATCGCCATTGTGTTTGCCGTGACTGACCCTTCAGCCGGAAAACGCGGTATTTCCGCCTTTATCGTGCCGACCGACACGCCGGGCTATGTGGTATCGCGAACCGAAGAAAAACTGGGCCAAAACGCATCTGATACCTGCCAGATTACCTTTGTTGAATGCCGGGTGCCCGACGAAAACATGCTAGGGGCCGAAGGGCAGGGCTATAAAATCGCCCTTGCCAATCTTGAAGGCGGGCGCATTGGCATTGCTGCGCAATCGGTGGGCATGGCGCGTGCCGCCTTTGATGCCGCCCGTGATTATGCCAATGAACGCGAAACATTTGGCAAAAAGATAATTGACCATCAGGCGGTTGCTTTTCGTCTGGCCGATATGGCGACCAAAATTGATGCCGCCCGCCTTTTGGTCCATCGTGCGGCACAGTTGCGTGACGACGGTAAGCCCTGCCTGACCGAGGCCTGCATGGCAAAACTGTTTGCATCCGAAATGGCCGAAGAAGTCTGCTCCAAGGCGATCCAGATCCACGGCGGGTATGGCTACCTTAAAGACTTTCCGCTGGAGCGCATCTATCGCGATGTGCGTGTTTGCCAGATTTATGAAGGCACATCCGATATTCAACGCATGGTGATTGCACGGTCGCTGGCGGACTAGACCATTTTGGCCTGATTGCGTTAAATGCGATGGGTCGGCACTAAAACCTCGCCCTGCATAAGTCGCCGCGCACTGCGATATACTGTTACTGACGGGATGTGTAGTTCCGGGGTGGTTAAAATGGTTGCATCGACAGTCAAGGTGCCAGACGGATGACTGATATTAAGCGGTTGAGCCGGGTCGACGGGAAGATGCGCCGTGCGATTGGCGATTGTTGCAGGAATACGCATGGCAGCGGCAAGGCACATGCCCCCGGTAAGCGGCGTTGCCAAATGGGCCTGTCCGGCAGAAATCATGCGGACCGTGATATGGGCGTTGTTGCCCGGTGATGGTGCGGACACAATTGCAATTTGCGGCAGGTTGCGCAATGTGGTGCGGGCTTCTTCGGCGCTGCATAATCCCATCTTGACAGCGGCAGCGATGCGGATCGTTTCAATCCGTTCCAGAAGGTTCGGCATGGCGGTCAAGTCAGCCGGGCTTTCACTGCCGGTCAGGTTTAGATCGCTTGCACGCAAGCAGGCTACCGGGTTGCTCACATCGATCAGCGAAACCTCAAGCGGGCCAAATCCTTCTGTTTCGATCTGATCGGTTACGTTGCCGGTGGGCAGGATATGACCGGTGGAGGATCCGCCGGGATTTAGAAAGTCCAGTGCAATCGGGTTTGCCGTACCCGCCACACCATCCAGTGCAAAATCCCCCATAACTGCCGCTTTGCCATTTTGCAGGGCAAAACGCGCAACAATGATTTTGCCGGTATTGGTATTATGGATGCGCACGGTTGCCTGTGTGCTGCTGTCGGGGGGTATCAGCCCTTCATCGATGGCAAACGGCCCGACCGCCGATGAAATATTGCCGCAATTTCCCTTATAGCTCACCACGGCGGTATCAACCGCGACCTGGCCGAAGGTGTAATCAATGTCGGCATCCGATCTGCTTGCCGGGCCGATGATGGCAATTTTTGACAATGACGAAATGCCACCGCCCATACCATCCAATTGGCGTTTGTGCGGGTCGGGGCTGCCCATGGCGGCCAATATCATGGCATTACGGGCTGGACCTGCTGCGGGCAGGTCTTTTTCGTGGAAAAACAGTGCCCGGCTGGTACCGCCGCGCATGTAAACAGCGCGCAGGGCAGTTTGCGGGTTATTGTTTTGCGGGTTGGGCATGGAACGGTTCCTGTGGCGAAGGTGCGATCATTGGTGGTGGCGGCGATGAAAAACGACTGAGAAATTTCTGCGCCCGGGGCAAGGCATCATGTAGAAATTGGCTAGGTTCGCGCAGCCATAAGCCATCTATCTGACGTGATTTTTGTTCGCAAACCAGAATGTCAGGTGCCAGCGTTTAATGGCGTCATACCTGGAATAGCCTGGGGTACGGGGCTGATACATGTTGGTTTTATCTTGTTGGCAGCAAGTCGTGTTTTTCCAGCAAGCGGCGAAGCTGGTGATAATTCAGCTTCAGCATTTCGGCAGCTTCGGTTTGGTTGTTGTGGCTTTGGTGCATTGCATGTTCAAGCAGGGTAATTTCGTAGTCACGTATCGCTGCCTTGAAATCCAGTGCAGGGTTGGTTGTATTCGATGTGGGCGATGGGGCGGCTATGGCAGGCAGCGTGTTTGTTGATGGTGTTGCAAAGTCTGCCTTCGTTTCGCTCCAGATTCCGGCAAACGGGTCCAGTACGATATGGGGCAGCGGGCCCTCCGGGTCGTCAGACATATACAGGCTGCGTTCAACGGCGTTACGCAATTCGCGCACATTTCCGGGCCAGTCGTAATTTTGCAATTGTTGTGTGGCATGTTTGCTAAAGCCTGAAAATACCTGGCGTGACAAGCGTTTGGTCATTTCCAGGGCAAACTGTTCGGCCAGCGGTAATATATCGTCCGGCCGTTCGCGCAAGGGCGGCACGGCAATTACGTCAAATGCCAGCCGGTCAAGCAAATCGGCGCGAAATTTTCCCTGTGCCGCCAGGTGTTTGAGGTTTTCATTGGTAACGCCAATCACACGGACATCAACATCAATAATTTCGCTGCCGCCAACCCGTTCAATTTCGCCATATTCGACAACGCGCAGCAATTTTTCCTGCACCATGGGGCTGGCGGTGGCAATTTCATCTAGAATGATGCTGCCGCCATTGGCGCGTTCAAACCGGCCCGTGTGGCGTTTGGCAGCCCCGGTAAAGGCCCCGGCTTCGTGGCCAAACAATTCGGTATCAAGCAAGGTTTCACTTAGTGCCGCGCAATTGACCTTGACCAGCGGCCCGCCCCAGCGTGTGGAAAGATAATGCAGGCGGGCAGCAAGCAGTTCCTTGCCCGACCCGCGTTCACCAATCACCAGGCACGGGCGATTAATTGGTGCCAGGCGCGAAACATGCTCCAGGGCTGCCAAAAAACGGGGGTCTTCGCCCAATATAGGTTGTGATCTGGTGTCCATTTCGCGAAAAACGTTATCGGAAAACACTATAAATGTCGCGATAAATATTAATCAAAAATGGCGATTGATCTGTAAGTTATTGATTTTTATGAAAACATAAAGTTGGCACGCTGCCTGCAATAGAAGGGCAGAAGAGTTTACATCCCCCAACAGGAGATCGAGCAATGGGCGTGTTCTCGCGTTTGTCCGATATCGTTAATGCCAATATCAATTCGCTGCTGGACCGGGCCGAAGACCCGGAAAAGATGGTGCGCCTGATGATTCAGGAAATGGAAGACACTTTGGTTGAAGTCCGTTCCAGTGCCGTTAAGGCCATTGCGGATAAAAAGGAAGTCGAACGCAAGCTGAAAAAGCTGCATGACGGCCAGAATGAATGGGAAGAAAAAGCCGAATTTGCGGTTTCCAAGGGCCGTGATGATTTGGCCAAGGGGGCGCTGATGGCGCGTCGTCGTTTGGCTGAGCAATCGGTGGTACTGGAACGTGAGCTTGAAGTGATCGAAGAAACACTGGGTAAGTTTGACGAAGATCTGAACAAACTGCACAACAAACTGAACGAAGCCAAAGGCAAGCAGCGTGCGGTGGAAATTCGGATGAAAACCGCAGAAAAACGGGTCAAAATGCGCGAAAAACTGCATAATGGCCAGATCGATGATGCCTTGCTGCGGTATGAGGCAATGGAACGTAAAATTGACGAACTTGAAGCCAGTGCAGATTCCTATGATATGGGTCGTGCCAAATCGCTAGACGAGCAGTTCGGCGATCTTGAAGCGGAACTTGGGATCGAAGATGACCTGAAGGCCTTGAAGGAACGGGTCAATAAAGACAACTAATTCAGTGTGCGGGCATTTTGGTGTTCGCAGCCGGCGATCATGACCAGTTGTGGCATGATCGAACCCTGATCAGTTAAAGGGCGCTTATGTGGGTTTTTGCCGTTCCATTGATTGTGTTTATTTCTATTGTCGGGCCAATCTGGGTGATCTTTCATTACATTACCGTGTGGAAACGTATGAAAGCTGAACGTCAGGAAGTTCCGCCAGCGGAAAGTCAGCAGCACAAGGAAGCAATGGCCCGTCTGAAATTGCAGGCGGAGCGCCTTGAGGGCCGTGTTGCGACACTGGAGAGTCTTCTGGATGCAGAGGTTGCCGAATGGAGGAACAGGATATGACTGCCGAGCAAGCTGCTGCCGGTGCACGATACTTTAATAACAGGCATCATAATCATACCGGCGGCGGGTGTCGTTTTCGCCGGGGGCGTGACCAAAGCCACAGCCAGGGCGGGTGTGGGCATCATAATGGCCCGCACCGGTCCGGGCCGATCAAAAGCACGATTACCGGCATCTCTGAAAAATTCGGAATTCCGCGCAAAGGTGTGCTTGTCGCCTGGATCGCAACGCTGATTTTCAGCTTCCCCGTCGGCGTGTTCCTGTTTATTGCCGCCTGGTCCTATGTTCATCATCCGGAATGGTTCGGTTTTCTGGGTCGTCATTCCCGCCGGTCGTCCGGTGGGGCCACTTCGGCACGAAGCGGGTCAACAGCGGGTGACGATGCGGCTTCTGATAAGGTAGAGCATCCGACTTTCGGGGTTGATTATGAAGAACCCTGGATGGATGAATTGCGCGCCAAGTTTGACGACCTTGAACGCCGGACTGGCCATATGGAAGGTTATGTTGCCTCGGGTGACTATAATTTATCTTCCGAGCTGGAACGGATGCGCAAGGCCGACGGTGCCCAAGGCACCGGCAAGCCCGGCAAGAATGTAACCGGCCAGCCTGATGAGGGCGATATTCCCGGCCCGGATACAAAACCTGACAAATAATTTGTCCGTTTTGTTGTTCTGATTACCAAATCTCCGGTTTGCATCGGCTGGTAAGCCTCCCCCGCCCGCCTGGCCGGTGCAAAAGGACCGAGATGCAGTTGGCGCTCCCGTTGTCGGGTCAGTCTTTCTCGCGTCTTCCCCAGGACTTGTGCCTTCCCGCATAGCAGATCGGTCCGTCGGATCGCTTGCCTCCCCGGCAGGCGATCCGTTTTTTGTGGGTAATGGGCAAAAGAATCGGCGTTTGACAAGTATTTGTTAAAAAATATCAGAATAAGGTTTATGACTAATCCTAATTTGGGTGTTGTTGCTGGCGTTATTTTGCCGATGCGATAGCGGTCACTGGCAAGCTGTGGGGGCGGTTTATGGCGACTTTTGTTGAACATCCTGGTGAGCCGGATTTTCTGCGTCGATTGATGCTGGATAATCCGTGGTGGGATGGCATCACTGATGATGTGGTTCATAATCTGCCGGAACGGGCATTTTTTAAGCGGTTCTGGAATGCGATTGAACGTGGCGACGGTGATAAGGCCGTTTTGTTAACCGGGCCGCGTGGTGTGGGCAAAACCGTGATGCTGCGTCAGGCCGTGTCGCAATTACTCGACGGCGATACCCCGCGCCGCCATGTCTGTTATGTTTCGCTGGAACATCCGTTATTTCTGGAACTTGATATTTCCCGGCTGCCGCGCCTGTTGCGGGCTTCGCGCGGGATTTCGGCCGATCATCCGTTATGGCTGTTTATCGACGAAGTATCCTATCAGCGCGACTGGGAGGCCCAGCTTGCCAAGTTGTTACAAGCCGACCCGATGTTGCGCGTGGTTGCCGTCAGTGCGCTGGCCCCTAATGCCGAAAATCGCAGCCATTTGACCACATTGTTTTTGCCCCCCTTCAGCTTTGCCGAATATTTGGGGCAGCAAGGCATTAAACCTGCCGATGTTTTGCCCGAACCGCCAAATGCGGGGCGCTTTACAACAGATGTGCCCGATGGTCTGATTGAATTAAACCGCCTGTTTGAAGATTACATCAACGAAGGCGGTTTTCATGATCGCAATGGCGAAGCCGGGGCCATTCATCGTTCCCTTCATTCCGATTTGCCCGGTTTGCATGGCATTTCCAGCCCGTCAGACCTGCATCGCCTGTTTGTTTTGCTGGCTTATAATACCGGGGCCGAATTTTCGATTGAAACCCTGGCGCGCGAACTTGACCTGGCAAAAAACACCCTGCGCCGGTATCTCGAATATCTGGAAAGTGCATGGCTGGTACGTCGGCTGGAACGGATCGATCAGGATGCCAAACCGTTTCAGCGCGCTGTTGCCTTTAAGGTACATCTGATTCACCCCGGTTTGCGAAGTGGCCTTATTGGTGGCCGCGCCGAAGGCGAAGATACCGTGACCCGGTTGGTGGAAACCGCCATTCAAACCCAGTTTCTGGCATCCAGTACGGGTATGGAAAGCCTGTTTTATGCGCGCTGGGGCCATTATGAAGTGCCGTTTGTATTTTTGGACCGCCGTAGTGGAACGCCGCTTTTTGCCTATCACTGTATGTGGCGCGACGATGCCATTCGCAAACCAAAGGAAGTTCGTGCGCTGGTGAATTTCAAAACCAGCCACGATTTGCCCTTGGGGGCATTTGTCCTTACCAAGGCTCAATGGCATGGCGGCAAGTTGGGCGGTGAACCCATGCGGTTTGAACCTGCCAGTGTATTGGCCCTGCGGATTGGACTGGAATTTTCACAGTTATAGGGCGCTGGCGTCGTTGGGTGTGGCTGGTCGTCGACCGGCACGTATTCTTAACACATGACGGGGGCGTCAAATGTATATCCTATTAACGGCAGGCCGGGTTTTAACTGGCACTGCCATGTTGTTGGCTGTTTTGTTGGTCTGTGCGGGAAATAAAGCACAGGCGCAGGTTGCATGTCCGGGGCAGGGGCATAGCAGCGGGGCTTATTCTATCAATCTTGAACATGTTTTTTGCGGCGAGGTGAATGCTAAAAACCGGTTTGTCGGTTTTCATTCACGCCCGGGGGCTGTTAACCCGGCAACCATTTCTGCCGTGAACGTGACGCCGGGTTCGGAAAATGCCAATGGCATTTATGATGCCACGGTTTTTTGGAATAGCGCCCGGGCCGGGGCTGCCAATCCTTCCAACCCGTCGAAGTTTTCAACCCTGTTCCCCGATGATTGCAGTCAAACCCAGATCGAGGAAACAATCACATATGCTGCCGATCATCTCGAGGCAGCCTGCCCGGCAGGGGCGCCGGGATGGACCAAATGCGGTTATAACCGGCCTGAACCATTACCGGTGGCTGATGCTGGAAAATATTGTGTTGGTAAAGATGCGTCATTGCGTTTCTCAGTCGCAATGGCGATATCGGGCACCGCAATTAATACAGCCTTTCCGATTAACGTCGCACCGTAACCTGCCGCAAGGCAGCTCCGTCTGGTGGCCAGGAAAACGCCGCCTTGCCGGAGCTGTCTTTTTCATTTGTTTAGGATTAAAATGCTGGCGTGTCGTTTGCCTCAACAGGAGGTTTTGATGGGTGAAGTATTAGGTGGGCCTTATTCTGCTGTACCGGACTGGCCGGGACGGGATGCAAGTAATGTTGGTCATGCGCGTATCACGGCATTTCTGGTGCTTGATATTCAACAGTCTCGTGAAAAGGCCGAATATGTTCGCGATCGCATCATAAATCAGCCTGTCCGCGCCGGGCAGAGCGGTGCAGAAGATGACATTGTGATGAATGCCTATAGCGTTACCATTGGTCCCGAAACCTCGGTTATTGAACCCGCCATTGATGATACCGGCGAGGACCCGGTTGTTGTGCGAACCCCTGACCTTCTTGCCGCGCTGGAGCGCCGGATTGCCGATATTGATACGATCCGGTTGGCACAGTAGGCGTGAAACGTGCTGCAGTGTACCAATAGTCGTTGAATTTTTAATTTGATTGCAGGCAAATGCTGTCCATAGTGAAAAGGCTGTGATTTCAGTCGGGGGACAGAAGCGGTGCGTGATCGGTGGTGGCATATAGGGGCACGGGCAGGCCAAATGGCGGCTTTGGGCCCTGTTTTGTTCGCAATTGTTTTTTTTGCATTTGCTGGTTGTGGTAAACCGGCCTTTTCGCAAACACAAAAACAGGCCGATCCGCTGCAGGTCTTTTTGCAGGCCTATATCACCCAGGCCGGATTGCCCGGCGCCGTTGTCGGTATTGCCTATCAGGATGGCAGCAGTCGTTTTGCCGCGGCAGGCTTGTCCCATGTCGCCCCAAGCCGGAAAATGCGTGGGGCGGAGCGGTTCTATATCGGATCTTTAACCAAGATGATGACGTCGGTCGTGATCCTGCAACTGGCATCCGAACAACGGTTAAAGCTGTCGGATCATCCGGCGCGTTGGCTGCCACCCGAATATGCCCAGTCCATCGCCAACGTCAAACAGGCTACCCTGATTGACCTTTTACATAACAGTTCCGGCATCCCCGATTATCTGGACGGTGATTTCTTTTTTGAACTGGTGGGGCGTGAACCCCGGCATGGATGGCGCAATGCCGAGCTTTTGCCGTTGATCGCCGATCGCGATCCCGTTTTTTCGCCTGGAAGCGAATATGCCAATTCCAACAGCAATTATATCTTGCTGGGCTATATCATCGAGCAGATCGAACAGGCCTCAATCGAGGAGGTTTTTGAAAAACGCATTTTTACTCCGCTGGAAATGGACGCGACCAGTTTTGGCAGTTTCCCGCGTGATGCTGATCTTGCGCGCGGATATGACGATGGCGATGGTGACGGGAATCTTGAAGACGTCACCGGTTATGATGTGGGCGACCATCTGGCTGATGGCGGGGTTGTTTCAACCGCGCGCGATATGCTGGCTTTTATCCGGGGGCTTTTTGTTGATGGTACCTTGTTGGGCCCCCAGGCAATTGAGCGCATGACAACTGATACCATGTTTGCCGGTAACGGGGCGTATGGCTATGGCGTTATGGTTGGGGAAAGCGACTGGGGGCCGGTTTGGGGGCATGATGGCACCTATTTTGGCTATAGTGCTGAAATATCGTGGTTTCCCAAGCAAAAAACAGCCATTGTTTTTCTAACCAATGGTCGGCCGCTAAATGATGTATCTCCTTTTACTCAGCAAATACTGCCTGCCATTTTTGGTAATCCCCTGCAATAAAGCAGTTTTACCGACGATTGCCTTCCGTGTAAGGGCCGGGTGCGGTGCAATAACGGGTGTTTGGTAAACGCATGCGTCCGGCGTGGCAAAGCCGTGTGGAATTTTACGAAATCCTGTTTTTCAAACCGGTTAATCTGTCTGTTCTTCCCCCCCCACACACGCCGATAGGTGAGCTACCACTCGGAAATCTCGGCTTTTGTATAATTCTGTCTTTGCACTGTAAGCAGTACGGCAGGCAGCCAGTGCATCAATCAGGTTCATTTGAGGGGGGGGGGGCGCTTTCCACAAACGCTTGTTGGTGCGCATTGGTGCCCGCAATGGTCGCGGCGGTAATAGAGCTTATCTGCAAATCCAGGGTTCGTTATGCCATGCGTTGATGGCATGCCTGATTGGAATTAAAATAGATAGGATTCAAACTAATTCAATGCTACCTTTTTTGCATGACAGATTTTGATCCCTTTTCCCAGCATTTGACCATTGGCAGCGCCCTGATTAACACAGCGCGAAAATGGCGTCGCGAGATCGACCATGCCCTGCAAGCGCACGGCTTGTCGCAAACCACGGCATTACCGTTGATTGTGTTGCATCGGCGCGGTGGCACCGTACGACAAGGCGCCATTGCCGAGGAAATTGGTGTTGAAGGCCCATCGCTGGTGCGTGTGATTGATGCGCTGGAGGCCGACGACATGGTGCGCCGTGTTGCCGACCCGTCAGACCGGCGGGCGAAAATGGTATCCCTCACCTCGCAAGGGGCGATCAAGGCAACCGAGATCGAGCAAATTCTGGCCCGTGTCCGCGATAACGTTACGGCTGAAATTGATGATGGCGACCTTGAAACCACCCTGAAGGTTCTAAAGCAGCTGCTGGCCAGATTGACCTGTCGCGAAGGCAAGGACCCGCAAGACAATAACGGTTAGGGGATGTGATGTTAAAAAATATTCTTGCCTCCCGGCCGGGACTGGATGACTGGTTGTTTTCGGCCAAAACCTTTGTTGCCGGTATGCTTGCCCTGTTTATTGCGCTGGCATTTGATCTGGACCGCCCGGTATGGGCGATGGCAACTGTTTATATCATTGCCAATCCGTTAACCGGGGTTTTGGCATCCAAGGCGGTATATCGCGTGGTTGGCACCATAATTGGCGCGGTTTTCGCCGTGGCGCTGGTGCCCAATTTGGTGGATGCACCGGTTTTACTGTCGTTGATGATGGCGGGTTGGGTTGGATTATGTCTGTATCTGTCGCGCCTTGACCGCACCCCGCGTAGTTATCTGTTTATGCTGGCGGGTTATACCGCTGCCATTATCGGTTTTCCCTGTGTTACCGACCCCGGCACTGTTTTTGACGTTGCTGTTGCCCGGGTCCAGGAAATCAGTCTGGGCATTATTTGTGCCACACTTGTTAGTCATGTGGTGTTTCCACGTCATCTGGGGCCTGTGTTGGCCGCAAGAATTGATCGTGCCTTGCAAGATGTGCGCGATCTTGCGGGTTTAAGTTTTGCCGGTGACCATGATGATGAAAAATTGCATGAGGACCGTATTAAACTGATTGCCGATATTGGCGAAATACATGGTCTTGCCGTTCATGTTGGTTATGAACGTTCGTCCCTGAACGGGATGACGCGTCCGTTGCAGGCATTGCAAAATGCCATGGCGGCTTTATTGCCATCCCTTTACAGCCTGCATGACCGGATCAATGCACTGGCGGCAACAGGTCCTGGCATCCCCCAAAATGTTGCCGTTCTGTTGCGCAGCATCGATACCTGGATACAGGATGGAAATGCCGATCCGTTTGACCGGACCCGGATTAACCGGTTGCACAACGATATTTCCGAATTGGCCCGCCATTACGAGGTTAATCGTAACTGGCATGATCTTCTGGTGATCAATCTGTGTGTGCGTTTGCATCGACTGATTGGTTTTTACGACGATTGCCAGTTGTTATGGGCTGGCATCCGCGAAGGGCGGGTTCCCCAAACGGTGGTGGACCGCTGGCGAGACCCGGGCGACAAAGCTTCGTTGCATGTGGATTATGGTTTGGCGTTACGCTCGGGCTTGACCGCGACCCTTGCGACATTGGCGGTCTGTTTGATCTGGGTTGAAACCGGTTGGCCCAATGGTTCTTCGGCCGCGATGATGGCCGCTGTCGGCACCAGTATATTGTCATTTCTCGATGACCCGGTACCCGCCCAAAAAGGCTTTATCACCTATACCCTGTTTTCGGTGGTGGTAACGCTGTTTTATGGCTATGCCGTGCTGCCTGCCATTGATGGTTTTCCGTTGCTGGTTGCCGTTTTTGCCCCCTATTTGCTGCTCATCGGCTTGCTGATCCCGTCACCCAAAACGTTTATCTTTGCGCTGCCAATGGCGGTTAATACGGTGATGTTGCTTAACATTTCCACCCGTTATAGCGGTAACTTTGCCAGTTCGATTGACGGGGCGGTGGCCATGGTTTCCGGCTTTGCTGTGGCGGCAATTGTAACGGCGATGATGCGCTCCATGACGCCGGATCATTCCATTCGCCGCCTGTTGCAGGCCAATTGGCGCGACCTTGCCAATCTGGCGCGGTTTGACCGTGTTGCCCCGCGTATGACAGTGCTGCGTCGCTTGCTGGATCGTCAGGGTTTGATCTTGCCGAAACTGGCCCTGGCCCCAAACCATCGGGGCCAGTTGATGCGCGCAATGCCGGAAGTCTCCATTGCGGCCAACCTGTTTGATTTGCGTCGGGTTCGCAAAGGGGTGAACGGCGATATCGCCGATCTGCTTGATCGTTTCCTGGGCGGGATGGCCAATCATTTTGACCTTAGAACCCATGATTTTGACCGTAAGCCCGACGCCGAGCTTTTAACCTTGCTTGACGAAATCCTGATGCAGGCAACCGCAGATCAACCGCAAGGACAGGACGTGTCGTGCCTTGCCGACGGCCTCGTTGGGCTGGTGGCATCACGGGACATGCGGAATGCGGCAAAACCGGCACAGATGGACATGGACCATAACTTTAAACGCAGGCTGGTGGTGTCGCTGGTGGCGATGCGCCGGGTGCTTGCCCGCAATGGCGAGCCCGATTTCGGACATGGTTTTCAGCGCATTACCCTGCCGTTGTCATGTGCGAATGACATTGTACCTGCAAGTCTGGAGGGACGGGCATGATCGGTGCGATGGTGGATTTATATGGTGTGTATTTACCGGGTTTTCTGGTGTTTGCGATTGCGGCGTGGTGCAGCCTGATTGTTCTGCGCAAGGTTCTGGTGCGGGTTGGTTTTTACCGCACCACATTCCATCCGGCCCTGATCGATCTGGCGCTGTTTGTATTACTGCTGGCCGGGATCACGGCGATTTTTGTTCGATAGGTGAATTATGAAAAAGTGGTTTTCATGGATCGGGCGGTTTGTGCTGTCCGGGGTTCTGGTCGCAGCTGCCGTGGTCGCAGGTATTCAGTTATGGGATTATTATATGAACGATCCCTGGACGCGTGACGGGCGTATCAGTGCCGATGTGGTGGCTATTGCCCCTGATGTATCGGGTTTGGTCAGCAAGGTGGATGTGACCGATAACCAGCAGGTCAAGGCGGGTGATTTATTGTTTGAAATCGATACTGCCCGGTTTGAAGTGGCTGTAAGCCAGGCGCAGGCCCGGTTAGATAGCGCTGTTGCGAGCAAGGACCAGGCCGCACGCGAAGTTGCACGTTATCGCAACCTTAGCAGTGATGCCGTTTCACGCCAGAAAAAGGAACAGGTGCGTACGGCGTTGGCAACGGCCAATGCTGCTGTCGAACTGGCGAAGGCAGACCTTGACCTGGTGAAACTGAACCTGAAGCGTACCAAAGTCCGCGCCCCTGTTGACGGCACATTGACCAACTTTTCAATGCGACCCGGCAATTATGTGGGGGCGGGCAATGCAATTGCCGCACTGATTGATGCGAATTCCTATTATGTTGCCGGGTATTTTGAAGAAACCAAATTGCCGCGCATTGCCATTGGCGACCGTGTCGAGGTGCAGTTAATGGGGGAAGAACACCCCATTTACGGCCACGTCGCCAGCATTTCAGCCGGTATTCAGGATAGCGAACGCACAGGTGCCACCGGCAGCCTGGCCAATATTAAACCTACATTTAGCTGGGTGCGCCTTGCACAACGTGTACCCGTGCGCGTTACATTGCAGGATGTTCCCGCCGATGTGCGGCTGGTTGCCGGGCGGAGCGCGACCGTTCGTGTGATAGAGGATGGCAAAGATATCATAAGCAGCAAGGGTGAACGCCTGAGTAAGCTGTTTTAATGGCGCTTGTTAATTGGATAGCAAAACAGCCCTGAAAATAATTCAGGGCTGTTTTGTTAGCATTTTTCGTTAGTTACGAAAGATAACGGAGGCACGCCTGTTCTGGGTTTTTGGCATTAATCGCCAATATTGCCCAAAAGCGACGGGGTGCCAAATTCCATCATGCGGGCATTTGAATGTTCAAAATAGCTGGTCCAGAAATCGCGCAGAATTTTAAGCTGCGCGGATGACCAGTAACTGCCATCCGGGGCATAGCCACCACCGATGACGTAAACCCTGGCCTGTTGCCAGTCACCAATCGCCCCGGCTTGTGCATAGCTTTCAAAATGGGCGTCGGTATTGGCTTTTTCCAGGTTTCCCGCCTGATAGAATGACAGCAGATCGGAATTTTCGATCATGTCCGAAATCACAACCAGGTACTTATCGGCAATGTCGGATGCCCCGGCCAGATTACGCGAGATATTGGCAAGGTTCCCCATCAATTCGGTGTGGGGTAATTCAGTGCTGGCATCGCCAAATGCCTTTAACAAAGCCTGCCCCAGTGCTTTTTTGGCAAGCAGGGCCTGTTTCTTCTGGCAAGCATCAAGCAGGGTTAGTGTTTTTTTGGAAATGTCATAGCGAACGTCATTTTCCAACGGCGTATCGACCTGTGCATTAATCAGAACCGATGCATAGCGCCCGGCAGCATTGGCCGAAAAGGTCACGACATGATAGGCGGTGCCAGGTTCGACAAAATCCTGCAATTTTCGATAGGCATCTTCTTGCAGCTTTTTGTCAAATATCAGGGTCTGATCCACAACAATATACAGGTCGCGCGACAGCCTGGGCGTTTCAACATCGTTGATGCGAACCTGGTCGTAACAACTGCCAATTTTCGCACTTCCTGCCTGTACCGGGGAAATCAGGGCAAGCGACGAGGCGGCAATTGCGAGCATCGCCAGACCTGTGCGGGTAAAGCTGTTTAATTGTCTGGCCATTCTGTCCTCCGTTCCGGCGTTGACATTAGTTTTCCGTGCCTTCTTCCCGGAGCAGACGGGCATACATTTCTTCTTCTGTTTCTACAGGTTTGGCTTTTTTTTCTGCTTCTTCGCGGGCCTTCTTTTCGGCCATTTCCTGTTTGATCTTTGCGCGTAGACGTTGCTCCATTTGCTCGGCTGTTTCCATCGGCGCTACCGGTGTCGCGTTTTCCACCGGGGCAGATGTCGCCGGTTCGCTTGGTGCGACAGGTGCCGTGCTGGTTGCTGCTGCTTCACGGCTTTGCGCGTGCGTGTTGCGGGTTACAGCTTCGTGGGCCTGGCGCGCATGATAGCTTTTATCTTCGCTTTGGTAATAATGTTCCATGAAGTGGCGATCGGCGGAAAATTGCAGAATGTCACGATGGGTTTTGTCAACGCCGGTGGCGGCTGCATGTTCGGTCAGGCGCGATTGCAGGTTCGTCAGGTGTTTTTGGGCAATGCGGGCAATGGCATCGCGTTTGCGTTCAAACCAGCTTTCATAGGCAACCCGGCTGGAAAATTTGCCAATGATCCGGCGGGCTTCACTGCTTTCCTTGCCGGCAAAACCGGTTTTAAAACCAATGCCGATCCCCATGATCTGAATCAGGATAAACAGGGCCGCCAAAATGGCATAGGTTGACAAATTTGCGGCATCCCGTGCGCCTTCGCGTTCCTGCGAGGCTTTTTGATCGGCATTTTGTTGCGGCTGGGCCAGCAGGTCGGGCAGGGCATCATCGTTGGACATAAGATCGCCCAGCGAAAAGGTGTTGTCGGCTGCAGGGGCACCGGTGGTTTCGGCAGTTTTTTCCTGCTTGTATGTTTCATAGCGCACATAGGTAGCCGTGCAGGCAACGCCGATAATGGCAATGACGGCAACAATCGTCCAGATCGGGGTACCCTTGGTTACCGTTGCATTGGTGTCAAGCCGATGCAGGATTTGCAGATAGGCGGGATCATCATCATCAAGATGATCATTTTCCAAAGTTGTCTTGTTGGTGCGGCCCATCAGATTGGGGCGGTCGGGGTTGCTGTCGTGGTTCCACCAGGTTCGAACCTTGCCGATAAGCCCACGTTTGTGGAGCTCATGACCCGCCTGGTGGGTGAAAAACACCAGGACGCAGGAAATCAGGAACGCAATGCCAAACGCCCCCTGAACCTGTAACTTCTCGCTGGCACCGGGCAGGGTATAGCCCGACAGCACATAGGCAAAACCCAGGGCCTCGATAAACACCATGGCAATCAGCAACAGGCGCATGCCAATGCCCAGTTCGTTGCGGCCCAGTTCCTGTACTTTGCCCAGATAGCTTTTGGCTTTGTCATACATGTCGGGATCAGCCGCAATTTTGCGAATGTCACCGGCGAAGTCTTCACACAGGGTCCGCTCGGAGGCAAACCAGCCGTCACGGCGGATATTGAGATCCTTTGACAGGCGCCGGGTTTTGCCAATAAACGGCATGCTGTAAAATGTACTTTTGGCAAACAGTTTTACTTCGTCCCACCAGTTCAAAAGCAAAACCACCAGCACAATTGTCAGAACCACAATCGAGATAAGTTCGCGGTAGGCGAGAACAAAGGCGTAAATTTCGTCAAGCATCGATTAATTCCCCGAATTCCCCAAAATCATTTTGCTTTTTCAAGACCGATGTCACGGGCATAGACATGACCATCCCTGTCATAATAAATGCGGCCTTCGGCGGTGCCGAACGGGTCCTTGCGCGAAAAAAGCACATCCATGCAGCGCACAGGCCAGGCATCCCCATCCATAAATACCCGATACATCACCCCGTCTGTTCCAACATAGGACCTGGCATGGCCGATGGTTTTAATGGCCGGTTTCTGGTCGCCTTTTTTATAGTTTTCAAACACGAAGACGTCCGGGTCCCCGTCGACTGATCCGCCGTTTTGCAAAACGGCAACTTTGGTCAGCCCGACCAGGTGATTGTTTACCGTATCGTACCAGCTGGTCGAATACAGGGCGGGTAAATAATCGGCTGTTTCGTGAACCGGGCGATCATTTGCAAGCGACATAACAGCCCCGACCGGGCGATAGGTATCTTCAATACAGGCAATATTTGTTGGCAGCGTAGTTTCCGATGCCTTGGCCGACCCCAAAGGCCAAAGCGATGACAGAACACCTTCGTCTTCTTTATCAGGCAAACCGGCTTTGCCCGATAATGTGTTGGGCATGGTTTCGGCAGGTTTGCCACCAAAATCAATGCCATGCCCGGATTTCGCAACCTGATAGCCCGGTTTGGTCATGGCTTCCTGCGAGGCAGGGGGCGTGCTTTGCGCTTTGGGCGTGGTTTTTTGCGGTGAAGTTGATTTTTTGGGCGGGGCAGGTGCTGTAATCGGTTCATCTACATCTGCCGGGGCCTGATTGACCTTTACGCGCTCGGGCAATGTCGGGTCGGTCTCGGTCTGGTTGGCAAATGCCATGATGGCTTCGCGGGTTTCAAGCTCGATAATTTGTACGCGGCGATTTTGCGCCTTGCCCGTCTCGGTGGTGTTGCTGGCGATCGGCTGGTCTTCTCCGGCACCTTTGTAGAAGATGCGGTTTTTATCGACACCTTCCTGTTCAAAAATGCGGCCAACGGTACGCGCACGGCGTTGCGACAGGTCCAGATTTAGCGCCCGGCTGCCGGTGCTGTCGGTGTGACCGACAATCAGGATATTGCGGTCTGTACCCCGGAACGTGTCGGCAATTTTGTGCATATCCCTGTTGGCGGCCGGCGAAAGGTTGTCGTCGCCGCTGGCAAACATGCCGCTGTTATCCACGGTGACCAGCAAGCCTTCCGAGGTTTTGCTGTTGCTGGCATCGGGATTGGCCCAGGTTGATCCGGTCGGAACATTCACCCGCGCAATGCCCATCCGGGTTTCGCGCAGTTCCTTTTGCACAGCAGCAAGCTTTTCGCAGCGACTGGTTAAATAGGATTGAAGGCCCTTGCCAGCCAATGCCCCGGCAGCGCCGCCTGCGACCGTGGCGATACCCCGGTTTTTGCCCCCGACCAAAAGCCCCAGCCCGGCTCCCAGCAATGCGCCGCCAATAACATATCCAGCCTCGTTAAATTGGCAGGCGCCATTCTGGTCCGGCTGCACATTTAAAAAGGATGGCGCTTGCTGGTTGGCACATCCGGCAAGCAAGCTGGTTGTACACAGTGCTGCAATGGTATTGCGAACGCAGTTTTTGCGCATGGGACCCCCTGTATCCACAGCCGGTTTGACCGTGTCTGACAACAATATCATTTCTTTTTACGAAGGCATCCCTGTCTTCGCAAGCTATGGAAAAGGCGATTGGGAAAATAAATATCCCGTTGAGAGGAAATCACTTTTTCCGATATCAGTATAATCTGGTATGGCGGTTAGAATATCACCCGAAAAGTGTACCCTCGCCTACTGATTGTGTGGTGAATATAAAAATACGACTTGCCGCATCGCAGCAAAATTTGGTAATTTTGTTAAAGTTTGGTTGTCTTATTTTATACTAAAGTTACAAATCAGGGGCTTTTAGATGGCTGTTTCATCGCGTCCGCGTCGATCCGTTTTATATATGCCTGGTTCCAACGCGCGGGCCCTGGAAAAGGGACGGGCTTTGCCGGCGGATGGTCTTATCCTTGATATTGAAGATGCTGTCGCCCCCGACTCCAAAGCCGTGGCGCGTGAACAAATTATGGCCGCCCTTGATCAGGGAGGATATGGCCCGCGCGAAATACAGGTGCGGGTGAATGGCCTGAATACCCCGTGGGGCTATGACGACATTGTTGCTACGGCACGCAGCAAGGCCGATGCCATTTTGTTGCCCAAGGTCGAAAGCCCGGAAACCATTCGTCAGGTCGCGGCGATCATGCAGGCCGAAGGGGCGCATGACAACATGCGTATCTGGTGCATGATGGAAACGCCGCTAGCGATGCTAAACGCCCGTGAAATTGCCGGGGCGCATCCGTTATTGGGCGGGTTTGTGATGGGCACATCCGATTTGGCCAAGGATTTGAACTGTGCCCACACGCGCGATCGCCTGCCCATGATCACAAGCCTTGGTCTGTGTATGCTCGCCGCGCGGGCTTATGGTCTTGCCATTCTTGATGGTGTTCATCTTGATCTGTCTGACGATGAAGGTTTTGACGCATCCTGTGTACAAGGTCGCGAACTGGGCTTTGACGGTAAAACCCTGATTCATCCCAAAACCATTGCTGCTGTAAATAAAGCCTTTGAACCAAGCGAGACCGAGGTGGCCTGGGCACGCAAAATTATTGCGGCCCATCAGGATGCCGTTGGGAAGGGACAGGGGGTTGTGGTGGTTGATGGAAAATTGATTGAAAATCTGCACGTGGTGAGTGCGCAGCGCCTTGTTGCTCTTGCCGATCAAATCGCAGCAATGGCAACCACCTGAATTGTCGGGAAGCCGGGGTTATACCATAATCCTGTTGATTGAAGCCGATCAACAAGGTCTTCGTCTGGCAGGCATACTCGTTGATCCCCTTTTGTGTGGCACAGGCCATGCGGCGGTGTTGTGTTTAACCGGTCCTTAATGCGTTATTTCCATAGAGAGCCGGGGTTATTTGCTGTCGCGAAGGTGTGTCGAATTGGCTTAATGCGCAGGTGTCTTGCGTAGGGAACAAGGAATTTTCGGTGATGATCTCCAAAAATAATCCTGGCAATTATTTCGAGGATTTCCATCTCGGGCAGGTGCTACGCCATGCTACTCCGCGCACCATTACCGCGGGGGATGTCGCCCTTTATACCGGGTTATATGGTCCACGTTTTGCCGTTCAATCCTCGGCTGAATTTGCCGGTGCCATTGGTTTTCGAGGGGCCCCGGTCGACGATTTGCTGGTGTTTCATATGGTTTTTGGCAAAACCGTGCCCGATATATCGTTAAATGCGGTGGCCAATCTGGGATACGCGGGCGGGGTGTTTGGTGCCCCGGTATATGCGGGGGATACCGTTAGTACCGTGTCACGTGTGATTGGCTTAAAAGAAAATTCAAACGGTAAAACCGGGGTTGTTTACGTTAATTCGGTCGGGTCGAATCAGCATGGTGAAATGGTGGTGGATTATAACCGCTGGGTCATGGTGCATAAAAACAATATTGATGCCCCAGCACCTGTCACCGCTGTGCCAGACCTGGCCGCGACGGTTGATGCTGCCCATTTTCGGATGCCGGTTGGGCTTGATCTGGCCGGATATGATTGTGAATTGGCCGGTGCCCCCCATTACTGGGAAGATTATGAGGTTGGCGAAAAGATCGACCATGTGGATGGCATGACGATTGAAGAAGCCGAACATCAGATTGCGACCCGGTTGTATCAGAATACCGCCAAAGTGCATTTTGATCAGGTTGCCGCCAATAAGGGCCGGTTTGGCAAGCGGCTGATTTATGGCGGGCATATCATGTCGCTGGCCCGGGCCTTGTCCTTTAACGGGCTGGGCAATGCCTTTAAAATTGTGGCTATCAATGGCGGCAGCCATGCCAACCCCGCTTTTGCCGGTGATACGGTGTTTGCCTGGTCCGAAATTGTCGACAAAATCAGCCTTGCCGGGCGCGATGATGTGGGCGCACTGCGCGTAAGGCTTGTTGCAGTGCGCAACCGTGGCGCGACGGAATTTGTGCTACGCGATGAAGCCGGAAAATATGACTCCGCCGTGTTACTGGATTTTGACCATACTGTTTTGATCCCAAAGCGCACTTGATCCGTAAAAAGAATAAAATTTCGCAATGACACCTGTTTTGGTGCGTTACAGCATCATATATCTCCGACTAAGGGGGATATTGCCTTGCGTTCAACTATATGAAACAAATCTAAAACAACGGTAGAAATGGCGTTAATTCGCAGATTTCTCTGGTTTTCAAAGGCGTTGAGATTGACTTACCCCCTGTGCGTGGGTAAATAATCCCTGCTTTCCCGCCAGCTATTTGAGAAGAGGCAATTCCGTTATGAGCAAAGCCAATCGGCCGCTGTCTCCCCACCTTCAGGTGTACAGGCTCCCGCTGACGGCCAAAATGTCCATTTCGTTCCGCATCATGGGCATTGGCCTTGCCATTGGTTTCGTATTCCTGGCGTCGTGGCTTATCGCCGCTGGCGCCGGTCGGGATACGTTCGAGGGCTATCAGGCATTTTTCACCTCGTGGTTTGGTCTGTTGCTGCTGTTCGGCTGGACAGTGGCGTTTTACTATCACGCCTGCAACGGTCTCCGGCACCTCGTCTGGGATACCGGTCGCGGCCTGTCGAATGAAGGGGCGGCAAAGTCCAACCCGATCGTTCTTGGCGCGGCAGTCGTGCTGACCATCATCACCTGGATTATCGGTCTGGTTTGATCCAGGCAAATGGGGACAAGGTTGTTATGAAGATGCAATCCGATCTGGGCCGTGTACGCGGTCTCGGTTCCGCCAAAAGCGGCTCTTCGCACTGGTGGGCGCAACGCGTCACCGCTGCGGCGAACCTGCCGCTGGGACTTTGGTTTATCTATTCGATCCTTGCTGGCCACACGGCATCATTCGATGCAGTCCGGGCCTGGCTGAGCAGTTATTTCCACGCAACCATGATGGTCCTTCTGGTCATCTCTGTTGCCTGGCATTTCGTTCTCGGCCTGCAAGTTGTGATCGAAGACTATGTGCATAACCGTAAAGCAGAAATTGTTTCGATGTTGCTGATCCGCGCCCTGGCGGTCTTTATGACCGTTGCCGCGATTATTTCGGTGCTGCGAATCGTTTTTGCCGGAGCCTGAGCAATGACAGAATCCTATAAAATTATTGACCATAACTACGATGTTGTCGTTATGGGTGCCGGTGGTGCTGGTCTTCGCGCTACATTGGGCACGGTTGAGGCCGGTTTGAAAACCGCCTGCATCACCAAGGTCTTCCCGACCCGTTCACACACTGTTGCCGCCCAGGGTGGTATCGGTGCGTCGCTGGGCAATATGTCGGAAGATCACTGGCAGTGGCACATGTACGACACCGTCAAGGGGTCGGACTGGCTGGGTGACCAGGATGCCATCGAATATATGTGCCGCAATGCGGTGCCCGCTGTTCATGAACTTGAACATTACGGCATGCCGTTTTCGCGTACCGCCGAAGGCAAGATTTACCAGCGCCCGTTTGGTGGTCACACCCGCGATCACGGCAAGGCCCCGGTTGAACGTGCCTGTGCCGCGGCTGACCGTACCGGTCACGCCATGCTGCACACGCTTTACCAGCAGTGCCTGAAGCACAAGGCTGAATTCTTTGTTGAATTCATCGCCATTGATTTGATCATGGATGAAGATGGCACCTGCCGCGGTCTGGTGGCATGGGATCTTGATACCGGCATCATGCACCGTTTCAACGCCAAGATGACCATTCTGGCATCGGGCGGTTATGGCCGTGCCTTCTTTAGCTGCACCTCGGCTCATACCTGCACCGGCGACGGTCATGGCATGGTGGCCCGTGCGGGCCTTGGTCTTCAGGATATGGAATTTGTTCAGTTCCACCCGACCGGCATTTATGGTTCGGGCTGCCTGATCACCGAAGGCGCACGCGGCGAAGGCGGCTATCTGACCAATTCCGAAGGCGAACGTTTCATGGAACGTTATGCCCCGACCGTGAAAGACCTGGCATCGCGTGACGTTGTATCGCGCGGGATGGCACAGGAAATTCGCGATGGTCGTGGTGTTGGCGAACATGGCGAATATATCCATTTGCATCTTGAGCATCTGGGGTCGGAAGTCCTGTGGGAACGCCTGCCGGGTATTACCGAAACCGCCAAGATTTTTGCCGGTGTTGATGCGACCAAGGAACCGATCCCGGTTCTGCCGACGGTCCATTACAATATGGGTGGTATTCCGACCAACTATAAGGGCGAAGTCCTGAACCCGACGGCAGATGACCCCAATCGTATTGTGCCGGGCCTGATGGCGGCTGGTGAAGCTGCCTGTGTTTCTGTTCACGGTGCGAACCGTCTGGGCACGAACTCGCTGCTTGACCTGGTTGTGTTTGGTCGTGCGTGCGGCATGCATGCTGCCGAGGTTGTTGACGCGAAATCGTCCTTCAAGGAACTTAAAGCCAGCGATGGCCAGACAGCCCTTGACCGCTTTGATCGTTTGCGCTGGGCCAAGGGTGCCCGTCCGACGGCGGAAATCCGCCTCGAAATGCAAAAGGTCATGCAGGGTAATTGCGGCGTGTTCCGTACTGCCGAAATCCTGGGTGAAGGTGTCGAAAAACTTGCCAAAACAGCAGCAACCCTTGGGGATGTTTCTGTTTCGGACCGTTCATTGATCTGGAATTCGGACCTGGTGGAAACCATGGAGCTGGAAAACCTGATGGTTTGCGCAGCATCAACCATGAATTCCGCCGAGGCGCGCCATGAATCCCGCGGGGCGCACGCGCACGAAGATTATCCCAAGCGCGACGACGAAGTCTGGATGAAGCACACGATTGCCAAGGTTGCCTGGGACAACAACTATGGCGTTGATCTCACCTATCGGCCGGTTAACAGCTTCACCCTTACCGACGAAGTTGAGTATATCGAGCCGAAGGAACGCGTGTATTAAGGCGCGGACAGAGAGGATTTGAGAGATGGCTGAATTCAAGCTTCCCGCCAATTCGGTCGTGCAGGACGGTAAATCGTTTTCTGCACCGGCGAATGCGAAGAATACCCGGAAATTCAAGATCTATCGTTATGATCCGGATTCCGGCGATAACCCGCGCACCGATACCTACGAACTTGACCTTGATGCCTGCGGCCCGATGGTTCTGGACGCGCTGATCAAGATCAAGAACGAAATCGACGCGACCCTGACTTTCCGTCGCTCCTGCCGTGAAGGTATTTGCGGTTCCTGTGCGATGAATATTGACGGCCGTAACACGCTGGCCTGTCTGAAACCGATCGAAGACATTAGCGGTGATGTTAAAATCTATCCGTTGCCGCATATGCCGGTGGTCAAGGATCTGGTGCCCGACCTGTCACAGCCTTATGCCCAGCTCGCCTCGATCGAGCCGTGGCTGAAGGCCGACAGCCCGACCCCGCCGGACGGGGAACGTCTGCAGTCTCGTGAAGAACGTGCCAAACTTGACGGTTTGTGGGAATGCATTCTGTGCTTTTCCTGCTCTACCGCATGTCCGTCTTACTGGTGGAACTCTGATCGTTACCTTGGCCCGGCTGTTCTGTTGCAGGCCTATCGCTGGCTGGCTGACTCGCGGGATGAATATACTGGCGAACGTCTTGATATGCTTGAAGACCCGTTCCGTCTGTATCGTTGCCACACGATCATGAACTGCACCAATACCTGCCCGAAGGGGTTGAACCCGGCACTGGCGATTACCGAAATCAAAAAAATGATTGCGGAACGCGGCGCTTAATCACGGTAGATCAGAAGATATCGCAATTCATTTTGCGTAAAACAAATGCCGCCGGATTTTTTCCGGCGGCATTTGTGTTTTTCGTGGCAAATGTTGGTTTGCC
Source organism: Thalassospira sp. MCCC 1A01428 (assembly GCF_002115825.1). GTDB lineage: Bacteria > Pseudomonadota > Alphaproteobacteria > Rhodospirillales > Thalassospiraceae > Thalassospira. Next base: position 96,570 of record NZ_JFJZ01000011.1, on the reverse strand, counting down.
CGATGTCGTTTGTAAAAGGCAATTAAGCCGAGAGTTTTTGCGCAACGTTTACGAAATTATCGATATAGGTTTGCAGGAAGGCCCTGGTGTCCTCAATGGCGATGCTGCCATCTTCTGCGATCAGGTCGGGTTTAAACGCAATGTACGCTTCGCCGCCCATTACCAGCCCGCCCAGAATACCCATGATCTGGCGTAAATGCTGCTGGCCGACGGCAGTGCCGATGGCACCGGGTGACGTGCCGGTAATGGCTGTTGCCTTGCCACGCCATACGTTTTTATCCATCGGTTTGGAGCCCCAGTCGATGGCGTTTTTCAAAACAGCGGGGATTGACCGGTTATGTTCAGGCGTAACCAGTAATACCGCATCGCAGGCGGCGACTTCGGCGGTAAACCGGTTCACCGCGTCGGGGCGGTTGCCTTCCAGGTCCATGTTATACATTGGCAAATCATCAATCTGTACCAGCGATGCCTCAACGCGGTCGCCCGCAAGTTTCACCAGTGCATTTGCCAGTTTTCGGTTGATTGAATCTTTGCGGTTACTGCCAACGATGACAGCCAGTTTGATCGACGCCATGGTTTCTCCTTGTTTAAGCCGCTGCCATCCGAGATCGCCAAATTTTGGCTGTGATGGCAGGTTGAAGTCAGGTAATTATTTGTAACCTACATATATATCGGCAAATGGCTTTTCCTCAATAAGGCACACCTATGTTACCAGCTTCCTTCATCCCGACCGACCCCGCAGACGATCATTTGCCAGATACCTGTCGCGGGGTAAGCGGTGTGTTATCGCGGGTTGGCGATAAATGGAGCGTCCTTGTCGTTCGGTTGCTGGGTGATGGCCCGGTGCGCTTTAGTGACCTGCATCGCCGTATTGGCGGCATTTCAAAACGAATGCTGACATTAACCCTGCGCAATCTGGAACGTGATGGCCTGGTTACACGTCATGTGACGCCGGGTAAGTCCCCACGGGTTGATTACAGCCTGACCCCGCTGGGGCAATCATTATGGCAACCGGTTATGGCGCTTGCCGATTGGGCAATTGCCCATAAATTTGAAATTCAGCACGCACGTCAGCAATTTGATTTGAACGCACAAGACAGCTAAGGCGGCATCTCTGATATCAAATGGATATAGATGGCCCGAAAATGTGCCCGGCCCCATCTGATGATGGGGCCGGGTGGTGCATTGTTGGCGTATGGCAGAAATGCCTGCGGCCTGTGTTTTCCATGACATTGTTTCGCCTATGCCATAATGGCAGGCATAAACTAGCTGTTAGACCATTTCGTCTGTTTGAAGCCGCCAAATACGGCGCCAAACGCATCAAGTTCCGATCCAGACCTGCCGGTAAAACCAACCAGAAACATGCCATCGGGAAAGGTGAAGTTGAAAACGCCACCGCCGCCGCCACCGCCATCGAGGGTGGTGCCATTGGCAGCTGTAAAGCTGAGATGGTCTATTTTAGAGCCCGCACGACCGGAAATAGCAGTGACCGGGACAGATTCGGAAAGTTCCAGCGGACCAACCGCGCTACCGCCACCGCCGCCATGGACGGTTTGCCATTTTTGCCCGGAACCGTTGTTATAGGTGACTTTCAGGGCATCAACCCGTGCCCCGGCGCGCAATTCAATGGCCGTTATATGGGTGTGATTGCTGATGCCGTTAATCGTGTCGACATCATCAAACGGGCTGCCGCCACCGCCGCCTTCCATCGTGCTATAGGAATAATAGGTCACCAGTTGCGGGGTCCCATGATCAAGTGCCGGAAGGCTCGGTTTTTCATAGGGGGTGACTGGATCTGTCAGGTAGGCTTCCATTTGGGCAGAGATTTTGTCAAGGTCATCGCCGGTTTCCACATCGACACTGGCCAGTTTTGGGTCAAACTCCTGCCAGTCAAAATCGCTACCACGATAGAATTCGTAGGTATCAATGATCCGGTCTGTTTGATCTTGCAAATCAGACAGCTTGGTTGCGCTTGCTGTCAGGCCAACGGTGAATTCGTCGCCGGTAAAATACAGTCGATTGCGCTCAATGGCGTCAAATGCCTGATTGATAACCTTGGTATAGCTCCAGACGTCGAAGCTGTTAATGACCGGTGCGTCGAGTGTCAGTGACGGAAAGGCCAGGGCATAGGCGACAAAATCGTCCTGGGTTGGCAGAGACGGGTTGCTGATTCCGGTTAGAACCTGTTTGAAGCTGTAACTGACCGTGGTTGATTTGGTGAAACTGTCTAGCGATGTTTGCAGGCTGGCACTGGCACTTACCCCGTTATAAATGCCTGATGCCGATAATTCGGTATTAAGTGATTCCTGTTCTTCGCGGGACTGGCAGTAAAAAACATAAGTGCCATAATATTCACCGCCCGTATTGACGCTTTGTAAAAAGCAGTCGCCGTAGGATTTGAAAAATTGCGTAGCTTCGGCATTGTTGGTTGGTGTCGCAACACCGTCAAGCATTCGCAAATTGGATATAATGCTTTCGGAACTAAGTGTTTTTGATGCCGAAACCATGATTACGATGCTGTAGGTGGTTATTTCCAGGCTGTGGTAATAATCCACCTTTGTCGAACCCGATGCGACCGGGCCGTAGCTTGCAGTCAGGGATGCCTGAATTTCCATGCTGGTGGCAACTTTTTCAGCGCTGCTGGTGACAAGAACATCAACAGACGATCGCGCGCCCGATTTGGTGGTGTCACCGGTTACCGCCTGCAAATAGGTCCTGCCCGAAACGGTACTGTAACCCTGAAAAATCGTAGACGGATTATTACTGGCCATTCAAGCCTCTTGGATTAATACGAATTTCATCGTATTATAGTTGTTTTATTTTACCATCATAAAATTTTAAGTTGTCATTTTTGTTGCTAAAATTTAATGATATCCGCCAGGTTTGGTATTGAATGAAATGGCGCGCCGCATAAAAAAACACCACCTTCAAGCGGGTTAGATGATTTTGTGGTGATGTTTTCGTCGCATTTTTCCAACCGTTCTGCCCTGATGTGGTCGCAGTTTTGATTTTTAGTCTTCCGGGGCCGGTGGCGGGTTGTTTGTGGCCACCTCATGCGCAGAGGCCCTGCGCAATACGACATGGAAAGATATAGATGGTAAACAGGCTGATGTGGTTGTTCCCGCTAAGCGGCGGGCTTTATGGTTGGGCGTTGTGGTATTTGCTTGACCATTTTGACGAACACAGCCTGTATGCCCCGTCATTGCTGGTTTTCATCATTGTGGCGGCGTATTGCTGCTGGTTTGCAATCGGGGTTCGCAAACTGTGGGGCGATATCCTGTTTTCGGTGCTGGTTTCCGGGCTGGCTGCCGGGCAAGTTGCCGTTTTTCAGCATTTGGTCGGGTTCGACCATGTTGAGGATACCACAGTTGGCGGTTTAATTGCCGCCCAGGCTGTTTGGGTTGCGCTGGTTGTGGCGATCTGGCGCAGCACATTGCAGCCATTGCCAGTGAAACCAGGTGATGCCTCGCTGTTTCAGGAACAGGGTGTTACGAACGATCCTGATCATGATGACAGTGGTCAATCTGTGGATGCCTCGTACCCATTGATCAGGGTTTCCCAAATCGGCCCGCAAATCTGGAACATCAAGCTATCGCTTTCTTTTGGCGTCGTGGCGATTGGCGTGTTTTGGGTCATGGCCTATTTGCTGGCAATTCTGTTTAATCTTGTCGGTTTCACCGCCTTTATGGATTTTCTTGAAACCGGGCTGGGTGGCTCCGTCCTGTCGGGGGCGGCCTTTGCCACCGGTATTATGCTAACCCGTGAAAAACCATATCTCTTGCGCGCCGTCCGTCAGGTGTTGGGCACCCTGTACCGGTTTTTTTATCCCTTTCAGGCATTCGGGGTTTTTCTATTTTTATTATTGGGGGCGCTTGGGGGCTGGGAACAGCTTTTGGGGCAGGATACCAGTATCTGGCTGGTGGTAACTTCGGCCTCGCTTTGGCTAAGTTATTTACTGTTCGGGGCGATACAGTCGGGTACGAAAACAACATTGTTTGGTCGTTGGGGTGATTTTGTTTTTCGCTATACCCTGTGGATGGCCCCTCTTTGTGCGTTGCTGGGCATTGGGACGATATGGGTGCGTGTCGATGATTACGGGCTGACCCCCCAACGCATTTATGGTTCCTGGATCGTGGTTGCCGTGCTGGTTGCCACGCTTTGGATTATGCGTGCAGGCATGACGCGTGGCGATGGCATGATCATTGCCTTGCAACGGGCGTTCGGCCATGTCGCCATTGGTGCGACCATCTGTGCATTTTTAATCCATCTGCCGTGGCTTGACCCGGTAAGTATCGCTGCACGTAACCAGCAGGACCGGCTATTGCACATCGAAGATATAAACCAGTCCGACCTGGCCTTTATGGCGCAACAACTGGGCAAGCCTGGTGAACAGGCCATTACGGACCTAAAGCAGGTTTACCCTGACACCGTGCCAGAGTTGGCCGAATTGCGTTTGATGCCCACAATCTTAAAACAGCGGCGGGATTCAGCCGTTGATGAAATTCCGGTCTTTCCCGAGGATCAACCTTATTCGCGCGATGCCCTGTCGCAAATGATGGATAAGGATTTGCAATTTGATCGTCAGTTTTGCAAAGAGGATGGCTTATCTGAGCAGGCCGCCAAAGCACAAAACAAATGTGCCTTGCTGATTATTGATATGGATGGCGACGGGGTGGATGAAGCTGTGTTTTTCTCGCTCAGGCCTGTTGCGGCGATGTTAAAATACCGCCCTGAGGAAAAGGACTGGGTAAAGGTGCGCGATTTGTATCTGGCAAACGGTAAGGCCAGTATCGATATCATAGACCAGTTAAAACAGGGTGATTTCAAACCGGAGGTCCCCGCATATTCCGACTTATCCGTGGGGGGAATACTTTGGGAACAAAGCCGTTAACATGACGCGACGGGTTTTTGCTATGATTGTTAAGTGGCCTGACCTATTGGTTGGGTATCAGGATTATCGTTAAGGGAGGCCGCACACCATGCCGATAAATTTCCGACATGTGATTGTTAGCGTCGCATTTTTGGGGCTGGCCGCGTGTGGAGACACCGCGCCAAAATGGGAACCCCAGGACATGATGGGCGGCCCGGCCGAGCAAACCAGCCTTGATAGTGCCTATGCGGGGATGGTTGATTTCAAGGCAATGGCAACCGATGACAGCGGCAAGGCATTTTCCGCCGGGCCGAATGCCACGGTTGTGGGCGCGGGGCAGCAGGCGCTGGCGATGTGCCAAAATGGCGGAGGTGCCAATTGCAAGGTATCGCGGTTGGGCCTGACATCGATCGATGGGCTGGACCAGCAAGGCGTTGCCGATGTGATTAAATCGTATAACGACACCCTGACGGCCGAAGCCGCACAGGCGGCCAAAGCCGGAAACATCGAAGCCGCTAACTGGTTAGCCTATCATTACGCCACAAAGGGCGAAAACCTGATGGAGGCCGAAAGGCTGATTAAAATGGCGATGCAGGTACAGCCGGAAAATCCGTCGATTCAGGATACATATGGGCTGATCCTGTATAAACAGGGCGACTATGCCGCCGCCGAGGAAGCCCTGATCAAGGCCAACAAGGCCGCGCCGATTGCCGAACATCTGGCCCATTTTGCCGATAACGCCGTGGCAATGGGCAAACGCGATATGGCCCGTGTTGCCTATCAGCGCGCATTAAATGCCAATCCCGATCCCGTATTGTCCCAGCGTATTCAAAAGCAGCTTTTGGCCCTGGATATGGGCGTTGGTGCCGCCCAACAGTGATGTGATGGCGTGTTAATCAATAGTGATGCCTGTCTTTTGCCGCCGCTCAAAGGGCGTTGGCAGCCCTGCGATGCCAACATGCTATTTACCGCCAGGGTTTCGCATGTTGTGGCATCGGGGGGCGAACTTTTGTCTTATTTGCGGGGATGGCGCTGGCGCATTAAGGGATGTGCATTTTAGCTGGCTTTGGTTTGTGACCAGTCCAGGCTGATGGGCACGCCGTCAATATCGCCCATTTCAACTTCGTTAAGATTATTACCCGGCCCTGCGCGGTCAATAATCAGAAATTCACTATCGGGTTCCAGTACCAGAAGCGGGTGGTGCCAAACCCCTTTGTCATAGGTAACGCCCTGTTTGCCATTGGTGACAAAGGCGCGCAAATCGCCTGCTTTGGGCATGTCGCTTGCGGGGGCCACCACAATCAAAAACTTTTGCCCCTGCATCGGGACAAATGCCTGTGATCCCAATGGATGACGTTCCATCATGGCAATGCGGATCGGCAAGGGGCGCGGGTTACCACGAAAAATGCTGATAATCGGCCGTCCGCCTTCCTCGCTGGTGTCGATGCCGGAAATATCGTGATAGCGCGTGGTTGTTCCCTGATTGATCCCAAAGGATTCCCGTGCTGTTTCCGTGCTGATCACATCGCCAAATTCGGTGAAGGATTCCGGTGTCAGCGGTTCGACAGTCAGTTTCATTTTTACCCCCTGTTGTCCGTATCTATAGTTCCAGATTTCATGAACCTAAATCGGTCGCCACGCCCCTGACCCTGGGCCGGTGGCCATGGCAAGCCCGTGCCAATTTTTCAGGGTGCGCGGCGCGACCACGTTCAGGCAGGCCTTCATGGAAATTCCTGCGAAGGCCGGTTAATGAAAATCAGGGACGGGCCGGTTTCCCCAAAATACGGATCCGGCTGATGCCACCATCCGGTATTGAATTGATGCGTAAATGCGAAACAGGCCCGCGAGCAGTGATCGCTGCGCCACCAAATTCGTGAATACGGTCGGCTTGCATTTTTTGTTCGGGTAATATGGTTTGCCAGAACATGGAACGGGCAATAATCGATTTATCCTTTTCGCCGTCCACATAGGCCCCCTGAATGGAAACGCGGTCGGGAAAGTTGCCTTTGAAATGGCAGGTATCAATCACGATTTTATCGATTTCGCCGGGGTGGCCCATTTCGATAATCAGCCATTCATTTCCCGGTTCGCGCCGACGGCTGGTTTCCCAGCCATCACCCATATTAATGCCGCGTCCCGGTGCCAACACCACATTGGGGTTGCCATAATGGGCATCGGACCACGCAACAGCGATGCCGCCATTGATCATGGCAGCAAGGTCAACCTGTTCGCCCTTGGCGGCCATTTCCGTCCAGTCGCGGTTGGGGCGGCCATAAACGCGCAACCGGGCAATGCCGCCATCGGGGTAAATATGCAGGCGGACATGGGTATAAATCGCTTCGCTGGTGACGTCCGCATAATGGTGCGCGCTGGCCCCTAGGCCCTGCGGGGCGACAATTTCGGTCCATTGTGCATTTTCATCGGGGTCACCTTCCGGGCAAAAACAGCCCTCAAGCGAGGCGGCTGGCGGGAAATTGCCGGTGAAATGGCTGGTGTCGATATCAACACCATAAATCTTGCCAGATGATGCCAGACGGACGATGGCATAATCGTGGCCTTCTACCCGTTTGCGACGGCTTTCCCAGCCATCCATCCATTTGCCGTTATCGTCGTATTTGTCAGGATAAAAAATTGCCGGTGCTGATTGCAACATGCGCTGTTTGTCGGCGAAAAAATCGTCGGTGGCAAAAATGGCAACCGCGCCAAGGCGTTCGTCTGCCAGATTGACAAAACGCCGAGTAAAATCGGGTGCGGTATCGCTGCTTGAATGGGTCATGGGTTTGCGTCCTGCTGATAAAGGGGCGTGCCACGCTTACAGGGATTGCAATCGCAATAAGGCGATGCGGTGAACCTGTTGCAGGGCTTCGTTAAATTCGGTGTCCATATCGTTTTTCACCCGGCGCTCAAACGCGGCCAGAATGTCGGTACGATGAAATCCTTTTACCGCAAAGATAAACGGAAACCCGAACTTGCCCTTATAGACATCATTAAGTTCGGAAAATCGCACAAGTTCGTCTTTGCTGCATTGATCTAACCCCGCACCTTGCTGTTCATTGCGTGACGATGTTGTTAAATCGGCCAGGGCCAGTTTACCGGCAAGGTCGGGGTGAGAACGCAACAGGGCAAGTTTTTCGTCCCGGGTGGCGCGCTCGACAATAACCTGCATGGCACTTGCCAGATTTTCGGGGCTATCGAGGGCCGGGGTGATGCCATTTTCAACCAGCCGTTCAGCAATCCAGGGCGAATGTTCGTAGACACTGCCATATAAATTAACAAACGATTTTGCCGCCAGGGTGCTGGGCGGGTTGCTTGTAAACAGCGATGTTTTTCCACCCGGCCCGGTTGCCGTGGAGGGGGTATTTTCAGTCATCTGAAACGTTCCTGTAAATCAGGTAAAGACCGCCTGTCATTTGGGCCCTGTCTGGTTAACCGGCAAAAGGGTGATGTTCGCGCCAGTGCCGGGCAATATCGACGCGCCGGGCAAACCAAACATCGTCATGGCTGCGCACATAATCGACAAAGCGTTTTAACGCGCTAAACCGTCCCGGCCGCCCGACAAGGCGGCAATGCAAGCCCACCGACAACATCTTGGGCGTATGGGTGCCTTCCTCATACAGGGTGTCGAAACTGTCTTTTAAATACTGGTAATATTGCTCGCCGGAATTAAAGCCCTGCATGGCGGCAAAACGCATGTCGTTGACATCAAGGGTATAGGGCACAATCAGGTGCGGGTTTTCGGTCTGGGTGCTCCAGAACGGTAATTCGTCGCTGTAATCATCGGCATCATACAGGAAACCGCCTTCTTCGGCGACAAGGCGCCGGGTATTGGGGCTGGTGCGGCCCGTATACCAGCCCAGCGGGCGTTCGCCGGTGATGTTTTTGATAATGTCGATGGCCTGGTGCAAATGGTCGCGTTCAACATTTTCGTCAACATACTGGTAATCGATCCAGCGCAGGCCGTGCGAACATATTTCATGGCCGTCTTTCATGGCGATTTCGGCAACCTTGGGCTGGCGGGCAAGGGCCATGGCAACGGCAAACAGGGTAATGGGAATTTCGCGTTCGCGAAAAAGGTTCAATATTCGCCACACCCCGACACGCGATCCATATTCATAGATCGATTCCATGCTCATATGGCGCACGCCCTTGCGGGCATCGGCACCAATCATTTCGGATAAAAAGGCTTCCGATGCCGCGTCCCCGTGCAAAATGCAGTTTTCACCGCCTTCTTCGTAATTCAGCACAAACTGCACCGCAATGCGGGCTTTGCCCGGCCAGTTGGCATGGGGCGGGTTTGCGCCATAGCCGATAAGGTCACGCGCATAGGGAGTGTCGGTCATCTTTGCCTCCAGATCGATTAATCCCGGTTTGGTTCGCCGGGTTATTTGGTGTAGCATTAACCATTGGCTGCGGTGCAGCAAGAAAATCTCGCGCGGGGCATATGGGAAATTTTCAAGGTGACTTTGAAAATATCCATCCTTTCTCATGGCTAAAAGACGCAGGTTTTCAGGCATTGGAAGTGTTTTGTGCGATGCTGGTGATGTCCTTTTTCAAAGAATTATTGATATAGTTTCACTTTATCGCCTCTTTCCTGAATGCCTGTTGCAGTGCGACCTTTTTAAAAACATCACAAACAAACCGGCTTGGCCTTCAAAATTATAACAGGCCGGATCAGAGAGGCAGGCGGGCAACCGTCCTAAGATTATCGAGAAATTACGAGATCCTCGGTTCAGTGACAAAGGAGACCCGTCATGGGGCGCTTGACCACACATGTGCTTGATACAGCGCGCGGCTGCCCTGCGGGGGGTATTCGCATTGAATTGCACCGGTTTGATGGTGGTCATGATGACCGCGTGGCCATGGCCGTGACCAATGAAGATGGCCGTACCGATGCCCCCTTGCTGGATGGCAAAACCTTTAGACCGGGAAAATATGAGCTGGTGTTTCATGCCGGGGATTATTTTGATGCGGCCGGTTATGACCTGCCTGACCCGAAATTCCTTGATCAGGTGGTAATTCGCTTTGGCATTTCTGATGCCGATTCCCATTACCATGTACCGCTTTTGCTTTCGCCCTTTGGCTATTCCACCTATCGCGGCAGTTAAGAAAGACGATGACAAATATGCGAAGCGACATCCGCTTTTTGTTGGGCAATGAAGAACGCCGGATCGAAAATATTGATCCGCAAACCACAGTCCTGAACTATCTGCGCCTGACCGAGCATAAATGCGGCACCAAAGAAGGCTGCGCGGAGGGCGATTGCGGGGCCTGTACCGTCGTTTTGGGCGAGGTGGACGAAACAGCGGCGGGGGGCATGTCTTACCGCACCGTGAATGCCTGTATTCAGTTTGTGCCAACGCTGGATGGCAAACAGCTTTTGACGGTGGAACATTTAAAATCGGCGGATGGCAGCTTGCATCCGGTTCAGCAGGCAATGGTCGATAGTCATGGTTCGCAATGTGGCTTTTGCACACCCGGTTTTGTCATGAGTCTGTATAAAATCTGGCTGGATGGCGGCGAGGATGATCGTGGTGCGATTAACGATGCATTGGCGGGTAATTTGTGCCGCTGCACCGGTTATGGACCAATTATAGAGGCTGCACGCCAATCAGGTGGCGTTTCAATAAATGATAAACTTGAACAATCGCGCCGTCAGGATATTGCCGAGCGCCTTAAAGCCCTGATTGGTGGCGATGGCGGAGTAAGCCTGAGCCATGAAAGCGGACGTTATTTTGCCCCGCGTAACAGTGATGATCTGGCGCACCTTTTGGTGACGCATCCTGATGCAGTTATTCTGGCTGGCGGCACAGATGTTGGCCTTTGGGTAACCAAACACCTTAAACGTCTGGACCCGATTATCTATATTGGCAATGTCGCCGATCTTAAACAGGTCGAACAGATTGGCACTGAACTGCATATCGGGGCTGGTGCCACCTATAGCGACGCGCATGATGCGTTGGGGGCAGTTGCCGCCGATATTGGCGAACTGATTCGACGTATTGGGTCGCGGCAAATTCGTAATGCCGGTACCGTGGGGGGGAACATTGCCAATGGTTCGCCGATTGGTGATACGCCACCGGCCCTAATTGCCCTTGGTGCGCGCATTGTCCTGCGTATGGGCGATATCCGCCGTGAAATCGCATTGGAGGATTTTTTCATTACCTATGGCAAGCAAGACCGCGCCAAAGGCGAATTTGTTGAAAAAATCATTGTCCCCAAACCCGGTGCGCAAACGCAGTTCAAGGCCTGGAAAATTTCCAAACGATTTGATCAGGATATTACCGCTGTACTTGGTGCCTTTGCCATAACCCTGGAAAACGGTGTGGTGCGTGATATGCGCGCGGCCTTTGGCGGCATGGCAGGGACCCCGATGCGGGCTAAAAAATGCGAAGCCGCGGTGGTCAATCAGCCGTGGAATGATGCAACCCTGAATGCCGCGCGGCGGGCTTTGATGGATGATTTTAAACCGATGACGGATATGCGGGCATCGGGCGAATACCGCACTTTGGTGGCACAAAACCTGCTGACCAAACTGTTTATTGAAACCACACAACCCGGCGTGGCAACCCGCCTTGTCGGGAAGGTAGCGGCACATGCTTGATAAAGCCGACAACACCGATCTGATTGCACCGACACCGGGCCTTAAGGGCGGGGTGCGTTCTGCCAGCAAGCACGATAGCGGCCCCAAACATGTAACCGGTGAAGCCGTTTATATCGACGATATTGTCGAACCTTATGGCACGCTTCATTTGGCCCCGGGGGCTGCCACCATTGCGCATGGCAAAATTACCAAAATGGATTTGTCCAAGGTGCGGTCGGCACCGGGAGTGGTATGTGTGCTAACGGCGGATGATATTCCCGGCATCAACGATGTTTCCCCGGCCCATACCCATGACGAACCGGTTTTGCCCGATGGCATTGTGCAGTTTTACGGTCAGCCGGTGTTTTGTGTGGCGGCAGAAACCCGCGAACAGGCCCGTGCTGCCACTAAACTTGCCGAAATTGAATATGAGGAATTGCCCGCCATCCTGTCGATTGACGATGCGATGGCGCAAAAATCCTATGTTGCCGACCCTCATGTGATGAAACGCGGCGATAGTGCAAGTGCGCTTGCATCTGCACCGCACCGCCATGCATCGCGCATGATGATTGGCGGGCAGGATCATTTTTACCTTGAAGGGCATATTTCCTTTGCCATCCCGCAGGAAGATGGCGATGTTTTTATTCATTGCTCCACCCAGCATCCGTCCGAAGTACAGCATAACATCGCCAATGTGCTGGGGCGCCCGGCCAATGCCGTTACAGTGGAAGTGCGGCGCATGGGCGGTGGTTTTGGCGGCAAGGAAACCCAATCCATGCAATGGGCGGCCCTGGCATCCATCGTGGCAATAAAAACCGGGCGCCCGGCCAAAATGCGGCTGGACCGCGATGACGATATGATCATGACCGGCAAACGCCATGATTTCATCGTTGATTACGATATCGGCTTTGACGATGGCGGGCGCATATGTGGCGCAGATATTCAATACGCAGCTAATTGCGGTTTCAGCGCCGATTTGTCATCTGCGATTGCCGATCGTGCCATGTTCCATACCGATAATGCCTATTATCTGGGCGATGTTGAAATCCGGTCCTATCGCTGTAAAACCAACCTTGTGTCCAATACCGCCTTTCGCGGCTTTGGCGGGCCACAGGGCATGGTGGCGATTGAACGGATTATCGATGAAATTGCCATGACGCTGGGTTTGGACCCGCTGGATGTGCGCCTTGCCAATTATTATGGCAACGAAGGGCGCAATATGACGCCCTATTATATGCCGGTCGAAGACAATGTTCTGCCTGAACTGACCCGCGATTTGCTGGCAAGTTCGGATTATCGCGCACGTCGGGCGGAAATTGATGCCTTTAATACCCAAAGCCCGGTGATCAAACGGGGCATTGCCATTACCCCGGTTAAATTTGGCATTTCCTTTACCACCACCTTCCTTAATCAGGCCGGGGCTTTGGTTCATGTTTATCAGGATGGATCGGTGCATTTAAACCACGGTGGCACCGAAATGGGCCAGGGCCTGTTTATCAAGGTGGCCCAGGTCGTGGCCGAGGAATTCCAGATCGATCTTGATCAGATCAAAATCACCGCCACCAATACCGGCAAGGTGCCCAATACATCGGCCACGGCGGCATCGTCGGGTGCGGATATGAACGGCATGGCCGCACGCAATGCCGCCCGTACCATTAAGGACCGGCTGATTGAATTTGCTGCCGGTTATTACAAGGTTGCGCCCACTGCCATTCAGTTTGTGCCGGGACGGGTTATTATAGGCGATGTTGCCGATATCAGTTTTGCCGAACTGGTCAAACAGGCCTATCTGGGCCGAGTATCCCTGTCGGCAACCGGTTATTATGCGACCCCGAAAATCCACTATGACCGCGAAACGGCATCGGGGCGCCCGTTTTTCTATTTTGCTTATGGCATGGCCTGCAGCGAAGTCATGATCGATACGTTGACCGGCGAGAACAAGGTTACACGGGTTGATATTTTGCACGATGTTGGCCAGTCGCTTAACCCGGCGATTGACCGGGGGCAGGTTGAAGGCGGTTTTATTCAAGGCATGGGATGGCTGACATCAGAGGAACTGTGGTGGGACGATGCGGGGCGTATTCGCACCCACGCGCCATCAACTTATAAAATTCCCGCCTGTTCCGATCGCCCCGAAGATTTCCGCATGGACCTGTGGTCATCGGGTCGAAATGTTGAAAAATCCATCCATCGTTCAAAGGCGGTCGGTGAACCCCCCTTGATGTTGGCAATTTCGGTGCATCGTGCCATTGCCCATGCGGTGGCATCGGTGGCGCAGGGTAAAATTGTTCCGGCGTTAAATACCCCGGCGACGCCCGAGGCCGTTTTATGTGCTGTGGCCCGCCTTGCCGATGATATGGCCGGTCATGCCGCCCGCCAACACAAAGATTTGCCCGTGAAGGGTGCCGATAATACCGCAATGGTCGGGGTTGGCGCGCCGCAGGTGGGGGCATAAACCACATGGGCAGCTTTGCTGATTCCTCATCGGTTGCATATCCGGCCTTGTCGCTGGACCCGGCATCATGGATTGGTTTGTTGCAAACAGACGAACCGATGGTGATGGTCAGCATTGCCGAAATTGCCGGGTCTACCCCGCGTGAAGCAGGCGCATTTATGGTGATAACGCCCAATCATACGGCTGGCACCGTGGGCGGCGGCAATCTGGAACATCAATTGACCCGCAAGGCCCGTGAATGGCTGGGGCAACAAACGGTGCCAATGGCGCAATTTATGCGTTTCCCGCTGGGGCCATCGCTGGGGCAATGTTGCGGCGGGTCGGTGCAGGTTGGCTTTCATGCCATCAATGACCAGCAAAAAGCAGCTTTGTTACAAGCTGTTCGGGCGTTATGTACCGGGCAGGACAGCGATATATCGCCCGTGTGGCTGATACTGCCCGCAAATCAGCATCCGCAAGATGATTTTGCTGTTGTATCGGGCGATGATGCCTTGGGTTTGGTCAAACAGTTTGGCAATTTGCGCGGCGGTATGTTGCCCGCTAACCATGTGGCAGATCAGCCTGTTTTAGGGGCAAAAGGGGCTTTGTTTATCCGGCTTGATGATGGGGCGACGCCGGTTTGGGTTTTTGGCGCCGGGCATGTCGGGGCCGCAATTGTGCGGGCGCTTGCGCCTTTGCCATTTAATGTCCACTGGGTCGATTCGCGACGTGATTACATTGATGTTCCGCCTGATGCCCCTGCCAATACTGCGGAAACATCTCGTCTGCATCGCCATCACAGCCCCAACCCGTGGGAAGAACTCGCCGATATCCCTGCCGGTGCGCTGGTGTTGATTTTAACCCATTCCCACGCCGAAGATTTTGAGATTTGCCGTGCAGCCCTGAAACGTGCCGATCTTGACCTGGTTGGTATGATTGGCAGCGCCACCAAACGGGCGCGGTTTGTTGCGCGGATGCGCGAACGTCAAATGTCTGATGCGGCATTGGCGCGCCTGACATGTCCGATTGGTGTGGACGGCATTACGGGGAAACATCCCGCCATTATTGCCGCATCGGTGGCCGCCCAATTGGTGGGGTTGCGTGAAAATATGCAACGTCAAAAACTGGATACGCCCGGTATTGGTGCATATACAGCCGGTGCGGCCCGCAAGTATGGGAAGGGCAAGCGAAATACCGGATAATGGCAGGGGCATTTTACCGCCATTGATAACGCGGGAACAAACCACTATCGCATACCCGGTTTGGCAGGGGATGCGGTACATAACACAATAAACAATATCCCGGATGATCGGGCAGGGCTTAACAAGGAGAACAGACTGTGTGTGATGATATTCGGCATAAACATATGCGCCACGCAGTAGAATTATCACGCCAAAAGATGCAAGAAGGGTGTGGCGGGCCGTTTGGCGCGGTGATTGTGCGCGATGGCAAAGTCATTGCCGAAGGCTGGAATAATGTCACATCCAGCATGGATCCGACGGCCCATGCCGAAGTTTCTGCCATTCGCGCGGCGTGTGAGGCGTTAGGCGATTTTAGCCTGGCCGGGTGCGAAATTTACACCAGTTGCGAACCTTGCCCCATGTGTCTGTCAGCAATTTACTGGGCGCGGATCGACCGCATTTATTATGCTAATGGTCGCGAAGATGCAGCCGCCATTGGTTTTGATGACCAGTTTTTATATGACGAGGTTGCCAAACCCATATCGCAACGCGAATTGCCGTGCGAACATATCGAAATGGACGAAGCCGCCGAGGTCTTTGCCCAATGGGCAGCCAAGGAAGATAAGATCGCCTATTAAAAAACATACTTAAAAAAGCATCGAGACAGTTTGATTACCGGGCCGGGCAGGGGTAAAACGCCTTTGGCGCAAGTAATCGGATCGCAATCAGGGGGTGGCAGACAGTGACCGCGATGACCGGCAATACCACCGGGGCCGTCGAACAACGAACGGGATCAGGGCCCGCGCAGCTTGAAATACGCGGCGTGACCAAGGCTTTCCCAGGTTGTTTGGCCAACGACAATATCAGTTTTCGGATCGAGCCGGGCGAAATCCACGCCTTGCTGGGCGAAAACGGTGCCGGCAAAAGCACACTGGTCAAAATGATCTATGGTGTGATGCAGGCCGATGCCGGTGAACTGTTGTGGGAAGGAAAAACCGTTACCATCGCCAGCCCGCATGATGCGCGTGAAATGGGCATCGGGCTGGTGTTTCAGCACTTTTCGCTGTTTGAAACCATGACGGTGCTGGAAAACATCGCGCTTGCCATGAACGATGTGCGCGATATGGCTGTTTTACGCCAGCAAGTGATCGAGGTTGAAAAAACCTATGGTCTGCCGCTGGACCCGGACCGCCATGTTTACACCCTGTCAGTCGGTGAACGGCAGCGCATCGAAATTGTGCGTTGCCTGTTGCAAAATCCCAAATTGCTGATTCTGGATGAGCCAACGTCGGTGTTAACCCCGCAGGAAGTGGACAAACTGTTTGAAACCCTGCGTCGGTTGGCAAACGAAGGCTGTGCCATCCTTTATATCAGCCATAAGCTGCACGAGGTTAAGGCGCTTTGTGAACATGCCACGGTGTTACGGGGGGGCAAGGTTGTCGCGACTTGTGACCCGCGCGCCGAAACCGCCAAGTCGATGGCGGAAATGATGATCGGGCAAAAACTGCTCGCACCGGACCGGGGTGTGCGCCCGGCACCGGGTGATGTGCGCCTGGCGGTCAAAAACCTGTCGCTGGTGAGTGATCAGCAATTTGGCACCGATCTTAAAAATATTTCGTTCGAGGTGCGCGGCGGGCAAATTCTGGGCGTGGCCGGGGTGGCCGGGAACGGGCAGAACGAACTGTTTCAGGCCCTGGCCGGCGAAACCGAAATTCACGGCACACCCGATTGCATCACACTGGATAAACAACCGGTGGCCGATTTTGGCCCGCGCCGTCGCCGTCGTCTGGGGGCTGCCTTTGTGCCCGAAGAACGCAACGGTCATGGCGCTGTGCCCGATATGAATTTGGCTGAAAACGGGTTTCTGACTGCGTTTCGCCGCATGGCCCTTTCCGCTCGCGGTCTGATCCGCGAGGTCCCAACCCGCAGCTTTGCCGATAGCATTATCAAGACATTTGATGTCCGTACCACCGGTCACGGGGCCGAAGCAGGCAGCCTGTCAGGGGGGAATCTTCAAAAATTCATTGTCGGCCGCGAGATTATGCAGGACCCGGGGGTTCTGGTTATTTCCCAACCTACCTGGGGGGTCGATGCCGGGGCGGCCAGTGCCATTCATCAGGCCTTGCTGGATTTGGCGGCAAAGGGTACGGCGGTTTTGGTGATTTCACAGGATCTCGACGAGATTTATGCCATTTGTGACCAGGTGGTGGTGATGGCGGCAGGCAAAATGTCGGCAGCTCGCAATATGGCCGATGCCAGCATTGATGAAATCGGCCTTCTGATGGGCGGGTTACATGATTTGGGCGCAAATCCGGCCCCCGAACTGAACGGAGGCCAGAATGATCCGGCTTGAACCACGGCGTCAGCATTCGCAAAAAATGATCTATCTTTCGCCCTTGCTGGCGATTGTCCTGACCCTGATCAGTGGTGCGATTATTTTCGCCTTTATGGGCAAAGACCCGATCGAGGCGCTTTATACCTTTTTCATCATGCCGATTAACAATGCCTATGGTGTGGGCGAGCTGTTTGTTAAGGCAACCCCGCTTGTCATTATTGCCATTGGTTTGGCAATGGGTTTTCGCGCCAATGTCTGGAACATCGGTGCCGAAGGCCAGTTGACGATGGGGGCAATTTTTGGTGGGGGGCTGGCACTGGCGTTTTATGACAGTACCAGTGTGTTTTTGTTACCCGGCATGTTCGTCATGGCTGCAATTGGCGGGGCATTTTGGGGCGCGATCCCGGCATGGTTGCGTACGCGTTTTAATGCCAACGAAATCCTGACCAGCCTGATGCTAACCTATGTGGCAACTTTGTTTCTCAGCTATCTGGTTTATGGGCCGTGGCGCAACCCCGAGGGTTTTAACTTTCCTGAATCCCGTGCTTTCCCCGATGCCGCCCTGCTGCCGATTATTTATGATGGTACCCGTGTGCATCTGGGCGCGATCTTTGCCTTGCTGATTGTTGCAGGCGGCTGGGTTTTGCTGACCAAATCGGTGGTTGGTTTTCAGCTTCGCGTGGTCGGGCAGGCGCCACAGGCGGCCCGCCATGTCGGTTTCCGGCAGAAACGCATGGTGTGGTTCACCTTGCTTTTGTCGGGCGGGCTTTCCGGCCTTGCCGGTATGTTCGAGGTTGCTGGTCCCATCGGCCAGCTTCAACCGTCTATCTCGCCGGGTTATGGTTTTACCGCCATTATCGTCGCCTTTTTGGGCCGTTTGCATCCGATTGGCATTTTGTTTGCCGGGCTGGTCATGGCGCTGACCTATCTGGGGGGGGAACTGGCGCAAATAGGATTGGGTTTGCCCAGTGCCGTAACCGGGCTGTTTCAGGGGATTTTATTGTTCTTCCTGCTGGCCTGCGATGTTTTGACCAAATACCGCCTTCGTTTCGGGTCGGTTAGCAAATCCGGGGAGCCTGCATAATGGACTGGATTGTCCCTTTAATCCTTACCGTGATCACGGCATCAACCCCGCTTTTGCTTTCGGCAACCGGCGAGTTGATTACCGAAAAATCCGGCGTTCTGAATTTGGGCGTTGAAGGCATGATGTTAATTGGTGCCATCACCGGTTTTGCCGTTACGGTTTCTACAGGCTCGGCAACGCTGGGTATTATTGCTGCGGCCATTGCCGGTATGGCGATTGCGCTGATTTTTGCCTTTTTAACCCTGACATTGATGGCAAATCAGGTGGCAACCGGTTTGGCGCTGACCATTTTCGGGGTGGGTTTTTCCGCCCTTGTTGGTTCGGGCTTTGTGGGTTTTGCCATCGAACCGCTGCCGTCCCTGCATATTCCGTTTATTTCCGACATTCCCGTGATCGGGCCGATCCTGTTCGGGCAGGATTTTCTGGTTTATCTGTCGATTTTCATGGTGATCGCGTCAGGCTGGTTTTTAACCAGAACACGCGCCGGGCTTATTTTAAAAGCCGTGGGCGATTCTCATGATTCCGCCCATGCCATTGGCTATAACGTTATTCGTATTCGCTATATGGCCACTCTGTTTGGCGGGGCGATGTCGGGCCTGGCCGGGGCGTATCTGTCGCTGGTTTACACCCCGATGTGGGCTGAAAACATGACGGCAGGGCGGGGCTGGATCGCGTTGGCCTTGGTGGTGTTTGCCACCTGGCGGCCAGGGCGGCTTTTGGCCGGGGCCTATATGTTTGGCTGCATTTCGGTGTTGCAGCTTCATGCGCAAAGTGCGGGCATCAATGTGCCATCGCAATTCATGTCGATGCTGCCGTATCTGGCAACCGTGATCGTGCTGGTGATTATTTCCAGCGATGTTACCAAAATTCGCCTTAACGCGCCTGCCTGCATCGGCAAGGCGTTCCGACCGGCGCAATAACGCCGGCGCAAAATGGGAGGTGCGTCACACTCAATTATGACGCGCATTGTTGATTGCACGCAATAACAGGTATAAATCCTGTGCAGAGGTTTTAAGGGAGACATTCTTATGAAGGCACGTTTTATGAAGCGCACGGCAGCCGCATTGGCGACTGTGGGCGCAATGGCACTGGGCATGGGGACGGCACAGGCAGCTGATCCGTTAAAGGTCGGTTTTGTTTATGTTGGCCCGGTCGGTGACTTTGGGTATTCCTACCAGCATGATCAGGGCCGCAAGGCTGTTGAAGAAAAATTTGGCGACAAGGTTAAAACCACGTTTGTTGAAAATGTGCCGGAAGGTGCTGACGCCGAACGTGTTATCCGCCAGTTGGCCCAGACCGGCAACGAACTGATTTTCACCACTTCGTTTGGTTTCATGAACCCGACCATCAAGGTGGCAAAACAGTTCCCGAATGTGAAATTCGAACATGCAACCGGTTACAAACGCGCCGATAACGTTGCAACCTATGCCGCACGTTTTTACGAAGGCCGTTATGTTGCCGGTGTGATTGCCGGTAAAATGACCAAAAGCAACGTCATCGGTTATGTCGGGTCCTTCCCGATCCCCGAAGTTGTGCGTGGCATTAACGCGTTCATGCGCGGTGCGTGGTCGGTTAACCCCGATGTGAAGGTTAAAATTGTTTGGGTTAACAGCTGGTATGATCCGGGCAAGGAAGGCGATGCTGCCAAGGCCCTGATCGACCAGGGTGCCGACATTATGGTGCAGCACACCGACAGCCCGGCCCCGCTTCAGGTTGCTGAAAACCGTGGCATCAAGGGTTTTGGTCAGGCATCCGATATGATCAAATTTGCGCCCAAAGCCCAGCTTAGCGCGATTGTTGACCATTGGGATGACTATTACATCGATCGTGTTCAGGCTGTTATGGACGGTACCTGGAAAGCGGACGACACCTGGCATGGCCTGAAAGAGGGCATGGTCCATATGGCACCGTTTACCAACATGCCCGACGATGTTGCTGCCCTTGCCAAGGAAACCGAAGATAAAATTGCTTCGGGTGACATCAAGATCTTTGAAGGCCCGATTTATGATCAGGCTGGCGAATTGCGCGTCAAGGAAGGCGAAGTTGCCCCGGACGGCATGCTGCTGGGTATGGACTGGTACGTTAAAGGCATTGATGCCGAACTGCCGAAATAAAATATCTTGTGGTTAATTGCAGTTTTAACGATTGCAGTTGCCTATAAGCAAAATATGACAGCCCCGCAGATGACCTGTGGGGCTGTTTTATTTGCAAAATATGCTCTAAGGCACCTGCCCCGAACACGGGTTTCAGGGAAAACCACCTATCGATTTGGGGGCTGGTGACGAGTAGATTTGAGGCGGGGATAAAACATCCTGTTTGCCACCAGTACCGGGGGCAGACCCCACGGGGGCGGTTATACGGTAATTATTGCCGGTTTTGCGGTTTTGGTGACGGTGTTTGCTTTGGCGCGTCCAGCGCGGCCTCTGCAGCATTAATTGCAGCATCGAGGTCCTGGGCGTTCTTTTCTTTTTCGGCCGCTTTTGCTTTTGCCTGGGCCCTGGCGTTACGTTCGTTGTCGGCGTCGGACAGGGTTTCGTAAAATACCATATCGGCCCGCGGGTGGGTTAGGGCGAACAGGGCAGCACGGATGAATTTTAATTTTACCCGGCGCTGTCGGCTTTCCCCGGCCCATTTTTCGCGAAACAGTTCCATGTCATCACTGCGGGCAAAGTGGATCACCATATCGACAAATGGTGCACTTTGGTCTGATCGCGGCATTTCAATATTGCGGATACCCATGGTCCAGCGATCATGACGAATATTTCGGTCCAGCCAGTCCAGGATCGGCTGCGCTGATTGCCGTTCGTGAATAACAATCCGAAACGGAAAATTTCGCAGATCTTTTTTCATATCTCCCCCAACGCCAGCCTTTGGCGGTTAGCCAATGATACATAAAGCGATCTTAAAAGATGTATAAATTCTTTGTCTTTGAATTCGAAAGATTTATCTGTTCTAAAGTTTAACCGGCAATAGGGAGAGGTGCAGGGTAATGATCGGTGAAAGAGAATTTGGCGTTCTAAATTCGATGATTCCTGCACTATATGAGGCGGCAATTTCGCCCGATTTGTGGAAAGAGCGCCTTGACTGGTTAACGGGGGTATTGCGCAGCAAGAATGTTGTTCTTGTTCGCATTGAAAATATCAGACCTGAAATTTCCGATTATTCTTTTCATACCAACAGCTGGATCACGCCGGAAATGACGGATGACTATCTGCGACTTGGTTTGAACAATAATGACGGGTCGGCCTATTTTCATCAGCTTGATGTGTATGAATTTTCAGTTGGTGATGAAATGCGTCACCGCAACGGGGACATGTCGCCATCGCGTTTTTACCCATGGCTGGAAAAAAACACCGGTTGTAATCAGGCTGCGGGAATTTGCCTGTCAAACGAGCCTTCCGGGTATGACATTCTAACCACCCATTATCGCGATGGCGGGGATTTTGTCCCGCAAGAAGCAACCAGCATACTGCGCATTATCGGCCCCCATTTGACCAAGGTTCTTGAAATGAACCGCCCGGTCAATCTTTTGCGGCATCGGTATGGCGCATTTCTTGATGTGCTGGACCGCTTGAGGATCGGGGTTGGGATTGTAACGGCAGGGTCGGAGCTTGTGATTGCCAACGAGGAGTTTAATCGCATCGTTTCAACCGGCGACAGTCTTATGCTGGGGGCGGATTCCAGCCTGTCGGCCCGTGATGATTATGATGCCCGTCTGTTACGCGATGCCGTTTTAAAACTAAGCCGCAAGGACAGTTTGGTTACGACATCGGAAAGTATCCGCCTTGGCAGCAGGATCAATGAAAACAGCGCCTATTTGCTGGATCTATCGCCCTTGCGCGAAACCCGTGGCGCTTTTGGTGGGCAGTTTTCCGGTGTGCTGGTGACGGTGGTGGATCCGTTCTGGTATACGGATTTAAATGTTGGCCTGATGCGCGATCATTACAATTTGACGAAGGCCGAAATCGACATTTTCGACGCTGTTCTTCGTGGTTTAAGCAATAGTGATATCGCCGATCATTTGGGCAAGGGACGCGAAACCGTAAAATCCCAGCTTGCGAGCATATTTCGTAAAACCGGTGCCAATGACCGGCTGGAACTTGTGCGCCTTGCAGTTCAGTTGATCATTCCGCTCAACGGTGATGGCGATGCTCCAAAACCGGGGATCAGGCGGGCGTTACAGGATTAGCAGGCAGGTTAAGGCCCGGTCGGCGGGTTGAATGTTTGACCGACCGGGTGTTTTGTCGTGTTTGTTTATGCTGTGTCTTTAATTATGCTTAGCTGGCACCCTGTCCAAGGTCGATGACATAATCTTCGACAAGGCCGCGTTTTTTGTGAACCTTGGTGAATTTGATCGGCCATTTGTTGTCGGGAGAATAAAACCAGCTGCGCGTGTTTGATGCATCTTTGCAAATGACTTCATAGGTCGGGATGGTTTTGGTGCCAACGGTGACCATTGCGGTCCCGGCAACGATGCAATCGCGTGTTGCGGACCATGTTTCTTTGCCGTCTGTGCCTTCAATCTCGAAGGATTCCATCGCACCAGGTTTTAACGGCCAGATATCGCCTTGCCGGATAACGCTTTGCGTGCCGTTTGACCCGCCGCAATTGGTCCATTTGGTATCGGGGCTTAAGAAATCTGCCCCCTCTGATGTGCAACCTTTATTGGGGCCTTCGGTGATTTCAAACATCAAACCATCGGCATTTTTGCCGGTAACGGTCAGTGTTTCTTTGTTGCCATTACGGTAATAGGCATAGGCATCGCCGACGGCAAGGTCCGGTTTGGCGAGTGACAGCAGGCTGACCTGGCTGTTGCGCACGACATTGCTGTTTGTCTGGCAGGCTGCCAGCCCGATTAGAATAATAAAAGGAATTATCAGTTTTTTCATAAAAGTCTCCTAGGCGTGTAAAACCGGTTCGCAGTTGCCCTAAATGCAAGCCGTGTCGGGTGTATTCGATGCTATTCAATGTGATTTTGGGTATCTGCAAATCCCCCGTGCGGGGGATACTGGCCGGGTTTTGATAAAAAAAACGCCAGACTGCGGCACAGGTATTATTTTTTTACAGCGCATATTTGTATTATTCTAATTTTCGGTGGCGCGCTTAGCCCGTATGGCACATGGATATTTTACATTTATCCTTCGCGGATATATCGTTACATGATACGTGAAAACGTAATACTGCCGTCTGTTGGGAACGGTGGATAATCAAGACAAAAACCGGGGTAGGATACGTGACTGAAACACGATCTCATGTGCAGCCGACGGGCAAGGAGCGTCACTTCGGTGCAGACGAACTGATTGTCAGTAAAACCGATCTTAAAGGCCGGATTACCTATGCCAATGATACGTTTCTTGACATAGCAGGCTATGACGAAGAAGAAATTCTGGGACAACCCCATTCCATTATCCGCCATCCTGATATGCCGCGGTGTGTTTTTCAGTTGCTATGGTCTGAAATCGAGGCGGGCCGCGAGATTTTTGCCTATGTCGTTAATCTGGCAAAAAACGGCGATCATTACTGGGTTTATGCCCATATTACCCCCAGCTTTGACCAGCACGGTAAAATCACGGGATATCATTCCAACCGTCGGGTTCCCGAAGCCGGTGTGGTTGATAAAACCATAAAGCCCCTTTATGCCGAATTGCGTAAAATCGAGGAAAGCCAGGCCAGCCGCAAGGACGGCATGCATATGGCCGGGCGCGCGATGGCGCAAAAGGTCAAGGATCTTGGGCTTGAATATGATCAGTTCGTCCAAAGCCTGTAACAACCCTAACGCCGAGGTTTGAATATGTCGCTGTTTGGCGGGTCTACGAAGTCGGGAATTCAAAAGGCGCTGGAAGTTGTTGAAGCAGCAGCAAATGGCGATTATGAAGCCCGTATTACCCATATTGATAGCCATCCGCAAATGCGGGATTTATTTAACGCTATCAACCGATTGATCGACCGCAACGATGCCTTTTTGCGCGAAAGTGCCGCATCCATGGCTGCGGTGGCTGAAAATCGTTATTACCGGCGTATTGTCGAAACCGGGCTTGTCGGGGCTTATTTAACATCGGCGCGTGAAATTAATGCAGCCACCGGCATGATTGAAACAAAGCTGGGCGGTTTCCAAAAAGTTGTCGATGAATTTCGCAGCGGGTCGTTTGATGCGGTGGACCGTATTGCCCGGGCATCGGTCGCCCTTGAAGGGGCATCAGATGATGCCAGCCGCATCGCCCATGAAACCAGTGCACGTTCCACCAATGTTGCCGCCGCTGCCCGCCAGACGGCCGATAACGTCACTGGTGTTTCCGCCGCGTCCGAGGAACTTAACCATTCCATTCGCGAAGTCAGCGAGCAGGCCCGGGAATCGGTTGATATTGCGCATCGCGCCAATGGCCTGGCCCGTGAAACCGATGGGCGTATTGGACAGCTTGAAACCGCGGCCGTCGAGATTGTCGAAGTCGTTAGCTTCATTCGCGATATTGCCGCCCAGACCAACCTTCTGGCCCTGAATGCCACGATCGAAGCCGCCCGCGCGGGCGAGGCGGGCAAAGGCTTTGCCGTGGTCGCCAACGAGGTCAAAGGCCTTGCCAACCAGACCAGCAAGGCAACCGAAAGCATTGAAGAAAAAGTTCAGGATATTCAAAACGCGATCGAGCTTTCGGTTGGATCAATCCGCGAGATTGCCGGGGTAATCGATGATCTGGCGGCGCGTTCTGATTTGATTTCCACCAACGTTGAAACCCAGACGTCGCTGTCATCCGATATGACGCACAATGTTGAACAGGCATCGGATGGCGCACGCGATGTAACCGATAACATCACCGCCGTTTCCGATATGACCAGCCAAACCGGTCAGGCGGCACAAACCACGCGTGAAATGGCGGCCGATCTGGCACAGCAGGCAGAACATCTGCGCGGGCAGTTGGGCGGTTTTCTCGATAATATTACGCAATTGTTGTATACTTCATCACGTAAAAAATAATCCGCAGGTAAACCACCGGATGTATCCTTGAACCGGTCGAGCCTGGCGGGCTGGTTCAGGGATATGACAATGCGTGTATTTTTCAATGCCCGGCATGACGCCCATGACGTGAAAGCTGAATTTTACCACGGGCAAACCATTTCCGCCCTCGACGATCCGCGTCGCATGGGCATTATCCGTGATGCTTTGGCCCATAAAGTTGCCGCCCGGCTGGTAGACCCGACAGATCATGGCATGGCTGCGATCCGGGCTGTTCATGATGCGGGGTATCTGAACTTTCTAAGCCATGCCTGGCAGGACTGGAACAATGCCGGGTTTGACGGGGCTGCTGTTCCCGGTGTCTGGCGTGCCATGGTGACAGGTATCGGTGATGCAAATTTGAATCCGGGCGATAAATCTGCACATGCCGCCAGTGTCCTGCCCGATCAATGTCATATCCTTAAAAAGCTGGGCCAATATGCCTATGCCACTGACACGCCGATTGGCGATGGCAGTTGGCAGGCGGCCTATTGGGGGGCACAAACTGCTATTTCGGCGGCCAATGCGGTGATGAAGGACGGCGAGGCATCGTTTTGCCTTGGCCGGCCCCCGGGGCACCATGCACACCGTGCCTGTTATGGTGGGCATTGCCTGTTAAATAATGCGGCGATTGCGGCCCAGCATATGCGGGCAATGGGGGCAGACCGGGTAGCTGTTCTTGATATTGATCAGGATCACGGCGACGGCACGCAGGATATTTTTTATCAGCGTGGCGACGTTTTAACCGTTTCTATTCATGCAGACCCGGATAACCATTTTCCTTTTTTTAGCGGTTATGCCCACGAAACCGGCGCGGGTGACGGCTTGGGCACTAACCTGAACATACCTTTGGCGGAAAATGCCGGTTTTTCAGGTTTTTCTGACGGGCTTGGTTTGGCGCGGCAAAAAATTATCGGGTTTGATGCCGATATGCTGGTGGTGTCACTGGGGGTAAATGCCCATGAGGTTGAACCTTTGGGGACCCTTGGCCTGACGACAGAAAATTATTTTGCAATTGGCCAACAGATTGCCAGCCTTGGCTTGCGCACGTTGTTTGTGATGGAAGGCGGGTATGCCCACGATGTGATCGGGCAAAATGTGGTGGCGGTATTATCGGGGTTTTTAGGCGGTATCGGAGGTAACCCGTGATTGGGTCAGTGTTTTAAAAGGGGCTGATACTTTTAACTGGTTAGATGTGGTTCACCGGGCTGTGGGCGGGCAGGGCCGAAGCCGTGGGGTAAATCTCGCGAACGATCTCCAGCCATGCCTTGGCCGCGTGCGATAAAAACCCGTTCCGGCGCCAGATCATGGCCATGTCCCATTGGGTGTCGGCTTCGTTAAGTTCGATATATTTCAGGCCGGGATGCGGGCGCTGCTGCGCAATCATGCGCGGCAAAAAGCTGACCCCAAGGCCCGCTGCGACCAGTTCGGTGATAAAATCGATCTGGCTGCTGCGCGCCGCAATCACCGGTTCAACTTTACGGCGACGGGCGGCGTCAATTAAAATACGGTTCAGTGCAAACCCCTTTTCAAACAGGATCAACGGTGTATCGCGCAAATCATCAAAAGTGATGCGGGGTTTATGCGCGTCGGGATGGTCGTTTGGCAACAGGGCGACCAGCGGTTCGCAGCGCACGGGTTGTGCGTCAAAATCGCCCGTTGTTGGTAACAATGATGCGCCCAGTTCCAGTTCCCCGCTTTGCAGCATTTCTTCCAGCCGGGTACTGCCCTGTTCGACCAGGCGAATATCAATGCCGGGAAACCGTTTGCGATACAGGGCAAATACTGGCGCAAACAAGGTGTTGCTGCCAATTGGCGGCAGGCCCAAATGCAAAGCCCCGCGTTTTAAACCGCGAATTTCATCAAGTTCCGCCAAAAGGTCTTCGCGCTCGGCCAGAATGCGCAATGCACGGGCATAAACAACCTCGCCTGCGGCCGTCATACGGTTGTTATGACCAATGCGTTCGAGCAACGGCACCCCAATTTCATCTTCCAGCTGGCGCACAGACTTGCTGATCGCCGATTGGGTGACAAAAACTGTTTTGGCCGCGTGGGAAAACCCGCCCTGACGAACAACTTCGACAAAGGCGCGCAGGGCGCGAATATCCATAATCATTCCTAATGGGAATAGTTTTAAGTAATTCAATTCATTTTAATCATATTGTGCGGTGCGTTATGGTGGCCGTCAAGGAGAACAGACATGAGCACCCCACTTTCCACGGTTCCATCTGCCGTTGCCACGACCCGCGCCGTCGCTGCGCCGCTCACGACCGGTCGTTTTTTCACCGGCATCACCATTCGCAGTCGCCATGCCGTGCGCAATAGCCGCCTTTTACAAATTGCCTTGATATTTGCCTTTTGGTTGCTGGGCGAAGCGATTGTGCGTGCGGCGCATGTCTCTTTGCCCGGCGGTATTATTGGCATGGCAATTGTTTTTGGCCTGCTGGCCACACACCGCATCAGCTTGCACAGCATGCGGCGCGGGGCGCAGTGGTATCTGGCTGAGATGTTGCTGTTTTTTGTACCTGCTGTATTGGCGGTTTTAAACCATTCCGAATTGTTCGGGATGCTGGGCGTGAAGGTTTTGGTGGTTATATTGGGTAGTACGGCCTCGGTTATTGCTGTTACCGCCTTGATCATGGACGTTTTTGTACATTTCAGGTCTCGTCATGACGTGGTTTGATAATGCCATTGCCCAGGCCGTTTTCTGGTCGCTGGCAACAATCGGATTTTACATTCTGGCCCATAAACTTCATCGCCGCTGGCAACACGGCTGGTTAACGCCGCTTCTGGTAACGCCGGTGATCCTGATCGGCTTGGCGTTGATGCTTCATGAAAGTTATGGCGCGTATATTCGCGGGACCGGCTGGTTGGTAACGTTGTTGGGCCCCACAATGGTTGCCTTTGCCGTGCCAATTTATGAACAGCGCAAATTTATCTATCGTCATTGGCCCGTTCTGGCGGTGGGGGCTGTTGCCGGGAGTATTACCGCAATGGTAACCGGCTGGTGCCTGGCCACGTTTTTGGGGCTGGATGGTGCCTTGCGGCTCAGTTTGCTGCCCCGTTCCATCAGCACGCCCTTTGCCATGGAAGTTTCGGGCGATATTGGCGGCATTCCCGATTTAACGGCGGTTTTTGTAGTGGTGACCGGGGTATTTGGCGCGGTTCTGGGTGAAATTATGCTGGCCCGGATGCCGGTATCATCGACCCTGGCCCGAGGGGCCGCACTGGGCATGGGCGCACACGGGGCCGGAACGGCCAAGGCCCACGAAATTGGCACCGAAGAAGGATCGGTCGCCGGGTTGATTATGGTGCTGGTTGGTTTGCTGAATGTTTTGATCGCCCCGGTGATTGCTTATTGTTTGCGGGGCTAACAAGGGCAAAATACCGCGTGGATCATGGGCGTTCCCACGGTGGGGTGCCGCCAAATTCGGCGACCAGAAAATCAACAAAGGCGCGCACCCGTGTCGGCAGGTAACGGTTTTCAGGGTACAGGGTATAAACCGCGTGGGCCGGTGGAGTGCAGTCGGGCAGAACCACCTTTAAGGCACCTGAAGTAATCAGCGGGCCAACTTCCCACATCGATTTCAGGGCAATACCATGCCCATCGACACACCAGCGAGTTAAAACCTCGCCATTGTCCGAATCCATCGATCCTGAAACCGATAAGGTGCTCGGTGCGTCGTCGTCTTCAGGCTGCAAGGTCCATTGATATTGCCGCGAGCCGGGAAAACGCAGCAACAGGCAGTTATGGTTCAGAAGGTCGGCGGGGGTGCGCGGGGTGCCGTTGCGTTTTAAATAGGCCGGGCTTGCCACCAATACCCGTTTGTTGGCTGCCAGTTTGCGCACAATCAGCGAACTTTCCTTAAGCTCGGCAATGCGAATAGCAAGGTCAACCTTGTCTTGCAACAGGTCCAAAAGTCGGTCTGACAGGTGCAGGCGGATTTGTACATCCGGGTTTTTTTCAACAAATTTGGGAATGATCGGGGCGACGAACATATTGCCAAAGGCCACCGGGCAGGTCACGGTGACCGGGCCGCGGGTGGTGTTTTTCTGGTTGGCAATGGCGTTTTCGGCCTCTTCCATTTCGGCCAGAATACGCTGGCAATGGCGATAATAAATGTCGCCTTCGGTGGTCAGGCCCACGCGGCGTGTGGTGCGGTTAAGCAAACGTACGCCCAGTCGTTCTTCCAGCCGGGCAATACGGTTTGACACCACGGCGGCCGAATGGCGCAATTCGCGCCCGGCGGCCGAAAGGTTGCCCAGCTCGGCAACGCGCACAAAAATCTGGATGTCCTCAAAATCGGACATAGGGCTATGCTCTCACTCTTGTTGGTTTACAGGCTCCCCTGTTGGGGTGCTGTAGCAATCGGCCTTTTATTTTGCTGCGGGGGCGAAGCCTTGATCGCGTCTTTACTGTGCCATTTTAAAAAATGTCTTGAAAGTCATTTCGATTATGCCCGCTTCCTAAATAATAGAGCCCCCTTCAAGCCTGTGTTAGGAAAATAGGGATTGTAAGAATTCTGAAAATTCGCGTCATAATATGCTGCAAGGCAAAATCAGGGACGGGGACCGGGGCCCGCGATCGTTATCGCAGGGGCATCCCGGTAAGAGAGAGGGACCAAACAGGTGGATATTCTGTTTCAGGACTGGATCAATCTGATCCTGCGCTGGGCGCATGTGATTACCGGGATCGCGTGGATTGGCTCGTCATTTTATTTTGTCTGGCTGGATTTATCGCTGCGCAAGCGCCCGGGTATGGATGATGGCGTTTACGGCGAAGCCTGGATGGTGCATGGCGGCGGCTTTTACCATGTCAATAAATGGATGGTCGCCCCGGCCAAAATGCCCGACGATTTGCACTGGTTTAAATACGAGGCCTATTTCACCTGGCTGACCGGCTTTGCCCTGCTGGTGACGATGTATTACTGGAGTGCGGAATCCTATCTGATTGATCCGTCGGTGATGCCGATGACCAAATGGGATGCCATCCTGACCGGCCTGATCAGCCTGGTCGCCGGATGGTTTATTTATGATTTGATTTGCAAAAGCCCGATTGGCCGTAAAACCGGCACACTGGCGATTGCCCTGTTCATTCAGATTATGGCCTTTGCCTGGATTTATACCCATGTTTTTAGCGGGCGTGGGGCGTTCATTCATGTGGGTGCGTTGATTGGCACCATGATGGCGGTCAATGTTTTTCGCATCATCATTCCCAATCAGAAAAAGGTTGTGGCATCGCTGATGGCGGGGGAAAAGCCCGACCCGGCTTTGGGTTTGCAGGCCAAACAGCGTTCCACCCATAATAACTATCTGACCTTGCCGGTGCTGGCGATGATGATCAGCAACCATTACCCCATGACCTATGCCCATGATCAGGCATGGGTGGTGATTGGCCTGATCCTGATTGTGGGCGGACTGGTGCGGCATTTTTTCAATACCCGCAATTCGGGTGGTGCGGGCAAGGCGATTGCCTGGCAATTGCCCGCTGCGGCGGTATTTATGGCGATACTGGTGGTTTTTGTATCCTATGATCCCAGTGCCCCGCGCAGTGGTGACATTATTTCGTCAAACGAAGCCATGGGCATTATCCAAACCCGCTGTGCGGTGTGTCATTCCGCCCATCCAACCGAGGATGGCTTTGATGAAGCCCCGGCAGGTGTGATGTTTGACAGCCTTGACCAGGTCCATACCAATGCGCAACGCATTATGGCGCAGGCCGTAATTGGCAAATCCATGCCGCTGGGTAATCTTACTGAAATGACCGACGAAGAACGGGCCAAGCTGGGCCAGTGGATAAGGGCGAAGATGCCGGAATAGGGTTTGTGTAGGTCCGATCGTAATTAAGCTATGACAGAGATAAACAGGGGGGGACATTGTGATCCACCCCCTGTTTTGTTCGGGTTTTGGTTTTGTTATGGCAGGTTTTGAAAAACAGTGGGGTTCCAGCGATAGCCTTGCTGGGCAACCGTGATATGGCCGATGCCGGGAAACGCAATATGGCTGCCTGCCACATGGCATTTCTTTGTAACGGCAAATTCCAGCGCTTTTTTACGGCTTTGAACCGCCGTGTCGCCATCGACGTCAAAGCAGATTGCGATGGCGGGGTCCTCAAACTGGACGATATGGCCGTGGCTGATATCGCCCCAGCAAAAGACGGCATTTTCACCCGATTGCATGACGATGCCGCTATGCCCCGGCGAATGACCGGGTAACAGAACCGACATTGCAAAATCAGGGATGGGGCTGGCATTGTCGGCAAACACGGACACATGCCCTGCATTTTCATAGGGTGCGATGCAGGCAATGGCATTTTTAAAATGCGGATGCATGGCAGCGGGGACCAGTGCCATGTGGTCCGGGTTTAGGAAAAAGTCTGCATCGCGTTTCGGGATATGCAGGCGGGCATTGGGGAATGCCATTTTGCCATCGCGGATCAAACCGCCGACATGGTCGCTATGCAGGTGGGTTAAAATAACGTCATCAATTTGCGCAGGCCGGTATCCCGCCGCCATAAGATTGCGCTCCACATGCCCCAGTGCAGGCCCGGCCAGGTCGCCGCTGCCGGTATCGACCAGAACAAGACGATCACCGATGGCAAATAAAAAGGCATTAAAAGATGCGGGGGTTGGCGTGCCTTGCCAGGTATCAGTCAGCCGCGCAGCGACATGGTCGGCATTGGTGTTTAGATAAAGTTTTTCCAGCGCAAAGGGGATGGTTCCGTCTGATAATGCGGTGACGACCATGTTGCCAAGGATCATGGGGTAATAACCGGGAACGGGATTGGGCAATGCCGGATGTTTGATCGGGGCGTTCATGGTGGGTTCCTGTCTGTTGCCCGCCACGCAGGCGGGGCTTTGTAAGTTGGTTCAGACAGGCTATATCTGGGTCTGTCATTAATCAAATCGATGCCGGTAATGCAAAACATTGATTATTTCAATTTGCGATCTTTTGACCTTAATCTGCTGGTTGCCTTTGATGCCTTGATCACGGAAGGCAGTGTGACGCGGGCAGCCAGAAAATTACGGATTGGTCAGTCCGCGATGAGCCATAATCTGGCAACGTTGCGGATGTTGTTGCGCGATGATTTGTTTGTTCGGGTTGGGCAGGAAATGCAGCCAACAGCCCGCGCGCAAAGCCTGTCCGGGCCGATCCGCCATGCTTTGCAGCAGGCACAAGCCGCCTTGCAGGTGGGAAATGATTTTGATCCGCGAACGGAAAAACGGGTATTTCGCATCGGGGTTTCTGACGAGATGGCGCAGGTTCTGTTGCCGGACCTTCTGGGGTATCTGGCCCATGCCGCACCCGGCATTGGCATTTTGGCCCGGGAATTAAGCCTGCCAACGGTTGAGCCTTTGCTGAATCGTAGTGAAATAGATGTTGCTGTGGGCGTGCCCTATGTGCCGCAAGGATCGTTTGCGGGCGAAAAGCTGTTTGATGCCCACGCCAGTTGCTGTTTTCACCCTGATTTGATTGGGCGAAACACGCCACTGGACGCCGATGCATATTTTGCGGCACGCCACGCGGTTTTTTCACACAGTGCCAATATCGCAGGCTGTGTTGGAGATATTTATCAAAAAACCGGGTATACGCTCGATGTCGGGTTTGCGGCCCCGGCTTTTTTACCGCTGTTGGCCGCGGCGGCCAAGGCCCCCCTGATTGCGACGGTGCCAGAACGCATTGCCAGGCGCTATGCCGCAACATTTGGTTTGGTGACCAGCCCCGTGCCGGTCGCGCAGGGTTTTTCAGCCAGCTTTATGGTCTGGGCCCGTCATACGGAACGCGATGTTGCTGTCTTATGGATGCGTGATTGTATTCGCACCGTGGCGTTGCAGGCATCATGATGATGATGGTGGTGCAAGGGCGAAATAAATGCACCCCGCCAGGGCAAACTGGCGGGGTGCGAGGTATTGTGGTGCAATAACCTCGGTGGAGGCCGAAACCTCCGGGCGGTGGGATACGCCGGTTAATAAGGGGGGTCAAGTACCTTTCGGTTGATTAAAAAACAGTCAAAAAAATATATGTGAATGAAAAATAGTCATGCAAAATGCATGTGACGCAATAATTTTCTACTAAACCGTGATGTAGTATTGTTAAATTGCGTTGAGTCTCTGCGGTTTTTGGGGATTCGTATAAAACTTCAAAATTTGGCACGATTTTGGCTAGTACCGCTGCGGTGCAATAAACTCGCAGTGGAGGCTACAAAATGAAGAAGACGCTTCAGACGATCGTTGGCGCGGGGGCGCTGGCGTGGTCTGCAATGGCCATGACGCCGGCGCAAGCCGCCGACGATACGATCAAAATTGGCGTACTGCACTCTCTCTCGGGAACGATGGCGATTTCGGAAACCACGTTAAAGGACACGGTCCTGATGCTGGTTGATGACATCAACAAAAAAGGCGGTCTTCTGGGCAAAAAGGTCGAAGCTGTGGTGGTTGACCCGGCTTCGGACTGGCCGCTTTTTGCCGAAAAAGCGCGTGAGCTTCTGGAAAAAGACAAGGTTGCCGCTGTTTTTGGTTGCTGGACATCCGTTTCGCGCAAATCGGTTTTACCGGTCTTTGAAGAAGACAACGGTCTTTTGTTCTATCCGGTGCAGTTTGAGGGCGAAGAAAGCTCGCGCAATGTGTTTTATACCGGGGCTGCCCCGAACCAGCAGGCAATTCCGGCTGTTGACTATTTGATGAGCGAAGATGGCGGCGGCGCAAAACGTTTTGCCCTGCTGGGAACGGACTATGTTTATCCGCGTACCACCAACAAGGTTTTGCGCGCCTATTTGCATAGCAAAGGTGTTGCCGACGAAGACATTATGGAAAACTATACGCCGTTTGGTCATTCCGATTGGCAGTCCATTGTGTCGGACGTAAAAACCTTTGCATCGGCGGGCAAAAAAACCGCTGTTGTTTCGACCATCAATGGTGATGCCAACGTGCCGTTCTACAAGGAACTGGCAAACCAGGGCATTAAGGCAGAAGACATTCCCGTCGTTGCATTTTCAGTCGGCGAAGAAGAACTGGCTGGTATTGATACCACCCCGCTGGTTGGTCATCTGGCTGCCTGGAACTATTTTGAAAGTGTCGATACCGAAGCCAATGCGGCCTTTATCAAAAAATGGCATGCCTATATCGGCGATGACAAACGCGTAACCAATGACCCGATGGAGGCCACCTATATCGGCTTTACCATGTGGGCCCATGCGGTTGAGCAGGCTGGCACCACCGATGTCGATGCCGTTCGTCAGGCCATGTATGGCCAGAAAGTACCGAACCTGACCGGTGGTGTTGCGGTGATGAACCCCAACCATTACTTGTCCAAACCGGTTCTGATTGGCGAAGTACAGGATGATGGCCAGTTTGATACCGTCTGGAAAACCGACGACGTTGTTGTGGGCGATTCCTGGTCAGACTATATCCCCGAAAGTGCGAAGCTGACGGCGGATTGGACCTATCCGTGGGTCTGCGGTAACTGCGAAAAACCGACATATTAATTGAAATGGACGGGCCGGATGCCGTGCGCATTCCGGCCCGTTTTGCTGGTGCGCGGGATGGCAACATGTTTTACCGCCCCGTTTGAATTTGCCTGTATATTTGAATGCGCGATGCGAAGGCTTTGATCATGCGTCAAGATTTTTCCCCGCCTGCGCCGGGCCGAATGCCCCATCATTCTTTCCGCCGTTTTTTCATGCCCCTGTTTGCCATTGTGGCTCTGATGCTGGTGGCATTGGCCCCGCAACAGGCACATGCCTTTAGCGACGAACAGTTGCGGCAGAATGCGGAACAGTTAAACGCCAAAAGTTCGACCAAAAAGCTTGATGTCATTGAAAAGATGGCGGCGGATGGCGACCCGCGTGTTGCCCCGATCCTGGAAGCAATGCTGGGCGGCGATTTATATGTCAGCAAGGCCGATGACAAGGTGGTTATTGGTAAAAAGCAGGGCAAGGTCTGGCAGCATATTGATGTTGTTAGCGGGGCGGTCACAGGGGAAAGCGGATCGGGCGATCTTGATAAAATACGGATTAATAACCGTCTGCGCGGGGCGCTTCGTGATGCGCTGGCGACCCTGAATTTATTTAGTCCGGACCTGGCAACCCGCCGGGCGGCGGTGGAAACCGTGATGGATACCCGCGATCCGGCAATGGCACCGTTGTTGCAGCGTGCCATTGACCGCGAGAACGACCCCGAATTACTGGCCCGAATGGAACTTGCCAAGGCGACCATGGCGCTGGCGGCGGGCAAAACATCGCAAGAACGGCTGGATGCGATTGATATTCTGGCAAGCCAGACCACCCCGCAAATTCGTGCGGTGTTGTTGCAGTTTGTCAATGCCGCCGAGGCCGAAAATTATGACCCCAAAGTGGTTGCTGCGGCAAAGGACGCGGTGGCATCGGTCGAAGGCCGGTTAAAGATGTGGCAGACCGGCGGTGACGTTTATCGGGGCATCAGTCTGGGGTCGGTTTTGTTGCTAGCCGCCGTTGGATTGGCGATTACCTTTGGTGTGATGGGCGTCATTAATATGGCGCACGGCGAAATGATCATGATCGGGGCCTATACCACCTATGCGGTGCAGCAGGCTTTTATGGTGTGGTGGCCTGCCGGTATCGGCTGGTCGCTGGCGGTAGCAGTGCCAATGGCATTTCTGGTTTCGGGCGGGGTTGGTGTGGTGGTTGAACGTTTGATCATTCGTTTTTTATATGGCCGCCCACTTGAAACCCTGCTGGCAACCTGGGGGCTTAGCCTGTTTTTGCAGCAAGCCATTCGCAGCATTTTTGGTGCCAGCAACCGCCAGGTCGTTGCACCCGATTTCATGAGTGGCGCCATCGAATTTTCGACCGGTCTGGTTCTCACCTATAACCGGCTGTGGATTATTCTGTTTAGCCTGCTCGTCGTTGGTGGCATTGCCATTGTGCTGCGCTATACCGCGTTTGGTTTGCAAATGCGGGCGGTGACGCAAAACCGCCGTATGGCGGGGTCGGTTGGTATTCGCACCGGCTATGTCGATGCGCTGACCTTTGGCCTGGGATCGGGCATTGCCGGGATTGCCGGTGTCGCGCTTAGTCAGATCGACAATGTCAGCCCCAATCTGGGGCAGGGTTATATCATCGACAGTTTTATGGTGGTGGTGTTTGGCGGCGTTGGTAATTTGTGGGGCACGGTTTTGGGCGCGTTTAGCCTGGGGATTGTGAACAAATTTCTGGAACCTGTTGCCGGGGCTGTGTTGGCAAAAATCTTTGTTCTGGTTGCTCTTATCCTGTTTATCCAGAAACGTCCCAAAGGGTTGTTTGCCCTTAAGGGCCGCGCGGTGGAGGCCTGATCCATGACCGACTATCGCCAGAAATATAAAATGACGCCGGTTCTGGGCTGGTTGTTGCAGGACCGGGGCGGCATGATTTTGCTGGGCATTCTTTTGGCTGGCAGCATCCTGATTCCGATTGGAAATTTGCTGATCCCCGAAGGATCGGCCTTTCATGTGCCAACCTGGATGTTGGGGCTGTTGGGCAAGTATTTGTGTTATGCGCTGTTGGCCCTGAGTGTTGATTTGATTTGGGGTTTTTGCGGCATTTTAAGCCTGGGCCATGGGGCGTTTTTCGCCCTTGGCGGCTATGCCATGGGCATGTATCTGATGCGACAGATCGGTGATCGCGGGGTTTATGGCGATCCGGTTTTGCCCGATTTTATGGTGTTCCTGAACTGGAAGGAACTGCCGTGGTACTGGTACGGGTTTGATCATTTCAGCATGGCCGTGATTATGGCGATGCTGGTTCCCGGTTTGCTGGCGTTTGTGTTCGGATTTCTGGCGTTTCGGTCTCGCGTGACCGGGGTTTATCTGTCGATTATTACCCAGGCGATGACCTATGCGCTGTTACTGGCGTTTTTTCGCAACGATATGGGTTTTGGCGGCAATAACGGCCTGACCGATTTCAAGGATATTCTGGGCTTTGATCTGCAATCGGATCAAACCCGTTGTGTTTTGGTTGTGGCATCGGCTGTGATGCTCGCACTGTGTTATCTGGTGGCGCGGGGCATTACGCAATCACGTTTGGGCAAGGTGTTAATTGCCATTCGCGATGCCGAAAGCCGGGTGCGTTTTACCGGCTATCGGGTGGAATATTACAAGTTGTTTGTGTTTACCGTTTCAGCCGTGATGGCGGGCATTGCCGGTGCGCTTTATGTGCCGCAAATCGGCATTATCAACCCCGGCGAATTTGCGCCGGCGGCCAGTATTGAAGTGGTGATCTGGGTGGCGGTTGGCGGGCGTGGCACGCTTTACGGGGCGGTGTTAGGGGCGTTTATTGTCAATTATGCCAAAACGTTTTTTACCGGTGTAATGCCCGATTTCTGGCTGTTTTTCCTGGGCGGGTTGTTTGTCGCCGTGACGCTGTTTTTGCCCAAGGGTGTCATCGGGGCGGTTCCTGCGTTTGGTGGTACAGCGGGGCCGGGCGCACAGGGGAACTGGCGTGAAAGATTGGCCGCCTGGCGCGCCAATCAGGGGGGCAAGGCATGAATACCGCAGAAGACCTTCTTTCCGAAGAAAGCCGCATGATTCAAAGCGAAAAGGCCGCCACCATCCTGTATGTCGATGGCGTATCGGTAAGTTTTGATGGCTTTCGCGCACTTAATAACCTGAGCTTTTATGTCGAACCGGGTGAACTTCGCGCCATTATCGGCCCTAATGGGGCGGGTAAAACCACGATGATGGATATCATCACCGGGAAAACCCGCCCCGATACTGGCGATGTGTTGTTTCGCAGCGAGGTTGATTTAACCAAACTTGATGAAGCCGACATCGCCAATCTGGGTATTGGGCGAAAATTTCAAAAACCGACCGTGTTTGAAAGCCATACGGTTTTTGACAATCTGTTACTGGCCTGTTCTGGCGGGCGCAGGGTGTTTTCGGCCCTGTTTCACCGGCTAAGCACCGCTGAAAAACAGCGGATCGAGGAAACCCTGGCGACCATTCGGTTGGGCGATGCGCGCGAAACGCTGGCGGCCAATTTGTCGCACGGGCAAAAGCAATGGCTGGAAATTGGCATGTTGCTGATGCAGGAACCGCAATTGTTGCTGGTTGATGAACCCGTCGCGGGCATGACCGATTCTGAAACCGAACAAACCGCCATTTTGCTGCGCAATATCGCCAAAACCCGGTCGGTTGTGGTGGTGGAACACGATATGGAATTTGTCCGCGATCTTGATTGCAAGGTGACGGTGCTGCACGAGGGCTCGGTTCTGGCGGAAGGGCGGTTAGATAGCGTGCAAAAAGACCCGCGTGTTATTGAAGTTTATCTGGGGCGCTGATCATGCTGAGTGTTGAAAACATCGATCTATTCTATGGGGCGTCCCATGCACTGCGCTCGGTTTCACTGACGGCGGAAACCGGCAAGGTAACGGCGGTTCTGGGCCGCAACGGGGTGGGCAAAACATCGTTGATGCGCGCTGTTGTCGGCCAGCACCCGATAGCCAGTGGCGATATTGTCTGGGAAGGTAAAAAAATATCGCGGGATCCGTCGTGGAAACGATCCGCAGCGGGGATTGCCATTGTCCCCCAGGGGCGCGAGGTTTTTCCGCTTTTGACGGTTAAGGAAAATCTTGAAACCGGTTTTGCGGCCTTGCCCCGGCCGCTACGTCATATCCCCGATGAAATTTTTGATCTGTTTCCCGTTTTGCGCGACATGCTGGGGCGGCGCGGCGGCGATTTGTCGGGCGGGCAGCAGCAGCAACTGGCAATTGGCCGCGCCCTTGTGACCCGGCCCCGCTTGCTTGTCCTTGATGAACCAACCGAAGGCATTCAGCCCTCGATCATCAAAGACATTCAGCGCGTGATCAAACAATTGGCAGATCGGGGCGACATGGCGATTTTGCTGGTCGAGCAATATTTTGATTTTGCACATGAACTTGCCGATGAAATCATTGTGCTGGAACGCGGCGAAGTGGTGCTGGCGGGGGCGAAAAATGAACTGGACCGGGAAAATGTTCGCACCTATCTGACCGTTTGATCAGCACCTGCCTAATTTTCGCGCATGAACAACACGCGCGATTGTCTGTTTGCGCGCCAAAAAACGCCTTAATGCGCCGAGGTTGGCCGGGTATCGGTTCTGGCCTGGATTTTGCTAATGTGTTGCTTGCTGCTGTTGGTGGCAAAGTTGAAACGGCGTTGGGTGGGCCTGTGCAGTTAGGCAAGATTGAAAGTTCCGCGCTTGACGACACCGCGATTTCGGCGGTAGTGCGCCCGGAAACAAAGGTGCACCCCGATTGCTTGGCGCGCCCGATTGTGACCGATGGGCGGGCGGAAGTTTCTTTCAAGGCGGCACATCATCCCGGCCAGCCTTCGGCCCTGAATCATCTGTTTTATCGTGATCCGATGAAGATGCTGTTTCCGCGCACCCAGCCCGGCGATATTAGCCAGGCGGTGCTGGTGACCACATCGGGCGGTATGGTTGGCGGCGATCAACTGGCGTTTTCGGGCCGGGCGGGTGAAAATACCCAATTACAACTGACTGCGCAGGCGGCAGAAAAAGTTTATCGGTCATTAGGGCCGGATGGCAAAATGACGGTCGATCTGACCGCCGAAGATGGCGCGTGGCTGGAATGGTTGCCCCAGGAAACGATTTTGTTTGATGGTGCCCGTTTGCGCCGCACAACATCGGTTTCTGTTTTCGGTTCTGGCCGGGTTCTGGCCGGGGAAATAATGGTTTTTGGCCGTTTGGCCCGGGGCGAGGTTTTTTCGCACGGTCTGGCGCGTGATGCCTGGGATGTTTCCCTTGATGGTCGCCCCATATGGCGTGATGCGTTGCATCTGGATGGCGATATTTTACGGGTGCTGGATCATCCGGCAAGTTTTAACGGGGCGCGGGCCAGTGCCACGGCGATTTTCACCGGTCGGGGGGCCGAAAATCAGCTTGAGGTTGCCCGCGAATGCCTAAAGGGCGCTGCGCAACAGGGGGGCGGGGTTTTGGCGGCGGCAACCGCAATGACAAATATTGTCATTGTGCGGTGGCTGGCGGTTGAACCGATGCGGTTGCGCAGCGCCTATGGCGCCTGGTGGGCGATGTTTCGCCATAAGGTAAATCATCTTCCGGCGCGCTTGGCGCGCATGTGGGAGATTTAAGCGATGCAGAACGGCTTGCACGAAAAAGGGAGGGCACCATGAACCTGATGCCACGCGAAAAAGACAAATTACTGGTCGCGATGGCCGCAATGGTGGCCCGTCGGCGGCTGGAACGGGGCGTAAAGCTGAATTACCCCGAAGCCATCGCCCTGATTACGGATTACGTGGTCGAGGGCGCGCGCGACGGCGTATCGGTGGCCGAATTGATGCGTGACGGGGCCACAGTTTTGACCCGCGATCAGGTGATGGAGGGCATTGCCGAAATGATCCATGACATTCAGGTCGAAGCGACCTTTCCTGACGGGGTCAAGCTCGTTACCGTTCATGAACCCATTCGCTAGGAAAGGTGCGTTTTTATGATCCCCGGTGAAATTATAACAGCACCCGGTACCCTGACCTTAAACGAGGGCCGTGAAACCGTTTCTATAACGGTATCAAATACCGGTGACCGCCCGGTGCAGGTGGGGTCGCATT
This sequence comes from Thalassospira sp. MCCC 1A01428, assembly GCF_002115825.1. GTDB lineage: Bacteria > Pseudomonadota > Alphaproteobacteria > Rhodospirillales > Thalassospiraceae > Thalassospira. The sequence goes on along the minus strand of NZ_JFJZ01000011.1, from coordinate 55,525 downwards.
ATCATTTTTACGAAACCAACTCCGGCCTTGATTTTGACCGTGAAGCCGCACGGGGCTGCCGCCTTGATGTTCCTGCGGGCAGTGCCGTGCGGTTCGAACCGGGCCAAACCCGCGAAGTCACCCTGGTCAAATATGTCGGCAAAGGTGTGGTTTACGGCTTTAATGGCAAAATTAACGGCGCGTTGGGGGACTGAACATGGCCTATGAAATTGATCGTTCATCCTATGCTGCCATGTTTGGCCCGACCGTGGGCGACAAAGTGCGCCTTGCTGATACCGACCTGATTATCGAAGTTGAAAAAGACTTCACCACCTATGGTGAAGAAGTCAAATTTGGCGGCGGCAAAGTGATCCGCGACGGTATGGGGCAGTCACAAGCGTCGCGCGCCGAAGGGGCTGTGGATACCGTTATTACCAACGCGCTGATTCTGGATTACTGGGGCATTGTAAAGGCCGATATTGGCCTGCGTGATGGCCGCATTGCTGCCATTGGCAAAGCAGGCAACCCCGATATTCAGCCCGATGTGGATATTATTATTGGTCCGGGTACCGAAGTGATTGCCGGTGAGGGAAATATTATCACCGCAGGCGGTATTGACGCGCATATTCACTGGATTTGCCCGCAACAGGCGGATGAAGCCCTGTATTCTGGTGTAACCACGATGTTGGGTGGGGGCACCGGCCCGGCAGCGGGTACGAACGCTACCACCTGCACCCCCGGCCCGTGGCATATTGCCCGCATGTTGCAAGCCGCCGACGGTTTGCCGGTTAACGTTGGTTATTTTGGCAAGGGCAACGCCACCCTGCCTGCCGCCCTGATCGAACAGGTAAAAGCAGGTGTTTGCGGATTAAAGCTGCATGAAGACTGGGGCACCACCCCGGCCACGATCGATGCTTGCCTGTCGGTTGCCGATGATCTTGACGTGCAGGTGATGATCCATACCGATACGCTTAATGAAAGCGGCTTTGTCGAACATAGCCGGGCCGCGTTCAAGGGCCGAACCATTCATACCTTCCACACCGAAGGGGCCGGGGGCGGCCATGCGCCAGACATTATCAAGCTGTGCGGCGAAGCCAATGTTTTGCCCAGCTCCACCAACCCGACACGGCCCTTTACGGTTAATACCATCGACGAACATCTTGATATGTTGATGGTTTGCCATCATCTCGATCCGAAAATTCCCGAAGATGTGGCCTTTGCCGAAAGCCGTATTCGCCGCGAAACCATTGCGGCTGAAGACATTTTGCATGATCTGGGCGCGTTTTCGATTATTTCGTCCGATAGTCAGGCGATGGGCCGGGTGGGCGAGGTGATTTGCCGCACCTGGCAAACGGCTGACAAGATGAAAAAGCAGCGTGGCAATTTGCCCGAAGACGGCGACGGAAACGACAATTTCCGCGCCAAGCGCTATATCGCCAAATACACCATCAACCCCGCGATTGCCCAGGGCATTGCCAGCCATGTCGGTTCGATCGAGGTGGGTAAAATCGCCGATCTGGTGGTGTGGAAACCGATGTTTTTTGGCGTGAAGCCCGATATGATCCTGAAGGGCGGCATGATCATGGGGGCTGCTATGGGCGACCCGAATGCCTCTATCCCCACCCCGCAGCCAGTGCATTACCGGCCGATGTTCGGGGCTTTTGGCGGGGCGCTGACCAAATCATGCTTTACCTTTGTGTCCCAGGCCGGGATCGATGCCGGGATCGCCGCCGAATTTGGCTTGCAACGTCAGTTGTTGCCGGTATCGAATACGCGCAATATCGGCAAAAAGGACATGAAGTTGAACGATACCTTGCCAAAAATTGATGTCGACCCGGAAACCTATCAGGTTCATGCGGACGGGGTGCATCTAACTTGCCAACCGGCAACCGAAGTGCCGATGGCACAACGTTACTTCCTGTTTTAAGGGGCGGGATCATGCGGCGCGCCATTGAACATATTCCCGTCGGGCAAAACCATGCCGCTGAAGTGCGCGGGACGGTAACGCTGGCCTTTGCTGACCGGCACCGGCGGCGCATTCGCCTGCTTGATGATGCGGGCGCGCCCTTTTTGCTGGATCTGCCTCATGCGGTGCGTTTGGGCGATGGCGATCATTTGAAACTGGCCGATGGCGGCGTTATTGTAGTGTGTGCCGCCGCCGAACCGGTTTTGACCATTACCTGTGCCGGCCCCATTGCGGCGGCCCGCATGGCCTGGCACATTGGCAACCGCCATACGCCGATGCAGGTGCTTAAAGACGGGCGCTTGCGCATTATTGAAGACCATGTTTTGCGCGATATGATCATTGGCCTTGGCGGTGTGGTTGACAGCGAAATTGCACCCTTTGACCCCGAACGCGGGGCCTATCATGGCCTCGGCGGTAATGCGCAGGAAAATGGCCATCATCATGGCCATGACCACGATTTCTTTGCCGATGCTGATCACGGGGACGCGGGGGATGCGACGGGGCCCATTGCTGTTCCCCGCCATGGTCAAAGCGACAGTCACAGTCACAGTCACAGTCATGCTCACAGCCATACGGAAAGCACAGGCTCGCACGCACATTCTCATTCGCATGCGGCCTTGCACAGTCACAGTCACACCCGCAACCCTACCGCCGGGGGTGATCATGACCATTGATCATACCGTGCCGCAGCCCCTTAATTCTCGCGGGTTGATGCGCTTGATGACATGGCTGGGGCCGTCTTTTCCGGTTGGCGCCTATACCTATTCGCACGGCGTTGAATTTGCGATTGAGGATGGCCGGGTTGGCAAGCGCGACAGCGTGATAACCTGGGTGGAAGGTGTTTTGGCCTTTGGTGCCGGGCGCATTGACGGGGTACTGTTTTGCCAGGCTTACCATGCCGCCTGCGCAGGTGACCTTGAGGGTCTGATTGCCATTGGCATTGATGCCGATTGCCGCCGGGGCACGGCCGAAATGGCGCTGGAAGCAACCGCTCAGGGGCGGGCGTTTGTTTCCACCCTTGGCCAGGTTTGGGATGATGCCTTGCTGGCAAACTGGGCGGCTTCGATGCTTACGGATGGCCGGTTGCCGTCTTATCCGGTGGCGGTTGCGATTGCCGCGGCGGGGGCGGATATTGATTTGCGTAGCGCCTTAACGGCGTTTTTCCATGCGATGGTGGCCAATCTGGTTTCCAGTGCCGTGCGGCTGGTGCCGCTGGGGCAGACCGATGGTATTCGCGCCATTGCTGCGTTAGAGAACACGGTGGAATTGGCCGTTAAACAGGCCATGGAAACCGACCCGGATGACATTGGTGCCTGCGCGCCGTTGATCGACTGGACATCGATGAAACACGAAACCCAATATACAAGGTTGTTCCGATCATGACTTCTCCGCTTCGCATTGGTATCGGTGGGCCGGTTGGCTCTGGCAAAACGGCATTGCTTGAACGCCTGTGCAAGGCGATGCGCGACGAATTTAACATCGCCGCCATTACCAACGATATTTATACCCGCGAAGATGCCGAATTCATGACCCGCTCGGGGGCGCTTGCGCCGGACCGCATTGCGGGTGTTGAAACCGGCGGCTGCCCGCACACGGCCATTCGCGAAGATGCCTCGATCAATCTGGCGGCAGTCGAAGATATGAGTGCGAAACATCCGGGCCTTGAGGCGATTTTTATTGAATCGGGCGGCGATAATCTGTCGGCGACGTTTTCGCCCGAACTGGCCGATATTACGATTTACGTGATTGATGTGTCGGCGGGCGATAAAATTCCGCGCAAAGGCGGGCCGGGCATTACCCGTTCGGATCTTTTGATTATCAACAAAACCGATCTCGCCCCGCTGGTGGGGGCCGATCTGGGGGTTATGGACCGTGATGCGCGCAAAATGCGCGGGGACCGGCCCTTTGTTTTCACCAATCTCAAGGCGATGGAAGGCCTTGAGGATGTGAAAAACTTTATCATCGAATCAGGGGGGCTCCGTCAATCTGCTGCGTGACATAGAACAAGCAGAAGATCGCAGATGATGGGAGTTCAGCAACACCCGGCCCGAAAGGGTCGGGTGTTTGTTTTTTTGCGATTCGCGCAAAAGTTGGGCTGTCGGGCGAGTTTTCGCCGGCGCGAGCGGAATTTCGCCAGATATTGAAACATGTCTGCTTGAGTGATTTTTATGATTTCCCCATAAATTCAATATCTTGTTCTGTTTTCAGGAAAGTTCAGGATTTTGAACTTTTGCACAGGAAAATGCCCAAGCCTTCACGATAGTCTCTGCATGTTCGGTTTTCCCCACCTGTTATGTGGACCTGTCAGGAGAAGGATGTGTTTTCCCACAGCGAAATTGTCGAATTGCGCGGCAATGGCTCTATCTTGTTGATTGGCCGTCCCATCAGATTTGGTCAGCTCAATCGTTTTGATGTAAGAATGTGCGGCAGCATTGACGATCCGCAGCGTATTGCCGACCGGGTCCGGCATTATGCCTCTCATCCCGGTAACGGGCTTAAGCTGCGTCACTTCTGGTTGTCCGCAGGTGGTGGCAACCTTGCCCCGCGCAATGAGCAGGATATGGTGCGCGATGTTGGCCGTATTGTTGGTCAAGGCGCATGGATGGCGCTTGAAATTGCCGATGAGCGCCGAGTTGGCTGTGCCGTTCCTGAAAAGATCAGTGGCCGGATGACCCCGGTGCTTTCGACACTCAAGGGCCGCAATGTGGCAACGATGTCGATGGACGAAAAATTCGAGCTGACTTTCGAGAAAGTCCCCAATTATTTGGGGGAGGATGTGGCTGAATCTTTTCGGAATCTGGTTTCGCCGGTTGCGCTTGGTGTGTCTGCTGCCAGTCTTGGTTTAATGATCGTCGTTAGCGATGGCGTTATCATCCCCGTTATGGTTGCTCTGGGTTATGCATTGCTGGGTTCTGCCATTTTTACAATTATTGGCGATTTGATTAATGCCATCCGGCTTGTGGCAAATGCTATTGACGATCAAGACCTCGAGCAGGCTGCCGCCTTGTTTGCAAGAGTTACTGCCGAGGTTGTTGTTACCGGGCTTATAACTCTGTTGACTCTAGGTGCCGGACGTGTTGGCGCCAGAATGGGGAAGGGAGGCCGAGGCAGTGCTGAGGGCGAGGGAGCATTCGGTGACACTACCTTAAGGCAAAACAGGCAATCGGGCGGATCGACTAATCGCGATGCCGAATTTCGAGAGAACCTGGATGCACCGAAGCATGAGAATCAGGTATCAGAGCACATCGCTCGAGAGAGGCCGTCGACCGGCTTTAAGGGCAGAAAAGGTCATGAGCTTAAGAATTCAGCATATCAGAAAACTCGAAACTCTGATGGCGTAATTTCTGGTCGCGAATATTCTGGTCATGCCTTAGATCAAATGCAAAATAGGGGTATAATGTCATCATCTGTTGAAAATGCGGTAAAATTTGGAAAACGTAGTGCTGATCCAATCCCAGGTCGAGTTCGGTATGTTGATATGGAAAATAAAGTAACTGTAATTACTGAAAATGAAAAAGTGATAACAGTTATGAGAGGGGCGAGGTGAAATGATGAGAACTGAATATGATGACCGGCAAATTAAAAGAATGAAGGATCAGGTCATAAACTATAAAAATGGGGCAATTGGCTTAGGAGATCTCGTAGAGGATTTGATTTTTTTGCGCGATGCGCTAGATGTTTGCCCAAGTGAATGGGATCATAAATTTACAGAAAAATTGACTGATTTGGAGTCTGTTAATGCTTATCTTATTGAAAAAAATGAACATAAATTAGATCAGGTAACTCAGCCAATTGTAAACGGTGCGATTCAAAAAATTGAATATTTAATTTCAGAACTATAGTCATTCATTAAAACTTAAGTAAGCTGAGCGTGTGATTTTTTGGATAGCATGCCTCGCACCGTCGACGTTCCTATTGTCGCCTTTGCTTTCGGTTTGCATTTCCCTTGGAAAATCCTGCATTTGTAGTTATCCATTACCAATGAATTTGGTGGCCCTGATGTGATGCGGGGCCGGTTTTTGCGTTTGCGGTAGGTCGTATTATGGGCCGCTGCAGGGCTGGCCCGGAAGTGAGGGATCAGAATGAAGACCAAGGACATTGTTTATATCGCCCTTTTTGCGGCCCTGATGGCTGTTTTGGGGCTGTTTCCGCCCTTTGCCCTGCCGCTCACAGGCGTGCCGATTACGGCGCAATCACTGGCGCCGATGCTGGCCGGGGCGATTTTGGGGGCGCGGCGCGGGGCGCTGTCGGTGGTGCTGTTTCTGGTTCTGGTCGCGCTGGGTTTGCCGCTTTTGGCTGGTGGGCGCGGTGGCTTTGGCGTGTTTTTGGGGCCGACCGGTGGTTTCATGATCGGTTGGGCGGTATCGGCCTTTGTCATTGGCTATCTGATCGAGAAATTCTGGGACCGTTTGAACGCAGTGAATACCGCCGCCATCATCGCCTTTGGCGGGATTGTTGTGCTTTATGGGCTGGGCAATGCCTGGGTGGCTGTCGCGGTTGATATTTCCTATTGGAAGGCCACGGTCGGGTCCGCGCCCTTTTTGGTTGGCGATGCGTTGAAGGTTTTTGTCGCAACGGGGGCGGCCCTTGCGGTGCGTCGGGCTTATCCGCTGGTATCGCCTGCCTGATTTGCATGCTTTAATCGGGCCGCCTGTGCGATAAGTGCAGGCGGCTTTTTGCTGGGCGGAATATGAGAGGCCAATGATCGAATTGCAGAATGTCGCGTTGCGCTATGGGGTGCAAAATGTGCTGGAAGATATTTCCCTATCCCTTGGCGAGCGGCGTATTGGCATTGTCGGTGCCAATGGATCGGGCAAAAGCACGCTGGCACGTCTGCTTAACGGGCTTTTGGTGCCCAGCGCAGGCCATGTGCGGGTCGATGGTTTTGATACCGCAAAAGAGGGCCGCAAAGTGCGCGCACGGGTGGGGTTCGTCTTTCAAAACCCGGATAACCAGATCGTTTTTCCCGTGGTCGAGGAAGACCTTGCCTTTGGCCTTAAGCCGCTGAAATTGCCCAAAGACGACGTCAGCCGACGGATTGATACCATGCTGGCGCGCTATGACCTTGGGGCTTATCGCACCCATCCCAGCCATCAACTCAGTGGCGGGCAAAAGCAGCTTTTGGCGATTTGCGGTGTGCTGATTATGGAGCCCGCCTGCATTGTGTTTGATGAACCCACCACTTTGCTCGATTTGCGCAATCGCAACCGGGTGGCACAGGCCATTGCCGAATTGGAGCAACAGGTGATTACGGTGTCGCATGATCTCGACCTTCTGGCCGATTATGACCGTATTCTGGTGATCGATCAGGGCCGGGTGGTGTGTGACGATATCCCGCAAAAGGCGCTGCCGTTTTATGTGGATCTGATGTCATGAACCTCGCCAGCGGCCTGTATCAGGATTGCGCCTCGCGGATCCATCGCCTGCCGGCCGGGCTAAAAGTGCTGGCACTTGTGGTGCTGGGCACGGCGGTGTTTCTTATTCCAAACTGGCAAATTTTGCTGGGCATATTGGCCGCCGTCATTGCGCTTTATGGGGTGGCGCGGTTTTCACCGCAAATTTTATGGGCGCAAATCCGCCCGCTTGTCTGGTTGCTGGTGGTGTTTTTTGCCGTGCAGCTGTGGTTGAATGACTGGCAGGCGGGGTTGGTGGTGGTCACGCGCCTTGCCATCGTTGTGCTGTTTGCCGCCTTGGTGACGCTCACCACACGGGTTTCTGTGATGCTGGCGGCTCTGGAACGCGCCATGCAGCCGCTGCGCTTTGTCGGCATCAATCCGGAAAAAGTCGGCCTCGCCTTTTCGCTGGTGCTGCGCTTCATCCCCGTTATTGCAACCATTTTCCATGATGTACGCGAGGCGCAAAAGGCGCGGGGGCTGGATCGCAATATGCTGGCCCTGTCGGTGCCACTGATCATCCGTACTCTGAAAATGGCCGATGATGTCGCCGATGCGATTGAAGCGCGGAGTTATGATCCTGTCGGACGCAAATAAAAATGCCGGACCTGTTGTCAGGTCCGGCATGAAAGCGGGTCTTGTCGGCTGAATGTTTTAGGCCGTTAGTCCCAAATGCGTCGCATGAAAGCGGATATGGTCTTCGATGAAGCTGGCGATGAAATAATAGCTGTGATCATAGCCTTCCTGCATGCGCAGCGTCAGCGGGTAGCCGCTGTTTTTGGCAGCCTGTTCCAGCGTTTCGGGCTTTAGCTGGTCTTTGAGGAAGCCATCGGCATCGCCCTGATCGACAAGGGCGGGGGTGAAGCCGGTGGGCTGGGCCGTGCTCATTAGCATGGAGCTGTCATATGCGGCCCAATCGGCCTGTTTGGGGCCCAGATAGTTTTCAAACGCCTTTTGCCCCCAGGGCACATTGACCGGGTTGCAAATGGGTGAAAATGCGGTGACAGAGCGGAACTTGCCCGGATTGCGCAGCGCCATCATCAATGCACCATGCCCGCCCATCGAATGGCCGGAAATCACCGCGTTGTCATTAACCGGGAAATGTTCGGCAATCAGGGCCGGAAGCTCGTTTAGGATATAATCATACATCCGGTAGTTTTGCCGCCAGGGTTCCTGGGTGGCATTGACGTAAAAACCCGCCCCTTTGCCAAAATCATAGGCTTCGTTTTCATCATCGGGCACATGGTCGCCGCGCGGGCTGGTATCCGGGGCAACAATGGCAATGCCCAGTTCGGCGGCAATGCGGTGCGCGCCAGCCTTTTGCATGAAATTTTCATCGGTGCAGGTCAGGCCCGACAGCCAATACATCACCGGGACCGTGGTGCCATTTCCCGCCTGGGGCGGCAGGTAAATGGCAAAGCGCATGTCGCAGCCCAGGGTCGATGATGGGTGGCTATATTGTTTGTGCCAGCCGCCGAAACTTTTGGCGCTAGAGATATTTTCGATGCTCATTTCATCCTCCAATTATGCGATTGGGCCGGAAGATTGCTTCCGGCCCAGAATGGCGGCAACTTATTTGGCGGCCGGTGCATAATGGATGACGCTGCGTATGCTTTCGCCTTCATGCATCAGATGGAAGGCATGGTTGATGTCTTCAAGCGGCATGGTGTGGGTGATGAAGTCTGACAATTTGAATTCACCGGCCAGATAACGTTCAACATAATTTGGCAGTTCAGAACGGCCTTTAACCCCGCCAAAGGCCGTACCACGCCAGACACGCCCGGTAACCAGCTGGAACGGACGGGTAGAGATTTCCTGCCCGGCCCCGGCCACTCCAATGATCACGGATTCACCCCAACCCTTGTGGCAGCATTCCAATGCCGAGCGCATGATGTTGACATTGCCAATACATTCAAAGCTGTAATCAACGCCGCCATCGGTCATATCGACAATCACCTGCTGGATCGGCTTGTCGAAATTTTTGGGGTTGATGCAATCGGTCGCCCCCAGCTGTTTGGCGAGATCAAATTTCTTTTCGTTAATGTCGATGGCGAGAATGCGTTCTGCCCCGGCCATCTGGCAGCCGATAATGGCCGACAGGCCAATGCCACCTAGGCCGAAAATGGCAACGGTATCGCCCTTTTTCACTTTGGCGGCATTGGTAGCCGCCCCCATGCCGGTGGTCACACCACAGCCAAGCAGGCAAACTTCTTCCAGCGGGGCAGCCTTGTTAACCTTGGCGACCGAAATTTCCGGCAGAACGGTATATTCGGAGAAAGTCGAGCAGCCCATATAATGGAAAATCGGCGTGCCGTTTTGCGAAAAGCGGGTGGTGCCATCGGGCATCAGGCCCTTGCCCTGGGTTTCGCGGATTTTGCTGCACAGGTTGGTTTTGCCCGATTTGCAAAATTTGCATTCGCCGCATTCCGGTGTGTAAAGCGGAATAACATGGTCGCCCACGGCGACACTGGTCACACCTTCGCCGATGGATTCAACAACCCCACCGCCTTCATGGCCCAAAATGGCCGGAAAGATGCCTTCGGGGTCGTCGCCCGACAGGGTGAAGGCATCGGTGTGGCAAACGCCGGTGGCGGTCAGTTTGATGCGCACTTCGCCTGCTTTGGGCGGCGCAACCTGGACTTCCTCGATCGAGAGCGGTTTGCCCGCTTCCCAGGCAATGGCGGCTTTGCAGGTGATGGTTTGTGCAGTCATGGTAAATCCTTTTCAGACCAGCGGGAATGCATCGAAAAATGCAAAGATATGAAGGAAAGTTTATTTGTTTCCGAGAAAATGTTAATCCCGTATTTATGCAAATAACTTTTACAGTGTGGTAATAATGAATGCGTGGGATGGCATAAGCGAATGTATCGCCGTGGCGGACTGCCAAAGCTTTACCGGCGCGGCAGCCCAGCTGGGCGTTTCGATTGCCCATGTCAGCCGCCAGATCACGGCGCTGGAAACCCGTCTGGGCAGCAAGCTGTTTTACCGAACGACGCGCAAGGTCACCCTCACCGAAGCGGGACTGATTTATTACCAGCATTGCCGCCAGTTGCGCGATGGCCTGGAAGAGGCAGAACGCGCGATCAGCAGCCTGCAAGATACCCCGCGCGGCAAGTTAAAACTGACAGCCCCCACCACTTACGGCGAAAGCGTGATTGCCCCGCTGATCAATGATTTTGTCGCCCGATACCCGGAGCTGGAGGTGAATTGCCGCTTTACCAATCAGAAGCTGGATCTGATTTTGGAGGGGTATGATCTGGCGATCCGGCTGGGGCGACTGGAGGGAACCCCCGGAACCATCATGAGCCAGCGGCTGTCATCGCGCCGTTTATATGTGTGTGCCGCACCGGTTTATCTTTCCAAGCGGGGCGAGCCCCATAGCCTGTCGGAGCTATCGCGGCATAATTGCCTGCCCGGCACGCTGGATTATTGGCGGTTCGAGGAAAATGGCCGCGAACGCACCATTCGCATCCACGGCAGCATCACCGCCAATAGCGGCCAGGCCCTGCTCGATGCCGCGCGCAAGGGCCTTGGCCTTGTGCAATTGCCCGATTTTTACGTTGATCCCTATATCGCCAGTGGCGAATTGGTGCCGATCCTGACACGCTATCAACCGTCTGACGAAGGCATTTGGGCGCTGTACCCCGCCAATCGGCATCTCTCCTCCAAGGTGCGGATGCTGGTGGAGCATTTGGCGCGGTATTTGGGGTGAGCAGGACGGGGCGTGCGCTTTAGGTGCGGATGATTTCGGGGAGGGCCGAGCCGGACCATGTAAAAACCCATTGGTTTCCCTGGCGAATATTTTGCACAAGGTTGGGGCGCAGTGCGACAATGCAGTGCCCTTTTGTCTGACGGACGGAGGGGTAAATCAATCCGTTGCCGCCAGATGCAAGGATGTCTTGCGCCAGTGCTTGCCCGGCAGGATAGGCGATTGCAGGTGATTTATTCAGGATGACATTTTGCGGGTAGGGCGTCAGGTCATGGAATTTGCTGTTAAACCCGGCAATCAGTTCTCGATACGCGGTGGTGTTGTCAAAGATGCCGGTGGCTTCAAGTTCGCGGGTCAGGTGCCATGCGACCTCGGCCTGTGCGGTTTGGATGGCATTTTCACCAAAGGATGCATACCACGCCCCGCGCAGAGGCCCGTTAAACCTGTTACCTTGTGCGCGGGTGTAACAAAAGGCCGCGTTGACATAACTCCAGCCATAACCATCGGCCTCGCTTCGCAGTTCGGCGGGGTCCAGCCCGTCGGGCACCGGCAGTGGGGCCGTCAGCCGGGCTGATGTCAGGCCTTCTATTTCGGCAAGAATATCAAGCTCGTCGGGGCTATCGGCAAGCGGGCTTAGCGCGGGTTCATTAAAATAGGCCGTCGGGATAAGGCGAATTGTATGGTCAGCGTTAAAATCCCGGCATTCAAGGTCGGCGGCATTAATCAAAGCCCACCCCGCAGCGCATCAATATGTTGGCGAACCCGCATCATCGCCGGGATGCCGCCATCAAGCATGATCTGGATCGGGGTTTTGTTGTTAAAGCCTGCACCCTTGTTGGGGGTTTTGGGCCAGCCATAGGTAAGCGGGCCGTTAAACAGCAACCGCAAGCCCTTAAACAGGCCGATTAACAGGCTGGCACGTGTCACCTTGTCCTGATCGAGTTTACCTTGAAAAGACCCTGCTTTCATGCGGCTCCAGGTGGCTGTCGGGACATCAAAAAGTGCGGCGGCTTCGGCATTGGTCAGGCCCCATGCGTTGGCGGTGCGCACAATCGCCTTGACCAGAACGGCTATTTTATCGCGTTCCGTCACGGGCCGCACAATGCCTGCTTCGCCATCACGGATAACGGGGTGAAGCATGTTTTCCTCCATATGATGTGATTAAAGTTATCATATGATAAGAATTGTGCAAGAGGTTTTGGATGTCTGGTTGCTGTTGCCGGGGCGGTGGTTGTGATAAACCGCAATGTATGATGCCGACCCGCTGCATCCCATGAAAATATGACATGTAACGGATCGGTTTTATTCACGGGGATAGATATATTATGCCACCGAAGGTGACATAGACATGAGTTTTACTGCGCCGTCCAGCCGCCATCGACCGACAGGCTGGTGCCGGTCATTTGGTCTGCTGCGGGCGAGCACAGGAAAACCGCCGTCTGGCCGATTTGTTCGGGGGTGACAAAGGTTTTGGACGGGTGTTTGTCTGACACCAGCTCTGTTGCCGCTTCCTCGACCGAGACATTGTTTTTCTCGGCCAGGGCCTTGATCTGTTTTTCCACCAGTTCGGTGCGGACCCAGCCCGGGCAGATCGAATTCGCCGTAATGCCGGTTTCGGCGGTTTCAAGGGCGACAACCTTGGTAAAGCCGACAATACCGTGCTTGGCGGCAACATAAGCCGCCTTTTGCGGCGATGCGACAAGGCCATGTGCCGATGCGGTGTTGATCACCCGGCCCCAGTTTTGCTTTTTCATATGCGGCAGGGCCAGCCGGGTGGTGTGATAGGCCGATGACAGGTTGATTGCGATGATCGCATCCCATTTTTCAATCGGGAAATCTTCGACAAGGGCGGTATATTGAATGCCGGCATTGTTAACCAGAATGTCCACGCCACCAAAATCGCTGGCGGCCATTTTCATCATGTCTTCGATCTGGTCGGGTTTGGAAAGGTCGGCGCCGCTATAAAGTGCTTTGACGTCAAATTCACTTTCGATGCCGAGGCGAATTTGTTCAATTTCGCCAGCGTCGCCAAAACCGTTAAGCATGACATTGGCACCTTGCCCGGCAAGTGCCTTTGCCATCGCAAGGCCGATACCGCTGGTCGAGCCGGTTACAAGCGCGTGTTTGCCTTTAAGCATGGTGGTTCTCCATTGTCCGATGAGGGGGCGTTCGGCGGGTTTGCCCTTATGAGGTAATCCGATCATGCCGCAGCGCAATCGTTGAGGCAAGGAATCACGCGGGGGTTGCGTGCGCCTGATTGATGTTTCACCTTTTCCCGGGATGCGGCAGTGCAATACGCGTAAGCGCGATCAGGTACCAATGCCGTATTTGCGCAGTTTATTGGCAACCGCTGTGTGTGATAGCCCCAATCGGGCGGCAAGTTTGCGCGAACTGGGATAATCGGGGTAAAGCCGTTCCAGCAGGTTTTTTTCCAGAAAATCCATTGCTGCACCATGATTTTCACAAAACAGTGCCTGATCAATCAGAGAGGTTTCGAGGGTGTTTTGCGAGGTCGTGGCGGTTGATCGTGCATTTTCGGGCAAAAGGGGCGCATTTTGCGGTGGCGACGCTGTTTTATCGTCGTATTGCGATGCCGAATGCGGGCCGTAAGCCGATTGCAGGTCGGCGGCGGCCAAAATATCGCCATCAAGCAGGGCAACGGCGCGAAACAGGGTGTTTTCAAGCTCGCGGACATTGCCTTTCCAGTCGCGGGTGACAAGCCATTGCAAGGCATCGCGCGCGATTTTGGGGCAGGGGCGTTCGGTTTGGCGGGCCGCACGGGCGACAAAATTTTGCGCCAGCGCGTCAATATCCTCGCGCCGCTCGCGCAGGGGCGGCAAGGTGATGCCAAGAACATTGAGGCGGAAATAAAGATCCTCACGAAACGTTCCATCATGCGACATGGCTTCAAGGTCGCGGTTGGTCGCGCTGATGATGCGCACATCGGCCGAAATTTCCTCGGTTCCGCCCACACGGCGAAAGCGGCCATCTTGCAAAACACGCAGTAACTTGGCCTGCAAATAGGGCGATAGCTCGCCAATTTCATCTAAAAACAGGCTGCCGCCATCGGCCAGTTCCAAAAGTCCCGGTTTGCCGCCGCGCCGTGCGCTGGTAAAGGCCCCGGCGGTATAGCCAAACAGTTCGCTTTCGGCCAAGCCTTCGGGCAGGGCGGCACAGTTCAGGGCCAAAAACGGTTGGCCGTTGCGTTTGCTGGCCCGGTGGCAGGCGCGGGCAAACAGTTCCTTGCCGGTGCCCGTTTCACCTAAAATAAGCAGCGGCGCATCAACAATCGCCAGCCGTTGGGCCTGGGTTTTAACCCGTGCCAGCGCACGGCTGTCACCAATAATGTCGGCAAATTCGGTGTGATTGCGATCCTGAAGGGCGGTGATGACTCGGCCCAACCGCGCTGCACGGTGAAAAATCAACACCCCGCCCCATGGGGCGTTATCTTCGCGGGGGCCTGTATCATGCACCGGGCTGCCATCCTCGACCTGGCCAATCGGTTCCACCTGCAACAGGTAGGTTTGCCCGCCCAGCGTCACCTCGCGTTCGCTTTGCGAAAAGCCGTCCCGGCGCAGGCTTGCGATATCAGGTTCGGCCAAAATGCTGGCAAGAGGCTGGTCGCGCAGGGTTGTTTTGGATGTACCGGCAATTTTTTGTGCCGCCGGGTTAACCTGCGCAATCAGGCCGTTGGCATGAACCGCAATAACCGGGTCGCCAAGGGCGGCCAGGGTGGCGTGAAGCTGGGCGCGGCGGCGTTCAGTCGGTAAATGGTCAATCGGCTGCGCATTGTGAATGCCAGGTACCCGCATCAGGTGGCGCGCCAGTTCGGCAAAATCATCGGGGGCAAGGGCGGGAATGTCGGCATAGATATGGTGCGGGGTGACTTCAAACGCCCGAATATCCAGCCCGCGCGCCGTTAAGGTGTTTACAACGTCGCGGGTAATGCCAAGGCGGTTTTCGCCGGTGATTTCAAAGCGCATCCGTACACCTTAATTTACAGCGTAAACTATTATATACATATATAAGGCGCTGTTTTTGCGAAAGACAAGCATTTCTGTGGCGTGTGGCGTCGGGTGTGTAAATTTTACGGTACAGGTGTAATTTGCGGAATATTTGTAAGATGTTGAATTCAAACAAAAAGCTGAAACTGGCACGGCGGTTGCGTTGATGAGGGCAGAACAGTTTAAAAAACGGGAGTGCCTTTATGTCTTCGTCAAACCATGCCCATCGGAACGCCAAAGCCGGTTTTGCCACCCGCGCCATTCACCATGGCTATAATCCTGCCAGCCATAACGGTGCGTTGAACCAGCCGGTTTATATGAGCTCGACCTTTGCCTTTGACAGTGCCGAGCAAGGCGGACGCCGTTTTGCAGGCGATGAAGGCGGCTATATTTATTCGCGTATTGGCAACCCGACATTAAGTTTGCTGGAAGACCGCCTGGCAACACTGGAAGGCGGCGAAGCCGCAATTGCCACGGCATCGGGCATGGGGGCGATTACCTCGGTATTCTGGACGTTGATTTCGCCGGGCGACGAAGTGATTGTGGACCGGACATTATATGGCTGCACCTTTGCCTTTTTCCGCCACGGGCTGGAACGGTTCGGGGTTAAACACACCCATGTTGATTTGTCGGACCCGAAAAATCTCGAAGCCGCAATTTCGGATAACACCAAGGTGGTTTATTTTGAAACCCCGGCCAACCCCAATATGCGTTTGGTCGATGTGCAGGCCATTGCCGATATTGCCCATAAACATGGGGCCAAGGTGGTGGTGGATAACACCTATTGCACCCCGTATTTGCAGCGTCCGCTGGAAATGGGGGCCGATATTGTGGTGCATTCGGCAACCAAATATCTGGGCGGCCATGGTGATTTAATGGCCGGTGCCATTATTGGCACAGCCGAGGATTTGACCGATATCCGCCTGGTCGGGCTAAAGGATATGACGGGGGCGGTTTTGTCGCCTCAGGATGCCAATCTGGTTTTGCGCGGGTTGAAAACGCTGGAATTGCGCATGGAACGCCATTGCGACAATGCCGAAAAAATTGCCACGTTTCTGGAAGCACACCCGCAGGTCGAAACGGTTTATTACCCCGGCCTTGAAAGCTTTGCCCAGCATGACCTTGCCAAAAAACAGATGACCCGTTTTGGCGGCATGATCGCGTTTGAGCTGAAAGGCGGAATTGAAGCAGGCCGTAAAATGATGAACAGCCTGCAAATGATTGCCCGTGCCGTGAGCCTTGGTGATGCCGAAACCCTGATTCAGCATCCGGCCTCGATGACCCATTCAACCTATAGCCCCGAAGAACGGGCGAAATATCAGATCACCGATGGCTTGATTCGCATTTCCGCCGGGCTTGAATGCGTGGATGATATTCTGGCCGATCTGGAAAACGCACTGGATGGTGGTGCGGTGAAAATGGCGGCGGAATAAACACGCAAGACATATCAATATTGTTGCCATTCCGGTTTTAAACGGGCCGGATGGTGACTTTATTGACCGGGGGCGACAGGGGCTGGCTGGCTGGTGAAGTCTGAACCATCAACCAGTCCGTATTTTTGCATCGCGCTATCGGTTTCAACGGTTTGTTTGATTTTGGGTAAATAGATCAGATGCAGCCGGGTGGGGTCGATTGTGCGAAACGACGGGCCGGTTTCGCGGTTCTTGCGCAAAAGCGCCAATACTGCGCCATCCTGCCAGGCGCGTTGAAGTCCGGTCAAAATGGCATCGTGCAGGAGCTGCTCTGTCGGGCTGACAAAAAAGTAAATCGGTTGCGGGTAATAAAGGGCAATGTCCGGATTGATCACAAGTGAGGGTTCGGTTGCACGCATCCAGTCATATTCGTTGCGAATTTGCCAATATGCACGGGGATAAAGGTCAAACCGGCCCCGCACCAACATGGAATGCAACGTAAGATAACGGCCCTCTATCACCGACAGGCTGTTGTGTTGCAAGATTGCGCCGTCAGGCCAGCCCAGCCCTTGACCAAAGGTGAACTGGCGTAAATCTTCAAGTGTTTTAACTTTTTTCAGCCGGCTTGATGTTTCAGGTAAGGTCATGAACATGCGCAAACCGGTTGTGCCCAGAAAAATGGGAAAATGTACCGCTTTAAGCTGACGTTCGCGTTCAGGCGTGGTGCCAAAAAACACGACGTTAATTTCATCACCCGATTGCAGCATGGCGATACGTCGTTTTTCAGTCGGGTAATCCATACAGACGGGCTTGATGGTGATGTCGCTATGGCTATAGGCCAATGCCAGACGGAGCAGTTCAACATGATATTCGGAAAACTCGGCCCAGGTTTGTTGTCCCTGGCAAAAAGCTGAATTGATGTCGACCGGCAGGCGTGCCGTGGGAGGATTGCCTTGCAATGGTTGTTGCGCCACGGGGTGTGCCTTTGTCCGCGCATGGCCGCCGGCCCCGGGCAGAACCATGGCTATCACGCACAACAGGGTGGAAAACACAAACAGGGCAGGACTTTTCATTTTTATCATTCTTGCCAGCAATCGGGTCCCTATCCACTGGCATAGATGAACGGTTAAATCAATGACCTGGGCATTTACTTTGGTTCAGTCCCGCAACCGTATTTATTTTGGATGCGGGTAAAACAGGGTGAAAGGCAAGGCTGTGGGGCCATCGTTACAGGCCGGATACCGCCGCGCCGGCAGGCATGGCGACCCGGCGAGGGGACGGTGTTGCGATGAGCAATGCTTTGCCCGGTGACGCTACGGATACAAGGCGCGAATCGTTCGGCGCAGCGTTGATGTAGGTTTTTTCGCAAAATTACCGTTCGATAAAATTGCCAAATCTTGCGCTGGATGACCGAAGAATTTTCAAAACTGTCGCTGGTTCTGCGAATTTTGTCAAAATTGCTTGCCTGCATGGGCCGGGTTTTGGAAATACGTATTCAAGTACCAAAATATAGGCGGCATCCGAACCGGGATGATCTGCAGCGATGCAAGCGGGAGAAAGAAATTGGCAGCAAACAGCGATACCGACATGACAGGCGAAATTATTGAAGCCACGGCTGGCACCAGCGTTTCGGCAACGGATTTGAAAATGTTGGCCGAGGTGGAAAAAAAGGTGCGCTGGCTGTCAAGCTGGACCATTCACCACGCCAACCATATCCGGCCCAAACGCGATGGTATCAAGGTTGGCGGGCATCAGGCCAGTTGTGCATCGCTAAGCACCCTTATGACGGCCCTTTATTTTAATGTGTTGCGCCCGCAAGACAGGGTGGCGGTAAAACCCCACGCCTCGCCGGTTTTTCATGCCATTAACTATATGTATGGTCGGCAATCGCGTGAAAAGCTGGAAAATTTCCGGGCTTTTGGCGGGGCGCAGTCTTATCCGTCGCGCACCAAGGATGGCGATGTCGTGGATTTTTCAACCGGGTCGGTCGGGCTCGGTGCCGCGGTCACCAACTTTGCCGCCTTAACCCAGGATTATCTGCGCTATAAAAACATGCTGCCCAAGGGTGAAAAACCGGGCCGGATGGTGGCGCTGGTGGGTGATGCGGAGCTTGATGAAGGCAATATTTACGAAGCCCTGCTTGATACCTGGAAACACGACATTCGCAATGTCTGGTGGGTGATCGATTATAACCGCCAAAGCCTGGATGGCATGATTGATGCCCATCTGTTTCGCGTGATTGGCCGGTTTTTCCGCGCTGTGGGCTGGAACGTCATCACCATTAAATATGGTCGCAAACTGCACGAGGCCTTTGGTCGTCCGGGCGGCAAATCGCTTAAAAAATGGCTCAATGAATCGCCCAATGATGTGTATTCCGCATTAACCTTTCAGGGTGGAGCCGCCTGGCGCAAACAGATTTTGGCCGATATGCCGGGCGATAATGCACTTGCCAGCCTGCTGGCCGATTATGACGATGATGCCCTGCATGACCTGATGACCAATTTGGGCGGGCATTGCATGGAGGCGATTTTAAACGCCTTTGAAAATGTGCCCAACGACAAACCGACAGTGTTTATCGCCTATACCGTCAAGGGTTTTGGCCTGCCGCTTCAGGGTCATAAGGATAACCATGCCGGGTTGATGAATGTGGCGCAGATGGATGGCTTTCGCAAAGCCAACAATGTTGCCGAGGGTGAAGAATGGGATATGACCGCCGGGTTGGATTGCGCCGCCGATGATCTGCGCGCCTTTGTTGACGCGGCCCCGTTTAACAATCGCCAGCCGCGCCAGAAATTTGCCGAAATCATCACCGTTCCGGAAATGCCCTATCAGCGGGCAGATAGCAGCAGCACCCAGGAAGTTTTTGGCAAGATCCTCAATGAATTGGCAAAGTCGAAAAACAGCGATTTTTCCGACCGTATTGTCACCACATCGCCCGATGTGACGGTGTCGACCAATCTGGGCGGCTTCGTAAACCAGCGCGGCCTGTTTGCCCGGGAAAATCTGGCCGATGAATTTCGCGACCGCAAGGTGCCCTCGGCCCAAAAATGGATCAGAACGCCCAAGGGCCAGCATGTGGAGCTGGGCATTGCCGAAAACAACCTGTTTTTGAACCTTGCCGCCCTTGGCCTGTCGCACAGCCTGTTTGGTCAGCGGTTGTTTCCCATCGGCACGCTCTATGATCCGTTCATTGCCCGCGGGCTCGATGCGCTAAATTACGCCTGTTATCAGGATGCGCGCTTTATGGTGGTGGCAACACCTAGCGGTATTTCACTGGCCCCCGAAGGCGGGGCACATCAATCGATTGGAACACCCATGATTGGCATGGGCCAGCCGGGCCTGACCAGCTTTGAACCCAGCTTTGGCGATGAAGTGGCCGCTGTGATGGGCTGGTCGTTTAATCATATGCAGGATAAAGACGGCGGATCGGTTTATCTGCGCCTGTCAACCAAACCGATGGCGCAGCCGGAACGTGAACTGGATGACGTGACCAAATCCAACATTGTGCGCGGGGGCTATTGGCTGCGCGAACCGGGTGAAAATTGCAAAATGGTGCTGGCCTATTGCGGGGCAATGGCACCCGAAGCAATTGCCGCGTGGGAACAGCTTAAAGATGACCATCCGGGCCTTGGCCTGTTGGCCGTTACCTCGACGGACCGTTTATATAATGAATGGCAAGACCTGGAACGCGCCCGGCTGGAAGGCAAGGCAGGTGACGACATGGCCCACATTGAAAACCTGCTGAAGCCACTTGCATCAGATGCCCGCATGGTCACGGTGATTGACGGCCACCCGGCGGCGCTGGCGTGGCTTGGCGCGGTGCGCGGCCATGCTGTGGCCCCGCTGGGAATAAATGCGTTTGGTCAATGCGGCGACAGCATCGATCTGTATAAGCATTACCAGATCGACACCGCAGCCATCCTGCGCGCGGCCAAGCGGTGGGACTGATCACCCGGTAAAACGGGACGGCGAAAGGGAGGGCTTTGGCTCTCCCTTTTTGTTTGGGATTGCTGTGGCTTGGTAAGTAAAATCGAACCGGCTAAAATAGAATTGACTTGGCATGTCCACCAAACTGAGTTGTAGCTACCATCCAAAATCGAACCTGCTACAATATATAAGACGACCTTATATCGTACTCCCCGGTTGTAGCTACCATCCAAAATCGAACCTGCTACAATAGTGGTCTTCTCGCAGCTTGGTGGCGGTAAGTTGTAGCTACCATCCAAAATCGAACCTGCTACAATGGCGCGGTCCACCCGAACCAATACATAGAAGTTGTAGCTACCATCCAAAATCGAACCTGCTACAATAGGAATACCGAATCCCGCAGCACTATCAATATGTTGCGGGATTTTTTTGGTTCAAAAAATGGAATTCCGGTGCTGATTTTGGTCGGATTTTTTAAAAATGAGTCATTTTTTAAAATGAATTTTGACGGGGAAAAGGTTTTGGAGGCATGGCCTGAAACGAAAAAAGGGAGGCCGGAGCCCCCCTTATCTTTCGCATGATAGCTTGTTGCAGCTACCATCCAAAATCGAACCGTTTTCAGTATGCGTATTTCTCCGGTGTCTGTCAATTGTTTGGCTACGGCCATTCCTGACCCAGATTTTTTGATTTTTGGCCCGTCCGGTGAGGTTTTATCGGGCGGGCCTTTTGGTTGCTCGTGCCGTTGGGTTATGTCTTAATAGTTGCGGATCAGCGGAGAGGCGGCATGAACAGAAACGTCATATTGGGGGTTGATGTCGGGGTGGCATCATTGGGGGCCTGTATTGTCGAGGTTGATGATGCAGGGCGCCCGGTCGGGTTTCTGGACGGGGTCAGTTTTATTTACCCGACCCCGGACGGGGCCGCAGAGCGGCGCGGGCATCGGGCCATGCGCCGCGGGTATCGTCGCAAGCGTAACCGGTTGCGTGATTTGCGGGCTTATCTGGTTGAAACCCTGAAAATTGCGACTGATTTTGACGGCAAGCCCGATGGCATAAAGGACCCGGCCTTTACCGATATTGCCATGGGTGACGACACGCTGCGAGATGATAAGGGGCATCGTCTGATTTCGCCCAACAGCCGCACACGCCTGCGGGCGCTGGGATTGTCTGAAGCCCTGAGTGGGACCGATCTGGCACGGGCGATTTTACATATTGCCAAAAATCGCGGTATGCGCCTGACCCGTGTCATCGGCACCAGCGAGGAAGACGAAAAAGCCCGCAAGGAAGCCTCGGTGATGGTCGAACAGGCGCGGGCCACACGCCGCGAAATGGCCGCACAAAATGCACAAACGCCCGGCATGATGTTGTAGCTGCGCGAACAGGCCGCCCCGGCCCCGCATCAACGCTACCCCCTGCACCGCCGGGTGGGCACATCGCTGGCGTTGCAATTTGTGCGCAGCCAGCTTGAAGATGAACTTGATGCGCTGTTGGCCTTTCAACACCCGTTTCATCCCGCTCTTGATGCCGATACATGCCGCACCCTGCATGAAAAGGTGTTTTTCGAACAAGAACCGCCCAAACCCGAAATTGGCCGCTGCCTTTATAATCCCGAAACCGAGGAACGCCTGCCGCTGGCCTGTGATCTGTTTCAGCAAAAGCGGATTTACGAGGAGGTCAACAACCTTCGGATCGAATATGCCGATGCCTCGCGCGCGAAGCTGACCCGTGATCAGCGTGATCTTCTGGTTGCCCGTTTGATGGCGGGCGAAGATTTGGGGGTGGCAAAGATTAAAAAACTGATCGGTGCGACGGAACGGGGGGTGCGCCTGTCGCTTGAGGGGCAGGCCGGGCGCAATGCGGGGCCGGCCAAAAAGCTTGAAGGTCATGCCATCAGAAGAACCCTGAGCGATGCCGATGGCCGGTTTGCTGCCCTGGGGCAGGGCGGGGCGCATATGGTTGCGCTTTATGATGGTCTGGATGAAGAACGTCGCACCGGCTTTGAAAAATTGCTGCGCGACGAGGATGACCGCGACAGGATGGTCTTGGCCCTGATGCGCGATTATGCTGTGGCCGGGGCCGAGGCCGAAAATGCGGCAGACGGCATTGCCCTGCGGCGCGGCTATGCCGCCACCGGCCTAACCGCAACCTTCGAGATTTTGGAAAAGCTGAAAGCCGATATTATCGACAGCAATACCGCCGCCGAGCAGGCCGGGCTGGTTGCGGCAAGCGCACGCGAAATGGTCTGCAAGCGTTTGCCTTATTATGGTGAGGTTTTCCCCCATCTGGTGCGCGGGCGTATGAGCCCGGAAACACGCGGCTATCCTGCCGCGACGATTGAGGAAAAATTTGGCCGCATTCCCAACCCGGTGGTGCATGTGGCGCTAAACAGCCTGCGCAAGGTGGTGAATGCGCTGGTGAAAAAAGGCGAGAAACAGGGCTGGGTTTTTAAGCGGGTGCAAATTGAAATGGCCCGCGAAATGAAAAAAACGCAGGAAGATCGTGATAAGGATTCCCGGCGGATTGCCCGCGAACAGGCCAAAAATGCCGAATATGATGCCATTACGCTGGCCCATCAAAGGCCCGCCAGCCGCAAAAACCGTCGCAAACTGAAATTATGGGAAGCCCAGAACAGGATGTGTCCCTATACCGGGCTGTCGATTGATGTGGCGGATCTGTTTTCGGGAAAATTCGATATTGACCACACCCTGCCTCGGTCCAAAACACTGGATGACAGCCTGTATAACCTGTTGGTTATTCATGAGAATGTGAACAAAGCCAAGGGCAATAAAAGCCCGTTTGAAGCCTTTGCCGGCGGGTTGAATGTGGCGGGCGTTCCGGCGCGCAGTTACGAACAGATCGTGGAAACGGTGCGCCGTATTCCCGGTATTCGGCATAAGGAAAAACTGTTTCGCCCCGATGCGATGGACCGGTTCGAGGATCAGGATGCCTTTGCCCGGCGCTATAAAACCGATACCAGTTATATCGCCAAAGCGGCCAAGCAATATTTGCAATGTGTGTTTCCTCATTTGCGCCCGACCGGCGGGGTGGAGGCGATTAATGGTTTCATCACCGATGATTTGCGCAAACGCTGGGGCGTGATGGATCTGGTGCAGCAGGTTGCCCACCAGCAAGACCCGGATCTGGTTGAAGCCCCGCCAACCAAAGAAGAACGTGCCGATGGCACCAAACGCGGCAAAAACCGCGATGATCATCGCCATCATTTGCTTGATGCGGCTGTAACGGCCTGCACCCCGCGCGATGTGGTGCAAAAACTGCAAACCATTTCGGCCAGCCGGGCAAAACACGATATGGCCGAACGCTATCGGGTGCCGTTGCCCTGGGCCGATTTTCGCGATGATTTATACGAGTTGATTGATCAGGCCCGCACCACGCACCGTCCGAACCGGGAACTGAATGGCAAATTGCATATGGCGACCAATCTTGGCGTTGTGGCGCGCTTTGCGGACGGGCGCTATCTGGTGCGGCAACGCAAACGGTTTGATCCGGGCGAATTTTCCAGCCTCGATGATTTGAAAAAGAAACTGGTTGTCGACCCTGCCCTGATCGCGCGGCTGGAAAAGGATATGACTGCGGGGCAGGCGGTGCTGTTTTGGGCCGCGCGCGAACCGTTGGCCGATTTGCAGCGCCACCATGAAATGCTGGGCGATATTGCGGGCAATATCGAAAGGCTGTTTGCCCTTCAGCCAAGCGAAGCAACATATGAAGATGTTGACCGTAAAACCGGTGCTGTTGAAATACGCACCCGCAAGGTTAAGGAAGATGAACGATTGGCGGCGGCCTTTGCCGCCTATCGCGATGAATGCCTGACACGCGGGCTTTCGCCCCGGCGTACCGTTCGGCTTTATGGACTGGACGAAGCGGTGATGATCGGCGGGGGCGATGGTGGCAAATTGCCATCCCGGACGTTCAAGCCCGGAAGCAACGCCTGGCTGGATATTTTCCGGGACGGGTCGGGAAAGCCGGGATTTGAGGTTGTTCGCACCATTGATGCAATGCGCCCCGGATATGTGCCGCAATGGCAGCAACATGACAGCAATGACTTGCTGTTACGGCTGTTTAAGGGCGATACAGTGCGGTTGCGCAGCAAGGATGGCAAAACGCGGTTATGTGTTCTGGCCACCAATTCGCCGGGCGATTGGGAATTTCAACCGCTTAATCTGTCGTCGCATATCAGCCGTCATCCGGCGCGCAAAAATTTTCGTTTCGGGTTTAAGGCCTTGTGTGATGCCGACCCGCAACTGGTGGTGCGCGATGTGTTGGGGCGGATTGTGTATGAAACATCGCGCTTGAACTGGTAGCAACCCTTGTAACGGAGCGGGCATATGTGGCGGGTGGTGGATATTTCGGGTGAAAACCGGCATCTGCGACTGGCACGAAATGCGCTGGAAGTTATGGACGGCGATGCAAAGCTGGGCCGTTTACCACTGGGTGACATTAATGCGGTGATTGTTCATGCCTATCGCGCCACCCTGTCAACCGATCTTGCTGCGGCGCTGGCGCGCGAAAATATTCCGCTGGTTTTGTGCGATGACAAACATATGCCATCCTCCATCGTCTGGCCCTTTACCGGCCATTTTGAACAGGCGGACCGCATTGCAACCCAGGCGATGGCAAAACCGGCCCTGATCCGGCGGTTATGGCGCCAGATTATTCGCGCCAAAATCCGTGAGCAAGCCAACACCCTGCGCGGGCCGGACCCGATCGGAGCCGATGCCCTGATCAAACTGATTGCGATGGTCAAACCCGGCGACCCCGATAATATCGAGGCCCGTGCCGCCCGGTTTTACTGGTCGCGCCTTCTGGGCGATGATTTTGTCCGTAACCCCGATGGCGGCGGACCTAACGGGGTGCTGAATTATGGCTACATCGTTGTGCGATCTGCCATGGCGCGCGCGGTGGCGGCCGCCGGATTGGCCCCGGCTTTGGGCATTTTTCATACCTCCAAACGTAATCCGTTTCGTCTGGTCGATGATTTGATGGAACCATTTCGCCCGTTGGTGGACCGGGTGGTCTATGCCAACCGCGATATATGGGGTGATGTGGTAACACCCGATGCCAAAAAGGCACTGGCGGCTATTGTGACCGGGGCCATTCCCACGAATGAAGGATTATTGCCGGTTTACCGGGTGATGGGGCAATTGGCCTTTTCGCTGGCTTCTGTTTATGCGGGCCAGCGTAAAGAGCTGGATCTTCCCCCCCAAATCAGAATTGAAAAGCAGATGGAGATGGAGGGGCTGTAACCCGGATCAGACCGATCAGACAGATCAACCGGGGAGCCAGGGCAAAATGGCATTATCGGGGTATCGGATCATGTGGGCTTTTGTGATGTTTGACCTGCCAGTGGTAACCAAGGCGGAAAAGCGCCGGGCGCGCAAATTTCATGATTATTTGCTCGATGAAGGTTTCGATATGAAACAGTTTTCGGTCTATTACCGCTTTTACGAAAGCCGGGCCAAGGCCGATGCCGCCAGCAAGCGCATCTCGGCCAAAATTCCCGAACGCGGCATGGTCTCGATCCTGTCGGTGACCGACAAACAGTTTGGCCAGATGGTCAATTTTATGGGCAAGGTGCCGACAAAAAACGATCAAAAACCGGACCAACTGGCTCTTTTTTGAGGTGAAAATGACGGTTTTTGACTCAAAAAAATCCCGCAACACTTTGAATATGCTGCGGGATTCGATGTTCCTATTGTAGCAGGTTCGATTTTGGATGGTAGCTACAACATCAGCAAGTTTGGTCGCGCCGCCTTTTACATTGTAGCAGGTTCGATTTTGGATGGTAGCTACAACGCTGGACCCGCAACCCATGGGTATGGGCCGTATTGTAGCAGGTTCGATTTTGGATGGTAGCTACAACCCAAACAGCTTTTGCAGCAAGATATGATGCATTGTAGCAGGTTCGATTTTGGATGGTAGCTACAACGAGTTTTATGAAAGTTTCGTTATTCTCGGTATTGTAGCAGGTTCGATTTTGGATGGTAGCTACAACAACTCTTGGGTGGAATTGATATCTGCCGCAATTGTAGCAGGTTCGATTTTGGATGGTAGCTACAACAATGGCGCGACCTTTGACGTCGTAATCATGATTGTAGCAGGTTCGATTTTGGATGGTAGCTACAACTTAATCCAATCGACAAGGTTATCGGGTTTTATTGTAGCAGGTTCGATTTTGGATGGTAGCTACAACCTTCGGTTTGTGCGTAGCGTGTCATGCCGCATTGTAGCAGGTTCGATTTTGGATGGTAGCTACAACGAGAATATCTATAATGGCGTTAATCACACAATTGTAGCAGGTTCGATTTTGGATGGTAGCTACAACCATACTTGCTTGGTCTGCCTACGGGGTTTTATTGTAGCAGGTTCGATTTTGGATGGTAGCTACAACGAAACCGCGACAAGTGGCGGGGTGCTGCATTATTGTAGCAGGTTCGATTTTGGATGGTAGCTACAACATTGTTGATATCGATGATGCAGCTATCGCCATTGTAGCAGGTTCGATTTTGGATGCTAGAAAAACGCCTGCTTAATCCCGTCAATAATGAACTGGATGGCGAGGGCGGCGAGGATCATGCCGAGCAGGCGCGAGATGACGGTGGCGACGGTGGGGCTGAGGCGTTTGGCGACCAGGCCTGACAACAGAAACATCACCAGTGCGCAGACCATCACCAGCCCGACAACGCCAATCACGCCGGTTTGCATGACGATATTGTCCTGATATTTGCCCATCAGGAGCATAACCGTGGCAATAGAACCAGGACCGGCCAGAAACGGGATCGACATGGGGAAGATCGACACGTCTTCGTGGTCGTCTTCATCATGGGGGGCGGTTTGTGCCGGTTTGGATGCCGGGGTTTGCCCGGGCGGGACGGTGGTACTGGTACTGGCAACGGTGCCTGTATGCGGGCTGGTTGCGGCTTGTGGCGGTTTGGCATCAGACGGGATTTTGCTGCCAGCAACGATTTCGTCATCTTCGTGTTCAAGTTCCTGATGAACCTGTTCGGCGCGTTCATTCCGTTTTTTGCCGCGCCGTTCAAACAGCATTTCAAGGGCGATCAAAAACAGTAAGGTTCCGCCCGAAATGCGAAAGGCGGGCATATGAATGCCAAAAATGCCCAGCAGTTTTTCGCCCAGCAGGGCAAAGGCCGTTAAAATCAGAAAGGATGTAATGCAGGCCCGGATCGCCATGCGGCGGCGGTGAGCCGTGCTGGTATCCTGGGTCAGCACCAGAAAAACCGGAACCAGCCCCACCGGGTCGATAATCACAAACAGCGTAACAAAGGCGGCGATCAGTTCGCTTAACATGCTGATATCGGGCATGGGATTTCCTTTTTTGCTTGATCATCCGTCGATGTAAGGGTGCATTTTTTGCACATCACGCCGTAATTGTCGCCATAAACAGGCGGTTTTCAGCTCGTCCGAAGTCACCGGAAAAGCCAGCGTTGATTTACGCGTTTGAACGAGAAAGGTAAATGCCCGGTTCCCGATTTTGCCGGTAATTGTCGGGGCAACCATGCCCTGTCGGCGCGGTTCCGTTTTGACATGTCGATATATCGCCGGTTTGTGGTTTTTGTCTTGTACTGATTATTACGAGGTCATTTTCAATGAGCGGTATCTTGGGCGGTACCTGTCGTGCCAGGTGGGTTAACGTCGGGGGCGGGTAAAAAAGCCCCCGGCAAAAGGTGGCGGCAGGTCGCGCAGGGCGGCAATGCGGGTGGTCACAGAAGGATGGGTATCGAGCAGGGCCGGGGGTTCGGTGCTGCGATAGGGGATCAGACGCAGGGTGCGGCGATTGATTTGTTCGATATGGCCCAGTGCATCGATCAGATCGTCGGGGCCACCCAAAAGGTCGCTTGCACCGTGATCGGCGGCAAATTCGCGGTCTCGGATAACGGCGCGTTGCAACAAAAAACTTATGCTTGGCGCTGTGGCCAGCACGATGACCAGCCATATCGGCGGGGTTGGGTGTGCTGTGCTGAATATGAATACAAACATCGCAAAAACCGCCACGGTCCAGGTCGCGCGATAAAGAATGTCGGTCATCATCAGGATCTGGGTGTCGTTATGCCAGGCATGGGCGATTTCGTGGGCCAGAACCGCCCGCAATTGCCGGGGGGACAGGCCGGTAATGGCGTCTTGCGACAAGGCAATGATGGTGCTGTCATCCTTGCCGGTGGTAATGGCATTAACCCCTTTACCGGGTAATAGATACAGACGCGGAATAAAGGCCAGACCTGCCCGATGCGCAAGAAGGACCGCCATTTCATGCAGGGCCGGATGGCTTTGGGGGGACAAGGGTGTCGCGCGCAGCAGCTTCATTATCGTGTCTGACGATACCATTGGCCCGAACATCATCATCAGGGTAATGGCAAAAAACGCCGAAACCATCATCATTGGCCCGCCCAGAAGCCACGCACAAACAACCAGAACCCCTGCCATGCAGGCTAAAAGCCCGCTGGTATGGGTAACCCCGCCTGCGCGTAAGGCCAAAAACCGTTGAACGGAGTTGGGAAGTTCCAGCATTTGACAAACCCCTTATCGTACCAGGCCACCGCTAAATCTTGCCATGGGCAATGATCCCTGATGATACGCTTCTGCGTTGTCCGGTGCATGGGGCTTGATCAATTCGGCAAAATAACCGCCGACGGGCAAAATGGCATTAATGATGCAAGCCGGGTTTGGGCGGGTAACAGGGGAGGCGCGAAACAGGAATTGGGGGTTGTGGTGCCTGGTCCTGTTGTTTTCGGGCTGGCCAGTGTTGCCTGTTTTACCAGGCAACGACAGGCAGGGAAGGATAGTGGTTAAAACACCATCTGGCTGAACCAGTATCCGACATAAAACAGTGCCATGACGGCAAGAATGGTTAACAGGGCTTTTTTGAACGGGTTGGATTTGGCCTGTTGCAGGTGGTTCGGGGTTGAGGAATTTTTGGGGTTAGCCATTGGGGACTCGCAACTGTTTTTAGAATTAAAAAAACGAAAATTGGATAGATCGAGGCCCGTTGCAAGGGTTTTGACTGTGGTGTGATCAGGAATGGTGCGCCAGATCACAAAAGAAGGGCTGTAAATTCAGGTAATTGATGAAGCATTGGCCCAAAACCAATGATTTCGTTAACGCATCTTTATTAAGTTTGACTAGAATAGTCGTAGAGGACTAATGCAACCAGATAGGTTGTCCTGCCGTGTGATGCGACGGGATGATTGCTGGTGGGGACAGGCCGCAGGCACGCGGCGACGATATTTACGGGATCAGGATGGCCCAGCCGAACAAAGCCCGCTCCGGCATATTGGCCGGACGTAACCGCGAAGGTGACCGCACCCCGCTTGAACGGATGTTCTGGCGGTCGATCGGTATTGTGGGCGGATTCAGCATGGTCATCAATTTGCTGAATATGGTGATCCCGATTTATTCGATGCAGGTCTTTGACCGGGTTTTGTCCTCGCGCAGTTTTGATACCCTGTTTTTGTTGACCCTTGGCATTGCCATTGTGCTGGTGTTTATCGCCGCGATGGAGCAATTGCGATCCCGGGTTTTGATCCGGGTGGGCACGGGGCTTGACCTTGGTTTGGGCGGCGATTTGTTTGCCCATGTGGTGGAACAGGCATCGCGCGGCGCGCCCAACCGGCAGCGCCCCTTACGTGACCTTTATGGCTTGCGCGGGTTTTTAACCGGGTCTGGCCCGTTTGCCCTGATCGATTTCATGTGGGCACCGGTTTATATTGGCGTGGTTTTCATTTTTGATATCCGTCTGGGCATGGTTGCGCTTGGCGGTGCGGTGATCCTGATTTTGATTGCGGTGGCCAACGAGGCTGCGGCGCGAATTTCGGTAGATCGATCCGAACAATCGCAAAATCGCGGCATTGCCCAGGAAGAAACCTATGTTCGCAATGCCGAGGCAATGGAAGCCATGGGCATGACGCCTGCGGCCCGCGCGCGCTGGCAGGCGGACCAGTCCGATGCGCTGTATTGGGAAGGCCAAACCAGCCGCCGGGTTGGCACATCGACGACCTTGTCGCATTTTGTGCGCCTGTCGATGCAGGTGATGTTTATCGGCACCGGGGCTTATCTGGTGCTAAGCGAAAGCATCACAATCGGCATTATGGTGGCATCGATGATTTTGGGCATGCGCGGCCTGGCGCCGTTTGACGGGGCGGTGGCGGCGTGGCGGTCCTGGACATCGGCACGTAATTCGTTTGAGCGGCTAAACCGCATTTTGCTGGACCGCAAACCCCGCCTTGCCGCGCCGGCATTAAAGGCCAAAGGCATGGCCGTTTCGGTAGATCGGCTGGTTTTTGCCCCGCCCGGCAGCCGAAATGTGTTGTTTAAAGGGTTTTCGTTCAAGGTTGGCGCGGGGCAGGTTGTAAGCATTGCCGGGTTTAACGGAGTGGGTAAAACCGCCCTGTTAAAGCTGCTGATGGGGATTTGGTCGCCCGCTTCGGGATCGATCAAACTTGATGAGGTCGAAGCATCAAAACTGGATCGTGCCCAGATCGGCCCGCAAATTGGCTATCTGGCACAAAACCCGTTTTTGTTTCCCGGTACAATCGCTGAAAATATTGCCCGGCTGGGCTCGGCCGACCCGCGCGAGATTGTGCAGGCGGCGGAATTGGCCGGGGCGCATAAATTTATTCTTGATTTACCTGATGGTTATGACACCAAACTGGACCGGGGCGGTACCAATCTTTCGGGCGGGCAACGCCAGCTTGTTGCCCTGGCGGCGGCCCTGTATGGCAAGCCAAGATTATTGTTGCTTGATGAACCGACAACCGCCCTTGATGAAGGGCGGATGGAATATGTGACCAATCTGGTCGATATCGTCCGCCGTGCGGGGATTACCGCCTTCATTGTTAGTCATGAACGCGAAGTTTTAAAACGCGCAGATGCGATTATTGCGCTTTCTGGCGGGCAAATTCGTGTGGTGCCGGTAAATGTAAATCGTATGCAAACTCCGCCTCCTCCTGCACCGGCGTCGGTTGCGGCCTTGCCGTCCTCGGCACAAGTGCCGCCGCGGCCGGATGCGCTGTCTTCTGCGAAAACGGCCACGGGGGCAGGCAGGCAGGGCAATGTGGGGGACGATAACCAGATGCGCATTACCCCGCAAAAACGCGCCGTTCCTAACCCCGATGCCGCCCGCCGCCGCAACCCTGATGCGGGAATGACGGATGATGGCACGGCCCGCAGCACCGTGCGGGCCGTGGCAGCTGCTGGGCAGGGGGGCGAACAACGGGCCCTGCGCAGCACGGCAAATGGCACAATGAAGGTAACGCGGCCCCTTGCGCCGCCCACGCGCAAGGACGAAGGGCTGGACCGTGGCGAGGGGCCAAAGGACGTGGCACGCCGCAAACAGGCCGCGGCCCGCAAGGCACAAAAAGATGCTGCAGATGCCCGTCTGAGCCGCGAAAAAACCGCCCGCCAGGTTGCCCGCCAGCAAGCGGATCAGGGTGGGGCGGATGATGGAAACACACGTGTTTCCGCAGCAGCGCCTGGTGAACCGCGTGAACAACGCACGCCACGGGTAAAAACCGGGCTGGATGGGCGCCCGCAATTGCGCGTGGTTGAAGGATCGGCCGGGCGCAGGCAAGGGGGCGGTCGATGAACGGTGTCGAGCTTCCGTCGGTTCGGACCCTTGATACCGATGTAAAACCGCTGGTCCGCCTTGGTTTGATGATTTTGATTCTGGGGTTTGGGTCGGTTTTTTTATGGGCGGCAACTGCGCGTATTAATTCTGCGGCCATTGCCAGCGGGGTGGTTTCGCCCTTTTCCGGGCGACAAACCGTGCAGCATCTGGAAGGCGGAATAATTCGCAATATTCTGGTGCGAAATGGTGCGCGGGTCGCACCGGGGCAAACGCTGATCGAACTGGATGATACCAGGGCGCGGGCCAGTTATGATTTGCTGTATAAACGGCATTTAAATGCGCTGGCGACCCAGGCCCGTCTGAATGCGGAACGGCAGGGGATGGACCATGTGGTTTGGCCGTCTGATTTAAATCCCGCCGCCCACAAAGACCTTGTGATGGCGCAAAAAGACCTGTTTGACAGCCGAACCAGTGCCTTTCGCGGTGAGGTGCAGCTTTATGATGAACGCATAAAAGAGCTGCGCCGTGAAATTTCGGCAACGAATGAACAAAAGATTGCGTCGCAACAGCAGGTTGGCATCGTTAAGGAAGAGTTGGCGATGGTAAAGCCGATGGTGGAAAAGGGCTATGCCCGGCGCACCCGGTTATTGCAGCTTGAAAGCCGACTGGTGGATAATCTGGGCAATATTGGTCGATATTCAGCTGATATCGCCCGGATCGAACAACAGATACAACAGGTGCGTGCCAGCCAGGCGCAGCTAAGCCGTGATCATTTGGAAACGGTAAACACCGAACTGCGTGATGTGCAGGCGGATTTATCGGACCTGACGGAACGGTTGCGCTCGGCCGAGGATATTTTGGCGCGGTCCAAAATCGTCGCCCCGACCGAAGGGACAGTAACCAGCCTGAAATTTACCACGGTGGGCGGCGTGATACCGCCAGGTGCGCCAATTCTGGAGATTGTGCCCCATAATGACCGGCTGGTAATTGAAGGGCGAATTTCACCCAATGACATCGATGTGGTGTCGCCGGGCTTGCTGGTGAATATCCGTGTGACAGCTTTTAGTCAGCGCTGGTTTGCACCCGTTAAAGGCGAGGTGGTTGATGTATCGCCGGACCGGTTGAGCGACGGGGATGGACGCCCTTATTTCCGGGCGATGGTGGAAATTGATGCCGATAGTCTGGCTGAACATGAAGGTATGATCCTGTCTCCCGGTATGGCAGCACAACTTGAGATTGTGACAGGTGCGCGAACCATTCTGGCCTATTTGTTTGAACCGATCACGGATAGTTTCCAGCGTGCCTTCCGCGAGGAATAGGCCGGTTTATCTGGCCGAGTCGCGTATTTTCGGCCTGAAAAACCGAAGCAACAGCGCTATATTCTGACACAATCTGACATTTCTTTTGCTTTGCTGCCCCGTTACCGGGACGTAGGGTGAAAAAGGCCGAAACATATGGTTTTCGGGCGTTTCTGCTGTTGCCGCTGGCGGGTCGCTGAAATATACTGTCGTATATGGGAAGTTGTGACTTTTTTCCGGCAGGGGTGCCGGGTGGTCCCATGTAGGGAGTTACGAAATTGACAGCGGCAGCCAATCAGGATGATGGCACGGGTTTTACCGACCCCAGCTTGGAAGATGTGCTTGATACACGCACGGAAAATGGTTCCGCAGCGGGTGATGGCGCCACAGTGGATTCCAGAAATGCCGGGGCGTCTCCTGCACAGGTGCCGCAATCAATTGCGACCCAGGTTTTTACCAACATTCAAAATGTTATTGGCAGCGCCTATAACGATGTGCTGATTGCCGATGGCTCAACGCTTAGCCTTGATGGCGGGGCGGGCAACGATACGCTGGTGGCCGGTGAAGGCAACGACCATTTGACCGGCGGGCATGGCCGCGACCTTTTTGTTTTGCAGCAGGGTTTTGGGCAAACCACGATTAGCGATTTTGACCCGTCGCAAGATTCCCTGTCGCTGGGGGGGGCGGGCGTTAAAACAGTTCAGGATCTGATCAGCCTTGCCCATGAAGACGCCGGAAATGTCATTATTACGTTCGATAATGGCGATGTGCTGGTGTTGCAAAACCTGACACTTGCCGACCTGCAAGCCGTGTCGATTGTTGATGCTGGTGACACCGTCGGTCTGGCCGATGGCAGCACGATTACCCTGCCTGATCTTTCATCCCTCAATTACATCGAAGGCAGTGCCGATGATGACGTGATCGCCGGAACATCGGGCGATGATGCGATCAGCGGCGGGGGCGGCAATGATGTTATCGACGGTGGCGATGGCAATGACAGCCTGTCCTATTGGGGCCAGCTTGACGGTGTTGATGTTGATCTGGGGGCAAGTACTGCCAGCAGTTCCAATGGCCGCGATACGGTTTCTTTTTCCAATATCGACAATGTTGCCGGATCAAATGGCAACGATACGCTGCGCGGCGACGCCAGCGACAACATCCTGTATGGCGCAGGCGGGGACGATACATTTTCCCCAGGCGGTGGCAACGATCAGATCATCGGCGGCGACGGCAACAATACCATTGATTACAGCGATGCCGAGGGCGGCGTTGTGGTGGATGTGCGTTCCGGTCAGGGCGAAATTACTAATAATACCGATGTAACCCCGGCGGATGAACCGGCTGATACGTCGGGCAACAGCGAAACCGATAGCGGATCTGCCAACGAAAGCACCAATGGTGCAACGGATGGTGAACCGGTCGGGGGTGGCGGTAGCAACGACACCGGCGGGTCATCGGGGGATGACACGACGGGTGGTGATACCAGTACAGGTG
Source organism: Thalassospira sp. MCCC 1A01428 (assembly GCF_002115825.1). Lineage (GTDB taxonomy): Bacteria > Pseudomonadota > Alphaproteobacteria > Rhodospirillales > Thalassospiraceae > Thalassospira. The sequence goes on along the minus strand of NZ_JFJZ01000011.1, from coordinate 20,748 downwards.
AAACCGGCAATGGCGACACCGATGCTGGCACGGGCACGGGTACGGATGCGAATGACGGATCCGGTGACAACACAGGTTCCGGTGATGCCGGTTCAACAGATGGTTCGGGAGATACATCTGGCGAGGCAGCAACCGGCGACGGATCAACAGATGGTGGCACCGATGGTGCCACAAATGGCGGTGATGAAACGGCGGGTGATAACGGTAGCAACGACACCAGCGGGGCATCGGGGGACGGCACGACGGGTGGCGATACCAGTACAGGTGAAACCGGCAACGGCGACACCGGTGCTGGCTCTGGCCCGGATACGAATGGCGGGTCCGGGGAGAATACAGGTTCCAGTGATGCCGGTTCAACGGATGGCTCAGGGGATACATCTGGCGAGGCATCAACCGGCGACGGATCGACAGACGATGGCACCAATGGTGCGACGAATGGCGATGGTGACACGGCGGGGGATAACGGCAGCAATGACACCAGCGGGGCATCGGGGGATGACACGACAGGTGGCGGTAACAGTGCGGGTGAAACCGGTAACGGCGACACCGGTGCTGGCTCTGGCCCGGATACGAATGGCGGGTCCGGGGAGAATACAGGTTCCAGTGATGCCGGTTCAACGGATGGCTCAGGGGATACATCTGGCGAGGCATCAACCGGCGACGGATCGACAGACGATGGCACCAATGGTGCGACGAATGGCGATGGTGACACGGCGGGGGATAACGGCAGCAATGACACCAGCGGGGCATCGGGGGATGACACGACAGGTGGCGGTAACAGTGCGGGTGAAACCGGTAACGGCGACACCGGTGCTGGCTCTGGCCCGGATACGAATGGCGGGTCCGGGGAGAATACAGGTTCCAGTGATGCCGGTTCAACGGATGGCTCAGGGGATACATCTGGCGAGGCATCAACCGGCGACGGATCGACAGACGATGGCACCAATGGTGCGACGAATGGCGATGGTGACACGGCGGGGGATAACGGCAGCAATGACACCAGCGGGGCATCGGGGGATGACACGACAGGTGGCGGTAACAGTGCGGGTGAAACCGGTAACGGCGACACCGGTGCTGGCTCTGGCCCGGATACGAATGGCGGGTCCGGGGAGAATGACGGTTCCGGTGACGTAGGTTCAACCGATGGATCGGGGGATACATCTGGCGAGGCAGCAACCGGCGACGGATCGACAGACGGTGGCACCGATGGTGTGACGAATGGCGATAGTGACACGGCGGGGGATAACGGCAGCGACGACACCAACGGGTCATCGGGGGATGACACGACGGGTGGCGATACCAGTACGGGTGAAACCGGCAACGGCGGCACGGGTACGGATGCGAATGACGGATCTGGTGCCAACACAGGTTCGGGTGATGCCGGTTCAACCGATGGATCGGGGGATACATCTGGCGAGGCAGCAACCGGCGACGGATCGACAGACGGTGGCACCGATGGTGTGACGAATGGCGATAGTGACACGGCGGGGGATAACGGCAGCGACGACACCAACGGGTCATCGGGGGATGACACGACGGGTGGCGATACCAGTACGGGTGAAACCGGCAACGGCGGCACGGGTACGGATGCGAATGACGGATCTGGTGCCAACACAGGTTCGGGTGATGCCGGTTCAACCGATGGATCGGGGGATACATCTGGCGAGGCAGCAACCGGCGACGGATCGACAGACGGTGGCACCGATGGTGTGACGAATGGCGATAGTGACACGGCGGGGGATAACGGCAGCGACGACACCAACGGGTCATCGGGGGATGACACGACGGGTGGCGATACCAGTACGGGTGAAACCGGCAACGGCGGCACGGGTACGGATGCGAATGACGGATCTGGTGCCAACACAGGTTCGGGTGATGCCAGTTCAACCGATGGATCGGGGGATACATCTGGCGAGGCAGCAACCGGCGACGGATCGACAGACGGTGGCACCGATGGTGCGACGAATGGCGATGGTGACACGGCGGGGGGTAACGACAGCGAAGACACCAGCGGGTCATCAGGGGATGACACGACGGGTGGCGATAACAGTGCGGGTGAAACTGGTAACGGCGACACCGATGCTGGCACGGGCAAGGATGCGAATGACGGATCCGGTGCCAACACAGGCTCCGGTGATGCCGGTTCAACCGATGGATCGGGGGATACATCTGGCGAGGCAGCAACCGGCGACGGATCGACAGACGGTGGCACCGATGGTGTGACGAATGGCGATAGTGACACGGCGGGGGATAACGGCAGCGACGACACCAACGGGTCATCGGGGGATGACACGACGGGTGGCGATACCAGTACGGGTGAAACCGGCAACGGCGGCACGGGTACGGATGCGAATGACGGATCTGGTGCCAACACAGGTTCGGGTGATGCCAGTTCAACCGATGGATCGGGGGATACATCTGGCGAGGCAGCAACCGGCGACGGATCGACAGACGATGGCACCGATGGTGCGACGAATGGCGATGGTGACACGGCGGGTGGTAACGGCAGCGACGACACCAACGGGTCATCGGGGGATGACACGACCGGTGGCGATAACAGCGCGGGTGAAACCGGTAACGGCAACGCTGATACTGGCACGGATAAGGATGCGGATGATGGATCCGGTGACAACACAGGCTCCGGTGATGCCGGTTCAACAGATGGATCGGGGGATACATCTGGCGAGACTCCAACCGGCGACGGATCGACAGACGGTGGCACCGATGGTGTGACGAATGGCGATGGTGACGCGTCGGGTGGTAACGGCAGCGACGACACCAGCGGGTCATCGGGGGATGACACGACGGGTGGCAACAGTGATGCCAGTGAAACCGATGAAACCGGCGAAGATGGCAGCGACGGCGACAATGGAACTGATGGCACCACGCCGAGTGATAATGTTCCAACGGCTGGTCGTGACATTGTGCATGGCAGTGCCGGGGCCGATACGCTGGCCGGGGCTGATGGCAATGATACCTTGCAGGGGGGCGACGGCGATGACGTGCTTGATGGCGGCAATGGCGCCGACATTTTGCAAGGCGGTGCCGGAAATGATTCCCTGACCGGTGATTCCGGTGATGACGTGTTGCAGGGGGGGGACGGCGATGATTTGCTGGATGGCGGCACGGGCAATGACATTGTGCAAGGCGGTTCGGGCAATGACAGCCTGATTGGCGGCGATGGCAATGATGTTGTGCAGGGCGGCGCTGGTGACGATTATTTGCGCGGTGGCCTGGGTGATGACCAGTTGCAGGGTGGTGAAGGCACGGATACCGCCGATTATGGCGATGCCATTGGGGGTGTGCGGGTTGACCTTGCCAATGAAACCGCGACGGGTGGTGCCGGGAATGACATTGTTCAGATGGTTGAAAATGTTGAAGGGTCATCCTTTGACGATCATTTGACCGGTGATGACGGCAATAACGTTTTGTCGGGCGGTGATGGCATTGACACCCTGACAGGCGGCGCTGGCGATGACACCCTGACAGGCGGGGCGGGTGTTGACGATATTCAACTGACCGAAGGTTTTGGCAACGATATTGTTACCGATTTTGAAACCGGTGCCGATATTATTGATTTGTCGCGTTTGGCCGTGCCTGATTTTGCCACGCTTCAGAGCATGATGAGCGATGACGGCAACGGCAATACCATTATTGATTTTGGGGATGACGGATCGTTGACATTGGAAAATGTCGATGCGTCGTCGTTAACGCAGGATAATTTCCGTGGTTTTGGCCGCATTTTTGCCGATGATGCCGATGATTCGGTTGCCGGTACCAGTGGCGATGATGCCATTTACGGGTTTGATGGCGACGATACCCTGCAGGGTGGCGCGGGTAATGACGTTCTGTCGGGCGGTGATGGTAACGACGTTTTAAATGGTGGCGCGGGGGATGATACCCTGCGCGGCGAAGAAGGCATTGATACCGTTGACTATTCGGATGCCGCCGGCAGTGTAAATGTTGATCTGGCGGCAGGAACGGCCACCGGTGCTGCGGGCAATGATGTTCTGGACCGGATCGAAAACGTTATCGGATCAGATTATAACGACACCTTGAATGGCGATGGCGGGGTAAACCGGCTTGAGGGCGGTGCTGGCAATGACGTGATCACCGGCGGCGGTGGCAATGATGTGCTGGATGGCGGTGCAGGGGATGACAGTTTTGTCGGTGAAGCAGGAAATGACACCTATATTGGTGGCAGTGGCACCGATACCCTTGATTTAAGCGCGCGCGACACCGCACAGAATGTTGACCTTGCCAATGGCACTGCCGCCGACACATCGACCGGTGAAATTGACGGTGTTAGCAGCGTTGAAAACATCCTTACTGGCAGTGGCAACGATGTTGTAAAGGGCGATGCCGCCAATAACCACCTGCAAACCGGTGCTGGTGACGATACATTGGCTGGCGGGGGTGGCGATGATATCCTTGACGGTGGCGATGGCAGCGATACCGTTAGCTACGCAAATGACGGTGCTGTTCAGGTTGATCTTGCCGCAGGCCATGCCGACCTTGCATCAGGTAGCCAGACCCTTTCAAACATTGAAAATGTTACCGGTTCGGCCGGGGATGACCATATTTCGGGCGATAATGGCGCGAATATTCTAAATGGTGGTGCCGGTAACGATGTGCTGGTGGGGGCCGGAGGTGATGATACGCTGATTGGTGGTGCCGGCACCGATACTGCAGATTATTCGGCTAACAACGCTGACTTGTCGATTAACCTGGCAAATGGCACGGCGACCGGCGAAGGCAATGACACGTTGCAATCGGTGGAAAATGTTATTGCTGGTGCCGGTAACGACATTATCCATGGCAACGGCAGTGATAATAATATCGATGCCGGTGCGGGTAACGATACCGTTTTCGCCAGCACCGGGGCGGACGTGCTTGAAGGTGGCAGCGGCACCGATACCCTGTCCTTTGGCGATAACACTGGCGGTGTCACCCTTGATATCGGTAGCGGCACGGCCACCATTGGCGATTCCACCACCAGCTTTTCCGGGTTCGAGCAATATGAAGGTTCGGCGGGTGCCGATACCCTGACGGGTAGCGATGCCGCCGACACCATCCGTGCCGGTGCCGGGAATGACACGATTGATGGCGGGGCAGGCGATGATGTGTTGTCGGGCGGTGCCGGGGCAGACAGCTTTGTGGTTTCCAGCGCCAGCGGTAACGACTTGATTACCGATTTTGACCCGACCAGTGACATCCTTGATATTCAGGGCATTGACGGGCTGGAACTGTTTGCCGATGTGGCCCCGCTGATTGGTGAAAACGCCCAGGGTTTTGCCACCATTACTGTTGGCGATAGTGTTATTACGCTGGAAAATGTAAGCCCGGATGACCTTACCTACCGGAATTTTGCCGGTGTACGGTCGCTGGAAGGCACGCCTGATGCAGATATATTGCAAGGAACCAATCGCAGTGATGTGATTGATGGCCTGGCCGGGAACGACACCATTGACGGGTTTGGCGGCAATGACACAATTGATGGCGGGGACGGCAACGATATTGTTTCGGGTGGCGATGGTAACGACCTGATTGGCGGTGGTGCCGGTGCCGATAATTTAAGCGGTAACGCCGGAAACGATACGATCACCGGCGGTGATGGCAATGACATTGTATCGGGCGGAGAGGGTGCGGATCTTCTTGATGGTGGCAGTGGGAATGACGTGCTTTTGGGGGGCGCAGGCGAGGATACCCTTACTGCCGGGGACGGCGATGATACTCTTTCCGGTGGTGCCGGAAATGATGTGCTTGAAGGCGGCGAAGGCACCGACACCGCAAGTTATGGCGATGCGACCGGTGGTGTGAATGCCGATCTGAGCCAGGGTACAGCCATAGGTGCCGCGGGTAATGACAGCCTGAATGGTATCGAAAATCTTGAAGGATCGAATTTTAACGATGTCTTGGCGGGCGATGCCGGTGACAATACTTTGTCGGGTAATGGCGGCAATGACATCCTGCATGGTGGCGCGGGCGATGACCTGCTGCGAGGTGGCGCGGGTAATGACACTGCCGATTATAGTGATGCTGACGGGGCGGTAACGGTTGATCTGGCCGCGGGTACTGCTGAAGGCGCCGCTGGCAGTGATATTTTGCAAGGCATTGAAAACGTTACCGGTGGTGTGGGTGATGATACCCTTCTTGGGAATGATAGTTCCAATACTCTGTCAGGCGGGGCGGGTAATGATGTGCTGTCGGGCGGCGGCGGCACTGACACCCTTTTGGGTGGCGCAGGCGACGATATTTTAAATGGCGGTGCGGGCAATGACGTTTTAACCGGTGGCGGGGGGGCTGACCAGTTTGTCTTCGGGGCCGATCAGGGCAACGATACCATCACCGATTTTGACCCGGCAGCCGACTTTATTGACCTGTCGGGCTTTGATGTTCCCAATTGGGAAGCCTTGCGCCTTGCCATTGGCAGCAACGATGCGGGTGATGCCGTCATTCGTCTTAACGGCCAGGAACTGACCCTGACGGGGGTTTCGCCCGACGCCCTGACGGCGGCGAATTTTAACGATATATCCTCGTTGGGCGCCACCGAAAATGCTGACCGGATCACCGGGACCGATTTTGCCGAAATGATTGACGGCCTGGCGGGCGATGATGTGATTTCAGGCGGTGGCGGCGATGACGTTATTTTGGCCGGGGCAGGTAATGACACGCTGATTGGCGGTGCCGGGGATGACAGCCTTGATGGTGGTGCTGGTCGGGATATGGCGGATTATGCCGACACCCGGGGCGTGGTTGTTGACCTTGAAAATGGTATCGCAACACAATCCGGTGGTGAAACCGACCACCTGACATCGATTGAAGATATTAACGGATCCGGCTTTGCCGATACACTTATCGGTGATGCGGCCGATAACAGCCTGAGCGGCAATGGCGGCAATGACGTGCTGGCAGGCGCGGGCGGTGATGACGTTCTTTCCGGCGGTGCCGGGGCCGACAGCCTTGATGGTGGGACCGGTAACGACATTCTTGATGGCGGGGCAGATAATGACCTGATTTCCGGCGGGGCCGGAGATGACATTATTGCCGGTGGCGATGGCGATGATTTGCTGCGCGGCGGTTCAGGTGATGACACCATTGATGGCGGTGCCGGAAATGATACTGTTGCCTTTGATGATGTCACGGGGGGCGTCAATGCGGATCTGACCACAGGGCAGGCAACAGGCATTGATGGTAGCGATAGCCTTGCCAATATTGAAAATCTGACCGGTTCGGATTTTGACGATGTGCTGTCGGGCGACGGGCAGGCCAATATTTTGCAAGGCGGTGCCGGGAACGACGTATTATCCGGTCTCGACGGCGACGATACCCTGGTTGGCGGGTTGGGTGACGATACGATTTCGGGCGGAGAGGGCAACGATACCGTCAGTTATGCCGATGCCGGAACCAACGGCGTTACTGTTGATTTATCGCAGGGAACGGCCACCGGCGCAGCAGGCAACGACCAGCTTGACGGTATTGAAAATATTACCGGGTCTGACGGCGATGATATTCTAGCCGGGGATGACGGGATTAACCGGATTTCCGGTGGTGCGGGCAATGATACCCTGCGTGGTGGCGCGGGCGATGATACCCTGTCGGGCGGTGAAGGTGCCGACCTTTACAAGGTTGCTGCCGGTGACGGCCATGATCTGGTTACCGACTTTAACGTTGCGACTGATCGCATTGATGTTGGCGAACTTGATATCGATACCTATGGCCGCTTGCGCGAAAATATGACGGTCGATGCCAATGGCAACCTGGTGGTTGACCTGGGTGATGGCACCAGCATGACCTTGCAGGGTGTTGGTCTGGACGATATTTCGGCCGCCAATTTTGTTGGCATTCACGATATTACAGGGACATCGGGCGACGATATTCTGATCGGCACGTCAGCGGACGACACCATGTCGGGGCTGGAAGGCAACGACACCATTATTGGCCTGGATGGTAATGATTATTTGCTGGGCGGGGATGGTAATGACCAACTGACCGGCGGCATGGGAAGTGATTATATCGATGGTGGTGCAGGAACAGATACCGTTCATTTTGATGATGCCACAGGTACCGTTAACGTTGATTTAAGCGAAGGGACAGCCACCGGAGCAGCCGGTAGCGATACCCTTGCCAATATTGAAAATGTCGTTGGTGGATCGGGCAATGACATTTTACGTGGCGATGGCGCCAATAATATTCTGGATGGGGGTATTGGAAACGACACCCTGGCCGGTGGCCTTGGCGATGATACCCTGTTTGGCGGCAGTGGCACCGATACTGCGGATTATAGTACAGCCAGTGGTGCGGTAAATGTTGATCTGGAACATCTGACGGCCATCGGTGCGGCAGGTAATGACAGCCTGGTCGATATTGAAAATATAAATGGTAGCCAGTTTGCCGACACTCTGGCGGGTAGCAGTGTTGACAACGTTCTGATTGGCGGAGCGGGTGACGACAGCTTTATTGGCAGTGAAGGTAACGACACCCTGCGCGGTGATTCCGGTATTGATACCGTAAGTTATGTCAATGCCAACGGTGCGATGACCATTAATCTGGCGCAGGGCTCAGCCATCGGCATGGGGAGCGATCGCCTTGATTCCATTGAGAATGCCAGTGGTTCTCAATATGGTGACACCATTGTCGGCAGCAGTCTTGCCAATACGCTAAGTGGTCTTGCCGGGAATGACACAATTTCCGGTGGGGGCGGCGATGATACCCTTCTGGGTGGTGCCGGGGATGACCTGCTTGATGGTGGCAGCGGCTCGGACGTGATCGATGGCGGCGACGGGGTTGATACCGTTAGCTATGCCAGTGAATTGGGCAACGCGGTTTCGGTTAATCTCGCAACTGGTGTCGGGATAACAAGCAGTGGTACCGACAGCCTGACAAACATCGAAAATGTTATCGGGTCGGCCCGAGACGATATTATTGGCGGCAATGATGCCATCAATACCCTGGTCGGCGGTGCAGGCAATGATACTTTTCTGGGCAGTGCGGGCGATGATGTGCTTCAGGGCGGGGTCGGGTCCGATACCGTTGATTTCAGCAATGTTGGTGCTGCGGTTACTGTCGATTTGGCCGATGGCACCGCGACAGGTGATTTGGGCAATCAAACCCTTGAAAGCATTGAAAATGTAACCGGCACCAATTTTGATGACCATTTGTCGGGTAGCAGTGTCGATAATATTATGCGCGGCGGTGCCGGTAACGATACCATTAATGCCCTTGGTGGCAATGACACGGTGTCGGGCGGGGCTGGCGATGACGTGATTGATGCCGGTGCCGGAAACGACGTGGTTAGCGGGGGTGCTGGAAATGATATTCTGGCGGGCGGTGCAGGCACCGATACGCTCGATTACAGCGAAGCCACCGGAGACGTCACCATTGACCTGGCACAAGGTGTTGCCAGCGGTGCAGACGGAAACGACACCGTTTCCGGGTTTGAAAATGTTACCGGGTCAGCCTTTAACGATACTATTTTCGGCAACAGCGCCAATAACGTGCTGACGGGCGGGGCAGGGGATGACACCCTGACCGGCGGGGAAGGCAACGATATTCTCGATGGCGGGGCTGGGGACGATCACTTCCTCGGCGAAGCGGGCGACGACGTTTATATTGGCGGTGCCGGTCAGGATGTTCTTGATTACAGCACGGCAAATGGTGGCTTGACCATTGATGTCGGTGCGGCAACCGCCAGCGGTGGCGATATTGGCCAGGACCGTTTTTCCGGGATTGAGGAAGTTGTTGGTTCGGATTATGCCGATACCCTGACGGGCAGCAATGATGCCGATATTCTGCATGCCGGGGCGGGAAATGACACCATTTTGGGTGGTGATGGCGATGATTCGCTGTTTGGTGATGCGGGCGACGATTATATCCGTGGCGGTGCCGGGGCCGATGTAATTGACGGCGGCGACGGCATTGATACCGTTAGCTATGACACCGCCACATCTGGCGTAAATGCCAATCTTATGACGGGAAAGGTCAGCGGCGGTGATGCCGATACGCTGACGAATGTTGAAAATATTACCGGTTCCGGTTCAGACGATGTTTTGACCGGCGATGATGGCAACAATATTCTGAATGGTGCAGCAGGCAACGATGTGCTGGCAGGTGGTGCGGGTAACGATGTGCTGTTGGGCGGTACTGGCGATGATACGCTTTCGGGTGGTGCTGGTGTTGACACGCTTGATGGCGGTGCCGGGATTGATACCGTCGATACATCGGCGCAGGGTGGCGACCAGGTGGTTGATCTGGCGCAAGGCACTGTCACCATCAATGGCGAAACCGATAGCCTGGTAAATATTGAAAATATCACCACGGGCGCAGGAAACGACATTATTACCGGCGATGCCGGGGCCAATATCATTATGGCTGGTGCGGGTGATGACCAGATCGACGGCGGGGCCGGTATTGATACTGCGTCCTATCGTAATGTTGACGGTTCTGTCACCGTTGATATGGCAGCCGGAACGGTAAGTGGCAGCGGTGCCGGTACCGATACCCTGACCAATGTTGAAATTGTTGAAGGCACAGATTCCGCCGACAGCTTTATCGGCAGTAGCGGCAGCGACACCTTTGTTGGTGGTGCGGGGAATGACTGGTTCGATGCAGGCAGCGGCAATGACCGCTTAACGCTGGGCGCGGGGAATGACACGGTTGTGTTTAACCCCGGCGATGGTAATGACACCATTACCGATTTTCAGGCCAGCGGCGACGTGATCGACCTGACCGCCTTTAATATTGGCGGCTATGATGCCTTGAAATCGATGTTTGGCACCGATGCCAATGGCAATTTGACGATCAGCCTGAATGGCACTGACAGCATCACGCTTTTAAATGTTAATCCCGCGAATTTGAGTGTGGATAACTTCAAGGGCGTTGATGCCCAACTGGGGACGGAAAATGCCGATGAGCTGACCGGCACCAGTGGCAACGATATTATCAATGCCCTTGACGGCGATGATACCGTTTCAGCAGGGCTGGGCGATGACCGTGTGATTGGCGGCGCCGGTAACGATACGCTGGATGGTGGTTCAGGCGATGACACCCTTATTGGTGGTCAGGGCCGCGATGATTTGCGCGGCGGTGACGGGGTTGATACCGCTGATTATTCCAACGAAGGTAGTGGTATTTCGGCTGATTTGTCGCAAAATACCGTTATCGGTGGGGATGGCGACGATACGCTTGATGGTATCGAAAATGTGACCGGTACCCTGTTTGACGATGTGTTGCGTGGCGATAATGGCAACAACGTGTTAACCGGCCTTTCAGGGGATGACATTTTTGAAGGCGGGGAAGGTGACGATACCCTGCTGGGCGGTGATGGCAACGACACTGTTGATTATTCATCCGCGGCAACCGGCACGCATATTGACCTTGAAAACGGTACTGCAACGGGCCAGGGCACCGATAGCCTTAACAGCATTGAAAACGTGATCGGGTCGGATTTTAACGACGTGATCAAGGGCAGTGCTGCAAATAACACCGTTGCTGCCGGCGGCGGGAATGATGCCATTGATACGGGTGCTGGCGATGATGTGATTGATGCCGGTTCCGGTGCTGATGATATTAATGCCGGTGCCGGGAATGATACCATTTTGGGCGGATCAGGCGACGATGCCATTGATGCCGGCGAGGGTAACGATACCCTGCGCGGCGGCGAAGGCGACGATGTGTTGCAGGGTAATGCCGGGCAGGACTGGATTTATGGTGATGCGGGCGACGACATCATTGATGGTGGCGATGGTAACCACGACGTAGCCGATTATTCCGAAGTTGATGGCCCGGTTGTTGTCGATCTGGTGAACCAGTATGCCAGTGGGGCCGCTGGCAACGATATTGTGCGCAATATCGAACATGTTATTGGCACCGATTATGCCGACACCCTGATTGGCAGCGATGGTGTTAGCACGCTGGATGGCGGATCGGGCAATGACACCCTGATGGGCGGGGCGTCAGATGACGTGATTATCACCGGTGATGGCGACGATATGGTTGTCGTTAAACCGGGCGGTGGCAGCGACAATGTGACCGATTTTGACCCCGAACATGATAAAATCGATCTATCGGCCTATGGTATTGAAACCTATGAAGATTTGTCAGACCGCATGTTTAACGATGCGTCGGGCAATGTGGTTATTTCGCTGGCACCGGGTGAAAGCCTGACGCTGGAAGGTGTTGATATCAACGACCTCGGGCCGGGCAATTTCTATGGCTATGTCACCATAGAAGGCACGGAAAACGACGATATCCTGAATGGCAGCCAGCTTGATGATGAAATCAATGCGCTGGATGGCAACGATATTATCGATGGTAAGAACGGCGATGACGTGATCAATGCCGGTGCTGGCGATGACACCCTGATTGGTGGTGCGGGAGATGATACCCTGCGCGGTGGCGATGGCAATGATACGGTTGATTACGGTGATACCAACACCGGTGTGACGGTTGATCTTGGTGCCGGAACGGCGACTGGTGCCGCAGGCAATGATGTGCTTGATAGCATTGAAAATGCCACAGGCGGCAACGGCAATGATGTTTTGATTGGCGATGAAAACGTCAATATTCTGGATGGCGGAGCGGGTGACGATACCATTTTGGGTGCTGGCGGCGATGACACCCTGATTGGCGGCATTGGCAATGATACCCTGTCTTATGAAGATGCGAATGGCGGGGTTGATGTTGACCTTGCATCGGGCACGGCTGGTGGTGCTGCGGGCAACGATGTTATTTCCGGGTTTGAAAATGTTGAAGGTTCTGCCTTTGACGACACCATAACCGGCAACGCACAGGACAATATTATTTCGGGCGGTGCCGGGGATGATGTGCTGGCTGGCGGGGCGGGGAACGATACCGTTCTGGGCGGCGAAGGTAACGATACCCTGCAAGCTGGTGCCGGGAATGATACGCTGGCCGGTGGTGCGGGCACCGATATGGCCGATTACAGCGACCGTGATACATCGGTTACGGTTGACCTTGCCGATGGTACGGCGCAAAGCGCACAAGGCAATGACAGCCTGATCGATATTGAAGGTGTCACCGGCGGTGCTGGCAACGATACGCTGGCCGGTTCGGATGGCGATAATATTCTTGTTGGCGGTGCGGGTGATGACAGCCTGTTTGGCCGCGATGGTAACGATACGCTGGCCGGTGGGCTGGGCGCGGACCTGATCGATGGCGGTGCAGGTGATGATGTGCTGCATTTTGAAACCGACAGCATCGCCGATACCAGCGACACGACCGACAATGTTGGCAGCCCAACCAGTGCTGGAACCGGTGAAATAGCCGATATTTCCGGCAAAAACCTGTCATCGGACAGTTTTGTGGGCGGTTCTGGCGTTGATACGCTGGTGGCGGGCGATGGCGATGACGCCATTATTCTGGATCATGACCATGCCAATGGCGGGGCGGACCAGCCATCACTTGTCGATATTGAAAACATTCAGGCCGGTGGCGGCGATGATGTTGTTGACCTGACCAGCGAAAAATTCAGCTATGGCGATGTCACCATTGATGGTGGCGACGGCAACGATACCTTGTGGGCCAATGATGGCAACGATGTTATTTCCGGCGGTGCCGGGGATGACAACATTCGTGCTGGCGCAGGCAACGACACCATTGATGGTGGCGATGGCAATGATGTGATCGATGGCGGCGCCGGTGCCGATACCTTGCTGGGTGGTGCCGGGGATGACAGCCTTTCGGGCGGTGCGGATGCCGACACGCTTTCGGGCGGTGACGGTAATGACGTGCTTGACGGGGGTGCTGGCAACGACGTGATCGATGGCGGCGACGGTGTCGATACCTTGCTGGGGGGGGCGGGGGACGACAGCCTTTCGGGCGGTGCGGATGCCGACACGCTTTTTGGCGGTTCTGGCAACGATGTGCTTGACGGGGGAACTGGCAACGATGTGATCGACGGTGGCGCCGGTGCCGATACCTTGCTGGGTGGTGCGGGTGATGACAGCCTTTCGGGCGGTGCGGATGCCGACACGCTTTCGGGCGGTGATGGCAATGATGTGCTCGACGGGGGTGCTGGCAATGACGTGATCGACGGTGGTGCCGGCGATGACGTTGTGCGTGCTGGTGCGGGCGACGATGTTTTGTTGGGTGGCGCTGGCACCGATACCCTTGATTTGGCCGGAGCCAATGGCGCGCAAATTGACCTTGCCAATGGCACAGCGACATCAGATGCGACAGGAACCGACAGTATTGACGGGTTTGAAAACGTTATTGGGACCGAGGGTGACGACACCGTTATTGGTAATGATGAGGCCAACCTGATTGATACCGGTGCGGGTAACGATACCATTTCGGCCGGTGCCGGGGATGACCATGTAATTGCCGGAAGCGGCGATGATACCGTGGCAATGGACGCGGGGAACGATACCCTTGAAGGCGGCGATGGCACCGATACGCTTGATCTTTCCGGCATGACAGGCGGCGTTGATGTTGACCTTGCAGCGGGCACGGCCAGCGGTGAGCAGACCGGCTCTGACATCATTAACGGCTTTGAAAATATTACCGGGTCGGGTGCAAACGACCAGTTAACAGGCGATACCGGGGCCAACACCATTGATGGTGGTGCGGGTAACGACATGATTGCCGGTGGGGCTGGCGATGATGTGCTGATCGGTGGGGCCGGAAACGATATTATCGATGCCGGATTAGGCAATGATGTGGTGTCGGGTGGTTCCGGCAACGACACATTTGTCTTTGCCGATGGCACCGACCACGATGTGGTGACCGACTTTACCCCGGGGCAGGATGTTATTTCACTGCCCGACAGTAACATTACCACCTGGACCGATTTGCAGCCGCTTTTGGGCAGCAATGATGCGGGTGATGCTGTGATTAACCTGCCGCAAGGCGGCACGGTAACCTTGCAGGGTGTTGCGGTTGACCAGCTTGGCCCCGACCAGTTTGACGGGGTGCAAAATGTTGGCACACCGGGTGACGATACCCTGACGGGCACCGACGGCGACGACAACTTTGACACCATTGGCGGTAACGACACGGTTAGCGTGGGTGCGGGTAACGATACTGTTGCCGGGGGAACTGGCAATGACACCATCGATGGCGGCAGCGGCGACGATGTGCTTGATGGCGGCGACGATGACGACCATCTGAGCGGCGGCACCGGCACCGATACCCTTTCGGGCGGGGCTGGCGACGATGTATTGCAGTTTGAAGGCGACAGACAGGGCCAAACGGGCGATCAGACCGACCATGCCGGAAGCCCCGGCATGCCGGGCACCGGCGCGATTGCCGACCTCGATGGCAAAGGATTAAGCAACGACAGCTTTGATGGCGGCAGCGGCACGGATACCTTGCTGGGCACATCGGGCGATGATGCCATTATTCTCGATGGCGATCATGCCGGTGGCAGCGATGCCCCGGCGCTTAGCGATATTGAAGTGATCGATGCTGGCGATGGCAACGACGTTGTTGATCTGACCAGCGGTAAATATGCCTATGGCGACACCACACTTGATGGTGGTGCGGGCGATGATACGTTGTGGGCCAATGCGGGCAACGATACCTTGTTGGGCGGCGCGGGTAACGACGCCCTGAATGGCGGCGCGGGCAACGACGTGGTTGACGGCGGTGCCGGAAACGACACGCTGGTTGCCAGTTCCGGCAATGATACCCTTGTGGGCGGTGATGGCACCGATACGCTGGATATGGCTTCGGCCAACGGGGCGACGGTAAACCTGGCAACGGGCACCGCATCTTCGGGGGCGACCGGCACGGATCAGCTTTCCGGGATTGAAAATGTTAGCGGCTCGGCGGGCAACGATACTCTGACCGGTAATGACGGGGCCAACAGCCTTGCCGGGCTGGCAGGCAATGACGTGATAGACGGCGGTGCCGGTAACGACGTGATTGATGCCGGTGCGGGCGATGATACGGTTGTGGCTGGTGCCGGTGATGACCTGCTTATTGGCGGGGACGGCACCGATACCCTTGATATGACCGGTGCCGGTCAGGCCCATGTTGATTTGTCCGCCGGAACAGCGACGGGCGATGCCAGCGGCACAGATACCCTTTCGGGCTTTGAAAACGTTATTGGCTCTGCCGGGGATGATACGATCGCCGGGTCGGAGGGTGATAACGTTATTAATGCCGATGCAGGCAATGACAGCGTTGCTGCCGGGGCCGGAAACGATACGGTTGATGGCGGCGCAGGCAACGATATTCTTGATGGCGGCGCTGGCGACGATCTTTTGTCCGGTAATGATGGCAATGATAGCCTGCTGGGCGGTCTGGGCAATGATACCTTGTTGGGCGGTGCCGGAAATGATGTTCTTGACGGTGGCGCAGGCAATGATCAGCTTTCGGGTGGTGACGGTGCCGATACGCTTTCGGGCGGCGACGGGAACGACATTCTCGATGGTGGCACAGGCGACGACCAGCTTTCTGGTGGCGACGGCGTTGATACCCTTTCGGGTGGTGCCGGAGATGATGTGCTTGACGGCGGCGCAGGTAACGACCTGATCAGCGGTGGCGACGGGGCTGATACGCTTTTGGGTGGGGTTGGCGACGACAGCCTTTCGGGTGGTGCTGGCAATGATGTGATTAACGCCGGTGCAGGCAATGACATTATCGATGGCGGGGCCGGGTCCGACACGCTGGTCTTTGCCGATGGCACAGACCATGATGTGGTAAACGGCTTTACCGTTGGCGAAGACGTTATTTCCCTGCCTGATGTCAATGTTTCAAGCTGGACCTTGTTGCAGCCCTATCTGGGTGAGAACGACAATGGCGATGCCGTCATTACCCTGCCGCAGGGTGGAACGATTACCCTGACCGGTGTGGCCCTTGCCGATTTGAATGCCGATGCCTTCGATGGTGTGGAAAATGTTGCCACCGATGGTGACGATACCCTCGGCGGTGGTGATGGCGACGACACGATTGATGCCGGTGCCGGTAACGATACCCTGACCGGCGGCGACGGCAACGACACGCTGGGCGGTGGTGCCGGAGACGACAGCCTTGATGGCGGTGCGGGCGATGACAGCCTTGGTGGCGGTGATGGTGCCGATACGCTGGGCGGTGGTGATGGCAATGACACCATCGATGGCGGCAGTGGCGATGATGTGATTTCGGGCGGCGATGGCGAGGACACACTGGGCGGCGGCGAAGGCCGCGATACCGTATTGGGCGGTGCTGGCAACGATACCCTGCATTTTGAAGCTGACCAGACTGGCACGACCACAGACAGTACCAACAATGTTGGCAGCCCCGGCGTTGCCGGTACCGGCGATGTGGCATCGCTGAATGGTGCCGGGCTTAGCGACGATGTGTTTGATGGCGGCGATGGCATTGATACCCTGCAAGGGACCAATGGCAAGGACGCCGTTATTCTTGATGATAATCATGCCAGTACCAGCACTGGTACGCCGGGTATTGTTGACGTTGAGGTTATCAATACCGGTGCAGGCGACGACGTTGTCGATTTAACATCAACCCGGTTTGGTTATGGCGATGTCACGGTTGATGGTGGCAGCGGCGACGATACCCTTTGGACCAGTCAGGGCAACGACACCATTGTCGCCGGTGATGGCAATGATGCCGTGCATGGTGGAGCCGGGAACGACGATATTTCCGGTGGTGCCGGGAATGACCGCCTTGATGGCGGCACCGGCGACGACGTTATTGATGGTGGTACCGGCAATGATACCCTTGCCGGTGGTGACGGAAATGACAGCCTTGCCGGTGGCGAAGGCAACGATACGCTGGACGGTGGAGCCGGGAACGACAGCCTTTCGGGCGGTGCCGGAAATGACGTGATTGCCGATGGTGCGGGCAATGACATCGTTTCGGCCGGTGATGGCAACGATACATTGCTGGCTGGTGCGGGTGACGATGTGCTGGCGGGCGATGGCGGGTTTGACACGCTTGATATGTCGCAGGCGCAATCGGGCGCGACGGTTAACCTGCAGGACGGCACAGCTGTTTCGGCGCAAACCGGGCACGATACCCTAAGCGGTATTGAAAATGTCACCGGTGGTTCCGGGCGTGATTTCATTACAGGCAATGATGTTGGCAACCGCCTTGACGGTGGGGCCGGGCATGACGTGGTGACCGGCGGTGCCGGGGCCGACCATTTGTTGGGCGGCAGCGGTAACGATGTGCTCGATGGGGCCGCGGGCAATGACAGCATTGATGCCGGAACCGGCGATGACTGGGTTTATGCCGGTGCAGGCGATGACATTTTAAATGGCGATGCCGGGATCGACACCCTGGATATGAGCCGCGCCATTGGCGCTGTTACAGTTGATCTGGCCGCAGGTACCGCCAGCAGCGGTTCCACCGGTAATGATACTGTTTCCGGTTTTGAAAATGTGGTTGGCGGGGCTTCGAACGATACCTTGCTGGGCAGCAATGGTGACAATTCGCTGGCCGGTGGTGCGGGCAATGATCTGCTTGATGGCGGCATTGGGGACGATACATTAACCGGTGGTGCCGGCAATGATGTGTTCCGTTTTGCCGATGGTGTTGATGATGATGTGGTAACCGACTTCACCCATGGTCAGGATACCATTTCCCTGCCCGATAGCGGCTATATCAGCTGGACGCAATTGCGCGAACAGATGGTTGATGACGGCCATGGCAACACCATTATCAACCTGCCTGCCGGTGGTACAGTTACGCTTCAGGGCGTTCCGCTTGGCACGTTGGGCGCAGATGATTTTGTCGGTGTTGCCGATGGTGGCACTGCCTATGACGACAACCTTGCCGGGGGCGAGGGCGACGATGAAATAGACGGGCTGGATGGCAACGACACTATTGCCGGTGGTGCCGGTGACGATACCCTGTCGGGCGATGGCGGCAATGATACGTTATCGGGCGGCACCGGGGATGACACGGTTTTGGGTGGCGATGGCAATGACAGCCTGGGTGGCGATGCCGGTAACGATACCCTTGCCGGTGGCGCTGGCGATGACAGCCTTGCCGGTGGTGCCGGTGATGACAGCCTTGCGGGCGGTAATGGCAACGATACGCTGGGCGGCGGCGACGGGACTGATCAGCTCGACGGTGGTGCGGGCGATGATGTGTTGCAATTTAATGCCGATGATCAGGCTGACGCCGGCACAACCACGCAAAATGAGGGCAGCCCGGGTGTCAGTGGCACTGGTGATGTCGCCGATATTGGCAACCATGCCATTTCGGCCGACAGCTTTATCGGTGGCGATGGCAACGATACGCTGCAATTGTCGGACGGTAATGATGCGCTGGTGCTTGATGGTGGTAAATTGGGGCTGGGCGGTGAAGGTACCACCGAAACCCGCAGCTTTGGCCTGACCAATCAGTCCACCCCTGATCAGGTGCAATCGGCATGGTCCGGTGCCGGGCTTTATGCCTATGATTTCGGGGTTTCAGTGACCGATGAAAACGGCAAGCTGAACCTGGGCGCCGGGACAGACACCATTTCCTATGATGGCAACGGCATTGGCAATAATGGTGGCAGCCCGGCGAGCAGTCAGATCAACCATAACGGCCAAACCGGACAAAGCGAAAGCATCGTTGTTGATCTCGGCGCGGATTCTGTCCGTGCGACGATTCAGGTTTCCAACATGCTTAAAGGGGAATCCGGTGGGGAAACCGGCAGCTGGCAGGCATTTGATGCCGATGGCAACCTTGTTGCGACGGGCGATTTGAACGCGGATACCATCGATTACACCAGCGGCGATGTTGGCACAGCCGAAATTTCCGTGCTGGATGCCAGCGGTAACCCGGTTTCCTTCCGTTACCTGTCCTTTGCGGCCGAACCTTATGGCAATGGCGCACAGGGCAGCGACAGCAGCGATTATTTCCTGCGGTCCATTCGTTTTGATGCGGTA
The DNA here is from genome assembly GCF_002115825.1 of Thalassospira sp. MCCC 1A01428. Lineage (GTDB taxonomy): Bacteria > Pseudomonadota > Alphaproteobacteria > Rhodospirillales > Thalassospiraceae > Thalassospira. Next base: position 901 of record NZ_JFJZ01000011.1, on the reverse strand, counting down.
ACCGAGGCACCGGCAGGTGCCCAGATTGACGGTATTGAAACCATCGCCGCAGGTAATGGTAATGACGTGGTCGATTTGACCAGTGACCATTTGACCTATGGCGATGTCGTTATTGATGGCGGTAATGGCAACGACACCCTGTGGGCCAATGCCGGTAACGATACCCTTCTGGGCGGTAATGGTTTTGACAATCTGTATGGTGGTGCCGGGAACGATACGCTGGATGGCGGGTCAGGCAACGACATGCTGGATGGTGCATCGGGCAATGATTACCTGATTGGCGGCGTGGGTGCCGACACCCTGCGCGGTGGCCTGGGTGATGACACCATTTATGGCGGCGGTGATGTTGATACCGTGCTGTTTGATGATGCCATTTCGGGTGTAAATGTTGACTTGTCGGCCAATACCGCCACCGGTGGTGCGGGCAACGATGTGTTGCAATATGTTGAAAATGTTGTCGGTTCGGACTTTAACGATACGATTAACGGTAACGCATCGGCCAATGTTCTGAACGGCGGTGCGGGTGATGACACCCTTTCGGGTGGTGCAGGCAACGACACGCTGATCGGTGGCGAAGGGCGCGATACCGCTGATTACAGCACATCTGGCAGTGGCGTAACGGTTAACCTTGCCTCGGGCTCGGCCCAGGTAGGGGCCGGCGAAACCGACCGGCTGTCCTCCATCGAGGATGTGATCGGTTCATCAAAAGATGACGTTTTGACCGGCAATGCGGGCGATAACCTGCTTGATGGCGGCGCAGGCAACGATACCCTGTCGGGCGGCGACGGGGCCGATACGCTTTTGGGCGGTGCCGGAAACGACACCCTTAAAGGTGGCGATGGTGCTGACAGCCTGTCAGGTGATGCTGGCAATGATACCCTTGATGGCGGTGCCGGAAATG
>NZ_JFJZ01000109.1 GCF_002115825.1 Thalassospira sp. MCCC 1A01428 | reverse complement strand
CCTTAAACTCCCTTTCAAAGAATGAGAAAGAGCGCACTTATACATTGCTGCGCAATGTGTGCGATCTCAACAGGGGGAATCCCCCTAGCGCGACGCGCTTACCCCTTAAGGACGACAAGGAAAATGGCGACCTACCATTGCAGCGTTAAAGTTATCTCCAGAGGCAAAGGCCAAAGCGCCATCGCCTCCGCTGCCTATCGGGCAGGGGAGAAACTTCACGACCTGCAAACGGGCGAGGTGCAGGACTATTCCCGCAAGCAGCATGTTGAGCATTCCGAGATCATGACCCCGGACGGTGCCGCCGACTGGACCAAAGACCGCGAACAGCTTTGGAACCGGGTCGAACAAGCCGAACGCCGGAAGGATGCCCAGCTTGCCCGCGAGGTCGAAGTTGCCTTGCCACGGGAAATTCCAGCCGAGGCCCGCCGTCAGTTGGTGCGGGAATTTGTCCGAGACGAATTCACCAACCGGGGCATGGTGGCCGATGTTGCCATTCATTGCCCGGATGCCAGCGACGGGCGCGAGCAGCCGCACGCCCATATCATGCTGACCCTTCGCCCTATCGAGGGCGACGGCTTCGCCGCCAAGAAAGACCGCAGTTGGAACGACAAGGAGCTTGTCGAAACTTGGCGGAAATCTTGGGCCGAACGGGTGAATTCAGCTTATCAGGCGCATGACCTGGCGCTTGAGGTTGATCATCGCAGCCATGCGCGGCGCGGCATCGATGAGGCCCCGACCATTCATCTGGGGCCATCAGCTGCGGCGATGGAACGGCGCGGCATCAAGACCGAATTAGGGGACATGAACCGGATGAGGATTGCGGCCAACCAAGCGATGCAGCAAGCGCGGCAGATGGTGGAGCGCTTGACGGCCAAGGCGAAAGAGGCGGCCAGCCAGGTCATGGACCGTGGAGCACGGATCATGGCCGAGCTGGCGCAGATCGACACGGGCAAGCTGGATGATGCCCTACAGATCAGGCAGGCCGAGAAGATCCTTCAGGAACGCAAGAAGCAGCGCGAGCAGGAGCGGAAACCGGAGAGGAATCGAACCCGTGGCCGAGGTCGTGGTGGGCCTGAATTCGGGATGTAGGTTTAAGCAAACCCAGCCTCCCGGCCATGCCGTACAGCCAGAACAACAACCGTGTCACCATCAAAACGATAAAGGGCGATGTAGCCATCTCGGCCGAAGTCGATCAGCCATTCCCGTAATTCCATGTCAGTCGGATTGGTCGGCCGACCTGCCTCCGGTTGTTCCGCTAAAATCCGAACACTTGCCCGTATGGCCCGAACGGCCCGTGTTGCGGCATTCGGGTTTTTCGATGCCAAGAAGCGATAAAGCCGTTGAACGTCGCTCACAGCCTCCGGCGACCATTTCAACGATGGCACTTCGGCGGCTCCACATCGTTCCCGGCTTCCAATTCGGTTAGCCACGCTTCAACCTCTTCGCCAGTCACATGCAGGCCGGTGGCTTGGTATTCTTCCCAAGCCTTGCGGGCATCGTCGTAGAAGGCTTGGCGCTTTTCCTCGCGTTCGACGTATTGGCCAATCGCTTCGCGCATCAGCCAGTGCGGCTTGCGGTGGCGAGCATCGGCCAACCGTTGGAGCCGTTCTTTCACGTCGGGTTCTAGCTTCACGCTGGTGGCACTGGTGGCGGACATCGTTATTCACTCCAAAGTAATACTTTTTACTACTCTACAGAGGAGAGAGGCAGGGAGGCAAGGCTTTCCTCGATCTCCCGGCGCAAAGTCGCTTGCTCCTCGGCGATCTGTTCAACCGTTCCTTGACGGCGGGCCTTGCGTCCGGGGCGTGGGCGGGCCTGTTCGGCGGCGGCTTCCTTGATTTCCTTGTCGTCTTTGCACCAGCAGGCCAACCGGACGGCCACCACGGTACGACCCCGTTTCACGGGCTGCCAGTCGATCCGCACTCCGGTCAGGTGGTTGACCTCGGCAACGGCGGGTTCGAGGACAACCCGTTTGAAATCCTGCCAGCGGCGGAGACTGGGGGCCGTCACGCCTAACCGTTCGCGTAGCTCATGCAGGGGCCAGTCCCTTGACACCTCGCGCCGTCCGGCATGGAGGGCGGCAAGCTGGTAGAGCCAAGGCGAATACTTGCATTCCATGGCGTAGACGGCGCGGGCGCTGATCGCGGCCCAGTGGTGTGAGTTCTTGACCAATTGCCTGACGCCGTTGCTGTAGCGCCATTTGATTTCCGCTGCGTCAGTGTCCAGGGGGCGGTCGATATCAGCCACCAGAACGGTACTCTTGCGGCGGCGTAGCCCGCTGCGATCCACATAAGTCAGGCTGATCGTGGTCTGGTGCAGCTCCTGGACGATCTCTTCAAGCTCGTGGCTGCTTTGGTGCCAGCCCTTTACGATTTCGCGGAGGGGTGCCGTGTGCTCAATATCATCAAGTATCTGCGCTCCGGCATGGTCCAGCATGGCAACCCATGCCTTTGCAGCCCGCAAGGACAGGCCAGCACCTTTCGGAAAGTGCATGTCCACCAGTTCGCCGGCAACGATCAATTCCCGATCCTTGGCGGCGGTGATGACATCAATCGTTTTGGTGCGTTTGTTTTCTTTCAATGGCTTAAATGGTACTTCGGCTACAGATTGCGGGCATAAAAGGGAGTTTATAAGAAGATAGCTCCCCGGTCAATCACCCCCCGCGCCTGATTCCTCCCTTTTCGCGCCTGATTCCTCCCTTTTCGCGCCTGATTCCTCCCCGATTGAGCCTGATTCCTCCCTTTTAAGCGCGTAACTAATTGAAAATAAATGACGATTCGGCCCTGAATCTGGAAACTAGAATCTTAGAAACAGGGCGAAAGCCGTTTTGCCTGTGGATAACTTCGATTTTAGTGCCGTTTGAGAGAGGCCGCGGGGGGCTGCACCCCCCCTGTCCTCGCCTTCGGCTCGCGACCTCGACCCCCCTGTGGGAGGGCAGGCCCTCCCCCCGCCCTTGCGGGCGGCTCCCCCCTCCCAATGGCTTAGCAAAGGGGTTACGGAACCTCTCGCCAGCAGACAAACGCACCCTCTTGGCGCTGTCCCCACTGTCCGCCAAGGTATTCGCATCCAATCTCTGTGCTCATGGTCAGACCGGAACGGACCACCGTGACACCCCCTGCAAAGCCGCTGAGAAGCCCCAGGAGCGCGATTAAGGCAATTAGGG
>NZ_JFJZ01000108.1 GCF_002115825.1 Thalassospira sp. MCCC 1A01428 | reverse complement strand
GTGGCGTTCATAACAATAGGCATGCAGCCGATAGGTGTATGCTTCGGTTTTTGTGCTGTAAATGACGATACGGCGGGTTGAAATACGGTTGCTGCTATCGCGATATTCAATGGCGATGCTGATATCTGACAAGTCAACATCGCCATAGTCGTCGGGCGTTTCTGGTGCGGCGCTTTCGCTGTCATCAAAAACAATATCGGTGCTTATGATTACCGGGATTTCCGGTGCAAGTTTCGGTTTAAAGAAGTCGAGAAACGCCATTGCCGCCCCCTGTGCTTTGCAATCAGGAGGTGAAGTTAATTCTATTTTGTTTCTGTTGTCAAAATATTGGGGGGGCTGCATGGTTGCCAGTATTGCCGTGCAAGCAGCACTTTATGCTGCCTTGACGGATGCGCTTTCGTGCCCGGTTTATGAGGCTGTGCCGGTCGATGCCACGATGCCCTATGTGGTATTTGATAATAACCTGGTGCTGGATGCCGATTATATCAGCGGGGCGCATGAGCGGATTACGTTCTATCTATCGGTTTATTCCGATTATGCGGGGTCGATAGAAGTGCGGGGCATTTTGGGGGTGATTAAGGCCACCCTGCATCAAAAGCGCCTGGCACTGGCCGATGGGGTGATGGAGGGCATGGCGGTGACGCGCAGCACGGCCAGCCCCGATATTGCCGATGATACCTTTATGGGCAGTTGTACCGTGGATGTAAGGGTGCAGCCCTGATTTTTGTTTGGTTGTGCATTGTGTGCCGCCCCGGTGAGGGCGGCTTTTTTATGTCTTGCAAGGAGTATGTAAGATGACTGTCAGAACGGCTGCGGGCTGTAAGCTGTCGATTTCCGATGATGTTTCCACATCGACCACCAAAACCGAATTTGAGGCCGAAACCTTTGTTAAGGTCGGTGAAATTGCAGATATCGGCGAATTTGGATCGGAGTTTTCGGCGATCAATTTTTCCAATCTGGAAGATCGGTTACAGCGCAAGTTCAAAGGGGTGGAAGATCCGGGGACGCTGACCTTGAACCTTGGCCTGGACCCGGCAGATACCGGGCAGGGCCAGTTGCAAACGGCGCTGGCTGTTGATGATGATTATGCCATCAAGGTTGAACTGAATGACGGCGATACGACGCCGACAACCTATTATTTTCGCGCACAGGTGATGTCGTTCAAGTACGCAGTGGGCGGCAACAGCGATGTTTTAAAGGCAAGCTGTTCGCTGGGCATCAATACCCGCCCGCTGGTGGTTGCGGCGACCTGATAGCGGCCTTGACGGTGTTTTGATCGATACAGAATGGAACAGAAATGGAAAAGACAAACGAAAGCGTGGTGGCGCAGGACAGGAAAGTTGTGGTTGCCGGGAAGGCGTATTTTCTGGTGCCGAATTTGAACGCACTGCGCGGTATTAATGCCGCCCTTGGCGGGCTGGCCCCGGCCTTTACCAAGGTGCGGGATTTAAATTTTGACGCTATGGCAACCGTTCTGGTTTCGGCCAGCGGCATGAAGCCCGGTGCTGCGGAATTTGATGAATTGGTGCGCGATATCTGGCAGGCGGAAAACAAGGCCGAGATTGGCGGGGCCTTGTCCGACTACCTGGTGGTGATGTTGAACGGGGGCCGGAATGTGCGCGATGATGCCGATTCCGGTGATGCGGGGGGTACGCCGGGAAAGTCGTAGAACTTTCCGCCTGGTGGGACATGGTTTACCGCTATGCCACCGGGTGGCTGGGCTGGGATGACCATGCTGCCATGACCACCCCGATAGCGAGAATATTGCTGGCGATGGATGGTAAAGCCGAATTTCTGCGCATCACAAACGGGGTGGAGGCAGAACCGGAACCGGTGTCGCCTGATGACGTGGCAAATAAATTGCGGGTGGCGCTGGCGCAGGCCGGGCCAAAACGCGAGGGGTGATTTATGGCAGTGACAGGCGGAAAGGAACTGGCAGCGCGATTAAACGCGCTGCCAGCTAAAATGCAGGACCATGTGGCCGATGCGGTTGCCAGGGCAGCGTTGTCCGTTCTGGACGATATGAAGCGGTTAACCCCGCGTGACGGGGCCAATCCGGGGCCACATGCGGCGGATGGCTTGACCGTCATTTATTCGGAAAACGGGCTAAAAGCCTTTATTGGGCTGCCGAGTGACAGGCTGGCGTCGGACTATTTCTGGTTTCGTTTTCTTGATGGCGGAACCAAGGGCGGCACGGTGCAATATCGCAAAGCAGGAAAGCCTGGTAAGCGGTTTAACATGACGGTTCCGGCCCGGCCGGCCCTGAATATTTTAAGTCGTGCTGTGGATGCCAATAGCGATGAGGCGCGCCGGTTGATTACGGCAGCGGTGCGCAAAGCGATGAATGGGGCCTGATATGACGATTGAGCAACAGGGCATTTCGGTAAGTATTGACGCCCCGCTTGATAAATTTCGCAAGCATATGGCCGATGCGGGAAACCTGGTGGAAATTACGACCACCAACATGGACAAGGCAACGAAGCGGGCTGCGGCGGCGTTTAATCGGATGCAAGGGCAGATTGACCCGACAAGCCGGGCATTGGTGCGTTATGAAAAACAGGTGGCCCGGGCACAGGACGCCCTTGACCGTGGTATCATCTCGCAGGACAGGTTTAATTTATCGGTAGCTAAGTCCACGGCGGCATATGAGCAGTCGATAGCAAGAATTGGCGGGCTGCGCCAGACCGTGGTTGCCAATGATGACGCAATTGCCAAAAGTTCGGTTAATTACCGTAAGTTCGGGGCGATTGCTCAACAGGCCGGGTATCAGGTCGGTGACTTTGCCGTGCAGGTGGCCAGTGGGCAAAACCCGCTGGTGGCGCTGACCCAGCAAAGCGCGCAATTGCTTGGTTTTTTCGGGCCTTGGGGCGCCGTTCTTGGTGCAGCCGCAGCGGTTGCCGGTGCGCTGGCTGTGTCGCTTTGGGGTACGGAAGATTCCTCAAAAAAGGCTGCCGAAGGGCTTAAAGAGTATCAGCGCGAGGTTAAGGCGGCGGACGATTTTGTTAAAAAGCTGAACGATAGCGTCAAGGACACGTCGCAGCTTTTTGCAGAACAGGAAAGCTCGGTTTTGGGGGCGGCGCGACAGCGGATGATGCAGGCGCAACGTGACCTTGATCAGGCGCAAAAACGCCTCAAGCAGGCTAAGGATGATGTATTTGATACA
>NZ_JFJZ01000107.1 GCF_002115825.1 Thalassospira sp. MCCC 1A01428 | reverse complement strand
TGTCCAGAAAGTGACGAATCGACGACTCTGGAGCCCCTGAATTTCCGCCATTTATTTTTTCAGCATCACCTTTATCATATAAACTGCTTAATCCCGAATTTGCCCCATCTGATGATATTGCCCCGGTAACCACGGCATTAACATCACCATCCCCCTCAAGATCATTCGCAAGACGATCCCCGTCGGGGTCGTCCCAATCGGGTAAAACAAAAACAACCTGCTGGGTGGCAAGGGTGTAGCTAAGCCAGAAAAACACCAGCAAAAATGCCACGTTCAAAAACTGGAACGACCAAACTTCATTTTGATCGTGCAAATCGCCAGCAACTTTGGGAACAAAGAAGACCAGAAAAATAAATAATACACTGCCAAGCACATTACGCAGCCATCGTGCCATGTCATCGCGCCGGGCCCCCAGTTGTTTTTGCACCTGCCGAAAATAACGGGCAGCGACACGCCACAACAACACGACATAAATCACCGCTTGCAGGTTGATCCCGAAATATATGGTATTAAAAACCCCGGACATTAACGGACTGCTGGCTGCCGCAAGTTCATAGGTCAATTGACCATTGGCAGATGGTACGGGAATACCGACCAAAAGCCAGAACGTCAAATTTGCCACAACCGGCACAATTACCAAATGCCATCCATACCGGATTCGAACCACACCGGCTGCTTCGCAAAAATACAGATAGATTGCCGGGGCGATAACGAAATTAAACGGTTGAAAAATCAGCTCGCTATAATAATTGACCGAAGTCGAGCCAAATACGTCAACAACATCCTCAATCAGGTTAGCACATACCGCTGCGATAAAAAGAATCATCCAGCGGTTAGCCCGATAGGCCCTGCGCCCTTCAGATAAAAGCAAAACGCAAAAAAAGGCCGCCTGTAAAAGCCCCAGAACCGAGATGAACATCTCGACACCCTGATAGAAACTGACTGTATTCAAAATATTTCCATCCTGCACACCCGGTATGTCCCTTTCGCCTGCAACTATAAATCACGGGCATCAATCATGCTGGCTAGATTGTATCTAATCTATATGACCGAATGCATTTTTGCGCGTCCGACCCTGCATAAACGGACGCACTATTCCAATTTTTCAGCCAATTTCCACGTCACGAAATAATCAAGACCTATGTGTTGCCCTAAAAACCACTCCCGACCGCGAGATAAGGCCCAGGTAAATAAACCTTGGCGTTGACTATATCGAACCATCATACTACAAACCAATATATATCGAACTGTCATATATAGTGCATCATAGAAAGTAGCAGTTACAGTAATGGACATTCGGTCGTTATGCCTTGGCGCCCTGATGGCGGGCGACGCCAGCGGATATGAAATTCGCAAGATGTTTGAAGATGGCGTATTCAGCTTTTTTCAAATGGCATCACTAGGGTCGATATATCCTGCCCTGACAAAACTAAGTCAGGACGGGCTGGTTACCTTTACCGAACAGGAACAGGAAAACCGCCCGGATAAAAAAGTTTACCGCCTGACGGCAGAAGGACGGCGCAGCTTTTTGCGCACCCTGTTTCAAACCCGCCCCGGCGAAGATCGATACCGGTCCGACATTTTGTTCATGCTGTCTTTTGCCGATGAACTTCCCGTGGAGTTGTGCGAGGCCCTGATTGACGAATATGCCGCACGCCAGGAATTAATGCTGGACCGCATTTCATCACCGGACAAACACGCCAAAACCAGCCCCGATGCCACAGAAAACGATGCCGCGCATCATGATGCCGGTTGTGAATTCATAAGCGGATTGGGCGATGCAGTTTGCCGGGCAACGCTGGATTTCATTGCAAAAAACAAACAGCCATTTTTGGCCGACATTCGAAAACGCCGTTCGCGGAAACCCTGACAGGGTCAATCCGCGCTGAATAAAACGACGACAGAAAACAACTTAGGCACAGGTCTTTTAGGAACGCGAACCCAATGAATGCTTCACGTTTGATCGCAATTGCGCTGATGGTCGGCGCTGTTTTATGGATTGGTTCAAGCTTATTGCCAGGTGAAGACCCCGCAGCAGCAAATACCACGGATACCGCAGCAACCGGCCCCGAAGCGGGCAGTGGTTCAACCAGCAATGAACCCGCCCCTTCTGTGCGGGTTATGGCATCGCGCGCCCGGGATCATGTCAATGAACTGGTCCTGACCGGCAGCACCGAGGCCGCCGTTAAATCCGACATTCGCGCCCAGACATCATCACGTGTGATTGAAATTGGTGTGGAAAAAGGCGCACGGGTTAAAAAAGGTGACGTTCTGGTGCGCCTTGCCGCCGATGACCGCCCTGCCCGCCTTGACAAGGCCCGTGCCCTGGTGGACCAACGTGCCCTGGAATATGACGGTGCCCTAAGCCTGGCCAAAAAGGACTATCGGTCTAAAACCGGGGTCGCGCAATCCAAAGCCGAGCTTGAAGAAGCCCGTGCCGATTTAAAGGCCATCGAAGTGGAGCTGGCACAAACCACCATCCGCGCCCCGTTTGATGGTGTCATTGAAACCCGCCCGGCCGAAATGGGGAACCTTATTTCAATTGGCGATACCATTGCCACGGTGATCCAGGCCGATCCCATGCTGGTGGTCGCCCATGTCCCGGAACATTCAATTGGCCTGATCCATGTTGGGCAAATGGCCCATGTGCGCCTGTTTGACGGCAGCATCAAACAGGGTGTCGTGCGCTATACCGCCCTTGCCAGCAACAACGAAACCCGCACCTACCGGATCGAAGTTGAACTTGATAATCCCGATTTTGCCATTCCTGATGGCATGACAGCGGAACTGGTTATTCCGGTTGGCTCGGAAAAGGCCCATCAGATTGCGTCATCATCGCTAACGTTAAATGACGACGGCGAATTGGGCGTGCGCGGCGTTGAAAACGACAAGGTGGTCTTTTACCCGGTAACATTGCGCGGCGGTGATCGTGAACATGTCTGGATTACCGGCCTTCCCGACCAGATCGATCTTATTGTGGTTGGTCAGGACTGGGTTAAAGAAGGCACCACGGTAACCATTGACCGGATTGATCATATTCCAACCAGCATGCAACAGGGCGGAAATACGAACAAGTCCGCGACAGGCACCGATGCCGCCGTGCCGACCCCGGAAAATTCTGCGCAACAGCCGCAAAATGCTGGCAACTAGGCTCAGGACCTATTAA
>NZ_JFJZ01000106.1 GCF_002115825.1 Thalassospira sp. MCCC 1A01428 | reverse complement strand
GCCGTGAGGGGACGCTTACTTCATGATGGTATACCTCAAAATGTTTATGTGTCGCTCGGTAAGGGAATAGTTATCTGCCGGTAATCGGCAGAAACGGCAGGAATAGTCACGCCGTTAGCGGGCGCGCCGATAACTGGAGCAATCGATATTTTTGCTCATCGGGGTAATTCTTTGTTCGCTGTCAAACCGATGGAAAGCCATCCTCCAACGAGAAGACAGATTGCTATCGCTGTTGCGGCAACGCTATATGCGCGCCCCGTGGATTCAACGTCGGTTGCCGTTCCTAAAACGGTGAAAAACAATCCGCCAATGACAGCCGCTGCCAGCGCACCGCCCATCTGGAACGTTGAATTGACCAAGCCAGAGGCCAGTCCCGACTGCGACCTGTCGACCCGTTGCACGATGCTTTTCACAAGATTGGGAAGAGCAACTCCCTGCCCTACGCCAACAACAAAAAGCGCAACGAAAACAAAATGTGAGAACCCGAAAGAGATAAGAACGGCCGTTGCAAGCAGACCGATAGCTTGTATTGCCATACCCAGGCCGGCGGAAAATCTTCCGAAGATGCGAAGGAAGCGCTCACTTGCAAAAGGGCCAAGGGCAAAGCCGACTGCCGCCGGAAGGATCGCCAACCCGGCCTCGAACGGCGTCCGACCAAGGCCGCCCTGCTCATAGACCGAGAATATCAGCCAGAAGGCCGCAACGGCGTAATAGAGCAATGCAGCTAACAGACCCCGCATTAACCCCGGATTTTTAAGCAGGCTCGGCGCCAGAATGGGATCTCTTCCCATCGACTCAATGTGTTTTTCATGCCGCCAGAACAGAACAAACAACGGCAAGGAAGTGGCAAGCATTAAAATGAGCCAAACCGACCACCCCTGCTCCCGGCCCTCTATCACCGGCGCGATCAGTGCAAAAAGTCCAAGCGCGATCAGCAATGCTCCGCCGATATCAAGCGTGCCTGGATGTTCGGATCTGGTTTCGCGTAACAGAAGAAATGCCGACGGCGCGGTGATCGCGATCACAGGAAGGTTGATGATGAAGATTGCCCGCCATCCAAGACCAAAGATGTTCAGCGCAATCAGCGCTCCACCAAGGAAAAGGCCGGCCATTGATGCCACCCCGAACGTAAGGGCATAGAAACTAAGCGCCTTTGATTTTTCGTGGTCGGGAAAAATTGCGTTAATTGATGCCAAAGCCTGCGGCGCCATGATTGCTGCGGCAAATCCCTGAAGGACACGACCGATGATCAGAACAGCAGGAGACCATGCAAATCCACATAAGGCAGAAGCAGCAGCAAACCCGAGCATTCCTGACAGAAAAACATTTCGACGACCATATAGGTCTCCCAGCCTGCCCCCTGTAATCAGCATAACTGCGTAGGTTGTGGCGTAACCCGAAATAATCAGTTGCATTGCCGCTGCTGAAGCACGGAAGTCCTCCCGGATTGAAGGCAGCGCCACATTCACGATGAAGAAATCAAGTGGGGGCAAAAAAGCCCCGACTAATAAAATAACCAGTGCAATCCAGCGACGCGGATCGGGATTGTCTTTGACGTCAAAGCTATGTCTCACATGTGCCTCTACATCGCCCTGGAGAAACGGACGACCAATTTGCGGGAATAAAGAAATTTGGAACCAATCAGTTCCAAATTAGAGTTAGTCAAGCGCTTTTAGCACCAAGTCGACCATAGCCCTCGTTTCGTCGCGATCTGCTCCTGCCTTGCCCAGAACACGCATACCTTGAATCTGGCACACAAGGAATCTGGCAAGCGTTCGATCATCGAGCCCGGGATCAATTTCCCCCAGGGATTGAGCTCTTATGATCGCTGCCGCATAAAGATCTTGCAGTCGCCGAAACAGGCGGGAAATTCGGGCTGAGACCTCCTTATCGTCAGGAAGCATCTCAAGAGCCGCAAAAACAACAAAGCACCCACGTAAACCGAGCGTGCCAGACGAATAATCAACATGCTGCAAAAATGCTTCCCGAATTGCGCCTTTTGGCGACGAGTGCGAATGCAGCGTCTCCCCAACCGAGCGAATGGCATCCTCGATATAGAGATCAAGAGCGCGCAAATAGACGCCTCTCTTGTCTACAAAAGCCTTATAGAAACTTCCCCTCGACAGCTCCATGCCTTTAAGCAAGTCGGGAAGGGATGCATCGTGATATCCACGGTCCCAAAATACGTCCATCGCTTTTCGAACTGCATCATCAAGTTCAAATTCGCGAGGGCGACCAACGGACGCATATGTCTGAGTGCGTTTTATCATGGCCCACTTATGGAACCATTCGGTTCCTAATGCAAGTGTTATTTCCAAGCTACAGGGACGTGGTCATGAAGCGATGCATACCTGCCGGTTTACTTCCGGGTTTTTAACAGACCTCAACGGTGCTGCCACACGGCCCCGGCCCCGCCTATCATAGCAACAGTCAGGGCCGGGTCCTGTGAGCGGGTCTTAACCAACAAAATCTTTGACTTACTGAAGAATCTGCTCAACGAAATTCGCAAACGCCCTTGCCTTGGCACTGACCAGACGCCCCGTCGGAAAGACCGCCCAAAGGTCGATATCGGGAAGTTCCCAATCCTCCAGAACGCGCTGCACGTCGCCACTCCGCAGTTCCGGCCAAAACATCCAGTCCGACGTCACGGCCAGCCCCATGTCTGCCTTGACAGCCTCGCGGATGCCTTCGGCGGCAGTGAAGCGGGTCCGTCCTGCCACGACGACAGAGGCCTCTGTCCCATTCCTTTTAAAAATCCAGCTATTTCCGAGCTGGGTGTAGACGACCGCCTCATGCATGGCAAGGTCTGCAGGCACTTGAGGTACGCCGTGTTTTTCGAGATAAAAAGCTGTCGCGACCACAGAACGACGCCCCGTGGCGATCTTGCGCGCAATGGCAGAAGAATCCGCAAGGTCACCCATGCGTAACGCAATGTCGATGCCCTCCGAGACGAGATCGATGACACGATCATCTAGAACAACATCCACTTCCAGCTCCGGATGAGCGGACAGGAACTCTGGCAGGCGCGGAATAACCATGAGTCGAGCAAATGTCGTCGCTGCACAGACCCGGAGACGGCCTGAAAGGCCTGCACCCGCCCCCTTCGCTTCAAGCTCTGCCTCATCCGCCTCCTGAATGGCCACCTTTGCTCTTTCATAGAAACGAATACCGGCATCTGTTGGCGTCAGGCCATGGGTGGATCGAATGAGCAAGCGGACCTGAAGGCGATCCTCCAACTGGGCAATGGTCTTGGAAATAGCGGGCTGGCCGACACCAATCCGCTTGGCCGCCCCTGAAAACGATCCCGTTTCAATCACGCGCACGAAGACGGTCATCGCCTGAAATCTGTCCATTGCTCATTCTCCTTGGGAATAACCATTATCGCTTCAAGCGACCTGCCGCAACATTAAAGGAATGGTCATAACTCTCTCTAGGCTCAGGACTCATTAA
>NZ_JFJZ01000105.1 GCF_002115825.1 Thalassospira sp. MCCC 1A01428 | reverse complement strand
TGGTACACAGTTTGGTACACATTTTGGGACACAGGCCATGCCCGATGACCTTAGCCGCTATATAATTCGTCGCGGTCGCCGATATAGTTATCGCCGTCGTGTGCCTGCTGATCTGGTCGATATTCTGGGCAGCGAAGTCAAGATTTCCCTTAAGACAGATAGCTATGATTCCGCTTGTCTGGCCGTGGGCCGGGTGAATGAAAATGTTATCGGTTATTGGGATGAATTGCGGGCGTCGGGCAAGGTTGCTGGTGGTCAGGAACGATATGAACGGGCGCGTGACCTGGCTGTCAGGTTGGGGTGGCGGTATCAGCATTCAGGGGAAATTGCCGAGGCCCCGGCCAAGGACGTTGTTGCCCGGCTTGAAAGCCTTGAAACTGTTGATGATCGTCGTGTTATTGATGCCGTTCTTGGGGCCGTTCCCATGCCCCGGATTATGATTTCGACGCTGTTTGATGAATATGAGAAATTGAGTTTTGATGCCCGGATTGGCAAATCGCCCCGGCAGGTGGAACTTGCGCTAAACCCGCATCGGCGATCACAAAAAAACCTGCTGGCCGTAATTGGTGACAAACCGATTGCCGAACTGTCGCGGCAGGATGCGTTGCAGTTTCGCAGTTGGTGGAGCGACCGTTTGCGCGATGAAAAGCTGTCTGTAAAGTCTGCGAATAAGGAAGTGAATTGCCTGCGCGCCATGTTTCGTGTTGTCAGCGATGCGCGGTTACTGGGTGTTGAAAACCCGTTTAAGGGGATCGCATTTCGCAACCATGTCACGCAGGGCAAAAGTCGGGGTGAAACGGTATCGCGTGACTGGATTGTGCAAACGCTGTTGGCACCTGGCTGCCTGCTTGGCGGCATCAATGACGAAGCCCGGCACATCGTTGCAATCCTTGCGGAAACAGGGGCGCGACCGGGGGAAATTTGTGGTCTGGAACGGGCTGATTTTGTTCTTGATGATCCGATCCCGCATATCAGGATCAGGCCAAACCAGATCCGCGAAATCAAGACCAGTATGTCTATCAGAAATTTGCCATTGGTCGGGGCTGCGTTACCAGCCGCCAAGGCATTGATGGCAGCGGGTGGAATTGTGCGCTATCGCGGCAAGAATGGCAGCTTTACAACCGGCGTGAACAAGTTTTTGCGTGAAAACGCGGCCTTTGAAACCAATCAGCAAAGCCTTTATTCGTTGCGCCACGCCTTGCAGGATCGGTTTATTGCGGTCGAGGCCCCTGACATGCTTGTGGCGTCGGTGATGGGGCATAAATTTTCCCGGCCAAAATATGGGGCGGGCCCAACGCTGGAACAGAAACAGGAATGGCTGGCGCGCATTGCCCTTATGCGACCTTCATTAGATCAGCCATAAGGTTTTCTATGCTGTTGGGCTGGCTGATCCGGTTGCGTTCGTCATAGAGATTTTGCGCCATTTTCATCAAGTCGCCGTTATCAAAACGGTCGCCATGATCGCGCATGATGCGCGCCAGTGTTCGCAGTGCGGCATCGATGCGGGCAACCGTCATCGGCTCCCCCGCATCGGTGCGGCGTGAGCCTTTCGGATTGAAAGACCCGTGAGTTGTCATGCCGCTGCCTTTCGTTGATCAATGGGGGGCCATTCGTTGTGCTCAACACCATCAAGAAGGCGGCCTGCGGTTTTTTTGCCAACCTTAACGACGCTTTGATCGGGGTCTAGGTCGTCGCACCATTGCGGGTGGGGCCAGTCTTCCCACGCTTCGCCATTCCATTCTTTCCAGAGGTATTTGCTTATCTCTAAATCGTCTGAAATTTCGTAAGTTGCACCGACTTGCGCCGCCCATGCGCCCCATTGCTTAAAGAAAAACGGGGTGCCAGCGGCCTTGCACTGATCGCGCAATGATCGCGCCCAGTCCGGGTGCATTGGCCGGGCGTTGCGCCCGCTTTCTCCGCCGACGATTACCCAATCCAGTTTTGCACCAAAAATGCCTCCGATATTATCGTAAGCGTCAAGAGCGGTATCGGTAAGTCCGTCGATAATCAGCCTGACGCCATCGTGATACCCACCGTCAAGGCTCGTCAGATCAACCGGACCGAGTAACGGTTCCGCACTGACAAAGCGTACCGCTGCTGGTGTTTCCAGTAGCACGGGGATGCGTTCGTTGGCTGTTGCCTGATCCTCGACACTGGTTCCAAGCCAAACATTGGGCAGAGGCATTTCAAGCGAGCCTCTGCGGTCCCCTAATCCGTATGGGATTTCATTGATTGCCCTGCACATAGCATGATCCCCCTTTGGGGATATCCCGCCAAGCATGTCACTGGCCCGGGCAATTCGTTTTGTCAGGACTTGAAAAGTATGCTGCGGGCAAAGTGCCATCACCGCCCAAATTTGCATGATCCATTCTAGCGGATGCCCTTCGTAAAACAGGTCTGTCATCGAACAAACAAATATGGTGCGTGGTTTCTTCCAAAGCAGGGGTTGCATCAACACTGGTTCATGCAGATAGATTTCAACCTGATCGGCGTCCTGTGCTGCATAACGCACGGTGTTTTTGAAACGCTTCTGGAAATCGGCGGCATAGCAATTTTGACAGCCTGCCGAAACCTTTGTGCAGAAATGCCCAACGCCGCCAGTTGACTTGTTGCGCGCCCTGATCGGGTTCCAAGTTTCGCCTTTGGTGCCAGCGCGTTTGGTCCATTCAATCTTGGTCATGCCGCGCCCCCGAACCGGCGCGGGGCGATGATGTCGTGTGCTGTGATCCAGCGTGACAGTGTGACGTCGGTGCAGCGGATCAGGATGCGGTCGGCATCGAGTGCGACAATGATTTTTGCATTGCGCGGGTAGCCATCGATGCGGGCGGTGATGGTGCCGGTATGGGCGGGCAAGGAAGGTGGCATGGCGTGTGCCGGTTGCACCGGTAAGAAAACAATGTTGGTCATCTTGGTTCGTCCTGTGAAGCGTTCAAAAGCTGGCCTGATCAGGCGGCGGTTTCCGTTTCTGCCTGTGCCGGGGTGCTGTCGTTGGCCGCGTCTGGCTTTGCGGTTGGCTTTGCGGTTTCCGGTTCGGGTAGCCATGCGGGATAGGCTGTGTTGTTGTCGCGTCCGCGCATTGGCATGATGACGGCAAAAAAACTGTCATTGCATTCGGTGCGGATAATGACCGGCTGGCAGGGGTTCGCCGGTGTAAACCAGTTCAGGATAGGGGGTTGTTTGGGGTCGGAAACCAGTTTTACCGCCTTTGTGATGCGGGCAACATTGTCACCATTGATGGCGATTTCGCGTGTGGGTGTGGAGTGTGTTGCTGGTAATGATGCGCGCCATTGCGGATATGTTGCGTCAATCGGCGGTGCCCAGCTTACGGCGATGTGGTGTTCTGTCAGAATGGCGGGGCTTTGCCCGGCGGCCCCCTGGCGTTTCGTCCAGTCCTGTGTTGTGACATAGGCGGAGTTGCCGACGAAATGAAGGTGCCCGGCATCGCGTTTGTTCAGCGCGGTGCGGATCGATTGCGGGGCAAAACAAATCCAGCTTTCGCCATCGCCAATTTTTGCAGTTTCGTCGTGGACGGCGCAAATGATGTGTCCGTTGGTGGCGACAAGCAGGGCGCCACCGTCGGGGTGTGGTTCGACATGAACGCCGCGAAGGAAATAGCGAATTTCGTCGGTGCTGATGAACT
>NZ_JFJZ01000104.1 GCF_002115825.1 Thalassospira sp. MCCC 1A01428 | reverse complement strand
CGAAATTCCGACCTTTTAAATATGCCCGTGAGGCATATTTAGACCTTTGACTTGGTGCGCACTGGGCTGAAAATTCAGCCCAGTTCATAATTTCACGGGGATTGCCACCGGCTCAAAATTGAGCCGGTGGTTCCGAGCCAGACAATTAATGGCGCCGTGTTTTACCGGCTCAATTTTGAGCCAGTAATCGACGAGTTTTACCGCCTCAATTTTGAGGAGGTAAAACTCGAATATGAACTGGGCTGAATTTTCAGCCCGGCGCATACTAAGTCAAAGGTCTAAATACGCCTCTCGGGCGCATTTAAAAGGTCCTATATTCGGACCTTTTGAAGATCGGCAAACTGTAAACAACGCTCGACGCAATTTTGCGCTCAGTGGCTGGATATATTAAATCTGCCTGATGGTCAGGTTTTGTGCGGCCTTGATGTGAGTGTAAACCTGTGTGAGGCACAGGTTTACAGGCGCGGGCAGCAAGGAGTTTTGTCGGCTCAATTTTGAGCCCACATCGCAAACAGTTCAAATGCCGAACGGGGGAAGCCGGAACGAACGGCTGAATTATGAGCACTGTCGGAAAATCTGCTACTGCTTTCTCATGACGCAATTTTGCGTTATGCAATCATTTCAAGGTCTTATGTCGGCGCAATTTTGCGCCCACATCGCAAACAGTCAAAAGCCAATTGGCGGAAATGGTATTGCCGGGCTGAAATGCAGCGACGCGTTTTACCAACGCAATTTTGCGTCGGTAATCTAGCCATTGATCAAGATGTTAACTACGCGTGCGATTTTGGTTATATTGGCATCGGCAATGGTTATTTTCTGGACCGGATCGGCGTAACATCCGCCGGTGAAGCCACGCCCTGGGCTGTTTTCAAAGCACCGCATTATGTGTATTTCGCCATCGGTATCGACCACCACGGCTTCGTCGCCTGCTCCGACCGGGTCATTTGGGTCTGCCAGCAGAATTTCGCGCATTCGTATGCGTGGCATCATGTCCGTATTAGGCATGCGAACGGCAAAAATATCACCGGTTAATGCCATTTGTGCGGTAACTTCGATATAGCCAACCGGGTACGTTGTCATGAACAGCCGTCCACGTTCGGCACGCCCGAAAACGGGGGCAGTGTGCGGTGATTGTGTCTGTTGTGCGGATTCTTCTGGTGCCGTCCGTGCAGGTGTATGTCCTGACGGCTTTACCGCGCCAAAGATTTCCTCAATTGGAAGCCCATAGGCTTCGGCGATTTTCAGTTTATTTTCAAGTTTAAGATCGCGAGTGTTGCCGTTTTTGTACTGGCGCAGTCCAGCTTCTGAAATGCCCGCCTTCGTGGCCACCGACAGCATGCTTTTCTTGGGGTGGGTGAGCCACGCAATGAAATTCCTGCGTTGCTGCTCGATGGGGTCATGCATCCGGAAAATTCCATTTTTAGCGTAAGTTTCTGCGATTTTTTCGCAGGGCGCGCCATTCTGCACATTCCCCTCCGTATTCATAATAGTGTTTAATTGCGAATTCGTGTTGACATTGGTTCAAAAACACGAATATGTTCGTGGCATCATCAAACGGAAAGGAAGCTGATATGTCGATTGATCACAATCTGAATCGTATTCGGGCATGGCGTCGTCACAAGGGCTTTGCGATTTATCGTTTGGCCACGCTGGCAGGGGTCAACGAGGCCGCTATTCGCAAAATGGATATGCCGGGCTGGAACCCGACGGCGAATACCATCCGCAAGTTTGAAGCGGTCATTCCCCCTGAATTTATGCTTGCGGCCAATCAGAACGATGCCGATTCAGACAAAGGCCGCTGCGCCGGGGCGGATGACGGGGCCAGCGCAGCGGCCTGACCGCTTCACAGTTTCAACCTGCTTCATATCGGGATGTATTTTTATGCGAAAAATTGCACCAATTGCCCATGACGCGCTGCAAGCCGAATTTACATCGGCGTTTCGGCAGGTTGTCGGTACCTATCAGTCTGAAAACAAGGCGGTGACGGTGCGTGATTTGGCTGTGGCGACGGGGATTAAACAGCGCACCCTTGAAGCCTATCGCGACGGCGAAATGGTGCCGCGTACGGTGGTGATGCTGCACTTGATGGCGGCGTTGCCGGGCAGTTTTACCAACCGCGTTCTGGCGCTGGCCGGGATGGGGGATGCGCGCAAAATGGCCGGATCGCAGATTGATTTGCATTGCATTGCCGCCCAGGTGGCCGGGTTTGTGGCGACCCATAGCGAGCATATGCGTGACGGGCGGCTGGACCACCGGGAAGTGGCGGCGGAAATTGAACTGGCCCGCGCCATGCACAGCACCCTTGGTGATTTCATTGCCAGTAATGGCAAGGGTGGCGCGCCCGCTGTATCTGGAACGGTTGCGCCGTTTCCGGCATCGGGCAAGGCAGGTGCGGCATGACGCGGAACCCAAACAAAAAGCCGACCCATCCGCCCCGGAATTTGAACCCGGCATTTGTGGCAGAGAAGGTTAAGCCCCGCCTGACACATGCAGAGCGCAATGACAGGCTGATTGATGCCTGCAAAAAGCAAATCGCTTGGATGATTTCAAAGACCAACGACCCGGCCCTGCCGCGTGAAACCACCCCGGATGAATATATTGCCATGTGCATGGCAATGACCCGTGCGCAGCGGTGCGCTTTGGCACCGGACCCGGCGGCGGTTGTGGCCTTTGCCCGTGCCGTGCGAGCGGCTGAAACCGGGGAGGTTTCGAAATGAGCCGGTTTTTTACCCAGCCTGATGATGACGGGTTTAACCCGTTCGGGTCTGGCCCGGTGCCGATTGGACCGCGAAAGGGGGCGTCATGAAAGCAGCCCTTAAATATGGTGCGCCGCTGGCGTCTGATATGCGGTTGGCCGGGGTTGGTCTTGCGGCCAATGATGTGGCACGGTTGCCGGTGCCTGGTGCGCTGCGCCGGGGGTTGCGTGAGGTATCGCGTGACGTGGTGCCGCGTCGCAAGTTTGACCTGTTCTGGGCGGTCGAGCGCGCCTTTTTCCCGCGCTATTTCTGGGCCGTTGCTGTCGGGATGCTGGATGACGGCGAAGCGGACGACCGGGCGGTGATTGCTGAATTTCGGGCCGATATGGAAGAATGGGCCGATTTGATGTTGCCTGGTCAGTTTTATGATTTTCGCCGTGAAATCGATGGTCTTGCCAATATTACCATGGCGGTGATGATGGATCGCCAGATTGGCGGGGATGGTGGCTGGAAAACATCGCGGCTGATGATGGTGGGATACGGGTTGTGCCAGTTGGCCGATGCCCATGCCGTTGATGCCATGTTTACCACCCGGTTTGCCAAGGTTTTGAACCGGATGGCCGAACAGCATTATTTCATCAATGCCGATGAAATGCGGGCGTGCGAGCCTGCCGCGCACAAGTCGCTGCGCAAGGTGATTGCCGCGCTTAAGGGCCGGGGGCGTTTTTTGTGGCTGCCCGATTATAGCGAGGCCCGGCATTTTGACGGTGCCAGCTATGCCCATGCCGACCATATCGCAAACCGGTTTGAATGGCAGGTGATGGATTGCGACACGGGCAAGCCGGTTTCGTTTGTGCGCGAAGTTAACACCGCCGAGGGCTGGCTTGTTCGCCTGGTGGTCGGGCGCGATGGGCGGTTTGTGCATGGGGCTGATGGCGCAATTTCCACCGAAAAGCTGGTCGGCAATTTCCGCATTGAGCGGGGGTTGTGATGGCGCTGGTTCAACGTGACGGGATTGTGCGGGATTTTTTAAGCCGGTCGGTTGTGCCCTGTGGGCACGGGTTTCGGCGTGTCGCTGTGCGCAAGACTGGTGCGGTTGATGTGCCACCATCG
>NZ_JFJZ01000103.1 GCF_002115825.1 Thalassospira sp. MCCC 1A01428 | reverse complement strand
TATTTTCCGGGCGGATTACCATGGCAGCTTGCAAGGACACCACCAAATCGGCGGGTTTGTTCACTCTGGCCGTCCTGGCGCGGCTGGCCCTTGTGGAAAATAAACAAACGCAATGCCTATCTAGCGCCCGCCCATCTTTCGTCTCTGGCTGCATCAGCCATCACCAGCACGTCAATCTTGAAACAGAACCTGACGCCCATGCGTCAGGATAGCTGTTCCCTGCACAATGCGGAACGCGAAAGCGAAATTGCCTGGCAGCATCGTTCCGGGATGCTGCATTATGCAAATGATGCAGCTCTTATCGCGCAAAAGACCCTTAACGGGGACCACACAGGCACATGAATTGACAATCCCCCATTCCGGCCTACATGCAAGGCGCCCTTCGGAACGGGACCGCCGATTGGCAATGAAAGAAACCATGCCTGCCTGCGTTGCCCTTTTGTATAAAACCGCCCGCCAGGTCAAAGTTATTGACCAAATCGTCACCGTTAACATTGCATCGCCCTCGTCCAAACGGCATAAAGCGACAATGTGAACCGCACCAGAAGCAGAGAAGGCCGTAATGCCCCATTCCCCGTCGCCCCTTTACCCGGACCGCTATGCCCTGTTTGACCGGGACGCATGGCAGGCTGTGGGTGAAAATACGGCCTATCATCTTGCCCCTGCTGACCTCGATGCATTGCGCGGCCTGAATGACACCACAGATCAAAACGACCTGGCAGCCATTTTTGCCCCGCTTATTCATTTGATCCGCACCCATCGCGACCATCTTACGTCCCTAAAAACCGGGATGGGCGACCTGTTGGGAACCCCGCCGCGCAAAGCCCCCTATATCATCGGGGTTGCGGGCAGTGTCGCCGTTGGCAAAAGCACCTTTTGCCGGGTATTACGGCAAATGCTGGCGCAATCACTGGGCGGTGAAAGCCGGGTTGATTTGATGTGTACGGACGGTTATTTGTGGCCACTGGCAGACCTTGAAGAACGTGGTCTTTTGGCGCGCAAGGGTTTTCCCGAAAGTTATGACAGGCGTGCCCTGCTTGATACGCTAGAGCAAATCAAGGATGGGGCAGAACGGGTGGAAATACCGGTTTATTCGCATGTCACATATGATATCGACCCGAACCGCAAACAAATTATCAACAGCCCCGACATTTTAATTGTGGAAGGGTTGAATGTCCTTGAAATCAGCACGGTAGGCAGCCCTGCGGCCCAAACCCATGCGGGCGACTTTTTTGATTTTACATTGTATCTTGATGCCGATGAGGACGACATTCGCACCTGGTACATTCACCGTTTTCTAACCTTGAAAAACAGCGTGTTTCAAACACCGGAATCCTATTTCCACCGCTATGCCCATTTAAATGACGACGAAGCGCGCACCCTTGCCGGCGACATATGGGCAAATATCAACGCCCGGGTTTTGGAAGAGCATGTGGCCCCGTCGCGTTTTCGCGCCGATGCCATTTTGCGCAAAGGCAAAGGCCACCGCGTAGAAACAGTTGCTGTGCGCAAACCCTGAAACCGGCCTTTGGCCTGTCTCTTATGCCCGGCGCGCCACACCGGGCGATGTGCCAGTAACCCGTTTAAACGCCCGGCTAAAGGCAGCACCCGACCCATAACCCAACCGTTCAGCCACCATGTCAACCGGCAGGCGTTCCCGGCTGATCCACTGCATTGCAAGGCGCATCCGAAGGTCGGTCACATAGCGCAATGGCGTGATCCCGGTAACAGCCAGAAACCGCTCGGCAAAAACCGAACGTGATGTGCCCATCTCGGCGGCCATGCTTGCCACGGTCCAGTTACGGCCAGGGTCACGGTGCAGGGCACTGATAACACGCCCCAGGCGCGGATCGCGCAAGGCCTCGACCCAGCCAGAAGCATCGCCACAGCCGCATTCCACCCAGCCACGTACAATTGATGCCGAAACAACATCAGCCAGGCGGGTAACAATGGCACCATAACCGGCCCGCTCGGAGCAAACCTCGCGTTCCATGGCTTCAAGGATCGGCAGTATTTCGGGGTTTCGTTCCAGCATGGTGCCAACCTGCATAATTTCAGGCATCATGCCAATCAGCGGGCTCATGCAGCCAAGATCAAATTCCATGCAGCCGCTAAAAAACAGGGCATCGTTATTACATTGTGCCGGGTCACAGGCCGTAACTGCATCAAAACGATTACAAATCGGGGCAGTAACAAAACTTTTAATGTCGTCGGCGGTAATATCGGGTGACGATAACATTTCGTGACCAACCCCGCGGGGCAGCAGCACGGCATCACCGGTTTGCAAAACGCATTGCTCGCCCGATGCACAGCGCAAATAAACCGGTCCGCGCGCCACAAAATGAAATTGCGCACGCCCCACATCGTCGCCAAACCGCACCCCGAAGGGCGGCGCCATTTGTACCCGGCTGTAATGCAGGCCAAACAACCGCATCCCCAAAAGCAATTCGCTTATCAGGTCGGTTGCAACATATCCCGGGTCACCGGTACGATATTTTTCGGACGATTGATCAAACATTGAAGAGTATCTGGCATAGATCGTCTGGAATTACCAGCCTATTTTAGGGTTAATCAAAAGTACATCCTTCCAGACAGGACATAGATAGTAATGAATACCACAAACACAAGCACGCCCAGCGCTGCCGGGCCAATTGCCCCGGCGTGGGGTGCTGTCATTTCGATGACGCTAGGTGTTTTCGGGCTGGTAACGGCGGAATTTCTGCCTGCCAGCCTGTTAACCCCCATGGCAAACGACCTTGGCATTAACGAAGCCCTGGCCGGGCAGGCCGTATCGGCCACCGCCATTGTCGCCATGATCACCTGCCTCCTAATCGCCACCTTGACCCGCCGATTTGACCGTCGCCATGTCCTGCTGGGGTTTTCGATATTGTTAATCATATCGAATATTCTGGTTGCCATCGCACCGAACCTGTCATTCCTGCTGATGGGCCGCGTTTTGCTTGGCATCGCCCTAGGAGGATTTTGGACAATGGCAGCCGCAGTTGTCATGCGGCTGGTGCCCGAATATCTGGTACCGCGTGCGTTGTCCATTTTATTTAGCGGCGTTTCAATCGCTACGGTTTTTGCCGCCCCGCTGGGCAGCTTCCTGGGTGATATGATTGGCTGGCGCAATATCTTCCTTCTAACCGGCGTTCTGGGCGTTGTGGTGCTGATTGCGCAATTTGCCACCCTGCCCCGGCTCGCACCGGTTGGACATGCCAGCCTGCGCACCCTGTTTGATGTGATGATGCGCCCGCGCATGCGGTTTGGGCTGGTCCTGACCATGCTGATCTTTACCGGTCATTTCGCCATGTTTACCTATGTGCGGCCCTTTTTGGAAAATGTCACCGGCGTTGCCATTTCCGGCGTTTCGGGCATTTTGCTGGGCTTTGGCATTGCCAATTTCCTTGGTACCTATCTTGCTGGCGCATTGATTGAACGCAACCTGAAACGAACGCTCAGCATTATGCCCATCATTATGGGCTTTGCCGGGTTAAGCCTGGCCACCTTTCAAGGCAGCAGCACGATTGGCGACAGTATTTTGATTGCCATTTGGGGCATGGCCTTTGCCGCCATGCCTGTTGGTTGGTCCACATGGATCACCCGCACCGTTCCTGACGAAGCCGAAAGTGGCGGCGGTTTGCTTGTGGCAGCAATCCAGCTTGCCATTGCCCTTGGCGCGGCAGTCGGCGGCGCGATTTACACGGCCAGTGGTGCGCTGGGCGTCTTTGGCCTGAGCGGATGCCTTTTGCTGGTGGCGGGGGCTGTTGTATTGCTGGGTTTGCGCACGGCCCCGCAGGCAAGCGCACAGAACGAAGCCTAGGCTCAGGACTCATT
>NZ_JFJZ01000102.1 GCF_002115825.1 Thalassospira sp. MCCC 1A01428 | reverse complement strand
ATGTTGGTTCGTCCAAAATCAAAACCCGCGCCTTGCGTATCAGCCCGCGTAAAATTTCAACAATCTGGCGATCTGCAATCTCAAGGGTTGCAGCCTGGGCATCCAGATCAAGTTTTACGGCAAGTTCCGCCACCAGTTTTACAACATCGTTACGCAGGGATTTGGCTGTAGCGCGCAGGCCAAGGCATATGTTTTCCAAAACGGACTGGTTCGGTAAAATGTGGGCTTCTTGCGGAACCAGATAAAGCCCCAGTGCCTGTGCCGCTGCCGGGGATGCATTGTTCAGGGTTTGGCCATTGATTTCGATGCTGCCTGACTCCGGGTTAACCAGACCGGCAATTGATTTCATCAATGTTGACTTGCCAGCACCATTGCCGCCTAACAAGGCATGAACCTGTCCAGGTAGCAGGGTAATATCAACCCCTTTTAAAACCGTTGTCCCGCCATATGATTTCCATATGTCGTTTACGCGGACGGCTGCGACGTCGTTATTGTTCCGTTCCATCCCTGCAACCTGTTCATTTGTTCTTATGTAAAACATGTGATCACATTGATGGATTGTCGTCAACCTGATTTATGGGGAGTGTTTATTGTGCGATGCAGTAATTTTTGACTAATTTGTTGAATTTTTGCCAGTTTTCACGAGAAAAAGAATTTTGAAATTGGAACAGTTGACGTGATCATTTGTTTAATGAATAATCAAATGAACAAATAACATGAAGCTGGGATGACGTTTATGGTGTCAGATAACACAGACTGGAGCTATGCCGACGCGGAAGAGGAAACCCTCACCCGCATCGCATGGTATTATTATAATGACGGTCTGACCCAGGGCGAAATTGGCGAGAAGCTGGGGCTTTCACGGATCAAGGTTTCCCGTCTGCTTGAAAGTGGGCGGCGCACCGGAATCATTCAGGTGCGCATTAATTCCCGCCATCAGGGATGCCTCGAATATGAGCAACGTCTGCAAGATCGCTGGGGTTTGCGTGAAGTGCGTGTGGTGCCTCATCTCGAGGATGGTGATCTTAGCGAGCGGCTGGGGCAGGCTGCGGCACAGTTTTTAATGCAACGCTTGCGCCCCGACGATCTGTTGGCGGTGGGCTGGGGGGCGACAGTCAGTCATACTATTCAGCGGCTTGGTCATATGGCCAATGAACGTAATGTTTCTCTGGTTAGTTTGACCGGCGGTGTCGCCACGTATGTTGATGGTATGCGTACGGCAAACTGGGGCAGCAGTGTCCATCTGGTGCCAGCACCTCTTGTCGTGTCCGATCAAAATGTCGCGTCTGCTCTTATGGCGGAGCCCGGCATTGCCGTTGTTCTGGAGATGGCGTTAAACGCGGCTTATCAGTTGGTTGGTATTGGCGAACTGAATGCCGATTCCACTGTTGTACGCAGTGGTTATATCACCCCGGGCGAGGTCGAACCGCTGCGGCGCAAGGGTGCTGTGGGCGATATTCTCTGTCAGTTCTTTGATGACAATGGCGATGCGCTTGATCTTCCCCTTCATCAGCGTGTGGTAGGGGCACGGCTTAATGCGTTGTCAAGTTCGGAAAATGTTATCGCCGCGGCGGGCGGGCTGTCCAAGGTTCGCGCCATTCAATCGGCCCTTAAAGGCAAATATGTCGACATCCTGATTACGGATGAAAAGACGGCCGAGAAATTGTTGGAGGAAAACTAGAATATGGCAAAAGGCGATTATCTTTTAGCCATCGATGCCGGAACCGGCAGTGGTCGGGCTGTGGTGTTTGATCAGGACGGGCGGCAACTGGGCGCAACCCAGCGCGAGTGGTGGCATAAAAGCGACCCTCGTTACCCAGGTTCGATGGATTTTGATGTTGAAGGCAATTGGGCGCTTTTGTGCGACTGTATTAAAGGTGCGCTTGATCAGGCCGGTATTACGGGTGCTGATATTGCCGCAGTCAGCGCCACCAGTATGCGCGAAGCCTTTGTGGCATTTGATCGCGATGGCATGGAAATCTGGGCTTGCGCCAATGTCGATGGGCGTGCGGTCGACCAGGTTCGCCAGTTAAAGGCTGATTTTCCCGGTGTCGAGCAGGACCTGTATCGCAAGACCGGGCAAACGTTTGCCCTGGGGGCTTTGCCGCGTTTGTTGTGGCTCAAGCAGCAAATGCCCGATATTTACGACCGTATTGATAAAATCTGTATGCTGTCGGACTGGGTCGTTGCCCGCCTTTCAGGTGTGATTGTTTCTGATCCGTCCAATGCCGGTACCACGGGCATTTTTGGTTTGCGTGAACGCGACTGGTTGCCTTCTGCCATGTCCCGTTTGGGCTTGCGTGATGATATCTTCCCTCAATCCTGCGAAACAGGAACCGCCGTTGGCACCGTTATGCCAAAGGCCAGTGCTGAAACCGGCCTGTCAACGGATGTCGTTGTTGTTGTGGGCGGCGGCGATTGCCAAATGGGCACTGTCGGCCTCGGGGTTACCGGGCTTGGTGATTGCGCGGTTATGGGCGGTACTTTCTGGCAGCAAATTGTAAATGTGGGCCCTGCATTAATTGATCCGGATATGAATGTGCGGATCAATCCCCACGTTATCGCGGGGCTTAATCAGGCCGAAGCGATCAGTTTCTTTGTTGGTGCCGTCATGCGCTGGTTTCGCGATACGTTTGGTCAGGAAGAACTGGCGCAGGTCAGCGATCCGGGGCAGGCCTATACGCTGCTGGAACAGAAATCTGCAAATGTCCCGTTGGGGGCGCATGGTGTTATTCCGGTCTTTTCCGATGTTATGCGCTATGGTGCCTGGTATCACGCGGCTCCATCGTTTCTAAATCTCAGTCTCGATCCTGAAAAATCAGGTAAGGCCGTAATGTTTCGCGCCTTGCAGGAAAATGCCTGTGTCGTGGCCGCACGCAATTTGCGGTCAATTTTTAATTTATCAGGTCAGACGCCCGATCATATTGTCTTTGCGGCGGGGGCGGCGAAAAGCTCGCACTGGGCGCAAATGCTGGCTGATGTTACCGGGCTTCGCGTGAAAACCCCGAAGGTAAAAGAAGCAACCGCGCTTGGTTGTGCGGCCGCTGCGGCAGTTGGTGGCGGGTTTTACAAAGATCTGGCTGGGCTGGGTCGTGAATGGGTGGTTTGGGATGGAGCCTTTGATCCCGATCCCGCCCTTAAATCCGATTATGATGCCATTGGCGATCGTTGGGCCGCTGCCTATGCTGCGCAGCTCTCTTTGGTCGATCAGGGTGTGACAACCTCAATGTGGAAAGCACCGGGGCTTTAGGTCTGATGGCTATCCCGTTTCCGTGTCTCTTATAAATTTTCATAACCACAGGAAAAACCATGCTCGTACAAATGGTTCATATCGATGTTAAAGAAGGCCATGTTGATGAATTCATCGAAGCCTTCCGGATCAATTACGAAGGATCGCGCAAGGAAGAAGGCAATTTGCGGTTTGATGTCCTGCGGGACCCGGAAAATCCTCATAAATTTACCATCTATGAAGTCTTCCGCGATGATGCCGCACTCGATATTCATCGGGGCACGGCACATTATAAGGAGTGTGTGCGCCTTATCGATCCCATTATTAACGGGCCGCGTACCAAAACGTTCTATAACGCTGAAATGGCTGACTATATATAGCCACTGCGTCTGTCTCTGTGCCGCTTTCGAAAAGCCTTTGCCTTTATCGGCAGGGGCTTTTTCTGTTTCATCCCGGCGAATCACCAGGTTTTCTTCTGGTACCGCACGGGTATTGAACGTGCTTTTTGGGCTTTGTATGCCTGTTTTGTGTTTTCATAAGGGTCATTGGTTGCGATTTTGTTGTGCCAGTTGCGATTAGTCATTCTTTCAGTTTCGCAGTTTTCGGCGGTTTTTTTAAAAAAACGTCACAAACGTGATTTTTGTTTAAAAAAGGTGT
>NZ_JFJZ01000101.1 GCF_002115825.1 Thalassospira sp. MCCC 1A01428 | reverse complement strand
AATAGGTCCTGAGCCTAGGAAAGATGCGTATTCTTATCATTGAAGATAACCTTATTTTGGCCGATAAAATTGCCGCGGCGATGCGGCAAATGGATCATGCTGTCGATCTGGTGCATGATGGCGAAGATGCCCTGCGGCTTGTTTTGCAGGAAACCTTTGACCTTTTAATTCTGGATTTGTCGCTTCCGGGCATGGACGGGCTGGAAATTTTAAAGACCGTGCGGGTTCGTAAAATCAATTTACCTGTCATGATATTGACCGCGCGAGGAAACCTGGATGAACGGGTTGCCGGTCTGGATGCCGGGGCCGATGACTATATGGTTAAACCATTCGAGATTTGCGAACTTGAAGCACGTGCGCGTGCGCTGCTGCGTCGGAATGTCGGGGTGCGAAACCCCAATATCTCGGTTGGGAAACTGGTCTTTAATTCGATTGACCGATCCGTAAGCGTAAACGGCGATTTTGTTGCCTTAACCCCCCGCGAACGCGGGGTATTGGAAGTTTTATTGCTAAATATCAGTCAAGTGATCAGCAAGGAAAAAATCGCGCTGCATTTGTTTGGTTTTGACGATGAGGCCAGTGTGAAATCGATCGAGCTTTATATCAGTCGATTGCGTAAAAAAATTGCACTGGCCGATGTTGAAGTGCGGACAATTCGCGGCCTTGGTTATATGATTGACGAATGACGGAAAATATTAAGACGACGTCCCTGCGCGCAAGGCTTTTGCTGTGGCTTTTGTTGCCAGGGCTGATCATGGCATTTGGTCTGCTTGCCAAAAATTATCTGTCGGTTAGTGAAGTCGCGAACCGTATTCAGGACCGCCTTTTGGTCGCACTGGCTGTTACAATTTCCGAACATGCGATTAAATCAAGTGGCGACCTTTTATCGCGCGATATCGAACTGTTACTTGAACAATTTACCCGCGAGAATACCTATTACAGAGTGCAGGGGCCAGATGGTGCCTTTGTGACCGGAGATTTCGGCCTGCCGCGTGCCGCCAAAGACCTGGTTTTGCAACCGGGTGTTCCGCATTTTTACAATGCTAATTATCGGAACGAGGATGTGCGCGCAGTGGCGATGAAATATCTGGTGTCGGATCCATCGTCGAATATTCACGGATGGGTTACGATTGATGTTAGTCAGACCCGCCGACAACGCGACACCCTTATTCATGATGAATTAATGGGATCGACCACTGATTATCTGGTTTTGATGTTTATCAGCGGCGTTTTTGCATGGATCGGTGTAACGCATGGTCTTGCTCCCCTGCAACGTTTGCAACAGGCCATTCGCCGCCGATCTACCGATGATTTACGCCCCATCCGCCATGTGATGCCCAAAGAAGTGACCGATGTGGTGATGTCGCTTAATGCATTATTGGCCCGTCTTGAAAGTTCGATCACGGCCAATCAACGCTTCATTGCCGATGCGTCGCATCAATTACGGACACCGTTGGCAACCGTGCAGGCCGAGGCAGAGTGGGCTTTGCGCAATACCCGGAACGATGAAGACAGAGAGGCGCTTGAACGTATCGTTCATCAAACGCGCCAGACCGCTCGGCTGACCTCGCAGCTTTTAAATCTGGCCCGTGTCTCGCCCGAGGGACGCAAGGCCAGCTGTTACGAGAAGATTGATCTTCTAAGGGTTGCGACCAATGTGACATCGGAAATGTTGCGATCTGCCGCCCGCCATAACGTTGATCTGGGCTTTGAGGATCAAAGCGAGGGCCTTAGCTGCGACATTGAAACCGGTAACGAGGTGCTGTTGCATGAAGCACTGGCGAACCTGATCGATAATGCGATTACTTATTGCCCGGCGGGCTCTGTGGTCACCGTCCGGGTGATTGGCAGTGGGGCCGCATCGGGCCCGATGCTGGAAGTTGAAGATAACGGGCCGGGTATCCCCGAGAAAGACCGGGACGCCGTTCTTGAGCGGTTTGTCCGTCTTGATAGCAATAATAAACAAGGTTCCGGTCTTGGCCTTGCCATTGTCAAGGAAGTCGCCGAGGCGCACGAGGCGATTTTAAGCCTTGAAGACGGGCCAAATGGCAGCGGATTGCGGGTCCGTATTGCTTTTCGTTAACAGTTATAACGTCTGACGCAATAAGGACCCGCGTTTGATGACCGGCAACCATTCTGGCGGCTTTAGGATTGATTTTTGCTGTTGCAGACACCGACAATCGCTTTGTGGTCATTCTTTTCAACCGCAAAAACAATCAGTGCAATCAGGCGATAAAAACCGTGGACGAACTTTCCGTAAGGCATCGACAGAAACAGGGTTAAAACCACGCCCAGATGAAGGCATAGGGCTATACCAACATATGAGGTGTCGCGAACAATCATCAGGCCAAGCCCGGTTATGCTGGTAAGCAATAAAAGGATGAGGAAACTGATATCCATGCCTTTGTTGGTTTTGCCTTTTGGCGCTGCATCGGCCTTTCTTTTAAGCGCAAGCAGACCGACGGGGCCGATGATGAGACCCAGACCACCAACAATACCAAACAGTTTAGGCAGGCTTAGAAACCCGTATGGTGCTTGCAAGTCAAAGCCGTAATGCATGATCGTACCCGACGATGTCGCCGCAAAACACAACATGAAACCCCAGAACGTCATCTGATGGAACCAGCGGCGCGCCATCGACGGGGTTTCATCGGGATAAGAACATCCCTGTCCGTTGCCACCATCAAGATATTTTAGCGACAAGGCATCTTTTATTCCCTGATAGACTTGGGGATAATCAAGTTTCAGTGGGCTTGGCAGTTGCATTGTGCGCCAAAATTTGGCGGTTGATGCGACCAGTGCCAGCAAAACGAAACCACCAACAGCGCCAAACAGCGCGGCGAGAATATTGTGGGGAATCACACCGTAAAAGGCAGTATCGTGAACGGCAAAAAAGTCGGCACCGGTTAAAAGAACGGTTGCAGCAAAGAACGCGGTGATGACCACAATTGACAACAGGCTGACCCACAGGCCGTTATTAACAAACAACTTGCCCATGAAGCCAGGCCAGGCATAAATGCCATAGTTTTCCTGGCGCAGTTCAGCCATGGCAGCAGGCACATTCAGCTGAAATTCATGCGGAGGAGCATATTGGCAATTGTGATAGCAGGCCCCGCAATTATGGCAAAGATTGGCCAGGTAATCGACGGTATCGGCATTAAATTCCAGGCGCAGTTCCATCGCCTGGAAAACAGCACAATGGCCCTCGCAATAGCGGCACGCGTTACAGATGGACATCACCCGTGCGGCTTCGGTTGTTTTATCGGTTGAGCGCATAATCAGCAGCCTCGCTTCCTGCAATTCGTCCAAACACATTGCCAATCGTCATGCCGATGCCAGCCAAATATCCTTGGCCCAGCACGTTTCCGGCCATGATTTCGCCTGCGGCATAGATGTTGCGGCTTAGGGTGCCATCAGCCATTTTCATGCATGCTTTTTCGCTGACTTCGACGCCGAGATAGGTGAATGTTATGCCCGGGCGCAGGGAATAGGCACTATAGGGGGGCTGATCAATGCGGCGGGACCAGTTGGTTTTGTTAACGGTTAGCCCGCTGGTATGAAGACCATCCAATGTTGTGTGGTCAAAATCACCGGGTTGAACCGCGTTGTTGAAGCTGGAAACAGTTTGCGCCAACACATTCGGATCCAGGCCGATTTTTTCGGCCAGTTCTTGAATGGTATTGGCAACAACAGCGGGGAATACCGGGGGCATGAACCCGCCTTTGGCTTTTTGGTCTATAATCACATGGGCGACCTGGCCGGGCTGATCCGCGACCAGTCGCCCCCAAATGGCATAGCGTTTCGGCCAGAAATCCTCTCCCTCGTCGTAAAAACGCTTGGCATTTTCATTGACGACAATACCAAGCGATACACAATCAACACGGGTGCAAATGCCGCCATCAAATTTTGGCGCACGCCCGTCAATTGCAACGGCATGACACTGATTGGGTTCACCGATCTGGCTGGCACCATGATCGAGCAACATTCTTAAAAGATCGCCCCGATTATAAGGCGTGCCGCGGATCAGGAAATTTTCTGCGATGTCGCCCCAGGCTTCTTTCAGCCATTCAATATTGGCTTCAAATCCGCCTGCAGCCGCAATAAAGGCCGTGGCGGACACCGTGTGCTCCCCGATGCGAAGGCTTTTAAATTCGCCATTCTGGATGTCGATGCCGGTTACCATTGCGTCATAATGAACTTCAATGCCCAGTTTTTCAGCGTGG
>NZ_JFJZ01000100.1 GCF_002115825.1 Thalassospira sp. MCCC 1A01428 | reverse complement strand
GTTTCGCAAGTTACAGGGCATTACGATTTAAGCATTCCTCAGGTCGTAATCGCCCATTCAAATAACCTGTGAACATATGAAAACAGCCCTCCGCCAATATCAATTTTAGCAAATAACGGAGGAAGTGTTGCTTTTGGATCTATGTCGATTTCAGCAATCTGGGCGCGATCTGTTGGTTGAAATGAACGCTGGAACTCCGGGGGCAATTTTTCAGACAGTGGTAACAGCGTCTTCACCGTTCCCGAAAGAGTGCGAGTGCCATAATGCAAGGACACATGCTCGCCCGGTATAACATCGTATAAAGACCCATTCTCAAAATAGGCCAACACATAGGGTCGCCCGGCAGCAATGCTCATCACGGGATCCCCGGGCCGCACAACACCGCTGGCAACCCCGTCTACGTCGGTCACAATTCCGCTTGCCGGGGCACGCAACCGCCCATCATCATAGTTTTTTATGAATTTCTTAAGCAGCAACTGTCGCCGGTTCAGTTGCTGATAATTCGCCTTTAGCTCCGCCTGAAGCGTTAAAATATCGGCATGGAGATTGCCGCTGGCAGCCCGTGCATCATATTCCCGCTCATAAGCAGTATTAAGCGATGCCCCTGTCGAAATACCTTTTTCAAGACCGGTTTCCAGACGTTTTCGAAATTTCGTCGCGGCGGCGACTTGCAAGGTTGCCAGATCGACCAGCTCGCGTTTGGCCTGCAATTGACTGGTTAACCTTTCGCGTTCTGCCTGCTGGCGTTCTACATCATAGCGGATTTCGGCAATTTCCTGCTCAAACTGTTTGGAATGAACATTCGCAACAACATCGCCCTTCGCAACCCTTTGCCCTTCTTGCACAGTAATATTTTGAACAGTCCCGATATACTCGCTTGAAATTTCATATGGGCGGGCTGCAATCAGACCATCTCCCCGCAAGAAGAAAAATTCGCCGAAAAAAACATCAAAAACCCAAAGCCCGACAATCAGTAGCAAGCTAATGTAGATCCAGCGACCCAGATTGCGCCTCCCCTTCGGGTTTTGGGCACGCGGCTCGTTAATCAAACGCACGGTAGAAGTTCTTTTTCGTAATCTCATAAATCATCACCTGCACGCCGGGCAGCCTGACGGACGCGGCGTGGAACATAGTTATCATCAAAGGAATGGCGAAAAATAAGCTCATCAAAGCAGGCATACAAACGAACAGCCCGCAAAAAAACAGAGTTGAACAACCCGTATCCGAAAACGTAAATCCAGAAACGCCCCATTCCCTTACGTGGCGATGCCAGCAGTGCAAGCGCATAACCTGCAACACCGAATGCGCTATAGGCAATCAGATTAACTGTCGCAATGATCCAGCCAAAAGCACCATAAACCTCGACCAGCCACACCAGATAAATCACAAAAGAAAAAGACAAAAACGCCTGAAAGAACAGAATATCGATGGTTCCCAACGCGTTGGTGATGTGAAAAGCATCATCTCCAGGCTTCATAAAGACCCGAAACCGTCGCCAGCGCATACGTATCAGTGATCTATCCCACCGCAACCGCTGCCGCGCCAGTTGTGAAAAGGTCTCTGGCGCATCGGTTAGCCCCCAGGAATTTCGCGCGAACCGGACTTTCCAGCCTGCCCTGCGAATTTTATTGGTCAATTCCGCATCTTCTCCGGGGCCAACAGACCAACCGCCGCATTGAACAAGGGCCTTACGTCGAAACGCTCCAAATGCGCCCGAAACAATAAAGAGAATTCCCAACATATCTGACACCTGGCGACCAAGCCCGATGGATATCTGATATTGAATAGCCTGCCAAATCGTGGCTAGCGAATGATCCGGATTGCGCAAACCGAGGTTCCCCGCCACAGCCCCTACCGATGGATCGGAAAATGGCATTATCAACCGCTCAAAGGCGTCGCAATCATATGTGGTATCTGCATCAGCAATAATAATCAGATCACCCGTGCAACGTGTTAAACCGAGATTGGCTGCAGAGGACTTTCCTCCCCGTACACCTGCACTGCGAACCACATCAACGAGGCCGGCTTTTTGTAACCGTCGTGCGACCGTAAGCGTGTTATCAATTGATCCGTCATCGACAACCACAATCTGATCCGGGGGGCAGGTTTGTTCGCGCATGGACATGATCGAACGTTCCAGGTTCGCGGCTTCATTATGACCTGGCAACAATACAGACACAGATGGTTGAAGGAACGGTCGTGCCGGTAATGCTCCTCGGGAACGCACCTGCTGGTAGACAGAAACAATACTTACCGTAAGCGCTGCCAATACAAACCTTGGCAATTCCAGTAGAAAAAAATGCCAAAACATAATCACAAAAGCAGGGAAACTTAATGACAGCAGGTAATTAAAACCATCATAGAGCATCCTGAATCCTTCTCAGAATGTCTTCGGTTTCCATGCCGGACCAATCCTGATATCGACAAGAAATTTTACGTATCATTGACTGGTTTAGCCCCTTTACTACCCGTTCTTCGATCCGCCCCAATTGTTCAGGCGACGTTTCAGGCAGTGCAATAACGACAAGATCACCGGCCACAAAAAGGAAATCGGAATCACGGAGGGTTTCGCGTAACAAAGTTACAACAGTTTCACGGGTTGCATCGCCCAATGGCACTTCAGGAGCATCTTCGGACGCGGAATTCGCATGCTTACCAGCCTCATCTGATCGCGGGGTTTTTTGTTTTCCGGAAATGGAATTATGCGCTGCCCCAAGGGTGAAACGCACCATTGCGGCGACCTTCGATCCCTGTTGACCGGTTTGCGTGCCCTCAGTCGTTTCTTTTTCAACCGGGTCAAGGAACATAAACTGCAAGGCGCACACGCTACACGGGCGACCGTAACGTTTTTCAGTCTTTATCCGGTTTTCAAGTAAAGCACTAAATGTGGCAAAACTTTTTACCTGCTCAATGCCATCGAACCAGTCTTCGATACCTCGCACTGGCAATTTACCGCCGCGTACGGCGTCCTCGCCAGCTGGTGTCAGTTGATACTGATACCAGTTTTTACAGTTGGCGCCATCGGCGCTGGTTAAAGCACCACAATCGAGGCATTCAAATCGAACTGGCGGGTCTTCACTTGGCGTATGGCATGATGAACAAACAACGACAGTTCCTGGCTTGTCATAATCAACACCAAAATGCCTCAAAGCCTCTCCACATGAGGGACAAATCATGTGCCCGTCAGCCCTGCGAATAAATGATGATTGCACTGCCTGATGCCCGCAGGCGAAATGGTGCACAACATCCTGGTCCCTCAAATCAGTTGAACCACATGCAGCACAGGTTTCTGATACATTTATTCTCGCCGAGTGACATTGGCTGCAAAGATAGGTACGTCGCCAATATTGTCGGGTTAATAAACCGCGACGGGCCAGATCGTTAAATATATCATCTCGCGCTAATTCGGGGCGCAAACGGGGATACGAGACCAATGACTTTCGATATGCGTCCCACGCAGGCTCTGCTGCTATATTGCGGCTAAATAAGAAGCCAAGGACAAGCAAAGCATCATGTTCATCATGATGCCCCGGCGCAGAGCATAATAGGCTACGGCCCAATATTTTACGTGCTTTGGCAACGCCAGAAGCAATGCTTTTATCGTTTATACCCTCTTCTGTTCCATCTGCAAAAGGAGGTCCTCCGGGACCAAACCATATTATCGGTGCTAGTCGGTTGCTGTGATGAAACAACTCCCCGAAAGTACCAAGTTTGTCAAATTCAGAATAATTACCTTCACAAAAAACCACATCAAACGCCATTCCCGGCGTCACCAGTAC
This sequence comes from Thalassospira sp. MCCC 1A01428, assembly GCF_002115825.1. Lineage (GTDB taxonomy): Bacteria > Pseudomonadota > Alphaproteobacteria > Rhodospirillales > Thalassospiraceae > Thalassospira. The sequence goes on along the minus strand of NZ_JFJZ01000100.1, from coordinate 452 downwards.
AAACTGATCGGACATTTCCTGCGCCTGAAACGAACCGAGCGGCAAAATTCGCAATCTGGAATCTGACGTCAAATTTTCTTCTGCGTTATTCATCCCAACCAACTTTTAAACTTATTTTATTATCTCATTTATGAAAGAAAATTTACGTACTCTTATCTTACGGATACCTGTTTCAACCGGTTCATAATCAGAAATTGCGGGATCTTCCGGGCAAAACATAACCCTCTTAAGTTAAAGACATTTCCTACATGAACTACTCTGCCGCTTGTCGTAAAACATTAACTAATAATAATATAAATTGATACTGACGTACCTACTCCGCAAAACAATACGCACAGAGCACACATTTGTTCCGTAGCAAGCTTTGTTCACCAGAATGGCGATTTGCTGACAAACACGACAAACGCCTGCCCCCGCAGGCCGACCGGATTGACAAATTGCTTTCTGGCAAA
>NZ_JFJZ01000010.1 GCF_002115825.1 Thalassospira sp. MCCC 1A01428 | reverse complement strand
AATGCCGGGACTAAACAGTTACGGCGCTGGTTCTGGCCGTTTATATGGTGATTTTTGATGGCCATATCGGTATGCCGGTGATGGCAGGGGGCTGGCTGGCCTTGTGCGGGTTGGCATTTTTAACCCATATCGGCGGGCAAGGTATGGTGTCGGTATGTTTTAAACGCGTTGATGAAGCAACCGGATCGATTATTTTATTGTGGCAGCCTTTTATGTCGGCATTGCTGGGGGCGCTTGTGCTGGGCGAGGTTTTAAACCCCTGGCATGGTTTGGGAGCTGCGTTTGTTATGGCGGCGGTAGCCTATATTACGGTATTTCGCCGCCGCCGGGCGATATAAGGACAAAGCCTTTCCTGCCCGCTGAAAAGCAAGGCGGCATTGGCGTTGCGGGCAGAACGGGCGGTGCAGCGTCTTTAGGGGTTAAGCATAAGCCACAAGGTTATGATTGGCAAAATAACCGCAAGTGCCCCCAGAAAATTCCACAGCCGTGCGGCGCGAAAATAGGTGTCGGGCAGGGTGGTCGCGTTATGTGCTGCTGCCATATGCGACAGGCGCGCCATGCGACGTTGTAGGGGGATCAACCCCAAAAGCCATATGATTGCCGAAATCACAAACAGTGTTATGCCGCTTTGCAGATTGACGCGGGCTGCAAGGTCAATGCGCCCGATGTGATACATGCCAAGGCCCCCGATTGCAATTAACACCACACCGCCTGCGGTAAAGGCCAAGTCGGTGATTTTGATCAGCCGGCAGGAAAAAGCAATGATCGCCGGGTTTTTTGTGCGATCAGCTGCATTTTTCCACACTGCACTGACGATGATGTTGCCCAGAAACAGCACCACCCCGACAAGATGGATAAATTTTATCAAGATGAAATCCATAAGGCTGCCTTTGATTGCAACGAGAAACGGGGGAAACGGGGGCGATTGTTCGGGGTGGACCAGATTAGTCACTGGTAGAGGAAAGGCTGGTGTGATGCACGGCTATAGTCGGGCATACCACGTGAAATACATGTTCTTTTTGCTGTTATTTCTTTGTGTTTTGCAAGCTGGCGGGAATGCCCAGATCCTCGGCCAGAAGGCCAAAGACGAATTGTTGCAAAGGTTGGTCCAGTGGTGGCGATATCATGCCATCAATTACCAGGGTCGCAATACCGTGCGCCCGGCTCCAGGCCGCCAGGGCACGGTTATAGGCATTGGCGGCATCGGCCAGTGTCATGTCACCGCGCTGGTCCAGATTGGTGACAGAGCGTTGCAAAATATCAAAAACACTGTCGGCGGCATCGCGCAGATCGGGGTATTGGTCCAGCGGTGGGCGTTCGCGCCCGAAAATCAGCCGGAAATGCTGCGGATGTTCGATGGCAAATTCGACATAGGCCGCACCTAGTGCGACGATGCGTTCTTCATGCGGCAGATCGCACCTGGCGGTTTCTTCCAGCCGTTCGCCAAAGCGTTCCAACGCGGCAATTGCCACTGCCGCCAAAATGCCATCCTTGCCATCAAAATGGCGATAGGGTGCGGCTTCGGAAACCCCGGTTAACCGGGCGAGGCGACGCAAAGACAGGCCGCCTGGGCCTTCCTTGCGCAGGATGGTTTCGGCTTCGCGCAGCAATACATTGCGCACGTCGCCGTGGTGATATTTGCTCATATGCTCGTGTCGTTTTTTTATGTATGTTAATAATGTTAACATATTCAAGGCCGCCGCGTGCGTCAAGCCCAAATACCGCAGAAATCAGCCTTTTTCGCTGGGTCAGTACAAGGGGGCGGAAAATAGTGATGTTGTTGTACCGGCAGCGTGTGGCTGGTTTAAGGCTTCAGGTGTCGGGCTGTGCAGGTGTCGGGCTGTGCAGGTTGCGGTGGTTTGACGGGGTGTTTTAAGCCGCCCGGCTGATATGAGGAAAGCCGTAAAATGCGCTGGCGTGACAGATGTGTCGCCAAAGTGATATCGCAAGGCGGAGTTTTGGCACCTGCCCGTTAAAGGCAGCAATGAAAAGCAGCGTCGCAAGGCCCGCTTAAGCAAAAAGGCAGGGCCACATGTGCCCTGCCAAATGATGGTCTATGGTGTTTACTGTCAGCCAACGAGTGGGGACGCGGTGCGCTTCTGGCCCTGACCCTGATCAGGCCCTGTTCCAGCCTTCGCACTGCGCGCGGTGACGCAACAGGTGGTCAGCCAGCACAATGGCGGCCATGGCTTCGCCAACCGGGACGGCCCGAATGCCCACACAGGGGTCGTGGCGGCCTTTGGTGACGACATCCACATCCTTGCCTGCGGTATCGACGCTGTGGCGCGGTTGCAGGATAGAGCTGGTCGGTTTCACAGCAAAACGGATCACAACATCTTCGCCCGATGAGATGCCGCCCAATATGCCGCCGGCATGGTTGGACAGGAAAACCGGTTTGCCATCTTCGCCCATGCGCATTTCATCGGCATTTTCAATGCCGGTCAGTTCGGCAGCTTCAAAACCGTTGCCAATTTCAACGCCTTTGACGGCATTGATCGTCATCATGGCTTTGGCAAGGTCGGCATCAAGCTTGTCATAAATCGGGTCGCCCAGGCCAACCGGCACGCCGGAGCATACCACTTCGATCACGGCACCAACCGATGACCCATCCTTGCGCAACCTATCAAGATATTTTTCAAAGACCGGCACGGCGTCGGCATCGGGGGTGAAGAAGGGGTTGTTATCAACCTCGTCCCAGTTCCAGTTGGCGCGATTGATTTCCTTGGTGCCCATTTTAACCAGGGCCCCGCGAATTTTGATGTCATCGCCCAAAATTTTGCGGGCAACGGCACCGGCGGCAACCCGCATGGCGGTTTCACGCGCCGATGAACGCCCGCCACCGCGATAATCGCGAATGCCGTATTTTTCCCAATAGGTATAATCGGCATGGCCGGGGCGGAACTGGTTTTTGATCTCGCCATAATCCTTGGAGCGTTGATCGACATTTTCAATCAACAGGCCAATCGGTGTGCCGGTTGTTTTGCCTTCAAACACACCTGAAAGAATTTTAACCTCGTCAGGTTCGCGGCGCTGGGTGGTAAAGCGGGACTGGCCGGGTTTGCGTTTTTCCAGATATTTCTGAATGTCGGCTTCGCACAGATCAAGGCGCGGCGGCACCCCGTCCACCACGCAGCCAATGGCCGGGCCGTGGCTTTCGCCAAAGGTGGTAAAACGAAACAGAGAGCCAAAACTGTTGCCAGCCATCAGATATCCAGACATCAAGAGGTTAACGATTGAGACAGACAAAACGGGCCGCCCGTAGGCGACCCGGTAATGATATCGTGATCGCGATTAGGGTTTGCTGACCGTAATGTCCGGGGCATCCACCTGTTTCATGCCAACGGTATGATAGCCGCAATCGACATGATGGGTTTCGCCCGTCACACCTGTTGACAGGTCGGAGAGGAAATACAGACCCGACCGACCGACATCATCGATCGTAACATTGCGCCGCATCGGCGAATTATATTCGTTCCATTTCAGGATATAGCGGAAATCGCCAATCCCGGAAGCGGCCAGGGTCTTGATCGGCCCGGCGGAAATGGCGTTAACACGAATATTATCCGGGCCAAGGTCGTTGGCCAAATATTTGACGCTGGCTTCAAGGGCGGCCTTGGCAACCCCCATCACATTGTAATGCGGCATTACCTTTTCTGCCCCGTAATAGGACAGGGTCAGCATTGAACCGCCACTGGTCATCATTTTTTCGGCGCGCTGGGCAACGGCGGTAAATGAATAGACCGAGATATTCATCGACATGGCGAAATTCTCGGGCGAGGTGTCAAGATACCGGCCCCGAAGTTCGTTTTTGTCGGAATAGCCAATGGCATGGACGATGAAGTCAATGGTGTCCCATTTTTCCTTCAGGGCCGCAAAAGCCTCATCAATGCTGGCGGGATCACTGACATCGCAGGGCAGGACAATGTCGCTGCCAATGCTTTCCGCCAGCGGGCGAACGCGCTTGCCCAGGGCATCGCCCTGATAGGTGAACGCAACTTCGCCACCCGCAGCGGCTACGGCACGGGCAATGCCCCATGCAATGGATTTATCGTTGGCGACGCCCATGATCAGGCCTCGTTTACCGGCCATCAGGCCTGAAAGGTTATCGGCGGACAGGCTCATTTTTCCTCTCGTTCAGGCGATCTCTCTCCGTATCTGGAACCGTACCCGGTTCGGGCGGGAACGTATACTGGAGACATTCAATATTATCCGCATCCTACACAAAGCCCGGCCAAAATCAATCTGGCCTGTTTTATCTTTGCATGGCACGTTATTCTAGCTTGCTTATCTCACTATAGCCGGAAATTGCACAGGATTAAGCGTTTAATGGTGAATTGGCGAAAATTGCTCGACGATCGTACCGGATTTTGGCGCTATGCGTTTATGCGGTTTTTACATGACAACTCGCCGCAACGGGCGAGTGCCTTGTCATACACCACGTTGCTGGCGATGGTTCCATTCCTGGCAATCGCGCTGACCGTGCTTTCGGCTTTTCCGGTGTTTGATCAATGGAAAGATCAGATTTCCGGGTTGATTTTCAGCAACTTCCTGCCCGAAACCGGTTCTGAAGTCGCTGATTATTTAGCCGGTTTCTTAAAAAATACCGGTCAGATGACGGCCATTGGCACGGTGGTTCTGGGTTTCACGGCAGTGATGTTGCTAGGCTCTATCGAAACCGTGATGAACGATGTTTTCCGGGTAACAACGCCTCGCAAACTTTTGTCGCGACTGGTGGTTTTTTGGGCGTTGATTACAGTGGGGCCGTTATTATTGGGCCTTAGTCTGTCGATGGCGTCCTATATTTTTGCCATGCGTCACATGATCGGCGGTGACGCTCTTGATGCGCAAATTGGCCAGTTGGGGTTTTTGGCCCCATTCTTTTTATCCGCCATTGCCTTCACCTTACTGTTTTTAGGAATGCCAAACCGGTCTGTCGTCATTGTTGACGGGGCCGTCGGCGGGGTGGTTGCGGCGGTTTTGTTCGAAGCCCTGAAAAAGGGTTTTGGCCTGTATGTCAGCACATTCCCGACCTATCAGACCATTTATGGTGCCGTGGCGGTGGTGCCGATTTTTCTGATCTGGATGTATTTGACCTGGATGGTCATCTTGCTGGGCGCACAGGTGGCCGCCGCACGGTCCGAATGGCGGGCAGCACGGGCCGCCGGGCTGGTACCGGACCCGCGCGGAGGTGTCCCTGGTCATACCGAGCGGTTGATTGCGGTGCTTAAGCTGCTGGAATATCTGCAGGCACGGTTTCAACTGGCCGATAAACCGCCAAGCTATCGCCGGTTATTGCGCGAATTGAAAATGGGCGGGCGGGATTTGAACTGGGCGCTGGCTGCATTGCGCCGCGAAAACCTGATCGAACGCAGCGAAAAACATCGCTGGTTATTATCGGGGGATTTATCGCGTTTAAAACTTGGTCACTTAATGACCCGGCTGGGCCTGTTTCTGGATCATGACCGGTTGTTGCTGGTCGAGGTCAATAGCGGCTGGCCCGGACGTGTGCGCGATAAATTGCTGGAGCTTGACGATACCCGTCAGGGGTTGCTTGATGTATCGATTAGCGACCTGTTTCAAAGCCCCCGCCCGGAGGACAAGGTGCCACAACCTGTCGAGGATGACGGGACTTCATCGGCACCCGTTGACATTGACCCTGATGAAATGAACCGCCAGGTCGAGTGACGGTATTTTTGCGCGCAATGCAGGGTTAAAGAAAATGCCGGTTGCATGTGCGACCGGCATTTGAATGGTATATTTTTGGTCTGATGTGAAATGTCTTTTCAGGCAGGGTCTGACGGTGTCGGGGCAATGGCAATCAGGGTGCTGCATTTGGCATGTGCCAAAAGTGATGCACCGGTTGACCCGCCCCACCAGCGCGACAATGCGCCCTGTTCACGGTGACCAACCACAATCAGATCAGCTTTGATAACCTCGGCAACCCTGCCAATTTCGCTGGCAGGAATGCCGTTTTCCAAACGGGTTTCAACGGCCAGCCCCATGCCCTGCAACTTCGCCTTACCCTCGTTCAGGCTTTCCTGTATATCGGCCAGCATTCGGTCCGGTAAATCAGACGGAACCGCAGCTTCGGCATAAATTACCCCTATATCCGGTGCCAGCACGGCAAGAAGGCAAACTTCGGCCTGGCACATAACGGCAAGTTCAGCACCCTGTTTCAGGGCCGCACGGCCTTCTTGGCTGCCATCATAGGCAAGCAGGATTTTCTTGTACATGGTGTGGCCTTTATTGTGAAAAGCTGGTGGAAACAAAATGTTATCCCATGCCATCAGCCATGCCAAGTTCAACCATCAGGGGCAAGTCATAATATCAGAAAAACCGAATTTAGGGTTTTGAAGGGTGGCAGGATTCGTAACCTTTCCGATAACTGCCCGGATAGGTAACAGCTAGGATGTGGCTTGAAGCGTTTCTCCTTTAATGGGTAAGGGAGTTGTCAATTTTGGCCAGGGCCTGTTTTATTTCAACCCGTCGCCCGGAATCGGCAACGGGCCGGTCGGGCCGGTCAGGGGCCGCAAGGGCATGTTGAAAATAGGCGCGTGCGTCTTCATAGCGTTTGTTTTGCAATAGAAAATCGCCATAAAAATAATTGGGATCAATGCCGTCGGGGTTGATGGCCAGTGCCTTTTTCAAAAATTCCTCGGCCTTGGTGTTGCTGCCAAAGGCAAGTGGCCATCCGGGAACCTGATAATAAAGCGACCCAAGTGACGTATAAGCCGAACCGTTCAGGGCATAGGGGTTAAGTTTGATGGATTGTTCAAACAGGGCGCGGGCATCGCGGACCTTGCCAAGTGCTGACAGGCCCTGATCCAGCCCCGCATCGGTTGAAAGAATAATCGCTTTCCATATCATGACTTCCGGGCTGTCTGAATATTCATGGGTCAGGGCATCGGCCCGGGTTTCAAGCTGATGAATGGCATCAAGCTGCTGATCCTTGTCCGGGGTTTGATATTTGATGCGCGCCCAGTCATGCTGAAGTTGCGCGACGCCGGCCATAAAGGGGCTGGTGGCATTGGGTGCGGCGGGGGCCGGTGTTGCCTGTGCGGCCTCTATGAACAATCCTGTCAGGGCAATACAGGAACAGGCACAGGCACAGGCGAGGCGGGCGAAACGGCTGTTCATGCCTGTTTTCTTTCATCAACACGGTTAGATGGAATGTTAGACAGGGACAGGGTCGGCGATGCCACGTCCCGGTTCGCGGCAAGAATTTCTTCGCCAGTCAGCCGGTTGTGTTGCAGGCCCTTGTCGATCAGTGCTGGAAAAACGGCATTGAGGATGGCAAAGGCACGCTCGGGCCAGCCAATGCGCACGTCGGTTTCGCGCCGTTCAATGGCGCGAACAATGCGGTGTGCGATTTTATCCGGGGCGTCTTCACGGGTTTTTGTGCGCTGGTTCAGTAATCCGGCATGGCCTTTATTCATGGCTGTTTTTACGGCACGCGGTGCAATATGGGTGATGGTAATGCCATCTTGCGAAACCTCGCGGCGCAAGGCATCGCTAAACCCTTTCATGCCTGCCTTTGCCGCCACGTAACCGGAAAAATGCGGTAGCGGAATAAACCCGGTCATCGAACCGATATTAACGATCTGGCCGCTGCCGCGCCAGCGCATCGCTGGCAGAACCGCCTGTGACAGGCGCATGGGAACCAGCAGGTTCAAAGTTAGCAACAGCCCGTAATCCTGATCTTCGGCACGATTGAAAACGTTAATGCCGGCCATGTTGATGAGAATGTCCGGGGTGGTGCCGCGCAGCATGTTGCAGGTGCTATCGACGGTTTCGTTCAGATCGCCAAGACGGGCGCGGTCATAGACAGCAACGATTGCGCCGCGTGCGCGCAACAGTTCGACAAGGGGCGCACCGATCCCGCCGGTGCCGCCGGTGATGAAAACCGTTTTATCCTTAAGCGACATCGCGTACCTCGCTTACATGAGGAATGGCACCAAACAGGTTTGCAAACAGACGGAAAGTGTTTGTCGCCACTTCGATGATGGCCGCCTGATCTGCTGGATCAGTGATTTGGTTGACGGTTTTTTCAAAGAATTTCATATGCTCGATATCAAGCGAGCCATGTGAAAACAAATAGGTAAAGGCCGATTTGGGCAGGTCCAGACCATTCATCACGGCATCCGCACCCATGCTGGCGATTTGGGTTGATGTGCTTTCCAGCATGAAAACCATGCCAAGAAAACCAACAGGGTTTTTGCGTGTGATGTAATCGTAATTATAGGCAACCATCACCTGTGTTTCCAGGTTGGGTGCGGCCTTGCGGGCGGCGTCCTTATCCCCGCCTGCGGCAGCAATATCATTGAGAATCCATTCCTCGTGGCCTTCTTCCTCGTCCAGATATTCAATAATTGCCTTGTGTAACCAGCGTTTTTCATCGGGAAGGCGGCTGCCCATTGCCATTAGAAACGGAACGGTATGTTTGACGTGGTGATAGGCCTCGGTCAGATAGGCAATATAGGTGGGGCGTGAAATGCGCCCTTGCAGACCATCGACAAGCTGGGGAACACGATAGAGTTCCGCGCGCGCAATTGCAGTTTGCGCAACGAGTTGGTCATAAAAATTCATTGGTGTTTCCTTGACGGCAAGAGGGGAGAGATATTGCTGAAGGATGTTTTTTCGGCGGGGGCGTCCTGTGCCGGTCAAACATTCGTTTTCAACGGTAAAGGGCGCAACGATGCGGAAATGTTTGATCCGGGCGTAATCGGGAAGGGTTTCATTGGCGCTGGCAATGCAGGCGGAAACATCGGCATGGGGGCCGGTTGGCACAATCAGGGCACTTAGATGCGGGTCGCCGTCGCCATAAACGATGGTCTGGTAAATTCCCGGTTGTGCCAGTAAAACCGATTCAGGCCATTCAGGTGAAATATTGCGGCCCATGGATGTAATCAGAACATTTTTACAACGCCCCGTAACATGGACAAATCCGTCTTCGTCCATATGGCCAAGGTCGCCGGTTAAATGGTGGCCGGGGGCTGTTTCGCCCAGATATCCCAGAAATCCCGGGTGATGAATAACAATTTCACCGTCGGTTATGCTGGCCTGAACATGCGGTAACAGGCTGCCGGTGGTGCCGATCCTGTCATGGCCAGGAACATTCATTGAAACCACCGATGCACATTCAGACAGGCCGTATCCTTCATAGACCGGCAAACCAAGGTTGCGCGCCTGTTTGATGAGATGCGGGTCAACTCGTGATCCACCGATTGCCAGAAATTTAAGGTCTGGCAAGGGCCCCTGTTTGATAACCTGTAGCAGCAAGGCGCGCATCAGTTCGGGCACCATAATGGCGGATGTTGCGGCATTTTGTTTCAGGTGATGATGCAGGCTGGAATAGTTTGCGTCAAAGTCGCCTAACTGCGGCAGAACAATGGTGCAGCCCGCCACCAGGCCACTATACACCCCGGCAACATTTTCAAGCAGGATGGCAAGGGGCAGCACGCAAACATGCGTGCCGGCAAAGTCGTTTCCCAGCATGGTATGAATGGAATGGGCAACGTTTTCCATCGCCGATGCGGGCAGGCATACGCCCTTTGGCGTTCCGGTGGTGCCCGATGTAAAGGTGATTTTGGCGGTACCCCGGGGTATGGTGGGCGATGCCGATTGCCCGGTTGCCTGCAAACCTGCCGGGCTAAGCATATGTGTAATGCCTGCCCGTGCAATCGTATGGTCGATTTGCTGACGGGTAAAAAATGGCGGGATCGGCACACAGACGGTTTCTGTTTTCAGGGCTGCCAAATCCCATAAAAGCCATTCAATTGTGTTGTCCAGTGCCAGTCCAAGAACGTCTACATCAGTCAGGCGGGCGCAATAATCGTCAATCTGGCGAAGCAGGGCACCATAGGTGATTTCGTGATCGTTACTGCGCAAGGCAATATGGTTTTGGTCATGAGATTGAATAAAGGAAAACAGCATGATCAGCCTTCGCCATTGTGTTTAAGTTGAAGATGCAGGCGGGGGCGAACATGGGTGTAATGGGCGCCCAACCGTGTTTGCAGTCGTTGATAGCCATCGGCAACCGAGCCGGACAATACGTGGGGGCAGGTGGCATAATAACGGCCCCAGCCGGTTTGGGTGTCGGCCAGGCGTGATGGGTCGGCGGTGGCATGTCGCTGGGGGTTCAGGCCCATTTTATGAAGCCGTTTTTCCAGGCTTGCAGTGCCTGTGACGATGGCGTGGGTAAAACCGTTATGATGCAGATAGGCCGACAGGGCCGCGAACAAAAATGCCGATGCGCCGGTGCCCGATGCTGCCAGATTGCCGATTTCAACAATTTGATGTCGGGCAACCCCAAGAACATCTTCGACAGGCGCGCTAAGATATTGTTCCAGAAAAATGGGACCGTGCCCGGCCGAACGAAAACCGAGAGCGGCAACGATACGCCCGGTGTCGTCACGTACGCTCATCAGGTTGCTATATTGCACCTTCAGGGCGGCGTCATATGTATCGGCATAGATATTTGCAATAAATGTTTCCACTTCCGGCCGTTCTGCCGCAAGCAGGCTTAATATCGAAATGGCACCGGCGTGCATTTGCAAATGATCAAGGAAGCCCCGCTTTTTGATTGTCATCGAGGCCGCAGGAATGCCGTTCTCGGTATAGGTCAGGTTGAGCATGTGCAGTTTGCCCCTGCATTGTGATAGGGGCAGTGTGCGAGGTTCTGCTGACAGGAACCTGAAAGAACTGTGGCAATATCAGGGAAGGTTAAAGTTCTGGGTGGGAACGGTCCCGGGGTGTGCGGGAGCCAGGTGTTTCAACACGCAAACTTATATCGCTGCTGCGTAAATGCAGGTCGCGTTGCGGGAACGGAATTTCGACACCGTTTTCCTTAAATTCATCCCAGACATGAAGCAAAACTTCACTGATGACATTGCCGCGCCCATTTTGCGGGTCGTTGATCCAGAACCGGATTTCCAGATCGACGGAATTATCGCCAAAGCCGCGCAGCAAGGTATTGGGGCCGGGGCTTTGTAAAACGCGTTTGCATTTTGCCGCTGCGGCATTGCACAGGGCAATCGCCTGATGCGGGTCATTGTTATAGGAAATACCGACCGGGACTTTCAGGCGCAATTGCAGGTCCGAATGGCTCCAGTTTTCAACCTGGTTGGTGATCAGGTCCTCGTTGGGGATCAGAAATTCGGTGCCATCGCGCGTGCGCACCGCAGTGTAACGGGCCCCTAACGACTGGATCCAGCCAAAGGTATCGCCAATGGCAATAACGTCGCCGGGTTTGATCGACCGGTCCAAAAGCAGGATCAACCCGCTGATCAGATTAGCAACGATCCGTTGCAAACCAAGGCCAATGCCCACACCAACTGCACCGCCAAAAACCGCCAGTGCAGTCAAGTCGATGCCAATTGTGGACAGGGCAAAAAACACCGCAATCGATAGCAAAACGATTTTAAGCAGCTTGACCAGCAATACCTGCACCGACGGCGTTAACCGATGCACCCGGTTAATACGCTGTTCAAACAGATGCGATGCGAACGATGCCACCCACAACAATATTGCCAGCGATAAAACGGCCTTGATCAACCCGTAGACCGATACACGCACCGATCCCAGTTGAAGGGCGATGCTATCAAGCATGTCGATGGTGGGGGTCAGCAGACCGACGATATTAAGGGCGGCGATGCTCCAGGCGACAATGGCAATGGTGCGGCCCCAAATCGGATCATTCATAAAGGCACTGGCAAGGCGGATGAAAATCCACGCATTTAGCAGGCTGGCAACCAGGCGCAACACGTTGTGGGGGTAGGATGTTTGAATGGCGATGCCATCAAGGATCCAAATGATGACCACAAAAACAAGGGGAAACGACAGACCGGGCAGAGAGGCACAAAACCGTCGTAACCCGGGGATGTGGCTTAATCCTTGCCAGTTTTGCAGCCGGGTTAACAATCTGGCAACCGGGGATGCCAGTAAAACAGCGGGAACGGCGGCAAAGGCGACGGCTGCAACCTGTAACAGGATCGGTACCAGCAATAAATTGGCTTCAATCCAGGCAGTTGCCCGTTCAAACCATGCCAGTATTCGGTCTGATTGCCAGAAATTGTCCATTCATGCCCGCCTGTTTGATCGCACGCGCCTGTTTGTTTTCCGACACAAGGCCGGGTTTATATGGCGCGTATTTTAATCCTGTACGGTGATCATAACATCACGGGTCAGAATTACAGCCAAAACGGTATGGAAAATATCTGCGTCTGTTTTGTCAGGGCAGGCCGGTTACACCAAAGGATGCCCGGTTAAAGGCATCCTTTGGTGTATATCGTCGGGGTAAGGTTTGGTCAGGTGTCTGATTTCATGCTGCCATGGGTGCGAAAGGCAGCATGCCAGGAAAAGGCTTCTTCGATCAGGTGGGGTGTGTGACCGCCACGGCCACAGGCCCGGCGATAATAATCGGCCAGATCATCGCGATAGGACGGGTGGGCACAATTGGCGATAATGGTTTGGGCGCGCTCACGCGGGGCTAAACCACGCAAATCGGCCAAACCGGTTTCCGTGATTACGATATCAACATCGTGTTCAGTGTGGTCAACATGACTAACCATCGGAACGATGCTGGAAATATTGCCGCCCTTGGCAATGGATTTGGTGACAAACACCGACATATGGCCGTTGCGGGCAAAATCTCCCGATCCGCCAATGCCGTTCATCATGTGCGTGCCGCCAACGTGGGTGGAATTGATATTACCGTAAATATCAAATTCCAGGGCGGTGTTGATGCAGATAAGCCCCAGACGACGGATCACCTCGGGGTGGTTGCTGATCTCTTGCGGGCGCAGGATCAGTTTGTGTTTATACTGGTCCATATCCGCAATGACCTGCTGGTATTTAGGCTGCGACAGGGTGATTGACGACCCGGATGCGAAATCCAGTTTTTCGGCGTCAAACAGATCAAAGGTCGAGTCTTGCAATACCTCGGAATACATCTTCAGATTATGAAATGGCGTGTCGATAAAGCCATGCATCACGGCATTGGCGATGGTGCCAATGCCAGCCTGCAAGGGTTGTAATTCATTGGTCAGGCGGCCTTTGCGGACCTCGTTACCCAAAAAATCCGCCAGATGCCCGGCAATGGCGCGGGTGTCATCATCGGGGGGCAGGATGGTGGATGAACTATCAAGCTTTTGGGTAACAACGATGGCCGCAATTTTATCGGGATCAATCGGAATAAACGGAAACCCCACCCGGCTTTCGGGCGAAACCACCGGGATTGGCTGGCGGGTCGGGCGGCGTGACGGAATATAAATATCGTGCAGGCCTTCCAGCGTGTCGGATTGCGACAGGTTAATTTCGATAATTACCTTTTTTGCCAGAATGGCAAAACTGGCCGAATTGCCGACCGACGTTGTCGGAATGATGCCGCCTTCTTCGGTAATGGCGACGGCCTCGATCACTGCAATGTCGATGGCTGGAATTTGTTGTGTTCGCAGTTGTTCAACCGTTTCTGACAAATGCTGGTCAACAAACATGACTTCGCCGTTATTAATCGCCTTGCGCAGGCCCGGATCGGCCTGAAACGGAATACGGCGTGCCAGTACATGGGCTTCGGCCAGGGTTTTGTCCAGGTCATTGCCAAGCGATGCGCCGGTCATCAACGTTATCTTAAGCGGGTCGGTTTTTGCCCGTTCGGCAAGCGCCATGGGGACCGCCTTTGCCTCGCCCGCGCGGGTAAATCCGCTCATGCCAATGACCATGCCATCCTTGATCAGGCTGGCGGCTTCTTCGGCGCTAACAACACGATCCCAAAATCGCGGATGACGTATTCGCTGACGGTGCATGGAACTTCCTTTGCGAGCAGATCAATGACGACCCTTCAACACATAAATGACCAAGGGTCATGAAAGGTGTGCGAAAAATGCGGAGCTATCTGTATTTTCCGCATTGCTAATATTAAAGCGAGATCGCTATGGCGTTGATATTGATCAGATCGACCGGTTTATATTTGCCTGTATTGACCAAAACAGATTAACCGGCCCCTTAATGGAAATATCCCATATCTCATAGGCGACAGGCAGACTTAACAAACACCCGTCAACTGTCGCGTTTCTTTGATCGGGTTTGGTCACTGTATTTTAGGGCAGGGAGATAAGGTTCTGCAGAAAGCTGTGAATTGCCCGGGCGCAATCATCCAGGTTTTGCCCGGTATCGCGCCCGGAGCTTTTGCGCGGTGTAAAATCGTGGTTGCCGTCTTCAACCCAATGCATAAGCACTGCAGGTGAAAGGGAATATTTGGCGATTTCATCGGGCGAGCCAAACGGATCGCGGGTACCATGACAAATAAGTGTTGGTGTTTTTAGCGTGTGCAAATGATCTATGCGGGTTTTTTCCGGCTTGCCCGTTGGGTGAAACGGATAACCCAGGCACAGCAAGCCTTTCACAGTCATGTCATCGGCAATCATGCTGGCGATGCGTCCACCCATCGATTTACCGCCGATGACCAGCCTTTCAGGCGCGCCAATATGATTGATCAAGCTGTGAAAGGTTTCAATTAGAACCGGCGCGCGGTCTGGCGGGCGTTTTTTACCATCCATACGGCGCTTTGCCATATAGGGAAATTCGAACCGTCCCACGCGATAGCCATGTGTCGCTAGCCTTTGTGCCATTTCAGTCATAAAGGGGCTGTCCATCGGTGCGCCGGCCCCGTGCGCCAGAATAATCGTCAGATCGGCTGTTTGCGGGCCATTCCAGATAATATCGACAGTCATGGGGCCTCTGTTTTTAAGGAAACTGCGAAAATAAACCGGGGCGGGACAGGTGTGGGAATGTATTAATCAGCCGGGCGATAAAATAAACAGGGCCGTTACAAATATGGTGTGTAACGGCCCTGATTGATATGTTGTTTTAGGCGTTATCGCACCGAATAGGGATGGTCACGGGACCATTTTTCGATGAAATCGATCAACTCCCGGTCGCGGTTTTCCGGAAGTTTTACCGTCAGGTGAACATACTGGTCGCCGCGTTTGTCGCCTTTGTCATAGGGCGCACCCTTGCCACGCAGGCGCATGGTGGTGCCGCTATTGGCGTTCGCGGGGATTTTCATTGAAACCTTGCCATCAATTGTTGGCACTTCGATTGACCCGCCAACAAGGGCTTCGGGCAGGGAAATGGCCAGCTCGCAATGAAGGTCATTGCCTTCGCGGCGAAATTGCTGGTCGGTATGGACATGCAGCTTGATTAAGGCGTCGCCGGCATCGCCCCCATGCATACCCGCCATACCCTGATTTTTCAGGCGCAGGGTTTGCCCGTCCTCGCTGCCGGGGGGAATGCGCACTTCTAACTGTTTGCCGCTGGCAAGATTGATGCGCTTGATTGTGCCCATCAGGGCTTCTTTTAAATCAAGGCTAAGTTCATAGGAAATATTGGGGCCTTTGACACGGGTGTCGCGCTGCCCGCCAAAACCGCCGCGTGCGCCGGCACGGTTACCAAAAATTTCGTCAAAAATATCTTCGGCATTGTGGCCGCCAAAACCGAACGGGTCGCGCCCCGCACCCGCACTGCTGCGATAGGTGCCGCCACCGGCACCCGCCCGGCCAAATGGCCCGGTGTCGCGCCCGTCGGCATCGATTTCGCCATTATCGTATTTTTTGCGGCGTTCGGCATCGCCCAGCAAATGGTATGCAGCGGAAACCTTTTTGAATTTTTCTTCAATTTTGGTGTCGTCCGGATGAAGGTCCGGATGAAGTTCACGCGCAAGTTTGCGATAGGCTTTTTTTATTTCGTCCTGCGAGGCCGTTTTGGTTACGCCAAGGATCTTGTATGGGTCCTGCATTGCCAGCCTGGTTGGAAAAAGTGAAACATGATGGGGCCGAAAACGGTGTTATCGGCACGCGGCTATTATTAGCGGGTCTTGGTTATGATCGTAAGTGTTTTTGCAATTTTTAGCCAACATATACAAAAACGGCGCAGGGCTAATGCGCTGCGCCGTTTTGCCTGTTCATGCGGTCGTTAATTAACGACTTTCCATGTGCCATCGGGCTGGCGACAGGCCGTGCCATAGGCCTGCTGTTTTTCGCCGCCGATCATGACAGTCTGCTGGTATTCACGGCAATACTGGTCGTTTTCAGGTTTCTGATAGGTTCGGGTCGGGGTGATGGTGCCCGAATGGCCGCTATCGGGGTTTGACCAGGTGCTTGTCTGACCAACCGGTGCGGTTTCAAGGGTGTGCTGGGTGGTGTTTTGCATCATCGCACGGTCGGCATTGTCAAGCGACTTGCCGATTTCGCTGCCGATCATGGCACCGGCAAGTGTCCCCAATGCCACACCGACCAGCTGGCCTTTGCCTTTGCCAAACTGTGCGCCTGCAACAGCACCGCCAACAGCGCCCAAAAGGCCGCCTGCGGTCTGTTTGGTGCCCTGGTTTTCAGCGCAACCCGCCATCAAAAATGTGCCGAGCATCACGGGGATGATAAAAGAACGTGCTTTCATTATATTCATGCCTACCTTGTCTTTACTGTCCCAACCGATATGTATTTAAAAAGGCGGACTGGTCTTGTTGTATGATCCTGTCTGTCGCAAGATGCCAACCAGTTGAACCTTATACGTTGTCAAAGGACCGTTTAGCGTAATGGACGAGAAAATTACGACAAAAATTGGGCATGTCGCCCACAATGATCCATTCGATTTGTTTGATGTGTGGTTCCGTGAGGCGAAAAACAAGGAAGATACCTATCCTGACGCCATGACACTGGCGACCGCAGATGCACAGGGGCGGCCCTCTGCGCGCGTTGTGTTGCTAAAAGGGTTCGATCCCGAAGGGTTTGTTTTTTATACCAATTACGAAAGCCGCAAGGGCACGCAACTTGGTGAAAATGCCTATGCTGCATTGTGCTTTCACTGGAAAAAACTGGAACGTTGCGTGAGAATCGAAGGGCCGACCACCAGGGTGGATGAAGCCGAGTCGGATGCCTATTTTCAATCTCGCGCGCGCGGCAGCCAGATCGGGGCATGGGCGTCGGTGCAGTCGCGCCCGATGTCAGGCCGGTTTGACCTGGAAAAACGGGTGGCGGAATTTACCGCAAAATTCGGCTTTGGCAAGGTGCCTCGCCCCGATCATTGGGGCGGTTTCCGCCTGGTGCCCGACCGCATCGAGTTCTGGTCCGAAGGAACGTTTCGCCTGCATGATCGCCAACTTTACACCCGTGACGCCGAAGGGACCGGCTGGCTGGTGGAAAAACTGTTTCCATAAACCTGGTAGCGGGTCCGGGCGTGGGCGGGGCTTTGCCCCATTCTGTGCATGGGGTTGTTATGTGGGGGCCGCTATTGTGGTTCCGCATCCGGGTTTTCCGGCGGGCAGAATGCTTCCTGTAACACAAGGATCACCTTCATTACGTTGGGGTCCTTGATTGAATAATATATTGTTTGTGCATCGCGCCGGGTTTTAACCAGCCCGTCGCGCCGCAAGCGTGCCAGATGCTGTGACAGGGCGGATTGCTTAAGCTGCAATTCACCTTCCAGTGTTCCAACAGATTTTTCTGTTGTGCCTAGCGAACATAAAATCATCAACCGCCACTGGTTGCCCAGCGATTTCAGAAATTCGGATGCCTCAAGCGCGTTGTCGTACAATTCGTTATAGTTCATTGTTTTTGGTCTTGGCCTGTAGGCTTGCAAGTGCGTTGAACGATGGTGAAACCATTTTGGAACGAGCGATAAAGTACCATAAAATGCCAACCTTTTCGCCTGTTAACAAATTTAATGTTACAGTTTTGGTGCTTTCGTCAAAATTAAAACGGAATTTGATCCAATTGTCGTGATGAGACCCGTTTTACCAGAAGCAAGCGACCCGTCATTCTTTCAAGATTGGGGCGATTGAACCAAATGGCAATATTGCCAGTAATAATTTGCCTGCGATCAGGTTGGAGCGCAGATTTGACAAATTCGAAAGTTTTGATTTCAGACAAAGACAGTGCAGATAATCGACGTGATACTGTTTTTTCAGAGGAATTTGTTCCCCGTTTGAAATTCCGGCCCGAAAGGCTGGTTAATGTGTCAGGTTCAACGCGAATGTGGAGTATTTAGACCATGGCTGTACGTACGATTTTGGCTCCGGTCGCTGGATCGGATATGGACCAGCGGGTTTTGTCGCTGGCATTTAATGTCGCCCGGCGGTTTGATGCCCATCTGGAAGTTTTGTTTGTTGCCCCTGAACCACAGGATGTTATTCCGATTGTGGGCGAGGGCATGTCGGGCCTGATCATTGAAGAAATGATGGGAGCGGCCGAGAAGGAAACCAAAAAACGCCTGGCAAATGCCGAATCTGCCTATTTTCAGGCGCGTCAGGCCGCCGGTATTGCCGAGGCCGATTTCCCGCAGGCGACATTGCAGCCAACCTGTGCGTGGCGCCGCGATGACGGGCGGGAAGATGAAACGGTTGCCCGTCGCGGTCGTTTGTTTGACCTTGTGGTGATTGGCCGTGACCCGCGCGAAGCTGCCGCGTCGCTGACATTTGATGCCTGCCTGATGGAAACCGGGCGACCATTGCTGGTAACACCCAGTGTTATTCCTGCTGATGTTGGCGCCAAGGTTATGATTGCATGGAATGGCGGGGTCGAGTCTGCCCGGGCTGTTACGTCGTCAATGCCGCTTTTGCGGCAGGCCAGCGAGATTACCATTGTCAGTGTGGGCGAGGTGCCACATGGCCGGGCAACCGCACAGGCCCTTGCTGATCAGTTCGTTTGGCACGGGGTGAAGGCCAATGTGGATTTACGGCCCGATCAGTCCAATGTTGCGGCAGCCTTGATGGATGCGGCTGAAAAATGCGGCGCTGATAGTGTTGTTTTGGGGGCTTACAGCCATTCCCGATTTAAGGAAATGATTTTGGGCGGTGTTACCCAGGATATGCTGGCCAAGTGTTCCTTGCCCTTGTGGATAATGCATTGACGCATACGTAACCCATCTTGTTGAAATTCCATCAGAAAATCGAAATATTAGTATGATGACGGGAAAAAGGCGCAGTTTTCTGCGCCTTTTTTTGTTGCGCATGCGAACAAAAAGGATCAGGGTTTGGGTAATTATTACAAAAAAATGTCGTGGGGCGGGCTTGCGTCCTGGAGAAATGTCTGGCGAGGGGGTTATCCCAATGTTGTCTTTGCGCGATGTAATCGATTTCGCTGCAATGTCTGAAGAACTGGCTTCTGAAATTGCGGAAACGGCACAATTACCCGATCTGGGTGCTGTTTTTGCACGTTCGCCCCACAGGGTCGTGGAAGCTGTTGTGCCCTGTGGTGCTAACGATATTGATGTCGAATAACCTGTCTTTCATCGGCAGGAAGTGACGTCAGCCTTCTTTCGACTTGCGCTTACGAAAGTCTTAAAACAGGTCAAACTGGTTGTCGGAAACCGGTGATGAAGGTGTGTGTGCCGATCCCGCCTGTGGTTCTTCGTTCCACGCCAGAAGATGGTTGGGGGTGGGGCGCAACATATGCCGCACCGCAGAAAAATCCTGCTGTTGATCCAGCCATTTATGGATATGGCCGGGCCCGATAATGGCGGGCATACGGTTGTGAATATGACGGA
Organism: Thalassospira sp. MCCC 1A01428; assembly: GCF_002115825.1. Taxonomy (GTDB): domain Bacteria; phylum Pseudomonadota; class Alphaproteobacteria; order Rhodospirillales; family Thalassospiraceae; genus Thalassospira. The sequence goes on along the minus strand of NZ_JFJZ01000010.1, from coordinate 150,820 downwards.
TCACAGGGGATGGCGGGCATGTGATGATCACAACGTCGTCACCGTTTTCCAGCCCGGCAAACAGAAACGGGGCATGGTTTGGCAGGGTGATATGGTTTTTATAACGATTTTGCCCATTCTTGCGCCATTCAAACCAGCCGGTGGCCGGTATCAGGCAGCGCCGTTGCAATAACGGGCGAAATGTTCGTTTTTGCGCCAGCGTTTCGGCACGTGCATTAATAAGCAGGCCTTTTGCAGCCTGGCTTTTTGCCATATTGTCGCCACCGTCGTGGCGGGCTAAACCCCATTTGCGCAGCGATAGGGACCATGCCGGTATAATGACGGCAATCGGGTCTGTTGGGCGCTTGATTCCCGATAATCCATTAAATCCGCTATTCTCAAGATTATCGCCTGTTTCATTGCTTGTGCCATCTTCACTTATGTCTGTGGCGGATTTGGCCTGTGCCGCCTTTTGCGGGGCCTTTGGGTTTGTTTGATCAACATGATTTTTATGCTCCGCCGGTTTAGCCGATGGGGCCGGATCATCATTATGTTGGGTGCGGTTTTGCCGTGTCGCGGGCGACAAGGGCAAGGGACGCTGCCGTATCATTTCGGCCATATCCAATGCCAGTCGGGCCTGAAATGCCCGAATGTCAGTATTTAAATCAAACCGGCTGCACATGACTTTTGCCTTTTCCCCTGACGGGCTGGTAGCGTTTGCTGTTTAACCGGCCTATATCAACAAGGTACATCAAAGTCAGCAATTCGCGGGTGGGTTATGGTTTTATTCCGATGCCAGACTACCATCGAAGAATGATCTGTAAAATATCGGGCTGAAACCCCCAACGGGTGTCTTCATTCTGTTGGGCCTGAGTGATATAAACGGCGGTCAGTATCGCCACCAGCAAGGAAGCCATTTATGAGCAACGCCGCCGCCCCGAAAACCGTTGTTCTTACCGGGGCCAGCCGTGGGATTGGCCATGTGACCGTTGGTTATTTTGCCCAGCGTGGCTGGCGGGTTATTTGTTGTTCGCGCGAGGCACCACCGCCCAGCTGTCCGCGGGACCCGTCTCAAGGCATTCACATTCGTGCCGATCTGTCCAAACCCGAAGATGTCGAAAGTTTTATTGCCCAGGCAAATGATGTGCTAGGCGATGACCCGTTACATGCCCTGGTCAATAATGCCGGGGTGTCGCCCAAAACACCCTACAAGGAACGCCTTGGTTGCCTGAATGGTGACCTTGAAGGGTGGCGCGATGTTTTTGAAATTAACTTTTTCACCCCGTTAATGCTGGCGCGTGGTTTTGCGGCTGCTCTTCACCGGGGGAAAGGGGCCATTTGCAATATCACCTCGATTGCGGGGCATTATGTGCATCCTTTTGCCGGCTCGGCCTATTCAACATCAAAGGCGGCTTTGTCCGGCCTGACGCGCGAAATGGCTGTTGAATTTGCCGAACTTGGCGTGCGGGTTAATGCTGTTGCGCCTGGAGAAATTAAAACGGCTATGATTTCGCCGGAATACGAAGCCCTGGTGCCGCGTATTCCCATGAACCGCATGGGAACGCCGGAAGATGTGGCCGCTGCGGTGCATTATCTGGTCGGTGACGAGTCAAGTTACGTCACCGGCACCGAGATATTTGTAACCGGCGGACAGCATCTTTACTGATTTTGCCAACCAGATAACAAAGAACCCCGGTTTGATTAAACCGGGGTTCTTTGGCATATATCGATTGCCATTTTGCAATCGGCGGTGACGTGTTGCTTTATTTTCCGGGTTGATTACGCAACTTTTCGGCTTCGGCGTAAAATTTCTTTTCCCATTCCTTATGGTTATCCAGCCCTTCTTTCAGGAACGGCGTGAAAATGGCCAGACTCATCAGGATTTTATGAACAAGGCGGGCCGGAAATTTTAACGGCTTTTCAAAGTCCACAAACAGCACAACCCGGGTTTTATCGGTGTGATTCCACGCCTCGTGTTCATAGGCGTCATCAAAAATCAGAACCTTGCCTTCCTGCCAGTGGCATACCTGCTGGTCAACACGAATGGCAAGTTTGTCGGCAGGATCGGGAACAATCAGGCCCAGATGCATCCGTAAAACGCCATTATAGGGGCCGCGATGCGGCGGCAAATGCTTGCCCGGTTCAAAGATTGAAAACATCGCGGTTGTCAGACCCGGGATTTTATTCACAATGCGCCAGGTTTCCGGGCAGGTCCTGATTGCCTGTTCCGATTTTATACCAAAGCCCAGAATGAAAAATGTTTTCCAATGTGCATCGGTCGAAATCGTTTTGACGTCGGTTGAAATATCCTGAAACGACGGCAGGTCACTTTGGCGCTGTAAAACCTGCTCCAGTTCCTTGCGAATGGCTGGCCATTCTTTTTCAACTTCGGCAGCCCATGGAAAGGTCGCATTGTCGTAAACGGGCGGATTTCCCAGTTTGGCGTATTTATAATTAAGGCGTTCGGCCCATGAAACAATTGCCATAAAAAACCGGGTGATCCGGCTTGGCCTGTCCATGGGATTGATCCCGTCTGTACCGAAATTTTGTGTGGGCTCGTAAGAGTTTTCTTGTTGTATCGTTGTATCGGAATTGGACAAGTTTACACTCTTTCAAAAACAGGCACAAAGCAGGTGAGTTGCCATTACGCCATGAAATCACGGCAATATTTTGCAAAAAAATGACTTTAGCGCCACTTTTGTTTGCGGTCAAATATGCTGGTAATTTGTATTTCACAACGTCGGAACCAGCACAGGTTGATTGCAACTTTGGTAATGATGGGCCGGATTGGATTTTGGGCGAGCGTGAAGGCGGATTAATCGGCTAGTTCAAGCCACATTTAAATTGGCAACGCCCTTGGAAGGGGCAGTTGCCTGGATTGTTATTGATCATTACGGGGGAAAGGCGGCGTGACCGGGGATTTTCCCCTGTATTTTAGCAATAATCGATACAGCCGATGGTTGATTTGCAGCGTTTTTCCATAACAAGTTGTTTAGCGCCGTCGCAGTACGGGGCTTGATAACATGCCTGTATGATCAACCCCGCAATGGCGGAGACGTCGCCGGGCTGTTCAGGACGAAGATACATTTTCCGGGGCAATTAAGGTGGTCAGCCACGCGTGTTTCTGGCGCAAACGGGAAACTTCCATATCGATCCAGCCAACAAAAGCGCCGACATCATCGGCATGTTGTTCGCGCAGGACAAGCATCCGGTCCAGTTCAAGTTCGCAAACATCTTGCAGAATTTCAATTTGGTCGCGGCGGGTTTCATCATCCAGCAAATGCAGAAATCGCATTTTAAGGGCCATGACCAAACGTGACAGCTCGCCCGATGTATCGCGCAGGGTGCCTTGCATTAATTCATCAAACTTTTGCCGCCCGGCATTGGTAAGGGATAGTTCACCTTCACCCTTGCCACCCGCACCACATGTTTCACGCACCAGCCCTTCAAGTTTCAAAAGCTGAAGCGAAGACCCCATCATGTCGAGCGACGGCCCCATGATATGGGCCGTGAAATGGCGCACCAGATTGGCCAGATCAGCATAACTGATCGGTTTGTCCGACAGGGCCAAAGTTCCAAGTGCGCAGAGGCGAAGACATTCTTTGGGCAGCAAGGTTCTATCCGTATACATGGCGGTTCCCGATCCATTACAGGTTCCGACGTTAACGCGAACGGTTCTTAATTGCAAGAAAATTGAGGGGCTGCAATTATTTTCCACCATCAGAATATAGAGCCAACATGCGCAATTGCAAACAGGACAAAGCGGCAAAGGGTCTGACAACAAAATGTGCCGGGGATTGTTGCGTTGTCGGTTCTTAAACCCGCGCAGATGGAAGGGGGATGACCATGGCGCAGGCAAACAAAACCCCGCCACAGGGGCGGGGTTTGAAACTGTTATGCGCACACAGTTTGTAACAAAGCCGTTATGGGGTCAGGCAGCCTTTTGAATGCCTAACTGGCCCCAGACGGTCAGCAATGAATTGATCAGATGGTCGATCAATTCATCATTATGCAGGGGGCCAGGGGTAAAGCGCAGGCGTTCGGTGCCGCGCGGCACTGTCGGATAGTTGATTGGCTGGACATAAATGTCGTGATCATAGAGCAGGCGGTCGCTGGCTTCCTTGCACATCGCGGCATCACCCACCATTAACGGTACGATATGGCTGGGGGCATCCATCACCGGCAGGCCGGCATCGCGCATGCGCTGGCGCAGGGTTTCGGCGCGTTCTTTTTGCGCTTCGCGTTCAACATTGCTTTCTTTTAAATGGCGAATGCTGGCGAGGGCACCTGCGGCAATGCTGGGCGGATGGGAACTGGTAAAGATAAAGCCATTGCCAAAGCTGCGCACGAAATCGACGATTTCGGTTTTACCGGCAATGTAACCACCAATAACACCAAATGCCTTGGCAAGCGTCCCCTGAACAATATCAACCCGGTCCATTACACCGTCGCGTTCGGCAACACCGCCGCCATGCGGGCCATACATGCCAACGGCATGAACTTCGTCAAGATAGGACAGGGCATTGTATTTTTCGCACAGGTCAAGAATTTCGCTGATCGGTGCGATATCACCATCCATCGAATAAACCGATTCAAAGGCGACAATCTTGGCGCGGTTAGGGCCAAGGTCAGCCAGAATCTGTTCGAGATGCTCAACGTCATTATGTTTCCAGATGCGACGCTCTGCCTTGGAGTGGCGCATGCCTTCGATCATGGAATTGTGGTTGAACGCATCGGAAATAATCACACAATCGGGCAGTTTGGTGCCCAATGTGGAAAGGGTTGTCCAGTTGGCGACATAACCTGATGTCATCAGAAGGGCGGCTTCCTTGCCGTGCAGATCGGCAAGTTCTTCTTCAAGTGCGACATGGACATGGTTGGAGCCGGAAATATTGCGCGTGCCACCGGCACCGCCACCCTGTCCGGTAATTTCGGCCTGCATGGCTTCAAGAACCTTGGGGTGCTGCCCCATGCCAAGATAGTCGTTTGAACACCACACTGTAATTTTGCGCGGGTCTTCACCATTTCCGGTATGAAGCCAGGCACGCGGAAATTCACCGACGATGCGCTCAAGATTGGCGAATACACGATAACGGCCTTCAGCCTTAAGGCCACCAAGCGCGTCTTTGAAGAAGTTGTTATAATTCATCTTTGCATCTTTCGCCTGTCGCTTCACGGTTTGTGTGCGGTACAACCCGCGAAGGTCCTTATCTATCCCGTTGATCGTTTTGATCTGGCGGGAACAGCATTTCCGGGCGCGTCCTGTCCGGGGGTGTGGTGCGGTTATTGACCATTTATTGGTCCACCGCATTGACCCGCATCAAATTTTTAAGCGATTCCAGTCTCACCACGAACCATGCTGGCAGAAAGGCGTTCCATCCTGTTATGTGTCGATCTCGCCCCTGGCACCAATTTGGCGGTAATGGCCGGGTTTGGCAAGCCCAACTGCCGTAATTTTGCCCACATGGCACACATGCGTGGTTTAAATGGCAAGAAATATGCGAAACCGTGACTGTTTCAACACGGTTATGTGATGAAAATCAATTATCTGGCAGGCAGTTCTGGTGCAAATTCCCACGGTCTTCGCCCCGATGAGTTGCGAAATATCCGATGACAGAGTCGCTGCAACGCACCATGAAACATCGTTTCTAAATTATTGGTCCGTCGCCTGGCAGGTGTGAACGCCCGGGGCCTGAGCGATATGCAAGGCCCCGGGAAAGATCGAGTCTGCGCCGGGCAGGGTGATAGCCGTTAAATTGCCTGTTGCCACTGGGTCAGGGCGGCTTCTATGCCGTCAAACATGGTATCAATTTGCGCATCGGTAATGATTAATGGCGGGCACATGGCAACGCTGTCGCCCATCGCGCGCAGGATAACCCCGTGTTGCAGGCAAAGCTCGGCAACGGCCTTTCCTGCCCAACCGGTTGGGGTAAAGGGTGTTTTGGCACATTTGTCAGCCACCAGTTCAAAGGCACCAATCAGGCCCTTGCCCCGGGTTTCTCCAACATTTTCAAATTTGTTCAGATCGCGCAGGCGTTGCTGAAAATGCCCCATAACACTGCGAACATGATCAATAATGCCATCATCTTCGTAAATTTTAAGGGTTTCAAGGGCAACGGCAGCGGCAACCGGATGGCCGGAATAGGTAAAACCATGCCCGAATACGCCAACTTCATCCGCGCCTTTTTTCAGAGCCTGATAAATCTTTTCATTGATGAACAGCGCTGAAATCGGCTGATAGGCCGATGAAAGCTGCTTTGCCACCGTGATCATATCGGGTTTAAGGCGGAAAGTTTCGGTGGCAAACATGCGCCCGGTACGGCCAAAACCACAAATCACCTCGTCGGCAATAAACAGAATGTCGTAGCGGTCCAGCACTTCCTGAATTTTTTCAAAATAGGTGCGTGGCGGTACAACCACCCCGCCAGCCCCCATGATCGGTTCGGCGATAAAGGCGGCGACTGTTTCGGGGCCTTCGGCTTGAATCAGGTCTTCCAGTGATTCGGCCATACGGGTGGCAAAATCTTCTTCGGTTTCATAGGGCTGGGCTTCGCGCCAGAAATGCGGGGTTTCGGTGTGCAAAATGCGATCAATTGGCAAATCGAACAGTTTATGATTGCCCGGCAGCCCGGTTAGCGATGCCGAAGCCACCGTTACCCCGTGATAGCCGCGCTTGCGCGAAATGATTTTTTTCTTTTCCGGGCGGCCAATGGCATTGTGATAATACCACACCATTTTTATCGCACTGTCCGTGGCCTCGGACCCGGAATTGGCGAAAAATATTTTCGACATCGGCACCGGGGCCAGTTCAAGCAGTTTTGCCGCCAGATCAATGGTCGGGTCGGTGCTGCGCGAGGCAAAGTTATGGTAAAATGGCAGGGTTTCCAGCTGTTTTGTTGCCGCAGCCACCAGCCGTTTTTCGCTAAAGCCCAGCGATGCACACCAAAGACCAGCCATACCTTCGATATAGTCGCGGCCATTATCGTCGCTCACATAAATACCGTTGCCTTTGGTAATGATCAGCGGGCCGGTTTTTTCGTGCGCAGTAAAATTGGTGTAAGGGTGCAAAACACTGGCAACGTCGCGGCTGGCAGCAGAATTTCCCAACGAACTGCTTGTGGTTTCCGGGGAGGTATCTGTGGTGGTGGACATGGTGAACCTCGTAAATCGGGTAAGGATGTTTGTCGCGACTTTATCGGCTTGTTTCGCAAGGGGGAATCATTTCTTGCATCAGGGATGGAAATGCGGCGACGGGGCACTGCGACAAGGGGATCAACAAACCGAAAAAAGGCAGGAAGGTGCAATTTTGCGCGCGGCGGGGCAGGCGCAAAGGCAAAACGGCCAATCTTGCGATCAGCCGTTTTGTGCGAATGGTCGACGGGATATTGAAAAAGACTAGTGCGAAAACAGCACCGGAACCGTCATATGTTTAAGCAGGTGTTGGGTGACACCGCCCAGCATCAGTTCGCGCAGGCGCGGGCGGCCATAGGCCCCGCACAGCATCAAATCGATGCTTTCATCAGCGGCGCGCGACAATAACAGGTCACCCACACTGATGCCTTCGGCATTCATGGTTTCCTTGCGCACATTAACGCCGTGGCGTGCCAGGCGGTCGGCAATGTCCACACCGGGAACCGGAATGGAGTCACGCGCGGCTTTGTTGGGGTCCGCACACAGAACCAGCGCCGATTTGGCATTTTCCAGAAACGACATGCCGTCATTTACGGCGCGAACAGCCTCGCGATAGGGTTTCCATGCGACCATGACACGGGTGCCAACGGTTTCGTATTTGCCATAACGTGGCACAACCAGAACCGGCGCGCCGGCGGTCAGAATAACCTTGTCGGGCATTTCCGATGTCGACGACGGATCAGAACTTTCCGGGTCATACTGGCCCAGAACCGTCAGGTCATGATGGCGGGCATACATGGCAACGGTGTCGGCAATTTCGGTTGCCAGGCAATTTACTTCCTGCCAGCTAAACGGCACACCGGCTTTTTCGCAGGCATCGGTAAAGGTAACTTTGGCTTCAGCGGCACCTTCGCGGATGGTGCGGCGCTGGGCTTCCATGATGTCAGCCGAAATCTGGACTTCCATGAAACGTGGAATTTCGGCGCGCGGTAAAACATAAACACCGGTCAGATGGGCTTTGTGTGCCTTTGCAACCGTCAGCGCAACCGACAACCTTTCGGTGCATGGTTTGGTATTGTCGATGTGAACAAGCATATCACGAAACATCTGCCAGAAGCTCCTTCCTGCGCGGCCCGGACAAAGGGTTAAAACAGCCGGGCGATAATGATGAAGGCAGGATAAACCAGCGATTTGACGTTAACTTTGTTCTATCTCAAAACAACGCTTAAAAACCTGCCCGTGTGCAGTCCAAATAACGTAATGCGCGCAAACGTTAAGGGCATTGGTTTGAAAATTCAATGTGTTTGCGACGAAACACTATGTCGGAATTTTCGATTTACCGGCGGACGTTGTCTAGCCGCCGGGCGATATCGGAATTTCCTTTTGCATTGACGGGGCCATTTGCGGCGCGGTGGCCGGGCGGCGTGGTACATTGCCCATTTGTGACGATGTTACCGGAAAACTCCTGCCGGTTTGCGGGACGATGGGATCGGCAAAGTCCTCGCCTGAAATCACGCTCAGGCTTTGGCGTAATTGCCGTGACAGGTTGGGCCAGTTGACTTGTAAAGTGGTGCAGGACGCGGCATCTGCTTCGGTCAGGCAGCGGTTTGCCATGCGGTCCAGAATGCCAAGGGCAATACGGGCCTCTTCAAGTTCGTTTTTTTGTAATGGCGATAGCGCGATGCTTTCGACCGGCGTTGACGGTGCCGGTTGGGCTTTGTCCTTTGTAAACGGGCTGGAGGCAACGGGGGCTGCTTGTGCCGCAGGCGCGGTTGCTTGTGGTTGTGCTGCCGGGGGCTTTTGTTCGTTCCAGCTCCAGGGGGTGACAATACCGGATGGTGTGGCGTTGGCTGCATTTTGTTGCTGCGAATAGGTTGGCGCACAGGCCGTGATGGCCAAAAGCGTTGCCAAACCTGCCAGCGAAGCGAGCCGTTCAAATATGCTTTGATATGTCATGCAAGGCTCCTTTGCCTACCGGTTGCGTCGCCCCGGTTCCGGGGTGTCGCCGTCATGACGTTGTTTCCCTTGGATCATTCCATTGTGCCGCTTGTGCGTCATTCTGTCCAGCGTCGGGCATTTTGTCCGTATCTGCCCGTGGGTCCAGTGCGTCTTGTAACCCGTCACCCAAAAAGTTTACCGCAATAACGGTCATAAAAATCAGCAATCCCGGCCATAGGGCCAACAGCGGGGCATCCCAGATAAATTCCTGCGCATGGGTCAGCATATTTCCCCAACTGGGCACAGGGGGCTGAATACCCAGGCCCAGAAAACTAAGTACGCTTTCCATCAAAATCACATTGCCCACTGCCAGCGTGGTGGCAATGATGATGGGCGTAACAACATTGGGTAAAATATGGCGCATAACAATGCGCACCGGTCCACCGCCCAGCGCCCTTGCCGCCATTACAAATTCGCGTTCGCGCAGGGCCAGTGTTGCCGCACGTACCAGCCGTGCCACGGTGGTCCAGCCGAACAGGGCAATGATCAGGATAATGCGATACAGGCTGAAACTTTCGCCATTGATAATGTCGCGTGGAATGCCAAGTTTGCCAGGGTCAATCGCGGCCAGTACAATTAACAATGGCAGCAACGGCAGGGATATAACCCCATCGGTAAAACGCATTAAAAAGCCGTCGATCCAGCCGCCACGAAACCCGGCGATCACACCAATGATGGTGCCAAGAACCGCTGCACACAAAGCCGAACTAACCCCGACCATTAACGATACCTGCCCGCCATATAACAGGCGCAGTAATACATCACGGCCCAGTTCGTCTGTACCGAGCGGATGATCAGGGCCGGGTGCGCCATAGCGCGAGAATAAATCAACCGCCTGCGCGTCCGTTCCCAGAAAATGGGCAACCAGCGGCGCGCATAGCGATGCAATGGCAAACAGCATCAGAATCAGCAAGCTGATCCATGCCAGCTTATGGCGCGAAAACCGCCGTGCTGCCAGACGCCACGGGCTGGCGGATTTGGGATGGGAATGGGGGGTGATGTTGCTTTTTTGCGGCTGGGTCATGACAGCTTCACCCGCGGATCGAGAAGTTTGTAGCCAATGTCGGCCAGCAAATTGCCGATCAAGGTAACCAGCGTTGCCAGCATCAACCCGGCCATTGCCAGATTGTAATCAGACCCGATCACCGCATTGTAAATAAGTCGCCCCATGCCGGGCCATGAAAACAGGGTTTCCGTGATCAATGCGCCCGAAAACAAACTGCCAAATTCCAGCCCCAGCAGGGTCACGACCGGCATCATGCCATTGCGCAAGGCGTGGCGGATGACAACGCCGCGTTCCGACAGGCCCTTGGCGCGTGCCGTGCGGATAAAATCCTGGCGCATAACCTCGATCATGGATCCACGGACAAAGCGAATGTGCGATCCGACACTGGCAATGGTCAGGGTTGCGACGGGCAAAACCATATAGCGTAAGCCCTCCCAGCCACTGGCATTGTCAAGCTGGCCCGTGCCGCCGGCGGGCAACCAGCGCAGGGTGACGGCAAAAACCAAAATCGCCACCAGCCCCAGCCAGAAAGGCGGGATCGATACGCCGGCAAAAGCGGCAAGGTTAATGCCGTAATCGCGAAAGGATTGCGGTTTTAACGCTGCATAAATGCCGGCAGGAAGGGCAATGGCCAGCGATAGCGCCCAGCTTGCCAGCATCAGTTTCAGGCTGTTGACCAAGGCCGGACCAATCAATGTGGTGACAGGTTGGGTAAACAGGCGGGAATAGCCAAAATCCCCGTTCAGGGCCGCCCACAACCAGTGCAGCCAGCGCAGAATTAACGGCTGATCCAGCCCGTAGAGGCCTTTAAGACGGGCAACATCGGCGGATGTGATAGACGGATTGGCCGTGATCATCAGATCAATCGGGTCGCCCGGCATCAGCCCGATCAGGACATAGGCGCCAAACGATACCAAAACCATGACCAATGCGGTTTGCCAAAGCCGACTGAAAATAAAACGCCGCATGTCTGTTTATTGATCCGTGCGATACCATTCCTCAGCCCAAAGCGAGCTGGGATACATGTGGCCCGTCGGGCGAATGCCCTTTAGCCATTTGGGGAAAATGAAACCGCTTTCACCATGATAAAGGGGCAGGGCGGGGAGGTCGGTTGCATATATTTTTTGCAATTCGTGCCACAGCGGAACGCGTTTATCAAAATCAAGCTCCAGCTCGATCTGGTCAATCAGGGCATCGACTTTGGGATTTTTATATCCGGTATAGTTCTGACCTTCGTAATGGTTTTCGGCGGTTGGGATCTGATCGGATTTTAAAATGGTGAGTGGCAAGTGTTCGGGGGCCGATATCCAGCCAAACATCGCCAGGCCATCAAACTTGCGTTGCGGCAGGGTTTCGCCAAACAAAACCCGGGCGGGCTGGTTTAAAATATCCACATCAATACCCGCCTGTTTCCAGCGGTTTTGCAAGACTTGCTGAATTAACTGTCCGGTGCTGCTTTCTGTAGCGCCATACAGGGTGAAATGCAGGGTTTCGCCCGTGGCATTTTTGCGCATGGCCTTGCCTGTGCGCGTCCATCCGGCGTCATTTAACAGGGCATCTGCTTTTTCGGGATCAAATTGGTAATGGGGAACATCGTCGGTAAAAACCGGGTCGTCAGGATGAATGAAATCCAGCGTTGGCGCATTTTTACCGGCAAACAGTTTCTGGCTGATTTCATTGCGGTCAATGGCATATAGCAATGCCTGACGTACCCGGCGGTCTCCCAGCGGGGCAAAGGCACTGTTAACGTCAAGATGATAAAATGACAGGCCCTTTTTATAAATAATATCGTATTGATCGCCGAACCGTTTTTCAAAACCGATCACTTTATCCAGCGACAGGCCGATTTCGCCGGGGGTATAATCAATCTCGCCTGCGCGCAAGGATGCCTCAAGGGCGGCTGTGTTTTCAAAATTGCGCAGTTGTATGGCGGCGATTTGCGGTTTTTTCCCCCACCAGTAAGGGTTTTCTTCCAGCATCACGGCACTGGCGGTAATGACCTTTGTCACCAGATAGGGGCCAAACCACAGGCCGGGGGTCGCGGGTGCCGTGACATACAGGCTGCGTTTTTGATAGGTTGCCGGGTCTTCATCAAAAATCGGTTTTTCCAGATGGGCCGGTAAAATTTCAACACCCATAAAGGCATTATAGCTGTAATCGATCCGGTCGAGGGTGACAGTGAAATGGTGGTCATCAACGATTTTGAAATCGACAATCCGGTCGAAAACTTCCTTGTCGGCAACGGCAACATCCTTGTTTTGACCAACGGCAATGCTAAAGGCAACGTCTTTGGTTGTTAGCGGTTCGCCGTCACCCCATTTGGCACTTTCGGGTAATGACAGGCTAAGCTGTACGCCTTCCTTGCCATTGGCAAGCGGGACTTTTTTGGCAAGGCCATTGTCAAAGGATGGCACTGCATCGCAAAGCATACAGGCGATTTTCCAGGCGTGATTATAAACCATGATCGGACGGCGGACGAAGCCCAGGATATAGGATTGCACCGCAGAGGATGAAAAGGCAGGATGCAAGGTTTCGGGGTAGCCGCTAATACCGATTTTAAGGGTTTCGTTGGCCTGGGCAATGCCGGCTGATGTCAGGGTGACCCAGCCTAACAGCAAAATCCCGATCAGTTTACGCATTCATGCCTCCGTCGCGCGGGCGGACCCGTCAAATTGTCATTGTCTTTCAATGTGATTGAATTTTTGCTTTGGTGCAACGCCGTGTTGCTTCCATGCAAAAAGCCGCCCGGTTGGGGCGGCTTTCAACATCGGTTGATTTGGCGGCGAAAAGCAGGAATTAATCGTGTTTGCCGCCATGCGATTTTGACCAGCCAATCGGGTCGGCCAGAAAATCACGTACACCGGCAATCGCTTCCTTGCTGAAATATTCGCCTTCCTGGGCGACAGCCAACACGTCGTGCCAGGTGCATAGATAATGCAGTTCGATATCGTCTTTTTTCAGTTCTTCAAGGGCATTGGGGAACACGCCATAAAAGAAGACAACAAACGCATGTTTGCATTCGGCACCGGCGTCACGAAGAGCATTAACAAAGTTAACCTTTGATGCGCCATCGGTTGCCAGGTCTTCGACCAGCAAAACACGCTGGTTTTCATGAATATCGCCTTCGATGCGGGCCTGGCGACCAAAACCTTTGGGTTTCTTGCGCACATATTGCATCGGCAGGTCCAGGGCCTCGGCCAGCCAGGCTGAATAGGGAATGCCAGCTGTTTCACCACCGGCAACAGCGTCAAACCGTTCGTAACCGGCATTGTCCGAAATCTGGCGGGCGGCAAGATCAATGACTTTGCGGCGGGCACGCGGAAACGAAATCAGCTTGCGACAATCAATATAGGTGGGGCTGGCCCAGCCGGATGTCAGGATATAGGGTTCTTCCGGGCGAAAATTGACCGCACCGATATCAAGCAGGATACGGGCGACAGTTTTGGCAGCATATGAACAATGCGAAGCAGTTTTGGACGGGTCTGACATGGCTGTATTTCCTCTGGGCTCGGATAACGCGCCCGTCTTAGCCTTTTATCGGCCAAAGCGCAAAGAAAAGCCGCTGACCAAATGGTCAGGAATAACAATTTATTGATGTCTGCCAGCAAAGTTATACCGACAGAATGGAAATATCAGATCTAAAACAAAATGATGTTTTGAGGCAGGATATCACCAGCATAGGCAGATTGTAATTTCGGGTGGCTGGAATTGAAGATGCACATCTGTGAATTGTAATTTATTGTAATGGCGAACCTGTGGCGGATTGGCAATTGGCGCAAATCGCGTTATCGGTAACCACACGGAATTATTTGCTTTAAGGGGGCAGTGCCATGATGACAGACGCCGGGCTGATTGCAAATATCGATGCGGGCATTGCCACCGTGACCATTCATCAGGCTGAACGTAAAAATGCGCTAACAAAACCGATGTGGGCCGAACTTTCGCGGATGATTGCCGATTTGGGCGCGCGCGATGATTTGCGCTGTGTGGTTATTCGCGGTGGTGCCGGTGCCGGGTTTGGTGCCGGGGCTGATATTCATGAATTTGTGCGCGAACGGCGCGGCTTTAACAAGGCCCGTGATTATGGCCTGCTTCATGCCGAGGCATTGCAAAATATTCAGTCCTGTATGCATCCGGTTATTGCCGCGATAGACGGGGTTTGCGTCGGCGCATCAATGGTTTTAGCGGCGGCGTGCGATTTTCGCATTGCCGCCGATGATGCCCGTTTCATGATGCCCCCTATGAAACTGGGGGCAACACTGGGTTATCCGGAACTGCAAATTCTGCTTGATGTGCTGGGACGCGCGACCTTGATGGAAGTGCTGTTTGAAGGGCAAATGTTTGATGCCAGCCGTGCCCAGCATATTGGCCTGGTTAGTCAGGTCGTGCCGTTGGCTGATTTTGACAGCGAAATTGCCAATGTCAGTAACCGGATCGCCCGGGGCGCACCGATCAGCCAGCGGATGCATAAAAAAATGATCAACCGGCTGACTGAAGGGGGCAGTATTTCGGCCCGTGAATTTGACGAGGCCTATCTGGCATTTGACAGCGATGATTTCGAGGAAGGCTATTCGGCGTTTCTTGAAAAACGCAAACCGGTTTTTCAGGGCCGATAGCCGCTATTGTTTGTGATTAGAACGGCATATTCGGGGTTAGCGGAATGTCGGTAATACCATAATCGATGCCCATTTTATGCAGTTCGCTGGTGATTTGCGACCTGTGATGGGTTTGATGGTTAAAGATTTGCAGAAATAGCACCTGTAACGGCACATCGCGCACTTTCCCCGTTACATCGGCCAGGGTGCGAATGTTATCCTGCCATGCTGTGTTTCCCGAACTGGTAAGGGTTTGCAGGGTGGCATCTGTTTCAACGCGCAGGCGACGCAGTTTTGCAAAATCATCGGCTATGGTGATTGTCGGGGTAAATGCGCCGGGGTTGCCGCCATTTAGCAGGGTTAAAATACGTTGATCGATATACAGAATATGGTTCAGCGTTGCATGGATCGACCCAAAGAACATACCCCGATCCTGCCTTCGGGCGTCGTCGCCAATCTGGTCGCACAAGTCAAACAAAACGCGGTTTTGCCAGCTGTTATAGCGGGCCAGTTCCTGCCCGCAGGCGTTGAAATCCATAAGTGGCATGTTGGTTTTTCCAGTTGTTCTTGAAATTCAGAAGGGCAGGTTGGGTGTGAACGGCATGCCGGTTACACCATAATCAAGGCCCATTTTGTAAAGCTCGGCCGTGATTTGTGAACGATGATGAGTTTGGTGGTTAAACATTTGCAGAAAAAATATCTGCAAAGGGACATCGTTTGTTTTGCCATCAATATCTTGCAAGATGCGGGTTTTATCCTGCCATGCCGGGTTTTGCCTGTTGGCGAAATCGTCAATTGCATTATCGGTTTCAACGCGCAGGCGCCTTAGCTTTGTAAAATCATCGGCAATGATAATTGTCGGTGTAAATGCGCCCACGGTGCCGCCGTTTAGCAGGGATAAAGTACGCTGATCGATATAGAGAATATGGTTCAGGGTTGCATGGATCGACCCAAAGAACATGCCCCGGCTTTGTTTGCGGGCGTCATCGCCAATCTGATCGCATAACGCAAACAAAACCTGGTTTTGCCAGCTGTTATAGCGGGCCAACACCAGTCCGCAGTCGTTAAAATCCATCAGGGACATTGGCTTTATTCCGCAGTTTATGACGGGGAAGGGCCGGGTAGATGGCAACAGGGCCGTGATGGCGGCCCTGTTGGTTTAAATGGCGATGGCGGTGTTTTCGGTGGCCTGTTTGGGTTTGGCAACCAGATGAGTCATGATATTGGCAAAAATGCCAAAACCCAACATGCAGGTGGTGACCGGCCATAATCCATCTTCAAAGGCATGCAACCAGCCTAAAAATACCCCGGCCAGTGCCCCGCATGAAAACTGCATGGTTCCCATCAGGGCGGTTGCCGTGCCGCCAATATGGGGGAAATATTGCATGAAGGATGCCGTGGCATTGGGGGCCGTCAGGCCGATGGCCCCAACCGCAACCATGATAAGAGGCACGACCACATAAAGCGACGGGGTGAAAAAATTGCAGGTTACGAACAGGGCGACGGCCGCAGCCAGTTGCACACTAACGCCGATGGCCAGAATTTGGTGGCATTCCATGCGTTTAAGCAACGGGTTGTTGATGCGGTTGCAAAAGATGATGGTCAGCACATTTGCCCCGAACAAATAGGGGAAATGGGCCGGTTCAACGCCGAAATAATCGATATACATAAACGGAGAGTCGGTGAGAAAGCTGAACATCACCGCACTGGCGCCAGTATGGGCCAACATAAAGCCAACGGCATTCCGTGTGCGCAAAACTTCCAGATAGGTCCACCACACCCGCCGGGCCGGACCGGCATAACGGGGGCGCAATTTGGTGGTTTCGGGCAGTTTCATCCACACAATCACCAGCATCAGGCTGCCATAAAGTACCAGCAGGACAAAAATTGACCGCCATGAGGAAAAACTGAGCAGACCGGCACCGACCGTCGGGGCCACCAGCGGGGCGATCATCATGATGACGGCGATCAGGGCAAACATGCGCGCGGCTTCCTTGCCGTCAAACAGGTCGCGCACCGACGCCCCGACAATAACAAGGGCAAAACCGCCACCAATGGCCTGAACAAACCGCATGATGTTAAGGGCAAGCGGGCTTTGCACTGTTAAAATAATCGCACTCGCGAATACATAAATTGCAAGGCCGGTAAGGGCGACAGGGCGCCGACCAACGCGGTCCGACATGGGGCCGCCCACCAACTGCCCCAGGGCAAAGCCGATCAGAAAACAGCTGATGGACACTTCGACATCATGAATGGGCGCACCAAAATCGTTTGCCATGGCCGGAATGGCGGGCAAATAGGTGTCGATGGCAAAGGGCGCAATGGCGGTAAGTGCTGCCAGCAAAATGGCAAGCCGTTTGGTATTTAGCGGCACGGCAAGGCTGTTCATGGGGCGGTCCGATCCCGGTTTTTCATGACGGTTAATAAAATTAAGGGTCGTGGTTCGGGCGGACGGTTTTTCGGGCGGTGGTGGCCTTGTCCCCGAATGATAAACGTCTTCCTGAGTGCGGGAAGGAAACGTTTTGCCTGCCTGATTTTGTTTGAAACGATTCAATGGTGTCTATTATCCATAAAAATCTGTTTCGTTCAAATAGGCAGAAGCTTTAAGGCCGGAATGGCAGCCATGCAATTTTACAAATGAAAAAGGGGTATTCCGCAGCCGGAATACCCCTTGAAGGTCAGATCATGTGGTGATGCTAGTAGTTCATCACTTTTTCCGGGCCCATCAACAGGGTTGGCAACCATGTTGAAATCGCCGGGATATAGGTAATGATGATCAGGAAGACCAGCAGGATCATCAGCCACGGGAAAGCCGCGCGTACGACCTTAAGCAACGGCATCCCCGTTATGCCCGATGTGACAAACAGATTGAGCCCCACCGGTGGTGTAATCATGCCGATTTCCATATTGACCACCATGATGATGCCCAGATGGATCGGGTCAATGCCCAGCTTCATCGCAATCGGAAACAGGATCGGCGCCATAATCATCAGGATGGCAGACGGTTCCATAAAGTTACCGGCAATCAGCAGGATGATATTGACAACAATCAGGAACCCCCAGGCCGGAAGGCCCCAGCCAATGATGGTTTCGGCAATGGTATGCGGGATGCGTTCGGTTGTCAGCACATGGGCAAACAGCATGGCATTGGCAATGATGAACATCAGCATGATGGTCACTTTGCCAGCCTCAAGCAGAACGTGGCGAATGTCCTTGTCAAACGGTAACAGAACAATTGCCTTGCCCATCAGGCCGATATTGCGCGTGGCAATCGCGCCAAAGCCGGTATTGCCCCCCTCGGGGATCCAGGGCTGATCCTTGATCGGGCCCATGTCGCGGTAAAACAGCACCGCAACCAGCATGGCGTAAAACGAGGCCACGGCGGCGGCTTCGGTCGGGGTGAAGGCCCCGCCATAAATGCCCCCCATGATCAGGACCACAAGAAGCAGGCCCCCCGATGCCGAGAGCAGGCTGCCGCCCCATTCGCCAAGCGACGGACGATCCTGTTTGGGCAGCTTTTTGATTTTGGCGACCACATAAATCGCCAGCATCAGCATGATGCCTACCATCAGACCGGGAATAACCCCACCCAGGAACATGCGGCCAACCGACACCTGGGTTGCAGCGGCATAAACCACCATCACGATGGACGGCGGAATAAGAATGCCCAGTGTCCCGGCGTTACAAATCACCCCAGCGGCAAAACTTTGCGGATAGCCCGATTTGACCATGCCGGCAATCACGATGGAGCCAATCGCCACCACAGTTGCCGGGGATGAACCCGACACAGCTGCAAACAACATGCAGGCCAGAACCGATGCCATGGCAAGGCCGCCAGGGAACCAGCCGACACTGTTAACCGCAAAATTGATCAGACGGCGGGCGACACCGCCAGTCGATAGAAAGGTTGAGGCAAGAATGAAATAGGGGATGGCAAGAAGGGTGTAATGCTCCATCCCGCTAAACAGTTTTTCTGCCAGCGTTGCGAGGCTGTCACTGCCAAACAGCAGAATGGTTGCCAGCGACGACACCCCCAGCGACAGGGCAATTGGCGCGCCGAATGCCATGAGCACGAACAGCAGAACAAACAGGAATGCAATGGTCATGAATAAGCGATCCCTCTTTGATGCCTATGATGCGGAACGGTGTGAACCGTTCTTTGCATCGTCATTTACATCAGCCTGACCGCCCAGCTGGTCGATGGCTTCGCGGGCTTCGTCAGCCAGGGTGAAGCCGGTTTGCCGGCCGGTAATGATGCGCCAGCCGACCTGTGCCAGACGAAAGGCCAGCAAGGCCCCGCCAATCGGCATGATCAGATAGACGACCCACAGCATCAGGGGTGAATCCTCGGCTTCCATTTCCAGCATGTGGTTGAAGGTTACCAGTTCCCAGCCACCTTTGGTGATCCAGAAACAGTAAAGCAACCCGGCCGCAACAATGATCAGGCCGATAATGCGCTGAAGCGTTGCCGGAAACAGTTTCACCAGCGCATCGACACCAATATGGCTGCCAATCTTAACCCCGTAGGACATGCCAAACAGGATCAGCCAGGCAAACAGGAACTGTGTCATTTCCAGAGCCCAGGTGATGCCGGAATTAAACACGTACCGGGCAATGACATTGGCGAAAGTAAGAGAAGTCATGGCGGCAAGCAGGAGGGCGATGAAGCCCTCCTCCAGCCGGGTAACGACCGTCGAGATCATCGTAAACGGTCCCTTATCCAGAGAGATTTACAGGGAATTATTTGTTGCAGGCTGCGGCGGCGTCGATCAGGTCCTGACCGATTTCACCCGCAAACTGGGTCCAGACCGGTTTCATTGCCGTCTGCCAGTCCTTGAACTGTGCATCGGACAGTTCGACCAGTTCGGTTTCGCCCGAATCAAGGACTTCCTTGCGTTGCTGTGCAGTCAGATCAGCCGACAGATCGTTGCCGTATTTGGTGGCTTCCTGCATTGCCTGGGTCAGACCATCACGAATTTCCGGATCCAGACCTTCCCACCATTTGGTCGAGGTAACGACCATATAGTCAAGCAAGCCGTGGTTGGATTCGGTGATGTAATCCTGAACTTCGTAGAACTTCTGCGAATAGATGTTCGACCAGGTGTTTTCCTGACCATCGACAACGCCGGTCTGCAGGGCCGAATAGGTTTCAGCGAAAGCCATTTTCTGCGGAACAGCGCCAACAGCTTCAAACTGTGCAGCAAGAACGTCCGAGCTTTGGATACGGAATTTCAGGCCTTTGGCATCGGCCGGTTCACGCAGCGGCTTGTTGGCTGAAAGCTGCTTGAGGCCATTATGCCAGTAACCAACACCGGTCAGACCTTTGCTGGCCATGGAATCAAACAGGCCCTTGCCCTTGTCGCTGTCCTGGAAGCAGGAAACGGCATCCATGTCTTTAAACAGGAACGGAAGGTCGTAAATGCCAAGCTTTTTGGTCCATTTGCCAAATTTGGCAAGTGACGGTGCGCCAAACTGAACGTCGCCGCGCAGAATTGCCGGCAGAACCTTGTCGTCATCGAAAAGCTGGGAGTTCGGATAGATTTCAACTTTGACTTTGTCGCCAAGAATTTCTTCTGCACGCTTTTTGAAGTAATCGGCAGCCTTGCCCTTCGGCGTGTTCGGAGCAACAACGTGCGCAAATTTGATAACTTCCTGAGCCGAAGCATTGTAAGACATGCCAAGGCCAGCCAGCATTGCCGCGCTTGCGATCAGAATCTTTTTAGTAACCGGACGCATATATGTTCTCCCTAAAAGCTTAATGCGTTTTCCCAATAGTGCGCCATTGAATCGGCGTCATTCTATCCCGCCGTAACAGGCGCTGCCCTGAATAAGCAACTTCCGGGCCAGTTTGCTGTTTGCGTTATAACCACAAAGCATATCAGCTATTTGGCTTGCTTTTGGCTTATGGTGCATTGCAGCGTAAGCTGTTATTTTTGTTATGATTTCCGCACAGTGCAAAACTAATATGTGCGGTTTTTCGCACATTAATTTCGCGCTTTGGCGACATCCTTTTAACAGCATGTGGGAAATTTCTGCGAAATACCAACGAAAAAAGGTTTAAATTATTCGCGTAAAGGTTTTGTCCATGGCCTTGGCTACGGCGCATTTACCTTGCCATGGCGGAGAGCTGGCAAGGGGAATGAACTGGTTTGAAAATGTGAAGAACGGCCCGGATCGATAGTGTAGGTTGATGCGAACCAGGGATACCCAGGATGTACCGTATCGTCAGTATACGAAAAGGTGGTGGTGTTAGTCGTTTTCGGGGCGGTTACGAAAATCGGCGGGTGAAATTTCGTATTTTGCCAGTTTGTCATAGAATGTTTTGCGTGGGACCCCCAGGGTGGAAACCGTGGCTGTTACATTGCCACCATGTTTACGCAGGGCTTCGCAAATCAGGTTTTTTTCAAAGGCTTCGACCTGACGGGGCAGGGGAAGGGTTAAGTCGGCATCGTTACCGGCCTCATGTGTCAGGGTGTCGAGGCCCAGCACACGGCGTTCGGCAGCATTGCGCAATTCGCGCACATTTCCCGGCCAGTCATAACTGGAAAAACGCGCCAGTTCCTGCGGGTCCAGCGGGTCGAAGCTGCGACCAAACCGGTCTTCGGCCTGTTTGAGGAAATGGGCAAATAACAGGGGAATATCGTCCTTGCGATCGCGGAGCGGCGGGATGTGCAGCTGAACAACATTAAGGCGGTAATAAAGGTCTTCGCGAAATTCGCCGCGCGATGCCGCGTCACGCAGGTCAACCTTGGTGGCGGCGACCACGCGCAGGTCAATGGGTTGGGTGGTATTGGAGCCCAGACGTTCCAGCGCACGTTCCTGCAAAACCCGCAACAGCTTTACCTGTAACGATAATGGCATGCTTTCGATTTCATCAAGGAAGACCGTGCCCTTATTGGCAAATTCAAATTTACCTATGCGTTTGCGGTCTGCGCCGGTAAACGCCCCGGCTTCGTGGCCGAAAAGTTCGGATTCAATCAGGTTTTCGGGCACAGCCCCGCAATTGATGGCAACAAACGGCCCATTGCGGCCCGACATATCGTGCAGGGTGCGTGCGACAACTTCCTTGCCGGCACCGGTTTCACCGTTGATCAGGACATGGGCATTGGTGGTGGCGATATTGCCAATTAACCCGCGTAGTTTTTCCATTGCCGGGGTCCGGCCAATCAGGCCGTTGCTGGCGGGCAGGTGGCGGGCCAGTTCGGCTTTCAGGGCGCGGTTTTCGCTGATCAGGCGGCGGTGTGCGCAGGCCCGGCGTACGATGTCGATAAAATAGTCTGGTGCGAACGGCTTTTCGATAAAATCAAAGGCCCCGCTGCGCATGGCTTTGACAGCCGTTGCCACATCGCCGTGCCCGGTTACCAGAATAACCGGCAGGTCAGGGTCAATTGCGATGGTTTGTTCCAGCAATTCCATGCCGGTCATTTTGGGCATGCGAATGTCGGTCACTAAAATGCCGGGCCAGCCTTTGGCGATACGGTCGCGGGCCAGTTCGGGGCGCTCAAAACATTCGACCGGGATATCTGCCAGTTCCAGCGTTTGTTGTGCGGCTTCCCGCACATCGGCATCATCGTCAACAAACAGTACGTGTTCGCAGGGGTGGGTCACCGCTTATCCTTTGGTCGCAGTACGGATCGAAATACGCCGGGTCCTGCCTTGCCTGCGCCCGTTGTCGGATCGCGGGCGAAGGAAGTGGCGGTTTCGTCGTCTAAAAGTGCAAATTCATGGACGGGTGTTTTAACACCGGCTTTCGCCGCCGTCGAGCCTGCCGCGATATTGCGTCGTTCGATGCCGGTGCCGGTTGTATCAACCGGGCGCAATTCAACAATAAAACATGCGCCGCCGTCAGGGGCGGGAAGGTTTTCGGCGCGTATGGTGCCCCCGAAACTGCGCAAGATGCCATAACAGATTGACAAGCCAAGCCCCAGCCCGTCGCCAAATTGTTTGGTGGTGAAAAACGGGTCGAACAGTTGTGGCATGGTCTGGTCCGATATGCCCGGTCCATTGTCCGATACGCTGACAAAAACACGATCAGACCCGCGGGTGATATCAATCATGATCCGTGCGTCATCCTGATCGCGGCTGGCATCGGCGGCATTGGTAAGCAGATTGATAAAAACCTGTTCAAGCTGGGTTTCTTCGGCGGTTACAAACATGCCCTGTTTCGGGCGTGGAAACGCGATAACAGCATTTGATACGCGGCCTGTTTCACGTACCAGATCAATGGCCTTTTGAATGGCGTGGGCAACGTCAACCGGGCCGCTGTCATATTCGGGGCGTCGGGCAAATGTTTTTAAATGGTTGGTGATGCGCCCCATGCGTTCGGTCAGTTCGGAAATGCGGGTTAAATTGCGTTCAACGGGTTCGGTTTGTCCGCGGGCAAAAAACTGGCGGGCATTGTCGGCATAGCTGCGAATGGCGGTTAGCGGCTGGTTTATTTCATGGGCGATCCCGGCTGACATTTGGCCAAGGGCGGCTAATTTTCCGGCCTGCACCAGTTCGGCCTGGGCGGTGCGCAGGGCATCTTCGGTGCGTTGGCGTTCGGTAATTTCTTCGGCCAGGCGCACATTTGTGTTCATCAAATCGGCGGTACGCAATTTTACCTGATGTTCCAGTTCGCGTTGCGACCAGTCGCGAATTTCAAGCTGTTCAAGCATGGCGCGCCGACGCTGCAACAACATAAAAATGGTGCCCATGATAATGATGTGGATGGCCCCGGCAATAAAGGCAGCAGCCAGAATGGATTGGTCCAGAACGGCCTTGTCAGTTAGCAAAAATATGCGCCAGCCTTGCCGGGGCAGGGTGCTGCCGATGGTTAAATACCGGGTGGTTGCGGGCGTTCGTGAAGATGCAGACTGGCTGTCATCCGGACGCGGAGCAGGAAAGCCTGCAACCGATTTTCCGAATGGAGCGGAGGTGCGGTTTAGCCCGTCGTCGGTGTTGGTGACGGCATTGTTTCCTGCCGGGTCGGGGGTAATGTTTGTGGTGTTTACATCGTTGGGCCGGTCATCGCTGATGGTGGTGTCATGCTCTATCGGGGTTTCGGTGGCAATGGACGCCAGTTCCAGCGTGGACATTACGCCATCACGCGGCCAGTTGCCCTTGGTCACGGGCATGGCGGTTAACGGGTATTCGCCATATTTGCGTGATTTTAAAACATTTCGGCGCTGCCCTTCGGACAGGCCGCGCAAATCGCGAAAGCGCCATTCCGGGTGCGAGGAAATAATGACAATGCCGTTTTCGTCTTCGACCAGAACGCTTTCGCCGCCGCGCGCCCAGCGATTAACCAGCGTTTCAAGGTGAGTTTTGACCACCATCACCCCGGCAATGTCGCGGCCATTGGTTAGAACCGGGTGGGAAATATAATATCCTGGCACGTTCGATGTGATGCCAAAGGCAAAATAATGCCCGGTATTTCCACCCATTGCCTGTTTGAAATACGGGCGAAACCCAAAATTACGGCCGACGAAGGATGCGTTGCTGTTCCAGTTGCTTGCAGCAATGGTTTCGCCGGTATTGTCCATAAAATAAATATCGGATGCACCGCTGTCAGCCGCCAGTTTTTCCAGATAGCGGTTAACTTCGTTGGTATCTTCGGCCGTGGGGTGATGCATGCCCGCCAGCGTTAAAATGCGCCGGTCCGATGCCAGCGTGATTGGCAGATATTCGTGTTCCTTGATCGCCCCTTGCAGGTTGGAACGATAAAGTTCCAGTTTGTTTCGCCCTTCTTCTTCGAGCGTCACAATGCGGGTTTCGCGCCAGCCCTGCATGCTGATAAAAATCGTGACGGGCAACAAAAGCAACATGCCCACCAGCACAAGGCGCGCACTGCGGCGAACGGATTGCGATGTTTTTAACATTGGGTGGACATTTCCCGGATTTATCGGCACAGCAAAAGCACTGGATGATTTTTTGTAATATGCCCTGTTTCTGCCTGTCTTGCGATATTTTCATTCCCAATGCGGCTATGACCCATAAAAGATCGTGCCGGGCGATGATGTTGCGGGGCTGGTAATTGTTTTGGTCTGTTTTATAACAGAGAGGAACGCCACGTTCAGGCTGCTACGCGATGATGCGGGATAGAATGACAGATAATGCAATGACGGAAACCGGCCAAAACCGGATTTGGGTTTTGGCTGATGATCGGCCCGGCAATGTCAATCAGGCGGTTGGGGTGGCCGAAGCCATGGCATGCCCGTTTAAGCGTATCGACATTTCCTATGGCGGGGCTGCGCGATTGCCCAATTTCATTCGCCGGGCATCCTTGCTGGGTGTAACCCCGCGATCCCGCGAAAAATTGCAGGCACCATGGCCCGATCTGGTTATTGCTGCCGGCCGCAGAACAGCCCCGGTGGCGCGCTGGATCAAGCGGCAAAGCGGCGGTAAAACCCGGATTTGCCAGATCATGCGGCCCGATGGTGGTGAAAGGGAATTTGACCTTATCGCCGTTCCCGCCCATGACGGCGTGAGGCCCGCCGAAAATGTACTGGAGATTCCCGGTGCGCCCCATCGCATCAGTGAAACCCGGCTGGTGCTGGAAGGCAAGGCATGGCAGGGGAAGTTTCAGGGGATGCCGCGCCCGTTGATTGCCCTGATTGTGGGCGGCAGCACCAAAAAAACCAGGTTTACTGCCGCCATGGCCCGTGATGTGACCGAAACCGCCATTAATGCTGCACGTTATAATGGCGGATCGTTGCTGGTGACGACCAGTCGCCGTACCGGGCGCGAAAATGAAGCCCTGATTGCAGAATTGCTGGAAAAGGCACATGTGCCATTTCATTTGCATGGCTGGAACAGTACCGAAGACAACCCTTATTTCGGGTTTTTGGCACTGGCCGATATTTTGATTGTTACGGGTGATTCCGTTTCAATGTGCTGTGAGGCCTGTGCAGCCCTGGGTGGAGTTTATATTTATGCCCCGGATGGTATTGCCGCCCCGCGTCATCGTCGTTTGCATCAAAACCTGTTTGATCGCGGGTTTGCCCGGCCATTGGCAGTAGGGGAACTGCCCGTGAATGACGTGCCGTCAGTGACGAGGCTGGAAGCCTTTCGCCATCCGTCCCTGCAGCCGGCACGCTTAGTTGCCCAGCGCTGCCTTGAATTGATCGGTGAGCGGGGCTGATGCACAGTGTGACATTGTGCCGCGTGGCGGATGATCGACAGCTTGGAATTTAATTCGCAGGCTTCTTCCTTGCATGATTTCAGAACAGACATAGATTTCGGGTTGAAAACAAGCGGGCGATATACCGCGAAAAAATCAACAAGGAGACTATGGATGCATAACGTAAAAGCCAATGGTGCCGATATTCCTGCTTTGGGCTTTGGTACATTTCGGATGCCGGGCGAAGACGTGTTGCGCATTGTACCCAAGGCACTTGAAGTTGGCTTTCGCCACATCGACACCGCGCAGATTTATGGCAATGAAGCCGAAGTTGGCAGTGCTATTGCCGGGTCATCCGTGTCGCGCCACGATATTTTCCTGACCACCAAGGTGTGGGTCGATAAATTTCGCCATGATGATTTTATCGCATCGGTCGAGGAAAGCCTGAAAAAGCTGAAAACCGACTATGTTGATCTGTTGCTGTTGCATTGGCCGAAAATGGAAGTGCCCCTGGCTGAGCAGATCGGCGCGCTTAACGAAGTGCGCAAGGCCGGTAAAGTGCGTCATATCGGGGTTAGTAATTACAGCACCCGATTAATGGCGGATGCCGTTGCCCTGAGCGATGCCCCGATTGTGACCAACCAGATCGAGGTTCATCCCTATATTGATCAGTCAAAAGTGATTTCTGCCGCAAAAGAGACAGGAATGTCGATTACATCTTATTACGCCATGGCCGATGGCAAGGTGTTTGAAGACGATGTTTTGAAGGAACTTGGGGCCAAATATGGAAAATCCGTTGCGCAGATTGTTCTGCGCTGGGTGATCCAGCAAGATGGCCTGATTGCACTTTCCAAAACCGTGGGCGAGAAACGCGTGGTGGAAAATTTCGATATCTTTGATTTTGAAATTTCGACAGCCGATATGCAGGCGATATCGGCACTGGCACGGCCCGATGGCCGAATTGTCAGTCCCGACGGACTTGCTCCGGTTTGGGATAACTGATTTGCCCCAGGCAATCAGGCTTCGGGGACTGGCAGCTTAAGTGCTGCCAGTCCTTGTTTTTTGTGTTCTGTGCGGGTTGGCTGTGAATGGCGGCTGCACCACGGTGTGGGAATGTATCAAGCACGGACACCACATTTCGCGCGCATTGGCGGGCGGCTGGTTGGCGTTATGACGACGGTTTTGCTTCAGGCTTCGCCTTTAAAATCGGTACTCGCGCTAAGGGTTTTTTGAAACTCGACAAATGCCGGGGTGGAAAAACCCGGGCGCGAGGCAAGATAGGTATCGACCGTTGTAAGCGGATGTTGTTTGACGTCGCCCAAATGGTTGATCAAATTGACAACGCTGCGCGGCATGATGCTAACGCAGGATCCTGCTGCGGTGCAGGCAAACATCGCATGATAGGAATTAACTTCCTGAATGGTGAAATGGGCTTTGCGCGACCCAAATTGGGTTAACCATTCCTCGGCCAGCATCCGATAGGTGCAGCCCGGTGCAAAAGCGGCCAAAGCCTTCGGCTCAATGTCTGTTGCGTGTTCAATGTCGGGGTGGCCCGGCGGCAAAAGCAGTACCAGTTCTTCGCGAAAAACAGGGACTTTGTCGAGCTCAGCCTGGCCAAGCCACCATTCGCCAGACGGAACAGCAATAAGGGCGCAATCAATATGATGGGCCTGCAAGGCTGTGATCAGCTGGCGGGTTGGTGCGGTTGAAAGTTCGATCGTAACCTGCGGCCAGTTTTTGTTGAATGTCGCTAACGGGACGGGCAGGCGACTTGCGACTGTGCTTTCCATTGATCCGACACGCAGGGTGCCAACCGGTGCTGCCGGGTTTACAAGCTGCCGGGCTTCGTCGGCCAGGTTAAGGATGCGTTCGGCATAGTCCAGAAAAGTCAGACCTTCGCCGGTTAAAATCATACGTTTTTTGTCGCGTTGAAACAGGGCAACGCCGATTTCGGTTTCAAGTTGCTGAATACGGGTTGTGACGTTTGAGGGCACGCGACCAAGAAGTTCGGCCGCGCGTGTGATGCCCTGTTCGCGGGCGACAGTGCGAAAAACCGCAAGCGAGGCGATATCCATAAAAACTTCTCCGTTGCAGGATCGATCCGGATTTTATATTCTTAATAAGGGAATAAATACAACAATAAATTCTTTATTTGAGAATTAGTTTGTGTCAGTTATAGCTGGAATGATGATCAAAAGGGCCGATTTCGGGCCGTTGCCAATGATGTGCAAACAGCCAAGGAGACAACACAATGCTACACAGGTTGGATATTGCTTTGCCTATTATTCAGGCCCCGATGGCAGGTGTTTCAACACCGATGATGGCGGCGGAAGTGTGCAACGCGGGCGGGCTTGGATCTATTGGTGTGGGGGCAACCAATGCAGATGGTGCCCGAAATATGATCGACGAGGTAAAAAGCCGAACAGACCGGGCTTTTAACGTTAATGTTTTTGCGCATAAGACGGCAAAGGCAAGCCCGGAAAATGAAGCTGCCTGGCTTGAATACCTAAAACCGGTATTTGCCGAATTTGACGCTGAACCACCCGCCCGGTTACGCACAATTTACAAAAGCTTTATTGATGATCCCGATATGCTGTCGTTGCTGTTAGAGGTCAAACCCGCGGTCGTCAGTTTCCATTTTGGTTTGCCGGCAGCCGGGGCCATTGCCGCATTAAAACAGGCGGGAATTACGTTGTTGGCGACGGCGACAAGCCTGGATGAAGCCCGAAAAATAGAGGCGGCAGGTGTTGATGTGATTGTTGCCCAAGGTATTGAGGCGGGTGGACACCGCGGTATTTTTGATCCTGCGGTATATGATGAAGGTTTGGGCACCTTTGCTTTGACACGTTTATTGGTGCGCCACTGCAAGGTGCCGGTTGTGGCCGCGGGGGGCATTATGGACGGGGCCGGTATTGCGGCGGCACTTGACCTTGGGGCGATTGCGGCCCAGATCGGCACAGCCTTTATTCGATGCCCTGAATCGGCGGCGGACGATGCCTATCGCCGGGCGCTGGGTGGTCCGGGTGCTTTCCATACCCGGTTAACGTCGATCATTTCCGGGCGTCCGGCGCGCGCCCTTGCCAACCGGTTTACAGCGTTGCACGAAAGTGCCTGCGATCAGGTCGTGCCGGAATACCCAATTGCCTATGACGCGGGAAAAGCCCTGAATGCGGCAGGCAAAGCCCAAGGTGAATATGGTTTTGGTGCGCAGTGGGCCGGTCAGGGGGCACCACTTTCGCGCGCTTTGCCAGCAGCCGAGCTTGTAGCGACGCTGGCGCGCGAGATTGAAGACGCGGCGTCGGTGCGGATGTAACAGACACCGGGAGGGTGCTGGTCACAGCTGTTTATATAATCTGTGCCCTAGCATATTCATCTGGAATAAAACAGGGGCCGACAACCACATGTCAGCCCCGGTTTTGTTTATGATGGTCAGATTATAATATTACACGGCCTGCGAATGGCGGTTTGCACTGTGATCCAGAAATGTGTCAAACACGGCACATACCGCACGGACCAGCGGTCGGCCGGTTGGTGTTACGGTGATGGTGTTGCAGCAAACCGTTGCAATGTCATCGACTGCCATTTTACGGATTTGATCAAGTTCCGTAGCAAAGCGTGATACAGGCACGTTATGCGTACGGCAAACTTCATCCAAATCGACCGAAAGATGGCACATCAGTTCGTTGATCACATCACGGCGGATGCGGTCTTCGTCGGTAATGGCGATGCCTTTTTCAATGGCCATCAGGCCATCTTCAACGCAGCGTTTCCAGCGGGCCAAAGCCGGGTCGTTTTGGGCATATCCTTGTGGCAGCGACGAAATCGCCGACGGGCCCATGCCAATCAGCGCTTCGGCGCGATCTGTTGTGTAGCCCTGGAAATTCCGGTGCAAATCACCTGCCAGCATGGCCTGGGCCATTTCATCGTCGGCGCGGGCGAAATGGTCCAGTCCGATGGCAACATATCCGTGTTCGGACAGGCGTTTCTGAATGGCGTCATATTGCGCCCACCGTTCCGATGTGCCGGGCAGGGCTTCGGTCGGGATCAGGTTTTGGTGTTTTTTCATCCAGGGTACATGGGCATAACCAAACACCGATAAACGGTCGGGGTTCAGGGTTACAGTTTTATCAACGGTATCCATTACGCCATCGATGGTTTGAAACGGCAACCCATACATCAAATCAACATTGATGCCGGTCATGCCGCGTTCGCGCAATCCTGCAATCACACCTGCAACCAGTTCAAACGACTGCACGCGGTTTACCGCCTTTTGCACGGTGTCGTTAAAATCCTGTACCCCGATGCTGGATCGGGTAAAGCCGCAATCGCGCATTGCATCCATAAAGTCGGGCTTGGCGGTGCGCGGGTCCATTTCAATGGCAATTTCGGCATCAGGCAAAATGGCGAAGCCCTGCGCAATATCACCCATAATATTGCGCAGGTCATCGGCACTTAGAATGGTGGGGCTGCCACCGCCAAAATGAATATGGGCAACCGGGTATTTGCCCGGCAGGGCCGATAGCACATTTTTAATTTCGGCGCGCAGCACATCAACATAGCTACCCACGGGGCCGTAATGCTTGGTAATTTTGGTGTTGCAGCCACAGAACCAGCACATTTCCTCGCAATAGGGCACATGGAAATAAAGTGACAGGGGCTGGTTTTGGTCCAGTTCCGATAACCAGCGCCGGTAAACCACACCATTGACGGCCGGGCTGAAATGCGGGGCGGTCGGATAGCTGGTATAGCGCGGCAGGCGCAAGTCGTATTTCTGATGCAGGGCGGTGGATGTCATGGCGAATATGGCCTCATCAATGTGATGAAGCGTTTTTTGCATTATTCCAAATCCACCGCCTTGATGTGCGTCAAGATCTGGTTCAGTTGTGACGGAACGCTGAAATCAGGTCGGCGCGCAGGGCCGAAAGGCGGTCTCTGGCATCGTCTTCACGAAATGGAAGCGATTGACCGACACCCCAGATCGGGCCGGGCCAGGCGGGATCATCGGGAAAGCGTGCAACAACGTGGCAATGAAGTTGTGGCACCATATTGCCCAGCATCGCAACGTTGGTTTTATTGGCGTTAAACAGGCGCTTCAGGGTTTTGGATGTTTCGGCACATTCGTGCCCGAGCATCTCGCGTTCGTCGGCGGTCAGGTCGTCGTAATCGACCAGGTCGTTGCGACGTGGCACCAAAACCAACCACGGATAACGGGCATCATTCATCATTAAAATACGCGACAGCGGCCCTTCGGTTACCAGATCGGTGTCGGCGGCCAGTTGCGGATGCAAGCGAAAAGGATCAGTCATGACAAGGCCCTGTTTTACGATATCTGCGACGGGAGTGTTTATATCAGCAAAGTTTTGTCTTGTCCTGCGCGGTAGGTGACGTATGGCAAATGTTACCTGCGTCACAGGCGGAACTGTCATTGCTTTCAGGCGTTTGTATGGGGACCATGCGAAATGCTATGCTGTATTTCGATACATCATGGGGTCGGGTCCGTGATGGAGTGTTGATAAAATGCCGGGAAAAATAATTGCCAAAACGGGCGAGAAACCTCGCGTAATTATTGTTGGGGCGGGGTTTGGCGGGCTTGCGGTTGCGCGTCAACTGGTTGGCAAGGAGGTCGAAGTGGTGCTGATTGACCGCAGCAACCACCACTTGTTTCAGCCCCTGTTATATCAGGTTGCCACAGCCGATTTGTCGCCCGCCGAAATTGCCTGGCCCATTCGCAGTATTTTTAGCCATACCCCCAATGTTTCGGTATTTTTGGGCGAGGTCACAGGCATTGATCTGGCGGGCAAAAGCATTATCGCGCGTGATTACCGGGTGGAATATGATTATCTGGTGTTGTCGACCGGGGCTGCGACATCCTATTTCGGGCATGATGACTGGGAAAAGGTGGCTCCGGGATTAAAAAACATCGGCGAGGCAACCGAAATTCGCAAACGTCTTTTATTGGCGTTTGAACGGGCCGAAAATGCTGAAAACGAAGAAACCCGCCAGCAATTTATGAATTTTGTGGTGGTAGGGGGCGGGCCAACCGGCGTTGAAATGGCCGGTGCCATTGCCGAATTGGCAAAGCAGGCTTTATCGCACGATTTTCGCCGTATCGACCCGCGTGATGCACGTATAATTCTGGCCGAGGGCGCGCCGCGCTTGCTTGGTGCTTTTCCCGAAGATTTGTCCGAATATACCCGCCAGTCGCTGGAAAAGCTGGGGGTTGAGGTGATTTTAAATCAGCCGGTCAGCGATATTACCCCGCAAGGTGTTCAAATTGGTGATGAATTTATTCAAAGTGCCAATGTCATTTGGGCGGCCGGGGTCAAGGTTGACCATATGGCCGACTGGACTGGTGCCAGGACAGACCGGGGTGGCCGGGTAGAGGTTACACCTGACCTTGCCATTCCCGGCCATGCCGATGCATTTGTGATTGGGGATGCCGCCCATGTGGAATGGCGAGACGGGCAAACGGTGCCCGGCATTGCCCCGGCCGCCAAACAAATGGGAAAATATGTTGGTAAACGTATCCTTGACCGTATCAAAGGGCAGGATAGCGAACCGTTTAGCTATAAACATGCGGGTAATCTGGCGACAATTGGCCGACACCGGGCTGTTATTGATTTTAACGGGTTTAAATTAAAGGGTTTCCTTGCCTGGTGGGTGTGGGGCCTTGCCCATATTTATTTTCTGATCGGCATTCGGGCCCCGGCGCTGGTTTTGGTGCAATGGGCCTGGAGCTATATCTTTCGCAAAAAAGGTGCGCGGTTAATCATTGGCCCGGTCGAACCGGACCCGGAAAAGGCGGATATGTATCGCCAGAATTAGCGCTTTTGGCGGTATGCATGTATTTTGGCAGGCAGTTGAATGCGGCCAAGGTGGTTTTAACGGCCTGTTCCAACGGGGTGTGGGGTTCTTCGCCCAGAAATGTCCGTAACCGTGAATTGTTCAGCCGAACGGGTTGACGCCACAGATATTTCATTTCGTCGATTTCACGCAGAAACGGCACAAATAACGTGGCCGGTTTGATCAGCCACCACGGAAACCGGCGCACGGGCAGGGCCGGGTTGTTGCAGGCGGTGCGAATGGCATTAATCATGTCAGTGCCGCTGGCATCCCAGTGGCCGCCAAAATGGAAACGGGCAAAATTGTCTAACTGGTTTTCGCACGCCAGCAAGCGGCATATTGTTTCGGCTACGTCAGGTAAATAAGCCCATTGATGGCCGGTATTTTTTGCGCCGGGATAAATGATGGTTTTAACCGGTTTGCCCGGTTTGATCAGGCCCTGGGAAAACCAGTTATTTTTGGCGGTGGGGCCAAAAAAATCACCGGCGCGTAAAATTAATACCCGTGCCCCTTTGGTGCAGGCGTTTTCAAGCCTGCGTTCCATAATGGCGCGAATGGTTCCTTTGCGGGTTTTCGGGTTTTGCGGGGCGTTTTCGTCAATATCAGGAAAAACATCTGGCCCGTAATTATAAACAGTGCCGGGCAGAACGATGCGGGTGCGGTTGGCAATGGCGGCGGCAATGCTGTTATCAAGCATGGGTAAAACATATGTCGACCAGTTGCGATAACCTGGCGGGTTTACAGCATGAATAATAACATCAACATTTTCGGCGGCGCGCAAAACATCGTGTTTATTTAAGGCATCGCCTTCGATCCAGTCGATTGGCCGGGCGTGTTGCGGGGATACGGGGGGCGCTGCTGATATATCGGGCAGGGCGCGAACAAGGGCGCGAATGTGCCAGCCTTGACCGATGAGCTCGTTCATAACGGCGCGGCCAATGCCACCATTGGCACCCAGGATCAAGGCGGTTTTTGGGGCGGTTGCCATATGTGGTCTCCTGTGCGAGGGGAAGTGTGCGGGACACGGGTTTATTCAGATGCACAGGGTAGGGGGAAACGAAATAAACGGTATTCTATAAGTTTGTATATTTGATATAAGAATATGTATGGATGGGTATCAACCGGACTGGGGCCTTTATCGAAGTTTTCTGGCGGTGCTGACGCATGGATCATTGTCGGCGGCGGCGCGTGCTCTTGGCCTGACCCAACCGACATTGGGCCGCCATATTGACGAGTTGCAACGTCAATTGGGTGTTACCCTGTTTACCCGGTCGTCAGGCGGTTTGTTGCCTACCGATGCTGCCTTGTCATTACGCCCCCATGCCGAAAACCTGAAAGCTGCCGCCGATATGATTTTGCGTGCGGCCAGCGGCCTGGATGAGGAGGTGCGCGGTACGGTGCGCGTGACCGCCAGCGATGTGATCGGGGTCGAGGTTCTGCCCGGTATTTTAACCGATTTGCGGCGGAATTATCCCGATCTGGAAATAGAACTGGCGCTTGGCAACCAGGTTGAAGATTTGTTGCGCCGGGATGCCGATATTGCCGTACGGATGGTTACGCCGCGTCAGGATGCGCTGGTGGTGCAGCATATTGGTGAAATTAATCTGGGCCTGTTTGCCCATTGCGATTATCTGGCGCGCAAAGGTATGCCGCAGCACATTGAGGGGCTGGTTGAACACGACCTGATCGGTATTGACCGGGACCCGCAAGATCGGCGAATGATGCAATCCTTGCCCGAGGCGTTTCATAACTGCCATTTTTCGTTTCGATCCGACCAGCATCTTGCCCATTTGGCAATGATCCGTGCCGGATACGGCATTGGTGCCTGTCAGGTTGGTGTCGCTCGCCGCGACCCGAATTTGGTGCATGTTTTGCCAGAATTTTCATTTGTTATTGATAGCTGGGTGACCATGCACGAAGACTTACGTAATAATTTGCGCTGCCGGGTTGTGTTTGATGCGTTGGTAAGCGGTATGAAGGATCATTGGCGGATCCAGCGAACAGCGGCGATGCCCATTTAGGGGGGTGTCAGCAAAGCGATGAATCCCTTTGCTGACAGCTTTGTTCATGCCTGGATTATTTAGGTGCCATGTTGAGCCACAAGTTTCTCAACGATTTTGGCGGTATCGTTTTCCGCCGTCATAATTGACCGGTGCGTCCGGGTGTCGGCGAATTCGTCATATTCGATTGCGGCGCTGTGGTGATCGGTAATGCCGATATATTCCAGCGGGGTGAAAACGCCGCCTTCCACATGGTTTAAATGGGCAATTCTTTCGCCGGGATTATAACCGTAATCGCCCCTGGATGATAAAACGACAACGGATTTGTTGTCGGTTACCATCGGCCAATAAGGGATGGTGCCGCGCGACCGGTCAAAGCCGAAGGTTCGCCCGACGCGGACAATATTTTCAATCCATGCCTTCATTTGGGCGGGCATGCCAAAATTATACATGGGCACACCAGCCACGATCACGTCGGCTTTTAGCAATTCATCAATCAGCATATCGCTTTCGGCCAGAACATCCTGCATCCAGTTTTCGCGCTGATCCGGTTTGGTGAAAGCGGCGTGGATCCAGTCGCCGGTAATCGGGGCGGGCGGGTTTGCGCCAACATCACGATACATAATCGTATCGTCGGGGCGATGTTGACGCCAGTTTTCGATGAAATGCGCAGTTAACCTGCGGCTGTGCGACCCGTGCGGGGCCAGATCAGAGCGGCCAGGCCGTGCGCTGCTGTCGATATGTAAAATGGTTGCCACAATGGTGCTCCTGTGATGAATTGAAATCATCTTTATTTGTGCAAAACTGTGGTAATAATTGACGGTAAATTGGATACAATCAAAATCGAATACGTCAACTATTAGATGAGTTAAATTCACCTATATGTCATTGCCACCTCTTGCTGCCCTTCGCGCGTTCGAGGCTGCGGCCCGACACCTGAGTTTTAAAAAGGCCGCAACCGAACTTGCCGTGACACCAACAGCAATCAGCCATCAGATACGTTTGCTTGAAGAAACGCTTGGCCTGCGCCTGTTTGATCGTGCGCCCAGGCAGGTGCAGTTGACCAACGCCGGGCAGGAATTATTTCCGGTGCTGCGTGATGGGTTTCATGAGTTTTCCCGCGTTATAGAACACTTAAAACGGCGTAAAGCACAACGTAGCCTGACTGTTTCGGTGTTACCGTCATTTGCGGCCAAATGGTTGTTGCCGCGTTTGCCACGGTTTAAGGTGGCGCATCCTGACATTCATTTAAGTTTGCATACATCGGTTGATGTCGTTGATCTGGCAGCAAATAGTGTAGATGCAGCCATACGTTATGGTGCAGGTCCTTATCCGGGGCTGATTGTGCAGCCCCTGTTTTTTGAACATTTTGCGCCAATGGCAAGCCCGGTTCTGAATGTGCAAACACCCGATGATTTGCGAAAAACACCATTGTTGAATCTGAAATGGTTGCATTCTGATGCGATGACGCCAACCTGGGCGCGCTGGTTTGATACAGCCCGGATCCGTGATGCAGATTTAACAACCGGCCTTGCGTTTAGCGATGATACCCATGCCATTCAGGCGGCCATCGCCGGGCACGGTGTCGTACTTGCCAGTTTTGAAATGACGGTGCAGGAACGCCAAAGCGGACTTTTAGAGCAACCTTTTGGCCCGCAGATACGGGGGTATCAATATCATTTGCTTCACAGTGGCAAAGGTGCCCGTCAAGCCGAAATACAGGCTTTTGGCGAATGGGTCGCTGCGGAAATTGCCCGTGATAAGGATCGGTGAAAGTTAACGCATATTTCCTTTAACAATATCCACGTTACCGTGTGGCTAAACCGGGTTTTGGTAAAGGCGTTACTTTAATCGTGCGGGCACCACAGAATCTATGTTGACGGCAACACTGTGAGGGCAAATCATGCACGGGTTGTTCATGTTTCGTGAAAGGGGATGATCCCATGCCCCGGTTTTGTGCCAATCTGTCGTTTTTGTTTGCTGATCACCCGTTTGAAAAACGTTTTGCTGCTGCGGCATCTGCCGGGTTTAGCGGGGTTGAATATATTGGCGCCTATGACATGGCGATGAACGACATCAAGCGTCAGTTATCCGACAATGATTTAACCCAGGTTTTGTTTAATTTGCCACTTGGCGACTGGGATGCAGGGGACCGGGGTTTGGCGTGCCGTCCGGGCCGCGAAGATGAATTTCGTGATTCTGTTTTCAGGGCGCTGGATTATGCCGCAGCCCTTAACTGCGACATGCTTCATTGCATGGCAGGCAATATGGAAAAGGGCGAAGACCCTGGCGAACTGGCCCGCCTTTATTGCGATAATTTGTTATATGCCGCCGATGAAGCAGCCAAAGCAGGCGTTACCATACTGATCGAACCAATTAGTGGCAATGAGATGCCGGGATATTTGCTAAATTCTGTCGAGCAGGCGGCAGTGATTATTGACCAGCTTAACCATCCCAATCTGGCATTGCAGTTTGATATTTATCACGCTCAGCTTGTTGGCGGCGACATTGCATCGCGGTTGGGTAAACATTTGCCCAAAATTCGCCATGTGCAAATTGCCGGGGTGCCGGGCCGTCATGAACCTGACCGGGGCGAGTTAAATTGTTCGTTCCTGTTTTATCTGCTTGACCGGTTGGGGTATGATGGCTGGATTGGATGTGAATACAAACCCCAGGGCACAACTGAAGAAGGCCTTGGCTGGCTTTCGCTGTGGCAAGGCAGTGTCTCCTGAGGTTTGTGCGTGTTCTTGTGAAAAGTCTGACCGGAGGCGGCATGTTCTATCCGGTCAGTACAAAATGTCTTGCCTGTCAGGCCGTGCGTACACAGGTCAGGAAAGTTTCGACCTGTGATTTCAGGTCGTCTGCTTTTGTTGTCAGGTCCCGTGCGACATCGCTTACCTGCCCGGCGGCGTTTTCGGTATTTCCGACGGAATTTCTGACTTCTATAATATTGGCGCTGACATCGTTGGTGCCGGTCGATGCCTGCTGAATATTGCGGGTGATTTCCTTGGTTGCGGCATCCTGTTCTTCCATTGCCGATGAAATTGCCACCGTGATGGCGTTCATTTCATCAATGGTTTTGGTAATTGACAGGATGGCGTCGACGGCCATGTGTGTTTCGGTCTGAATTGTTTCAATTTGTTGGCTGATTTCGCCTGTTGCCTTGGCTGTTTCATTGGCCAGGCTCTTGACTTCATTTGCCACAACCGCAAATCCCTTTCCGGCCTCGCCGGCGCGGGCGGCCTCGATTGTGGCATTCAACGCCAGAAGATTGGTCTGTTGGGCTATATTTGAAATCAGGCTGACAACTTCGCCGACCTTTTGAGCCGCGGTAACCAGGCCCTGCATTTGCTGGTTGGTTGCTTCAGCTTCGTTCACAGCACGTTGTGCGGTGTCGGATGATTGTGAAATTTGCCGGCTGATTTCGTTAATAGACGAAGATAGTTGTTCGGTGGCGGTGGCAACGCTTTGCACATTGGCGGATGCCTGTTCGGACGCGGCTGCAACGGTGGCGGCGCGCTGGTTGGTATTGTTCGCGGTATCGAGCATCGAGTTTGCCGTATTGCCCATTTGGGATGCCGACGAAATAACCGCTGTTAATACCTGGGCAATGATGGCGTCAAAATCGCCGGTTGCCTGTTCTATTTTTTTTGCCCTGGTTTCGCGTTCTTTGCTTTGTTCAACTTCGCGCGCAGCCAATTGGTCCGCTTTGATCATGTTTTCCTTGAAAACCCCGACGGCGGTTGCCATTTCGCCAATTTCGTCGCCCCGGTCTGTGTCGGGGACGTCAATGGTTTTGTCCCCTGATGCCAGGACGCGCATGGTTTCTGTCATGCGAATAATGGGGGAGGCAATGGCACCGCCAATGACAAATGCCATGATGACGCCAACCCCCAGCGCAATCACGACACAACCCGCAATCATGCTATAGGCAAAGAAAACCGTGTCGTGATTTTCGGCTTGTCTTAAATCAAGAAGTTTTGCTTCCGCGCCGTGAATGTCATTCATGGTGGCGCGGAATTGGTCCAAATATGTTTTTCCCCGTGCCTCGCCAACAAGTTTGGATAATCCATCCATTGTTGTAATGCCGCTGTCATTGCTGGTGCGATTTGCCACAATATCGCGCCGGATATTGATCATTGGCTTCGTCACATTTGCTTGCCAGTCCTTGAGTATTTTTTCCGCTTCATTAAGGCGGTTTACTTGCGTTGGATTGTCCGAAACAACTTTTTTCAGGTTCTCTATTTGGGAATAGACGTTTTTTTCGCCTTCATTATAGGGGGCCAAAAAGTCTTCGTTCCCCGAAAGAAGATATCCGCGCATCCCGGTTTCCATGTTGATTGCAGATGCCGTGATCGTCTCGATATCAATTAGGACCTCGTTGGTATGTTCGACCCATTTGCTTGTCGATAGCATGGAGCGAATGCTGAAGACGGAAACACCTGCAAGCACCAGCAAGAACAAAAGGGGGCTTAGGATCCCGAACAGAACTTTCAGTTTCAGCCTGACATTTTGGAACGACATGATGGCATCCTCTATAATCGCAGCAAAGATGCTGCCGAACAGACATGGAAGATCGTTCTCGCGTGGCGCGAGGTTTCTGATATGCGCATATAAAATCGATTGTTATTCTACTATGAATTGTAATTGAAGTTCAGGTTCAATTTTCATTATTGACGGTGAGACGTTGAATTTTTCCGGCGGGTAAAGGCGTTTGAGAGGTGATTTTCTTTGAAAAGAATGCTCACGCAGATGCGTGGTTTCGCTAGCCGCGTTTTGCCGGCGAAATGGATCACGGATTCTGTGTGTAACCCTTGCGAATCGGCTTGGGCCAAGACATTTCCGGAAATGATGTGATAAATTAATGAAGGATCGCCTGGACCAGTGCTGCCAGCCCGGGCGCGATCTGTCTGTAAAAGCGGGTCTTTGTTAAAAAATCAGGATGGCGCGAAAATCGTTCACGTTGGTCAGCGTCGGGCCGGTGACAATCAGGTCATCAAGTTTTTCAAACGCGCTATAGGCATCGTTACGATCAAGATAATCAGCCAAATCTATTTGCCGGGTTTGGGCCTTGGCCCAGCTTTCACTGTCCATAATCGCACCGGCGTTATCTTCGCTGCCATCAATGCCATCGGTATCAATGGCAAGGGCGGCAAAGCCCGCTTCGTCGCGCAATTGCAGCAATAGTGACAACATAAACTCGGCATTACGGCCCCCACG
This sequence comes from Thalassospira sp. MCCC 1A01428, assembly GCF_002115825.1. Lineage (GTDB taxonomy): Bacteria > Pseudomonadota > Alphaproteobacteria > Rhodospirillales > Thalassospiraceae > Thalassospira. Next base: position 110,947 of record NZ_JFJZ01000010.1, on the reverse strand, counting down.
GCCGCCTTCGCCGCGCACGGTGACGGTGGTTTCCCCGCCCGAAAGCAAAACACAGGGTTTTACAGCAGGTTGGTTATGCCGGGCGACTTGCCGGGCGATACCAGCGTGCATTTTGGCAATCTCGCGCGATTCCCCTTCAATTGCATCGCCCAGAATAACCGGGTTCAACCCCAGTTCTGACGCGGCTTTGGCCGCTGCCAGCAATGAATCTTGTGGGCGGGACAGCATAACAGTTTCATTGCCAGCGAAGCAGTCATGGTCGGGTTTGATGGTTTCAAAATCGTGGTTGTTCAGGGTTTTTTCCACCGATGCAGGCAGTGCAATGCCATAGCGCGCAAGAATGGCGCGGGCATCTTTTTGGCTGGTGGGGTCGGCAACAGTCGGGCCAGATGCAATAATCGCCGGGTCGTCGCCGGGCACGTCAGACACCAGATAGGTCACCATGCGGGCCTTCGCCCCGGCTTGTGCCAGTCGCCCGCCCTTGATCGCGGACAGATGTTTGCGCACACAATTCATTTCCGAAATCGTTGCCCCGCTTTTTAGCAGGGCTTTGCTGATGGCCTGTTTGTCTTCCAGGGTAATGCCGGGTGCGGGCAAGGCCAAAAGGGCCGATCCGCCCCCCGAAATCATGCAGACAATCAAATCATCCGGCCCGGCTTTGCGGGCGATATCAAAAATGCGTTGGGCGGCTTCTTGTCCGGCGGCATCGGGTACGGGGTGTGATGCCTCGATAATTTCAATGTGGTTGCAAGGGGCCGCATGGCCATAGCGGGTGACGACCAGCCCACCCAGCCTGTTTTCAATATCATCGCGGCCGTTGGCTTTGATCCAGCATTCCTCGAAACAGCGTGCCATATGTGCCGATGCCTTGCCTGCGCCAATCACGATGGTTTTACCGCGGGGCAAAACCGGCATGTTGTGTGGAATTTGCACAGCCGGGTCGGCCGCGCGCAGGGCCGCGTCCATCAATTTGCGCAAAATGTTACGGGGCGGTTCGGGCAATCTGGCAGGCTGCAAGGACATGGATATGTCTCCGGTCTGGACAGGGATATTGTTTTACCGCCATTTGGGGCGGGTTTGGCGGGCCAATGTTAACGGAATTAATTTTGTGACCGGTCTTTATTGCGTTCGGTCACATGGGCGATCACGGCCCCCAAATGGTTATACATCGCCTGTTCGGCGCGGTCCGGGTCGCGGGCGGCAATGGCGTCGATAATCGCCTGATGATGGGCTTGCACCATGTTGTCAAATTGCGGTCCGGCAAAAATATGAAAGCGAATTTCGTCAAGGGCGGTTTGCAAAACGTCATGCAGCATTTTCATCAGGTGATAATAAATGATGCTGCCGCTGGCTTTGGCAATCATCATGTGCAGGCGGTGGTCATCCTCTGCCCGGTATTTAACCGCCCGTCGCGGGTCATGGGCGCGCTGAAAGCTGCTGCGAAGTTCCGCCAGTTGTTCGTCTGTGGCGTTTTCAGCGGCGCGGCGTGCCGCCCATGTTTCCAGTGTGCGGCGCAGTTCCATTAAATCAGACAGATTGGTGATGGACCCGCGCACCAGATCGGTCATCGCAACATCCATTTCGATGCCGGTCGATGATAAAACTTCGGTTCCGCCGCCTTGTACGGCGCGTAGATATCCGCGCGTTTTAAGTTTCTGCAAGGCTGCGCGCACCGAAACCCGGCTGACATTCATGTCTTCGGCCAGTTGGCGTTCCCCGGGCAGGCGTTCGCCGGGCAAATACGCACCTTGGGCAAATTGGGCCAGCAGGGCGTCGGCTACCCGGTCGGCCACTCTTTTGGGGCGGCCATCCTCGTTGGTGGTGCTGATATCGTCGCGGGATGTGTGCGGCGTTGGCTGCATCGGGAACGGACTCTCCGGGTTCTGGCAATTGGGATTATGCTTAATGGTCATACCAGTTTACGTGAAGTTGTCGCGAAAATGAATGATTTGCGTGGTCGATATTCACTGACTTGCCAGAATCCTTGCAAATTGCTAGGCATTTGAAAGTGATTCCAGACTGTTTGGTCTTTTCCACCGGCCAGGCCCTTTCATCTTTGCCCAAATATCAGGAGACTTCGCGTGAGCCACCATCCCGCGCAACTGCTTTGCAGTGATGATCCCGCCCCGTTTGATGTTTTAAATGACCATGGCAAGGGACATGCGCTGTTTGTATGTGACCACGCTTCACGCGCCATTCCCAAATCTCTTGGCACTCTTGGCCTGCCCGAGAGCGAACGCAAACGCCATATTGGCTGGGATATCGGGGCGCGCAAGGTTACCGAAATTCTGGTGGAGCGGTTTGACTGCCCGGCGGTGCTGGGCGGATTTTCACGGTTGGTGATTGATTGCAACCGCCAGCTTTGGGACCCGACCGGGATGCCCGAAGTTGCCGATAAAACCGTGGTGCCCGGCAACCAGAATATGTCGCCCACAGAGCATATGAAGCGGATTAACGAAATTTTTCTGCCCTATCATTGGGCGATTGAAGAACGCATTGCCCGTTTTCATGCCCATAAAATCGCCCCCGCCATTTTGGCCATTCACAGCTTTACGCCGGTTTTTCAGGGCTTTGAACGCCCGTGGGAAATCGGGGTTCTGTGGGATGAAGATGCGCGTGTTCCGGTTCCGCTTTTGGAAAATCTGCGGGCGCAAAACCCGGATTTGACGATTGGCGATAACGAACCTTATTCCGGGCGCCACATGGCCGATTACACCATTGACCACCATGCCGAGGCCGCCAATTTGCCGTGCGTGTCGATTGAAATTCGTCAGGACCTGATCGATACTGATGCGGGCTGTGAAAAGTGGGCCAAAATTCTGGGCGACGGCTTTGAAAGCATTCTGGCCGATCCGAACCTTTATAAAATCCGGAGAGACTGATTTGCCCGCAATATTGCGCAAGGAACCGGGATTTACCATTGGGATTGAAGAAGAATTCTGGCTGGTTAACCGCGACACGCGTGATGTTGCGACCGACCCGGCAGCCGGTTTTTTAAAGGACTGCAAAGCCGAACTTGGCGACCATGTGTCGAGCGAGTTTATGCGCTGCCAGGTCGAAATTGGCACCAGGGTGTGTGACAGTGCCGCCGAAGCCCACGACGAACTGACCCGGATGCGCAGTGTCTTGTGCGATGTTGCCGCGCGCCACGATATGGCGTTGCTGGCGGCATCGACCCATCCCTTTGCCCATTGGGACAGCCAGAAACATACCGAGGGCGAACGCTATAGCACCATCGCGCGCGATTTGCGCACGGTGGTGGAACGGTTGCTGATTTGCGGTATGCATGTGCATGTCGGGATCGAGGATAACGACCTTCGCATCGAATTAATGGCGCAGGCGGCCTATTTTTTGCCTCATCTTCTGGCCCTTACCACCTCGTCGCCGTTCTGGCGCGGGCGCGATACCGGGCTTCAAACCTTTCGCCTGTCGGTGTTTGATAATTTACCGCGCACAGGTTTGCCCGAGGTTTTTGGCTCGTGGGCGGAATACCGCCGTCATGTGGACATGTTGATTAATGCCGGTGTGATCGAGGATGGCACCAAACTCTGGTGGGACCTGCGGCCCAGTGATCGCTGGCCAACCCTTGAAATGCGCATTGCTGATGTGTGCACCAACCTGGAAGATGCGGTGTGCGTGGCATCGTTAACGCGGTGTATTTTGCGCATGCTTTATCGGTTGCGGCACAATAACCAGCGCTGGCGGATTTATGCCAACATGCTGATCCGCGAAAATCGCTGGCGGGCTTGCCGCTATGGCAGCACGGCAGGTGATGCCGCCGGGTTGATCGATTTTGGTCGTGGCGAAATTGTGCCTTATGCCGATTTGCTCGAAGAAATTCTCGATCTTATCCGCCCTGATGCCGAACATTTTGGCTGTGTTGCCGAAGTGGAACATGCGCATAAAATTCTGGAACGCGGCACCAGCGCAGACCGGCAACGCAATATCTATAATGCCGCGATTGACCGGGGGGTTAGCCCGCGTGACGCACTGGTAGAAGTGGCCGATTATCTGATTACGGAAACCAGTCCTGTCAGGACAACACCGATTTAACCCGAATGTGGATACCTGAAGGCTTGTCATCAATTGGTGCTTTGGGTATCGTCGCGCCGCATTGAAATTTGCGCTTCGCAACTGAAATTCTGCGCTTCGCACCATGCGCAGCGCCCTGCATATCATCGGAGATCAGAGAATGACCGAAGTCGGAGGAATCGCAGCCGACCAGCTCGTATCCTATGTCGAGCGTATCGAGCGCCTTGAAGAAGAAAAGGCCAACCTGATGGCCGATATTAAAGAAGTTTACGGCGAAGCCAAAGCCCTTGGCTATGACGTGAAAATCCTGCGCCAGATTATTCGCCTGCGTAAAATCGAGGAACATGAACGTTCTGAACAAGAACAGATCCTTGAAGTTTACAAACGCGCGCTTGGCATGAACTGATTTTCTGCTGTCACATACTGACAGTCAGAAATGCTATCAAGGGCCTGCTGGAAACAGCGGGCCTTTTTGATTTTAGTCGACGGAGTTTGCGCTTATGACCCGATCCCGCCCTGAAATAACGGCAGAAGTGACCGATGGTGTTTGTAAGTTGCTGCATCACCATAATATGGCGTGCGTAACAGAATTGCGGCTGGGCAATGGGCGCAGGCTGGATGTTTTGGCACTTGGCGCCAAGGGTGAATTATGGGCGGTTGAGGTGAAATCATCGGTCGAGGATTTTCGCGTTGATGTGAAATGGCAAAGTTATGGTGACTATTGCGACCGGTTTTTCTTTGCCGTGCCGATGGAATTTCCCCGTGATTTGATCCCCGATGATCAGGGATTGATTGTTGCTGACCGCTTTGAAGCGGCGATTCTTCGACCCGCCGAAGAAAGCAAGTTGAACGCCGCGCGCCGCAAAAAGCTGTTGATTGATTTTGGCCGTTTGGCCGCCGGCCGCCTGCGCGGCGATGATAAGATGGATATGCTGATTTCCTAGCTGCTGAAATGCAAAACGCCGCAGCAATGGGACGCTGCGGCGTTTTGTTTGGTCACATCGTTGCGGTCGCCGGTTTATTCCGCCGCTTGTAAATGTTCGGGCGGGTTATGGAACTGCTGGCGTAATTCGGCCTCGCGTTCTTTTACCTTGGCAATATTGGCATCCTTGACATGGCCGTAACCGCGAATTTGTTCGGGCAGGGCCAGAAGGGCACCGGCGATGCGGTCATTATCGGCGTTCAGGCCTGCAATTACCTCGTCCACCAATTGTTCATAATGCGTGATTAAGGCACGTTCGGTTTTGCGTTCATGGGTTTTGCCAAACGGGTCCAGTGCCGTGCCGCGCAGGAACTTTAATTTCGCCAGTACGCCAAAGGCCGACATCATCCACGGGCCGAAAACCTGCTTTTTCAAATGCCCGGTGGTGGCATCGCGATTGGCAAGGGCAGGCGGGGCCAAATGGAATTTTACCTTGTAGTTGCCGGTAAAGTTTTTGCGCAATTTGGCGGTAAAGGCCGGGTCGGTATAAAGACGGGCGACTTCGTATTCGTCCTTATAGGCCAGCAGTTTGAAATAGTATTTCGCAACTGCTTTGGCGATGTGGTCGTGCCCATCGCCGAGTTCGTTTTCGGCGATTTCCGCCTTGCGGACCAGTGCCTCATAACGGTTGGCATAGGCCGCGTTCTGATAGCCGCTCAGGAAAATTTTGCGTTTGGCGATCATATCTTCAAGGGTGGTGGCAATGGGATGGGCCTGCTTTTCGTTCGGGCCAATCACATCAACAACTTTTTGCGCGTCATGGGCAAACAAACGGCCCCAGTAAAAGGACTGCTTGTTCATTTCAATCGCGACACCGTTAAGGTCAATCGCCTGCATCAGGGCTTCTTCGGTAATCGGGATCAGGCCGCGCTGCCAGGCAACGCCGAGCATAAACAGGTTGGTGGCAATTGAATCGCCCATCAACCGGGTGGCAACGTCGCTTCCTTCGACAAAGCTGACGGCATCGGCACCACAGGCATCGACGATGGCCTTTTTATGCTCGTTACTTTTAAGTTCGAAATCGGGGTTACGGGTAAAGGCGCCGGTGATGGTTTCGTGCGTGTTGATCACAGCTTGGGTAAAGTTACGCCGCATTTTGGCAAGGCCTTCAAAGCTGGCCGCCACCAGCAGATCACAGCCCAGCACAACATTGGCTTCACCCGCCGGGATGCGCGCCGCATGCAGTTTTTCCTGATTATCGGCAAAGCGGATATGGCTGACAACGGCACCGCCCTTTTGCGCGAGGCCCGCCATATCCAAGCCGACAATACCTTTGCCTTCAATATGGGCCGCCATGCCCAAAAGCGCGCCGATGGTGACAACCCCGGTGCCGCCGACCCCGGTTACCAATACCGACCACGGTTCTGCCAGGGATGGAAGTACGGGTTTGGGCAGCGAGGCAAAAACGGCGTCGCCATGGTTGTCACCTTTTGCGGCGGCTTCCGGTTTGCGCAGGGCGCCACCTTCAATGGTGACAAAGCTGGGGCAAAACCCGTTGAGGCAGGAAAAATCCTTGTTGCATGCCGATTGGTCAATGGCGCGTTTGCGGCCAAATTCGGTTTCAACCGGCACAACGGCCAGGCAGTTGGATTTTTCACCGCAATCGCCACAGCCTTCACACACCAGATCATTGATGAAAACCCGCTTGGGCGGATCGACCATTAATTTGCGTTTGCGCCGGCGGCGTTTTTCCGCCGCACAGGTTTGATCAAAAATCAGGATTGATGTGCCGGGAACTTCGCGCAGTTCTTTTTGTGTTTCATCAAGGGTATCGCGATGGCGAATATCGACACCCGATGCAAAATGGGCATCAATCGGGTATTTGTCGGGTTCGTCGGATAGGACGATGATGCGTGTTACCCCTTCATCGGCCATCTGCCGGGTGATTTGCGGCACACTGATTGGTCCGTCTACCGGCTGGCCGCCTGTCATGGCAACCGCATCGTTAAACAGGATTTTATAGGTAATATTGACCCCCGAGGCGACAGCAGCACGAATGGCGAGTGAGCCGGAGTGATAATAGGTGCCATCACCCAGGTTTTGAAAAACGTGTTTTTCGTTGGTAAAGGGTGCCTGGCCAATCCAGGTGACACCTTCGCCCCCCATATGGGTGAAGGTCTCGGTCGAACGGTCCATCCAGTTAACCATGTAATGGCAACCAATACCGGCCATGGCACGGCTGCCTTCCGGTACTTTGGTAGAGCTGTTATGCGGGCAGCCGGGGCAAAACCACGGAATACGCGCCACATCGGGCCGGGGCTCGGCAATTTCACGTTCTTTTTGCGCCAGCCATTCAATGCGTTCGTGAATTTTGGGGCTGTCGAAAAAACGGTTGATGCGCGCAGCCAATACCTGTGCAATCCGCGCCGGGGTTAGCTCGTCCATGGACGGCAGGTTCCAGTTGCCCTTTTCGTCGAACTTGCCAATCACGGTTGGGCGCACATCTTCGCGCCAGTTATAAAGCTGTTCCTTAACCTGGTTTTCCATCACCGCGCGTTTTTCTTCAACAACGATGATTTCTTCCAAACCCTGGGCAAATTCGCGTACGTCATCACGGTTTAGCGGCCAGCTCATGCCGACTTTTAAAACCCGAATGCCGATATTGGCGGCGTCCTGTTCCGATATGCCCAAATCATCAAATGCCTGCATAACATCAAGATATGCCTTGCCTGTGGTGATAATACCGAGGCGCGGGGTGGGGCTATCAATCACAATGCGGTTCAGCTTGTTGGCGCGCGCATAGGCCAAGGCAGCATACAATTTATATTTCATCAGGCGCAGTTCCTGTTCCTTTGGCGTATCGGGCCAACGGATGTGAACACCACCTTCAGGTAGTTCAAAATCGGGAATAATCGGGGCAACGCGGCCCGGGGCAACATCAACAGCAGCCGAACTTTCAACCGTTTCGGCAATGGTTTTCATTGCCACCCAGCAACCCGAATATCGGCTCATCGCCCAGCCATGCAGGCCAAAATCGATAATATCCTGCACGCCTGACGGGTTTAAAACCGGGATTTGCGCATCGATAAAGGCATATTCGGTTTGGTGGGGCAGGGTGGATGATTTGCACGAATGGTCATCCCCCGCCAGAACAAGAACACCGCCGTTTTTTGACGTGCCCGCATAGTTGGCATGTTTGAAAACATCGCCGGACCGGTCAACGCCCGGGCCTTTGCCATACCATAAGCCAAAAACCCCGTCATATTTGGCATCCGGATACATGTTGACCTGTTGGCTACCCCAGACAACGGTTGCGGCAAGGTCTTCGTTGACGCCAGCCTGAAATTCGATCTGCTGTTTGGTCAGGAACTTTTTTGCCCGCCATAACTGTTGATCCAGCCCGCCCAGGGGCGACCCGCGATAGCCCGAAATACAGCCTGCCGTGTTTAAACCGGCGCGTGCGTCCAACTGCCGTTGCATTAAAGGCAGGCGCACCAGCGCCTGGATACCGGTCAGGTAAATGCGACCTTCTTCCAGGGTATATTTGTCGTCCAGGGTAACTTTTGCCAACTTTGCCATCTGATGACCTCTCTGGTCTTTGTCTCTTGCGGGAAGCCTCGCGGGTTTTCGCATTTTTATTAATTAATATGGCGCGGATAAGGGCGATGCGAAATACCCGTTACTTTGCAATAATGGTAATGAATGCTGACCTTTTTTCAATCACTCTCGCATTGCAATGGTCAAAACGCCTGATTGTACGGGTTGACGTTGCGTCAACTTGTTATTTGCTTATTTTGGTACCGATTTGCGCGCAATTATCTTGCGTCTCTTGTGCGGTGCAAAGTTTTGCAGGATGCGAGTCCATCTTTGTTTTTGGCGATAGCAGTGGTACCGTCCGGTAATATCCTTTTACTCCTCACAAGGAACCCTGAAATGGACCAACGTCTTAGTCTGGTGACGCTCGGTGTGCGCGATCTTGCTGCTGCCCGCAGTTTTTACGAGGAAGGTCTGGGCTGGAAAGCGACCAGTGCGGTTGAGGGTAAAGTGGTTTTCTATCAGATGAACGGCATGATTATTGGGTTGTTTGGCCGCGATGATCTGGTGAAAGACGGGAATTTTACCGATAGTGGTGCGGGTTTTTCCGGCATCACACTGGCATATAATGCCCGGGACGAGGCCGAAGTTGATGCCGTGATGGTCCAGGCGGAAAAGGCGGGGGCGGTTATTCAAAAACCGGCCGAGAAGGTATTTTGGGGTGGGTATTCAGGCTATTTTTGCGACCTTGATGGCCATCCCTGGGAAGTGGCCTATAATCCGTTTTGGAATATCACCGAAGACGGGCAGATGGTAATACCGCAAGATTGATGCTTTAAAAACGTGCCAGGATGACAATAGCCCGGCACGTTGCGATAGATGTGATCAGGTTTTTGTTCTCAAATGGGTAAGGATATAAATTAGCCCACCCGCGACAAGCCCCCAAAATGCGCCGGAAATTCCATAAAATGTAAGGCTGGCAGCGGTTATCAAAAATGTAACCGCTGCGGCTTCGCGGTTATTTTCATCGCGAAAGGCGGCAACGACCGAGCTTGAAAATGCGCCAATCAGGGCAAGACCTGCCACAGCCTCGATCAGGATGGTTGGGGCCAGGCTGACAAGGGCGGTGATTACGCCAGCCAGCAAACCAAAGACAACATAAAATATGCCAGCAAAAATGGCGGCCCAATAGCGTTTTTGAGGGTCGGGGTGCGCATCTTCACCTGCACACATGGCGGCGGTAATGGCGGCAAGGTTTACCGCATGGCCACCGAATGGGGCCGACAGTAGCGAAAAGATGCCGGTGGTGGCAAATAACGGCCCGGGCGGGGTGTTGTAGTCGTGCGCTCGTAAAACGGCCGTTCCCGGAATATTTTGCGAAGCCATGGTGACGATAAATAAGGGCAGGGCAATACCCACCAACCCGGCGAGGTTAAAATGCGGCACCACAAACGCGACGGGTGGCACCAGTGATAAATGCAAATTGGTGATGGCACCGTCGGGAAAGTTAACACCAAATATAAGAACCAGCACAAACGCAGCCAAAGCGGCAGGCACCGCAAATAACCGTTTAAAACGCGCGACAATTAACCATGCCAGTACAATCGGCAGGCCTAGTACCGGGTTAAATGCCACAGCTTTGATGGGGGCCAGGCATAAACCCAGCAATACCCCGGCCAACATGGCATTGGCAAGCGGGCCGGGAATCGCTGCAACAGCCTTGCCCAAAGGTTTCCATGTGCCGCAAATCACGATCAGGATGGCGCAAATGATGAAGGCACCAACAGCAACCGGAAACCCGCCTTCGACTGCGCCGGATGTTGCAAGTAACGCTGCCCCCGGTGTGGACCAGGCAATGCTGATTGGCATGCGCGTTTTAAGCGACAGGACAATGGCGCATATCCCCATTGAAATCGAAAGTGCCATTAGTCCGGATGCCGCCTCGAACGGCGAGGCGCCGACAGCTGTTAACCCCTGCAAGACAACAGCAAAGGAGCTTGCCGTGCCGACAAATGCAGCGAGAAAACCCATAAAAAAGCTTTGGGAGGAGATGTCACGCAGCATTGGCTGGCTCCAGCGGGTGAAAATAACCACGCGAAGCTAGCCAATCTTTTGTTGTTAATCCACAAAAACTGTTGCGGCACAATTACGTCGACATGATTGTTTGGAATTTTTATTGCCGGTGAATGGTGTGCGACATTCAATATGCCGACAATTTCCAAATTTCCGGGTCACTCATTATTCCGGCAAGGTTTTACTGGGTGGGTCATATATAAAAACGTCGTCATTGCTGTGTTTAGACAAAATCTGATGTGCTTTTTCTTCCTGTCGGTCATCGTCGCTGCGCACAGCAAGCAAAAGGCCGCCATCTTCAAGTTTTTGTTGAACCTTATCGGAATGCTGTTTGCCAAACAGTTTGGCGAGAACACCGCCAGCAGCGGCACCGGCCCCGCCAGCACCAAGGATGGCCGCAATGGTCGCAACCATCGGTCCACCCGCTGCGACCATGATACCGGCGGTGGTGAAGGCGGCAACATACATCGGTGCGCCGATCAGCGCGCCTTCTGCGTCACCCGTTGGGTCGGGTGATGTATAGGCAATGCGCGGTGTTGCCGGATCATTTTCCAGATCTTCGGTTTTGCGATAGATATGGCCCAGTTTTTCGTCGATTGTCAGTTCATTGGCAATCAGGCTCATTTCCGATCGATTAAAACCAGCTTTTTGTAAGGCCTCCAGTGCGTGGTGCATGTCATTGGCATTGTCGAAAACACCAATGATCTGGCGGTGGCTTTTTTCGGGCGTCTGGGTCATGTGTCCCTCCTGTCTTGGTTTCGAGACCAGCGGGATGTGCCGGATAGTTGAATAGTTCCAGAACATATTAGGCAGGGTGAAGTTCCGATAAGGCATAAAAATGGCGCGTAACAGTGCCTTGCTACGCGCCGATAAATTGGAATTTGGCCGATTTTAACCGAAATAAGGATCAGGAATGGTCATTGCGGCGTGATAACCCAGATAGAAATTGGTTGCCAAAGCAATAATCGCCAAGGGCAATGTTACTTTCAGGTCCGCAAAAATAGCCGGAATTTTCGCCCAGATTTTTTCGCCCAGCTTTTCCTTGCGATAATAATCAAAGTTTGCCAGTTGCGAGGCGATGACTGCGGGGGGCAACCAGTAAACAATTGTCGGAATAACGATACGCCCGGCGCTGATTTCGATTGAAAGAAGAATGATGCCGTAGAGCGATGACGCGCCAATGATAAAAAGGCCCTTCGCCCACATGCCCTTGCACAGATAATAAAGCCCGCCGAAAAAGAACGCGAGGAAGTTGCGCATCAGCCGGAATTTCTGCCAAAAGCTTAGGGACTTGTATTTTTCTGTTTTTGTCACTGCGCTCATGGAAAGTTTGTCTGCGTCAAGAGAGTCCAGTAAATCAAATCGCCGTTGCCAGGATGGGCTATAGTTCTTTTGATGATTTGCTGTGGTTGCGTTCTCATTCATAGGTAAGGGAACCTTCTGCTCGATGGTTTGCTCTTGTTTTGTATTGCGAAGCTGCCTTTTGGCTTTGGCTTCAATTGTTTGCGTTGAAGTTGTTTTATTTTTGGACGGTTTTTCAAGTACCGATCAAAGGTGGCAGAAATTTGACAATTGATACCATTGGTTGCCGGGATGCTTCGCTTGGGAAGCATCAACCTTGATCTGCGAGAAAACCGGTTTCAATGTTAAAAATGCGCAGGCTGCCAGCCTTTTGGCTGGCATCTATGACGTTATTTTTGCGGGAATATGCACGCAAGATAACCGCCAGCCCAAATACTTCGCCAATATGATTGATTTTTAATATTTTTTCGTTCTAATCATTGAAGGAAAAGTAATGGTATCTGTAATTCAGATCCATAATAGGCATTCATTTTTTGATCAAAAAAAGAGCCCTGTTTGTGAGCTCTTTGATTCTTGAATTTAGGATAATTATAGCATCAGAGAGCTGGTTATTTAACGATTAAACCAGTGGTTTTCTGTTTTTAACTTTTTCCAATCTTAAATTCTACATCTTTACCTTTATTATCCTGACCTGTTCCAACTTGCCCTTTACCCTTTCCAAGGCTGGTCCAAACACCATTGGCCGTTCTTTTGTCCGAACAGGTTAACGACCAGGTCCCGGTCCATTGTGTCTTGTCGTCTGTGATTGAAGTGCCGTCGCAGGTCATGGTTGGCTCAGCTATCGTTACCGTGAAATCGGTCTGCGCAGCCCCTTTGGCGGTCAGTTTGACCTCACCTTGCATGTCTTTAGCAATGCCATCCCACGATATAGTGAATTGCACTTTGTTCTTGTCTTTCGGCGTCAGCGGGCCGATGTTTTCATAGGCTTTTGCCAGCTCTGTTCTTTCAGCATCGGTAATTAAGTCTATTTTTTGAACAAGCTCTTCGGCAGGTATTGTTAAGCTATCGCCACAATTCACGAATATGACAGCAGTATCGGGATATCCCCTTTCATTTCGGGCATCCGTAAGAACTTTTAAGCGCTTAACAAACCTTGCGACAGTGCATTTACCACTTGTCGCGATCAAACCTTTGGTCCGTGGCGAAATTTTGTCAATTTGAACGTATTTGTCTTCGGGGATGTCAAATTCAGTGGCCAATTTACGGAATGTATTGCGATCAAGCATGTCATCTTCCGTGCTTTGCCGGAACCACGCAACATTCACATGTTCGATGGTAATGAATATTGAATCTTTGTCTGAAATAATCTGTTCAGTCCAGACAGAGCCATTATTGCGTTCAATGCTTTCCGTTTTGTAGGTTCGGGAAGGCTTTAGAAATGTAAAAGCATTAAAATGGGTTTGATATGGTTGAAACGATCCCTTGCTTTCAAGGCTCATTGAACGCCCAATAGAATCTCTTGGCGCTCCGTCGCTGACACAAGCCGTTAAAAGTAGTCCGCAACTTAATGCCGTCAGTTTAGAAAGTATCTTGATCCCCAACATCTGTCCCGTTCTCAAAAGTTAATATTTTAGACCCGTAGAATATACTATCAGGAGTTGTGTGGCGTGACATAAAAAAGAGCCCCTAAAAGGAGCTCTTTTAAATTTTAACGTTCCGTAATTTTAAATTCTATTCGCCGGTTTCGGCGATAGGCGATTTCATCATCACGATTATCAAGGGGTTGATATTCGCCAAAGCCCGCTGCTACCAGCCGTTTGGGCGGCACGCCCTGGTCAATCATGAATTTGACCACGGAAATTGCCCGTGCAGCAGACAGCTCCCAGTTTGATTTGAAATCGTTATTTCGGATCGGAACCTTGTCGGTATGGCCATCTACCCGCATAACCCAATCAATATCATCGGGAATTTCGGTCGAGATCTGCTTTAGGGTATCAGCAAGTTTCGCCAGCTGAACCTTGCCTTCGTCGCCAATGTCAGCTGAACCGGAACCAAAAAGCACTTCGGACTGGAAGACAAAACGGTCGCCAACGACGCGGATGTTTTGGCGATCGCCCAGCACCTGACGCAGACGGCCAAAGAACTCGGACCGGTAACGCTGCAATTCCGCAACCTTTGATGCCAGTGCGGCATTCAGGCGCTGTCCCAGATTTACGATCTGGGCGTCTTTATCCTTGCTCTCGGCTTCGGAAATTTCCAGGGCATCCTGCAATTTTGAAAGTTGCTGACGCACTGCCAGCAATTGCTGGTTTAGGGCCGCAACCTGAGCACGGGCAGATTCACTGATGTCTTTTTGATCATCAAGCTCGCTCGCGCGCTGTGCCAGAAGTTTTGCCAGTTCATCAATTCGCGATTTCTGGTCTTGCTGGGTTTGGTCGGCTTTTTCTTCCAGCTTGCTCAGTTCGGATTTTTTGTCTTCCAGCGCAGCCAGTGCCGCCAGCAGTTTCTTTTCCTGCTCAGCCGCGGACATTTGCGCTGATGACAGTTTGTCAGCCAGCGCAGAAACCCGGTTTTTTAGGGCATCACGGTCGTCGCTGGTGGTCGAAAGCTCGGTCGTGAGCTGGGTTAGTTCCAGCTGCATTTCCTGGTTATTGTTGCGTTCAAGCGACAACAGATTGGTGAGTTCATTAACTTGCGATGTAAGGTCGCTAAGGGCCTTGTCGCGACCCGAGAGGGCCGCACCGAGATAGACCTGTGCAACAACAAAGATCATCAGCAGGAAGATGATCACCATCAAAAGTGTTGCCAGGGCATCTACAAAGCCAGGCCAGGTATTTACATCGCGACTGCGGCGGCGAGACAAGCCGGACATGGGGTTAACCCTCCTCGGCGATCGCGGCGATGGTACGGGCCAGAAGTTTTATTTCGCTTCGAATTTCCTGGGTCTGCTGCTGGCGTCCCATGGTCAGTTCGTCAGCGACGCGCCCAACCTGGTTGTCAAGCGAGCGGATATGCGCACGGGTATTGTCATCAATACCAAAGCTGCCGCCCTTCATTGAATCGGACAACTGATCAAGCACCGGTTTGAGGTGCATCTGGCTTTCCGCCAGCTTGACCATCAATTGCTGTTCAGCCTTCATCTGGTCGGTCAGGGTCGAAAGTTTGTCGGCCAGATCGATCAGGGTGTTGTGCGATTTGATTTGCGAGGACTCGGAACGCTGGATCGAGTTTTGCAACCCTTCCATATTATCGGCCATCTGTTCGATCAGGGCTGAAAGATAAGCCGGAACCGATTGTTCTCCATCAGAAAGCGGCCCGCCCGAAGAAACACGGGTGAAGCTTGATAGCCATTCTTCAAGTTCGTTAAAGAAACGGTTCTGTGCCTGACCTGCCTGCATGTCGAGAAGGCCAAGCGCCAGCGACCCGGCCAGACCAAACAGCGAGGAAGAAAACGCCGTACCCATGCCATTCAGCGGTTTTGAGAGGCCTTCCTTAAGTTGGCCAAACCACAATTCCATATTGCCGCCGCCACCAACATTGACGTTGCCAATCACGTCGGCAACCGAGTTAACGGTTTGCAGCAAGCCCCAGAAGGTGCCGAGCAAGCCCAGAAATACCAGCAAGCTTACCAGATAGCGCGATAATTCGCGGCTTTCATCCAGACGTGACCGGATCGAGTCGAGGATGGTGCTGGTTGCCAGGGTTGAAAGCTGTGGTCGGTCGCGGCGCTGCTCCTGCATCATGCGCGCCATCGGGGCAAGCAGTTTGGGCGTATCCTGTGCACTTAGACCGGGGCGATTACGGCGAAAATCTTCAATCCAGGCGACTTCGGGATTCAGGCTGAAGGCCATGCGAAATGTATAAACGACGCCGATGATAAATACGCCAATGATCAGGCCGTTCAATACTGCACTGGCCAAAAAGGCACCAGACAGCGTCGGATATAACAGGGCTGCGATGGCGACGATAACGGCTGTAAAAATTCCCATCCGGGTCAGATAGGCACCAGGTTTGGTAATAACCGGAATGCTGGCCGCGCCGTTGGACGCATTATTGCTCATGACAGATAAATCCTAGCGTTGAACGGTTTTAACATCGACGCGGTCAGCCGGGCCGGAGGGGACATTGGCACCAAGCGCGCGAACATCAATTCGGGTTGATCGTACGCCGCTGTCGATCAGATAGGAACGGACTTGCAAGGCACGCGAAAGCGAAAGACGACGGGCTTTGCTGGCATTCTGGGATTCACCAGCGGCATACGCCTGAAGCTGAACGCGCAAGTCGTCATCTTTGGTTAGCGTCCGAACAATGGCGTCAAGTCTTTTCCTGGCGCCATTATCGAGTTCAAAACTGTTTTCAGAGAAGGGCAGGCTGTAATCGCCCCCTGCGGTAACTTCTGCCTTTGGCTTGTCCATCGCCAGCGATGCCGGTGCCGAAGCCGTTTCGCGCTGCTGCTTTTGCGGCTGCGGGGCAGGGCGGGGTTCGGGCAGCGGTGCAGCTTTGTGGATTGCGGGTTTGGGCGCCGGCGGTTTGGGCATCACGCGTGCCTGCGGCTCGGTCATTTTTTGAGGCGAAGTTGTTGTGCCCGGTGCGGGGGCGGGTGCCGTTGGTACTGCGTTGTCTTTTTCCAGCGGATTGGGCGTGACTGAGGGGATGTCTTTGGGTTTCGGGGCCGGTTTAATGGCGTTTTTGTCGGGTAACGGCACCGTATTTACGGGCGGGACCGCCATTTTGTTTTTGGGGGCCTCACGCGGAGTATCAATATGTGGTTCGGTAATTTTTGGCGCTGTCGGTGGGGTCGCCTTTGTGGTGCCGGTATTTTTATCGGCCACTTGCACTATTTTTGCCACGGGTGCCGCAGGGGCGGGCGTTAGCAAACTGGCAGGCTTTGCCGCCGGAGCCGATGCCGGTGTTGCGACATGTGCCGGGGCAGATACCGTCATAGCAGTCGCCGGGGTAGCGTTTGCACTAACCACCACACGGCTGGCAGCATTTTCAGCCGGTTTGGCACGCGGTAACCCGTCGAGAGTCCTGGCGGGTGGTTGGTGTGGGGCGGGTTGCACCAGATGAATAACTTGCGGTGCGCCATCATCTTCCATGTCTGCCGCAAGCGGGCCACCAAGATTGCCTGTGGTGCGGCCAGGTGAAGGGGCCGTTGCCGGCGGGAATTCTTCGACGGCAGGGCGTGATGGAAAGGATGCCGGCGCGCGTAATTGCACGCGTTCGACCGGCGGCCGTAAAATTACCGGCGCTTGCGGGCTTTGTGCGCTGGTGTCTGAAGGAATAACACCTGCGCCATCAATGACGACTGTTTCAAGATCATCAATAGTGTTGCCTGGGGTGTTACGGGTGCTGGCGGCATCGAAGTGCTGCGCCCCGCCCGGGGGTGTTAGCAGCAGTTGCGGGGCCAGAAAGCGTGATTTTGGCGAGGTTTGCGGATAAATCAAAAGCTGGCTGTCGATCTTGATCCGGGGATTGGTATCATGGCCGGAAAATGAACCGCCTGATGTATCGGTTTCGCTGTTGCCAAGCTGGTCCAGAACACCCCAGTCAACCTGCACATTGCTGCCGGGCATTGCCGGAGAAAACGACCGGGCACTGGCACCATGACTGGTCGCCATCAATGTTCCGAGCGCCGCCGCAATGGCAATCGCCGAAATCTTTGTATTCCCCTTCATCAATTCGCAGGCCCCTTGTTATCCTGTTTTTCGACCGCTCGCATTGAATGCGATTTTTGTGACGATCTTACGGCACGCAAAGTGCTACCCCAGTTCCGTCCCGGGTCTTCCCTCCCGGACCGTTCTTTGGCACCATAACTTACCATATTGTTGTCGACAACCGGTTTGACCTGAACGCAAAAAAGGCATCCACAACAATTTGTGAATGCCTTTATGATTTTCGCGAAAAACGATCCCGAATTATTCGGAAACGGCTTTCTTCAAAGTCTTGGCCAGCACAGGCTGGATCGAATCATTTGCTGCAACCACACTGCCCGTACCGAGCATGTTGGTGCCACCATTGATGTCGCGGATATACCCGCCAGCTTCGGTAATCATCAAGATACCGGCGGCGATATCCCACTGGCTTAAATGTGTTTCCCAGAAACCGTCATAACGACCGGCAGCAACATACGCCAGATCCAGCGATGCTGCGCCAAAACGGCGTACGCCAGAGCAACGATCCATCACAGCATGAAGCTGTTTTTCAAACACAGCATGATCACCGCGCCCGACATGTGGAATCCCGCAGGCCAGAACGCACTCGTTCAAACGGCGGCGGCCAGAAACACGCAGCCGGCGGTTATCGAGATACGCGCCAACGCCTTTTTCAGCCCAGAAGAACTCGTCCTTGGCGACATCATAGATAATGCCGGCAATGATTTCGTCCCCCCGTTGCAAGGCAACCGAGATGGCAAAATGCGGAATGCCATGCAGGAAGTTGGTGGTGCCATCAAGCGGGTCAATGATCCAGCGGTGTTCCGGATCGCTCCCTTTGATTTCCCCACCTTCTTCAAGCAGAAAACCATAACCGGGGCGGGCCCGTTCCAGTTCTTCGCGCAGGCGTTTTTCGGCACGATGATCAGCAGCCGAAACAAAATCGCCTGGGCCTTTCATTGATACCTGAAGGTTTTCGACTTCACCGAAGTCGCGCTTAAGCCCATAGGCCGCCTTTTCGACGGCCTTGAACATAACATTGATATTTGCTGAACGACGGGCGGCGCCACGCACGGCTCATCTCCCGGTGTTTGAATGTGTCTGAAAAAACGAGCGACGCTGAAAGTTAATCTTTTGCGCGCTCAAGATAGGTGCTTTCGGCAGTATTCACGACGATGCGGGTACCCGATTCAATGTGCGGCGGCACCAGAATGCGAACACCGTTCTCAAGAACAGCCGGTTTGTAGGACGAGGATTGGGTCTGCCCCTTTACCACAGCATCGGCTTCCACGATCTGGAAGGTTGCGTGTTCGGGAATAGTTGCGCTAATCGGTTCTTCTTCAAAGGATTCGACGGTAACAACCATCCCATCCTGAAGGAATACCGCAGGGTCGCCAATCAGTTCGGAATTGACTGTGATCTGCTCGAAAGTTTCGCTGTCCATCAGGGTCAGCATGTCGCCTTCGGCGAACAGGAACGTATAGTCCTTCTGGTCGAGGCGAACACGTTCGACAGTTTCAGACGCACGGAAGCGTTCGTTAAGCTTCGTATTGTCCCGCAGGTTTTTCAGTTCAACCTGGTTAAATGCACCGCCTTTGCCAGGCTTTACTGCATTGGTCTTCACTGCGCGCCACAAGCCGCCATTATGTTCAATAATGTTGCCCGGACGGATTTCGTTGCCGTTGATTTTCATGGCACCAACCGTTCTTTCAGATCACAGATTCACAATGTGGAAAAAAGTGGCGTCTAACTATCAGTTTGCAGGCTTTCCCGCAAGTATCTTCGTGCCATGCAAACGCATGCGCGCCTTGTGCGTTTGCATGGCTCGTCATTTTCAAAAGGTAAGGCGGTGTTTTTCTGAGGCTGGCAGGGCCAGCTTGCAGGTTTATTCCGCCGCAGTTTTGATGTTTTGACCAGGTAGCGGAGACATTCTGCGCTGAATGGCAGGGAAACAAAAGGTCAGGATCATTGCCGCCG
The DNA here is from genome assembly GCF_002115825.1 of Thalassospira sp. MCCC 1A01428. GTDB lineage: Bacteria > Pseudomonadota > Alphaproteobacteria > Rhodospirillales > Thalassospiraceae > Thalassospira. The sequence continues at coordinate 91,453 of NZ_JFJZ01000010.1, read as the reverse complement.
CAGCAGCAAACCCGGCCAATATATAAATCTGGTGGGCCTGTGTGGGACCCTGGGAAAATACCCAGGCAAAGATATAGGCAAAGGCGGCCTGGCCGATGGAAAACAGGGTTGTGGTAAAGCTCCAGGCCTGATGACGGTCATCTGCATCGTCGATTAATTCATGGATCCAGCCCAGAATAAGCGACACAACACCAGGTACTGTGGCCCCGACCACAAAGGCCGACACCAAAAGCAGGACAGGATTTTCGCCGCGGGCCGGGATGACTGTCATCACCATGTCCACCAGTAACATACCCGTTAAGGTTACCCGAAACCCGAACCGGTCGCCCAGCTTGCCCAGCGTGACCGGCCCACAAAGGGCACCTATACCAAATATGGTCCAGCACATGCTGCCAAAGCCATCGCCAAGTGCGAGAATGCGCGACGTATAATCGACAAGAAACACCATGTGCGGCACCAGGGAAATGGCGACAAGCGCGTAAACCAGCCCCACCACCCACACCGTAATATGAGGCAATTTTCGGGTTTTTACCGGTTTTTGGGGCACTTTATGCGGGGTGGATGCGGTATCGGGGGCCGTTTTGTGTGCAGAGGTATCTGCGGGCAGTAAAAACCAGGACGACATCATCAAAACAACGCAAATTCCACCCAGTCCAATCCAGGCCCATCCCAGATCATGGGCAAGCAGGATTGGCACAAGGGTACCTGAAATGATAATGCCTGTGCCAACACCACTGAAAATAAGGCCCATGGCAAAGCCGCGTTTTGCAACCGGCACGGAAGGCAAAATGGTTGGTGCGGCCAAAACAATCAGAAAGCCGCCGCTAAGACCCGATAAAATACGCCATGGAAAGAACCACCAGAACGAGGCCGGTTGCCAGCATGCAAAAAAGCTGATGGCGGCAACAAGCATGGCAAGGCGCAAGGCACTGCGATTTCCCAGTTTTGCTGCGGCCAAACGTGCGCAGGAAGCCCCCAGCAGATAACCGGCAAGATTGGCCGCGCCAAGATAGGCAACGCTACCTGCCAGAAACCATTGTTGATGGATCATGGCCGGAATTAAGGCGGAATAGGCAAACCGCGACAGGCCAACCCCGATAAGCGAGGTGCAAAAACCTGCCCAGATATAAAGCCGGGTATCGGATGAAAGGCGGGAAACACTGGGCATCAAGCTGTCCTGATCATGGGAATTGGCGTGATGCTAGTGAGTGTTGGGGATCATTGAAAACGAATTATAATGATAACAGTGATCATTATTTAAGATATCACTCTTAATCCTGGTTTTGCCTCCAGTGGCAGGTCAGTTTGAGCCTGGTTATTGAGGGCGTTAATATCGTCCCAATGTTGGGCAATGGTTTGAAACAGCGCCGATCGTGCGCTGGTCTGCAAGGCATCCTTGCGCTGGATAAATACCGTTTCAACATGGGTGCTGCTTGCTGGCAGGGGATGAAGGGAAACAGGCCCAATTCGGCTGACATGGGGCAACAGGGCCCGTGGCAGCATGGTGATGCCCAATCCTGCCGAAACGCAGTTTATAACAGTTTCCAGCGTGCCAAATTCCAGAACCGGTACGTTTTTACGGCCAAGACGGGCCAGGAAATCTTCCAGCATGAAGCGGTACTGGCAACCGGCATTCATCACAACAATTCGTAATGTGGTGGAATCACATGTTTGCGCGATTGAGGTCATCTCTGCGGGGCCGTAAATAACAAGTTCTTCGGCAAAACAGGGCAGGGCGGTTAAATTGGGGTGGTCAACCGGGCCGCACACAAAGGCACCGTCAAGTTTGTGTTCGAGAACGGCATCAATCAGGCCGGCAGTGGTTTCTGTGCGCAAACTTAAATTAACATCCGGGTATTTTTGCAAAAATTTGGCCAGTACCGGCGAAATGCGCAGGGCTGCCGTTGTTTCCTGCGAGCCGATTTTCAGCGGGCCGGTGGGCACACCATCATCAATTGTGGCTTGCCTGGCCTCGCACATTAAATGCGCAAGCCGTTCATAATAGGGTAACAGGCGCTGCCCGGCCGCACTTAGCTTCACGCCGCGATGATGGCGTTCAAACAGGGATGTTCCAAGGCTTTCTTCCAGAATACGTATCCGGGCGGTGATGTTTGATTGTACTGTATTAAGTTCTTCGCTTGCTTTGCGCATACTGCCCAGCCGGGCGACGGTCGCAAAAACCTGCAAATCGGAAATATCCATGACTGACACGCCTGTATTCACGGGGTCGTGCATAAGCACGATGCTTGCACCGGGTGATCAGATGAAAGATAGGCCGTAATCAGGGGCAGGGCAATATGCCGGCTATTTTGCAACCAGATCTTCGCTGGCTGCGGCAATGGCGCGGGCAATGGCAATGGCGCCTGCTTCGGCCCCGTCAGGATGGTTCCAGATGGCCCCGCTAACGGCAACAAAATCGGCCCCGGCCTTTACCAATGGTGCCAGATTATCGGCATTGATGCCGCCAATGGCAACACAGGGAACCGTGGTAAAGGTGGTCCATATTTCAATAATTTCCGGTTCAACCCAGGTGCCGGGGGTTTTGGTGGTGGTGGGGAAAAATGCGCCAAATGCAACGTAATCGGCCCCTTTGTCGCCCACATCCATGGCCCGATGGCGGGAATCGTAACACGAAACGCCGACAACATGTTCTTCGCCCATGATTTTACGGGCTTCGGCGTAACTTCCGTCTTCGGCGCCAATATGGACACCATCGCAGCCGGTTTTATGGGCCAGATCAGGGCGGTCATTTAAAATCAGGGGAATGTCGCGTTTGGAGCAAACCGGCAAAATCTTTTTGATCGCGGCGATGATACCTTCATCATCGATGTCTTTCAGACGAAGTTGAACACATTCAACCGCACCGGTATCCAACACGCGGGCAAGCAGATCCGGGAAGGTTGCCAGATCAATGCTGGGAGGCGTTAGAAGATAAAGGCCGGTTTGTGCGTCGTCATTCACGGCGGAGGTTCCTGTTTGCTATTACATCGCCTGTTTATCCTGCCCGAACGAACTTGGCAATCAAAGCTGTGCCAATGCCGCCCGCAGGCGTTTTTCCAGTTCGTGTTCGGGCAGGAAGTGATCGTCCATATCATGCAACATCACGGTATTTTGAACCCGCGTGGAGGTGGCATCGGCACGGGGTTGCTCAAACATCGTGGCGGCCCATATATGGCTGCCCTTTTGCCGGGCGATGGCGCGTAAACTTGTCATGGCATCGGTGGAAATATCACCAACGATAACATGGGCGATGTTTGATTCCAGCGCGGATAAGGCCTGCCCGGTGTGGTGGGTGCAATCTATGGCCCCCTCGAACTGGCAGTTGGGCCAGGCATTGTTTAGTTCTGCCAGCAAGGCGGCAAACCATTTTGCGCCATGTGTTTCGCCGCAATTTATCGGGCTATGCAAAATAAAAGGTTTCGTGCCCATAACGCGGCAGGCAAGGGCTGCACCGGTGAAGCTGTGAATACGGATATGAAACGTCAACGGTGACATGGTGATCCAGTGTTTGAAAGGGGGCACCATTATTAAAGGCAGGAGGCCAAAATTCACCCATAAAAAAGGGGCGATCCAAAGACCGCCCCTATTATCTGGTTTATCCGGCTGGATTACAGATATTTTGCCATTTCAACAGCGGTGTCGGACATCCGGTTGGAGAAGCCCCATTCGTTGTCGTACCAGGACAGGATACGCACGAAGTTGCCTCCAATAACCTGGGTCTGGGTCGAATCGAAGGTCGAGCTGTTCGGATTGTGATTGAAATCAATCGATACCAGCGGCGCATCATTTACGCCCAACACACCTTTAAGGCGGCCATTGGCGGCTTCTGCGATGGCAGCATTGATTTCTTCGGCAGTGGTATCACGGCCCGAAACAAAGGTCAGATCGATCATGGAGACGTTCGGGCTGGGCACACGAACCGACGTTCCGTCCAGCTTGCCCTTAAGTTCCGGCAGAACAAGACCAACAGCCTTGGCCGCCCCGGTCGAGGTCGGGATCATGGAAAGCGATGCTGCGCGGGCACGGCGCAAATCCTTGTGCAGGCTGTCAACCGTGTTCTGGTCGCCGGTGAAGGCGTGAACGGTGGTCATGAAGCCTTTGGTGATGCCAACGGTTTTGTTCAAAACATCGGCGACCGGTGCCAGGCAGTTGGTGGTGCAAGATGCGTTTGAAACAATGATATCATCAGCGGTCAGGCTGTCGCTGTTAACGCCATAAACAACGGTTTTGATGTCGCCCTTTGCCGGGGCGGAAATCAGAACGCGCTTGGCACCTGCGGTCAGGTGTTTGCCTGCGCCTGCTTCATCAAGAAAGATACCGGTGCATTCAAAAGCGATATCGACGTTCAGTTCGCCCCACGGCAGGTTGGCCGGGTCGCGTTCGGAACAAACCTTGATGGCCTTGCCATCAATGACCAGATCATTGCCTTCGGCTTTGACGTCATTGGCAAGAACACCATGTACAGAATCATATTTCAGCAGGTGGGCATTGGTTTTGACGTCGCCCAGATCATTGATGGCAACGACTTCAAGATCGGTGCGGCCGCTTTCGACAATCGCACGCAGAACCAGACGGCCAATACGGCCAAAACCATTAATCGCAACACGAATAGCCATTAATTCCTCCAAAAACATACTGATTGTGACCGGACGGTCAAACCCCGCAGACGGGGACAATCAAAAAGGCCGGATCGGCATATTACCGATCCGGCCCGGAAATTAAACCAGTTCCTTGGCCGCTTTGACCATGGCATCGGCGGTAATGCCGAAATGTTCATACAGTTCCGGTGCCGGTGCCGACGCACCAAAGCCATGCAGGCCAATGACCTTGCCGTTTTCACCGACATATTTTTCCCAACCGAAAACCGACAGGGCTTCGATGGCAATACGCGGGGCAGTCCCCAGAACGCTTTTGCGATATTCGGGCGACTGTGCGTCGAACAGTTCCCAGCAAGGCAGGGAAACCACAGCGGCTGAAATGCCTTCGGCTTTCAGTTTTGCCTGGGCATCAACGGCGATTTCAACTTCCGAACCGGTTGCAATCAGGGTGACCTGGGTGTCGCCTTCGGCTTCGGAAATGATGTAACCACCACGGGCAACAAGGTTGTCTTCGCGGTATTCGGTGCGCAATACCGGCAGGTTCTGGCGGCTAAGGGCCAAAACCGTCGGGCCGGTTTCATTGGTAATCGCCATGGCCCATGCTTCGGCGGTTTCAACCGCATCGGCCGGGCGGATCATGGTGACATTGGGCATGGCGCGCAGGGACGCAACATGTTCAACCGGCTGATGGGTCGGGCCGTCTTCGCCAAGACCGATGGAATCATGGGTCATAACGTAAACAACGCGCTGGCCCATCAGGGCGGACAGGCGAATGGCCGGGCGGCAATAGTCGGTAAAGACCAGGAAGGTGCCGCCATAGGGCAGGATGCCGCCATGCAACGCCAGGCCGTTCATGGCCGCTGCCATGCCATGTTCACGAATGCCGTAATAGATGTAACGGCCTTCATACCCGCTTTGCACCGAAATCGGTTCCTGAACGGCTGTTTTGGTGTTGTTGGACCCGGTAAGGTCAGCCGAGCCACCGATCATCGCCGGGATTTCCTTGGTCAGAACTTCGAGCACATTCTGCGAGGATTTACGGGTGGCGATTTTGGGCAGTTCTTCCGTAATCTGTTTCTTGTAAGCATTAAATGCTTCGATCCAGTTTTCCGGCAGTTTGCCTTCGACCCGCTGTTCAAAATCGGCACGAACATCGGCGTCCTGCGCATCAAAACGTGCGCCCCAGGCCGCAAATTCGTCAGCACCACGGGCACCTGCTGCACGCCATGCTTCAAGCACATCCTGGGGGACGTCAAACGGTTCATAGGACCAGTTCAGTTTTTCGCGTGCGCCGGCCAGTTCTTTTGCACCCAGCGGCGACCCGTGTGTAGCCGAGGTGCCGCCCTTGGTCGGTGCGCCAAAACCGATAACGGTTTTACATGCGATCAGCGACGGGGTGCCGGTGGTTTTTGCTTTGGCAATGGCGGCTTCGATGGCATCGGCATCGTGGCCGTCAATCTGTTGGACATCCCAGCCTGCGGCTTCAAAACGTTTTTTGTGGTCTTCCGAGGTCGAAAGCGAGGTGGGGCCATCGATCGAAATGCCGTTATCGTCAAACAGCACGATCAGCTTGGAAAGCTGCAAATGACCAGCCAGCGAAATGGCTTCCTGCGAAATGCCTTCCATCAGGCAGCCGTCACCGGCAACGACATAGGTGTAATGGTCAACCAGGTCGTTATTATAGGCCGCATTCATGATGCGTTCGCCAAGGGCAAAGCCGACAGAGGTGGCAATACCCTGACCCAGCGGGCCGGTGGTGGTTTCGATGCCGGCACCATGACCATATTCCGGGTGGCCGGCAGTACGTGCGCCGAGCTGACGGAAATTTTTGATCTGGTCGAGATCAAAGTCTTCATAGCCGGTAAGATACAGCAGCGAATAAAGCAGCATTGACCCGTGACCGGCAGACAGGACAAACCGGTCGCGGTCTGGCCAATGCGGATGTTTCGGATCGAATTTCAAAAACTTGGTAAAGAGAACAGTCGCGACGTCCGCCATGCCCATTGGCATGCCCGGATGGCCGGAATTGGCTTTTTCCACGGCGTCGGCGGAAAGAAAGCGAATGGCATTTGCCATGCGGCTATGTTCTGCTGTTTTCGTCATTGAATGCGCTTCCTGGGGGTTCGCTATCGGGCGTTGATTACTACGGCTGAATAAATCAAATAAGACGGGCGGAACATGCCCCCGCGATCCGCATACGTCAACCTGTTCTGTCGAAAAACTGACTGGATTGCTTAGATTGCGGTTAATCCTTACGTGATATGATGGCGATCAGAACGGTTTTGAACAGGCAGTATCGCGGAACAGTTGACGCCCTGCTTTGTCACGACCTATCTTGTGAAACGATTATGAAGGATCAGGAAGGACGATATGTCACGTCTGCAAAATGCCGGTGAACGTCTTGAAATTGCCCTTGCCGCCCTTGAACAGGCGGTGGAGTCGCGGCTGGCGCGATCACAAGCGAACGCCCTGTCTGGCGAAAGCGAGAATGCGGCCGCCCAGGCACGGTCTGAAGAAATGCGTGCCGAGCTGGATGCCCTAAAGCACGATTATGATGTGCTGGCGCAGGCAACCGAAACGGTTTCACAACGCCTTGACGGTGCTGTGGGGCAATTGCGGTTGGTCCTGAGTGACGAAACTGAACAAAAGCAGGCGTAAAATCATGGCACAGGTTTCAGTGCGTATTAATGGTCGCAGTTATGATGTTGCCTGCGAGGACGGGCAGGAAACCCGCCTTTCCCAGCTGGCAGAATATGTCGATGAACGTGTGAGCGAGATTGCCGGGATGGTCGGCCAGATTGGCGAACAGCGCCTTTTGGTCATGACCAGCCTGTTGATTGCCGACGAACTTGGTGATGCTCACGAAAAACTTTCGGTGCCGGCCAGTGCCGCTTTGCCCGAAGGGGCGGTTGCCCCGAATGATGCTGATCGTATGGCGCAAAGCATGGAAAATCTCGCCTCTCGTATAGAGGCTATTGCACAAAAGCTCGCAGCTGACTAAGTTCGCATCGGATACTGCTTGCGATGCGTCCTTCGGGGCGATCAAAAGTGGATCCAAAAGGGGGCTGCCCTGCGCGTCAGATTCGCTAATTCCCGGGGCCGATGCTCATTTCTCTAGGGAGCTGTCCCTGGCGGGACCGTGGTCTCGTTATATGGCGCCCACCTGCACACGCAGGTCACGAGGAATTACCACATGGTCAACGGCAGTGGTGGCTCCCGCTTTCCTTCGGGGAAGCGGGAATTTTCCTTTTTGGCTGGTTTAATTGAAATTTGTGATCGGGGGATGACCTGCCCGGTGGGTGGGATTGCCGCGTTTGGTCATGCGGTGTGATAGACGGAATTAAAAATGCGGCTTTTACATTTAGGCGATGTTTTGGGGCAATCCGGGCGCAAGGCGGCACTGGAAGCATTGCCAATGTTGCGTGATCGTTTGCAGGTTGATGCTGCCGTGGTGAATGTTGAAAACTCGGCCCACGGGTTTGGTGTAACTGCAAAAATTTGCCGCGAATTTTATGATGCCGGGGCCGACGTGCTGACCACGGGCAACCATGTCTGGGATCAGCGCGAAATCATCACCTATATCGACGAAGATAAAACCCTGCTGCGCCCGTGGAACTTTCCTGATGGCACGCCGGGACGTGGCGATTGTGTATTTACGGCACGGTCGGGCAAAAAAGTTGCGGTTGTTAACATGATGGGTCGCCTGTTTATGGACCCGCTATCGTGCCCGTTTCAGGGGGCCAACAAATTGTTGGGTAAATATCGCCTGGGTAAAAATGTTGATGCGGTTTTGATCGATTTTCATGCCGAAACAACATCGGAAAAAATGGCATTTGGCCATCATTGCGATGGGCGTGCGTCGCTTGTTTTGGGGACACATACGCATGTGCCAACGGCGGATGCGCAAATTTTGCCAGGCGGCACAGCCTACCAGACTGATGTTGGCATGTGCGGTGATTTTAATTCCGTGATCGGGATGAAACACGAAAGTTCGGTGGCAAAGTTTCTGACCAAAATGCCGTCAGGCAGGCTGGAACCTGCCGAGGGCCCGGCCACAGTGTGTGGTGTTTATGTGGAAACCGATGACAAAACAGGCCTGGCCAAACGGATCGAGCCGGTTCGCATTGGCGGGCGGTTACGTGGTGCCTGGCCCAGCGCCTGATAATATCGGCGTATCGTTTTGACAGACACCGAAATTCACAGATGATAACGGGCCGATGCAGGGATGCATCGGCCCGTTTTGCGCCGTTTCCAACCGTGCAGACATCACGGGGTCGGGGGGGGGAGTTGATGGCTGCACGGCTGTAATCCGGTATGCGACGACCCTACCGCAAACTTTTTAGACCCGATAGCCCAGTCCTCTACAAAGATTGCACAATCCTGCAAATGCGAAAAAACAGTCTGTTGTTTTGTGCAATCGATGATTATGTGTTTTTTGAACCAAGTAAGCCATCAGGCGACATTTTGGCATTCAGGTGAGAAAAAGGCATAACGTCATGACCGATGGTCTGGATAAATTTGCACAACTGATTGAACAAAATTGCACCGGCACCGGGCGCCACGATACGGCCATTCCCGGTGTTGTGCTGTTGCGGGCGGATGCCCCGATGGAACCGGTTAACGTGGTGTATCAGCCGTCGATCTGTATTTTGGCAAGCGGCGAAAAAACGGCGTTAATGGGCGAAAGTGTTTATGTTTATCGACCGGGGCAATATTTAACCGTGTCACTGGATGTTCCGGTGTTGGGTGAAGTTACCGTCGCCAGCCCCGAATGCCCCTATTTGTGTTTGCGTCTGGATCTGAACACCAAAGTTATGGCCGACATCATGATGGAGGCACGGGAAAACAATATTGTGGCAACCGGTCGCCAGCCGGGACCCGCAATGCAGGTTAGCGATGCCGGGCCAGAGATTATCAATGCATCGATCCGCTTGCTGGAACTTTTGGCAAACCCGCGCGATATTCCCATTCTGGCCCCGTTGATCGAGCGCGAAATTTTATATCGCCTGTTAAATGGTCCGCAAAGTGTTCGGTTGCAGCAACTGGCAATGGCCGATAGCAAATTGAACCAGGTATCACGTGCGATCGAATGGATAAAAAACCATTTTCGCGAACCCTTTAGCGTCGAGGTTCTGGCCCGCGAGGCGCATATGAGCCCCTCGGCGTTGCATCAGCATTTTAAGGCCATTACTTCCATGAGCCCGCTGCAATATCAAAAACAGCTGCGTCTGCAAGAAGCGCGTTCATTGATTATGGTAAATGCGATGGATGCGGCCAGTGCCGGATATCATGTCGGCTATGACAGCCCATCGCAGTTTTCACGCGAATATCGCCGGATGTTCGGTGCGCCTCCCAGACGGGATGTCGAACAATTGCGACTCTCGTCTTCTGCCGGGATGGTTGAGGTTGCGTGACAGGTATAGCCTGTGATTTTCCACAAGGATGAATGCGGCGGTTGTAAAATATTGCTGTATAGCAGGTGATTTTGGCCTGCGTGGTTATGCTGTACCCCCGGATATATGAAAACAGCGATCATAAAAACACCCGAAAGAATAGGTTCCGGGTGGAGAATTGGTGTTTGTGAAAATTTAGCCTTGACTAACTTTTAAAGTCCGCACAACAATTGGGGATAAATTTCCTGATGATCTGCTGACTTTGTTTGACTGACCTTATGTCGGTGAAGGCTGTCAGACGGAACTAGCCGGGTTTGTAATTATTTAAAATCTAAGCGGGATCGGTTTCCCGTGCGCGGAGAATGACGAATGGCCGACATTGGTGAAGCGAAACGCAAGCAGGGTGACTGGCGGCTGGATGCCGATCAACCTTCTCTTGTTGAAGTGTTTCGGTCGATTGCGGTATCGCCGGATGCCGGTTTTTTCCGCAAGTTTCTGACTTTTGCCGGGCCGGGATATCTGGTTGCAGTTGGCTATATGGACCCGGGAAACTGGGCCACCTCGCTGGCGGGCGGGTCGCAGTTCGGGTATGCACTGTTATGTGTGGCGTTGCTGTCAAACATCATGGCGGTTATTTTGCAGTCGCTATGCGCCAGGCTGGCGATTGCCACCGGGCGTGACCTGGCGCAGGCCTGCCGCGATGCGTTTCCAACCTGGATGTCATGGCCGTTATGGCTGTTGGCGGAACTTGCTATTTGCGCCACCGACCTTGCCGAGGTTATCGGCACAGCAATTGCCCTGAATTTGTTGTTTGGCATTCCGCTGGAACTGGGCGTGTTGATTACGGCGGCCGATGTTCTGGTGATTTTGTGGTTGCAAAGTCGCGGTTTTCGCTGGGTCGAAGGGTTTATCATTGCACTTTTGGGCGTTATTTCGGTTTGTTTTGCCATCCAGATCGCCATGGCTGATCCGGACTGGTATGGCGTGATTACCGGCTTTGCCCCAACCGTAAATGTTTTGACCAATCAGCATATGCTGTATCTGGCGCTGGGGATTATTGGTGCCACGGTAATGCCCCATAATCTGTATCTGCATTCCGGTATTGTGCAGACACGCGCCTATGAACATTCGATCAAAGGCAAGCGCGAAGCCCTGCGTTTTGCCACACTGGATTCAACGGTGGCGCTGACCTTTGCCTTGGTCATTAATGCTTCTATCCTGATTTTGGCCGCAGCAACCTTTCACGTGGCCGGGCAAACCGACGTTGATGATATCGGCAAGGCGCATGAATTGCTGGCCCCCCTTTTAGGGGCGTCGATGGCACCGATTTTGTTTGGTGTGGCTTTGCTTTGCTGTGGTCTTAGCTCGACTGTAACTGCAACAATGGCCGGCCAGATTGTGATGGAAGGGTTTATTAAAATGACCCTGCCATCGTGGTTGCGACGGTTATTGACCCGGGTAGTTGCCATTATTCCGGCGATTGCCGTAACGGTGATTTATGGTCAGGCCGAAACCGCAAAATTGCTGATCCTGTCGCAGGTGGTGCTGAGTTTTCAGTTGCCCTTTGCGGTGGTACCACTGGTAATGTTTACGGCATCAAAACAGAAAATGAAGGAACTGTGCGCGCCGCGCTGGTTAACTTTTGTTTCCGCAATCATTGCACTGATCATTATCGCGCTGAATGTTAAACTGCTTTACGATATTTCGGTTGGCGCGGTTTAGGGCATAAGCCGCCGTCGGGTTATAAAATATATTGGGTTTCAGCATTTTAGGCCGGAAATAACATCACAGGAATGTGACGGATATTTTCGGCCTTTTTGCATATCCAGGCTTGAACGCCGGGCAGGGCATTGATACGAATTTTCGCCTCTGCCGCGATTTTCTTTGGATTATTAATAATTCGCAATTACGTCGTGCGCCGGGATGTTTATAGTGCGCCGAGCGCAATTTGCCATTTGCCTGCCGTTTGTCGGGTTATCTGTACAGACAATCGGCAAATGTTGCATTTTGCCTGTCGTCTTTTTGTCGTCACAGCAAAAGAAACCGCCATGAATGATCGCCCGGAAAACCACCGCAAGAAGGGAAAACGCCGCACCCTGATCGCAATGGGATGTGCCTTTGCCGTTATGGTCACGCTGGTGGTTTATTCGCCGACGCTTTATCGCATGTTTTGTGCCGTAACCGGGGTTGGGGGCACGGTCCGCCAAATTTCGGTCCCCAATAAAACTGCCGGGGCATCTGCAAATGGTGCAAATGGTAATTCAACGGGCGAAGCGGCGGCAATTGCCGATGATATGGTCGAAGTTTATTTCGATGCCAATGTTGCCAAAGGGCTACCGTGGGAGTTTTACCCCGAAGAACGGATGGTAAAGGCCAAGCTGGGTGAACCGGTGAAGGTGTATTATTATGCCAAAAATAATTCGGATGAAACGATTGTGGCGCGCGCGGTCTTTAACGTTACGCCCTATAAATCGGCCCAGTATTTTTTTAAAATCGAATGTTTCTGTTTTACCAATGAAAAGCTGGCGCCGGGAGAAAGCGCACGGATGCCGCTTGTTTTATATATTGACGATCAGATCCACAAAGATCCGAATACTGCCGAGGTTAAGGATATCACCCTGTCCTACACCTTTTATCGCCAGTCCGATCTGACCGAGCAGGAGATTTCGGACGCACGCGAACTTAAATCCGGTTCGGACCAGAAAGAGGCCGAATTGTCGAATTCGGAAAATATCGATCTTGAAAACGATGTTCGCCGTCACTAGACGCAGGCCAGCCAGCAGGGGAATTCCTGGATATGAAAATCTGTTCGTTGATCTTGATGCCGTTTAAACACTTGCGCAAACCGGCTGTGACGGTCACCTGTGCCATTGTGCTGGCCGGTGCGGCTGGTACGGGCATGACCACCCTGTTTTCGGGCCAGGCACACGCGCATAGCTATGTGCTTGGCAAAATTATGATCGGTCATTTCTGGGCACCGCCTGCTGCGCAAAATGCCAAGGGTGCTGCTGTATTTGGTCCCTTGTTAAATGGCGGGTCTGAACCGGTCACACTGGTGGGGGCAACCACCCCGATCGCAGATCAGGTGCGTTTCAGGGTGGAAAAGGACGGTGTGGAAAGCTGGGTTGACAGCATTACACTTGCCCCGAACAAACCAGTGGGCCTGGCGGCCTGGCGCGAACATATCTGGCTGACAGGTTTGAAAGAGCCCCTTACGGCTGGCGGGGCGTTTGACCTGGATCTGGATTTTGGCAAGGCCGGGCACAAAACAATTCAGATCGTGATCGAGGCAGAAGGCGGGCATTAAGCCAGAAGCCACACGGCCTTCCGGCCCCTGTGGGCAGGTATGATAACGGCAAGTAAATAGCAAAATGGCCCGTCACATACATGACGGGCCATTTTGTTTAGGGTGTCAGGGAAAATCAGGAAGCAGCACGGTCATGAGCCTTGCGGCGCAAATCTTCCAGAATGGTATTGATGCTGTCATTCAGGCCCTGAATTTTCTTCGCCGCATTTTGCGATGTTTGCAAAACTTCGCCGGAGAGTTCACCGGTTTTGCCGGTTTCCTCGGCGACATCGGTGATGGAGGTTGAAACCATCCGGGTGCGGTCAGCTGCATTGCGAACATTGCGGGTGATTTCGTTGGTGGCGGCACCCTGTTCTTCAACTGCTGCCGAAATGGTTGTGGCAATTTCATTGATGCTTTCAATGATGCTGCCGATCATTTCGATGGCGGAAACCGACTCTCCGGTGGATTTCTGAATGCCGGAAATTTGTCCGGCGATTTCGTCGGTGGCTTTTTCCGTCTGGTTGGCAAGGTTCTTGACCTCGGCGGCAACCACGGCAAAGCCTTTACCGGCATCGCCAGCGCGGGCAGCCTCGATGGTGGCATTCAGGGCCAGAAGGTTGGTTTGTTCGGCAATATCGGTAATCAGGGCGATTACCTCGCCAATGCGATTGGCTGATTGCGACAGGCTGACGACCAGATCATTGGTTTCGCGAGCCTTTTGTGCCGCATCGTTGGAAATGCGGGTGGATTCGGCCATTTGCCGGTTAATTTCGGCGTTTGACGCTGCCAGCTGTTCGGTTGCAGCGGCAACAGTTTCAACATTGCTGGTGGCTTCGCGCGCCGAGGTGGCAACTTCTTCGCTTTGCCCCGAAACCAGTTCGGCACTTTGCGTCATTTGCCCGGAAACACCCTGCAGTTGTTCGGCAAGGGCGGCAATTTCGCCAACGGCACTTTCAACTTCGCCCTGCAAGGTATCGGCAAGGCCCAGCAGTTCGTCGCGCAGGGCTTCGTTGCGCTCGCGGTTCAGGCGTTCTTCTTCGGCCTGCATGTCACGCACTTTCAGGGCATTCTCCTTGAACACCTCAACCGCGCGGCCCATGGCCGAAATTTCGTCATTCCCCTTGGCAGGGACGACAACTTCAAGGTTACCCCCAGCCAGTGTGACCATGGTTTGCTGTAAACCACCAAGGCGGCGCAACAGATTGCCACGAACATAGATGACATAGATCGCCAGCGACAAAAGCACCGCAACTGCGGCGACGATGTACAAAATAAGCGACCCTTGCTGTTGCAGATCGCGGGCAGCGGTTGCGGCACCATCAACATCGCTTTGCAGGGTTTCAACAACCTGATCAACGCTAAAGCCCATCGTTGACGCAAATTCACCAGCTTTGGCAACCAGTTGCTGGGAATCAATAGCGGCCTGCAATTCGCGCGATTGCAGGTCGGGCAGGCTGCCTTCACCAACAGAAAGCTTCTGCATTTTGTCGATCAGGTCTTCGTAAAACTTGATCAGTTTGGGATTACCCAGGTCCTGCAACATGTTTGAGGCATCAGCATAACTGCCGCGCACCCGCACGCCAACAATGGAAAGGCGGGTCATGTCGCGTTCAGAGGCCGAGCCGATTACAATATTTGAAATCTGGTTGCCAAGGTTGGTCAGGGCGACCAGCGGCGCGCGTTTGCTAACACTGTCATGATATTTAAACAGCGACGCGATCAGATCTTCGCGAGGCTGGCGGGTTTGCAAAACCGGGCTTTTGCGCAGTTCCTTGACCATTTCCGAAATCTGGCCAAGCTCGTTGGACGTAACGGTCATCAACGGTTTCAAGGTGCTGACGAAGCGATCGGATAATTGCTGGAAATCGGTCAGTTTTTTAGCTTTTTCGTCGCCAATCTGGAACCGTTTCTGGGTCAGTTCATGCAACTGCGCCAGGGTTTCCTGCAATTGAGCGCTGTTGGTTTCAATGACGTCCAGGGTATCAGGCTGCATGCCGGAATCGCGAAGCTGTTCAATCCGGTTTTTCAGGGAAACAACCCGGTTGTCCAGCTCGGCCTTCACACTTTCCTCTTCCTGGGGTGACGACGCTGCGACAATGCGCGGGGCAATGGCAACGATTTCGGCACTTTCGGTGGCCAGCTGCTGCGCACTGAACATCGGCGGCAGTTTGGCTTCGGTAATGTTATCAAGCTGTGTGCCGAAGCGTTCAAATGATATCGCGCCTACGGCGGCGGCTATAACGGCCATCAGCCCAACCAGTGCGAAGGACACAAGCAGTTTTCCGCGTACGCCCATGCCATTCTTTTGCACGGATTTTCGCTGGTTCCGGCCCCCTGTAGTCTGTTGCATTTAGTCTTGACCCTGTGTTCTGCCATTGGCATGCGAGAGACCCGGTTGCTGGGAACGAACGTTCCGGGGCTATGTTTTCACAATGCCAGTTCCATCTGCCGCAGGAATGCAGCAATCGGAGATTTCAAAATATGTTTGTTTTAGTGCGGGCCGGATTGATATTTGTCCCCCAACGGGCCCACTCCCGAATTTGCTTTTTATTCATAACATACCGGCAAAATACAAGTAATCGGTTTGTATTTTGTACAGATGCATAGATAACTTATTCTAATTTCGGAATTTATTATTCTTCTGGTATCGATAATATGACCATAGGTCGTGATACGTTGGGACGTATCAGGGTTTTTACGTGCATTTTCGGGTTCAGAGTCGTGTTTTTTCAAAATAACGGCCCGCCAAAAAATAGCGGGCCGTCGATAATCAGGTTCTGTTTACGCCGTTGTGCATTGGCTTGCACGCGATAATAATCAGAGTTGTATCAGTTGGCCCGATCATAAGCCTGTTGACGCAAGTTATCGAGAATTTCACTGATGCGGATACGCATATGTTCGACCTTCTCGGAAGCACTTTGTGCTGTTTGCAGCACCTGACCGGACAATATGCCGGTTTTTGATGTTTCGGCCACCACATCTCCGATTGATGTTGAAACCATACGGTTGCGTTCGGCGGCCCCGCGGACATTACGGCTTATTTCATTGGTGGCGGCACTTTGTTCTTCGACGGCTGCGGAAATGGTTGTGGCAATTTCATTGATGTTTTCAATGATTTTCCCAATTTCGCTAATAGCCGTCACAGATTCTCCGGTTGATTTCTGAATGCCCAGAATTTGTCCGGCAATGTCGTCGGTGGCTTTTTCTGTTTGGTTGGCCAGGTTTTTAACCTCGGCGGCCACCACGGCAAAACCTTTGCCGGCATCGCCGGCACGGGCCGCCTCGATGGTGGCATTCAGGGCCAACAGATTGGTTTGCTCGGCAATATCCGTGATCAGGGCAATTACTTCGCCAATACGCGTGGCTGATTGCGACAGGCTATTGACCAATTGGTTGGTTTGTTGTGCCTTTTGGGATGCTTCGGCCGAAATGCGGGTCGATTGCGTCATTTGGCGGTTGATTTCCACATTCGACGCCGAAAGTTCCTCGGTTGCGGCAGCAACCGTTTCGACATTGCCGGTAGCCTCGCGGGCCGATGATGCCACTTCTTCGGTTTGCCCCGAAACCGTTTCGGCACTTTGCGACATTTCCCGGGAAACCTCCTGAAGCTGCTGTGCCAAAGTGGCAATTTCGCCCACGGCGCTGTCGACTTCATCCTGCAGCGTGTTGGCAAGGCCCAGTAATTCGTCTCGCAGGCTTTCATTTCGTTCACGGGTCAGGCGGATTTCTTCCGCCTGCATGTCGCGCACCCTGATCGCGTTGTCCTTGAATACCTCGACGGCACGGCCCATTGCGGTAATTTCGTCGTTACCTTTGGTGGGAACCATAATATCAAGGTCGCCGCGGGCCAGTGTCACCATTGCCTGTTGCAGTTTTTCAAGGCGACGCAACAAATTACCCCGGACATAGATAACGTAAATTGCAAGCGAGATCAGAATAGCGCTGGCAGCCACGATGTACAAAATCAGGGTGCCCTGTTTTTGCAAGGTTTCTGTTTCAACTGCTGCGGTATCAACCTGGCTTTGCAGGGCTGTTACCAGTTCATCAACCCCACTGCCCATGGCGTCGGCATATTGCGCACTTTGCGCGACCAGTTGTTCCGATGCGGTAGCTGCGGCCAGTTCACGCTGGCGAATTTCAGGCAGGCTGCCGTCCCCGCTGGAAAGTTTCTGCATCTTGTCGACCAGATCGGCATAAAACTTTTGCAGTTTTTTGTTTTCCATCTGATTGACCAGGTCCAGCACATCGGCATAAGTGCCCTTCACCTGGACCGACACGATTGAGAGCTTATTGTCGCTGGTTTCGGTTGTGGTTGCGATTACCGAACTGCCTGCTTCGTTGCCCAGACGGCCAATTTCCTGAATTGGGGCGCGCGCAGCAATGGTATTGCGATATTTGACCAGCAACTGCACCAGGTCTTCCTTGGACCGGTCAATGTTCTCGTCCTGCTTGCCGTCAAGTTCGTCAATTGCCGCCCCAAGCTGTGCCAGATCATTTTGGGTATAGGATAATAACGGCTTTAACGTGCTGGCATACCGGTCAGCCAGCGATTGATAATCCTTGACGGCTTTGGATTTTTCTTCAGCAGCCTGTAAACGCTGGCGTGTAACCTCGAATAGCTTGTTGAGGGTATCGCGCAGGTTGGCACTGTTTTCCTCGATCTTGTTGAGGGTTTCAGGCATCAGGCCTGTATCCCGTAACGTGGCGACTTTTTCGGCAACACCCTTAAGGCGTGCGTCGAGTTCGGCCTTAACAGTCTGTTCTTCCTCGCTGCTGGTAGAGGCCACAATGCGCGGGGCGATGGCGACGATTTTGGTGCTTTCAGTTGCCAGATTTTGGGCTGTGAACATTGCCGGCAGTTTTTCATGCGTAATGTCGGCCAGTTCGGTGCCAAATTTATTAAAAGAATACGCCCCGATCATTGCTGCAAACACGGCAAGCAGACTAACGATCGTAAATGATGCCAGCAATTTACCCTTCACACCGTTCGCTGTGTGGGCATTTTTCCTTGTTGGCTGCTGGTTAGAGATCCCCGATTTTGAAGTCATTTTCCCTATCCTCGTTAGAGACGGGCGATCAGCAAGACATGGCCAATCTGTCGATGGTTACAGGTGATTGGTTGTTGCCACCCTGGCGGGTCTTCTTTTTATATTGGCTGCATTTGACAGGGCCGTTTTCGGCGGCCTTGATAAAAGGGATGTCAAATCAGCTTCATTTTCATAACGATAACATTTTGATGATAAATTGATATCGTTAATTGTGTAATTCAATGATGTTTCGTCGATGTCGCGACAATGATGCCGGTATGAGAGTTCCGGTAAATTTGTTCAGGCCACTCGATATTCGGGTCTGGAACAATTTTAAGAAGGAACTTCAACGGCATAGACTTTTGGTTAGTCCATGATGGGCGAAGTTTATAATGTTTCGCCGTAGAGGTAGATAAAAAGTTCAAAAGGGTAGGTCCATCTGCTTTTAGCTGGAACCGTCGACGAGGCCGTGACCAAGCTGGCAGACTCGAAGATACAGGGTCGCGTTTTTGTTCAGGGTTCTTAACGGAAAAATGTCCTAAAGCTGCATAATTGCGACGCGGGCCCAGTGTCGCATCAAATATAAACTGGTTGCCGCCTTATATAGTGCCGGTCACCGCGGGTGTTTTATCCTGTCTGTCCTCGATTTGGGGATTTATCAAACGAGGCGGCACATTGGGCGTGCGGGGCAGGGGCTGAAGTTACGCAGAGTTAACCTTGCAATTTAGCGGGCATGGCTGGGCCTTTGGCTAAGCCGTACAATGGTTCGGAACATTGAAAAACCGTTGTTTCAGGCAAGGAAAAACCCCGTTCAGTTTCTGAACGGGGTCAGGTAGGGCTTGTAATCCGGCGGGTTCCCCAAGCGGTGGACGCGTCGGTTAATGTTGGTGTTTCGGTTATGATGCCGCGCGGTCGTGGGCCTGCTTGCGCAAGTCCTGCAGGATATTGTTGATCCGGGTTTGCAGGTTTTCGACCTTTTCCGATGCTGTTTGTGCGGTTTGCAAAACCTGCCCCGACAATTCACCGGTTTTGGCCGTTTCATTGGCAACATCGGTAATGGAACTTGAAACGGCCCGTGTCCGGTCGGCGGCCCCACGCACATTGCGGGTGATTTCATTGGTGGCCGAGCCTTGCTGTTCAATGGCCGCCGAAATGGTGGTGGCAATTTCATTGATATTCTCAATGATACTGCCAATCATTTCGATTGCAGAAACAGACTCTCCGGTCGATTTCTGAATGCCTGTAATTTGCCCGGCAATTTCGTCGGTGGCTTTTTCCGTCTGGTTGGCAAGGTTTTTGACCTCGGCGGCAACCACGGCAAAGCCTTTACCGGCATCGCCGGCGCGGGCAGCCTCGATGGTGGCATTCAGGGCCAGAAGGTTGGTTTGTTCGGCAATGTCGGTAATCAGGGCGATTACTTCGCCAATCCGGTTTGCTGATTGCGACAGGCTAACCACCAGTTCGTTGGTTTCGCGTGCTTTTTGCGCCGCATCGTTGGAAATGCGTGTGCTTTCCGCCATTTGCCGGTTGATTTCGGCATTTGATGCCGAAAGCTGTTCGGTTGCGGCTGCAACGGTTTCTACATTGCCAGTGGCTTCCTGTGCCGACGATGCAACGTCTTCACTTTGTGTCGACACCAGTTCGGCGCTGTGGCTCATTTGCCCGGAAACGCCTTGCAGCTGTTCGGCAAGGGCGGCAATTTCGCCAACGGCACTTTCAACTTCGCCCTGCAAGGTATCGGCAAGGCCCAGCAGTTCGTCGCGCAGGCTTTCATTGCGTTCACGGTTCAGGCGTTCTTCCTCGGCCTGCATATCCCGAACTTTAAGGGCATTATCCTTAAAGACTTCAACCGCGCGGCCCATAGCCGTGATTTCATCGTGGCCCTTGACCGGCACGGCGACATCAAGGTTACCCCCGGCCAGTGTGACCATGGTTTTTTGCAAACCATCCAACCGGCGCAGCAAGTTACCCCGGACATAGATCACGTAAATGGCCAATGACAGCAGGATCGCGGCAATGCCGACAGCATACAAAATGGTCGAGCTTTGTTTTTGCAACGTTTCTGCGCTGGCTGCCGATGTGTCGACACTGTTTTGCAGGGCATCTACAAGTTGGGAAACGCCAACGCGCATTGTGTCGGCAGCCTGCGCACTTTCGGCGACAAATTTCTGTGCCGTGTCGATTGCTTTTAGTTCCTTGGTCCGCAAGGTTGGAATGCTGTCATCGCCGATCGACAAGGCTTCCATTTTATCGATCAGTTCATTGTAGTATTTTTTCAGCTTCTCATTGTCCATTCCGTTCACCAGATCGCGGGCATCGGCATAGTTGCCACGAATACGAACGGCGGTAATGGACAGTCGCACGGCCTGGGTTTCGGTCGTGGCGGCAATGATCATGTTGGTGGCTGTTGCCCCCTGACGTTCAATATCAAGGATCGGGGCGCGGGTTTGCACCGCGTCATGCAGCTTGTAAAACTGCGCCACCATGTCTTCTTTGGTTGTTTCTTCGGCAGAGGCCGGGTCTTTGCGAAGTTTTTTTACTTCGGCATCGGCCTGGGCGATGTCATTTTGAGTATAGGACAAAAGCGGTTTGAGCGTATCCCCGTAACGTTTGCTAAGCTCAAGAAAATCCTTTGTTTTTTCGGCTTTTTCTCTGGAAATCTCGAAACGGGCCTGGGTTGCTTCATGCAAGGAGGTCAGGGCCTGTTCAAGTTGCTGACGGTTGGTGTCGATTTCTTCGAGAATCTCGGGTTCCAGCCCGGATTGACGCAGCTCGTCGATCTTGGCGCTCAGCCCGATCAGACGCTGATCAAGTTCATCCTTGACCGTCTGTTCTTCTTCCTGGCTGGAAGCGGCAATGATGCGAGGGGCAATAGCAACGACTTCTGCACTTTCTGTTGCCAGTTGCTGTGCTGTGAACATTGGCGGCAGTTTGTCTTCTGTGATGTCGGCCAGTGTTACGCCAAACCGGCCAAAAGCAAATACCCCGACGATAACGGCCGCAACAGCCATAAGCCCAACCAAAGCAAAGGAAATCAGAAGTTTCCCTTTAACCCCAAGCCCCGACTGATTTTTTTTGGTATTTTTTTTAGGCTGTTTCGGGGTCCCTGTTTTCTTTCCCATTCTGTCCTACCTTTTTGTTGCGCCGGTGTTCACCCTCACCGGTTTTGAGGCACGGACCTTTTTGAAGGTATCCGCGTATCCACCCTTTGTTTCGGTTCGATTACCCCTTGCCGGTTCAAACCTGGTTTGCGTTGTTTTATTCTGTCTTATTCTCTTCCGATATTGTTGCATTCTGTCTGGCTTCGCAATAGGCAAGCCTGTTTGTGAAAACAAAATGCATTTGATTTTATGTCTCGGACACGACACCTGACGGCTTTATTGCGATCACATTTGTCGATTTGCAGTGAAGTTCGGCAAGCGGGAGGGCCGTGCGGTTTCCGAGCTGAATGTGCGTGCGATGGCTGGACCTTGGGCCGCAAACACGTTATAGGAGCGTGCATTGCATTTGCCTGAAGGGCCTGTAACCGGGCTTTAAGGGGAGGCGCAACACAGGTTTTCACAATGTTGGGCTGGCGGAAAATACAGTATGTATATGTATTGGCGGCAGTTTGACAGGGGCCCGGGCGGCACCAGATCGATAACGTAATTCAAGAATACAGGTTTCAGGTTATGGCCGGTCATTCCCAGTTTAAGAATATCATGCACCGTAAGGGCGCGCAGGACAAAAAGCGCGCCAAAATCTTTACCAAACTTGCCCGTGAAATCACGGTGTCGGCAAAGATCAGCGACGACATTGGCAGTAACCCGCGTTTGCGTGCGGCCATTGCTGCCGCCCGCGGGCAGAACATGCCCAAGGACAATATCGACCGTGCGATTAAAAAAGCGCTCGGCGCCGGTGAAGGCGACAATTTTGAAGAAGTTCGCTATGAAGGTTATGGTACCGCCGGTGTTGCCGTAATCGTCGAAGCCTTGACCGATAACCGCAACCGTACCGCATCCGAAGTACGCGCAGCCTTTACCAAAAGCGGCGGTAACCTTGGTGAAACCGGTTCGGTTGGTTTTATGTTTAACCGGATTGGCGAAATTGTTTATCCGGCGGACAAAGGCGATGCCGACGCGATTTTTGAAGCTGCCCTTGAAGCGGGCGCTGCCAATGCGGAATCGGATGACGAAAACCATGTCATCGAAACTGAAATCGAAGATTTGAACAGCGTTCGTGAAGCCCTGACCGAAATTTTTGGCGATCCTGAAAGCGCCAAACTGGTATTTCGTCCGGTCACCACGGCTGAAATCACTGTCGATCAGGCACAAAGCATCATGAAACTTGTTGATGTGCTTGAAGATAATGACGACGTTCAGAATGTCTGGACGAATGTCGAATGGACAGACGAAATCGTCGCGGCCCTCGATAACTGATCTTGCTTACGCCCGTCATTTTGCTTTGAATGACGGGCGTATTGTATTTTGACGTCAATAATAACAGCAGGTGATTGTCACGTGGTCAGGGTTCTTGGCATCGATCCCGGTCTTCAGCGTACCGGATGGGGCGTGATCGACCTGAACGACAATCATATGCGCCATGTTGCCAACGGTGTTGTAACCTCGACCCAGGCGTTGTCGCTGGCCGAACGGCTGGTGCAGCTTTATTCGGGCCTGACCGACATTATCAATCAGTGGAAGCCCGACGAGGCCGCTGTTGAGGAAACCTTCGTTAATAAAAACCCGGTATCAACTCTTAAACTGGGGCAGGCGCGGGGTGTGGCCATGCTGGCGCCCGCACGCATGGGCATTCCGGTTACCGAATATACACCAAATGCGGTTAAAAAGACGGTGGTCGGTGCTGGTCATGCGGCCAAACAGCAGGTTGAAATGATGGTTTCCACCTTGTTGCCGGGGTGCAAAATTGCCGGAGCCGATGCCGCCGATGCGTTGGCCATTGCCATTTGCCATGCGCAACATGCCGGAAACCGCCAGATGATGGCCCGCTATCAGAACCAGAACGGGGGATCTGCCCGATGATTGCCAAATTGCGTGGCATTGTTGATTTTATCGGCGAAGACAGCGTTATCATTGATGTTAACGGTGTTGGCTATCTGGTCTTTGCCTCGCGGCGTACCTTGTCGATGTTGCCGCAAGCGGGCGGGGATGCCGGGCTGATTATCGAAACCCATGTCCGTGAAGATCATATTCATCTTTATGGTTTTGCCGATAATGCCGAAAAACAATGGTTTTCGCTGTTAACCACGGTACAGGGGGTGGGGGCCAAGGTGGCGCTGGCATTGCTGTCGGTTTTGTCCCCGACGGACCTTTTGCGTGCCCTTGCATCGCAAGACACAACCGCGCTTTGCCGCGCCCCCGGTGTGGGGGCCAAGGTGGCAACGCGGATTGTGGGCGAGTTAAAAGACAAGGCCGCAAAATTGAATTTGGGGCCCGTCGCAGCACCTGTTGCGCCGGTTTCAAGGGCCGAAGGTGCGGATACACCTGCGGCAGATACAAAACCGGCCCGTAAACGCACGGTAAAAGCTGCACCTGCCGTGCCTGAGACCCCGGTTGTTGATGATGGTGCGATGATGGCCGATGCCGTTTCAGCGCTGGTTAATTTGGGATATGGTCGTTCCGAGGCCTTCGGGGCCGTTGGCCGGGCATCCCAGCAGGCGGGCGAAAACCGGAACCTTGATACCCTGATCCGTTTGGGTCTGAAGGAGCTTAGCGCGTGAGCGAGGAAGACGACCGGTTGTTAAGTGGTGAACGCCACGCAGAAGACCGTCAGGATGGATCATTACGCCCCCGTCGCCTGGATGATTTTACCGGGCAAAAGGAAGTGCGCGAAAACCTTGATGTGTTTATTCAGGCCGCACGCGGACGCGAAGAAGCCATGGATCATGTGCTTTTTTTCGGTCCCCCGGGACTGGGCAAAACAACCCTTTCGCAAATTGTTGCCAGTGAGCTTGGCGTTGGCTTTCGGGCAACGTCCGGCCCCGTCATTGCCAAGGCAGGCGACCTGGCGGCATTGCTGACGAATTTACAGCCGCGTGACGTTTTGTTTATCGATGAAATTCACCGGTTGAACCCCGCTGTTGAAGAAATTCTGTATCCGGCGATGGAAGATTTTCAGCTGGACCTGATCATTGGCGAGGGGCCGGCGGCGCGCTCTGTTCGTATTGATTTACCCCCCTTTACGCTGGTGGGGGCCACAACCCGGTCGGGTTTGTTGACGACACCGCTGCGCGACCGTTTTGGCATCCCGTTACGTTTGCGGTTTTACGAACCCGAAGAGCTGGTTGATATCGTTGCCCGCGGGGCACGGCTGCTTGATTTTGACATGACCCGCGATGGCGCAATGGAAATTGCCCGCCGGTCAAGGGGAACCCCGCGTATTGCCGGGCGGTTGCTCCGCCGTGTAAGAGATTTTGCTGTGGTGGCCGGTAAGTCGCCGGTCAATGATTTTATCGCCGATGCCGCCCTGACACGGCTGGAAGTCGATAATCTGGGGCTTGATAGCCAGGATCGCCGATATCTGACCTGTATTGCCAGCAATTATGGTGGCGGGCCGGTCGGCGTTGATACGCTGGCCGCCGCCCTGTCCGAGGAACGCGATACCATCGAGGATGTCATCGAGCCTTATTTGCTTCAGCAGGGGCTTATACAGCGCACACCGCGCGGGCGGATGCTGGGGGTGAAGGGGTTTGTGCATTTGGGGCTGACACCGCCGCGCAATCAGGCCGGTGTGCCAATGGCGGACCTTTTCGAAAGCGAAGCCCTGAACAATGCAAATGACGAAGGCGAGCAATGACAGAATCCCTGTTTGGCACAATAGACGGAAAACGCCACATTTACCCGTTTTGCGTGTTCTATGAAGATACTGACGCCGGCGGAATTGTATATCACGCGCAATATTTGGCTTTTGCCGAGCGCGCACGGACGTCAATGGTGAATTTATTGGGTTTTTCCAATAGAAACATCGCTGAACGCCACAAAGTTGCCATAGCGGTTCGACATTGTACCGTCGATTTCCGTCGGGCTGCGCGGCTTGAGGATCGGTTGACTGTGCAAAGTCGGTTGGTCCGAATTGGCGGTGCGTCACTGGGTTTTGAACAAAAAATTATGCGGGACGGCGAGGAACTGGTCGTGATCGATATCGTTCTGGCCTGCATGTCGTTGGAAACCTTTCGGGCGCAACGCCTGCCGGATGAATTAAGAAATGTGTTCAGTGACTATCTGGATGTGAACGAGGGCTAAAGAAACGATGGAAAATCAGGTTGTCGATGCCGTGTCTCTTGGCCAGTCGGTTATGGCGCACGACATGTCGGTGTGGGGGCTGTTTGTTCAGGCAGGTCTGGTCGTCAAAGTCATTATGATTGGCCTGTTGCTGTCGTCCGTATGGGTCTGGGCGATTGTCTTTGAAAAGATGTTTCGCCTGCGCAAATTGCGTGCCCAGGCTAATCAGTTTGAAGAAGCCTTCTGGTCGGGCGGGTCGCTTGAGGATCTTTATGATCGCATCGCAGACCGGCCCAAAGACCCGATGGCGGCCATTTTTGTTTCGGCCATGCGGGAATGGCGGCGCTCAAATGCACGCGGCGTTAGCGGCGAAACCATGCGCGCGCGCCTGCAACAACGCCTTGAACGGGCAATGGAAGTAACGCTGGGCCGTGAAATGGACCGTGTTGAAAAATACATGACCTTTTTGGCCTCTGTTGGTTCTACGGCCCCGTTTGTTGGCTTGTTTGGCACTGTTTGGGGCATTATGGCGTCGTTCCAGTCCATTGCGGCGTCGAAAAACACATCGCTTGCGGTGGTTGCCCCGGGTATCGCCGAGGCGCTGTTTGCGACGGCTATTGGTCTGGTTGCGGCTATTCCGGCTGTGGTGGCCTATAACAAAATTTCAAGCGACCTGAACCGTTATGGCAATCGTCTTGAAGCGTTTGTTGACGAATTCAGTTCGATCCTTTCGCGCCAGCTTGACGAAAAACGGGATTGATCCATGGGCGGACAACTAGCTTCGGGAAATTCCGGTGGTGGTCGGCGGCGCGGACGTCGGGGGCGCGGTGGCCGTAAGGCCATGAGCGACATCAACGTTACGCCAATGGTCGATGTGATGCTGGTGCTGCTGGTGATTTTTATGGTCACAGCACCGCTGATTACGGCAGGTGTCGATGTTGATTTGCCCAAGGCCAGTGCAACACAAATGACCGGTCAGGACGAACCCCTGGTGGTGTCACTGACCAAAGAGGGCGCTGTTTATATTATGGACAGCGCAGTTGATCGCGACGAACTGGTGGCGAAATTGCGGGCCATTACCGAAAACAAGCAGGATACCCGTATTTTTGTAAAGGGCGACAAGGCTGTCGATTATGGCCAGGTGATGGATTTGATGGGACGGATCAACGAGGCCGGCTTTAGCAAGGTGGCCCTGATCGCCGATCTGCCAGATAAAGGCAAATAAACGGTCATGCTGCGTAATGTGCTGATTTCACTGGCGGTACATTTGGTGATCATTTTGATCGCCTATTTTGGCTTGCCTGACCTGTTTAAACCTGAGCCGCTGGAAATGCAGTCGGTGTCGGTTGATGTTGTGACGGTGGATGAATTTGCGGCAGCCATGAAAAAAGCGCCGCCGCTGCCAAAACCTGCGGACAAGCCGGCGACAAAGCCGCAGCCCAAGGAAAAGCCGACGCCACAACCCAAGCCCCAGGCAAAGCCGGAACCCAAGCCCGAGCCCACGCCGGAACCAACACCGGAACCCAAGCCCCAGCCGAAACCCGAGCCCAAGCCGGAACCGAAGCCCGAGCCAAAACCTGAGCCGAAACCAAAACCGGAGGTTAAAAAAGCCCCCGAAGCCGCACCGGTGCCCGAAAGGGATGACGGTGAATTAAAGGCCAAGCCAAAGCCGGTTGAAAAGAAGGTGGAAAAACCGGAGCCAAAACCGGAAAAGAAACCGGAGCCCAAGCCCGAGAAAAAAACTGAGCCGAAAAAAGAAGAAAAAAAGCCCGAGCCCAAAACGGAACCAAAGCCAAAACCCGAGAAAAAGGCCGAGCCCGCGCCGAAGCGAACACTTGCCGATATCTTGAAAGATGTGCGCAAAACCGAAAGCACACAGGAACCTGTTCCTGATCAGCCGAAGGAAAAACCGGCCAAGGAAACGGCCAGCGAGCAAACGGCAACGCGCCTGGATGATCGTTTGAGCATGAGTGAGCTTGACGCCTTGAAGCGCCAGATCGCGCAATGCTGGAACCCGCCGGTTGGCTCCAAGGACGCGGATTTTGTGGTTTATCTGAATGTGCAGGTAAATCCGGACCGGACAGTGCGGGGTGCCCAGATTGCCAACCGAAATGAAATTGGCAGTGATGCCTCGAAGCGGACAGTTGCGGAAAGCGCCTTGCGGGCTGTTTTAAACCCGGCCTGTAGTCCGCTTAAGCTGCCGGAAAATAAATATGACCTTTGGAATACAGTCGTAATGACCTTTAACATGCGTGAAATGTTGGGAATGTAGGCTGATTTGAGGAAATATTTGTGAAATTGTGGTGAATTGACCCTAATTTCGCCGGAATGATTGCCAATTGTTGTTGTTTTATGCCGTGATTGTTTGAGAAGACGTTTAGCGATATTGGTAAGCCTTTGAAGACAGGCAGGAATCGGATATTAACATGAGGCAACTTTTAGAAATGCTGCATAGCGAAATCTGCATGAAATGATGTGCTAAAACCGCAATGCAGCCCCCTGAAAGTGCCGCTGGATTAAATGCAATTCTAGCGCAAATTCACGTCCAGTTTTGACGCGCGTGAATTGACGGGTTAACGAGCTATCCTTTTGAAAACGCGTGGAGAAAAGCGAGGCAGGATGACAACCAAGACCAAGGCTTTTAAACGACACTGGCATGTACGCGGGCTGGCTGGCCTGTGTGCCCTTGCCGTTGCTGTTGGCTTGACCATTGCTGCGGCCGCCCCGGCGCAAGCAGAACTGCGTGTTGATATTACACGCGGTGAAGTTAAACCGATGCCGATCGCCGTGACACGTTTCGCAGGCGAGGGCGTTTCGGAAACCGATGTCGGGCAGAATATTACAAAGGTGATCAGCAACGATCTGGCGCGCTCGGGCCTTTTCAAAACGATTGATGAAAAGGCCTTTATCCAGAGCGCCAGTTCGCTGGCGGTCAATCCCAACTTTGCCGAGTGGCGCACAATTGGCGCCCAGGCCCTGGTCAATGGCCGGGTCCTGACCGAGGCAAACGGGTTATTGCGAGTGGAATTTCGGTTGTGGGACGTTCTGGCTGAAAACCAGATGGCCGGTGTTGCCTATCGCACACAGCCGGGCAACTGGCGGCGGATCGCCCACAAGATTGCTGACGAGATCTACAAACGTATAACCGGTGAAACCGGGTATTTCGATACCCGCATCGTTTATGTGTCCGAATCGGGACCGGCAACAAACCGGACCAAGCGGCTGGCCATCATGGACCAGGACGGTGCAAACCATCGTTTCCTGACAGACGGCAAGTTTCTTGTTCTAAGCCCACGGTTTTCGCCGACCGCGCAGGAAGTGGTCTATATGTCGTATTTTAACGACAAGCCACGGGTTTACGTTCTTGATATCGACACCGGAGAGCTTGAACTTCTGGGAGATTTTCCGGGGATGACTTTCGCCCCGAGATTTTCACCAGATGGTAATTCGGTGGTCATGAGCCAGGCCCTGGACGGCAATAGTGAAATTTATTCGCTGGATTTGCGCACCCGCGAAAAGCGCCAGTTGACGCGGCACCCCGCGGTTGATACATCGCCATCCTATTCGCCTGATGGATCGCGCATTGTTTTCAACTCGGACCGTAGTGGCGGACAACAACTTTACGTGATGAATGCAGATGGAAGTGGCGTGCAACGGATCAGCTTTGGTGGTGGATTATATTCCACACCGGTCTGGTCACCACGCGGCGACCTGATCGCCTTCACGAAGACGCAAGGAGGTCGGTTCTATATTGGTGTTATGCGGCCAGATGGCAGTGGTGAACGGTTGCTGGCCGAGGGGTATCTCGTAGAGAGCCCGACATGGGCACCGAATGGTCGGGTTTTGATGTTCCATCGCCAAATCCCGTCCAAGGACGGAACCAAGGACAAATATCGCCTGTTTTCGATTGATTTGACCGGTTATAACGAACGTGAAATCGTTACACCGGCGGATGGTTCGGATCCGGCATGGTCGCCCTTGATTCCCTGATTTCTCAATTGTATAGTCTTTGCGAAACACCGTATGCGATTCGTTTTTAAGGCGAGCATGTGATGGTGTCGCGAGACATGGTAAAAACCAACTCGGGCGAATGCGTCCGGTGTTAAGGGGAAAACTTAAATGAAACTTCGGATTCTGAGTGTTTTTGCTGCTGCTGCTCTTTTGGCCGCTTGTGAAACAGCACCGGACAGTTCTGCGAATTCGCAGGGCGAAGGTGTCTCTACAATGAACCAGCCTGCTGATACCACCACTTCCAATGCGCTTTCTGAAAGCAGCCCGGAATGGTTTGCAGTCAATGTTGGCGATCGCGTCTTCTTTGACTACGATCAGTATGACCTGTCGGCAGAAGCCCGTCGCACTCTGGAACTCCAGGCTGCATGGCTGAAGAAATACCCGCAGTACACTGTTCTGGTTGAAGGCCATGCCGACGAACGCGGCACGCGCGAATACAACCTTGCACTCGGCGAACGCCGTGCGAACTCTTCCAAGGATTATTTGATTGCGTTGGGCGTTGAACCGTCCCGCATCGAAACCATTTCCTATGGCAAGGAACGCCCGGTTGCTCTGGGTCATGACGAAGCCAGCTGGGCCAAAAATCGCCGCGCTGTAACGGTTGTCCGTTAATCGCGCGCTGGTTTGAAAACCGGTTTGATTTCAGGCGCCTGTCCCGGTTTCGGGGCAGGCGCCTTATTTTTGCCGTTTGACAGCGCAACGATTTTTGTTTGAAATCTGTTGCATGTTACTGAGTTTGACCAAAAAGGACCGGGAAATGATCCGACCAGAACCCGTCATGATCCGTGGCGTTTCCTTGCTATCTCGCAAAGTGGCCCCTGCTGTTTTGTCTGTTTCGCATAATACACGCCCGTCGTTGCTGGCAAAAATGGGCTCGCTGGTGATTTTGGGTTTTTTGACAGTCGGGTTTACGTCCCCGGTTATGGCGCAGGACGCCTCGATGTCGCGCCAGGTCGAGCAGTTGCGCAAGGATCTTGATTTGCTGCAACGCTATGTGTACCGCGAAGGCCCGCCTGCCAGTGGCGGGGCCGCTTCAGCAGGTGCGGTAACCGGCGGGGCCGACAATACACCGGCCGCCGCGCGCCAACAGGTTCAAATCGATAATTTGCAGGCCCAGATTACCCAGTTAACTGGCCAGATCGAAGAGCAAGGTTACAAGGTTCGCCAGATGTCGGATCGGCTGGATCGCCTGATTTCGGACGTTGACTTTCGCCTAAGCCAGCTTGAAGGCAAAAACACCCAGACCGGGCAGGCTGGTACAGGTGCCGCCGCCGGTGCGATGGCAGGGGGCATGTCCGCCCCGCAAGACAACACTGCAGGCAGCACCGCTGCGCCGGGGAACAGTGCTTCTGGTGGCAATCTGGGCGGGGCCACTGGCGGGCAGCCTTTGGATAAAAATGGTACGCAGTTGTTTGGCGTGATTAAAGGGCAGGGGGAGGCACCCGAAATTCCATCCGGCCCGCAAGGAAATAGTAGTGGTGCAGGTGCTGCCGGTGCCGCCGCTGCGGGGACGGCAAGTGCGGCTGATGGTGTCCTGCCTGCAGGAAGCCCGCAGGACCAGTATCGTTATGCGTTTGGCTTGTTGCGTCAACAAAAGTTCCCCGAGGCTGAAGCTGCCTTACGTGCCTTTGTTAAAGCCCATCCGAAGGATCCTTTGGCAGGGAATGCCCAATACTGGCTGGGTGAAACATTTTATGTACGGGGCAATTACGATCAGGCTTCACTGGCCTTTACCGAAGGCTTCCAGAATTATCCCGATAGCCCGAAAGCAGCAGACAATTTGTTGAAACTGGGTATGTCGCTGGCGAACCTTGGCAAAACGGACGACGCCTGTCTGACTTATGATCATTTGCTGTCTAATTTTGAAGGGTCTTCAACGGTTATTCTCGACCGTGCCCGTCAGGAAAAGAAAAACCGCAACTGCAAATAAGGCGCTTGTGGCGATTATGACCAATAGCGAGCCCGAACAACAAGCGGCGTCAGACGGTGTTCCCGTTGACGCCGCTTCCTTTTCCGCCCTGATGTCTTCCTTTGCCCCGTTCGAGACAGCGCCACGCCTGATGGTTGCTGTTTCGGGGGGCGTGGATAGCATGGCGCTGACCCTTTTGGCGGCACAATGGTGTGCTGAACGGAATGGCAAGGTGCTGGCAGTGACCGTTGATCACGGTTTGCGCCCGGCTGCCGCAGCCGAGGCGCAATGGGTGCGGCTGCAACTGGCGCAATACGGTATTGATCACCGGGTTTTGCATTGGCAGGGGCCAAAGCCGGGGGCGGCGATCCAGCAGGAAGCACGGGCGGCCCGGTATCGGCTGATTGACGAACTTGCCGCGCAACTGGGCATTTTGCATGTTCTGGTGGGCCATCATTTAAATGATCAGGCTGAAACGATCATTATGCGCCAAAACCATGCCAGTGGCCCGGTGGGGCTGGCGGGGATGTCAGGGCAACGATATTTACGCCATTGTCGTCTTTTGCGGCCATTATTGTCTGTCCCGCGTAAAAACCTGGTTGCGACGCTTCGCGGGTTTGCGCCGCCAAATTCCGGCCAGGTGGAGGATGGACAGAAATGGCTGGAGGACCCGTCCAATCGCAATTTGGCGTTTGAACGGGTGCGTATCAGGCAGGAATTGCGCGAACGGCAAAATTTATCATCAGGTGCAATATCACTGCACGATTTTGGTGCCCTGGCTCGGGCCCGTCAACATATTGAAAATGCTGTTGGCGCGTTTTTAGCCCGTCATGTTTATTTGGCACCTGACGGGGTGGCCGCCGTTAACTGGCCCGGCTTCAAGGATGATCAAAGCGACCCCAAAAGACCCGGAAGGGGCCGCATATCGGGATTGTCTGATTTTGATATTGCCGCCTATGGCATCGGTCATGTTTTACGCTGTGTCGGCGGGGCAAGTTATGCTCCGGCACGAGACTCGGTTCGCCAGATTCTACAATTAATACGGCAAAGTGAACCTGCACGGCACAGTCTTGCCGGGTGTGTTCTGCATCGGCGGAAAAATCATATCCTAATTTATCGCGAGGCCGGGCGGATGGATAAAACGCCACAGCCTGTATGGCCCGGACAGAAGAACAGGTGGGATCACCGGTTTGAATTGCAGCTTGAAGGGGGTGTGAAACCCGCGACAGACGGGGATTTTGCCGGTTTTTCGATTGCGCCGCTTGGGATGTGTGACCCGTTTCACAAGCGGGCTTTTCGCCGTGCGATGGCGCAATTTGTGCCATTTTGGGCATCCCGCCCGCGTCAGGCGCTGGCTGTTTTACCCGTTCTGTTGTGGCAAGATCAGCCTTTATCTGTCGCTGGCCTTGAGATTTGTGCGCTTTCCGACGTATTATCCGCCGCCGGTTGCCCGACAGCTCAGTTGGAGCTGTTTTGGGCAATCAGAGTGACGTGGCGGTTTGCGCCATCGACCCCTTTGTGGGAAGGTGGTTTTAAATTCGTCGCAAATCCGTGACTTCGTACTTGCGCCGGGCCAGCCTGTTATTATCTGATGGGTCAGGTCATGTCGCGGGGTGCCTGCCGCGTAGTGGCGGATATTGTTCGCGACCAGTAGCTTGGAAAGAATATGGGAAAAAATCTCGCACTGTGGGTCATCATAGCCATTCTTTTGGTGGCTTTGTTTAACCTGTTCCAGTCGCCATCCGGACGGTCGGGCCAGTCACAGCTGGCATTTTCAGACTTTCTGTCGGATGTTGATTCCGGGCAGATTTCTGAAGTGACCATTCAGGGCAAAACTCTTACGGCGCAAACGCGCGACGGTCGCACCGTCAATGTGTACACCCCGAACTACCCCGACCTTGTTGATCGACTGAACAAGAAGGGCGTTCGTATTGTTGCCAAGCCAGAAGAATCGCTGTCGCCGCTGATGAGCGCGCTGATCAGCTGGTTCCCGATGCTTTTGATTATTGGTGTGTGGATTTTCTTCATGCGTCAAATGCAGGGCGGCGGTGGCAAAGCCATGGGTTTTGGCAAATCAAAGGCCAAATTACTGACCGAAAAGTCCGGTCGGGTGACCTTTGAAGACGTTGCCGGTATTGAAGAAGCCAAAAACGAACTTGAAGAAGTTGTCGACTTTTTGCGCGATCCGCAAAAGTTTCAGCGTCTTGGCGGCAAAATCCCCAAAGGTATGCTTTTGGTCGGCCCTCCGGGGACGGGTAAAACCCTTTTGGCACGTGCCATTGCAGGCGAAGCGAACGTGCCGTTCTTCACCATTTCGGGTTCGGACTTTGTTGAAATGTTTGTGGGTGTCGGCGCATCGCGTGTGCGTGACATGTTCGAACAGGGCAAAAAGAACGCTCCTTGCATTATCTTTATCGACGAAATTGATGCCGTTGGGCGTCATCGTGGTGCCGGTCTTGGCGGCGGTAATGATGAACGCGAACAGACGCTGAACCAGCTTCTGGTCGAAATGGATGGTTTTGAAGCCAACGAAGGCGTGATCCTGGTGGCTGCTACCAACCGTCCCGACGTTCTGGACCCTGCATTGCTGCGTCCGGGCCGGTTCGATCGTCAGGTTGTGGTGCCAAACCCCGATCTGGAAGGCCGTGCGCATATTCTTGGTGTGCATGCCCGCAAAATTCCGCTGGGACCGGACGTTGAACTGCGGACGGTTGCACGCGGGACCCCGGGTTTCTCGGGTGCGGACCTGGCGAACCTTGTCAATGAAGCTGCCCTTGCGGCCGCTCGCCTTGGCAAGCGCGTTGTCACCATGTCGGATTTCGAAAACGCCAAGGATAAAGTCATGATGGGGGCGGAGCGCCGTTCCATGATCATGACCGATGATGAAAAGAAACTGACAGCATATCACGAAGGTGGTCATGCGTTGGTGGCTTTGCATACACCGGCTTCCGATCCGATTCACAAGGCAACCATCATTCCGCGCGGTCGTGCATTGGGTATGGTGATGCGCCTGCCGGAACGTGACCAGGTTTCAAAATCCTACGAACAGCTGATTTCTGATCTGGCTGTTGCCATGGGGGGCCGTGTTGCCGAAGAACTTATTTTCGGCAAGGACAAGGTTACCACCGGGGCGTCGTCCGACATCAACATGGTCACGCAATATGCGCGCAAGATGGTGACGGAATGGGGCTTCTCCGAAAAACTGGGTAACGTGAAATATGTGGATAACCAGGAAGAAGTGTTCTTGGGTCACTCGGTTGCCCAGCACAAGAACGTTTCGGAGAAAACTGCTCAGCTGATCGACGAAGAAGTTCGCCGGTTCTCGGATGAGGCGCTTAGCTTTGCCCGTCGCGTTTTGACCGAACATATTGACGATTTGCATGTTCTTGCCAAAGGGCTTCTGGAATATGAAACCCTGAGCGGCAAGGAAATCGAAGCCTTGCTGCGTGGCGAGGAAATCAATCGTCCGGGACATACCGGTGGCACAGGTGCCGATAGTGGTACTCCGGGTCGTCGTTCTGCTGTTCCGACATCGCGCACACGCAAGGAAAACCCGGGTGAAGGCGGGGGTGAATTGTCACCCGAGCCGCAGCCGGGCAGCTAAAATGAAAGTTTGCTAACCTATGGACAAGATCGAAGGATCGGTCCTGCGAAGCCCCGCCGATGTGCGGGGCTTTGCTGATTTTGATGGACCGTTATACTACGTACCTACCGGCTTTATTGACCGCGCGGATGACCCGCAAACGCTGCCACTGGCAGGTGGACGTCGGGGGTTTTCTGCACTTGAGATTATCCGCCGTCGTGAAAACGGCGGGGCGCAAAGCATGATTTTGCCGTTACTTGCTCTTGAAGGGTGGGTTCAAAATTCCGGCCGGGTAGACGAAATCAATGCTGTCATAGACCGTTTAACGGGCAATCGCCGCGCATTCGCCAATCAGGATATGGATAGTTCCCATATCATGGGCATTGTCAATGTTACCCCGGACAGCTTTTCTGATGGGGGGGATCATAACACGGTAGAACGTGCCATTGCCCATGGCCGGGCTTTGGCCGGGCAGGGCGCATCCATTCTTGATATTGGTGGTGAATCTACCCGTCCCGGTGCGGCGGCAGTTTCGATTGAAGAAGAAATTGAACGCGTTGTTCCTGTTATCCGTGCCCTTGCCGATGACGGGCATTGTGTTTCGGTTGATACCCGCCATGCGGCTGTTATGGCAGCAGCAATGGAGGCTGGCGCACAGATCGTTAATGATGTGACGGCGCTTGAAGGCGAAGAAGCCTCGCTGGAATTTGTCAGCCAGTCTGATACGGCGCCAGTCATTTTGATGCATATGCAGGGCGAACCAGGCACCATGCAGGACAATCCCCGGTATGATTGTGTGGTGCTTGATGTTTACGATTACCTGCTGGACCGTATCGAAAGTTGTGAGCGCGCCGGGATTAGTCGGGACCGCATTTGTGTCGATCCAGGTATCGGATTTGGCAAATCGCTTACGCACAATATCGAACTTCTGTCACGCCTGTCTATTTTTCACGGTTTGGGATGCCCGGTTTTGCTGGGCGCATCGCGTAAATCCTTTATCGGTAAAATTGATCCGTCGGCATCGCCAAAACAACGGTTGGGCGGATCATTGGCCGCGGCCCTGAATGGCTGGCGCCAGGGAATGCAGATTTTGCGTGTCCATGACGTGGAACAGACAGTGCAGGCCTTAAGCATCGCATCGGCCATTGGCACAGTATAACGCCGACGGATCGTGTTTTTATGTTCGTTTGAAAAAGGTGGGGGCGATAAATGTATCGTTTCCACCTTTTTCTTTTTGCGTTTAACCAATTCTGTCAATTTCTGACACGGGATGCTTCTGGCTTGCTATTGACGTCCATTGTCTTCATATCTGTATCACCGGAAGAACTTTTTCTAGTATGCAGTGTTGCATCTGCGTCACCTGTTTTCCCGCCGGTAGGATAAAAATACGAACCCGATTGAATATTGACATCGTTGTGGTGCAATATTGTAAAAGCGTTTCTGGTGCTATCGGGTCGGTCGGAGCAGAATAAATGGCTGCGTGCATTTTTGTGGTCGAAGACAATGAAGACCTCAATCGCGATCTTTGTGAATATCTGGAGATTTGCGGGTTTGATGTTGTCGGGTGTGAAAGTGGCCAGGAATTTCATCGTGCCCTTGAAGACTTAACTCCAACCGCCGTTATTTTTGACGTGATGTTGCCTGATGCCGACGGGTTCGATCTGGCACGCTTCACCCGCAATAAACTTGATTGCGGGATCATGATGCTGACATCGCTTTCAGGAATGGATCAACATTTGGCTGGCTATCAGTCCGGTGCTGATGTCTACCTGACCAAGGATAGCCCGCTTTCGGTAATTGAAGCTGCCTTGCGCCCCTTAT
Source organism: Thalassospira sp. MCCC 1A01428 (assembly GCF_002115825.1). Lineage (GTDB taxonomy): Bacteria > Pseudomonadota > Alphaproteobacteria > Rhodospirillales > Thalassospiraceae > Thalassospira. The sequence continues at coordinate 54,602 of NZ_JFJZ01000010.1, read as the reverse complement.
TGCGCCGGGTGACAACCCCAGGGCCCGATGCCGCAAATGAAACAGCGTCGGAAGGTGAGGATGATTGCTGGAAACTTGACCGTCTGAACTGGACATTAACGTCGCCAAAGGGTGGCAGTGCAGTGTTAACGGCCGGGGAACGTACAATTATTAGTGTTTTGATCGACGCTAATGGCGGGTGGCTGACCCGTCCCGATATTGTCAAGGCGCTGGGCAAGGCAGATACCGCTGAAAATTGCCGAAACCTGGATACAGCCATTCGCCGTGTTCGCCAGAAAATTACCAAAGATACGGGCGATGAATTGCCAGTTCGCACGGCATACGGCCGGGGATACGCATTTACGTCACCTGCATTGATTGTTGGCGAAGAAGTCGATGTCGACGTGTCGCCGGTAAAAGTTCGTTCCAACGCGTAATATCAAATGTCCGGATATGCTGTTTGCAATCGGCCAAAAGGACCGGTTCGGTGCGTGTTTGAATAATACAGTGTTTGATCTTGTTGGTGCGGCCTGATTTTTGAGCTGGCTGAATAAATATTAGGTTTGTTTTACCCTGGCCTTCCGGCATGGTCTGGTTTTGTTGGCTGCACTGCCTGTGTATAGGTTGGGCTTGCGTGTTATAGCGATGCTTCAAGTGGCAGGATAATACGGATATTAAATCCTTGTTCCGCCCCTGAAACAATATCGGTTTTACCGCCGTGCGCGGCAATGATGCGCTGGGTGATGTGCAGGCCCAATGCAATTTCATTGCGCGGGGTGATGGTTTCCAGATTGGTTTTTTTCTCGTAAAACCGGTTCGGTCCTGAATTCTGCTCGAGAGTGCTTTGAATCGAAAACATGGAATTGCGCAGGGTTTCAATGTCCACTGCCTTGGCCCCGTCCAACCCCGGATGGGATATGTCTATTTTCAGTGTCATATTGTATTCTTCGTGCGCGACCAGCGAAATGGGTTCTCCTGGCTGGTGGCGGCGCGCATTTTCGATGACATTGGTAAGTGCCAGCCCCAGCAAGGTTTCATCCGCATATAAAACGTTATTGGCCCCGCCGTTATAAACAAGGTCAAGTTTGGCGTTTTCACGCTGGGCCAGAGTGATAAATTCCTGAAGAAAGCCTTTGGCCGGGATCAGTTTGCGGGCCAGGGCAAATTGCGGGGCATTCAGGTTATCCTTGCCTAAAAACACATCAACCAGTCTTGCCAGTTTCCCTGACTGGTCCTGAATGCGTTTCAGCCGGTCTGTTACAGGGCGGGGAACGCCATGCTCGCCACGGGCAAGGGCATCTTTGTTCAGACGCAGTGTTACCATTTCAGCAGCCCGCTGGATCACGGCCAAAGGGGTGCGAAATTCGTGCGATAGCATGGAAACCAGTTTGCGCTGTTCCTGAACAATCTTTTCTGTACTTTCAGCCAGATTGGCAGCTTTCAGGCGATCTCGGTCAATGGCTGTAATGCGCAATGCCATCAGCACGCTCATTAAAACAAGATGTGCCGCCAGCGCAAAGGGGTATGCTGCAGCGGTTATGTCATTGACGGGCAGGAAGTGATTTAGGGCAAGGTAATATACCATCAGGGCGGTGGTGGGCACCGCCATCACAGTCAGGTAAATCCAGTGAACAATAAAACGCGGATTATGAATGATGCGCCGTATCAGAAAACTAATGTAAATTAACATGATACATGTATGCGATAACTGACAGTAACTGGCAAAGGTGGTGTAAAGTGGCGATGTCGCCGTGACAGACCCCAATAAAATAATGATGGAATAGCTATAGAAAATCTTTTTGCAAAACCGGCATTCCGAACCGATATCAAGAATATTGACCCAAAGCAGGCTGGCTGCCGCGATGTTAATGGCCGTTCCTGCCCCTACCAGCAAATCATTGGTATAGGGCCATTCCGGGGCAAAAAGTGTAAGAAACAACCCTCCAACAGCTGATGATAATGTGCCAAATGCCGCCAGGCAGGCGCCATAAAGTGCAACAGCGTAATCACGGATAAAAAAGCCGATCACCACGTAAATGATCGACATCATCATCAAAACGCCAATAAAAAGCCCCTTTGCCGCCAGGCCCAGCGACCACCGGCTGATTTGAGCATCATTTGATAGCAAGGATGCTTCGATAAATTGAGTGCTGTTGGACTGTGTGCGAATGTAGAGGGTATATTTACCCTTATCTATTGCCGGAAACGGAGCCAAGTGTTCCGGTGCCAAAACAGGACGTTGGCTTGAAGGAACATGATCGCCCAGGAGTACCGACCAAATAGGCACCGGATTGTCTTTTTGGGTCAGATACAGGTTGATCACGTTCAAAAAGATGGGGCCGATATCGATGTGGCGGCTTTCGCGGATCGGGTTGGACGCGATCAAATCAATGCGATACCAAATAGCATTGTTGGTATAGCCAAAGGCCGGGACTTTGGTATGGGCGGTAAAGGCACTGTCGGGCAGGGCGCGAATGTCGTTTAGGGTTTTGTTCTGTTCCGGGTCCTGGTAACTGGCAATATGTCCGGTGAATAAAATATCGTCCGACAAAGGTGCTGAAATATCGACCGGAGGGGCCAGGCCAGCGTGTGCCGGGCTGTAATGGGCGTCAGTCCCTGCTATCAGGCCTATAATCATCATCAACAGCAACCCTGAAACAGGCCTGTGCGATTTTAGATATATCAGCGCGCTTTTATATTTGGCCAAGGCAGTAAACAGCATGGTCAGTCTGCCCCCGTCTTGCGTGCATTTCGGCCCGACGTAATCCGTTGGGTATTGCGGTGGCGGATATTGTAAATGGTTGCTTCGCGATCAATTGGCAGTTTGAAAATAACTGTGGTGCCACCTTTTTCGGCGACCGACATTGTGATCGCCCCGTTATGGGCTTCGAGAATGCGGCTGGCGATATGCAGGCCCAGGCCAACGCCACGGGTACCATCCGAGGTTTTACCCCGATAAAATGCCAGGGAAACCTGTGACAGGTCTTCTTCGTTCATGCCGGGTCCGTGGTCTACCAGGCGGATATAGGCATATCCGTCGCCCCGATGATTGCAATCAATTGAAACAGGCGATCCTGGCGCGTATTTTCGTGCGTTTTCAATGACATTAATGATGGCAAGTTTTAAAAGGGTCGGGTCCGCGTTGATGGACGTATCGGCATCGCCGTGCAGGGTAATATCAATTTGTGTGCCTTCCTGATCAACGGAACCGATAATACCGGCAAGGAACTCAAACAGATTGACGGTTTGGCGGTTCAGGGTGAACGCTCCGCGATCAAGGGTGTCTTTTGTCAGAAAAACATCCACCAGCCCGGATAATTGACCTGCGTGGTTACGGATGCGCGCCATGCGATCGGCGATACCTTCACCGGCATCACCAAGATGCAACGAAATTAACTCGGCTGATCGTTGAATGATTGCCAGTGGTGTTCGAAATTCGTGACCTAACATGGTAATGAATTCGCGTTGTTCTTCGGCAAGAAGGCGGGTTCGATGGCGCCGGCTTTGTGCTGCAATCCGCGAGTTTTCAAGATAACTGGTGCGATACGCCATCGCTATTCCCATCAGGATCAGATGGAAAATGGTAGCTACCGGATAAACAACCCGGGTGAGCTGGTTTGTTGGTGCCGCGCCGACCAAAGAGGCAACATAAAGGGCAGCTGCAATGCAGGGAAGACCCAAAGCGACCAGATAAAACAGGTGCATGCCCCGCGGAGTGAGCCAGACACGATAGATCAGGCAGATAAACATGCTCACAAGCACGAGCAGGTGAAACGACAGAAAATAATGACCAAATTCGGTGTAATAGGAGGTCGGCGATGTTAGCACCATCGAGGCCGCAATACCGGCATAAATACAATAAGCCCGATAGAGACGCTGGTTTAACTGGCGCAAGTTAATAACCGTAACCCACATCATGACGCTGGTTGCCACAGACAGGGCCGAACCGCCACCTGTTACGATGTCATTTAAAGGAGGCCATAGAGGTTGCAACAGTAAAAGGCCCAATCCGGAAAGACCAATGCACGTTATTGCCACTGACAAAACGTAATTGCCATACCAGAACAGCGAAATATCGCGGATCAATACACCGCCGACAAGATAAACGCCGCCAATAACCGTCAGGGCTGCGACCAGAATGCTTGACAGGATCAGGGCGCGCCCGCCTTTTGACATCAGGGTCGAATCATTGCGAAAGCTGGCTGACAGGGTGTTGGTGCTGGTTGTTTCCACCCGAAAAACAATGCTGTATTTACCCGGCGCAAGATCAGGAAGGCGGGTTGTCGGGTAGCGGCTTTTTATGGTGTCGCTGGTTGCCTTGATGGCATCACCCAGCAGGTCGCGCCAGACGAATTTTTGCGCATTTATGCTAAAGATCGCGACATCAATCCGGTTAAGGTAAGGCGGGCTTATTTCCAGAAACAGGCGCATATTGTGTGATGTCGCTGTTTCCGGTGTGTCGGGAAATTCTACTTCAAATTCTGCCCGATACCAGACTGCGTCACGGGTATATCCCGCACCGATCGAATTGTGGACCGGGACAAAATCCTTGGCAGGCCGCTCTACGACTTCGCGAAACGACAGAATTCGTTCCGGGTCGTTCAGGCGAACGATATACGGGTCCAGCGACATGTCAAACAGGGCCTGCTTGCCTGGCGGTGTAACTGTCAGACGTGCGCCCTGGGCATGTGCGATGCTTCCGGTCAGGAAAAGAACGGTATAAAAGACAGCAATCAGAATATAAAAAATGGACCGTTTTTTTTGCATTTCCGTTTGTTCGGGGATGCGTTCCGGTCGTGTTTGTTGGCCAACACTTTGCACGTTATGCGAAAGTTGCCGGTATATCCCCATTGCTATTTTTTTTGACGGTATCAATCCCCTGGACCCTCAAAAACCACCCCGTTTATGTGTTAACGTTAAATCAGGCCTGATGCCATTGCTTTGTTATGCGGATTTGAACCGCTTCATTGTCCGGTATATACAAAACCATCTGTTTGGCTGGGGCAGGTATAAGAAGAAGAATGGACAAGCCGGTGGCATTCTGACCTGACTTTGTTATAACCGCAGACCGAAACCGGACGATCAAGCAAGGAACCCGGTTGTTGAGATGCCGGATCAAGCATAGTGAAAGAACACAACACATGAGCCGCAAGTATTTTGGGACCGACGGGATCCGTGGAACTGCCAACAGTGCGCCGATGACGGCCGAAGTCGCCCTTAAGGTTGGTATGGCCGCAGGGCAATATTTTACCCGCGGCAACCACCGTCATCGTGTGGTGATCGGCAAGGATACCCGTTTGTCGGGTTATATGCTTGAACCAGCCCTGGTCGCCGGTTTTACATCCATGGGGATGGATGTAATTCTGGTGGGGCCAATGCCTACGCCTGCGGTTGCAATGCTGACCAAATCGATGCGGGCCGATATTGGTGTGATGATTTCCGCATCACATAACCCCTTTGAAGACAATGGCATCAAGCTGTTTGGCCCGGATGGTTTCAAATTATCCGATGCGGTTGAAAGCGAAATTGAAGCCCTGATGGAAAGTGATCTTTCGGCTTTGCTGGTGCCGGCCAAATCATTGGGCCGGGCAAAGCGCATTGAGGACGCACCGGGGCGTTATATTGAAGCCGTTAAATCGTCGTTGCCGGGGCATGTAACGCTTGAAGGATTACGAATTGTCCTTGATTGCGCCAATGGTGCCGCCTACAGCGTTGCACCGATGGTTTTGCGTGAACTGGGTGCAGACGTTATTGAACTTGGCACCACACCAAACGGTTTTAATATTAATGATAATTGTGGTTCGACCCACACCAAACCCATGTGCGACCTGGTTGTTGCGCAAAACGCCGATGTCGGCATTGCCCTTGACGGGGATGCTGACCGTGTTCAGATGTGCGATGAAAACGGTCGCCTGATTGATGGCGACCAGTTAATGGGGCTTGTAACCACGCATTGGCACAAAACCGGCCAGTTGCGCGGCAATGCCCTGGTGGCAACGGTGATGTCAAATCTGGGTCTGGAACGGTATCTGGAAAATCAGGGATTGCGCCTGATCCGTACCAAGGTTGGGGATCGTTATGTGGTCGAGCAGATGCGTGCCCTCGGTTGTAATGTTGGCGGTGAACAGTCCGGACATATTGTGTTGTCGGACTTCGCCTCGACCGGTGATGGCTTGCTGGCATCCTTGCAGGTGCTGGCTGTGCTGGCGGGGCATGACGGCCCGGTATCACAGATGACCCATGTATTTGATCCGCTGCCGCAAGTTTTGAAAAATGTGCGTTATGCTGCCGGTACCGACCCCTTGGGCCATACCAGTGTGATCGAGGCAATTTCCGCTGCGGAAAAGTCGTTTGACGGTAACGGCAGAGTGCTTATTCGCAAATCGGGCACTGAACCGTTGATCCGGGTGATGGCCGAAGGCGATGATGCTATCCATGTCGAACGTGTTGTTGATGGTATTATTGCGCAAATCAATACGGTAACCGCCTAAAGCCGGTTCAGGCTTCGGCTTTCCGCAATTTGGGTTTGAAGAACAGGAGATTCCCGATGAAGGGGCGTGTGTTGATCCTTGCCGGTTCTGATAGTTCCGGGGGTGCGGGTATTCAGGCAGACATTAAAACCGTGACTGTGCTGGGGGGCTATGCCGCCACGGCGATTACAGCCCTTACGGCACAAAACACCCAGGGCGTGTTTGGCGTGTTGGGGATCGACCCTGCCTTTATCATCCAGCAGGCTGAATTGATGCTCGATGATATCGGTGCGGATTGTCTGAAAACCGGTATGTTACATTCTGTCCCCGTGATCAAGGCTGTTGCCGGCTTGCTGGATGGCAAAGCGGCCGGTGTGCCTGTGGTGATTGATCCGGTAATGATTTCGCAAAGCGGATCACGCCTGTTGGAAGAAGATGCGGTTGAAAGCCTGATCAAACTGCTGATACCGCGTGCCACTGTTTTAACCCCTAATATTCCCGAAGCAGAAGTTTTGTCTGGTCTTCGCATTACCAGCGAGGCCGATATGATTTTGGCGGCAGAAAAGATTGGCGCGATGGGGGCCAATGCTGTTCTGGTCAAAGGCGGGCATTCCGAGGGAAACAGGATTGTCGATATTTTGTGGGATCGTGAACACGGTATTTCCGGCTTTGAAGAAGACCGTATTCCGTCGAACAATAACCATGGTACGGGCTGCACCCTTGCCAGTGCCATTGCAACAGGGATTGCCCAGGGGCTTGATCTGGGGGATGCGGTGGCGCGTGCGCGTGCTTATGTACGTGAAGCCATCCGTACCGCCCCTGATTTCGGCAAGGGGAATGGCCCGCTAAATCATGCCCATCCCGTCACCGGTGAATAACCCGCAATAGAAAGCCACGTGTTATGCCCATGCGCACGGCAATGCCGGGAACATCGTTTTTTGATCAGGCCCGTAATAATGCCTGGTCGAATTTTCGTTTATTGGCCTGTTGTGAAAAACTGCCGCAGATAGAGCTAACAGCAGGGCGCACGTCATTTTTCCCAACAATCCTGCAAACCCTCAATCATATCCTGATCGTGGATTGGTATTATATTGATGCCCTTAAATCCGGCGGTCGGGGGCGGGATTGTTTTACCAGTGCCAACCCCTTTGCCGATATAACGACCCTGGCCGAAGCCCAGCGCGCCAGCGATGGTGAATTGCTGGATTTTTGCGAAAAACTGACAGGGGACGCTGCCCTGGAAATGGTAACACTGGACCGAGGCAAGGGCGAAACGGCCTATGAGACAGCAGGGGCGGTGTTGTCGCATTTGTTTGTGCATCAAACACATCATCGCGGGCAGGTTCATGCGATGTTATCGGGAACGCCGCAAAAACCGCCCCAACTTGACGAATATTATCTCGATTGCGACGCCGTTTACCGCGGAAGCGATTTTCAGGATATTGGCTGGAACGATAAATGATGCATTTTATTCGCGGACGAATGGCCCGCCGGTTATTGGCCGTGGGTATTATTGCCATTTTGGCATGGTCAACACTGGGCGGCCCGCGCGAATGGTTCGCCAATCAGATATGGCCCGATAATGCGGCCCCGTGGGAAAGTGTAACCGCCGTTTATTACCCCGATAAAAACGATCGGTCGGCCTTGAAGTTTGCGGGCGAAGGACTTGATAGCGTTGAAAAATGCAAGGACGTTGTGCGTAAGCTGGCGGGGGAAAACAATGACCCGGATTTAACACGTGGATCTTATGATTGTGCGGTGGGGTTCTATCCCACCGACGACCATACCGGCCATTACCGACTGAAAATTACGCCCTGATTGCCGGCCAGACTGTTACAGAACATACCATAACAGGGCAGGCAGGCTGATTGCAGCGAGAAAGGTTGATGCAATAACAACCCCGGCAACTTCTTCGGGGTCGTTGTCGTATAGCTGGGCAAACAGGTAACAAAAAACCGCGACCGGCATTGAACATTGCAAAATCACAACCCCTCGGGCCGCTCCGTCCAGCCCCAGAATTTCCGATAATCCAAGACCGACACCAAACCCCATCGCCAGACGCAAAACCGACAGGCCGATACTGCGAAGCAGGCTGACCGGTTTAAGCCGTGCCAAAGATACACCCAATGTAAACAGCATTAACGGGATGGTGAGCTGGCCGATCAGATCGGTGGTGTTGTAAAGCCAGGCCGGAACCGGGGTTTTGGTTGCCAGAAACACAATTGCAATTAATGTTGCCGGAACAATCGGCATTTTCGCAAGCGAGCGAATTGAAAATGTGCCGGCGACAAACGCCACGCCAACAGTAAGTTGCAACACAATCATCGCGGCAAAAAATGCCACGGCCAATGCCAAACCATCATTGCCAAATGCCAGCAAACACAACGGTAACCCGACATTGCCAATATTGGGCCAGCTTAGCGATTGCAAATAGGTACGCGGGGATAGCTTGAACAGTTTCAGGATTGGCCAGCCAATGGCAATAAAGGCCAGAATGGAAAGAACCGCTGCACTGCCCATCGACAACAGGGCATCTGCGCCGAGTTTAACGGTGGCAAGGGCGGCAAAGGTCAGGCACGGTGTGCCAAAATAGGTCACAAGCGATGTGACAAGGGATGTATCAAAATGTTTGCCGGCCCGTGCCCAGAAATATCCCAGACCGGTTGTGATAAAAACCGGTGCCAGAATGGCAAAAATATTGGCAAACATGGATCATCCCCCTGACAACTACGCCAGTCTTGGTAATTGCCATGTTCTGGCAGGGTCCGACAAGTTAATAATGGTAATACCAGTTATAATGCCGATGTTTTATCGGCTGTTTTCTAACCATCGAAAGCCGTATTGTGAAACTTCCTAAATGTGGGGCCGTTATATTTGTGCCTTGCTGTAAGGCATTGGTTATCCCATTTTAAGGTTGCCGGATTTAAGCCGGGTACTCTTAGTTTCGCAGTTAACACAGTGCTGGACAGGCATTTTTGATATGACCGATTATTCTTTTGTGCGCCGGCACCTGATCGACCCGTCGCCCAAATGGCGGGATCAGCGCAACCCTTTGCCAGCTGTTTTTCTGGATCGTGACGGGGTAATAAACGAGGAAGTGCATTATCTGTCGCGATCGGAAGACATGGTGTTGATCCTCGGTGTGGCACAGGCCATTGCCCGGATTAACGCAGCAGGCGTGCCGGTTGTGGTTGTGACAAATCAATCCGGTGTGGCGCGCGGGTTCTTAACCGAAGACCAGTTGTATGATTTGCATATTCGGATGACGGAGCTGCTGGCCGATGCCGGGGCAAGCGTACAGGGTATTTATTATTCGCCGTTTCATACTGATGGGCAGGGTGAATATCGCAAGGAAAGCATTTGCCGCAAGCCCGGCCCCGGTATGATTTTTGCCGCCTGCGAGGATTTTGCAATTGATCGGCCTGAAAGTGTGCTGGTTGGTGATAAAATTGCCGATATTCGCGCGGGCAATGCCGCAGGCCTTAAAACCGTGATGGTGCGGACAGGACATGGCGCCAGGGAAACCTTACTTCCCGCCGCCGCCGAGGAGGCCGGATTTATTGCAGACGACCTGTTGGCTGCAGTGAACCAGTTGTTTGCCAGTGGTGCCATCGCCAAATAGGACCGGTTACTGTATGCACCACAGCCGCCAGACATCACGATAGGCCTCCTCAAAATCAGCGGCAATCATGCGGTGGTCCATCATGCTGGCTTTCATTACCCGGTCACGCAATGTTCGCCGGATCATGGACAGGGCATCAATATCGCGGCCCAGAAGCACGGCTTTTTCGACATATCCATTGCGGGTTTCGGCGGCCAGCGCATCCAGCCCGACATCGCCAAGCACCCCAAGCCCGCACCGTGCCGACGGCATGGTGCCAGCCAGTGTTACAAAAGGCACCCCATGCCATAACATGTCGCAGCCTGCAGTAATGTTATTGGCAGGGAACGGATCCAGCCCAATGTCTATCTGGTCATAAATGGTAATGTTCCGGTTTTTATCAGGGTTAATCCCGTGACATGTGATGCGATCAACATGCAAACCGGCCTGACGGGCACGATCCAGAAAATTCTGGCGGACAAAATCATCATGCAGTCCTTCCGCCTGTATGATCAGGCGGCTACGGGCTGCTTTGTTCATAATCCGTGCCCAGCTGTTTAAGACCGTATCGCTAATGCGCGGTAACGTACCGACAAAGCCATAGGTCAAATACCCGTTTAGCAGGGCAGGCAACGGGCCGGTTGCCGGGCTGTCCTCGGGCGGGGTATAGGCAAAGCCGGCATGGGGCAGGCGGTGTAATGTTTCGCTACAAAGGCGGTTTTCGGCCGCACCTGCGGCTGTCATGTCAACATGGCCGAACATGTGGTCAATTTGACCGATGCCGGTTGATGCATGATAAAATGTGACCTGTACGGGGGCCGGGCGATAGGCAAATACCTCGATCGGGTGGTCGCGTGTGAAACCCGATAAATCAACCAGAATATCGATTTTGTCCTTTCGGATGCGATCTGCAATGCGTTCGGCATCCTGCCCTGCCACATCGCGCCAGCTATCGGCGACAATTTGCCACTGGCGGGTGATGTCGTCGTGGCGGGTGACGGCGGAATATAAAAACAGTTCTATATGATTGCGATCATGATGGCGGGCCAGCCCCATTAACCGTGCATATAACGGGTGATCGCGAAAATCGGGCGATATCCAGCCAATGCGAAGGCGCCTGTCAGTGCTGCGGGTATTGGCAAATTTGGGCGGGGATGCAAGGGGGGGTAAATGTGATCGCGCCCATTGTCGTGCCTGTTTTAAATATTCCGGGCCGTCAAATTGCGGCAAATACAAAAGGGCCGACAACAGCCGCGCATGAAAATCCGCACGGGCCGGGTTTTTTTCGACCAAAGCAGCAAGGCGGGCAACCCCGTGGGCCGTATCGCCCCCCCGGATCAGAATGTCGGCAAACAGGGCTTCGATATCGGCCAGTTCAGGGGCGTGTTCACGGGCGGCTTCCAGCACGTTGCTGGCTTGCTGGTATCGGCCTGATGCGATCAGGGATGTCGCCATATTGACCATTGATGGCACATGATCGCTATGGATGCTTAACGCACGTGAAAACAGGTTTTGGGCCGCGTCGATATGACCCAGTCGCAACAGAACAGCGCCAACCTGGTTGATTTTATCTGAATCAAGTTTGGCGGCTTCGGCAGCATTTTCAAATGCCATCAGGGCGGCTTCATATTGTCCTAACGCATTCAGGGCTTCGCCAAACAGCAAAAATGCATCAAAATTGCCGTTATGCAGGTTCAGCATTCGCCCCAAAAGGTCGATTGTCTGGCCATAATTGCCGCGGGCCTTTTCAAGGCGGGCCAGATGAAACAGGGCGGTTGGGAAATCGCCGTGATAACTAAGGGCCAGGCGAAATTCGTCAATTGCGCGGTCTATTTCGCCGTTGGCTTCCAGGGCAATGGCATAGTTGCACCGGGCCGCCGGGTTGGCCCCCATGCGCGAAATGCAGCTTTCGAACAGTTCCAGGGCTTCACGATGCTGCCCCTCGCGAGTCAGCAGGGTGGCAAGAAGATGCTCGGCCTCGTTATGGTTCGGGGCGATATCGAGAACGCGGCGGTAAATTTTTTCCGCTTCTTGCAGGCGGTTGCCTTCGTGGGCCGCCAGCCCGCGCCGCAGCAATGTTGAAAGCTCGGCTGTCATGCAATGCCTTGTTTTTGATGTCCTGTCCTATAATGACGTAACCGGGGCCGGTTTGTCATCTTATTCGGATGTTAGTGCTTTAACATCAAATGCTTTAATACCTGGAAATTGACAATGCTATGGCCTGTCGCCAGTGCAACGGTTCTGTCGGCGATCAAATGTGACGGCTGGCATTGCAGCATTCCGGTTTGCAGACTACGTGCGAAGAAAGCAGGCATCGATAATGCCGGGCGTGTGATGTTTGTGTATACCTGTCGCTATCCAAACCGTGGCGAGCCATTGCTGTGGCAATGAGTGTTACGGTAACTCCAAAAAAAACCCCAGCCACAAACGGGCCGGGGCGAGAATGGGAGTGGGAGAATCGCCTGGCGGCGATAATCGAATATTAAAATATTCTTTCGTGACGGCACCGTCTCCTATTCGTTTGATTGATCTTGTGGGTCTTTGGGATAGGGTGATTGGCGTACATAATCCAATGGGGCAGTGCATTTGGGTTAGTGCGGTTATGGCTGCTGGTTCGCCCGGTTTTTTGCCTGTAAGCTGACAGGTATAAAAATACCCGCATGGCAGGTTTGTCGAAACTTTCAGCCAAAAAACTGTAAAACAACGCCAAGTCTGTGCTAGAACGCGAGTTCAAAAATATCACGTATAAAGAGAGGGTCGACCCATGCCGGAATATCGGTCTCGTACAACCACCCATGGTCGCAATATGGCGGGCGCGCGCGGCCTTTGGCGCGCAACAGGCATGAAGGATGAGGATTTTGACAAGCCGATTATTGCGGTGGTCAACAGCTTTACCCAGTTTGTGCCGGGCCATGTTCATCTTAAAGACCTGGGCCAGATGGTTGCACGCGAGATTGAAGCTTCGGGTGGTGTCGCCAAGGAATTTAATACCATTGCCGTGGATGATGGCATTGCGATGGGGCATGACGGTATGCTTTACAGCCTGCCGTCGCGCGAAATCATCGCGGACTCGGTTGAATACATGGTTAATGCCCATTGTGCCGACGCCATGGTGTGCATTTCCAACTGCGATAAAATTACCCCTGGCATGTTGATGGCGGCCATGCGCCTTAACATTCCCTGCGTGTTTGTGTCGGGTGGTCCGATGGAAGCCGGCAAGGTGACGATTGATGGCAAGGAACGCCATCTTGACCTGGTTGATGCCATGGTTGAGGCGGCCGATCCGAAAATTTCGGACGAACAGGTGGCTGTCGTCGAACGTTCTGCCTGCCCGACCTGCGGGTCGTGCTCGGGCATGTTTACCGCCAATTCCATGAACTGCCTGGCCGAGGCCCTTGGTTTGGCTTTGCCTGGCAATGGATCGGTTCTGGCGACGCATGCGGCACGTAAGGAACTGTTCCTTGAAGCTGCCCGCACATCAGTTCGTTTGGCGCGCCGTTATTACGAAGAAGACGACATTACCGCAACGCCGCGCGGCATTGCATCTTTCAAAGCCTTTGAAAATGCAATGGCACTTGATATTGCCATGGGTGGGTCAACCAACACGGTGTTGCATTTGCTCGCGATTGCCCGTGAAGCCGAACTTGATTTTACCATGACCGACATGGACCGTCTGTCCCGTCAGATTCCGCATTTGTCCAAGGTGGCACCGTCTCACCCGTTATATCATATGGAAGATGTGCATCGTGCCGGTGGCATCATGCGTATTCTGGGCGAACTGGAACGGGGCGGGTTGCTGCATACGGATGTGCCGACTGTTCATGCCAAAACCATGGCGGATGCTCTTGAAAAATGGGACATCAGACGAACCACCAATGAAAATGTTCAGAAATTCTATCGTGCCATGCCAGGTGGTGTCCCCAGTCAGGTTGCCTTTAGCCAGGAACGTTACTGGGACGATCTGGATATGGACGAAAAAGGCGGCTGTATTCGCGACATTGAACACGCTTATAGCAAGGATGGCGGTTTGGCTGTTCTGTTTGGCAACATGGCGATCAATGGCTGTATTGTTAAAACTGCCGGTGTCGATGCCAGCATCCTGAAATTTACCGGCCCGGCTGTTATTTGCGAAAGCCAGGATGAAGCCGTTGCCAAGGTTCTGGGCGGTGAGGTCAAGGAAGGCGACGTTGTTGTCATTCGTTATGAAGGACCCAAGGGTGGGCCGGGTATGCAGGAAATGCTCTATCCGACCAGCTATCTGAAATCGATGGGGCTGGGCAAGGCTTGCGCCCTGATCACTGATGGTCGTTTCTCGGGTGGAACGTCGGGCCTTTCAATTGGTCATGTGTCACCCGAAGCTGCGGCTGGTGGCGATATTGCCCTGGTTGAACCGGGCGACACCATCGAAATCGATATTCCCAACCGGACCATCCATATCGCGATTGACGATGCCGAAATGGCTGCACGCCGCGAAGCAATGGAAGCCAAAGGTGCGGCTGCCTGGAAGCCCGCCAAACCGCGCAAGCGTAAGGTGACAACGGCATTGCGGGCCTATGCCGCCCTTGCCACCAGTGCCGATAAGGGCGCTGTGCGCGACGTGACGCAGGTTGAATTCTGATCCTGAAGGTCGCTATCTGAATTTTAAAGCCACCCGGTATGCTTTGGCGTGCCGGGTGGTTTTTTTATGGAAATTTGCGCCGCACGGCTTGTGAAACGATTGGCAAGGGCTTCAGAGAAGCCCGCCCCTTTTAAATCAGCTGATGATTTCAAGCGCCAGCGCAATGCCCTGACCGCCGCCGATGCACAGGGTGACAATGCCGCGTTTAAGGCCATCGCATTGCATGGAATGGATTAAACGGGTGGTTAAAACGGCCCCGGTGGCCCCAATCGGGTGGCCATGCGCAATGGCCCCGCCATCAACATTGACGATATCTTCGGGCAGACCCAGTTCGCGCAGTACCGCCAGCGGCACGGCGGCATAGGCTTCGTTAATTTCGATGCGGTCAATGTCGCCACGCTGCCATCCCGCGCGATACAGTGCCTGTTGCACGGCGGGGACGGGGGCAATGCCAAACATCGCCGGGGCCACGGCCGCGACGCCGTAAGATACCAGCCGTGCCATCGGACGTAGGCCTGCTTTTTCGGCGGCATCGCGGTTGGCGACAATCATGGCCGCAGCGCCGCTGTTTAAACCCGGTGCGTTGCCGGCGGTAATGGTGCCATCGGGGCGAAAGACCGGGCGTAGTTTTGCCAGCACATCCATGCTGGTTTCCGGGCGAACCGATTCATCGCGATCAAACGTGATTGTTCCTTTTTTACCGGCAATCTCGATGGCCGTAATTTCGCCCTCAAAAGCCCCGTTTTGCTGGCGGGCTGCAAAGTTCTGGTGCGAGCGGACGGCCCAGCGGTCCTGATCGTCGCGCGAGATGTTTTTTTCCGTGATCAAATCTTCGGTGTGCCAGCCTGAATGTTCGCCCGAAAAGGCATCATGCAGGCCGTCTAGCAACATGCTGTCCTGTATTTCACCGGGCCCCATGCGATAGCCAAAACGGGCGTTGGACAGCAAATACGGGGCGCGGTCCATGTTTTCCATGCCCCCCGCGATCATGATGGCGCTATGGCCCAGCCATATTTCACGGGCAGCAGCGGCAATGGCCTCGGCCCCTGAACCACAAACACGGTTTACTGTTACTGCCGGAACCGCATCGCCCAGCCCGGCATTAACCACGGCCTGGCGCGCCGGGTTCATTTTGTTGCCTGCCTGCACCACATTGCCCATCACTGCGCCGTCAATCTGGCGAGCAGACAGTTTGGCATCGGCCATAACCCCGGCAATAACCCGCGCGCCAAGGTCGGTTGCGGAAACGGGGGTAAGGGTGCCGTTGAATTTGCCAATGGCCGTGCGGCGCGGGGCGCATAAAACGATATCGGGAAGGGTCATGTCTGTGTCCATTCATGGCAGGTTGGCGATGTTGCTGGCGTGTCGAGCCGGGCTATTAAATGCATATGCATTTAATATATAGTCATATGCATGAACTTGGCAATCATCATGCCGCCCTTAATCGCCAACCGGGAGTTGCTGTGTGACCAAACATGAAAAATCGCCCCGCGCGGATGCGGTCGCCCTGGCCCTGACCGGCGTCTGTATGGCGCATGCCCTGCGCCGTGCAACGCGCGTGGTTAGCCGGCAATATGATGCCGCCCTTGCGCGGCACGGGTTGACCATCGGCCAATTTACCCTGTTGGCGCATATTCAACGAATGGCAAACCCGTCGGTACAGGCGGTGGCCGATGCCATGTTTATGGACCAGTCAGCCATGTCGCGCGGGTTGCGACCATTGGAAAAGGCGGGGCTGGTGATATCGCGGATGGACCCTGCCGATAAAAGGCGGCGCTTTTTATCGGTTTCCGATGCTGGCCGTTCTGCGTTTGATGCCGCCGCAGGTGACTGGCAAAAGGTGCAGTCGCGGTTGCGTGACAATCTGGGGTCGGCAGAGTTTGATATGCTGCGCAAAACCTTGCTGACGTTTTAGCACGCTCAAGCTGAATAACGCCCGAACAGACAAACCCCGCCGTGACAGCGGGGTTTGCACAAAACAGATTTTAAGGTGTTTCCGGCCTATGCCAGTGCTTTTTGCAAAGGCAGATAATCGTAGCCCAGTTCACGAGCAACTGCTTCATAGGTGATGTTGCCATCATGCACGTTAAGGCCCGCTGCCAGATGAACATCATCCTGACAGGCCTTTTTCCAGCCCTTGTCGGCGAGGGCGAGCATAAAGGGCAGGGTGGCGTTGTTCAGGGCGAAGGTGGATGTCCGGGCAACCGCACCGGGCATATTGGCAACGCAGTAATGCACAACGTCATCGACAATATAAATCGGGTCGGCGTGGGTGGTGGCTTTGGATGTCTCGAAACATCCGCCCTGATCAATGGCAACGTCCACAATGACCGAGCCCGGCTTCATTTTTGACAGTTGTTCACGGCGGATCAGTTTTGGTGCGGCGGCACCGGGGATCAGAACCGCCCCCACAACCATGTCGGCATCATATACCAGCGATTCGGTATCATCGATGGTGGCATATTGGGTTTTGATGCGCGGACCGAAGATATCGTCGAGATAGGTTAACCGTTTGATATTTTTATCAAGAATGGTGACATCGGCCCCCATGCCTGCCGCGATGCGGGCAGCATTGGTGCCAACGACACCACCGCCAATGACAACCACCTTGGCCGGGGAAACGCCGGGTACACCCCCCAGCAACATCCCGCGTCCGCCATTGGCTTTCTGCAGGGCAGCAGCCCCCACCTGGGGTGCCATGCGCCCGGCCACTTCCGACATCGGGGCCAATAATGGCAGGCCGCCGTTGCGGTCGGTGACGGTTTCATAGGCAATGGCGGTTACGCCCGATTTGATCAGGCCTTTGGTTTGTTCAGGATCCGGTGCCAGATGCAAATAGGTAAATAACAACTGACCGGGGCGCAGTTGTTCATATTCAACTTTTTGCGGTTCCTTGACCTTGACCACCATTTCGGCGGTGGCAAAAATCTCGTTGGCAGTATCAATTATTGTGGCCCCCGCTGCCTGATAATCGGCATCACTACAGCCAATACCGGCACCAGCATTGGTTTCGATAATGACCTTGTGGCCGTGGGTAATGGCTTCGCGTACGGATGACGGGGTCATGCCGACGCGATATTCATGGTTTTTGATCTCTCTTGGGACACCGATTAACATCGTGTGACCTCCCGGATTTTGAAGTGGCGGGTGGGCTTTTTGCCCGGCTTTTAGTTATGTTTGAACGTTACCCTAAAATTATGGCAATTTCTCTTCAATTTGGGCCGCAAAAAATGGTATTGTTGGCAGATTATTTTAAGAAAATGCCAATATGTCAGGGAAACATTCGAATGGACATCGACGATCGCGACCGGATGATATTGCGCTTGCTGCAGCAGGACGGGCGCATTAGCAATGCGGATCTGGCGGAAAAAGTGAACCTGTCGGCCTCGGCTTGTTTGCGCCGTGTACGCCTGCTTGAAGAAGCCGGGTTTATTGACCGTTACGCCATGTTGCTAAACCCGAAACGGATCGGTAAACCGGGCAATGCCTTTGTCAATATTTCCATTGCCCGGCAAACGCGGCAGGCGCTGGAAGATTTTGAGCGGGAAATCCAGTCTGTTCCCGAAGTCGTCGAATGTTACCTGTTGGCAGGGCAAAGCGATTATCTGGTGCATGTTGTGTACAGCAACACATCGGATTACGAACGTATCCACAGCGAAGTCCTGACCCAGTTACCCGGTGTGGAACGGGTGCAAACCGTTATTACCCTGCGCGAAGTGAAACGTACCACAGAATTGCCCGTGTGAAAAACAATGCCCGGTTGTCGTGTTTTGGCGGGTGATCATACGAAAATTGATTTTGTTGTTTTGGCAGAAGAAACGCCATCAAAGATGACCAATAGTCATTTTGGATGATCGAAAAAACATGCAGAATCATGCAATTGGCTTTAGCCATTCTTAAAAATGCTGCATCGTTTTGACATTGCTGACCGCATGGCTGCATTGCGTATCGGATGTTTGTGAAGCGTTAAATGAGGTGATAGCGGGAACGGTTGTTTGACTCTGCACTTCTTTGCGGGCAATAATCTGCCGGGGAGAAGACCGGGGAAGAACAATTGATGGAAAACGAATGCCTCGTTCGCGCACGCAGTCATGAACAAAAACTGCGCCGCAGGAACGATATAATAGACGCCGCCGAGGCGCTTTTTCTGGAAGGTGAGGGGCAACTGCCGTCTGCGGCGGAAGTTGCAAAAAAGGCCAACCTGGCCAAAGGCACATTATACCTTTATTTTTCCAGCAAAGAGGCCTTGTTTCTTGAAGTCCTCCGTCGCTTTTTCAAGGGATGGAGCGAGAATAATCTGGATATGATCGAGCAGGAGGCCCTTCGCCCGCCTGCAGAACGCGATGCCTTGCGTGTTGCCCGCCAGTTTGTTGACTATCTTGTTAAAAGATCACGGTTTTTGCATTTGGCATCACTATCGCATGGTGTGCTGGAGCAAGGGGCCGATGACGAAAGCGTGTTGATCCATAAGCGGTATGTGGCTGCTATGGTTAAACGTACTGCGGATGCGCTTTCTGAAATTTATGCCATTACGGCACAACAGGCACGAAACCTGATGGCGAATTCGTTCGCCCTTGTATTGGGGCTGTGGCAAATGTCGCAGGTGCCTGCCAGGGTTGTGGTGCTGATGCGCCAGAATGCCCTTGAAGACATGATTATTGATTTCTCCCAGTCTGCCGAAACGGCTGTCATCGAGTTCTGGCGCGCCGAAATTACGGTGATGAAGCAAAGCAATGTTGGGCAGCAGGATGCACCGGCTGTTTTATAGTTATTTTGTGACTGTGAATTGAAAAAGGATGGCCGCATTTTGTTTGGTCATCCTTTTTTATTGATCGTTTGCCGTGATAAACGCAGCATTTTGTGGCTTTTGTTAAACGAAAACCGCCCGGGGCAAGGCTGGGCGGTTTTGTGTTTTATTTTATGGTCGACGAGACATCATAATCAATTAGCCGACAATTCCGGGATCATCCTGTATCTGGCGGCTGCGTTGCCGTTCGGAGCGCATGACAAGGATGCTGGCAATAATGATCAGGATTGAAATTGCAACAATGATCAGGGTGGCCAACGCATTGATTTCGGGCGAAACCCCCAGCCTGACCGACGAAAAGACTTTCATGGGTAGGGTGGTGGAACCAGGGCCGGCCACGAAACTGGAAATGACCAGATCATCTAGCGAGAGGGTGAAAGACAGAAGCCAGCCTGCCATCAGGGCCGGTAAAATCATTGGCAGCGTGATCAGGAAGAAAATCTTGGTGGGTTTGGCCCCCAGATCCATCGCCGCTTCCTCGATCGAGCTATCCATCCCGGCCAGACGTGACTGAATAACAACGGCCACATAGGCTGCACAGAATGTTGTGTGGGCAATGACAATGGTGGTCATGCCTCGGCCTTCGGGCCAGCCGATAAGCTGTTCCATAGTAACAAATAACAGCAGCAATGACAGGCCGGTAATAACGTCGGGCATCACCAGCGGGGCTGCAATCATGCCGGAAAACATGGTGCGGGTTTTAAAACGCCCGAACCGTGACATCACCAGCCCGGCCGGGGTGCCAATGGCAAGGGCAAGGGTCGCTGACATAACCCCGATACGCAGGCTGTTCCAGGCAGCGTCAATCATGCCGTCATCCTGAAACAGTTCGACATACCATTTGGTTGAAAACCCGGCCCAGACCGTAACCAGTTTGCCCTCATTGAACGAATAAATGATCACGAGCAGGATGGGCACATAGAGGAAGGCAAAACCGAAACACAGTGCCGAGGTTAAGAAGATTGATCTTTTGCCGCTCATTTCCCGGCCTCCTCGGTTTTACCCTGAATGTGCTGAAAATACATGATCGGCACGACCAGAAAAATCAGCATGGCGATCGCAACCGAGGATGCAATTGGCCAATCCCGGTTGGAGAAAAACTCGTTCCACAAGGTTCGCCCGATCATAAGGGTATTGGGGCCGCCCAGAAGTTCCGGAATTACGAATTCGCCCACAGCAGGAATGAAAACCAGCAAGGACCCTGCCAGAACACCGGGCATGGAAAGCGGCAGCGTAATCTTCAAAAACGCCTTCCATGGTTTGCAGCCAAGGTCGAGGGCAGCTTCAAGCAGGCTGCCATCCATTTTTTCGAGCGTCGAATACAGCGGCAGGATCATGAAGGGCAGGTAGGTATAGACAATGCCGATATAAACCGCGAATTCGGTTTGGCGCATAATCAGGGGTTCGGAAATGATGTGCATCCCCATCAGGGCAGCGTTGATTAATCCCTCGCGGTCCAAAATGCCGATCCAGGCATAAACGCGGATCAGAAAACTGGTCCAGAACGGCAGGATCACCAGCATCAGCAACAGGTTGCGCGTAGACCCCTTGGCCCGGGCAATGCCATAGGCCATTGGATAGCCGATTAATAGCGTGATGACGGTTGAAATGGCGGCAATACGGATCGAATTCAGATACGCGGTGATATAAAGGCTGTCGGAAAGCAAAAACAGGTAATTGCCAAAATTGATGGCAACATTGACCCCTTCATCCACCCATTGAAACAGTGCGCTATAGGGCGGCTGGGCATATTCGGCGGTGGCGAAACTGATTTTTAAAACAATCAGGAACGGCACCAGGAAAAACAGGAACAGCCACAAATAGGGCAAGCCAATAACAAGAACCCGCCCATGCCGGATCATCCAGCGGTCAAAACGTTGTTTAAGGGTTGGTTTTATCTCGCTCATTGGTTCAGCACCGAGGCGGACCCCGTCTCCCAGGTTACCCAAACCCGGTCTTCCCACGTATAGCGCGGTTCATTGTGGCGATGGGTATTGGGTTCGCTAACCTTGATGCGCAGGCCACTGTCAAGGCGGACGTGATAGGTCGAAAGGCCACCAAGATAGCCGATTTCCTCGACCTTGCCGCCAAAACAGTTATGGGCGCTGTCTTCGGGTTTTTCCGTGCAAAGACGCAGGCGTTCCGGCCGCAGGGCAACCCAAAGTGTGGTGCCTTCATGGCCCTGAACCGCGTGGTCGATATAAATATCGCCGCCAATATCGTCAGACCGGATGATGGCGTATTTTTCGTCATCATCAACCAGTGTTCCTTCAATCAGGTTAACCTGACCCAGGAAATTGGCGGTAAAGCGGGAATTGGGGTATTCATAAAGTTCAAACGGGGTGCCTTTTTGTTTGATAACCCCTTCATTCATCACGGCAATGCGCGAGGCCATCGTCATGGCTTCTTCCTGGTCATGGGTCACCATGACAAAGGTGGTGCCAAGTTTTTCCTGGATATTGACCAGTTCAAACTGGGTTTGTTCGCGCAGTTTTTTATCCAGCGCCCCTAACGGTTCGTCGAGCAACAAAACCTTGGGTTGTTTGACAAGTGACCGCGCCAGGGCGACACGCTGGCGTTGTCCGCCCGAAAGCTGATGCGGTTTGCGTTTGGCAAACTTGCTCATTTGCACCAGTGCCAGCATATCGGCGACGCGGTCTTTGATTTCAGATTTTGAATAACCGTCCTGATGCAGGCCAAAGGCCACATTGGTTTCAACACTCATATGCGGGAACAGCGCATAGGATTGAAACATCATGTTGGTGGGGCGTTCATAGGGTGGAACGCCGGCCATATCCACGCCATCAATAAAGATTTTGCCGTCGGTCAGTTCTTCAAACCCGGCCAGCATGCGTAACAAGGTGGTTTTACCACAGCCTGAACCACCCAGCAGGGCGAACAGTTCGTGACGATAAATATCAAGCGATACATCGTCGACAGCGTAAAAATCGCCGAATTTTTTGGTTACTTTTTCAAACCGGATAAACGGAACCGCATCCGGATCGTTCCACGGTTGGCTTGACTGCACGCATTCGCGTGCTTCTTGCTGATTGGCCCCCTGCGACACCAGGATTCTCCCGTCTGATGTTGTGAAACTATTTATCTTTTTTCTGCTTAACAGGATGAAGCAATTCCGCAATCTGTAAAGAGTGGTGTGCGATATTTCGAACGTTTAGATGGTGTTTTTGGCCAAAATGCGGGGAAAATGGGCGGTGCTGTTCAGTAATTGAGCATTTTTTGCTTCACAGATGTTGCTTTTATCCATCGTGTGTTTGCATTTGCGAAGGGTTTTTTCGCGTTGCGTAATACGAGTCATTAAAAAAACAAGGCGCGGGGGTGCCGCGCCTTGTGTATATCCGTTTTTTATTGAAACAGACCTTACTGGCCGGTTTTCAATTTGGTCCACAAACGGGTCCGTTCGCGCAGCAATTTGGGCCCGGGTTCAACCTTGGCGCGCAGTTTTGCCTTTACCTCGTCCGACGGATAAATGCCGGGGTTATTTTTGATTTCATCATCAACATATTCCATCGCTGCCAGGTTCGGGCCAGCATAGGTAACATAGTTGGTGATCGAGGCACTAACCTTGGCATCAAGAACATAATTGATGAATTTGTGTGCCAGATCGGGGTGCGGTGCATCGGCCGGGATTAACATGGTATCAAACCAGATCAACGTGCCTTCCTTCGGGATCACATAATTGATGTGAACATCATTTTCGGCTTCGTCGGCACGGTCACGCGCCATAAACACGTCGCCGGAAAAACCGACAGAAACGCAGACATTGCCGTTGGCAAGATCGTTGATGTACTGGGAACTGTTGAAATAGGTGATAAACGGACGAACTTTTTCAAGCTGCGTCATCGCGGCCTGAATGGTTTCCTTGCTTTGCGGTTTGTCGCCATTACCCAGATAGAAATTAACCGGATCAACCATTTCCCCCGGATCATCGAGCAGGGTCAGGCCACATTTTGACAATGGTTCGGCGTATTTCGGATCAAAAATAAGCGCCCAGCTATCGGTCGGGGCATCATCGCCCAGAATTTCCTTAACCTTGTCGACATTGTAGCCATAGCCGTTTGTGCCCCACATATAGGGTACGGCATAGGCATTGTCGGGGTCGTATTTGGCAGTCTGTTTCAAAATAGCCGGGTCCAGGTTGCCATAGTTTGGCAATTTGGATTTATCGAGCTTCTGGAAAATATCAGCCTGGATCAGGCGTTGGGCATCGGCCAGAGTTGGAACAACAATGTCATAGCCCGAATGTCCTGCCAGCAATTTGGCTTCGACAACCTGATTGCTGTCATAGACATCGTAGTTGACCTTTACGCCATATTCCTTTTCGAAATTGGCAACGGTATCCTCGGCGATATAATCTGACCAGTTATAGATGTTCAATACATCCTCGGCCGATGCAATGGTCGCATGGGCTGAAACAGCCGCGACCAGCGCAACCAGGCTGGTGGTGCATTTTTTTAGTGACGACATGTCGCTGTGCCTCCCTTAATGACAGCGTTGAGACAGGCAAACGGGGGATGTTGCCCCTGCAAGCTCTGATCTATCCTTTAAACGGTTCGCGGATTTGTCAAACACAAGATACTGGCACGCCACTAATTTTGTGTTTTCAAGCACGCATAAACCTTGATGTTGATCGCGTTTATTGGCCGGTTTTCAGTTTGGTCCATAACCGGGTTCTGGTGCGCAGAATTTTTTGCCCGGGTTCAACCTTGGAACGCAGCCGTTCTTTCACCTCGTCTGACGGATAAACGCCGGGATTGTTTTTGATGCGGTCCTCGATCATATCCATTGCGGCCAGGTTGGGGCCTGCATATTCGACATAATTCGTGATCGCCGCACTGACATCGCCCCGCAAAATATAGTTGATGAATTTCAGGGCAAGGTCAGGATGCGAGGCATCAGCCGGGATCATCATGGTATCAAACCAGATCAACGTGCCTTCCTTGGGAATAACATATTTGATCTCGTTGCCATTATTGGCCTCGGCGGCGCGCGACGCGGCCATATAGATATCACCCGACCAGCCAATGGCCGCGCAAATGTTACCATTCGCCAGATCGTTGATATATTGGGAACTGTGGAAATAGGTGATGTAAGGGCGAACTTTTTCAAGTTGCGCCATTGCGGCCTCGACGGTTTCAATATTTTGCGGCGTGTCGGCAGTACCTAAATATGCACTAACAAGGGGGACAATTTCGCTGGGATCGTCCAGCATGGTCAGCCCGCATTTGCCAAGAGCCTCGGCATATTTGGGGTTAAAAACCATCGACCAGCTATCGACCGGCGCGTCATCGCCCAAAACTTCCCTGATTTTGGCAACGTTATAGCCAATGCCGTTTGTGCCCCACAAATAGGGTACGGCATAGGCATTGTCGGGGTCGTATTTGGCTGTTTGCTTCAGAATTGCCGGGTCCAGATTGCTGTAATTGGGCAATTGCGACTTGTCGAGTTTCAAAAATAACCCGGCCTTGATCAGGCGCTCGGCATCGGCCAGCGTTGGCACCACAAGGTCATAACCGGAATTGCCAGCCAGCAACTTTGCCTCGACCATCTGGGTGCTGTCATAAACATCGTAGTTAACCTTGACGCCAAATTCCTTTTCAAAATTGGCGACGGTATCTTCGGCAATATAGTCTGACCAGTTGTAAATATTTAAAACTTCTTGTGCCGATACGTTATTGGCAAGGCTTAAAAGGCCAATGGCGGTCGTAAAGGCTGTCAGGCTGATAGATTTTTTGTTTGGTTTCATTTTGCGGTGCCTCCCTGGTGGCAACGTCATTTATCATGGGGGCCTCCCTGTTCCTCCCATGCCTGCCATAATCCTGTGAGGTTTCCGGATTTTGTCAAACACTTGAATCAGAGTCTTGGCGTGTTTTGAATTTTATGCTGTTTATTTCGTATATTACAAAAAATAATTGCGCCGAAATATCGATTTCGGCGCAATATTTGCGTGAATTCACGGCACATTAAAACGATCAGGGTTAAACGTTAAGCAGAAGATGCTCACGTTCCCAGGCGCTGATCACGGTTTGGTATGCATCCCATTCGGCTTCCTTAACTGCCAGAACTGCGGCAGAAAATTCGTCCCCCAGCAGTTCCTTTAAGGGGCGGGACCGGCTGAATTTTGCCAGGGCTTCGTGGATATGTCGGGGCAGGGAATGCGCCCGGTCATAACCCGATCCTTCAATCGGTGTTGTCGGATCGATTTCTTCCTGAATGCCCAAAAGGCCACAGGCAAGTGAAGCCGCAATCGCCAGATAAGGGTTGGCATCGGCACCCGGAATGCGGTTTTCGATCCGGCGGGCACTGGGCGGGCCGTTGGGCTGGCGCAGGCCAACCGTGCGGTTATCCAGTGCCCAGTGCATGTTGATTGGCGCATCCGACCACGGCTGCAACCGGCGATAGCTGTTCATGTTCGGGGCCAGCAACGGCATTGCCGCCGGCAAATAACGCTGCAAGCCACCAATATAGTTCAGGAACAGTTTGGAATTTTCGCCGTCTTCATTGGAAAACAGGTTTCTGCCGGTGTCGATATCGATCAGGCTTTGGTGAATATGCATGGCGCTGCCGGGCAGGTTGCCCATTGGTTTGGCCATAAATGTGCCATAGACACCGTGTTTTAATGCCGTTTCACGCAGTGTGCGCTTAAACAAAAACGACTGATCCGCAAGTTCGAGCGGCGCACCATGGTTAAAGTTCATTTCCAGCTGTGCCGGGCCCGATTCGTGGCTCATGGTATCGGCATCGATATTCATGGCCTCGCAATAGTCGTAAAGGTCTTCGATCAGCGGGTCGAATTCGTTAATGGCATCGATGCCAAAGGCGTTTGATGCCCGTTCCGGTCGGCCAGAACGCCCGACAGGCGGTTCAAGCGGGTTGTCAGGGTCGGTGTTTTTGGCAACCAGATAAAATTCAAGTTCCGGGGCAATGATCGGGCGCATGCCCAGGTTTTCAAACTGTTTGAGAACCCGTTTAAGAACATTGCGCGGGGAAATCGACACTTCCTCGCCGGAAAAATGGTAACAATCGCAAATGATCTGGGCGGTTGGTTCTTCGTACCAGGGAACAACACGAATGGTTTCGGCATCAGGTACCATCACCACGTCTTTTTCCGCCGGGTCCAGAAATGCATCGGTTTCTTCGGGGTATCCGCCGGTGACAGTCAGGCAGAAAATTGCCTCGGGAATGGCGAGGCTTTTGTTTTCAACCCCGCGCAAAAACTTTTGGGTTGGCAACACCTTCCCGCGTGCCACCCCTGACATGTCAGGGACAATACATTCGACTTCTTCAATTTTTCGTTCGGATAGCCACGTTTTGAGATCCGTACTCATCATAAGTCGGGCGCTTTCACGCCAGTCCTTCATAATTGCAGTTTATTGCTTTTTTACCGGTTTTTACCGGCGTCCTTTACAACAAACTGTGTTTAAGTTGGCAAATGATCGAATAAATTTCGGTTTTTTATGCGTTTTTCCGAATTCAATGCGAACATCTAACGATATAGCCGAATATGACCCAAGAGTAAAACTGGCAGGAAACGTCCTATTCAGGCTATAGTCGCTTTCAGATTATAAGTTCAGCGCTTGTGTGCTGGTCAAGGAGGTAAAGAATGAAAATCGAACATCCCTATCTAATGTTTCTTGGCGATGCCCCGGATGAACTGGCCGCGAAGACCGCCATTGGCATCAAACAATGGCGCCCGGAATGGTGCAAGGGCCAATTGCGTTTGGAAAACTGCCATGCCGACCTTGGCCTGCCAGATATGACCATTGCCGAAGCCCGCGAAGCGGGTGTGAAAACCCTGGTTCTGGGCGTTGCCAACCGTGGTGGTATTATCGGACCGGCATGGATGGAAACCCTGTTGGCCGCGATTGACGCCGGTATGGACATTGCCAATGGTTTGCACACCAAGCTGAGCACGATCCCCGAGCTGGTTGAAGCCGCCGCAGCCAAGGGCGTTTCGCTGTTTGACGTGCGTCACTTCAGCGGAAAATTGCCGATTGGCAATGGCGAAAAGCGTAGCGGCAAGCGCGTTTTGGCCGTTGGCACCGATTGCTCGGTTGGTAAAATGTATACCGCCCTGGCTATTGAAGAAGAAATGAAAAAGCGCGGCATTAAATCGACCTTCCGCGCCACCGGGCAGACAGGCATTTTCATTGCCGGCGAAGGCATTTCGGTTGATGCGGTGATTTCCGATTTTATTTCCGGTGCTGTTGAAACCATTGCTCCGGCCAATGATGCGGATCACTGGGATGTTGTCGAAGGGCAGGGCAGCCTGTTCCATGCCTCGTTTGCGGGCGTTTCCATGGGCCTGTTGCATGGCTCCCAGGCTGATGCCCTGGTGGTGTGCCACGAGCCGACTCGTACTCATATGCGCGGTTTGCCCGGTTATTCCCTGCCGGATTTGAAAACCACGCTGGAAGTTAACCTGATGCATGCGCGCCTGACCAACCCCGATTGTGTGGTGGTGGGGTTTGCCATTAACACCAAGGCCTTAGATGACGCGGCGGCAAAAAAGCTGATGGCGGACGTGTCGGCTGAATTTGGCCTGCCGTGTGTGGATCCGGTGCGCAACGGCGTTGCCCCGATTGTCGATAAACTGCAGGAGATCTGATGTGCCGAAATTAAGCGTCACATCCGAAGTCTGGCCGCTACGATCAGCCTTTAAAATTTCACGCGGGGCGAAAACCCAGGCAGAAGTGGTGGTTGTTACCCTCAGTGATGGGGAATTTAGCGGGCGCGGGGAATGTGTTCCCTATGCCCGTTATGGCGAGTCGATTGATCAGGTGATTGCCGATATCACGGCACAGGCAGATGCGCTTGATCGCGGTATGACACGGACGGAATTGCAAGATGCAATGAAGGCCGGGGCCGCGCGCAATGCGGTTGACTGTGCCTATTGGGACCTGGAAGCCAAACGTTTCGGCCGCCGGGTCTGGGATTTGCCCGGGCTTGAAACCCCGGCGCCCGAAGGGCTGGTTACGGCAGAAACGTTAAGCCTTGATACCCCTGATGCGATGCGTGAAGCAGCCAAAAAAGCGGCATCCGCGCCGCTTTTGAAGTTAAAGCTGAACGGTGAGAACGTGCTGGAAACGGTGCGGGCCGTGCGTGAAGGCGCGCCGACATCGCGTTTGATTGTTGATGCCAACGAGGCCTGGTCAATCGAGCTGTTGCGCGATATCGGGGCCGAGCTTGATGCGCTGGGTGTCGAAATGATCGAACAGCCCTTGCCTGCGGGCAATGACGACGGGCTGGTTGATATTGATTGCCCGGTTTTGCTGTGCGCGGATGAATCGGTTCATACTGTGGCCGATATTCCGCGTCTGGCCCGGCTTTATGACATGATCAATATCAAGATCGATAAAACCGGCGGTCTTACCGGCGCACTTGAACTTGCCGATGCTGCCCTCGAGGCGGGGATGCAATTGATGGTGGGCTGTATGGTTGGAACATCGCTTGCGATGGCACCTGCCATGGTGGTGGCCGCAAAAGCCCGCATTGTTGACCTGGACGGGCCGCTCTGGATGGCAAAAGATCGCGACGATGGCATTGAATTTACCAAAGGTGTGATGGCATTGCCGGATGTAAATCTTTGGGGATGATCTGACAGGTGTGATGTCAGTTCTTTGTCAGTGCAGATGATGAATAAAGGGGCAGTTGCAAAACTGCCCCTTTGTCATTTTGGCATTTACCACTAAATATTGCGTATAATATGCCGCTTATATTCATAATAATTCCGAAAATTTGCTGCCAATTTACTTTTATTGCGAATTTGCTGCTCTTATGGATAGTTGTCATTTCGCAATTATAAGGTGAGGATAGCTTCGAATTTCCGGGGCGCTGGGTGCTCCTGGTCGAAATAGGTGACGGAGCCCCTTGGTGCCAGCCTCGAAATATCCTTTGGCGTCTTCCCTTCGAGGGCGATTGCGATATGATTGTCGCGATCTTGTCATACCTTTTTTCCATAATGATGCCTTGCGTTTGCGGCGTTCGGAAATTTTACGCCATACCGGGCGGCTGGCAGCGGGTTTTGTTCTGCTGTTTCTGTTTTGCGCACCGTTATGGGACGGCACCTATGAAACGTTGTTTTCTGCCAATGTTTTAAATGTGTCACGACTGGTTGTTGTGCTGGTGGCATTTTGGGTGGTTCTTGACGGGCGCTTTGGTTCGCGGTTGCGGCGCAAGATGCCTTTATTGCCCTTTGCCCTTTTAATGGTGTCTGCCGGGGTGCTGTTTGGCCTGTCACTGGCCGATCCTGCCGCATCGGCCGCGTCGGTAATGACCCATTCGTTATTGTTGCTGGCAATGGGGATGTTGCTTGCCGCAATGCCCCTCTCCCTGCTTGAGGTTTGCGCTTTTCTGGCTATTCCTGCGGCACTTGATGTTTCGGGGTTGCTGCCCGATACCACGGGTGCGGTGGATGCCGGGTTAATGTCCACCCGGGTGCTTTTTCTGGTTATGACGATGACGGCGGCACTATCGGCATTGTTGCAGTTACACCGAACCATTATCAATATTCAGCAAATTGCGCAGGACCCCCTGACAGGGGCGTATAGCCGTGGGTTTGGCAGCGAAATGCTGTTTTTGGGGTTTGAAGCCGCCCGGCGTAATTGCCGCCCGTTTGCAATTGCATTTGTCGATCTGGATAATTTCAAACAGGTGAACGACCAGTTCGGTCATGACCGCGGGGATCGTATTCTGGCCAAAAGTGGTGAAAGCCTGGTTGAGGGGCTGCGCCGTGGCGATGTAGTTGTACGGTGGGGCGGAGAGGAATTTTTGGTCCTGCTGCCGGGTCTTAGCACGGCACAGGCGCGCGAAGTGATGCGTCGTGTTGTTGAAGATGGCCTAACAGAGCTTCCTGACGGGGGGCGTCAGCATTGTAGCGTCGGCATTGCCGAGCGTATTGAAGACAAAATAGAAGATCCCCATACGCTGGTTGATCTGGCGGATCAGCGTATGTATGAAATTAAAAAAGATCAGGAAACAGACGGTATGGGAATTTCCCGCATCGTTTCGCGCCCCGCCCGGCCTGAAGGGACCGGGGCGACTGTGATTTTGCACCCGGCCTGCGAACCGTCATTATCTGTCGGAACAATCATTTCCTGATTTTGCCATATCCACAAATTTCTGGCCGCAGGTTCGGGGATAGCACCTTGTTTGGAACGCGTGACGTTCCCAGATCAAATCCGGTTTTAAGGGGCAAGAATCTGCTGGCCATGATCATGGCTCTAGCCCCGGCCCCGACCGTGCAATTTCCTGTCATTTTGAAATTTTGTGGTGCTGCATAACCAACATAAAGCATCGCCTGCTGTTTCTGCAGTTCTTATGGCTTCAATGCCATAAGCGGCTTGGGGGTATGGTGAATTGGGGGAAGGCACTATCGGATCGGTACGCAGAGGCGGGAACGATTAGATGGCTTCGGGCTTGATGTCGCGTGTTTACATCCTTCTTGTCGTGACGTGCGGTGTGTTTGGTTGTGCTGGTGAAGGTGCAGGTGTTTGTCATTGCAGCTATTGTGCCCCTGGTGCCCGGGTGTAGCTTTTTCTGTTCTGTGCTTTGTTTAAGGGCTTTGCACGGTGCAGGAACACCTGATCATGAGCTGAGCACGTTATGATGTGGCGTTGAGTTACCGATTTTCAGAAAATTTGACGATGCCGAGGCGATAGAATCTTCGTTTTCCGACATTAAGAATGGGAAATTGAAAATTTCGCCCGAATTAATGCTGGCGATTCGGCCCCGATTCTTTTGAAAATTTGGACAGGTTTGCTGACCAAGTGCCACAATTTGCGGCATCTGCGGATCGAAAAAGTGTCAGTCCTGTGAAATTTTGGTCAAAAAAACAGCATAAATTTTAATGATAAAAAAATAGACAGAAACATGTTGCAAGGCAGCGAGGATCTGGCTATTCTCCATTTGTGCGCTGCGGTAGGACGTAGCGCATTCCGGCGAGCGACTAGTTCGCTCGTTTCTTGGACGTTTCCTCCCTAGACTTGGGCCGCTGTCATAGGCGGCCTTTTTTTTGTCTGGAATCTGGGGTTTTCAGCGTTTTTGATTGTGGCGTGGCACAATTTGGGTGCTATTCGGGCTCCGGAAAAAATCCCGTTATCGTTTTGTGCGTTGCGGTGTAAGTGGCGGTAATTACGCGACTTGTCCGCTTTATCATGGCGTGTTTGGGGGAGGTGTTGTTCGGGGATCCATCTCGGGGATGGTGCCATCGCCGTCGCCAAGGCCGCGCTGCATGATCACGCTATCGACCCAGCGGCCCAGTTTATAGCCCGCCGACTGTAACGTTCCCGCCACCCGAAAGCCAAGCCGGGCATGAAGGCCGATGGAGGCAACATTTGCGGAATCGCCAATAATGGCGACCATCTGGCGGTATTCCAGGGCGGTACAGCGCGTGATCAGTTCTGACAACAGGGCACGCCCGGCCCCTTTGCCGACAATTTCTGGCGCGATGTAAATGGTATCCTCGACGGTGAAGCGATAGGCCGGGCGGGGGCGATAGGCGCCGGCATAGGCGAAGCCTTCGACATTGCCGTCAATTTCGGCGATGAGATAGGGCAAGCCGCGTTCGCGCACATGCTGCCAGCGTGCCGTCAGTTCGGCAATTTCGGGGGCGCGTTCCTCGAACGAGGCAAGACCATGCAGCACATGGTGGCCATAAATTTCGGTGATGCGGGCAAAGTCATCGGGCCGGGCATCCCGGATCAGCAAATCGCCCAGTTTATGATCGGTGGTGGCGGCGGTCATTCCAGGGGGCTCCCGTCGAACTGGTGAAAGGTGTCGATAAGTTTGCTCATCTGATCGCGCAGAACAGTGAAACCGCGATGGGGTGTCAGGGTTTCTTCTTCCATATACAGGGCGCGGTTAATTTCGATTTGCAGGGTGTGGACGTGCTGGTCAGGCTGCCCGTAGTGGCGGGTGCAATAACCGCCCGCGTAGGGGTCGTTATAGGCCGGGTGATAGCCCATGTCGCGAAAACATTCGCTGACAAAACGGGTTAATGTCGGGTGGCAGGATCGTCCGTAACAATCCCCCAGGACCAGTTCAACCGGAGACTGTGTGGAATCCATCGAATCGCCAGGCATCGAATGACAATCGATCAGGATACAATAACCAAACTGGTCACGCGTGGTGTCGATCAGCTTTTGCAGGGCGGTGTGGTAGGGGGTGTAACAGGCATCGATACGTTGCAACGCATCCGTAATTGGCAAGCGGCTTTTGTAAATTTCCACCCCGCCACTGACCACACGCGGGATCGACCCAAGCCCGGACAGGGCGCGCATTGAATGTATATCTGCATCGTCGGGGAGTTCACCGTCAAACATGCGGGGGTCAAGTTCCAGCGCGCCACGATTAACATCGACATAGGCACGGGGAAAATTGGCACATAGAAGTGGTGCGCCGCTTTGGGGGGCCGCGGCAAACAGCCGGTCAACAAAGGCATCTTCCGATGCACGAAGGGCAAAAGCATCGATTCGCGCTTGCGACACCAAATCATCGGGATAGGCCCGACCGGAATGAGGGGATGCAAAGACCACAGGGAGGGTCTGTTGTTGCGGCAAAAAAACAGTCGCCGGGGTGCTGGTGCTTTGTTCAGGTGGCATCAGGTTCATGTGGCTTTCGTCGCACGGGCTGTCAGGGGCACCAACATGGTGCAAATCGGGCGAGGCATTCTCTTATCATGAAGATTTTTTTGCAAAAAGCCAAATGGGGGGTTGCACCTTTGCAAGCCTTGGGCTAAATACCGCTGCGCCGCAAGAAACAACGCTAAAGCATTTTAGCAAGTAACCATATTGCGGCAAACGGAAGATGGCAAGATGGGCCTATAGCTCAGTTGGTTAGAGCGTTCGCTTGACATGCGAGAGGTCACAAGTTCGAGTCTTGTTAGGCCCACCATCTTCGCACATATAAGGGCCTATAGCTCAGTTGGTTAGAGCGTTCGCTTGACATGCGAGAGGTCACAAGTTCGAGTCTTGTTAGGCCCACCATTCCAACCCCGCCCGTTTGGCGGGGTTTTGTGCATCCGGGCCGTTCCTGTCCCTTTTCCCGTTTCCCTAATGCCCTGTTTTTTCATAATTTTTTGAAATTTTATGGATTGAACTTTTTCTGACTTGAAAGCGTGCAGATTGTGTGTTGAATGCATTCAAGTGACAGGTTGCTTTCGTGATGCAGGAGCATGCTATGGGGTTACCATTTGAAACGGTTTTGGGCCTTCTGGCAGGCAGCATGACGACGCTGGCTTTTTTGCCGCAAGTCCTGCGCACATGGCGCACCCGATCAACTGCAGACATATCGCTGGGCATGTTTTTGGTATTATGTACCGGCATCGCGCTGTGGTTTGTCTATGGTCTGCTCAACGGTGACTGGCCCGTGATCATTTCCAATGGGCTGACCTTCCTGCTTGCGGCTACTATCCTGGGCTTTAAGCTGCGCCATGGCTGACATTACAAAGGCTACAAGTTGATCGGGTGCCATTGCGCGGCCGTTTTATAAGCCTTTCTGGCTGTCATCGCGTAATCCGTTCAAGAGTTCACAGAAAAAGGCGGCCTGACCTAATTGGCCAGACCGCGTTGATTTGCATTTGTGCCCTGAAGATATTTAAAGCGGCTTGATGGCCGTTTTGGCGCTATCCTGGTTTTTGGTAAGTCAGGCTGTGCCGTTTTCGCAATGGCATCCTCGAAATCGCGGATCATTTATTGACCATGGTGACATTCAGGTTCCAAGCGGCTAACCGCGGCTCATTGAATACGATAGTCCGTTGAAACGCCATGGTTTGGCATGGTGGGCGCGGGAACATCATGATCAAGTTCCGGGCACTGCCAAAACCGGCCATTTTATCGGCACCTGACGCAGCGTTCAGGGATGGTCCCGGGTTAAGCTGGACCGTTTTAGTATCGGTTTCATAGCTTGTACCAGCGCTGGGTGGGCATGATGCAATCAGGACATAAATTGCCGGTTTGCCTTGCCCGGAACGTTGTTGAAAATCGTCGCCGCAATGTGTTTGTGGGTTGATTGCGGTATTGTTATCAGCCCAGTTTCAAATCAAACACCACAAGCCCTTTAATGCCGCCTTCGGCGAGACCAACCAGTTCTCCCCCCAGTGCCTTGTGGTCGGGCAGAACCAGATAGGCGTCGCGTGCAGCTTCATCCACAAAATCAACGCAGATGCCGTGGTTGAAACCCTGTTCCAGGTTTTCGGGGCTGACAGACGGGCTGGCATCGAAGTCGCGCATGCCGGGTAGCTGGTCGCGGAGTGCTGCCAGGCGATCAAACAGGTTTTGAATTGTTTTTTCGCTGGTATCAGGTTTGAAATTAACCAGAACAATATGGCGGATCATCAGGCGTACTTCCTTGTATTGGCCAATTGGCGATGAGCGGTTGTTTTTGTTATGTGGGCGCAAAATACCGCATCGCCAGCCGCTTGCCACGATTTATGTGCGCATCACGGCAATGGATTTCCGAAACCGGAAGGCGGCAAAGGCAAAAAACAGCCCGCCAATGCCTGCGACCATGGCAAATTCCGGCCAGACAATATCCAGCCCCGCACCGCGATATAAGATAGACTGGGCAAATTTGACATAATGGGTTGATGGTACAAATGTCATGATCCATTGCATGAGCTGTGGCTGGCTTTCGGTTGGGGTATAGCCGCCTGAAAGCAGGCGCATGGGCAAGACCACCAGCATAAACAACAAGCCAAATTGCGGCATGGATTGTGCCAGCGTGGCCAGAAAAATGCCCAGTGCGGTGGCAAAAAACAGGTATAAGACCGTTCCTGCCAAAAACAGGGCTTCGGACCCGGCAATGGGAACCTTAAGCATCAGCTCAACCACCAGCCCCAATGACAGGCCTGCCGCAACCAGAATGATCAGCCCGTTTGACCATACCTTTGCCATCATGATTTCAAACGGGGCCAGTGGCATCACCAGCAAATGTTCAATGGTGCCATGTTCACGTTCGCGGATCAGTGCCGCCCCGGCCAGAATGATTGACAGCATGGTTACGTTATTGATGATTTCCATCACGCTGGTAAACCACGAACTTTCGGCATTGGGGTTAAAGGCGTAGCGCAAGACCAGATCGATAGGGGATTGTGCCGTTTCGCCTGCAGCCTGGGTTTTGCCGCCCATCCATGTGCGAACTTCCTGACTGAAAATACTGTTGATATATCCTTCGCCAATTCCCGCCTGCATCATGGCGGTGGCATCGATATTTAACTGGATATCGGGTTTTCGCCCGGCAATCACATCGGCTTCGAAATCGGTGGGAATAACCAGCACAAAGGTATATTGGCCGCTATCCATTACCGGGTCGATATCGCTGTAATTGATCAGGACCGGCGTTTTAAAATAGGGTTTTTCAAGCGCATCTCGCAGGCGGGTTGAAAGTTGCGATCTGTCCTGATCGACCACGGCAATTGATGCGTTATGCAGGTCATGTGACAGGCCGGTGGCTGCGGTGTAAATGGCAAACGAAAATGCCCAGACGATCAGGGCCAGCAACACCACATCCTGTCGCAGACTGAACAGTTCCTTGATCCCCAGGCGATAGATGTTTTCAAGACGATGACGCAGTTTCATGTCCTAGCGCTCCTGCCGGGGAAGAAGCAGCATTGAAAGGCCTGTCAGGGCCGGAAAAAACAATGCCAGAATGATAAATTGCGGATACAGCGCCATTAATCCCAATGCCTTGGTAAAGACCCCGACACTGATGGTCATGAAGTGCGAGGTGGGAATGATCATGGATAAAACGCGCGGCCCGGCCTCGAGCGAGGATATTGGCTGCATCATGCCCGAAAACATGACCGACGGGATCATGGTGGCAATGGCGGTGCCAAACAGGGCGGCAATTTGGGTTTTGGTGAACGACGAAATCAGCAATCCCAGCCCGGTTGTTGAGACCACAAACAGGAAAGCCCCTAGGACCAATGCCAGAAAGCTGCCTTTTACCGGCACACCAAAGACAACAACCGCCATGAATGTCATCAGGGAAAAATTGATCATTCCCAATGCTATATAGGGCAATTGTTTGCCAAGCAAAAATTCAAACCGGCTTACCGGTGTAACATACAGGTTGGTAATCGACCCCAGTTCCTTTTCGCGCACCACGCCAACCGCCATCAGCACCGCTGGAATAAATACCAGCAACAAGGCAATCACCGATGGCACAATGGCATAGATGCTTTTGAAATCCTGATTATAGCGATAGCGGGCCTGAATGCCGGCGGGCAGGGCGGTTGCCACATTGCCGGTTTCGCGCATGATGTTGTCGCCAACATACTTTTGGTGAATGCCCTGCACATAGCCATGGATGGTTTCGGCGCGAAACGGCATGGTGGCATCAATGGTAGCGGCAATTTCCGGGCTACGATTTTGTTGCAGCTTGCGGCCAAAATTTGGCGGAATTTCTACTATCAGTGCCAGTTCACCGCTTTTGATGCGGTTTTCCATTTCGGCATAGCTGTGCAGGGGTGGTTTTTCCGTAAAATATCGCGATCCGGCCAAACCTTCCAGATAGGTGCGGCTTTCGGGGGTCTGGTCACGATCCAGTGCGGCATAGGTCAGGTTTTCAACATCGAACGTAATGCCAAGGCCAAAAACCGGCATTAAAATTAATGTGCCAAGCAAAGCAAAGACCAGCCGGATCGGATCGCGAATTAACCCCATTGCCTCGCGCAGGCTATAGGCCCACATGCGGCGCGGGCTAAAGCCGGGAACAGCGGTTTCCGCCCAGTTGGCGGCCGCGATAAAGGTCTCGTTTTCGGCATCTTCGTTTGTGCTAATCTCGCCAATGCCAGGCGTGGCATCTTTGGCATTCGCACTCCGCCCGGTTTTGTCAGTGTCGCCAGTGGCCTCTTTCAGATAGGCGATAAAGGCCTGTTCCAGCGTTTCGGTGCCGCGTTTTTTTACAAGCGCTGCTGGCGTGTCGCTATCGAGAACCTGACCAGCATGCATCAGGGAAATACGGTCGCACCGTGCGGCTTCGTTCATGAAATGGGTGGAAATGAAAATCGTCACACCCTGATTGCGCGACAGATCGATTAACAATTGCCAGAAATCATCGCGTGCGATCGGGTCTACCCCCGACGTGGGTTCGTCAAGAATAAGGATTTCAGGCGAATGAATGATCGCAACAGCCAGCGACAGGCGCTGTCGCACCCCCAATGGCAGTTTTTCAGCCAGATCATCCATATAATGGGTCAAGCCAAACCGGGTTGAAAGGTCATCGATGCGTGACGAGAGTTGATCGGGCGGCAAGTGAAACAGCCGTGCGTGCAAATCCAGATTTTGACGTACGGTGAGTTCGGAATATAGCGAAAAGGCCTGCGACATATAGCCGACCCGTTCGCGCATTTTAAGGTCGGTGCCGTTCGAGGGTTCGCCAAATAGCCATGCCTTACCCTCGGATGCGGGCAGCAGGCCGGTCAGCATTTTCATGGTGGTGGTTTTGCCGCACCCGTTAGAGCCTAAAAATCCAAAAATCTCGCCCCGCTCAATGCGAAAACTGACATGATCAACAGCCGTGAAATCGCCAAACTTTTTTGTCAGGTCTTTTGCTTCGATGGCGGGTTTATCGCCGCTTTCGGGGCGGGGCGGAATAACCAGTTCCTTGTGGTCCTTGCGCTGGTCCTCGGGCAGAAGGGCGATAAATGCAGCTTCGAGGCTGTCGGTTTTTGTTTGTTTCAATAATTCCTGCGCCGTGCCGCGCGCCAGGATTTTGCCGTCATTCATGGCGATCAAATGGTCAAACCGGCTGGCTTCATCCATATAGGCGGTGGCAACCAGCACGGTCATGCCCCGGCGTGCCTTGCGAATACTATCGATTAAATCCCAGAATTGCTGACGTGATAACGGGTCAACGCCGGTTGTTGGTTCGTCGAGAATTAAAATGTCCGGGTCGTGGATCAGTGCGCAGCACAGGCCCAGCTTTTGTTTCATGCCGCCCGAAAGATTACCTGCCGGCCGGTTGGTAAATGGGGTCAGCCCGGTGCTTTGAACAAGATTTTCAATGCGTTGGGCGCGTTCGGATTTTTTTTGCCCAAACAGGCGACCGAAAAATTCCAGATTTTCGCGTACGGTCAAATCCATATACAGGTTTTTACCCAGCCCCTGGGGCATATAGGCAATACGCGGCGATGTTTTGGCACGCTGACGGGCGTTGCGCATATCACCGCCCAGCGTTATGACGTCGCCTTTTTGCACCTGCCGCGCCCCGGAGATCAAGCCAAGCAGGGTGGATTTTCCTACGCCATCAGGTCCGATAAAACCAACAATGCGCCCCTGGTCAAGATCCAGATTAATGTTTAACAGGGCATCGGTTTTACCATAGTGATGTGAAACATTTGCGACCCGCACGGCTGGCCGGGTGTCGGGACCGTTCTTCATGCTGTTGTTCTGGGGTTGTGTGTCACCGGTGGGGGGAATCATTGGTCGCTGGTCCCGCTGGCCGGGTGATCGGTCGTATCAACGGTGCCAGCCCCGGCAGGCAGGTGAACCTTTAAACGGTCCGGCCAGCCGCTGTTGGATGCAAGAATGATATAGGCCTCGCCAGGCAGGCCGGTTTTGACCTTTTCAATGTTTTGTTCCAGCAGGTCCGAACTGATGCGGATTTTAACCCGGAACATCAGTTTCTCGCGTTCGGTCCGGGTTTCAACTTCGCGCGGGGTGAACTGGGCATTGTCGGCAACAAATGAAACCGTGGCAGGAATGACAAAATCAGGTGCTGCATCCAGCACAATCCGCGCTTCGTTGCCAACATAGGCCAGGCCCGCTTGCGAAGTGGGCAAAAACACCGTCATGTAAACGTCGGTTAAATCCAGCAGGGTGACAACCTTGCCACCCGCAGCCAGAACTTCGCCCGGTTCCGCCAGACGGTATTGCACACGGCCGCCACGCGGGGCGGTTAAAACGGAATCATCAATTTGCACCTGAATGCGCGCCACTTCGGCGCCCGCAGCTTCGACAGATCGTTCGGCACTGGTCTGGCGGGCATGGGCAGCTTCAAGCTGGGCGACAGCAATGTCGCGGTCCGCTTCGCGCTGGTCCACCTGTTCGCGGGCGATATTGTTATTTTTTACCAGTTTTTGCGCGCGATCCAATTGTTGTTTTGCCAGGCGCAACTGGCTTTCGCGTTGAACAATTTCAGCCCTGGCTTCGGGGACGGCCTCTTTGGCACGGGCTTCTTGCGCCAATGCCTGTGCCAGTTGGGCATCCAGTTCGGATGTATCCATTTTGGCAAGGATATCCCCGGCATTTACCCGGTCGCCTTCATCGACCAGCACTTCGGAAACCCGTCCGGCATATTTGGTGGCGACGTGGATTTCTTCGGCCTCAATCCGGCCATTGCCCGATGCGATATAGTCGGGCAAGTCATCCTGATTTTGCAACCAGGCATAATATCCGCCACCGGCAACGATAATCAGAATGGCCAGCACAATCAGAACAGGGCGCAGGGTTTTCATAAAAGCAGGCTCCAGAATCACATTGTCGATGTGCTGGCAGGACATTCCGCACCGCACAATATTAGAATACACTGGTATTATCGATTTGCCAGCGAGAAGCGGGTGATATTTGCCAATTATTCTAACTTAACGGGTGATGGCCGTCTTTGATCCTTAACAAACCTGATATTCCGGTGTCTTGCCGGGGGGCATAACCAAAAAAGGCCCGCAACAGTGTGCGGACCTTGAATATACTGGCGGGCGACTTACGCGGTATTCGGGGTTATAGAACCCGGGCCAGATATTCCGCCGGGCTTTGCGGGCGCACACCTTCCTGACGTTTAACCTGACAGCGGCAGGAAAAACCGGTGACCAACATGTTATCGACGCCGGTTTTTTCGGCTTTTTTCTGCCAGCTCATTTCATAAAGGCGGCGCGAATTATCGTGGTTGGCGGTTTCGTGGCCATAAACCCCGGCCATGCCGCAACATCCGGTACGTTCGGCCGCCAGTTTGATGCCAAAGGCATCGAATATTTTTTGCCATTTTACGCTGACATCGGGGATCGATGTTTTTTCGGTGCAGTGGGGGAAAAGGGTTGGCACGCTGTTTTGGTCAATGGTGGTCGTCATTTTCGGCGGGGTTAAGCGGCCATTGCGAATTTCGCTTTCAAGCCATTCATGAAACAGATTAACCCGGTAATCGGGCCGGTTTTGCAGCCGTTGGGAATATTCCTGACGGTAGGTTAGCGTTACGCTGGGTTCAATACCGATCATCGGAATGCCAAACTGCGCCAGGTCGCCATAAACTGCATCATTGTCGCGGGCCTGTTTGTCGAACTGTTTTAAAAAGCCTTTGACGTGCTGCGCTTTGCCATTGGGGCGATACGGCGGCACAAAAACCCGATAGCACAGTTTGCGCAGCAAATCGACATGGCCCAAAAATGTTTCAACATCATAATGGGTGGTGAAACAATCCTGTATCAGCAAGACAGATTTAACCCGTTCGGCATCGCTCAGGGTTACAAGCTGGTTTTTGCTAAAGGGGGCAATACCACGGGCATGAAGGGCCGGGGCCAGTTTGCGCGTACTGGTTTTGGGCAAATCTTCCAACCCGGCAAAGCGGGCAAAGGCCCATTTCACCGGCGGCAGGGATTGCAGCATATTAAACAGGGCCGGGGCCGATGCTGTTAGCGGGGCCAGCCGTTCTAACCGGGCAATGATGTAATCCTTTAACGGGCGCGGATAGCGGGCATGATAGGCGGCCAAAAACCGCGATTTCATTTCGGGAATATCCACCTTGACCGGGCATTGCCCCGCACATGCCTTGCACGAAAGGCATCCATTCATGGCGTCATAAACGTCGTGGGAAAAGTCGCGCGCATTGGCAAAGGCCAGCTCGGGGGCTTCGGCATCGGTGCCGACACTGATTTGACGGATCCATTCGCGTACCATGCCCGCACGGCCCTTGGGCGAATGCACCCGGTCGCGCGTGACCTTGTAAGACGGGCACATGGCGTCGAAATCGTCATAGTTAAAACAGGCGCCGTTGCCGTTACAGCGTGTCGCGTTCAAGTATTCGTTTTTCAGCCCCGCTTCGATCTGGCGGTCTAGCTGGCCGCGCATAGGGGCTTCGTCAATCGGGGTTATCGGCAAATCCATGCCATAGGGCGATGCGATTTTGCCGGGGTTAAGTTGGCCTTCGGGGTCAAATTCCTTTTTGATGCGGCGCAGCACATCATAAAGCTCCGGCCCGAAATAGACCGGCGAAAATTCACCGCGGAACCCTTTGCCATGTTCGCCCCAGATCAGGCCGTTATATTTTTTGGTCAGTTCCACCACGCTGTCCGAGACGCGACGCAGGCGAATTTCATCTTCCTCGTCACACATATCGAGCAACGGGCGCACATGCAGGCAGCCGACATCGACATGGCCAAACATGCCGTAATCCAGCCCTTCGCCATCCAGCAAGGCGCGAAATTCGGCAATAAAATCAGCCAGGTTTTCGGGCGGAACGGCGGTGTCTTCAACAAAGGGGGTGGCGCGGCGTTTGCCTTCAAGGTTGCCCAGCAATCCGACCGCCTTGGATCGGATCGACCAGATCGCGGCCATTTGGGCCGGGTCTGTGGCGACCACCGACCCGATGGGGGCATTGGCCTCGTTCGGATTGTCGGCCAAATATTGCGCCAGTTGGCGTTGTTTGTCGGCCAGTTCATCGGCGTCATCGGTGGCAAATTCGACCACGTTAAACCCGCGTGTTGGTATGGTAGCACCGTCTGTGCCCAGCAGTTTGGCCAGCAAATGCCAGCTTTCGTCTTGCTCGGCCAGTTTCATTACCTTGTCATCGATGCTTTCAATCGCAATTGGATCAAAGGCCACCAAACGGCCAACATGGCGCAGGGCATCGTCAAAGCTGGCATAGCGTACAACGGTTAAGGCTTTGTATTTGGGCAGGCGGATTACGCGAAAGGTGATTTCCTTGGTCAGGCCCAGGCTGCCTTCGGCACCGGCGATCAGGAAGCTAAGGTTGCTCGCACCGTCATCGGCCACGGCCTCTTTAAGGTTATAGCCGGTAAGACCCCTGTTCATTTCCGGGAAGGTCGATTTGATTTGATCGCGGCGCGGTAAAATTTCGTCGATGATTTTGCGATAAACGCCACCGATGCGGGTTTTTTGCGCGGCTTCAATGGCGGTTTGTTCGGCATCCAGGGCGGATGTAACAAAATCACTGCCATCCACCAGAACTGTCGTCATTTTTTCGATGTAATGGCTGGTTTTGCCGTAAATGCGCGATCCTTTACCCGAACTGTCCGATCCGACCATACCGCCCACCGTGGCGCGGTTGGCGGTTGACACATTGGGCGGAAAGAAAAAACCATGTGGTTTTAGCCACGCATTTAGCTGTTCCAGCACCACACCGGGTTCAACCCGCACCAACCCGGTTTGCGCATCAAAGTCGATGATGTTGTTGAGGTATTTCGATGTATCGACAATCACGGTGTTATTAAGTGATTGGCCATTGGTGCCGGTTCCGCCGCCGCGCGGGGTTAGTTTGACCCGGCGAAATTCGGCGCGTCCTGCCAGTTCCATCACCACATTGATGTCGTCGCGCTGGCGCGGTTGCAGCACGGCACGCGGCATGACCTGATAAACACTGTTATCTGTCGCATGGATCAGGCGGGTGGGGAAATCGGCATGGATTTCACCGCTAAATTTGCCTTCCAGTTCCAGCGTTTTTAAAAATGCCAGGGTCAGATCATCAAGGCTGCGATCAGGGGTCAGTTTCGGGATCATCGAAATCTCTGTCTACGGGGACGGGATATGTTGGGCAGGGCGGCTATGGCGTAATGTGGACGGTTGTTTTTGTAATGTCACCTTATTCAACCGGATTATGATTGATTGTACAAATCGAAAATTCCGAATTATTATTCGATTTTTACATATAATAAAGCTGGTTTTAAAATGTTGTCATCGGTCAGTTTGCGCCATTTGCGCGGGTTTATTGCTGTTGCGGAACACGGGTCCTTTACGCAGGCCGCCAACGTGTTGGGCATAACCCCGCCCACCTTGACGGCAACCATTCGCCAGTTTGAAGACATTATTGGCATGTCGTTGTTTGACCGAACCACCCGGCAGGTCGCACTTAGCACGGGCGGGGGGCGGTTTTTACCGGTGGCGCGCCGCCTGATGGCTGACTTTGAAATGGCCCTTGATGATCTTGATGCGCAGTCCAAAGGTTTGGGGGGCAAGGTTGTTGTTGCCGCCGCACCGTCGGTGCTGACGCGAATTTTACCGCAGATCATTGTCGAGTTTCATGCCGCCCACCCCGATGCCAGTTTGCGGCTGGATGAAATGAATGCGGGCGAAGTTCATGACGCGGTTGCCAAAGGAGAAGTTGATTTTGGCATCGCTGGCGACTGGAAGCCCTTGCCCGACATTCAGTTCGAACCGCTTTTTAGTGATCAATTGGGGGTGGTGTGTCGCCATGATCATCCTTTTGCTGGCCGTACTCAGGTGTTATGGCATGAACTGGTGGATTACCCTTTTGTCGGCCTGGGGCCGGAATCGGGAACCGGGGCGATATTGGCCCGGCACAGCGGGTTCAATGCCCCGCCAGCGTCCATCGTCACCGATGCGCTGGATGGCGGCCATCAGGACCGTTCGCATTTGGAATTCGAACCGGACGGAGGGCACCCTGATAAAGCCG
Source organism: Thalassospira sp. MCCC 1A01428 (assembly GCF_002115825.1). Classification (GTDB taxonomy): domain Bacteria; phylum Pseudomonadota; class Alphaproteobacteria; order Rhodospirillales; family Thalassospiraceae; genus Thalassospira. The sequence goes on along the minus strand of NZ_JFJZ01000010.1, from coordinate 10,467 downwards.
ATATACGGCGTAGCCATGCGCTGCGGCCTGTTGTGGAAACATCAAATACAGTAACGCTTTGTGCCATGGTTGCCGCGGGCATCGGCATTACTATTTTGCCCGAACTGGCCGCGCGGGTAGAGGCCAGCCGTGACCTTGTTTTTGTTCCCCTTGGGGCGCCGGTACGCGAACGCCAAATTGGTGTTATTCGCCGTAAAAGTCGAAGCCTGTCGCCAATTGCGCGTATTTTTCTTGATATCGTTCTTGATCGGGCACCAACCATGCCGTTGGCCGCGCGGTTACGATGGCATTTGCCGTTTTGAAAACCTTTGTTCTGTTGCCCCTTGCGATTTGTTTTGAACGACTACAGTTAAGGTGGATGCTATCTTCGCAATGCAGCATCGCCCGCACAGGGCACGATGTCGCGCATAATGGGCCGGAAACAGGCCCTGATACTGTCCCGATTGGAGAACAAGATGGCGCCTGATTCTTCTGTATCTTCCCCGTCGCGGAAAACAAAATCCCGGCCAAAGCCCATTTCCCGACCCGTTCGGAGAACGCCGAAAATTTGTGGTAAACCGCCATTTAATGCGCAAAACCGGTTGTCGATTGATTTGGCGTTGCAAGGCGGCGGATCGCATGGTGCCTTTACCTGGGGGGTGCTGGACAGGTTGCTTGAGGAAGACTGGATCGACATCGAAGCGATTTCCGGGACATCGGCCGGGGCAATGAATGCCGCGGTTATGGCCGATGGCGTTGCGCAAGGCGGGCGCGAAGGCGGGCGGGCAGCCCTGGAAAAGTTTTGGCGAAAAATATCTGATGCCGCGCGGTTTAGTCCGCTTCAACGTGGCCCGCTTGATATTTTGCTAGGCAACTGGTCGTTGGAAAATTCGCCGTTCTTCCAAATGATGGATATGACAGCGCGGGTTTTTTCGCCCTATCAGCTAAACCCGCTGGGGGGTAACCCGCTGTCGGATATTTTAAATGAAATGGTGGATTTTGACCGGCTGACACATGGCGATATTCGCCTGTTTGTGACGGCAACCAATGTGCAAACCGGGTGTGGGCGCATTTTTCGCAACGAGGACATTGATGTTGATGTGCTGCTGGCGTCTGCCTGTTTGCCGATGATGTATCATGCCGTTGAAATTGACGGTGAGCCTTATTGGGATGGTGGATATTCGGGCAACCCCGCAATTGCGCCTTTGGTGCGTGAATGTGCGGCCAAAGATACGATTCTGGTGCAGATCAACCCGGTTGAACGCCAGGGCACGCCAAAGTCCGCCCGCGATATTGCCAGCCGGTTAAACGAAGTATCGTTTAATTCGGTGTTGTTAAAAGAACTGCGCATGATTGCCCTGTTGCGCCGCGTGGTCAGTGACGAGGAAGAGGAAGGGGCGCGTTGGGCAGAAATGCGGATGCACCGCATCACCGGAGATGTGATGCTGGATCTTGATGCATCGTCGAAAATGAACGGTGAATGGTCGTTTCTGGAAATGCTGCGTGACGAGGGCCGTAAGGCAAGCGAAGCATTTTTAAAGACGCATCAGTCCGACCTTGGGGTGCGCCCCAGTCTGGATATTGATGCCATGTTGCCCGAAGTTTAGGTTTGGCGATGTCGTCATAAAAGTTTCGTTATTTCGATATTGTTCTGGAAGGCACGCGCCGTAATCTGTGATCCTTGCATCGGGGTTTCCTTGTGAAAGGCGCGGCCATGTTAATTGCCCAAATAACGGATTTGCATATTCGTGCGGACCGCCAGCTTGCCTATGGCCAGGTGGATACCGCGACCGCCCTTGAAAATGCGGTGGCCCATGTGCAGGCCCTCGACCCGGCACCCGATGTCATTTTATTTACCGGGGATATTGGTGATATCGGCATTGCCGGGGAATATGACCTGGTAGCTGAAATATTGGCACCATTGTCATCGCCCTGGTACATGATACCGGGCAATCATGACAGGCGGGTTGCGTTGCATCGTGCCTTTCCGCGTGCAATACCGGCGCAGGCAGGTGGTTTTTTGCAATATGCAGTACGGGATTTTCCATTGCACCTTATTGCGCTTGATACCCTGCATGAAGGGTTCGGGCATGGCGTTTTATGTGCGGAACGTTTGACGTGGCTGGATCGTGAACTGGCCCGCCACCCTGATCAGCCAACCCTGATTTTCATGCATCATCCGCCCATCATCAGTGGAATAAACCATATGGACGGGCTCAGGTTGCTGCCCGATACTAACCGCGGTGGCACCCCGGTGGATGAAATCGGGGCCGCGGGGCTGGCGGCAGTGTTGGCACGTCATAGGTCAGTCGTGGGGATTATTTGCGGTCATATCCATCGGCCCATACATTGTTTGTGGCACGGCGTTCCGCTATGTGTGGCACCGTCCGTGGCACATCAGGTTGTTGGTGATTTTCGCAAAAATGGCCCGGCGGCGTTTAATCTGGAGCCACCGGCTATTTTGCTGCATTTTTGGTCGGATGCCATGCATGGGCAGGGGCTTTTGACGCATACAAGTTATATCGGTCATTATGATGGTCCTTATCCGTTTTTTGATAAGACCGGAAAGCTGATTGGCTGAGATGCCTCTGTTTGTTTACGCAAATTGCAGCAGGGGTGAAAAGACCCTGCTGCAATAGTTGCCAGCTAAAACCGGATGACCTCGGATATGACCAGTGGGTGAGGTGTGCCGGGTTAAATGTTCATCCCGCCGGAAACTTCGATCCGTTGGGCATTGACCCAGCGATTGTCATCGGAAAGCAGCGACGCAATCATGGGTCCGATGTCATCGGCAACACCGGCACGACCAAGGGCGGTAACACTTGAGACCATTTTATTGTAATTGGCATTGTCACGAACAGCACCACCACCAAAATCGGTTTCGATGGCACCAGGGGCCACGGTGTTGGCCGTAATGCCGCGTGTGCCCAATTCCTTTGCCAGATAACGGGTGAAAACCTCGATCCCGCCTTTCATCATGCCATAGGCCGCATAACCAGGGCCGCTAAAGCGGGCAAGGCCGCTTGAAAGGTTAATGATGCGTCCGCCATCGGCCATCAGGGGCAATAATTTCTGGGTCAGGAAAAACACGCCTTTGAGGTGAATATTCATCAGGCGATCAAATTGTTCTTCGGTGGTTTCCGTGATCGGCGCATTAATGCCAATACCGGCATTGTTGACCAGGAAGTCAAAACTGCCGCGGCCCCAATTTTCGCTCAGGGCGGTTTTAAGGCTGGCAACAAAATCATCGAAACTTTCCGTGACGCCGCTGTCAAGCTGAAGGGCAACGGCATTGCCACCCAGTTCGGCAATTTCTGCTACGGCTGCGTCAGCTTCGGCACGGTTTGAATGATAGGTCAGAACAACATCAATTCCCTTGCGGGCCAGATTAACAACGGTGTTACGACCAAGGCCACGGCTGCCGCCTGTAACAATGGCAATTTTGGATGCGGTTTGCGCTGTCATGTGCAAAATCTCCGTTCGGGTTTGTGTTGATTGCAAGCTACGCCTGCCGCGTTTTTACTGCATGCCCGGTCATGCGAAGTTTTTGCCTGATTCTCCAAAACGTGGTGAAGGGGCTTTGTCAATGCGGCGGGTCAGGGTAGTTTTACGGGAATAATCCTCTGTAATTTTTTGTCCTGATAGGGAAGCGCGGTCATGGTGTTTGGTCCGAAATATGACGAAATCAAAACAGCACTTTCATCTTGCCTGGCGGGGCTGGGCGCGGAGAACGGCGTGCATAAAACCGCGATTGACGGGGTTATGGTCATGCGCGAAACCGCACCAACAGGGCTGATACACATGATGTACCGGCCTGTTTTATGTCTGGTCATGCAAGGTGCAAAGCAGGTGACAGTGGGCGGAAAAACCACCGGTTTTCAGGCAATGCAGTCCCTTGTTGTCAGTGTTGATTTACCCGTGATCGGCAAGGTTACCAGGGCCACCTGCGACGAACCGTTTCTGGCAATGTCGATCGATATTGACCTTGCTGAAATCCGCGATTTATTGGCGGAAATTGAAAAGGATGTTGGCGCAGGCAATACAAGCAGCAAAACAGACCAGCCCGCGCTGTATATTGAAAATGTCGATGACGCGATGCTTGATTGTGCCGGACGTATTTTTCAACTGCTAGAGCGGCCCCAGGCGATCAGCGTGGTGTACCCGTTAATTCGCCGAGAAATATATTATTGGCTGTTGTGTGGCCCGCAAGGCGATGTTTTGCGCCGCATGAGCCTGCCAGACGGGCATACAAGACGCATTGCCCGGGCGATCCATAAAATTCGCAGCGCCTTTAACGAAAGCCTGCGGATTGACCAGCTTGCCGAGATGGCCGGGATGAGCGTTTCATCCTTTCATCAGCATTTTAAATCGCTTACCGGCATGACGCCGTTGCAATATCAAAAGGAATTGCGCCTGCGTGAAGCCCGCCACCTGATGGGGACCAATGCCTTGTCGGCGACCGAGGCCGCCTATGAGGTTGGCTATGAAAGCAGTAGCCAGTTTAGCCGTGAATTTGCCCGCCTGTTTGGCATGACTCCACGGCAAAGTGTTGCCCGTATGCGCACAACGACGATCAATTAAGTGGCCTGCTATATCGGTGCAACTGTGACGGGTTTAAACGATCCGTGTCGGTAACCCATATTTGATTACCGTGTTTGTTTTATTGGCCTTTTCCCTGCCAATTTCTTGCGGTGAGCGTCATCCTGGGGCAAAGTCATCGCAAAATACAATCGGGGGAATGGCGTTTTGACGGCAAGCGAGCGTGAGAAAATGGTGTCCGGGCAGTGGTATCGGTGCCTGGATGACGAATTGGCAGACATGAGGATGGCGGCACGTCATGCTGTCTTTGCCCACAATAATACGCCGCCCGATGATCGCGGCAATATCACAGCGGCCTTATTGGCATTGCTGGCTTATGCGGCCCCGGACGCCCGTATTGAAGCGCCATTTCATTGTGCCTATGGTTGCAACATTCATCTTGGTGCCCAGGTTTTTATCAATTCGGGCTGCACATTTCTTGATAGTGCGGAAATAAATATCGGGGCGGGCACTATGCTGGGGCCTAACGTGCAAATTTATTGTCCGCAACATCATAAAGACCCGGTTTTACGCAAGGACGGCCTTGAAATTGCCCGGCCGGTTTTTATCGGGGAAAATGTCTGGGTTGGTGGCGGTGCAATTATTATGGGCGGCGTTCATATTGGCGACAATGCCATTATCGGGGCCGGTTCGGTGGTGACACGTGATGTTCGCGCAGGAATGACGGTGGTAGGTAACCCGGCCCGTGAAATGATTAACCGGTCATCTGTGGCCTGAACCTGTGCTTTACACGTTGCCGGTGCCAACCTGTTTTATGGGATTTTGGCGGGGCAGTATGGCAACAGGGGCTTTGAGACCGAAAAGATATTGTTGGATTGACGGGCCGGGATGGGGGCATTTGTTGCCAGTTGCGTATCGTGCGTTCATGCCTGCTAGGGGGCGGTTAACGCCGGGTTTGCATCAATGTATCGACTGCGGCCTGATGATTGCGAATAAATTCAAGGTTATCAGGATTGGTGTTGGGGATTTTATCGGGGCCAACCCGGACGGCAACAGCACTGTGGGCCAATGTCATGCTGGCAATCAGATACTCACGCGCGTTAAAGCCGTTTTTGGCTAATAGGGCCTTGATTTTTGGCTGGTTATTCAGGTTTGCAACCATTTCATCAAGTGATTTGGGTTTCGGCGATTTCAAATCATAGTCGTCTTTATTGTTTTTGATTTCGGTGACAACGTTTGTCATGCGTTCAAGTTCATCGGCGGTCAATTTATGGCCTGCTGTGGCTTTGGCAATATCCTGGCGCAGGGTATTGTCGCCATTGGCCGCAGCGGCCGGGAAACTGGTTGCGACACCAATAAACAATGTTAATGCCAGGGCGAGGATACCTGTTTTACCGGGGATTCTGAACATGTCGGTGTCTCCTGTCGTGGGCGTTTTTTCGCGTTTTTTGGGTCAGACATTTGCGACCTACACCCATAATTTGACAAGAATGTGGGCAGGGACAATTTGTGAACCACAAACAGAACCGGGCCGGGGCAAACAGATGTGCATCTGGTCGGCTTTTATGCGGGTTGCGGTATTATCGGGTGTTATTTGCCAATCCCGGCCTTGATTGCCAGGCGGCGTAACGGGCCGATATGGTTGATCGCGCAAAGCCCGCTATAGCGCAAGTCTCGCAGGAATTTTGGTTCTGCCATTGCGGCACGGTTTAGCAGGTCAATGCCACCAACCCGGCCAACGGTTTTTGGCAACTGTCGACGTTCCCAGCGGTGCAGCAAGGCATCGCTACCGATATCGCGGTTTTCCAGCTTTGCAAGGTCGATCTGCTTTGCCAGCGTTTCGATGTCATGCAGGCTCATATTAAGGCCCTGTGCGCCAATGGGCGGTACCACATGGGCGGTTTCGGCAATTAACGCCAGGCGTGGCGCAGTTAACCGATGGGCAATTTGCGCCACCATTGGCCAAACAGCACGCGGTGTTACGATATCAACCGGGCCAAACAGGTTGATTGTTTCGGTCGTTAGCTCGCGGGCCAGCGCCGCATCATCCATCGCGGCCAGTGTTTGCGCGCGGGCATGTGGCACCATCCAGACAACCGATGAACAGGCTTTGCCGTTATGGTCGGGCATCGGCACCAATGTAAGCGGGCCGCCCGAACGATGAATTTCGGTCGAAATATTATCGTGTGGGGTATCGTGGGAAACGGCAAATACCAGCGCATCCTGTTCATAAGACCACCGGTTAAAACGGATGCCAGCCAGATCGCGCAGGGTTGAATTGCGCCCGTCAGCTGCCAGAACAAGCGACGCAGCAAATTTTTGCCCATTCGACAGGGTTATAATCGCCGGGCCGGGGCCAGCCGGTGTGGGCGCGCGATAGCCGGTTACCTTGCAGCCATTCATTAAACGCACATTATCAAGGGTGGCGATTTTACGTAAAAGGGCGGCTTTGGCGGCAATGTTGGTGATGTTCCAGCCAAAATAGCCATCGCTGGTTTCTGCACCATCAAAATCGGCGGTTTCGCGGGGGGTACGTTCGGCCCCACCCGCATCAACGATGCGCATGACGCGTAATTGCGCACCGCTTTGCTGCATGTCATCCCAAACACCGGCATAGGTCAGGGTGTCGATACCCGGTTTTAAAAATGCCGTGGTGCGCAGGTCGGTTGTGGCTGTGTCGGGGGTATCTTTCGGGGCTGGGTCAACAATGACAATCTGGTGGCCATCGGCTGCAAGGCGTGCTGCTGCACTTAACCCGGCGATGCCGCCACCAGCGATCAGGATTTCGGTTTCTTGCATTATCTGTCCACCCGTGTTGCCGGAAATCTTTTATTCTCCTGATATATAGAACGCTTTGGCGGTTGGGCAAAGTGCTGGATCGTGGCGAGGTGGCCGAAAACCAGTCATGCAAACCCGGTGGTTGCGCCACGTGTTGATTTTCTGCATGCTCGCGGCGATTTTGGCATTGGTGACGGGAACAAAAAAATGGGTGCGTGGCTGTATTTGATTTGCGCGATCAGCCTTGAAGTTGCGGGCACGGTCAGCCTTAAATTTTCCGACGGGTTTCGCGACTGGCGTTTTACCACATTGACGCTTGGCTTATACGCGATCAGCTTCTGGGTGCTTTCCATAACACTTCGTACCATACCGGTCAGCACGGCTTATGCCATCTGGTCAGGTTTGGGGATGGCCGCCATCGCGGTGATCGGCATGGTGTTTTTCAAAGAACCGGTTACCGCCATCAAGGGCGTGTTTCTGTTAATGATTATCGGCGGTGTTGTGGGGTTAAATGCTGTTGGAAAACATTAATGTCATGACCTGCGGTTTATAGAACCCATATTGGAACGACCGACGCTGCCAGCAATATTCCCAGCGCGATATTCAGGATTCTCCATTGGATATCCGATTTTAATAATCGCGCCAGAACTGCACCGGTACTACACCATAGCGATAAGGAAAATATCGCTGAAACACCAAAGCCAAGCCCCAATAGGGACGCCAGACTGACCGGGTTTGTGATCAGGCTGGAAAAGGACGCAGCAGCCCCCATTGTCATGGCCCAGCCTTTCGGGTTTAGCCACAAAAGACCCATCCCGCCCAGGAAACTTACAGGTTTGCCAAGGTCTGCCTTTTGTTGGGGGCGACCGCTACCTGCGATAACAAATGCCAGCCATAACAAATAAGCTGTTCCGGCAATTTTCAGCAACATATGTAATATCGGGCTTGCCAGAACCAGGCTTGCCAACCCTGCTGCTGCGGCGGCGGCCAGGGTTGCCATCCCTACAGCAATGCCGAAAATCATGGGAATGGAACGTGCCACACCAAATTGCAGGCCCGATGCCGTTGCCAGTGTGGTCGCCCCGCCAGGCGAAATGGTTGCAATTAATGTGAACAGGGCTAATGGCCCCAATGCGTCCAGTGTCATGGTATTTTATTCCGTTGATAAGCTGACAAAGTAATGTCGGCCCATCAAATACCGCCGCTTTGAATTATGAAAGGCAATGTTTGTAATGGTTGGCATTACAATGCATAATGCTACTTATGGCAGGAAATCTTGATACGGCATTAATTCGCACATTTATTACGGTGGCCGAGAAGGCCAGCATGACAGCGGCAGCATCCACATTGCATCTAACCCAGGGTGCAGTAAGCCAGCAGGTGAGACGGCTGGAGGATGTTCTGGGGGCGTCCCTGTTTGAACGTGACCGGCGTGGTTTGCGATTGACTGGCGCGGGAGAACGTCTTTTTGGTCGCGCCCGGCAAATTTTAGCCCTGAACGATGAAATCTGGACTGAAATGACCGGGGATGTGCAGCGCGGACAAGTGCGCCTGGGTGTGCCTTTTGATTTGGTGGGCAAGGGAATTTCGCCTGTTTTAAAAAGTTATAATGCCGCGTTTTCGCAGGTTGAATTGTCGCTGGTTTGTGCCGCATCGCCAGATTTGAAAGCCGGACTTGCGGCAGGCGACATTGATGTTGCCCTGATCGAGGAACCCGTTGGGCAGGGCAGTGGGGAATGTTTGCGTATTGAACGCCTGGTTTGGGTGGGTGCCAAGGGCGGCACCGCACGTGCCAAACGCCCTTTGCCTGTATCCATGGTCAGCCAGTCCTGTGCGTTTCGTCCGGCAGTTTTTAATGCGCTGGAAAGCCGCAAAGTGGCCTGGAGAACGGTATTTGAAAGCGGAAATATCGAAGCAACTGCTGTTACCGTGCGAACCGACATGGCGGTAACCGTCTGGTTGGCAGCAACAGTGCCCGATGATCTGGAAATTATGAACGATGATCCCGAATTGCCATCACTGCCCGCCTTCGCCATTAATATGTATTGGATGCCAGATGGGGCAAAACCTGCGGTACGCGCGCTGGCTGACCATATGCGTAATCATTTGTTTGGCAAGGATGGGCCGCAGCCCTGATTGTGAGAAGCGATTGACAATAGGATTTTCACATCAGGATGCATAAAGGGCATCTGGTTTGATGATTTTGGCCTATGACTTTTTATTCAAAATTGCCCGATGCCGGAAAGCTGAGATGGTAGAACAAGACAAAACCGGGCGCATTGGCCCGGTTTTGATATAGGTAAGGTGTTGATGGCGCCGGAATGTTTAGTCGGCGACTTCAAAAACGCCATCAATTTCAACGGCGACACCCAAAGGTAGCGATGCCACCCCGACGGCGGAGCGGGCATGTTTGCCGACATCACCGAAAATTTCGACCATGGTGTCCGATGCGCCGTTAACGACTTTTGGCTGGTCGGTGAATTCGGGCGCGGAATTGACAAAGGCGTTCAATTTGACAACGCGGGTTACTTTATCAAGGTCGCCGACTGCTGCACGTACCTGCGCAATCAGATTTAGCGCGCATAAACGGGCGGCTTTCTGGCCCTCTTCAACGTCGTATTCCTTGCCCAGTTTGCCGATGAATTTCAGCTCGCCATTTTCCATGGTGATCTGGCCGGAAATGTTCACAAGGTTACCTGAACGAACATAGGGCAAATAATTTGCCACCGGTGCATTCGCCTGCGGCAAGGTAATGCCAAGTTCGCTAAGGCGGGCGTCGATTTTTCCTGACATGACAGTTTCCTTTGTTTATGGGGCAGTCTGGATTTGTTGGCGTAATCTATCGGGGTTAAGGCGCGAACAAAACCTTTTCTTTGTGTGCAATTATGCCCGGTTTTAGGCCAAATTCGCTATTGTTCTAAATTGCTCATTTGTAATTTGTTATTTTCCCGTGCAGAAAGCCCGATACGGCATAAAAATTAGGCCATATGAAATGGGGAAACGGATAATGACGGTTTCGAACAACTGGGTCGACAGGGTGCATGGCGGGTGGCTGGCGTTGCTGGGTATCACCATTTTAAGCCCTGATGCCCTATTGATCCGTTTGATCCGGGCGGACGATATGACGACCGCTTTCTGGCGGTTGTTGATCCTTGGCCTTACCCTGATGGT
>NZ_JFJZ01000001.1 GCF_002115825.1 Thalassospira sp. MCCC 1A01428 | reverse complement strand
CATTTGCCGCATCACGAATTTGGGTGGTGATCGTAACATCCTGATCCCAGTCTGCCGCGGGCGTGAAGGCCACGGCAGCAAGGGCAGCATTAACGTCATCCACCGAACCACTTACTGTCCAGATCCCGGTATTAGAATCGTATCCTGAACTTGCCGAGCCGAATGTTCCGGTAGTCAGGCTGCCAGCGGCGGTGTTTGACAGTGTCAGCGTCGCAGTGATGGTATCGCCACTATCCGCATCCGTCACCACTATGTCATCAAGCGCAACGGCTGAACCTGGATCTTCGGTATAAGGAACCGTCTGCGTCAGGTTGCTGGCCGTTGGTGCATTATTTGGCACAACTTCGGTCGCAAAGAGATTATCAATTTCATATGATGCTGTACCATCAAATGCAAGTTCTACGCGATCAACGTTTTGGTACGCGGCCCCCTCAAATGAAAAGTGCCCTGAATAATAGGAATTCGTTACCTCTAATGCACTATAAACATTATCATATTTAATAGTACCACCTCCTGCCAAGCCAGTGGGAATTGTTACATCGTCAGCAGAAAGATCTATTGAAGCGGTTCCAACAAGAATATTATTGCTATAAATATTTATCGTACCAATAGGATTTGAAATAGCTGTCACTGTGCCGAAATCAAATGATTGCAAAGAAACAAAACCACTTTGCGTTTCAAAACCGTATACAGTATCGACGTTTCCTGCATCATTTTGACTATTCCAGATCAAAGTGCCGTCACCGGCGTCTTCATCAGAATTCAAATGAGTAGAAACACCTGTTTGAGATGAATTACCAATTGCCAGACCAACAGCCGTTGTCGACGTAAAGTTCCATCCATTTAACGAAATGGTTGTAGCGCCATTTTGGGATTGAGGAGCATCAACATCAAACGTTTCGCTGCTTGCAAGGATCCCATGAAACTCAGCCTGGGCATTCGCAGATATTGAAACTACAGCCTCAATCTGGCCATGAGAGACCTCAAGATCCCAGTCGCCCCCCATGTCTGCTGCGCCTGTTACATTATTTGATGCGGCAACATCCGCACCAGTCAGGCCTGCCATGGCATCAACAAAGGCCATTCCTTGCTGATCACTGCCAACATTGCAACCATATAGCAAGATGTCCCCGGCATCAGTGAGATGCGCACCGATATCAGCCAGCGCACCGGACTGGCTCGACAGATTATCAACATCAATAATCTGATCACCCAGAATTATTGCTCCAACGGATCCATGCGACACCAGATGCACTGCATCAAACTGCCCATAAGAAGACAAAAGGTCAGCTATCTGGGTTAAAGTACCGTCAGACTGGAAAGTTATTACGGTAACATCGCCAGAGAACCCTGCCGCCAACGTTTCGTAACCTGCAATCGATGTGTCGATTAAAGCAACTTCGTGCGTTTGCGTTCCACTATGTGCCGGTATGGCATCGGGTATGACAACCGGGTTATCGCCGGCATCATTACCGTTATTCTCTGCAGTTTGCGCACTGGTATTGGCATCACCATCCGAATTGCTAACCGGCAGATCAGAACCGCTCTTAGTGCCCGAGCCATCGTGCGACGCGTTATCAGCAGTGGCGGCTTCAACTTGCGCCTGCGCATCCTGTGCGGCTTCTGCTCCGGTAGCAGCCCCGGCAGCATCAAACATGAAGCGCGGCTCCAGACACATCGGTTGAATTTGCGAAAACCCGACATCAATTAGTGCCTTGGCACCTTTTAAACGGTCCAGACGTGTCATTTATTGTTTGCTCCCATAAGCGGTCCCAGCGCCCTGAACCTGAATATGCAGAACGGATATAACTGCTTCAGATCCTAGAAAAATAACTATCCCAACGCATGACAGCATGCAACCTTTGCGCGATTATCACCCTCTTACGAGCTAGATAAATTCAAAATAACCGCCCATAACCCACCTCTTTGAATAGTTTTTTCTCCAAAAGAGAGGCCTTATTTATGCGCAGCATGAGTTTCAATTTTTGAAATAAAATTCGAATCTACCAAGTATAAAAAGAACACACATTCAGCGATAATATTTTGTAATGTTTATAAAAAATATTCCATCTCATTAAAAATTTTAACATCCGACTCGATTCGCGTTTCCTAGAGTCACGTTGCGCATCATTTCCAGCAGGCAGAATCCACTTCCAATTTACGGCCACAACAATCCTTTCGATGGTTTTTTTTCACTTTTCGACAATCTTAAATTGACCAATTAAAATGCTGATGCTGATAATATCGATGAAACCTGAAATTGAAAAATTTGACAACACGAGGGGACATCATGGAAGATTATGCCGGGGTTATTCAGGCGCCAGGATTTGACTTTTCGCCACGCAACTAGTCGTTATTGCCTGGAGAAATTAATCGCCTTCTCGCAAAACGATGCTCTTTTCAGTCTGCCTGGCGTCATTTATGGGGGCAACGGACAAACTTCTTTTTTCCGACCAGATTTACAAAGCGGGGTTCCATTGAGCTATGGAAATGGCGCAGGACTGCCGCGTTATATAATCGGCAGAAAAAATCGGAACACCATCACTGATATTAGTAATATTGAATATGCCATCTTATAGCCATCCACACGTCTATAGTGGCGCAGGTGCAACAAGTGCTCTTCATGTTTCGAAAAAAGCAGAAAACAGTCCAAACACCAAACGATGGCGATTATATTGGTTTGCCTGCCAACAACTTAGGGGCTTCCGGGTTCTTATATGTTTCAGCAGCTGATGGCGCATCAAACCCGCCAGCGGCAATTTCCGGTGTAACGGGGGCTGCATTTAACAATAACGACTTTACCATTGGCAATACCGGCGGCAACATTCCAATCGCTATTGTACAGCCAATTCTTGCGATCAATTACTCGATCTGCCTATACGGCACTTTTTCTTCCCAAAACTAAAAACCCGCCCCCTGGGGGATACCGGGGGGAACTCGAAACCATCCCTAAAACACCGTAATTGCCCTTTTCCCTTGATAGTTTCAACGATACACGGGCCTTGGTTAAACGATTTGCATCACCCTGCAAATAATGACCGGTATATTTATATCTTGCAAATATACCTGACCATTTAAGGCAACGCTCAGCTTCGGTTTTACGACATATCCATACGCAGCCCGGTCGAATGACAAGGATTTACGCACAAAACTATTTCGCTAAAATCACGATAACTTTAAGGGAATTAATGCTGGGTAAGGGTTTCATCAGCCTAATCGCCGACATTCAGTCGGGTGTTCAGGCGAACGGATATAGCAAGCGACGTCTCTATGTCATTAATCGCGAAAAGCTATCTTATCCTGACGACATTTATGACATCATTTGATCGTCAGACTGGACCAACAGCAATGTCGGTAATGCAGCGGCCTTTTGCCACATGAACCACAGGTTTCGACACCAATCCGACTTCATAGCCCAAAATACCAACATCTCCAGCACAAACCTGAAGCGCAGAATGGCACCTGCTCTGCCTGCGGCTTCTATAAACTTCCTATCGATCGACATCGATATGCTGAAGAATGCATTTTGGCCAACAGGCAAAATATACAGCCGGAAAACTGGGAAATGTGCGCTGGATCGATCTTAAAATCGCCCCATGCAGAAGCGCCATGAAGAGAGCTGACATTAACTCTTACACGCGCGCCCTTCGGTAAAGGCGCGGAAAACATCCAGCGTTTCGGCGCTCACATGGTGTTCAATCCCCTCGGCATCGAACTCTGCAATCTGCGCATCCAGACCAAGTGCTATCAGGAAATCATAGACAATTCTGTGCCGTTCCCGGCACTTGTCGGCCAGGGTTTGTCCTGCATCGGTCAGAAAAATGGAACGATAAGGCCGGCTCGATACAAAACCGTCGCGCTCCAGCCGTTTGATCGTATTGTTAACCGTTGCCGGTGTCACACCAAACCGCGCGGCCAATGAAACGGCGCGCGCCTCGCCTTCCTCGACAATCAGGTCGGCAATCATCTCTACGTAATCTTCCGTTACCTCACGCGCATGCGCATCGCGAAGCCGGGCAAAGGTTTCCGCATGATTTTCCTTGGGTGGAAGCGCCGCCCCGCCGGCCATTCCTGTCTCCTGCTTTTGAACAATTATTTGTCATACCAATTTCAAAAGCAAAAATCAATTTAGCATCGGCTAACTTTCGATCTCCAGTAAAAAACAGGGGACCTTAATGCGCCTCGGCCCGCCAGAACGTCATAACAAGGCATTGCTCGCGGCCCAGTTTTAATGTCTTGCGAAAATGGGTATGCAAATGGCGATAAATCTTTTGTTCTGTCGCCGTCCAGCAAAAAACGCCATGCGTTTCATCGGGAACCTTGATGTCACAAATTGCGCGGGCAAACGGCGAAACATCGTCACCTGCACCTGCACCTGCACCTGCATCTGCATCTGCATCCACATTCGTATTGGTCCCCTGTGGGGCAAATGCCATTTCGGGGCAACTGCCGTCGCGAAAAATCCATGCCAGATCAAACCCAGGATGATGTGGCAAATTCTGTTTGGCGTCGGGGCCTGAAACCTCGAGAATGACATGTCCGGTTTTGTCATCGGGCAAGTCTTCCAAATATCGGCAAATTGCCGGTATCCCCGTTTCATCGGCCGCAAACAAATACCAGTCCACCACAGGCAAATCACTGCCGATCGGCCCTGTTACCCCCACAAGCTGCCCGGGCACGGCATTATTGGCAAATCGCGACCCGGGGCCGTTATCGCCATGAACCACAAAATCAATATCCATCCAGCCTTCGTCGGCATTGATTTGACGAATGGTGTAAACACGGGGTTCTACCTTGTCCTCGCCCTTGGGCCAAACCGGCAAACCGTTTTCCCCCATCGTTGGCCATTGCGGCGCGCTAACGCCATGGGGCGGAATAATCAGACGTACATGTATTGCCCCGCCCAAATAGGGGGTTAAATCATCGCCATATAATCGGAGCCGGCGCATGTCAGGCCCCAAATTAGTAACCTTGCCCACGCTTAGTTCACGAAAATTGGGCAGTTTACCGCCTTTTTCCGAGGCCTGCCCTGCCCCGTGCCAACGACAGTCAAGATCAGCCCCGGGTACCAGTTGATCCACCATCGTGATCACACCGGTTTTAAGCTGGGTAATTGCCGTGTCATTTGCAGCGGTTATTTCGATGCCAATTGCTCTATCGCGCGGACCAACCCGAACCGTTCCAAGCGATATTGAAATCACGTGGTCATCGCCTTCGATCGAAACACTGCAATCATTGTCACGATAAAACGCCGACAAAACATCCAGCGCCCGCCGCGGATCCGGCACGGCAACCTGCGTGTGCGCCCGAACAATTTTAGAAGTCATCATGCCAAAGCCCGTAATGCTTGCAAAACCAAAGACAATGACCAAAACCAATATTACAAATGAAAATCATTCGCAATTTTTTATTATAGATTCCACCGATATTCTTTTTTCTGATCGGCAAAATGCGTTAAACCATAGGCTTACATACGATTTCCTACGGAAGAATAATGGCTCATCCTGAAAAAATCCGGCGCTTGCGCGAGAACGATCTGAAAACCATGCTGCAATGGGCATCTGATGAAGGATGGAACCCCGGCCAGGATGACCTGCAAGCATTCTGGCACACCGACCCGGAAGGGTACTGGGGGGCGTTCGACAAAAAAGGGTTGGCCGCCGTTATTTCCTGCGTCACATACAGTGCCGATTTTGCCTTTGTCGGGTTTTACATGTGCCGCCCGGACCGCCGGGGGCAAGGACTTGGCCTTCGGCTATGGGATAGCGTGCTTGGCGGGCCTGTTTCGCACACCATCGGACTCGACGGCGTGGTCGCCCAGCAGGACAATTATGCAAAATCCGGTTTTCAATTTGCTCATCGCAACATCCGCATGGCAGGCACCCTGCCGGCATCCGACGCGTTTACCGCCCCGTCGGACCTGTTTGAGCTGAAAATTGACGACATCGCGATTGCCGATGCTTTTGAACAAAGCCTGAAACTGTTTGCCGAATCGCGCCTGTCATTTCTCAGGGGCTGGATCGGCAGCGAAAAGCACACCGCTCTTGCCCTTTATGGACCAATGGGGGTGCGCGGTTATGGCGTAATTCGCCCCTGCCAGAACGGGTATAAGATCGGCCCGCTATTTGCCCAGGATGCCGATGATGCCGATTGCCTGTTTCAGGCATTGCTGGCACGACGCCAGAACAATCTGGATTGCCCGGTATTTCTGGATGTTCCGGAACCCAACCATGCCGCAGTTGCCCTTGCCCGAAAATATGCAATGAAACCTGTATTTGAAACCGCCCGTATGTATCGCGGTCCAATGCCTGAACTTGATCTGGCAAAAACCTTTGGCATTTCCAGCTTTGAATTAGGATAATTCCAAACTGAAGCAAGATGGCGATCTTCCCGCCACCACCCGTTAAGGCACTTTATTTATGGCTCCTCATTTGGGGATGCAAAAACATCATGGCCGCAACCATAATACGCACACGGAATAAAAACCGTTTCACTATGGAAATCGGATAGTTAACCCCAATCTGTTCTATATTGGCACTTGTCCGTGCACATTATGGTCAATTAACGGGTCTGCACCCGACGCCGAACCGAAACCACAACAGGTAGCAGTCAAAGACAATGGATATCGCAACACTCGTTGGAATTATTGCCGGCACAGGCGTTATTGTTGGCGCTATTATGCTGGGCGGCAGCCTTGGGGCCTTTGTCGATGTGCCATCAATCATGGTTGTGTTTGGCGGAACAGCGGCAGCAACCCTGATCAAATTTCCCATGCGCGACGTGGTGAAATCGATGAAAACCGGCATCGGCATTGCGTTTAAAAACCCCAAGGAAGACCCGCAATCGATTTACGAAAAGGCAATGGAGCTTTCCGCGCTGGTGCGTAAAAACGGCCTTTTGGGGCTGGAAAGTGTTGAAATTGAAAACGAGGTCATGAAACGCGGCATCCGCATGTGCGTGGATGGCCATAATGGCGACGTGATCCGCAGTTCGATTTCCAGCGAGGTCGCCAAATCCATCCAGCGCGACGAACTGGGCGAGTTAATGTTTCGCGGCATTGGCGATACCGCCCCCGCATTTGGCATGATCGGTACTTTGGTCGGGCTGGTGCAAATGCTGGCCAACCTGTCTGACCCTGATGCCATTGGCCCGGCCATGGCCATTGCCATGTTGACCACATTTTATGGCGCAGTTCTGGCTAACCTGATCGCCCTGCCCATTGCCGATAAACTGGCATTAAAAGTTGAACAACTGCGTAATACCAAGGAACTGATTGTGGAATCCGTTGTGCAAATTCAGGCCAGCCAAAGCCCGATGGTGATGAAAGAAATCCTCGGCCCTTACCTTCCCGGTGGTATTCCGGTAGATGACGGCGCCGGTGAAGGGGGCGACGCGTAATTCCGGTCTGTAACTTGACCCACACCGCCATTCGCCCCACACTTGACACTTCCTCATTCTGGATAATTTCACCCGATGGCTAAAAAACCTGCAGCAGGCGCACCCGCATGGATGGCAACATTTGCCGACTTGATGTCGCTGTTGCTGGTGCTGTTTGTGCTGTTGCTGACATTTGCCGAAATGGACGTGGTGAAATACAAGGCGATTGCGGGGTCGGTTAAATCCGCCTTTGGTTTTGCCAAGGATGACAAACTTTCCGGCGTGATCGAAATGGACGGATCACTTCTGGGCAAGGCCATCAAAAACCCCTCCCCCAATACCCCGCGCGTTGTTACTGAACTGCCGCCTGTACAAACCCCGAACGTCGAAATCAACAAAACCGATACCGGACAGGAACGGGCCGAAAAACTTGAAAACACCATCGAAACGGTGTTGCAACGCATGGGGCTAACCGAACAGATCGGCATTGAACGCAAGGGCGATGAAGTTGTGGTTCGCTTCCCCGATGATATTGCCTTTCCATCCGGGTCTTCACAAATCAACGAGGATTTTGGCGCAATTCTTAACCGTGTCCTGCCGGTGATCAAACAAACCGACGGCACCGTGATCGTCGCCGGTCATACCGATAATATTCCGCTTTCGCCGTCCTCGCGGTTTCAATCGAACTGGGATCTATCCGCCTCGCGCGCGACATCTGTGCTGCACTGGATGATCAATGAAAACGACATGAACCCTAACCGCATGATCCTGCAAGGATTTGGGGATAGCCGCCCGATTGCAAGCAACGACACACCCGAAGGCCGATCCAAAAACCGCCGGGTTGAGCTGACAATTATTATGGAAGACGCACAAGGCGGCGCAAAATCCGGCGACGACGCCCCCGGAGGGAACAGTACCGGCCCGCAACAGGGAAATTCGGCAACACCAGCCGAACCCGAGCAAAATAGCGACCGCGTTGGCACCGGTTTCATCCGCCAGTCACGCCCATAATTGTTGGCGCAGCGGGCGCAAGCAAGGACTGTTCGTAAACCAAATGTTGTAATGCAGGGACTCCCTTAATGCCCTGCATCACAGGAAGAACATTTCAAAAAACTTGCCAGTTGCCCTCCTGCCTGATCGCCCCGTCGTTACGAACAGTTCCAATGGTCATAAGGCACTAATCCTGTGTGGCGCGATAAATACGCCGCCCTTTCCACATCCAGCCCGCCGCAACAATCGCACCACCCGCCAACGCGCAAAGCACGACAAACCCCATTAACCCGGCATTTGCCGCATTTGGCAAAGCGGCCTTGTTCACCACAATCGCAACTGCAATTGCGCCAAAAGCGCCGCCAACACGTTGAACAATGTTAATCAGGGTTGCGGCATCCGCGGTCTGGTTCTTTGTAACGGCAATATAAGCCGCTGTCATAGCAGGCATCTGGACCATTGCCACCGCCATTCCCCGCATAAATAACAACAGCAATATCCCCCAAAACGACAGCAAACCCGGCCATAAAAATGGTGCTGTCACCAACAGCAAACAAACCGCGCCCAGCATACAGGAAACAGCGGCCCCATAACGATCCGTCAGTTGGCCCGCAATGGGCAATGCAATGGCAGAACCAAGCCCCATTAACAGCAAACCGAAACCCGCCTGATCAATTGGTTGTCGCAAGGTATTTTGCAAAAACATTGCAAAAAACAGCAACCCGCCATAAAGGCTGGCCCCGGTTAAACCCGCCAGTATCACCGCAACCGTAAAACCGGGAATTTTAAACAGGTCCATATCAATCAGGGGCTGGTTTGTGCGGGTTGCATGAACAAGAAACGCGGCAACAAACACCACGCCGCACACCGTAAAAACCACCGGCCCAAATGCCCCACCCTGAACACCCAGCCGAAGCGCACCATACAGCAATAACGGCAAACCACATGCGATCAGCGCAAAGCCGCGATAGTCAAAACGCAAGGTGGAACCGGTATTACTGGCAGGCAACACCGTTTTTGCCGCCCACAGGGCCATAAGCCCAAAAGGAAGGTTTATCCAGAACAGCCACCGCCAGGAAACAACTTCCAGAATAACACCGCCCAGCCCTGGGCCAAGGGCTGGGCCCAAGGCAACAGCAAAGCCGACCGTTCCCATCAGACGGCCAAGTTGCTGGCGGCTGGCCTGCGCGGTTAAAATGGCCTGGCCCGTTGGCACCATCACGCCGGTTGCCGCCCCCTGCAAACACCGCGCGGCTATAAGAAAGCCGGAATTTGGCGCCAAAGCACAAAAAACCGATGCCGTAACAAACAGCAGCACACTGCTAAACCAAACCCGATTATGCCCAAACCGTTGTCCCAGCCACGCAGTTAAAGGCAGTGAAACCGCCAACGCAATCAAATATCCCGTCACAATCCATTGAATATCGGAAAAGGATGCGGAAAAATCCCGGGCAATCGTTTTAACCGCAAGATTGGCAACCGTGGCATCAAGCATCGCCATAAACGCACCGGCACCGGTTACAAAGGCAACCAGCCATAAACGTACTGGAACAGGTGTGCTGACAGGCATGTACAACGTCCCGAAATCATAAACAGGCAAATATTCATTTTTATGGTACACATGTATCATAAAAAAGAACCCTTTTGCAAAGAAAGGCCCTGAAAATGCCCCGTCTGGTTGACCACGACCAACGCCGAGCAACCATCCTGAACGCATTTGTTGCTGTCGCAATTCGCGATGGTTTGCACACGGTTTCGTTGCGCCAGGTGGCGGCAGAAGCCGGTATTTCCCTGCGGCTGGTACAATATTATTTCAAAACCAAGGCAGGGCTGATGCAGGCGGGCCTTTCCTATCTTGAACAGCAAAGCAATGAACGCTGGAAAAAACGGCTAACGGTTGCAACACATCAGCCAACCATCCGCGCCACCCTTCAGGCACTATGTGCCGAGGCCCTGCCCAATGACCGGGCAAGCCGCGAATTTCACCTTTTGTGGATGTCCTATACGATCCTCGCCCTGACCACCGACGATTTCCCCGACCAGTCCTTTACCCGGGCCCCTAACCGGCTGCATCAAACCGTTACCGGCCTGCTGCAATCCGGTATTGAAAACGGCGAGTTTGACCATACCCTTGACGCCAATGACGAAGCTGGCATTCTGTTGGGATTAATTCATGGCTTAGGCACCGCAGTACTGATCGGCCAGCAAGAACCCGAAAATGCACTGGCACTGCTTAATCGCCATTTAAACAGACTGTAATCAGACGTCCCGGTTTCGCTATATCGATAACGCGCCAGGCCAGCAGCGGACAGCAAACAGATCAGGTGTTTAACCACCGGCGTTTTGTCCGCATGACATAACATCATCAGTACCAGTTATTCCGGCTGCCCTTGCTTTGGGAACCAACGCCAAACCGATGGCCTTTGCCAAAATCCTTTCGGTCACGCCGCCGCGCAGCAAATTTTATTTTAAACAAAATTAGATTGCCCTTGCCTCTCCACAAAATCGACCTATACCCCATATGCAAAGGTATAGATTTTCACCCAGGATAAACTGTTCCGAAATGTCCCTTATGTCTGGCCTGTCCGTTTTATATGCCGATTACAGCCCCAAGGCCGCCAGCCTTGTGCGCGAAGCATTGCAGCCATATAACATTGGTGCCTTCTATGCCTGCGAAACCCAGGAAGAAACGCTGGCGCTGGCCCATCGTTACCGGCCACGTCTGGTGATGGTCAGCCACCAGCTTGAAGGGTATCAAGGCATAAAAACAATCGGCTATCTGCGCGCCATGTCCGGGCAGGACGACCCGTATTTTACCCAGGTTCCTGTTTTGCTGGGGGCCAAATCGCTTAACCGCGATGCCATGCGCAGTGCAGTTGTCGCTGGTATCGAAGGGGTGTTTCGCCAACCCGTCAACCCCGACCGCCTGCACCGTATTATCAATACGGTCATCAAATCCCCGCGCCGGTTCGTGCTGGAAGGTGATTATTTTGGGCCATCACGCAAAAAAAACGCCCCCGCCGAAACGGCAACGGCCGATACCCCGACGCCCTGCACAACGCCCGATATAACATCATTGCAAGCACCCCCTGCCGAGGATGAAACCCGGCAGTCCGCGTCAGATTTACCAACCCGCAAACCACGGCAATCCAATGCCGGGGTGGTTTTACGCCCAACCCGTAAATCCGCCAGCGTTGATCGTGTGCCCGCCGGTCGGCAACGTGGTGCTGCATCGGGTACCACCCTGCCAGGTACTGTTTTAAAAGGCCGCAAAACAACCCTGACAGCCCTTTCGGAAGAAGACCTGATAACACCGGCGGATGCCCGGGCAAAGGCCACACTGCTTGATGTTGCTGACCTTCAGCAAAATAATCGTGATGCAACCAAATCCGTTGCAAACCTGATATCCACACCCGACAAAGATAGCAAAGCACCATCCCCCAAACCCGATCAAGCTGCTGTGCCCGGTGACGAAGCCGACAGCGACAATGATGACAATAGTGATGACAGCGCCGACGACGACCTTGTCGAAATCGACATTCGCACGGCATTGCTAACCCATAAAATGTGGGTCGATACCGGGGGCAAGGAAGGGAAAATGATATCCTTTGCCCATGCCGATTTACGCAATGAAGACCTTGAAGGCATTGATCTGACCCGGTGTGTGTTGCCCCAGGCCTCCCTGCATAATGCCAATTGCGAGGGCGCGGTTTTACGCCGTTGCGATCTTACGCAGGCTAATTTCAGCGGCGCCAACCTGAAAAACGCCGTGCTGGCGGCCAGCCGCCTTAACGGGGCTAATTTCAAGGATGCCCGTTTGACCGGAACCGTCTTTTTGGGGGCAGATCTCGGCAATGCCAATTTACGCGGGGCAAAACTGCCTCATTGCGACCTTAGCGGCTGTAATCTCGCCAAAACCGATTTGCGCGATGCCGACCTGTCATCGGCCAAGGGTCTGTTCTCCGAACAAATCCAGCGGGCCCGTATAAATGCCAGCACCCGGCTTCCCCGGGACATGAAGTTAAAAACGGTTTAGGGATATACGCGGGAAATAATCGAGAAACCGGTACAAGGCTCGATCTCAGCACCAGCGGTCTATTTTAGCCCCGGTGCCTGCAACATCCTTTAGCGTCGGCCAAACATCTTTTCGATGTCATGCAATTTTAGTTCAACATAGGTCGGGCGACCATGGTTGCACTGGCCGGAATGGGGCGTTGCCTCCATTTGCCGCAAAAGGGCATTCATTTCATCGGCATTCAGCTTCCGCCCGGAACGAACGGAGCCATGGCACGCCATAGTGGCGCACACATACATTAGCCGGTCTTTCAGCGCCATGCCTTGCCCCAGTTCGGCCAGCTCGTCGGCCAAATCACGGACAAGGGCGCTCACATCAACCTTGCCCAGCATGGCGGGCACTTCACGCACCACAATCGCACCGGGGCCAAACGGTTCAATCACCAGCCCCAGTTCGGCAAATTCATCCGCCCGTTCGGCCACGCGGTCAGCCCCGGATTCATCAAGCTCCACCACTTCGGGCAATAACAACCCCTGGCGCTTCACCCCGGTTTCCGCCAAATCGGCTTTCATGCGTTCATAAACAATGCGTTCATGGGCCGCATGCTGGTCCACAATCACCAGTCCGTCACGGGTTTGGGCGATAATATAATTGGCATGAACCTGCCCGCGCGCCGCCCCCAGGGGGTGATCGACAAAGCGGGTATCATCGGTGGCATCAATCCGGGCCGAGGGCGATGCACTGGCATAGCCCCCCGCAAGGGCTGCGGCGGCGGCCCCGGCAAAACCACCATCCGCCCCATCTCCCTGCCCGGCTGAGGGATGGCCACCAAAATCGCGGGGCCGGTCAAACAACCCGCCAATGGCAGGACCACCGGGGCCGCCATTATCAAACGGGGCCTGTGCAGCATAATTGCGTTCAATCGCCTGGTGACCAGGATAGGCATTGGGGTTGCGATTATAGCCACCAAAACCGGCCATCCGCCCCGAAGCACTGCCCAACGCGCCATAGGGCACACCGTCGCCATCTTCGCCTTCGCGGCGCACCGCGCCCATCGCCATATTGGCAACTGTGGTCGATGCCCGGTGCCCGGCCCCGGCCAGCGCATGTTTCAACGCCCCGACAATCAACCCGCGCACCAGCCCCGGATCGCGAAAGCGCACCTCGGTTTTGCCGGGATGCACGTTGACATCCACGTCACGCGGTTCCAGTTCCAAAAACAGGGCCAGCAACGGGTGACGATCACGGGCAAGGAAATCCTGATAAGCTCCGCGCACAGCCCCCTGCAATAACCGGTCCTTCACCGGGCGGCCATTAACAAACAAAAACTGCATCTGGGCATTGCCCCGGTTCAATGTCGGCACACCGGCATAGCCGGTCAGGCGAATGCCCTCGCGTTCCGCCTCAATCTGCAGGGCGTTATCCTGAAATTCGCGGCCCATCACTGCGCCCAGCCGTTTCAGGCGAGCATCGAACAAATCGCCACTGCATGCCGGGTAATTCAGGATCGATTTATTGTTATCCCCGCTCAGCGTAAAACCCACATCGGGCCGTGCCATGGCAAGGCGTTCCATAATCTCGCGGGCATACATCTGTTCGGTACGCGCGGTTTTTAAAAATTTCAACCGCGCCGGGGTGGCGTAAAACAAATCACGCACCTCAACCCGGGTGCCAAACGGATGGGCGGCGGGTTCGGGTTCGCCTTTCATGCCGCCTTCAACGCTCAGGCTCCAGGCGTTATCGGCCCCTTTGGTGCGACTGGTCAGGCGCATTCGCGAAACCGACCCGATGGACGGCAATGCTTCGCCGCGAAACCCCATAAAGGCAATATTGAATAAATCATCATCAGGTAATTTCGATGTCGCATGACGCTCGACCGCCAGGGCCAGTTCCTCGGGGGTCATCCCTCGCCCGTCATCGGTAACAGATAACAAGGTGCGTCCGCCCTCGCGCAGGGCAACATCCACCTTTTGCGCCCCGGCATCCAGGGCGTTTTCCACCAGTTCCTTTAACGCCGCGGCCGGGCGTTCCACCACCTCACCGGCGGCAATCTGGTTGATCAGGTTCTGGGGCAGGATGCGCAGCGACATAAACAAAAGCCTGTGTTGTTCGATACCCTATATAGAAGGGCACAGCCCCCAAAAGCAACAGGGGCAGCGAAATCCCTTTCGCCGCCCCTGCCTTGCGTTGATGTCAAACCGGAAAGGTTAAACAAATCCGATTTAAAATCAGTGCGGCGTTACATCAAAGCCAAACCATTTGTCCGACAGTTTCTTGATTGTGCCATCGGCCTTGGCTTGCGCAATGGCCTTGTTAAACATGTCGCGCAGATCGGTATCTTCCTTGCGCAAACCAACCGAGCTACCCCGGCCCAGAATGCCCCGCTGGAAACGCGGCCCGGCTACGACCATGTCGCTATTGCCTTCTTTGGCAGCGGCGGTTGAAAGGTAGCCCATCGATGCCATGATCACGTCAACACGGCCTGCCAGCAAATCAAGGTCATGCTGTTCGGTGGATTTGTATTCGCGAATTTCGGCGGTGTCCTTCAGGTATTTATCAAGGAATACCGACGCGATAGAGGCCGTCTGAACACCAATGATTTTGCCCTTGAGGAACGGCTTGATGTCTTCAACAGCTTTTTCAGCCTGTGGCAATTCGGATTCCAGCGAGAACACTTCGCCAAAATGTGGCATTTTTTCCAGGTCACTGCCGCGTGCTACAGCAAAGGTCTGGCCAGTGGTGCCATAGGATTCCGAAAAGCTGATGATTTTTTCGCGTTTTGCCGTTGCCGACATGCCCGCCATAATCGCATCAAACTTGCCTGCCGTCAGGGCCGGAATAATACCGTCCCATGCCTGCGTTACCATGGTGCATTCCACATTCATCCGTTTGCACAAATCCTTGTACAAATCGATTTCATACCCTTCAAGCGACCCGTCGGGTTTGGTCGAATTCCACGGGGGAAATGCCCCTTCGGTCGCAATCGTGATATGCTTCCATTCCTTGGCCTCTGCCTGGCCCAGCATTGCCAGCCCCATGCAAACGGCCAGAACCATTTTACCAAATTTCATTTAGACCTCCGTGATGATTGTTTTGGCGTTATATCGCCGGTTTTATTAATGCGGCTGGGCCGCGATGAATTGTCGGAACCGGGCCGACCGGCTGGCCCCAAACACCGTTTGGGGGGCGCCGTCTTCCTCGATCCACCCCTGTTCGAGAAAGATCACCCGGTTGGAAACCTCGCGGGCAAACCCCATTTCGTGTGTCACCACCAGCATGGTCCGCCCTTCGTCGGCCAGTGCGCGCATCACGCGCAACACTTCGCCTACCAGTTCGGGGTCCAGTGCCGATGTCGGTTCGTCAAACAGCATAACCTTGGGATGCATCGCCAATGACCGGGCAATGGCAGCACGCTGCTGCTGCCCGCCTGACAGATGGGCAGGATAGGAAAAACGCTTTTCGTAAATGCCAACCTTTTCCAGATAGGCGCAGGCTTCATCATGGCATTCGGCAACCGGGCGTTTTTGCACAAACACCGGCGCTTCCATTACGTTTTCCAGAACGGTTTTGTGCGACCACAAATTAAAACCTTGAAACACCATGCCCACATTGGTGCGCAGCCGGTTAAGCTGGCCCATATCGGCCGCTTCAAGATCGCCATTATTGCCCGAACGCGTGCGTATGGTTTCCCCGGCAATGGTAATTTCGCCCATGGTGGGGGATTCCAGGAAATTCACACAGCGCAGCAAGGTTGATTTACCCGAGCCGGAAGATCCCAAAATTGACACCACCTGCCCTTCGGCCACATCAATATCAATGCCCTTAAGCACTTCGACATCGCCGAAATTTTTATGCAGGTTGCGAATGCTGATCGCGGTCTTTTGATCCGACATCTGCGCATCGGCAAATGGCCCCGCCAACGCCATGTCCTGATCTGGTACCCCCGGCTGTGTCATGGAAGGTGATGCCATGTTATGCAGCCCCCCGTGCAGCAATCCGCGAGGATGGACGTTCCGCCGCAGTATGGCGCATCAGCCGTTTTTCCAGCACAGCCACCCCGCGCGATAAAATGAAATTGATCAGCAAATACAGGCTGCCGGCGACCAGAAACACCTCGACCACGCGGTATGTTTCCGAAATCATCTTGGCTGCCAACCCGGTGATTTCCATCAGGGTAATGATCGATGCCAGCGATGTTGCCTTCAAAAGCAGGATCACTTCGTTGCCATAGGCCGGTAAGGCCTGACGAATGGCAAGCGGCAAAATAATGCGGCGGTAAATCAAAACCTGCGACATGCCACAACTGCGCGCCGCTTCTACCTGCCCGCGCGGCACCGATAACAACCCGCCCCGCACAATCTGGCTGCCATAGGCACCGGTATTAAACATCAGGGCGAAAATTGCGCACCAATAAGGTTCGCGCAGAATGGGCCACATAAAGCTATGACGGATAAAATCAAACTGCCCCATGCCGTAATAGATCAGAAATATCTGGATCAAAAGCGGCGTACCGCGGATGCAAAACACATAAAAATCGGCGACAGACCGCAACACCACATTACCGGAAAGCTGCATTAATGCGGCAGCAAGGGCAAAAAACACCCCAAAGGCCGAGGCAATGAAGGCCAGTTGCAAGGTCATGGGAATGCCGGGCAAAAGACGCATCAGCGCTTCATACATAAATGGAAAATCGATCATCTTGCCCCCCGAACCCCGCGTGAAAAATGCGCCTCGGAAAACCGGAACACCCGGTTAGAGACAAAGGTGATTGCTAAAAACAGGATGGCGGCAGCGATAAAGAAATAGAACGGCTGGCGGGTTGACCCCGCCCCGATTTGCGCCTGACGCGCCAGTTCGATCATGCCGGTAACCGATACCAAAGCTGATTCTTTCAGCACCACCTGCCAGATATTGCCCAAACCCGGCAAGGCATGGCGCAGCAATAACGGCATTATGATCCGGCGAAGCATCATCATCCGCGTCATCCCTGCGGCCCTGGCGGCTTCAATTTCGCCATCATGAATGGCGTAATACGCCCCCCGGAACACTTCGGTATGCTGCGCCCCCGATGTCAGGCCGATTGCCATCGCCCCGGCGGCAAAGCCGGGGAAATCGACAAATCCTTCACCGCCAAACGCGCGGTAAACCGCCGACAACGCCAGACTACCGCCAAAATAAAACAGAAAAATCACCAGAAGGTCGGGAATGCCGCGCAAAATGGTGGTGTAGGCATCGGCAGCAATGCGCACCGGGCGATTGCCCGCAATTTTGGCCCATGCGCCAAATGTGCCAATAAAACCGCCCAATATAAACCCGGCCAGGGCAACCATCACGGTCATGCCCGCTGCGCGCAACATCGACCAGCCCCAGCCATCGGGGCCAAAATTCATCAATTCCCAGAAACTGGCATGCGACATCAGCGCATCCTTTCATGGTGTTGGGCGGGCAGACCCGGCCCGTATAAGCAGGTTAAACGGGCGGGCCGGGCCATTATTCTGCGGCCTCGCCATAACCGGGGATCGGCGGGTTTACATCATCGGGGATCGGGTTGATAAATGGCCGCCCTTCGCGGCGTTCGGCAAAATCGGCCTTGGCGGCGGCGACCAGCGACGGGTCGGCAAACAGTTCCGATGCCGTTGCCGCCATCACCTTGGCGGCATGAACCATGCCTTTATGTGCAGCAGGCATTTTACCCTGTGCCACCAGTTGCCAGCTGTGGCCTGGCGTGCCAATGGCATAGGTTGCACCGCGCATTTGCACGGTGGGCACCACCCAGCTAACCGTGCCAACATCGGTGGAACCGACATGGCGGCCATCGCCACTTTCAGGCGGAAAAATTGTATCGCACAATGGCACGTCAAGACGCGGCTTCAACCCGAATCGGGCATAGGCCGCGCGGATGTCCTTTTCGCTAAGCGTTGCCTGAATTTTACGGGCAAAGTCGCGGTCGGCCTCGTCAAATTCGGGCGGGCCAAGGGCTTCGAGCTTGCGATACATCAGTTGCTCAAGCGGTGTATTGCCGATCAGGTTGGCATCCCCGCTAACCACCACATGCTCTACACTGGTTTCGGTCATCAATGCCGCACCCTGCGCAATTTTCTTAACCCGCTCAACCAGTTCGATCAGTTCGTCAAGCTCACGCGCACGGATCAGGTATCGCACCGTGGCATTGGCCTGCACCACATTTGGCGCAACGCCACCGGCATTGATCACGGCATAATGCAAGCGTGCGGTGCTGGGCATATGTTCGCGCATGTAATTGGCACCGACATTCATCAGTTCAACCGCATCAAGGGCACTGCGCCCCAGTTCCGGCGAGGATGATGCATGTGCGGCCCGGCCCTTGAAATGAAACTCCAATTCGTTACACGCCAGTGAAATCGGGTTATTGACCCCGGCAAAAGGGGCGGGATGCCACGAAATGGCAACGTCAACATCATCGAACGCGCCCGCGCGCACCATAAAACCCTTGGCCGATCCGCCTTCTTCAGCCGGGCAACCATAATAACGCACCCGGCCAGGCAAATTATTACTTTGCAAAAAATCACGCACGGCAATGGCCGCCAGCATCGCACCGGACCCCAGCAGGTTATGACCACAACCATGCCCGTTGCCACTATCATTACGCGGTTTTTGTTCGGCAATACCGGCTTCCTGGCTTAAGCCCGGCAGCGCGTCATATTCCCCCAGAATCGCAATTACCGGGCCGCCGTCACCGGCCTCGCCCATCACAGCGGTGGGAATGCCGCCAATATTTTCGGAAACGCGAAAGCCCTTTTGCGCCAACATGTCCTTGTGACGGGCAACACTTTTGGTTTCCTGATAATTCAGCTCAGGGGTTTCCCATATCTCGTCACTCATGGCGCACAAATCGGGGCCATGCCCCTCTACCATTGTCCAGATCGCGTCGGCATTCGGCGTGGCAGCCATGTGATTTTCCTTGTATCCGTATTCATCATCTATAAATTGGTGCCAATTTTGGCGCATATTTTTCCAATGTAAAGAACAAACCGGATTTTTGAGTTAAAAATATGCACTACGCGAAATTGCGTACTATTTATACAACAGGTTGTTGCTGGCATGTTTTCGCCAGTCCGATATAAATAAAAGCGCACCTTTGGCGCGCCCGATGCACAAAAAAGAGCAACCCGTGGAAACGTTGAAACCCGCCCATAACGACGCAGAAACCGACCTTTTGAACCAGATTGCCACCGACATTCAGGCCGGAGCTTATGCGCCTGGCTCGTGGTTAAAACAGATCGAATTACAGCACCGCTACAAAACATCGCGGCCCATGATCCGGGTGGCGCTGGACCGATTGGCGCAAAAACAGCTGATCCGCCATGAACCCAATCGCGGCTATTATGTTTACGAAGCTGATGATGACGAAGTGCGCGACCTGCTGGATTTGCGCGCCATGATCGAATGCGCCGCGGCACCGCGTATTGTTCGCCACGGTACCGGCCCCGAATGCGAGATTTTGGCGCAACTGGCACAAAATTTTGAAGACCTGATCGACACCGGCAGCATCATTAAACAACACGAAGCCAATCAGGCATTCCATCGCCAGCTTCTAAGCATGACAGGCAACCCGCAAATCGCTGCTACCATCGCCGAGTTGCGCCATCGCATTCCGTCTGCTCCGGCCGGGCAATGGAAAACCCGCCAGCGCATCAAACAATCCAGCATCGAACATTTCGAAATGGTCACCGCCGTTCGCAACCGCGATGCCGACGCCCTTGAAGATGCCATTCGCCGCCATATCATGCAGGCGGCATAAAAAAACACGGCAAGGATGCCCCTGCCGTGTTTTGTAAATTCAAATCCGGTCTATCAGACCATCAGAAACTCAGCTTGCCTTCCGGCTTGCCCACCACAATCGCGGTAACGTGGTCAGGGTCCAGCAATTTTCCGGCAACGCGGTTCACGTCATCAAGGGTAATGGCATTGACGTAATCATTGCGCTTATCGAGAAAATCAATCCCCAGATCCTCGCTTTGCATTCCCACCAGCATGCCCGACAAATTGCCAAGGCTGGTAAAACGCAACGGAAACGCGCCGGTCAGATAGGATTTGGCGTTGTCCAGCTCGGTCTGGGTAATGCCCTTTTGCTGCATTTTTTGCCATTCATCGCGAATAACCGACAGGCTTTTGCCAATCGCATCGTTGCGCGTGGCAACCCCGCCCATCATGATGTTGGCCTGGTCCAGGTTGGCAAGATAACTATAAACACCATAAGCCAGCCCGCGCTTTTCACGGACTTCCTCGGTCAGGCGCGATGAAAAACCACCCCCGCCCAGAATATAATTCATCACATACGCAGCGTAAAAATCCTTGTCCTTACGCGCAATGCCCTTTTGCCCCCACATTGCCTGGCTTTGCGGGTTGTCTTGCGAAATCACTTTCACATCACCGCCAAATTTCGGCGTCGCAGCCGGAATTTTGGGCACTTTGCTATGGTCAGGCAAACCGCCAAACGCTTCATCCAGTAACGGGCCAAGTTCCTTGGCGGTAATGTCACCCGCCACACCGATAATCAGGTTATCGCGTGCCAGCGACTGTTTCACAAAGTCACGCAGATCCGCAACTTTCAGGCCGTTCACGGTTTCAAAAGTGCCTTCAACCGGCCGGGCATAAGGGTGATCGCCAAAAACGCTTTTGAAAAAGGCGCGCTGCGCCATTGAACCGGGGTCGGTTTCCTGCTGCTTTAACCCGGCCACAATTTGCGACCGAATGCGTTCAACCGCTTCATCATCAAAGCGCGGCTTGGTCAGCGATAAGTTAAGCAGGTTCACCGCTGTTTTGCGTTCGCGCGTCAATGTCACCAGCGAACCGGTAAAATCGTCACGTCCGGCATCATAGGACAGGCTAATCGACTTGTTTTCCATCAACCCGCGAAAGGTCTGGCTATCCATATCGCCAGCGCCTTCGTCAATCAGGCCCGATACCATATTGGCCCGGCCCAGTTTGCCATCGGGGTCGGTTGCGGCACCGGCACCCTTAAAGGAAAAATCAACGGTCAGAAGCGGGTTTAAATGATCCTCGATCAGCCAGGCCTTAATCCCGCCCTTGCTGATCACTTCCTGTACTTCTACCGCCTGGGCACTGCCAATACCAAACCCGGCTACACCCACCAGTGCAATCAGACCGGCGGCAAACTGGCGCGATTTTGTTTTCAATGAAAATGCCATGATCAATGCGTCTCCATTTCACCGGTTACGGGGGCTGTCGGCATACCCGGCCCCTTGGCCCCTTTGGGCCGCAACAACCAGCCGGTCACGGAACGTTTATCGTCCAGCACCGCGCGGGCAGCATCATTAACCTGTTCGACGGTCACCGCATTAATCCGGTCAGGCCAGCTTTCAACCTGATCAACGGTCAGGCCAACGGCCAATGCCTCGCCCAATGTCCGGGCTGCACCCGAAAGCGAATCACGGGCAAAAACCGCACTGTCAAGCAAGCGCTGACGCGCTTCATCAAGTTCCTTTTGCGTAATCCCGTCTTTCAGGGTTTTGGCAAGTTCATCATCAAGGGCGGCTTCAAGATCGGCCATTTCAACGCCATCGCGCGGCACGGCATAAAAGCCGAAGGTCGATAAATCCATTGCCACCGGGTCGTAAAAGCTGCCTGCCGACGTTGCCAGTTTCTGGTCAACCACCAGCGATTTATAAAGACGACTGGTTGTACCCGACCCTAAAATTTCACTAAAAACTTCCAGCGGAGCTGCTTCGTCAGCATGTTCGGTATTATAGGACGGAGCCAGATAATAACGCGACATGGATGGCTGACCGACACGCGCATCGGTTAACGTTACCTTGCGCGGCGCATGCTGGGTTGGCTCCTTTACCCGCACACGTTTGGGGACGTCATGGCCCTTGATGCTACCGTAATATTTTTCGGCCATCGGTTTAAGTTCGTCCATGGTGATATCACCGGCAACCACCAGAATGGCATTATTGGGCGTGTACCATTTTTTGTACCAGTCCATCGCATCCTTGGTGGTCAGTTGCTGCATTTCGTGCAACCAGCCAATAATGGGTCGCCCATAGGGATGTTGCATGAACAGGGCATTGCGCATCTGCTCGCCCAATAACGCACTGGGATTATTATCAATCCGCATCCGGCGTTCTTCGATGATCACGTCGCGTTCGGGCAAAACCACCTTGTCGGTCAGTTGCAGGTTTTGCATTCGGTCGGCTTCCATTTCCATCACCATGCCCAAACGGTCACGGGCAATGTTCTGGAAATAGGCGGTGTAATCCCATGTGGTAAAGGCATTGTCCTGCCCGCCATTGCGCGCCACAATTTTGGAAAATTCGCCTGGCGCGATATCCTTAGTGCCCTTGAACATCAAATGTTCCAGAAAATGGGCAATGCCGGATGTACCGGGCACCTCATCGGCGGCACCGGCCTTGTACCACACCATATGGGTCACGACGGGCGCCCGGTGGTTTTCCACCAGCACCACCTGCATCCCGTTCGACAGGGTTGTTGTTTTGGGGTTAAACACACTTGCCTGCGCCATCGGGGCAAGCAAAACCAGCACCATCATCAAAACCGGAAACACGACCGGGACGTGGTGCCAAAAACGTTGGGACAAAAATTTCATGCTGTCTTCCTTGGGAGTCTGTCCGGGAATTTAGCGACTTGTTTTTATGACCCGCTCATTTTTTGTAAATGGTGCGGGGTGTTCTGATTAAGAACCGATTATGACAGAACAAGGGCGCGGAAGATCCGCGCCCTTGCAAATGTGATCACAATTTGGCGATCCGGTTTTTTTGCCGCCGCCCGATTGGAAAATCCTAGAAAATATCTTCGAGAATGCCTTTTTTACGGCGTTCAATCGTTGGCGTATCGCCATCGGTTACAGAATTGCCAAGCGCCTGCTGGTCACGAATGCGCTTTGCTTCCTTTTCCGCGTCAACCTGGCTGCCAAAATCGGGCTTTTGCTGCCAAAACACCAGCTTGTCGATAACGCTGTCATTTTCCTTAATCAGGATCGAGGTTTCACGGTCCACCTCGGTTCGGATATCGGGGTCAGCATATTGTGCCCCCCCCTTTTCCAGCAACACAACTTCGCCGCTGCTACGATCGGCGGTGTTAAGGTCACGCGCAACCGGGTTTGGCGTTTCACCCGTCAGAATACGGCGGGCCTGTTCGGTCGTTGTACCAGTTTGCGGCCGCGCAATACCAGGTTCCGGTGCACGCAGATTATATTCCGGCGGCAGGCTAAGCGGCGCCCGCGAAACCACCTGAAATTCGTCAGGGGACTGTTTATTCAGACCAAAGGTTTCTTTCGTCGATTCACAACCGGTAACGGCAAGCGCCAACCCGGTTAGCGCCACAATCCTGATCAGATGAGATTTCCGGGTCATTCACGCCTCTTGCAAGTCTGTCATCAGGCCACCTGCGGCCCGACCAAAATTATCGCGAAGTTTTTTTACCGCCAAACAGGGAATCGATCAACAGCAACGCGGCCCCAATCGTGATTCCGGTATCTGCAATATTAAATACCGGCCAATGATAGCCTGCAACATGCAAATCAATAAAGTCCGTAACCGCCCCGTGACGTAACCGGTCTACCAGATTACCGAGCGCACCGCCAACAACCATTGCAAGGGCAATGCCCAAAACCCGGTCCCGCGTACGCCACATCCAGATCAGAAACCCGATGGTGATTGCCGCAGTGCCCGCGATCATCACCCAGGGTGCCTGGCCCTGAAACAGCCCAAACGACACACCGGGGTTCCATGCCAGAACAAAGTTCATGAACGGCGTCACTTCAACATACCGTGCCGGATGGGCCAATGCGTCAATCGCAATCTGCTTGGTCCACTGGTCAAGGATAAAGACAATCGCCAGCACCGGCAGGCCAAAGGCAAAGGCGCGATGTTTCATCAATTTTCTTTCCGTCTGCCCAAACAATATCAAACCGCGTTAATCAAAAGCCCTTGCCGTCATGGCAGAAGCATCCCGGGCCGTCGCACCAGACCGGATCGCCATAAATCAACATCATGACGATCTGGTATAACAAGGCCGGGCATTCCGCCCGGCCTTGTCTCTTTTTAAAACGGTTTATTCGGCTGCAATGCCCATTTCATCAACGGCATCGGCACAGCGCCCACAGATTGTTTTATGTTTTGGATGCGTCCCGACATCAGGCAAAATCTGCCAGCAACGCTCGCATTTTTCACCCTCGGCCAGGGCCGGAACAACACCGACCCCCGCGACATCATCCAGGCGATAGGCCCCTTCCGGCGCCTCGCCCTCAATCAGTTCAATGTCCGATGTAATGGCAATTTCTGCCAGATTAAGGCCGTTCAAAGCCTCGACATAATCCGCACTGACATAAACCTTGGGGGCAGCATCCAGACTGCCACCAATGCGTTTTTCGGCACGCTCGACTTCCAGCGCCCCGGTTACAACCCGGCGCAGCTTGCGGATTTTTTCCCATTTCGCGGCCAGTGCGTCATTTTTCCAGCCATCGGAAACGGTATTGAAGGTCTGGGCATGGACCGAACTATCCGCACCATAACGCTCGCGCCAGGCTTCATCGGCGGTAAAGCACAGAACCGGTGCCAGCCAGCGCACCAGGCAATCAAACACACGATCCATCACCGTGCGGGCCGCGCGACGGCGCAGGCTTGAAGGCGCATCACAATACAACGCATCCTTGCGGATATCGAGGAAATAGGCCGACAGATCCTGAGCGCAGAAATTGTGCAGCTCGATGAACATTTCGTGGAAATCGAACGCCGCCGTGGTTTCACGGACCAGATCGTCAAGTTTGCTTAACCGGTGCAAAACCCAACGTTCAAGTTCCGGCAATTCGCTATCAGCAACCTTTTCGGCCTCATCAAAGCCCGAAAGATTACCCAGCAGGAACCGCAATGTGTTGCGCAAACGACGATAAATGTCGGAATGCCGCTGGATGATTTCGTCGGAAATGCGCAAATCATCGTGGTAATCGGAGCTGACAACCCACAAACGCAGGATGTCGGCACCGAATTTTTTGATCATGTCTTGCGGGGCAACCACATTGTTCAGCGACTTGGACATTTTATAGCCCTTGCCATCCAGAACAAAGCCGTGCGTCAAAACGGCATCATAGGGTGCCCGACCCCGCGTCCCGCAGGATTCGAGCAGCGAGGAATGGAACCAGCCACGATGCTGGTCCGACCCTTCCAGATACAGGTCGGCTGGCCATTTCAGGTCCGGGCGTTCTTCCAGAACAAAGCTGTGCGTGGAACCGGAATCGAACCACACATCGAGAACATCCATGACCTGTTCGTAATCATCGACATTGTAATCATTGCCAAGGAAACGCTGCGCATCCCAGGTAAACCAGGCATCAGCCCCTTCTTCACAGAAAGCGGCATAGACACGGTCCAGCACAGCCTGGTCGCGCAGGGGTTCACGGGTTTTCCTGTTCACAAATACCGTAATCGGCACACCCCAGGCACGCTGGCGCGATACGCACCAGTCCGGGCGGTTCGCAATCATGGAATGCAGGCGGTTACGGCCGGCTTCCGGTACGAAACGGGTATCATCAATCGCCTTAAGCGCGGTTTCCCGCAGGCCATTTTCCGACATGGAGATGAACCATTGCGGCGTGGTGCGATAAATGATCGGTGCTTTGGACCGCCAGGAATGCGGATAGCTGTGCTTCATCCGCCCGCGCGACAGAAGCGCACCATCCTCGATCAGCTTCGCGATCACGGTTTCGTTGGCATCGCCTTCCTTGCCATTGGCATCATAGACAAACCGGCCGGCAAAAAGCGGCACATGGTCGTAATATTTGCCTTCGGCATCGATCATTTCGGGCACTTCCAGCCCAAATTTCAGGCCGGTCACATAGTCGTCCGGGCCGTGCGTCGGGGCGGTATGGACAAAACCGGTACCAGTATCGGTCGTGACATAATCAGCGGCAAGCAACGGCACATCAAAATCATAGCCCTGCCCGCGGAACGGATGGGCGGCAATACCGCCGTCAAGATCACGGCCCTTAAACGTGCCGACAATTTTATGGCCCAGGATACGGCCATTTTTGCACATGTCCTCAACCAGATCGGCACAAACCGCCAGCTTCTCGCCAACCTTGGCCCAGCATTCCTCGGCAGTTTCGGTGACTTCAATGACGACATAATCAATGTCTTCGCCATACGAGATCGCGCGGTTGCCCGGAATGGTCCAGGGGGTGGTGGTCCAGATCACGATACTGGCATCATTCAGGGCTTCGACCGATGATTTCACCACCGGGAAGCGCACATGAATGGTCTTGCTGGTATGGTCGTGATATTCGATCTCGGCTTCGGCCAGGGCGGTTTTTTCGACAACCGACCACATTACCGGCTTTGACCCGCGATACAGCGACCCGTTCATCAAAAACTTGCCCAATTCGCGGGCAATGGCGGCCTCGGCCCGGTAATCCATGGTGATATAGGGATTATCCCAATCGCCCATCACGCCCAGGCGTTTGAATTCCTCGCGCTGGATATCCAGCCATTTCTGGGCAAATTCACGGCATTCCTTACGGAATTCAGCAACCGGAACCTCGTCCTTGTTTTTGCCTTTGGCGCGATACTGTTCCTCGATCTTCCATTCAATCGGCAGGCCGTGGCAGTCCCATCCCGGAACATAAACCGCATCCTTGCCCATCATCTGCTGGGACCGGGTGATCACGTCTTTCAAAATTTTGTTCAGGGCATGGCCAATATGCAAATGACCATTGGCATAAGGCGGGCCATCATGGAGCACAAACTTTTCCCGGCCTTTGGAAATGCCGCGAATGGTGCCGTAAAGATCGTCTTTCTGCCATTGCTCCAGCAATGTCGGTTCCATTTTCGGCAGCCCCGCCCGCATCGGAAAATCGGTCTTGGGCAGGATAACGGTCTTTTTATATTCGACGCTCATCGTGACAGTCCTGTCGTCTTGCACTTTATTTCACAGGCAAACCCAGATCCGGGCTGCACCCTTTTGGGGCGCGCGGATCATAGCGGGTTCGCAACCAATTTCAAATCCCGGGATTGACCGGCGGGTTTGCCGCCAGAATTTCACGGGCCGTATTCACATCACGGCCAATCTGGGCCTTCAGGGCATCAAGCCCGTCGAACTTCTGTTCGCCACGAATAAAGCCGATCAGGCGGACCCGAACGGCGCGATCATATATGTCTCGGTCAAAGTCAAACAGGTGGGCTTCCAGCCCGGCTTCTTCATCGCCGCCAAAGCTGGGCCGAACGCCAATATTGGCGACTCCGTCGATCCAGCATTCCACACGATGCGAGCCATCCTGCGCCACCAGCCCCAAACGAACGGCATACACGCCGAATTTGGGCCGTAAATGCAGCCCCAACGCCACATTGGCCGTGGGAAAACCAATGGTCCGCCCGCGGGCATCCCCGTGAATGACAATGCCGCCAATTTCCCAGGGGCGCCCCAGCAATACCCGCGCATCTTCGGGGCGGCCTTCGCGCAACGCCTGGCGAATGGCCGTTGATGAATAAACAATCCCGTTATCGTGGGTTACGGCGTCAACCGCACTCACCCCGAAACCGTTTTTCCCGCCCATCGCACGCAGGGTGTCCACATTGCCGGCCCGCCCCTTGCCAAAGCAAAAATCCCAGCCAACAACCACATGGCGCGCGCCCAGCCCGTCGACCAGCACCCTGGTAATAAATTCCTCGGCCGTCAGGGCCGAAAAGGCACGGTCAAATTCAACTTCATAAAACAGATCAATATCAAGCTCGGCGGCGGCAGCCACCCGGTCCTGTGCAGACGTCAAACGAAACGGCGGTTCGCCCGCACGAAAAATCATCCGCGGATGAGGTTCGAACGTCAGGATCGCAAGGGGGACATTCAGTTCGGCAGCCATTTTGCGGGCATGGGCCAAAATGGTTTGATGGCCCAGGTGCAAACCATCAAAATTGCCAATTGCAACAACGGCGCCACGCGCATCGATGGGCAAATTTTCAAACGATCGAAAAACGCGCATCAATGCCGGTCTCTCTGTGTTGCTCGCCAAATGAAATACCATTACGGGCTGCTGTGTGCAAAACCCGGCAGGCAGCTATAAATCGCCCAAGGCCAAAGCGTAAAGCCTTTTCCTGATTATAATGGTGCAAAACAGCCATGCTGTTGCATTATTTTCGCAGCACAGACATCCCAGATCCGCCAGAAAACCGTAATATGTGCGCAGGTATCATCCCTGCGCACACTGGTAACGGCCCCAAAACCGGCCAGGCGGTTTATCCGCGCGCTGGCACCATCACGGTTGCCTCGCCCGAAATAACCACCCGGTCACCCACGGTACAGGTAGTTTCAAGGACAATACGTTTTTTCGCGGCAATAATTTCACGTACTTTAACCGTGGCGGTTACGGTATCGCCAATACGAACCGGGGCGCGAAATTGCAGGTTTTGCGATAAATAAATGGTGCCCGGCCCCGGCAAACGCGTGCCCAGCACCGTTGAAATAAACCCGGCCGACAACATGCCATGGGCAATACGCCCTTCAAACATGGTGGTTTTGGCAAACTCGTCGTTCAAATGCACCGGGTTGCTATCGCCCGATACGCCTGCATACAAAATAATATCGGTTTCGGTCACGGTTTTGGCATAGCTGCCTTCCATGCCAACTTCCAGATCTTCGAGATAATATCCTTCAAGACCATCACGTTTTGTCATCTTGTCGATCCCCTGCCTGTTTTGTTTGTGCGTTGCAATATAAGTAAAGTATCATCGCCAAACTGCCGTTTCGCAATGGCAATTTAAAAATTTCGGCGAACTGTCACAGGAAACTTCGCGCTATCTGGTTGCTTTGCACAATTATTTGGCCCCCTGCATGTGACGTCGCCTGCCCCACGCAACACCGTCCTTATCGGCAAATGTCCATTGCTTTGGCTGACCGCGCAATCAATATTAACAATTGAAACAACACCGAAATACCGGTCTTTGTCACAAGGCATCCTATGCAGCAGGCCTTGCTGACATAGCCCCTGTCAATTGCGGAACATAACCATGACTTCATCCGTCGCCGACATCTATGAAATCGCCATGGGCAGATGGAGCCGCCGCCTCGCGCGCGCTTTTCTTGCCTTTGTCGATGCCCCTGCCTGCGGCACATTGCTGGATGTCGGTTGCGGTACCGGCAGCCTGACACTGGCAGCTGCCACCCGCTATCCCTCGGCCACGATTACCGGCATCGACCTTATGCCCGATTATCTGGGCGAGGCCCTGTTACATGCGGCCCCCAATGTCAAATTTGAAACCGGCGATGCCAGTGCCCTGCCTTACGAAAATGTCAGCTTCGACACCGCATTTTCGCAACTGGTGCTAAATGATCTGGCTGAACCGGAAAAAGCCCTGAGCGAAATGTTGCGCGTCACCCGCCCCGGCGGGGTTATTG
The DNA here is from genome assembly GCF_002115825.1 of Thalassospira sp. MCCC 1A01428. Classification (GTDB taxonomy): domain Bacteria; phylum Pseudomonadota; class Alphaproteobacteria; order Rhodospirillales; family Thalassospiraceae; genus Thalassospira. Next base: position 306,698 of record NZ_JFJZ01000001.1, on the reverse strand, counting down.
CCGCAACGGTTTGGGACCGGTCCGGTGGTTTGGCCTTTTTGCGCCTGTTTCTTGATGCTGCCGCCATTTTGTTTGACGGCGAAGGCGAAGCCCTGCGCGCCCGTATTTTTAACGTCCCCTACGAAAATGAAGATGCCCTGCTGGATTTATGGGCCGATGCCGGGTTAACCGAAATAGGCACCGCCACCTTATCAATCCGCATGGATTTTCTTGATTTCAACGATTACTGGCAATCGCTTCTGGGCAGCCACAGCCTGATCCGCGAATTTTTCACATCCCTTGATGCCGAAGCCGCCCACAGCCTGCAATCCGCCGTGCGCCGCGCCTATATCAGTGGCGGCAATGATGGCAAGCGCTCATTGGTGGCATCGGCATTGGCCGTGCGCGGGCTTGCCGGCACAGCCTGAAACCCCGCATTACCTGTCTTTTCTTTGCTGTTTATCGCCAATATCCCCGGCTGTCGCGGCCGGGGATGCCGGGTGCCGCGGCTTACTGCGAAACGGCAACCATAAACTGCCCACCAGCGACTGGCTTTCGCGATCACGAAATTCATTCAGGCCAATCGTCATCTCGCGGTCGTTTTCACGCGATTTATCAGTATAGCTGGCAAAGATACGATCCCACAGCGACAGGATATTTCCATAATTGCTGTTGGTTTCCACCATTACTGCCGAATGATGAATACGATGCATATCGGGCGTCACAAAAAGCCCGCGCAAGGTTTGGTCAATCAGGCGGGGCAAATGCACATTGCCATGGTTAAACAGGGCAAAACTGCTTAGCAGGGTTTCATAAATTACTACCGCCCACGCATCGGCTCCCAAAACAACCACAAAAGCGGCCTTGTAAGCGGCTGATACCGCAATTTCGAGGGGATGAAACCGCACCGCTGTTGAAACATCGAAGCCCGGGTCGACATGATGCACCCGGTGAAACCGCCACAGCACATCAAACATATGGGTAAACCGGTGTTGCCAATACACCGCGCAATCAAGCCCGATAACCGCCAGCACCACCGCCACAGGGGCGGGCAAACCCAGCATTGGCAACAGGCCCCAGCCGCGCCCTTGCGCATAGGATGCCGCAATAATCATGGCCGCCCCGATGGTAAACCGGCTAAGGGCTGCGCCACAAATCATCAGCGAAAAATTGGTCAACCAGCGCCGGCCCCGGCTTTGCCCGGCCCCGGTGCGATAAGGCAACAAAAATTCCCACCCTGCCATTATCAGCAGCAACACGGCAAAAACAGCCAGACGAAAAAGCACAGTTTGATCCATGGCCCTGATGAAATTCCTGTGTAAAATGGGTTTGAACTGTCATGACGGCACGTATACATATGACAGATCAGGCGATAATGCGCCGGGCATAATAAATTGCCTGTCGCGCAGGCCTGAAAAAATGCCGCTTGGCTGCGCATGGGGGTGTTGCAGCCACAATATTGTTTCCCCGGTACAAGGCAATCAGCAAGGAGACCTTTATGGGTCACAAAATAGTGTTTTCCGCAATGTGTGCCATCGGCATTCTGGCGGGGGCGCTGTATGCGGCACCGGCACGCGCCGATGGGCCGCCCTTTGATTTGCCGGTGGATTGCCCCTATGGCGAATGCGATATCGTCCATTATGTTGACCACGATGCCGGGCCGGGCATTCGCGATTTTGCCTGTGGCACCAGCACCTATGACGGCCACCGTGGCACCGACTTTGCCATTCCCGACGAAGAAGCCATGATCAGTGGCGTTGCCGTACTTTCTGTTGCCGATGGCGTTGTCAGTGCAACCCGCGACGGAGTCGAGGATATCGACGCCGGACGCCTGAACAAGGATGCGCTTAGCGGCATTGAATGTGGCAACGGCATTCTGATCGACCATGAAGATGGCTGGCAAAGCCAGTATTGCCACATGCGGCGCGGTTCCATTGCCGTGCGCAAGGGCGACCATGTAACCCGGGGCCAAACCATTGGCCTGATCGGTATGTCCGGCCAGGCCACCTTCCCGCATCTGCATTTCAACCTGCGCCAGAACGACCAGTTGATCGACCCGTTTAGCGGCACCAATATGGCCGACGCCGGCACGGAAAATTGCGCGACCAGCCAGTCTGTCCTTTGGACCCCCGAAGCCAGCGCGCAAATGACCTATCGCCCGGTTCACCTGTATGCGCTGGGTTTCTCATCGGGCCGCCCCAATGCCACCGACATCAAACGCGGCTATGACCGCGGCGACACCCTGCCCGCTACCAGCCCGGCGCTGTATTTTTGGGGGTATCTGATCGGGGTAAATGACGGCGATGTCATCACACTTAATGTCACCGGGCCGCGCGGCTTTAACGGCAGTCGCGATTTCACCATCAAGCTACCCAACGACAATGGTCCGCGCGCCAAATGGTTTTACGTCAATGCGGACCGCCCGGGTGATCAATGGCGTAGCGGCACCTATCAGGGCCGCATCCTGTTTGCACGGGATGGCAAATCTCCGGTCGAAATTGGCGCAACCGAATTACACATTCCCTGACCTTGCGTGCCAAGCGGGCAAAGCGGTTAACAAACCGGCATCGGGAATCGCCCGAAAAAACAGAAAACAGTGCCTTTCGTCTGATTCAAAATTGTCCTTCTGGTGCGAATCCTCGCCCGAAACCGGAACAAAAACCGGCCTATCGTGTTTAATTGGGGTTAAGATTAATAAATTTCGTGTCGCAAACCCGCAGAAAACCTTATCTATTCCACCAGGTTGAAGGTTTTTTGACGTTTTTGACTGCACAGCACTTGTAACCTGGGCCGATGCCTGCCTATATTTCTTTGGTGCACTAAACAGTGCATACGCCCTGTCTTAAGACGGAGAAAAATGATGAACAAACGCAAAGCCGCTGCTATCGCCATTGCTCGCGACCAGCAAATCGCCCGCTCGATGGAAATCCTGTTTGCCGGGACCATTGTTGCCCTGATCGCTTCGCTCCTCATCCTTTGATGGATTGACAGCTTCATCATTACCGGGGAATGTTCCCCATCTTCTCTGCCTTCGGCACTGCCGATTGCGGTGCATTTCAGAACAAGCATGACCCAACACCACATTCCTTTTTTGCAGATTACGCGAATTATTCGCCCGGTGGTCTAAGGACCCCGGGACGTTAGTCGTTTTATCTGGATTGAAGTAAATGTATGTGGATCGTCATGACCAATCATGCCCTTTTGGCGCAGGATGCGCTGTCTTCCGACTTTAAATCTGTTCATTGTTTTGCGGTTCATGCTGTAGCAGAGCCGGACGTTATGCCGCGTGTGCTGGAACTGTTTGCCAAACGCAACCTGATCCCGACAAGCTGGCATTCGATTGTTGCCAGTGACCGCCACGGCAACGAAGAACTGCAAATCGATATCCAGATCAGGCATCTTGAAACCCGCATTGCCGACCATATTGCCCGCTGTCTGCGCCAGATTGCCAATGTGCAAACTGTGCTGACATCGGAAAAGGGCTATTCCAGTTCAGCAATCGGGGCATAACAGCCAGCCCCACAAACGGCCGCGAAAGCATCTGCACCCTTTGTTCCGCGCAACAACATCCGGGACAATATTGCCGGGGCACCTGAAAAGGTGGGCACATCCTTGATTGCACCATTGCACCCATAAAAGAATGTGCGCTAACACTGTTCACGTGCCCCGACGGGCGCATCGGCATTGCCGGTTTGCCTTTTACGCGGAGCAGCCCTGATGGCTTTTATCGACCATATCCACGCCTGCAACAGCGCAAAGCCGGAACAATATGTTCCCTTCTGCATGGATGGACGTGTGATTGGGGGTACTCGCCCGGCCTTTGCCAATGCCCTGCTGGCCCATCCGGCCCGGCATGTGTTGCGCAATCATGCCAATGACGGGCTTCATCTTGCCCCGGAAATTGCCAGCCACGATTCTCGCAGCCAGGCCTTTGCCGCCCTGATTGCCGATTTGCACCGCGACGGCATGATCAAAAGCCTGCACGGCGAAAAATTTGACGTTCGCCCCACCCTTAACGATGCCCCGCTCTGCGTCATGGACCGTTCGGCCATGTCCTATTTCGGGTTTCGGTCGTGGGGCGTTCATTTAAACGGATATGTTCGCAAGGAGGATGGTATCCACATGTGGATTGCCCACCGGTCGCAATCCAAGCCAACCTATCCCGGCCAGCTTGATAACATGGTCGCAGGCGGCCAGCCCACCGGTTACAGCTTTCGCCAGAACATGATCAAGGAATGTGCCGAAGAAGCGAATATACCCGAAAACCTGACACATAACATGGTTGCCGTTGGCACGGTTTCCTACGTCCACGAAACCGAAAAGGGTATCAAGCCCGACGTCATGGTTAATTACGATCTGGAATTGCCGCTTGATTTTATCCCCCGGCCCGTAGATGGCGAAGTCAGCCATTTTGAACTAATGCCCCTGTCCGAGGTCGCCGAAATGGTCCGCACCGGGTTTGACTTTAAATTCAACTGCGCGCTGGTGATTATCGATTTTCTCATTCGCCACGGGGCTATTACCCCCGATAACGAACCCGATTACGCCGAACTGACCATCGGCCTGCATCGCGATATCGCACGATAAACCCTAATCAGCCCACCAATACAGCAATAGGCAATGGTTCGTGTATTTAACCGCATACAAGCCTATCAGGTCGTGTAAACAGGCTCAGGAAAGCTGTGATCGCGCATTGATGTGACCGACTGAAATACCATTCCGACACAGGATAATAAATGGCACCACGTTATTCCGGCTACCTCTTCGGCTGCCGTAAAATCCAAAAATGGATTTTATTAATGTTCGGCCTTGTCATTCCCCATACCAAAGGCGCTTAGCGCCATCAGGGTCAGCTTCATCCGGGCATCAGGGTCAAGGGCATCCAGGTCGGCCTGCTTGCTGCGCATGGTGTTAAGTGCATCGGAAATCAGCTTTTCGCGGCCGGGTGCCTGCCCGGCCTTGGCATACCGGCTTTTTTCCTGTCCCAGTTTGTTATCTGCTGCACTTAATGCCGCCAAAATCTCGGATGATGGATTTTGCGATTCCAGCAATGTTTCGGCCAGGGCCTGGGCGCGGGCCTCGTCGGCGGTCATGCCTTCGGCTTCATGGGCAAGGGCACGATCGGCAATGCGGCGCGCCTGTTGGGCTTGCTGCGCCTGGGCAACAGGGGTTTGTCCACGGCCCGTCGCCCCCGCACTGCCCCCATAGGCAGCACTGGCAGCCGCACGGCTTGCTGCGCCACTCACCGCCCCGCCGGGGCCTGACCCGGGCCGGGCAGACAATGGATCAACAGGCAACGCCTGGGCATCCTGATAGGCACGTAACGCTTCGCGTCCGCTTTTGCCAACAAAAACGCGCAATAGCGTTTCCTTAAGCATTCCCATTGCAATTCCCTTCGCACATCTACCTGACGCCAACCGGGACCGATCCATACTGGTTCGGAAAATAGCGCACACATTGTGCATCCCGGCCCACCATCATGCCGCAATGGCGACAAAAAATCATCGGAGTTTATGTATTAATCCCAAAATGCACCTTTTTGTGGCCTCTCAGGTTTATGCTGGCCCGCCTGTGCCCATTCGATTTTCTTCAATCAGCAACAAAAACCGCATCAATCCGCCGATATCACCAGTGGCAAAGTGGGCGGCATCAAAGACAAAATCCACCGTATCGCGGGCCGGATCATCGGGATTACCGATAATGCCAAACTGCACATGCTGTGCGCCCTGGGCATCCAGCGACGAAATAAGATCGGCCACCCGCACCCGGTCATCGCCTTCGGCTTTCAGGCGAATAAGAGCCAGAATATCGGCATCACAGTCAATCACCTGTCGGGCAATCGATATTTCATCAGAAATGGGCGGGGCAATATCAACGTCAAACCCGCCATCGGCAAACAGGGTTGCCACCGATTTTAACAACCGTTCTTCATCATGCGATGCGGCTGCAATCAAAATGCGGGGATGGCGCCCTTCAATTTCGGCAAACCGCGATAACATGGATGCAAGTTCAATAGAGGTCATGGCACCTCGCAAAATAACCTGACCGGTACGCAACCGGCACAAACTAAAACACGCAGCAACGGGCATGGCACTGTTGTTTTGCCATACCCTATCACAACCTGCCCGGATCAGAGCAAGGCCGCTTGCGATAATTAAGAAACAGGCCCGGCTAAAAGGCCAGAGGATCACGCCCCAGGACAAGCGGATGCAGCCAAAGGATCGCACCATACAATATGATGCCACCGATCACGTCGCGCCAGTCCAACGCACCATTTAACAATGCACGCCAGTCAAACCGCCGAGTCCCGGCAGAAATACGGGCAAACTCGTCCGGGCCAAGCTGGCGAAGGCGCATTTTCTCCATCCGGCTCATGCCCAGCAGGGCAAAAAGCGCACTTCCACCAAAAAATATTATTGCTGCCAAATGACCATTTGGCACCATATGCGCCGTCCCCCAGATCAAAACACCCAGCAACAACGGATGCCGGGTAAAACGATTGATCCCCGGATGATCGGGGTCATACCCGCGAGCACGCCCGATAGAAAGCGGACAGGGCTGGCGCACAGCCGCCACCCAAAGAACGCAAACCGGCAGCATCGCAAGGATCGGAACCCAATGTTCGCGCGGATCATAGGGCCAAAGGGGAATATAATCGGCCTGTAATTCCGCCCAGATCACCCATGCAAGAAGGGCCATTGAAACCAGCGAAAAAACCAACACATATAGGGTCGCCCCCAACCGGGCAACCAACGCACGACGAAACAAACCCGGCACCATATGACCGGCCAGAAACGCAAAAATGGAAATGAAAAACCACGTCAAAATACGATCACCTCTTTACTTTGACGGCGCAACATGCAAATTGCCCACCACGTTTCGCGCGCCCCGGACAGGCAGCCCGTTGGCTTCACCCCTTGCGCCGCGCGACTTTAGCGGATACCTCTTTATCCCTAATTGACTTTACGCAATAAAGCTGGGTTCATCCCAAACATCGGAACACGGAATATACTCGAAATGAGCTGGACACCGGAAAAGATTGAATTGCTGACTTCGCTCTGGAATCAGGGCTGGACCACGGCACGCATCGGTGAAGAGCTGGGTGTGGGTAAAAACGCCGTCGTTGGCAAGGCGCACCGCCTGGGCCTGCCCAAACGTCCGTCCCCGATCCAGCGTCGCGCTGAAGATGCATCGGAACCCAAAAAGGCACCGGCACCCAAGGTTCTGTCCAAGGGCATCAGCATCTATGACCTGGGACCGGGCATGTGCCGCTGGCCCTTTGGCGACCCGGGTGATGATGACTTCCATTTCTGTGGCAAGAAAAACATCCAGGGCAAACCCTATTGCGACGAACATTGCGCGGCAGCCTATCTCAATGGCAAAAGCCCGCGCGAAGATAACCCGCGCAACCACAATCACGGCGGCCCGAACAACAAACGTTAATTCCGTTTGTATCGGCCCGGCCATCTCGCCAATGCGTCAAAGCCGCCCATCGGGCGGCTTTTGCCGTTTCATACGCGACAGCGCTGGTATGTAAGTGCCGCATCAGCAAACAGCAAAGCCCCGCCAGCAATGACACTGACGGGGCTTTGCTTTTCTTAATTTGTCATCTGTAACCACACAACGCGATCACCCGCTTTATTTCGTCGATGTCAGAACATATTGGGCAAACCCTTCGTCGGTTTCCCCGATAAAACTGATATTGGACGGGGCATTGGCCGCGTTCGACGCCTTGGGGCTGGTCACAAATGTCACCTTGCTGGCATTGCCAACCGGGGCCAGATGCCAGTTACCATCGGCTTTGGGATCGATGGTTTTTTCATCCATAATATAGTTTGCCAGCACAGTACGGTTTTCATCGGGCGCCTCAACGATAATGGTTGATCCGTCCAGCCCCGGGAAATGCCCGCCGCCACCGGCCCGGTAATTGTTGGTCGCAACAACGAATTTCTGCGCGCCATCGATCGGCTTGCCATCAAATTTCAGGTTGGCAATACGGTGTGAATCCTTGTTTACAACCTCGCCTTCCTTGTTATAGCGGGCCGGTTGCGTCACATCTATTTCATAGGTCACACCGTCAATCACATCGAAATTATAGGTCGGGAAATCCTCGTTGATCAGCATCTGTTCTGCACTGCTGTTCGGATCAATCCGGTTAAACTGCCCGGCGGACATTTCCAGCCATTCGCGCACCTGGTCCCCGGTCAGCAACACTGCACGTACCGTATTGGGATAGACATAAAGATCTGCCACGTTTTTAAGGGCAATCTTGCCTGCCGGGATATCGGTATAATATTCCGGCCCGCCACGGCCACCGGCCTTAAACGGTGCCCCTGCCGACAGGATCGGCAAACCGTCATATTCGGTTCCGGCCAAAATCTTTTTCAAATACCAGGTTTGCGCATTGGTCACGATCTGGATCGACGGGTCATCGGCCACCAGGGCAAAGAAACTGTTAATCGATGATTCCGTCGTCCCCACCCCTTCGCGCATATATTCGATGGTGGCTTCGTGTTCGGTTTTTACCGCTTTTAAAATCTCCGGGTCTGCGTCTACCAGCGGCACAACATCGCGCCCTTCACGATGATAAATCGGCTCGGCCTCGGACAGGGAATCTGTAACATCCCAGGTGCCATCATCCTTAACCGACAGGCTAAGATCGATCACACCAACATGGCTGCCCCAAAAACCGGGCATCACGGCGGCGACCCCGTTAATGGTGCCTTTGGTCAAATCAACACCGTCAATATCGGCAAACGTCTCAGAGGGAAAAACCGTATGGGCATGGCCAAACAAAATGGCGTCAATCCCCTTTACCTTCGACAGGTAATAGGTGGCGTTTTCTTCCATGCCGTGGCGCGTCTGGGTGCTTAAGCCCGAATGGGCAACCGCCACCACAATATCGGCCCCCTTTTCGCGCATTTCCGGCACGTATTTTTCGGCCATATCCACAATGTCTTTGGTAACAACGTGGCCTTCAAGGTTGGCCTTGTCCCACTGCATAATCTGGGGTGGGGCAAAACCGATCACACCAATAGTAATAGGGTGCTTTTTGCCGTCCTTATCCACCAAATCGCGTTTTAACAACTGATAGGGCGTAAAATAGGGTTTGTCGTTATCGGGGTCGTTATCGCCATCATCGATAAAAATATTGGCATTCACATAGGGAAAATTCGCCCCGCCAATGGCATTGCCCAAAAATTCCAGCCCGTAATTGAATTCGTGGTTCCCGATATTGCCAACATCGTAGTCCATCAGGTTCATTGCCTTGTAAACCGGATGAATTTCCCCTTTTTTATTTCACCATGACTCCAGCACCGTACTTCGCTGGACTACGCCTAAGCTCGCTACAGCAAGTTTATCAATAACTTAGGTGAATTCATCATATGCCGGTGCTTTCCGAAACTTGACCCGGCTTCCTTCCGCTTGACTCCTAACAGGCTCCTGGAAACGGGTCTTTCCAAGGAGTCAGCTATGGCTAAGATCAAACTCACCAAGTCCGCAATTGATGCGGCAAAACCCCAGGCGCAGGCGATTGAACTGCGCGACACCCTCGTTCCCGGCTTTCTTTGCAAGATCACGCCGACCGGCCGCAAGGTCTTCATGCTCCAGTACCGGACAAATGCCGGTGAGCGGCGCAAGCCGGCATTGGGTCTGTATGGAGAGTTGACGGTCGATCAGGCCCGCTCATTGGCGCAGAGTTGGTTAGCTGAGGTTCGCCGGGGCGGCGATCCGGGAGCCGCAAAGGCTGAGGCGCGCAACGCACCGACGGTCAAGGAGCTGTGTGCAAAGTTCATGGAGGACTATTCCAGGCATCGTAACAAACCCAGCACCCAGAAAGGCTACCAGGGCAATATCGACCGCAACATCATCCCAATCCTGGGGCGAATGAAAGTCCAGGATGTGAAACGATCTGACGTAGCGGTGATGATGAAGAAGCTGGACTACAAGCCAGGTGAGGCTAACAAGGCGCTGTCAGTCCTGCGCAAGATGTTCAACCTGGCTGAAATTTGGGGCTATCGCCCGGACGGCTCGAACCCGTGCCGACATGTTCCGTTGTATACCGGGGGCAAGACTACCCGCCTCATTACCGACGAAGAAATGGCCAGACTGTTCAAGCATCTTGACCAAATCGAGGTCGAGGACTTGGTGCCTTATGTCATCCCGTTGGCGATCCGTCTGCAATTCGAGTTCGCTGCCCGCCGCTCTGAAATCGTCCTGCTCGAATGGGAATGGATTGATCTGGAAAACCGCCGGGTGGTCTGGCCTGACAGCAAGACTGGTGGCATGTCCAAGCCCATGAGTGAGGAAGCCTATCGGCTGCTTTCCACAGCCCCTCGACAGCCCGGTATGCGTTATGTGCTGCCGTCGCCACGCAACCCGCTTACCCACCTGACCTATGGGGAATATTACGGTGGCTGGACTCGGACACTCAAAGCGGCTGGTGTACCGCATGTTGGCACCCACGGTATCCGCCACCGCTCAGCCACCGACATCGCCAACTCGGGTATCCCGGTCAAGGTCGGCATGGTGCTGACCGCACATAAGACGGTGACCATGTTCATGCGCTATATCCACACCGAGGATGATCCGGTGCGTGAGGCAGCCGAACTGGTGGCAAACCGGCGAAAGACGATTACAGGCACACTACGGTGTAAGGAGGCGACGGTATGACTGGCAACCTCATTCTTATCAATACCGATCTCAGTCGTGAACCGAATTATCGAGAGGTTGACGTGGCCATTCAGTCCTTGTGCTTCATACCCGAACAGGTATAATTCATGTCTGAGAAACGAAAGCTACTGTACTGGGAAGGCTCCTCAAAAAGGGACTTCAAGGCATTTCCTGTTTCCATCCAGAAGGATATGGGCGTCGCGTTGTTCGTTGTACAGCTGGGTCGAACGCCTGATTCGGCAAAGCCTTGGAAAGGTCTCGGTTCCGGTGTTTATGAACTGGTGGGAGATCATCGGGGCGACACTTTTCGAGCGGTCTACACCGTGCGCGTCGGCAATGCTGTGCATGTGCTACATGCGTTTCAGAAGAAGTCCAAGTCCGGAATTGCTACGCCGCGTCCGGACGTGGAATTGATTGAAAAGCGGCTAAAGACAGTGCTTGCCCGCTATGGGGCGAGCGGGAGACCGTAATGACGCGCAAAGCCCATCCACAAGGCACAGACAACGTGTTGGTAGACCTCGGCTTCAATGATTCGGAGGAGCTGTCAGCGAAAGCTGCTCTTGCAGTCAAGCTCAACGATCTAATTGACAAACGCAATCTCAGTCAGACGGAAGCGGCCGCCATCACCGGTATGACTCAGCCCAAAGTCTCTCAAGTGCGTCGTTACAAGCTACAGAATATTTCTCTCGAACGGCTAATGCAGGCATTGGTGTCTCTTGATCAGCATGTCGAGATTGTTGTATTGCCTGCGCGTCGCGCGCACACGGCCGGCATTACGGTTGCTGTATGATAAGCCGTTTGCTGAAACTTAGCTCGGAGGTTAGATGAAGTTTGCCTACGAGGATATGAGTGACGATCAGTTCGAAAAACTTATCGTTTTCTTGTGCCAGCATTTGCTTGGAATTTCCGTGCAAGGTTTCGCTAAGGGGCCTGATGGCGGACGTGATGCGAAATTTGTCGGCACGTCAGAGCTACATCCGAGCAAAGCTGCGCCGTGGGTTGGTACGACCATCATCCAGGCCAAACACACCAATGGCTACAACAGAAATTTTTCGGAACCTGACTTCTTTAGTACGAAAGCAGCGAACACGGTGCTTGCTAAGGAAATTCCTCGCATTAAGAAACTACGCGAAGCCAAGCAACTGGATCATTATATGCTGTTTGCCAATCGACGGTTGGCTGGCAATGCTGAGAGCGAGATACGAGAGTACATTGCAACACAATGTGGCATCCCTGCTTCGTCGATCTATTTGTGTGGACTGGAGCAGTTGGAGGTCTTGTTAAAGACGTTTCCTGACGTAGCAAGAAAGGTCGATCTCGATCCGGTTGATTCGCCCTTGATCGTTAGTCCAGACGATCTTGCTGAAGTTGTTCAGGCATTGGCCCGACAGAAGGATAGCGTATCGGCCTTGCTAGACGATCCGCCCACTGAGCGGGTCACCTATGAACAGAAAAACCTACTGAACAATATGAGCGCCGAGTACGCCAAGGCCCAACGCAGGAAGTACCTGAAGGAAACGGCGCAGATTCGCGCATTTTTGGCGGCGCCGGAAAATCTCGAATTACTACGCATGTACGAATCTGTGGTTGATGAGTTTCAACTCAAGATCATTGCCAAGCGGAAGGACTATCAAACCTTCGATGATGTAATGGAGTACTTGGTAGATCTATTGTTTAACCGCGATCCAGTATTGAGGCAGCATGCGCATAAACGCTTGACCCGCGCCGTGCTTTTCTACATGTACTGGAACTGCGATATTGGGGAGGTGAGCGATGCTACGGCCGACTAAGCACTCACACCCGGATCGTACGGTTATTAACGTTGCGTTATTGCTATTGATACGACTAAAAGATCGTCGCGTGGATGAATATAGCGCACTCCGCAAGTATGCGAAGAAGACTGTCACCGGAGGCGACGTACTATTCCTGCCGGCACTAAATTTCCTCTACCTCATGGGGCTTATCGACTATCACCCGAAAACCGATGCTGTAGAGTATGTGGGGCCTAATGAAACTGTCTAGACTTTATTCAAACAAGCCAGATTTGTTTGAACCCGTCAATTTTGTACAGGGCCTGAATGTGGTCATGGCGGAGATTCGCCTGCCCGAAAATCGTGAGAAAGATACCCACAATCTTGGGAAGACGACCCTGGGGCGCTTGCTCGATTTCGGGTTCTTATCTGGACGCGACGCCAAATTTTTTCTTTTCAAGCACTTCGAGCGCTTCAAAGATTTCGTTTTCTTTCTAGAGATTGAGCTAGAGGATGCTTCATTCCTTACGATACGGCGTGGTGTGGAACAGGCAACCAAGATCAGCTTTAAGAAGCACGAAGCAGGACACCAAGACTTTTCTGCCTTGTCAGAATGGGACCATCAGGATGTGGCGTTCGGTCGCGCTCGCGAACTGCTCGATGGTCTGCTCGATTGGCGCGCACTTAAACCGTGGTCTTATCGCAAGGGGTTGGGCTATCTCCTGCGCTCACAGGAAGACTTTCGGGAGGTATTCCAACTTCGCAAGTTTGCGTCGAAGCATGCTGACTGGAAGCCATTTCTTGCGCATATGCTAGGTTTCGACGCAAAATTGATTACTTCGCATTATGAGAAGGAAGAGGAGCTATCTAAAAAGCAAGATACTGCCCAGACTATTAAGAACGAATTGGGTGGGTCGATAGAGGATATCAGCAAAATAGAAGGTATTCTTTTGCTCAAGCAAAAGGAAGCTGAGAAGAAGCAAAAGCTCCTTGATGCCTTTGATTTTCGTGTGCAGGACAAAGACCGAACTAAGCAGCTGGTCGATGGTATAGACGAGCGTATCGCGACCCTCAATAGCGAACGTTATTCGCTGACACAAAACAGGAAGAAGATACTGGCTTCGTTGGAAGAGGATCAGATTCTATTTAATCCCGAAGAAGCCCAGCGTTTGTTTGAGGAAACGGGTGTCCTTTTCGAGGGACAAGTGAAAAAGGACTTCGAGCAATTGATCGCCTTTAACCGGGCAATCACGGATGAACGTCGAATCTATCTTCAGGAAGAGCGTGGAGAGATCGAAGCTGAGATTAAACGTGTCAATGCTGAGCTTAGTTCCTTGGGAAAAAAACGCTCGGATATGCTTTCGTTTCTGAGCGAGACCGACGTTTTCGGAAAGTACAGGCAAGTTTCCGACGAAATGGTAACGCTGCGCGCCGACATCACGTCTCTTGAGCGCCAACGCGGCTTTTTACACCGCTTGCAAGAATTGCGCACTGACATTAGAGCACTGACTGAGGCGTGTGGTCATCTGCAAACCCAAATAGAAGTCGATGTTGAGAATCAGAACTCGGACCCCAATAGTTTATTTTCGTCGATTCGGGTCTTTTTTAGTGAAATCGTCGAAGAAGTGATTGATCGTAAAGCTTTACTAAGCGTCTCTCCAAATCAAGCGGGGCATCTAGAGTTCAAGGCAGAGATTCTGGATGAATCAGGAAACGCGACCAGCGCTGACCTTGGGTACACTTATCGCAAGTTGCTGTGCATTGCCTTCGATCTTGCTGTATTACGTGCTCACCTTGACGACAAGTTTCCGCGCTTTGTTTATCACGATGGGGTATTCGAGTCTCTGGATGATCGCAAGAAGGAAAACCTGTTAGCCGTCATTCGCCGATACACCGAGCTGGGGATTCAGCCTGTTATCACTCTGATCGATTCAGACTTGCCAGCGCGCACCGAAGACGATGAGCCAGTGTTCACAGCCGACGAAATTGTCGTGACGTTGCACGATGAAGGTGATCAGGGACGGCTGTTCAAGCTCAAAGCATGGTAATGGTTTCGAGCCACCCCAGATCGGTTCAGATTTACAGACGGATGCCGCCGGACTTCGGCGTTGCGAATTGCTCGGGTTCTTCGCCGAGCGGGAAGCCGACCACATATAGCACCGTGAGGGGCATCGGTTTGGCATCCGCATCTGTACCCCACTTCACCTGTATCTTGCGTGTGGCGTAGCGCAGCGAGACGCCGAGCGCCTTGAGCGCACCGATGTGGGATTGCATCTCGTCGTATACGTCGAACTTCTGCGTTTCGCTGTAAGCATCGGCGCAGTCCCGGTAGTCCCGAAGGTAATCCACCAGCATGGCGAAGGTCTCGTCTGCCTCGCGGGTCAGCTCGAAAGCCGGTTCCGACAAGTCCATCGAGCAGGTTTCTGCCAGCTTGGCCAACTGCTTGCCCGTGGTTAGTGGCATCGCTGTCAGGGTGACGTGCTCCCGGTCGAACTTTTCCTTTGCCGCCTTGGCTTCTTCCTCGGACGGAATGGCGAACGGCTTGTTGAGTACGTCGATGTCCTCGAACTCGAAGGCTCGGGCAAGAGCGCGGCGGGTATCGAGACTGGCAGACAAGCCTTGTTCGACTCGCTGGATTGTTCGCACGTTGAGACCGGAAATCGCGGCCAACTGCTCTTGCGACCATTGGCGCATTTCGCGGAACATCTTAATGCATGCGGCCAGTTCAGCGGGCGTGAGCAGACGGGGTTGTTGAACATGTTCTGTAGCGTTCATAGGTGGCTCCATTGTTTTCAGTAGACGTGGAGAAGTATGGGGAGCCAGGAACAATGACAACACGACAGTAGCCCGACAGCCAGCCGACAGGGATAACGTTAAATATCATACATGTTCGTTCCACAGAATATTCAAAGAACTAATCAATGCACCCTGGCGTACCGCCGTCGGGCTCGCGGGCTGCGCCCCGCGCCTCATACTGAGTCACGGCCATCCGGCTTTGATCCCTGAGTGTCTTCGGCCCATAGGGCCTGCGCGCTCCGCTTGCCAAGAGCGAGTGGGTGCAGTGGGCGGGGTATGGGCGGTCTTGCTGTTTCCCTTCACCGTACCACGGCGTGCTCGCCGTCAAGGGCGGCGCGTGCTCCGCGCGCTTGCGTCCTGCGGCCGTGGGTCACCCCTGACGGCTTGCGCTGCGCCGTGCTGGCGCCGGTTCCGGGCAATTCCGCCCGAGCAACCGGAGCATGATCATGACTCAACTGTCCTTTTCCTCGTTCGATTCCTCTCTGCTGGTGCGTGACGCGCAGGGGCGCTACCTGCCGGCGTCGCCAGATCAAATTCTTGATGCGGCACGCCATGTTATCGACCAGAAACTCCAGCGGGGGATGTCTTTCACCTCACCGGCAATCGTCAAGGAGTTCCTGTGTGCCAAGCTGACAGGTTTTGAGCACGAAATCTTTGCAGTGCTGTTCCTCGATTCGCAGCACCGCCTGATTGACTACGCCGAGATGTTCCGGGGCACCATTGACGGTGCATCGGTGTATCCGCGCGAAGTCGTCAAGGAAGCGTTGCGGCTCAATGCGGCGGCGGTAATTTTTTCGCATAATCATCCCAGTGGGAATCCCGAGCCGAGTCGCGCCGATGAAGCCATCACCAAGCGGCTCAAAGAAGCGCTGGCACTGGTGGACGTGCGCACGCTGGATCACGTCATTGTCGCCGGTAGCGACACTACGTCCTTTGCGGAGCGTGGTCTGATCTGATCTTGGGGGCTTCGGCCCCCTTTTTTGCTGCGCCGATTTTGTTACAGGGTTCTGCTGCGTTCGCGCTGGCGAAGGCGCTTGATATAGGCATCATCGAGCAGATCATCAGGGTCAAGGTCCATTGCGCAGTTGCCTAGTGAGGCAAGTGCCCGGTCGGTCAACTTGAAATTTCTTGGTAGCTGACCGTAATTTTCGGCACTGTTTTCCTCAATCGCTGCGAGCAGCGCCTTGATGAAATCCGCCTTTGACGAACGCGTTGCTTCTGTAGCGGCTGCGGTCAAAGGGTCGGTTGCGGTCAACTCGGCGTTCTCCGCATCTGACGCCAATGCCTGAACGCACTCGCTCAACGAAGGCCAGTACTTGAGGTCGAACTGTCCTCTCAAGGCATCCAGTTGCTCTTGCACATATGACTTGAACAAATAGTTGTGCAGGGAGGCCTGCTCGATTACGTCACAAACGTGATAATGGGTGTCACTGCTAAAACCTGACGTGTTATGCAGTTCAGAGCGTTTGCCCAGAAGCGCTGCCAATTCGGCAGCCTTTTTCGCAATTTGGCGATTGGTATTCACCAAGTCGTCTCGTGCGGTTCGTGCTTCCTTGATCTTATCTGGACTCCAAAACGCGGCTGCGCTCAGCACCAAGCCAAGAAAAACCTGGAGCGCGGTCGGATGCTGATGAAGCTTGGCGTGTAATTCTTCATAGACCTCCTTCATCTCAGCCCCACGATTAAGGAGCCGATTCGCGACAGCGTTTTCGCTGGGCAGGATACGGTGCTCGCGGTTGTATCGAATTTCCTCCCGCAGGCAATCTTCGCAGATGTGTTGTGGGCTCACTGTTTTCACTGAACTCATGATCAATCCTCAAGAATGTAGTGTTTCACAGCCTATGGGGTTAAGGCGAATCTGTCGGTACCTGAATGCGCCAGGTCAAATGGGTTTTCAGGTACCTGCTTGTTCATGACTCGCTGAGCGTCCCCGGCCAACACCCATGGCCGGTCGCGCTGTCGTGCTGTGCATCAAGCCTCGCTACGCGAGTCTTGCCCCCTTCGGGCTTCCATCCCTGACGCCTACGGCCCGGCTTCCAGCTTCGGGCCTGCGCGCTTCGCTTGCGTGCGGTCGGCACATTGAGGCGGCCGTTGCCTGTCCAGCCATCTCTCCTGATTCCATCACCTTTTCCGCGACTGTAGCCCGCGTCCGTGTGCCATCAAGGCGCGCCGGGCCGTGTCCTCGGCTGCGCCTGCGGGCCGCACCATCCCAACGCTTATCTCCTTGACGGCTCCCGTCCGCGCGCTCCTGACCGTCGCGGGCGATGAACTCAGGAAAGACGGTGGCAACGAGACCAACCGGGTTCTTCGTGCCAACCACACCGAACAGCCGAAAGGCTGGGCTCCGAATCTAGGAATCCGGTGCGCGGTGTGACCAACAACCCATTTTGTCAGGAGTACAGACCATGCTTGCATCCCGTTTCGCTTCCCGTTCCCCGGTACTGCGCAGCGATTCCCCGCTGTCCGATGACCAGATTCAACGTGTGGCCCCGTCCATCTTCGCGGACGCCCCGCACGAGAGCCGTTCACAGCGGTATGCCTATATCCCCACCGCCGCCGTGTTGACAGAACTGCGCAAGGAAGGCTTTCAGCCCTTCATGGTGGCGCAGACCCGCACGCGCCACGAAGACCGGCGCGACTACACCAAGCACATGATTCGCTTGCGCCACGCCAGCCAGATTAACGGTGCCGAAGCCAATGAAATCATTTTGCTGAACTCCCACGACGGCACCAGCAGTTACCAGATGCTGGCCGGAATGTTCCGGTTCGTCTGCGCCAACGGACTGGTGTGCGGCGACACCGTGGCCGATATGCGCGTACCGCACAAGGGCGACGTGGCCGGACAGGTCATTGAAGGCGCCTACGAGGTGCTGAGCGGCTTCGAGCGGGTGCAGGAATCCCGCGACGCCATGCGGGCCGTGACGCTGGACGATGGTGAAGCCGAAGTTTTCGCCCGTTCCGCGCTGGCGCTGAAGTACGACCCCACGGACAACACCCCCCCACCTATCACCGAATCGCAAATCCTGATGCCGCGCCGGTTCGATGACCGCCGCCCCGACCTGTGGAGCGTGTTCAATCGCACCCAGGAAAACCTGACCAAAGGCGGCCTGCCCGGGCGCAGCGCCAACGGACGCCGCCAGCGCACCCGCGCCGTGCAGGGCATTGATTCCGATGTGCGCCTGAACCGCGCCCTGTGGTTGCTGGCCGATGGCCTGCGCCAATTGAAAGCCTGAACTCTCACGCGGCAGGGGCAGGCAGCAGCCCTTGCCGCGTCTTTTGCTGCTGCAACCCTGAACCGATAGGAGTTATCACCATGACTACCATGACTCAACCCGAAACTGTTGACGCCACCGCACAGGACAACCCCGCTTTGACGCTAGACCTGATGCGTGTGCCGCTGTCGCAACTTCGACCCTCGCGCCGCAACGTGCGCAAAACCACTGGCCAGTCCATTGAGGCACTGGCCGCCAGCATCCAGCGCGTAGGCTTGCTGCAAAACCTGACCGTGATACAGGCCCGTGATGGCGAGCATTACGATGTGGTGGCCGGTAGCCGTCGCCTTACCGCTCTCAAACGGCTGGCGAAGAAACGGCGCATTCCCAAGGATTGGGCAGTGCCTTGCCTGCTGGTAAGTGATGGCAGCGCCCGCACTGTGAGCCTGACCGAAAACGTACAGCGGGAGGCCATGCACCCGGCAGACCAGTTTGAAGCCTTCGCGGCACTGGTGGCCGAAGGACGGCCTATTGAGGACATTGCAGCGGATTTTTCCGTCACGCCGCTGGTGGTACAGCGCCGCTTGAAACTGGCGAACGTCTCCCCGCGCCTGATGGTCGACTATCGAGCCGATGCGGTGAGCCTTGACCAGTTAATGGCCCTTGCCATCACCGACGACCATACGGCGCAGGAGAGTGCGTTCTACGATGCGCCGGAATGGCAGCGCAGCCCGCATAGCTTGCGCGAACGCTTGACCGAGCGCGAGATTGAAGCCCACCGGCATCCGCTGGTGCGTTTTGTCGGGCTGGATGGCTACGAGACTGCTGGCGGCGGTGTCCGACGCGACCTGTTCGCGGAGGATGACGAGGGCGTGTACCTGACCGATGCCCCACTGCTGGAAAGGTTGGCACAAGAGAAGCTGGCTGAAACTGCCGCTGAGGTGAAGGCGGAAGGCTGGGGATGGGTCGATGCCACACCCGCCATGACCCACGCCGATTTACACGCCTTTCACCGTGCTCCCAGAGAGCGCCGCCGCCCGACCAAACGCGAAGCCGAGCGTATCGCAAAGCTGCAAACCAAGATGCTGGTCATTGATGACGCTGTGGATAGCGCGCTGGACGCCGATGACGAGGAAAAAGCCGATGCGCTGCAAGTCGAGGGAGAGCGGATGGGCGAGCAATTGCAGGCGCTGGAAGATCGCTTGCAGGACTACGACCCGAACGTGAAAGCTGCCGCCGGTGCCATTGTCACCATTGATCGCAATGGCGAGGCTGTCATTCATCGCGGCTTGATGCGCGAGGCCGAGGCCAAGGCGCTGCGCACGCTGGAACGGTTGCGGGAGGGACTGGCTGGCGTGGATGCTGAGAGCGACAATGAAGGCGACACGGCAGGCGAGGCACAATCCCCGGTCATATCCGACCGGCTGGCGCAGCGGTTGAGCGCGCATCGCACCGCCGCGCTGAAAATCGAAGTGGCCCGGCATCCGCAAACTGCGCTGGCCGCCGTGGTGCATGGCATGGTGCAGACCGTCTTGCAGGAAAGCCACTATGGCCGCGACTTGCCGCTAGGCGTGAGCCTGAAAGTGCAAGACCGGTTGGAAGGCATGGCCCCGGACTGGCCGGAATCACCCGCCGCTGTGGCACTGCGCGAATTGCAGCAAGTCGCGGGTGAAGCGCTGCCGGAGGACAGCGCCGAACTGTTCACCGCGCTGCTGGCGAAGTCGCAGGATGAACTGGTGCGGCTGCTGGCCGTGTGCGTGGCTTCCACGGTGGACGTGGTGACGCTCCGCGCTACGCCGCACCAGCCCGGCGCGGAACTGGCGCAGGCCGTCGGCCTCGACATGGCCGCATGGTGGCAGCCAACTGCCGAAGGTTACTTCAAGCACGTTCCGAAGGCAGCGATTTTGAAAGCCGTGGGCGAGTACGCGCCGGAGCACGTCACCCGGCTGGCGAAGTTGAAGAAGGCCGACATTGCCAGCGAAGCGGAACGACTGGTCGAAGGCACCGGCTGGATGCCCGCCCTGTTCGCAGTCGAAGGCAGCGCCACGCAGGACGGCAATTCGGAAGCAGCGCAGGACGCCGACGTGGAGGCCGACAGCGAAGCGGCAGACGCACTGGAGGCATGAGGTAGCTGCATTCGGCATGACCCCGGCGCAGCCCGCGCCGGGCTTTATCTGTCTTCAAAACCGTCGCGCCGCCGCCTTTAGTCAGGCGGCGGCGCGGTGGCGCACAAGTGACCTTGTGCGGGAACGGCTCAACCAGGCGTTGCAGTCAGCGACTGCCCGCCGGAATGCCAGTCCGGGGGCTGGCCTGCTTTATCTTCTTTGTGTGGCAGCAGATATGCCTTATCATGAGCAGACAGCCGCGTCACGCTGAACCTGCTGCCGGGTTAAACGACGTTTCTTCCTCGCTTTTTTCGTTGACCGTGCCTATTCCCGGTCGATGCGTAATCGGCAGACATCGACCTTGCAAGAGGAATCTGGCATGTCTGACTCTACGTTTTTTGTTTCCAAGTCCGCTGTGCGCGCGCTCAAGCAGAGTGCACAACGGCATGTTCGTGGTGTTTCTTCTTCCCACCTGAGTGAAGGGGTTGCGGCAGCTTTGGGTTTCAAGACCCACGCTGCGCTGCGAGCCGCGCTTGAAGGTCGTGCAACCGCCGAGGCCCAGAAGCCCAGCAATGCTAGGCTAGTGCAGCGTCTGCGCCAGCTAGGTTATACCTCGGTGCCTGATGACCTCCGATTGTTGCCGGAGTTCGAGCACTCTTATTCCCCTTTCCAGAACTTTCCGCTCAGGAAAGGACGCAGTGTGCGTTGGCGTGCATGGCGCAACCTGCTAGTAGCGGCGATCAATGCAGGTCTCGAACAGCGCTTGTTTGGGCTGTCACCAGGTGAGAACTGGTGGCCTGGCGGTGCGCCGGAAAGCCATGAGTGTGAACGCAGCACTTACCGCTTCATGGTTGATGGAGAGATAGCAGCGATTGCCAATGTGAACGCTATCAGCGGAGACGAGCTTTCCATCAGTGTCATTCTCAATCCCCGTAAAGCTGATATCCAACCAGAATGGTACTGCGGCCTGACTGACGGTGATGCGGTGGCGCATTGCTGGCTGGAGCGGCGTTTGGGTGCGTGGATTCAAGACGGTGGTGAGAACTTCAGGTGCAAGCGTGTCATGCAGTCACGGCTGGCAGATCTGACGATTGAGCCGAATGGTTATTCGGATCAAGGCAGTTTCTTCATGTAGTGACCTGTTGCAGTAGGGGCGCATTCCCGAAATAAGGCGTGTCGGCGCGATGCGCCGTCGGGCTTTCGGGCGTGCGCCCCATGCCAGCAAGCTGTCACGGCCATTCGGCGTCAATCCCTCACGTCTTCGCACCTGCGGTGCTGCGCGCTCCGCTTGCCTATCTTGCTCTGCGGTCCGTTACCGCAATGGCAATGCACCGACTACGCCCTGGCTTGCTGCGGCAGGTTGTGCGAAAGCGTGCCGTCCCCGACGCTGGCGGTTCAGCGCAATCACGTCACGAAAGACAGTTCACCGACACGCCGCCCGGCCTCGCTTCTATGGAGCTTTCACACCACTCCTCAAGCATGTGGCCGCGAGCTGCAGGAGGGACGCTCTGACCTTATCGTCGGGGCTTTGACCTGGTTCGCGTCAGGGCGCAAGCCGGTGCAGCCCTGACGCGGAAATGCCGAGTTGTCCAGGTCTCCTTTCGGAGCGGTTCGGCCCAAGGCGTCCTTGTGTCGTTGTGAATCCTGGCGGTGGCCCGGCTGCGCCTCGGGCTTTATGACTGCAACCGTGCGGCGCAAACAATTTCCCCTGCGCTGGGCGCATTCCTCGCGGGACAAATTGTTTGCGCCTTCCGGTTCTTCACTACGTTGCGACCGCAAGCGGTGCAGCCAGCCCGTCCCCCGCCGCTCGGATCACAACAAGGACGCGATGGGCGCGAACCTTGTTTAACCCGAAAGGAGAAACACCATGGCCAACATCGGCACTTTTACCGCAGACAAAGACGGCTTCACCGGCACTCTTCGCACCCTGACGCTCAACGTCAAGGTCAAGCTGGTGCCCAACGACAAGGGCGACAGCGAGAATGCTCCAGACTTTCGCCTCCAGGCCGCTGGGCACGACATCGGCGCGGCGTGGAAGAAAACCAGCGAGGCCGGGCGAGACTACCTGTCCGTCACCGCCGACGACCCTTCGTTCCCGGCTCCGGTTTACGCTCGCCTGATCGAGGGCGAGGACGGCACGCACGACCTGATCTGGTCGCGCAGCAAGCCCCAGGCGGCGTAAGGACCGGAGTACCCCGCCACTTCAGCGGGGTAACTCCATTCGCATGTCAGCGACTCGCTTGTGAGTAATCTACGAGGAGAGTAAAACCCTCGAACTAGCTACGGGCATCTTCATTGTCGTTAGCGGATGCGCTCCAAAGCTTTTCGAGGTCTACGTCCTCGCTTGTAGGCTGCTTATTATTTGGTAAACGATCTACTTGTATCACCATCGGTAAGTCGAAGGCTGTGCCTGTAACCACACAACAACCTTGGGATAACCCTGGAATGAGATTGCGTGACAGAGTGTCCAGCGTCGAAATCGTATTGTCGATCAGGTACAGATCTCGGTCATTCACTAGTCGATGGATGAAGAAGTTATGCAGTTGAGAAATAATGGTCGGGGAGATGTCAGCAGGCCTTTGACTAGCGATCGTGACAAACATTCCAAACTTTCTCCCCTCTTTAATAATTTCCTCGAATTGTTCTAGGCGATAATCTTTCCAGCTTTCACTTTCGCGTGTGGATTGGTCAGACAGGATGTTGTGGGCTTCATCGATAATGATATGAACAGTTTGGTCGGGGGGAGTGGCCACGACAGCCTTATGTGCATTGTAGTAGTGTTTGGCAAATAGCAGCGGTAAGACTTTTTTGACTTCGTTGTTGCAGCGACGTAGGGAAACGACCGTTAGCAGCCTTTCCGGTTGCGGGGCGTCTCCAATGACCAAGACTTTACGCATACTGGACAGCGACGATTCAACACGCTTCAGTAGTGGCTGGATATGTTCAAATTGAACATATCCAGCATTCAGGTCAGACATCAATTGCAGATTGACACGAAGAACGAGTTCATCAAATTCGTCAATATCTTGAATATCTAGCGTATCTACGGTCGGTGCGATGTGTGCGGCGTATTGATTTCCATCAGGATCAATGAATGCTCTGTAGTGGAAGCGACCATTACGGTACCATGTAACCTCCGCCAAGAGATCCTGAACAGCCTGGTTGTTCATGCGCCGAGCAATCGTTCGCATCAGGTCTAGCGTTGCTGGCTTAACTTCACCTGCACAGAACGACTGGCGGAACTTGGATTTCGCGTAGTTCGCCAATGCGGCACGATTGCCGCCGTACCTCAATTTCCCGGAAATAACCCGGTTTAGAAAGGGCCTCTGCGTATTGGTGGTCGCTTGGAAAAGCAATGACAGCGTTTCAATATCCCAAAACTCTTGTGGTGCCAATGGAAAGCGGGCATTGGAATCATGAGGGTCTGGATTTGTCAGGGTGGAGAGCTGGTAGACGGTTTTGTGTGCCGCTGGGGCCAACTGTTCGCCTCCATATTCCCCGTTGAAGTCGAGAATAATGAAACGGCTCTTCCCAGAGATTAGCTGGAGTTTTTGATCAAAGAGAACGGAGTAGAGCTTCGCAAGCGTATTGGACTTTCCGCTACCAGTATTACCAAATATGCCAACGTGGCTATTAAAGAGACGTCTCCATGGAAGCCCTACTGCGATTTCCTCTTTCAGCATGTGTCCGATTTTGAAATCGCCATCAGAATTTCGGTCAAAGATGGATCGTATTCTCTCCTCCGGCATTAGAAATGCCGGGTCCTGAATCATTGGCAAGTACTTTATTCCTTGAGAAAAGCCTGCATGGTCAAAGAATCCAATGGGTCTAGCTTCAACCTTCCTCACATAAGAGGGCTTTCCATCCCTTGTTTCAATTCGGCTTTCGTCAAGGTATTCACCCTCAACCATGCATATGATGTCTCGAAAACCACGCTGGATAGAAAGGTATTCGCGGATTGATACCCCTTTATATTTCTTGCCATCGTAGAATAATGACTCCTTACTAGACGTCTCGTCGATTTTGAGAATCACCTTCGTGCCATGAATGGCGATGACATCGCCAACTCGGATGCTCATACGCTTGCTTCGGCTCCATCGTCTACCGCATCAGATCCTGCCTCAACCACAGATTGTGCTGTTTCTTTTGTTTCTGGCCATGCCAGAACCTTTTTGTTGAACGTGGTGAAATCTAAGTTTTCCCCATCAATGGTTAGACACTGGACATTGCGGTAGCTTTTGAATTTCTCACACATCACTTGGTGTTCAGAGGCATCAAAGCAGCATACAAATACCTGTAGTCCCGGGTTTGACAAGGAGCGCATCACAAGGTTGAGGATATGTTCGTCAGCGAAGGAAAAACCGAAGGTAATAAGCACTGCATTGGGTTTCTCAAGCTCATAGCTGAGCAACCGGAGCATCTGGTAGTAGTGTTCCTCATACACGGTTTCATGGAACTTCCACTTGGTCGGGTTGACGATAGGTATCTGTTCATACTTCGCCCAAAATGTGGATAGGGCATCGTCATCAAAATTTGGTTCTTGCAAATCTTCGAGCGTGGCAGCGGAACTATTGAGAGTCTCTGAAAATTGCTGCAACACAGTTGTCGAGTCTTCGTTCAGCAACGACTCTTTGGATAAAATATCGTAGTCGACTACGATCGCACTATCTGCTTTGCTCCAATACACGGAGCCGTGGAGATGGATCAGGTTGATTTGTGGGATGCTGCTTTGATAACGGCCGAAAACACCGGTTTGGCAAAGATAGGAGCCGAAATTTCTAGCCTGCAATATCCGTTTAGTAAAACCTCGCGAGCCATCATTCAAGACAAAGTCCGTATTTCCCTCTTTGAGCAATTGGTCGGCTACAAGAGGGAAGCATCCATCGTAATTCGTTGTGAAAACGTTGCAGCAACGATCCAACGCCTTTCTCCGTTTGACCATTTCCAAAATTGTAGTGAGAAAAGTGCGATAGTTCTCGATGACCGGCCTGCCTGAGTCGGTAGCCGTTGCTGTTTCAAGGGTGAGTTGTTCTGCAGGCCTGATGCAGGTGGAGTAATAGTGCATGAATAATGGAACAAAACGCCGATCACGGTCTTTCTCGAATTTCGTCGCCAGCTCTTCTAGCGTAAATTTTCGACCATTCTCATCAGATAGTTGGAGTTGCAGCGTAGGAAGAAGTCCAAATGAAGCTCCTGAGCCAAACAGGAAATTGATATCCTTGTCGTAAATATCACTGATAGAGATCACGTCTTCCCCCGTATGGTTGTTGTTCGTCATCCTGCAAGATGTTGGAAGTCAATAACTTGTGCGTGACAGTCAAAATAGGTTGAAGTTTTTCCGCTCTTTGCAACAGTAGATAGCTCACCTCAATTACTTAAAGGTCGTTTTTAGTAATCTCTTCCAACTCTTGGCGAACCAGCGCCAACAACTCGTCGGCCTGATTTTCACTGTCACCGCTGTAGGCCAGCGTCAGTAGCGTCAAGGGGTGAACTTCCATCACCTCACACAGCTCAGCCAGCTTGCTGAGGGTCGGGCTTTTCAGATCGCGCTCCAGGGTACTCAGGTAGGTACGGCTGGACACATCAGAGAAGGCTTCCTGGCTCAAGCCACGCGCCTTTCTGACGGCCTTCAATGCCTTCGCCAATGAGTACTGTTCTGCCACCAATGGTTTCCCCTCAAAAACCAAGATGACAGCCTATTGCGCCCTATAGGGCTACAATCTATAGTGTTCATTTGGTATTACTCTGTGTTTTCGTGCCTTTACGGAAATCCGCTTTTGCGGATCATGTGCCATCCGGAGAGCCGTATTCGTGCCTTTGCTGATAGACGCCAATGCGCTTTCACACTTCTACGTTTTCGTGGAATTGAGGGAGTGCGCTTGCGTGTGTTTGTACACAAACGCTGATGCGGTTCTGCGGTTCAGTGCCTTTGTGGTGGGTGGGCGGCCATGACTGCACTCGTCACTGATGCGGAGCGTGCGCAACTGCTTGCCAACAATCAGGAGGCCGACCCGGTGCCCGTTGTGCGCTTATTCACCCCGGATGCGCACGCCACCTGGCTGCTGGCCTCGCTCGACCCTGCCGATGGCGACACCGCCCACGGCCTGATCGACCTGGGAATCGGTATGCCTGAGTTGGGGATGGTGAAATTGTCCGATCTGGCGTCCATCGTCGGGCCGCAGGGACAGCCTGTGATGCGTGATCGCTACTTTCAGCCGGTGCGGCGACTATCGGAATACCTGCGGCTGGCCGAGGAAAATGGGTCAATGACCGACTGAACCGCCACGTCAGTGGCGGCCCACTGTGTCTTTTTAGGTCTGACCTCAGACCGACAGGGTCTGGATAAGCAACCTTGCACCGACGCAGTGCATAGCTGCCCGAAACAGTCATGATGCACGGCGCGGCTTTTGGCAGGCTGGCCAATACGGCACGCCATTTTGGGGCGAGCCGTCGTCGCATTCGGACGAAACCCGCAACGCACCGGAGCCAATCGGTCTTGACGCTGACAATATACCGTTTCACCCATGATGTTGCGATGATGGCTTCATAGTGCAATTTTCCACCGTGGCGACGTTCCTCAAGCCGAGGGAGGTTGCGCCATGGCTGATTCCTGCGCCCCGTCCTGGTATCCGACGGCGGCCTATCTCTACGTCCTGCACCTGGATGGCCAGGCGCTGGCCTGGGAGTATCTGCGCCGCCACCCGGATTACCGCCGGGACTGGCGCCGTTGCCGTCGATCTGATGCGGCACAACGCTGGGGGCTGCGCCTGCTGGAAAACCCGACCCTGGATGCGCGCGACGCGCACCCCGCTTGGTTTCCCGATCATGATGCCGTGCTGCAACTCTATCCGGATACCGACCCACCGCCCGAGGCGGTGGCCTTCGCGTTGTGGCAGCTTCCTGGCCACAAACACCTGATCCATGATGGCCAGCGTCTGTTGTTGGTAAGCCGCTGGGCGGGTGGCTGCCTGCGCTTCGCGTTGGCACCAGATCTGGCCGATGGCATGGCCTACGCATATGCCGTGCGGGCCAGCGACGCCTCCCAGGCACATTGTCAGGCGCTGTCGGCTTCCCTGAAGCAGTTGGCCACTGCCACCGGCACGTCTCTTGTGGCAGTGACTCGACCACGGCCCTCTCTCACGAGCTTATTGGAACTGCATACCTTGCAGGCGCTCGACGCGACCCTGGCGGGTGCGTCCTTGCGCGAAGTGGCCGAAGGGCTGTTCGGTACTGATGCAGTCGCGGCCGACTGGCACGCCGACAGCGCCTTGCGTGCCCGCGTGCGCCGTCTGGTTCGCCGGGGCAATAGGTTGATGCAGAGCGGCTATCGCCACCTGGCACAACTTCCACCTGCTGAGCAGGGGGGACGCGCGGCGGTGTCTGTAAAACGTCCCTGAGCAAACGTCCTGCCTTATCTGAGACTGCCTCCATCCGGTCACGCGGTGTGGCTGGACGTTTACAACCGATGGAGGTGCCCACCATGCGACCCAATCCCTCGCGGCCCGCTGCTGCCGCAACTGATGCGCCCGCGCAGCCCCAACGCTACCTGACCAATGACGAAGCCGCCGAGTATCTGCGCTTGTCGCCGCGCACACTGGAAAAACAGCGCGTGATTGGCGGTGGCCCCAAGTTTCGCAAGTTCGGCCGTCGCGTCATGTACGCCGTGGCTGATCTCGATGCCTGGGCCGACGCGCGCAGTTATGAGGCCACGTCCGATCCCGAATACGCCGAACGCCACGCGGGTGACTACCGTGATGGCCGCTGATCGGCAGTGTGTCGGTGGCCATCGTCATGCCCAACTCATCGCTGCCGTCGCGGCAGCAGCCAGCGCAGCGGGAACAGCTCGATCTGTTCCGCGCACTGCCGGGCGAGGACATGGCGCCGCGCGATGCCCAGGACCTGATGGCCTATCCGTTCTTCTCATTGGCCAAGTCGCGCCGTATCGCGCCGATCGACTTTCGCAGTGGCAATATCACCCTGCGCGTCGAAGGCACCCAGGAACACGGCATCGCCACCATTTGGGACGCCGACATTCTGATCTGGGCCGCCAGCCAGATCGTGGAAGCCCGCGATGCGGGCATCCAGCCGTCACGCCGGATGCAGGCCACGCCCTACGAGATCCTGCGTTTTATCCGGCGCGGTACCTCATTGCGCGACTACCAGCGCCTCAAGGCCGCGCTCGACCGGCTGCAATCGACCACGGTGGCCACCTCCATCCGCGAGAGCACCGGGCGGCGCCTGCACCGATTTTCCTGGATCAACGAGTGGAAAGAACTGGCCGATGCCAACGGCAAGCCGCTGGGCATCGAGCTGATCCTGCCGGACTGGTTCTACGCGGGTGTCGTGGATGCTGCCTTGGTGCTCACTATAGACCCTACGTATTTCCGGCTCACCGGCGGCATCGAGCGCTGGCTGTACCGGTTGGTGCGCAAGCATGGCGGTCGGCAGGCAAACGGTTGGCAGTTCGATTTCCCTTACCTGTATCGCAAGTCCGGCAGTCTGGCGCAGCCGCGCGATTTTGCCCGCGATCTGCGCAGGCTGGTGGTGAAGCAGTCACTGCCCGGTTACGAGTTGTCCATCGCACGTTGGCCCGGCGAACCGGAGATGCTTTTCTTTCGGCCCGTGCCGCAAACGGCACGGGGATAAGTCAGAGGATAGCGGTAGAACAAGCTGTGAATGGGCTCGTGCTATCGGGCGCGCGGAGACTCGTGCTATCAGGCGCACCGGTATCGTGCTATCAGGCGCGCAAATCGCAGGTAAGCCCAAGAACAGGAAGGTTTTTTCCGGCTCTTAACTTAATATCTAACTTAAAATCTTATCTAACCAATAATAATATACAGCTATTACGGCGGTGGATAACCGCCAGCCCGCAACAGCCAATGCGTTTTCTAGGCCGTTCATGGGGTCGCTTTCCGACAGGGAGGGTGATGCCATGATTGTCGCGTTGCTCAATCAAAAAGGCGGCGTGGGCAAGACCACGCTGGCCACTCACATTGCCGGCGAACTCGCACTACGTGGTCAGAACGTCATCTTGCTGGATGCCGACCCGCAGGGCTCGTCGCTGGACTGGACGCAGCGCCGAAGCCAACAAGGCTTGCCCCGGCTGTTCAGTGTCGTCGGGCTCGCCCGCGAAACCCTGCACCAGGAAGCCCCCGAACTCGCTCGGCGCGCTGATCACGTCATCATCGACGGGCCACCCAGGATCGCCGCTCTGGCGCGCTCCGCACTGTTGGCCGCTGAACGTGTACTGATCCCGGTGCAGCCCAGTCCCTACGACCTGTGGGCCAGTGCCGAGATGGTGGCGCTGGTTCGCGAGGCCCAGGTGTTCCGCCCGCAGCTCATGGCGGCGTTCGCCATCAACCGGCGGGTCAGTACCACCGTGATCGGGCGTGAAGCCCGTCAGGCCCTCGTGGAACAACCGCTGCCCGCACTGCGCGCCGAGGTACGCCAGCGCATCGTCTTTGCCGATAGCGTGGCCGCTGGTCGCCTGGCACGTGAAATAGCATCAGACAGCCTCGCTGCTCGTGAAATCACGGCGTTGGTGGATGAACTGTTGCGGTGGCCGTTATGAGCAAGACACACAGCAAACGCATCGGCATCGGTGCGCGTCCGCCCGCCAATCCACAGGCGGAGGCATGGATTCGCCAGGGCGACGCCGATGCTGTCAACAAAGGCGACCTCTACACCGCCCGATTGACCCTCGACATCACACCCGCCATGCGGGCACGCATCAAAGTGTTGGCCTTCACGCAGGGCGTGACCGTGGCCGAGTTGCTGCGCGCGTTGCTGGAACGCGAGTTCCCGGAGAATCCATCATGAACACACAGTCTTCGGCGACGACGACAGCATTGCCGCCACCGCTTGCCACGTTCTCCGGTCAGAACGATGGCGCACCGTTGACGCGCGTCTTGCTGGCCTATTTCGAATCCCGCTTCAAGCTTTACCTACGCTTCGGTGAACCCGTGCGCGTCGTTCGGTTCGACCGCTGGCGACGCGTGGCGGTGTTCCCGCTGGGTGCCATAGTCTGCCGCATTCGCTGGCAGGCGAACGACTACGGCACGGTGCGTTGGCAACTGATGGTAATGCAGGCTGGTCTGCCACGGGATGTCATGCAGCGCATCCCCGGCGTGCAGCCCGGCGCGCGCCTGCTGCTGCACACTGAAGGCGACCATGCTGTGCGCACCGTGCTGGCATGCATCGACGCTATTGAAGCCTTGGGGATTGCACCGGTAACAGTGTCGCCTGCGTACTGGCGTACGCTAGCCAACCGACTCGCTGCGGGTTTTCCGTTGCCCGAATATACCACCGAGCGGCATGCCGCTTGGCTGGCCGGGAGGACATTGTCATGACACTCCATATCACTGAGTCAGGATCCCCTCAAACAGCGCCGCATTTTCGCTCGCGCCACCGCGTCTGCATCGTTTTGGCGGTTCTGTCCGCCTGTGGCCTTGCCGCACTGGCCTGGGCGTCTTTTGTGCAGCCACTACCGCGCCTGATCTACAACCCATCCAACAGTGTGGCAGTGGGTTGGTACCGCCTTGATCCGTTACAACATCAATCTGGTTCGTCGCCACTTCGGCTGGAGGTCGGCAGCGTCGTTCTGACCACTTTGCCGCCAGACGCCGCCATCTTGGCGGCGCAACGCGGATACCTGCCAAACCACATTCCATTGCTGAAACGTGTGGGTGCAGTCGCACCGCAGCACGTTTGCATTGTCGCAGGCCAGGTGCGTATCGACGGTGCATCAGTCGGAAAAACATTGTCAGCCGATCGGCTAGGCCGCCCGCTGTCATCCTGGTCAGCCTGTCGGCAGCTTCAGCCTGGTGAA
Organism: Thalassospira sp. MCCC 1A01428; assembly: GCF_002115825.1. Classification (GTDB taxonomy): domain Bacteria; phylum Pseudomonadota; class Alphaproteobacteria; order Rhodospirillales; family Thalassospiraceae; genus Thalassospira. Next base: position 275,353 of record NZ_JFJZ01000001.1, on the reverse strand, counting down.
CTCTTCCTGTTGAGCATCACCAATCCGACGTCGTTCGACAGTCGCTATTTCGGGCCGGTCAATGTATCCGACGTGATCGGTGTCGCACATCCGCTCTGGCTGGAGACACGCCGATGATGACCGCCGATTCACTGCGCTTCATCGTGCCATCCGGCGTGTCGATACACTGGCCGTCACCACGTCGTTGCGCGTGCAGTGCGAGCGCCGATCCTACGTATCGAGCATCGCATTTAGCGCTGCCTTCCCACGTGCAGACGTCTTGCCTCGAACACGCCCGGCCTACGGCCATTGGCGTGTTCCCCAGCGGGCTGTCTGCCAGCAGCACAGCGCCGCCGGGCCGCCGACGCCCTGAGCGTCAGCGAAGGGCAAAGGCGGAAGGCAAGACAAAAGGGGGCGGCACCTGGCGGCCCGCAAAGTCAGTCTGCACGTGGGGGGTATGCGGCACGATGCGGCTTTGCCGCCGTGCCGTGAGATGTATGAAGCCTGCGTCAACTCTGAGATACCGGCGTGCTTCATACGACGAAGCACGCCACCCTTTGCTAGTGGCGTGGTTATGAGTGACCAGCGTGATGATGACTTTCGACTCCGCCCCGGCACCCCGAAACACCGGGGCAAGGGTCAGGGTTTCGTTTCCAAAGTCCTCAAGCAGACGGGGAAGACCAGTGGTGGCAAATCTTCGGCACGGGGTCAGACATCGGTGGGCAACACCGGCCAGCGCCCCGGTTCGCGTTTGGGCCGTGGCCATACGGCGGCTCAATTTACGGGAAAATCCCTGACGCCGTTCTCTCGCCGAGTCACCATCAAAACCTTGCTGGTCAATCAACGCTGGGCCAGCCCGCAGTCGCTGGCGAAACACCTGCGCTATATCGAGCGCGATGGTGCGGGCCGTGAGGGTGAGCCAGGCCGGGCCTACGGGCCGCAGATTGACGAAGCTGATCTCGATGCTTTCAAGGAACGTAGCCAAGGCGACCGGCATCATTTCCGCTTTATTCTCTCGCCCGAGGATGGGGTTGAGTTGGATGATTTGCGCACCTACACACGTCACCTGATGAGCCGGGTGGAAGCCGACCTGGGTACGCAGCTGGATTGGGTGGCAGTGGATCACTGGAACACCGACAACCCCCACACCCATCTGGTGGTACGTGGGTGTGACGACACCGGCAAAGACCTCATTATCGCTGGCGACTACATCGCCCATGGCTTCCGCCACCGAGCCGCTGAACTGGCGACGGAATGGCTGGGACGGCGCACCGAACTGGAGATCCAACAGACCTTGCGGCGTGAGGTGGAACAGGGGCGGTGGACGAACCTGGATCGCACACTGCAACGTGAGGCTGACAACGAGCACCGGGTGCAGATCAAACGCTTTAACGATCCAAAACTACAAGGCCAGAGGCAACTACTCATTGGCCGCTTGCAGCACTTGCAGCAACTGGGCCTGGCGGACGAGGTGCAGCCGGGAACCTGGGACATCCACACTGACGCCGAGAAGACCTTGCGTGCTCTGGGCGAACGTGGCGATATCATCCGCACCCTGCAACGCGCCATGCGTGGCCAGTCACGAGAACTGGCCGTCTTTGAGCCGGGCCAAAACGATCCTGGACACGGGCGTACCATTGTTGGCCGTGTCACCAGCAAGGGGCTGGCGGATGAACTGCATGATCGCGGTTATCTGGTAGTCGATGGTGTGGACGGCAAAGCCCATTACGTTGCGCTGAATGCGCGCGATGAGTTGGCGAGCTATCCCACCGGCGCGGTGGTGGAAGTACGCGGCTCCGTTGAGCAGCGCACGGCCGACCGCAACATTGCAGCGTTGGCCAACGATGGCCTGTACCGCACCGACCATCACCTGGTGATCGAACAAGGTCGGGGCAACACGGGACGCGACCCGCAAGACGTTGTGGCATCCCATGTTCGCCGGCTGGAAGCGCTACGCCGCGCCGGTATCGTCGAGCGCGTGACTGAAGGGCTCTGGAAGGTGCCGGGCGACTTGCCCGAGCGTGGCCGCCAGTACGACGCGCAGCGCCTGGGTGGCGTGGCGGTGGAACTGAAATCCCACCTGCCCATTGAGCGGCAGGCCCGTGTGATCGGGGCTACCTGGCTGGATCAGCAATTGATCAAGGGTGGTAACGACTTGAGTGACTTGGGCTTTGGCAGCGACGCAAAACAGGCGATGCGGGAACGCGCGGATTTTCTGGTCGAACAAGGGCTTGCCGAAAAGCGCGGGCAGCACATCGTCCTTGCCCGAAACCTGCTGAGAACTTTACGAAACAGAGAGTTGGCGCAAGCGGCAAAAGACATTGTAGCCGAGACTGGCCTGGAGCATCGGCCTGTGACAGATGGGCAGCGTGTGACGGGTATTTACCGGCGCAGTGTTATGCTCGCCAGCGGACGCTTCGCCATGCTGGATGAGGGTATGGGATTCAGCTTGGTGCCGTGGCGGCCGGTGATAGAACAACGATTGGGGCAGCAACTTACAGCAGTGGTGCGCGGTGATTTTGTATCATGGAAGCTGGGGCGGTCACGCGGCCCAGCAATTAGCTGACGCCGCTGGGACGTTAATACTTAAGGCTGAGTACTGTTCTTGGACTTCTTCTGAAAGGCGAGGAGAAACGCGGTAACAGCATCTTTGGCCCAGTGATCGCGCTGAGCGGCTGATGCTGGGGCATCGGGGTGCATCAAACACTGCATTTGTGCTTCGCCACGTACCATATTTACGAACAGCGAGGCGGCGGAATCAAGTCCAATGCCTCCAAGATCTAATTCACCTTTCGATACAGCGCTTTCTAGTCTTTCTGCCACTATACGATTGATCGTGGCGGGGCCGGCAAGGTAAAAGCGTCGCCCTAGTTCGGGAAACCTTGGAGCCTCGGCCGCAATCATGCGATATAGCGCTAATCCATCGGTTGAAAGGACGATCTTCAGATAGGCTTGTGCCATCGAGTTCAATATGTCTGCCAGTCGCTCTTCCGTCAGATTCGGCTGGCGAACCGTTCTCAAGAACTGTTCGCATTCTGCTTCAACGACAGCTACGAACAGCGCCTCTTTGTTCGGATAGTGAGCGTACATCGTCGACTTCGACACGCCAGCCGCTTGATGGATCATATCGGTGGTTGCCCCGGCAAAACCATTGGCAAGAAAAATATCTCTTGCTGCATTGAGAACAGCTCGCGCCTTCTTAGACAACACTGGCGCATCCCCTGTCGGAAGGCGTTGGAAAGACGTTCCGGTGCTTGAGTTGGCGGATGCGGTAACCATGTTCTGCTCTTCCCTCATTGCTGGTGTGTCTTTGGAGCATACCATGCCGAACACCATTATCATACCGGCTAGTTCGGTATTGTTTTTTCCTAACGTCATTATATTTGGCTTTATTTCCTGTGCTTCCCCTCTTGATCAAACCGAGCGGTTCGGTTTATATTTGCCAAAATGTCTAATTTCTGAAGGCGGTAACCATGCGGTATCAGCTAACTTCACTGTGGTGCATGTCACATGGGCGGGGATGTGGACTCCTCCGACGCCTGACGGCCGCCGCAATACCCTCGCTATGCGTTGTTTTGAGTTCGTGCGCACTGGTTCCTGATCTGGGGCCGGCACCACAGCCGGTCCAGGCATCCGAATTGGTATCTAAGCGGAGTCTTGCCGCGCCGGAGGCTGATTGGCCGACTCAGGATTGGTGGACCCGATTCGGCGATCACCAGTTAGACGAACTGATGATCGAGGCGTTGGCTCATTCACCTTCGATGGCACAGGCCTCGGCGCGAGTACGTGAGGCAATTTCTCGTACGCAGGCGGCCCGATCAACGTTGTACCCATCACTGGGTGCGAACGCAGCAGCGAGTAAACAGAAACTCAGCTACAACTACATCTTTCCGAAAACCGCCGTTCCTCGCGGTTGGAATGACATGGGTGAGGTCACGCTGGATTTCAGTTGGGAGCTGGATTTTTGGGGGAAAAATCGCGATGCCCTGAAGGCTGCAACATCGGAAGCTCAAGCCGTCGAGGCGGATGCTGCGGCCGCGCGGTTACTGTTGACAACAACGCTCGCGAACGCCTATGTGCAGTTGCAATATCTCTATCATTACAGGGATATAACAACCGAAACGCTTCGCAACCGCCAAGAGTCTGCCCACCTTGTGCAGCGGCGTGCCGCGGAGGGTTTGAATGCCCAGGCGGATATAGAGGAATCCGAGGTCCGGCTGAATACGGCCGAGGCTGCTCTGGCCGAATCCAATGAGTGGATACAGCTCGCCAAGAATGGTATTGCCGCCCTGTTGGGCAAAGGGCCGGACAGGGCGCTCGATATTACTCAGCCCTCGTTGTCGATCCGCCGGCCGATTGGCGTCCCTGCCTCCTTAGACGCCAATCTGCTGGGAAGAATTCCCGAGGTGGTTGCCGCACGTTGGCGCGTCGAAGCTGCTGCCAAACGTGTTGGTGTGGCACGGAGCGAATTTTACCCGAACGTCAATCTCACGGCATTCATCGGATTTCAATCCTTGGGACTTAATAACCTGACAAGTTCCGGCTCCGATGTCGGCGCTATCGGGCCGGCGATCAATTTGCCGATCTTCAAGGGTGGGAGCCTGCGCGCCAACTATCGCGGCGCACGAGCCGAATACGATTTCGCCGTCGCGTCATATGATCAGGCATTGACCCAAGCCTTGCATGAGACTGCGGATGCTCTTCAGAGCCTGACAGCCGTCGCCGACAGATCGGTGGCCACCAGTTCCGTTCTGGCCCACAGCAAAACGTCATATCGTCTGACAAAAGAACGTTACCAAGGCGGCCTCGCCAATTATCTGACAGTACTCACCGCCGAAGATGCGTTACTTCAGGCGCGGCTTGCCGATGCCGCCATTCATGCCCGCGGATACTCCCTCGATGTGGCTTTGGTGAAAGCCTTGGGAGGCGGATTCGAATCACCTTCAACCTTTGAGACGAGAGTAGAGCCGTGAGTAACGAACACGTTGAACATCATGAGAATGAACAATCGACAGCCGCTGATAACACGACCATGAAAGAAAAGCGCAAGAAAATGCTCCTGGCATTTGGCGGTGTGCTGATTTTGATAGGTGTGAGTTATTTTGTCTGGTTACTCTTCTTTGCCGGGAAGAGCGTCTCTACGGATAACGCCTATACCGACGTTGAGGTGGCAGAGGTCACACCACTGCTCAATGGCCCGGTTAAGGAGGTCAAAGTGGTAGATACCCAGACCGTTCATGCCGGAGATGTTCTGGTGGTGCTTGATGATACAGATGCCAGGATAGCCGTCAGGCGGGCCGAGGCGGATCTGGGGAGTGCTCGTCGTAAGGTCCAGCAGATTATGGCCAGTGACAAGACGCTCACCGGACAGTCTGATCAGCGCGAGGCCCAGGTACACGGCGCTGAACAATCGGTCGCTAGGGCTCGCGCCAGATATGATAAAGCCGTGCTTGACGAGAAGCGTCGCCGAAACCTCGTGGAAGGCGGGGCCGTGTCCAGGCAAGAGTTTACTGATTCTCAGGCAGAGCTGCGCGAGGCAACAGCGGCTCTGGAGCAGGCGGAAGCCAATCTCACGGCATCACGTGCCGCCAGCGTATCAGCACAAGGGGCGCGGCAAGCCAACCAGACTCTGTTCCTGGACAGCACGGTCGAGACCAACCCCATAGTCATGGCTGCCAAAGCACGGCTGGAACAGGCTCGCGTCGATCTTGAACGAACCGTCATAAGAGCCCCTGTTGATGGCATCGTGACACAGCGATCCGTGGATATCGGGCAGCACGTTCAGTCAGGCATGCGCCTGATGAAAATCGTCCCCATTAAACGCATCTATGTGAATGCCAACTTTAAGGAAACCCAATTGGGTCATGTGAGGCCAGGGCAAACGGTTCACCTGACCTCTGACCTCTATGGCAACGACGTGGTCTACAACGGTCAGATCGAGGGGTTCGCCGGAGGAAGCGGAGCGGCCTTGTCGGTGATCCCGGCTCAAAACGCTACGGGCAATTGGATCAAAGTGGTGCGGCGTCTACCGGTGCGTATCCGTCTCGACCCCGAACAGCTCGAAAGACACCCCTTGCGTATCGGCCTGTCAATGGAAGCGACAGTCGATCTGACGTCTTCGGGGAGTTCTTCGGGTCACGTGCAGGAATAGTACCATGTCTTCTTCCAACGAATTTCCGCCGCTATCCGGCCTTAAACTCGTCTTCGCGGCGATCGTACTTGCGCTGGGAAATTTCATGGTGGTGTTGGACACCACTATTGCCAACGTCGCAATGCCGACGATTTCAGGTTACCTCGGTGTATCAACGAATGAAGGGATTTGGATAATTACTTCCTACGCTGTGGCGGAGGCAATTACTGTTCCGCTCTCTGGTTGGCTAGCGCTGCAATTTGGCCAGGTTCGTGTTTTTATCGTTTCGGTTGTTGGATTCGTTATATTCTCCGTATGCTGTGGCCTCTCATGGTCTCTGCCCAGTCTGGTAATTTTCCGAATATTGCAAGGACTTACCGGTGGCCCTTTGATCCCCCTCTCCGCGACGTTGCTGCTAGCAGTTTTCCCTAAAGAAAAATCCAATATTGCAATGGCTATTTGGGGCATGATGACCGTGGTGGCACCGATTTTTGGCCCGATACTTGGCGGCCTGATTACCGACAATTGGAGTTGGCATTGGGTATTTTACATCAATATCGGTTTCGGTCTTTTGGTGGGGGTAGGAAGCTGGTGGGTACTGAAGGGACGAGAAACGATCATTAAACGCTCTCGTTTCGATGGCATTGGCTTGGCACTTCTCGTTATTTTCGTGACAGCGTTTCAAGTAATGCTGGACAAAGGGCGTGACCTGGATTGGTTTTCGTCCAACTTCATTGTGATTTGTGCCATTGTCTCAGCGATATCATTAGTGGTTTTCATCATCTGGGAACTGACCGATAAAGCGCCCGTTATCGATTTGTCCGTCTTCAAATCACGCAATTGGCTGGTTTCGACGATCGCCCTTTGCCTGATGTTCGGTATCTTTTTCGGCAATATTGTCTTGACGCCACTGTGGTTACAAAAGTTCATGGGATATACCGCAACTTTAGCGGGGTATGCGACCGCACCCATGGGCGTCCTCGCCGTCGTAACCGCACCTATCATAGGCCGTCTATTGCCAAAAGTTGATCCACGCTTGCTCGTCAGTTATGGCATGGGCATCTTGGCGGTTTCATTCGGCATGAGAGCACTTCTGACAACGCAAGTGGATTTTATGTCCGTGGCAATCCCTATGTTTGTACTGGGCGCGGGTGTGCCCGCCTGCCTCATCACGCTCACATCCTTGGGGGTTTCCGACCTGCCAGAAGAGAAGATTGCCGGCGGCGCGGGACTACAGAATTTTCTTCGCGTCTTGTGCATGGCAGTTGGCTCGTCGCTCACCCAGACCTATTGGGAACACATAACCAAGTTCAATCGTGTGGAACTTGTTACGGCTATCGACCCCCAGACGCCCATGCAGATCGGTTCACAGCTTGAGAATTTGGGTGTTCCCTCTCAAAGCGCGGTGGCGATGTTCTCCCAAATTGTGGACAGCCAGGCGGTGATGCTGGCAACCAACGACTTCTACCAATCCGCGACAATTATGATGCTTGCGTCCATCGGTGTTATCTGGTTCGTCAAGCGACCGAAAGGCCCCCTTAAGAAAGTCACGGGCCATTAGGTATGGACCTCCAGCAACACCTCTATCAGACAATTTACAGGAGGCTATATGGCCCGCAGTATCTCTACAGCAATCTTGGATGTTCTGGCAGAGGCTGGTGCTCGCGATATCTTTGGCATGGTCGGTGACGTAATCAATCCGTTCGTGCTCCATGCGATCAAGGATCCCCGCTTCAACTGGATCACTGTTCGTCATGAGGAGCACGCCGCCTACGCTGCGGCTGCCCAGTCAGAGTTGACCGGCTCTGTTGGTGTATGTGCCGGAACAGCAGGACCCGGAGCCTTACACCTAATTAACGGCTTGTATAACGCGCAAAAAGAGGGTGGCGCGGTGGTGGCGATTACCGGGCAGGTGCCGACTGCCCAGCGCGGCAGTGATTTTCATAAGGAAATGGATCTCACCAAAGTATTCGATGATGTCTGCGCTTACCAGGCGATCATTGAAACGCCCGAGCAGGTTCCGCGCATGGTCGAAATTGCGGTGCAGAAGGCTCTCACTGAACGGGTGGTGGTACGCATTGAAGTTGCAGCTGACATATTTCCGAAAAACATCGCCAGCGAACATTACACCCACCCACTGGTACATGAGCTTCCTGTCTTTGCGGCACCGGCTACACAGATTGAGAAAGCGGCCCGCATACTGGCCAATGGCAAGCGTGTCACTGTGTTTTGCGGTATAGGCTGCCGTGAAGCCAAGTCGGAGGTTCTCCGTTTAGCCCAAAAACTAGGCTCACCGATCGCCCATACATTACGTGCCATGGACGTGTTTGACTACCGTGACGGATCTGTGGTCGGGCTTACCGGCAATATTGGCAATCCGGCGGGGTTTCATGCCGTTAACGATTGTGATGTGTTGTTGATGTTGGGTACCGACTTTCCGTATACAGAATTTCTTCCTGACGGGAGGCCTATCATCCAGGTGGATACGCGGGTCGATCATATCGGAAGGCGGGCGCCTGTTACTCTGGGTCTGGTAGGAGATGCTGGCGCGACTGTAAGGGCACTGCTGCCTATGCTCGATGACCATCAACGTTCCACGGAATTCCGCGACTTATTACTGGGCATACGTGACAAGTGGCTTGCACACAGCAACAAGCAGTCCAGCCTTGGGCGACGGGATGAACCCTTACATCCGCAGATTTTCGCTAAGGCGATCAGCGATGCCGCGGCCGACGATGCAATATTCGCTGTAGACGTAGGTGAGTGCACAATATGGACGGCGCGCAATATGTCGATGGCTGGCGACCGCCGAATGGTAGGCGGTTTTAATCACGGCTCCCTAGGACCCGGATTGCCCGCAGCTCTCGGCGCGGCAGCCCTATATCCATCCCGCCAAATCTGGGCTCTGTGTGGTGATGGCGGCTTTGGCATGTCCATGAACGATTTCGTCACCGCCGTACGCTACAACTGGCCTATCAAAGTAATCGTATTCAATAACAGCGAGCTGGGATTTGTCGCCATGGAAATGCAGGTTTCCGGTATGGCCAAGAGTCACGAAGCCACCGGGCTTACCAATCCGGATTTCGCAGCTTACGCAAAGGCCTGTGGAGGTGACGGCGTGAGAGTAGAACACGCGGACGATATTCTTCCCGCAATTGAAAAAGCGATTCTGTCCGACAAGCCCTTCATCATTGATGCCATTGTCAGTTCCGGCGAACTTGCTATGCCGCCTCATGTAACAGTCCAGGAGGTATGGGGATTTGGTATATCAAAGGTGAAAGAAGGGGTGCTTGGGCTGAAAGGTGACCATCGTGTCTGGCAGGAATGGCGGGATGAACTAAAAGGATTTGATAGATGACCCCACTACAGAGTGTATTTTGGCTGGTCGCAGTTTTTGTGCTTCCTGCCAGCGCCTACCTTTCCTATTCTTTCTGGCAACATGGCTACTTTATAACGCTGGTTCTGGGGCTTTATGTACTGGTGGGTTTATATGATATCTGGTTCAGTCGACATACGCTGAATCGCCTGTATCCGGTCGCTGCCTATTTCCGCTATGCACTGGAATACATTGGTCCGGAGATACGGCAGTATTTTGTGGCTAATGATACCGAGGAACTCCCATTTAATCGTGAACAACGCGCCCTGATATACCGCCGCGCCCAGAACCTGGACGATAGCCAGCCGTTTGGTACCGAACATGACATTACTGATACCGGCTGGCTGGGCGCCGCTCATTCCATTGCCCCGACTGTTATTCGGGAGGAGACAAAGCGTGTCGTCATTGGCGGTGCCCAGTGCAAACAACCCTACAGCGCCTCTCGCCTGAATTGCTCGGCAATGAGTTTTGGGGCGCTCAGTAGCAATGCGATTATGGCGCTCAATCGAGGGGCTAGGCTCGGTGGGTTCTACCATAACACCGGCGAGGGCGGCTACAGTCCGTATCACGAACAGGGTGGTGATATCGTCTGGCAGATTGGTACTGGTTATTTTGGCTGCCGCACACCCGACGGGAATTTTGACCCCAACGCCTTTGCCGAGCGCGCAATCCGGGAGCAGGTGAAAATGATCGAGATCAAAATATCCCAGGGGGCGAAACCCTCGCATGGCGGGGTGCTCCCGGCAGCCAAGGTCACAGAAGAAATTGCCATGATTCGCTTGGTTGAAATGGGCAAGGACGTATTGTCACCTCCCGCTCACCGCACCTACGATTCCCCCATAGGCTTGCTTGATTTTGTCACGCAGTTGCGAGAATTGAGTGGCGGAAAACCCGTGGGGTTCAAACTCTGCATAGGGCGTAAACACGAATTCATGGCGATATGCAAAGCCATGCTGGCAACAGGTGTTTATCCGGATTTCATCACGGTTGATGGTGCTGAAGGTGGTACGGGTGCGGCACCTGTGGAATTCAGTAATCGCTTTGGCATGCCCTGTTTAGAAGGGGTTAATTTTGTACACAATTGCCTGACTGGCATCGGCCTGCGCGACAAGATAAAGATTATCGCTTCGGGAAAAACGGCCACTGGTTTCGACATCGTGACCAAACTGGCGGTTGGCGCGGACGTTGTCAACGCCGCACGCACCATGATGCTGGCACTGGGGTGCATTCAGTCTCAGTCCTGCAACACTAACAAGTGCCCCACCGGTATCGCCACTCAGAATCCAAGAAGAGGACGAGCACTAGACGTGGAGCGACGCCACACGCGTGTAGCCAATTTTCAGAAACGGACACTAGATTCGGCATTCGACATGATCGGAGCCATGGGGATAGACGATCCGGATAAATTGTTTCCGCACCTGATCTGGCGCCGAAATGCGGACGAAACGTCGCAGCACTTCGATGATGTCTATCCAGATATAAAGAACAATTCACTGTTGGGCGACAACATTCCAGAGAGTTATGCCCATGACTGGCGAATCGCTTCAGCACAAACCTTTGCGCCGCAGCCTTGATTCAGTCTCTGGTTGGAAACGTACATCTACATGAAGCTCAGAGCATCATGGTAAATGAATGCGGATATTGTAGAACCGATATGGTGACACCCTGTGACTTCCAGTTAACAGCAATGAATGGTTGAAGCGTATGTTTTTTAGCAGTCTTTTTGATGTTGCGTAATCAATGTAAATAAAGCTCGGACATGAGGAGATATGGAACTTCGTCACCTTCGCTGCTTTCTTGCCGTCGCTGAAGAACTCCACTTCGCCCGCGCGGCCGAGCGCCTGCACATCGAGCAATCGCCGTTGTCGCGCACCATTAAGGAACTGGAAGAAGATTTGGGCGAGCTATTGTTTGTCCGCACCAGTCGCAGCACGCGGTTAACCCGTGCAGGCAAACTGTTTTTGGAGCATGTTCCGCGCGTTTTTACAGCTTTAGAGCAGGCGCGTGACAGCGTGAAAGCTGCGGCTAATGGTTTTCACGGGCAGTTGCGTATCGCGCTTTCAGATGGCGTGACTCCCTCGCGACTCCCGACCTTGTTGGCGCTGTGTCGCCAAGAGGAACCGGAGGTGGAAATACGCCTGTTTGAGGTGCCATTGTCCCAGCAACTTAGGGGCTTGCAGGATGACCTGTACGACGTGGGGTTCGCGCAATCCGATGAGGTAGGCGAAGGCATCATGGTTGCGGCGGTCTGGGCCGATCCGATCATGGTTGCCGTACCTGCCCGCCACCCCTTGTTGACCCACAAACGCATTCCTTTGGAGGAAGTGCTGCGCTATCCCTTGGTGCTGTGCGATCCACAAGCCTGTGAGGGCCATGCGCGCCAGATTGATCGACTGCTGCGACGGGTGGAGCAGGAGCCCATGATTGCTGAGCGCGTCGCTTCGTGTGACTTGATGATGGCGCTGGTGTCGGCGGGGTTTGCCTTGGGACTGGCCGGCGCGGCACACATCAGTACGAGCCGTGAGTCGGGTGTAGTCGCCCGGCCATTGTCGGGGCGTTCACCGATGCTGACGACCTATTTGCTGCATCGGGAAGCTGAGACCTCAGAGGTATTGGCCCGCTTCGTTGAGCGGGTACATGCCATTGAGCCTTCCGATGCGCCCAGACCTGTCAGACCACCAGAGCCCGATCCCGAAGAGGAGACTGAACCATGAAACACGCTGTTCTTTTATTGCTGGCAATCATGCTGACCGCCTGCAATCCCTCGGAGCCTCCTGCTCCGGAGGCAACTGACACCGCTAACATCCCAAGCGTGGAGGAGTTGGCTGTCGATCCTGACCGACTGAGAGAATTGCGCCAGCAGTGCAAGACTGACCGGCCAACGCTGGGCGATGTGTTGTGCAATCGCGTGGCCGAGGCTACGCGCAAGCGCTTCTACGGTGATGGCGATACCCCCTATATACCGCCGGAAGATTCGCCGTCATTCTGATTGTCTGCCATTTATAAAAAATTCTGCTTTTTCTGGCTGACACGCCGCAGCGCGCCCGCTCTTGCCGTGTTTTTATGGCTCATTCTCCTGCCTGAAACGATGTTTTTTGCATCACCTAGCTGTCGATAACGGTCTTTGACCGGCACTGGCCCGGCACCGATCCTCGCCTTATACGGCACATCCTTGTGTCGCAATTAAACGAGGTATCACAAAGGTATCGGGAGCCAGTCAATGCAGACTCAGGGCGTATTGTTCGGACAGATCGCAGCCGTTTTCGGTATCGTGATCGCTGGTGTGTGGGGTGCCACTCAGTGGACCGCCGCCACCCTGGGCTATCAGCCCCGACTTGGCTTGCCCTGGTTCGACCTCTTCGACACGCCGATCTACCTCCCCTGGAAACTGTTTGAATGGTGGTTCTTCTTCGGCGCCTACGCGCCGGAGGTGTTCGACACCGGCGGAGCTATTGCGGGCGGCAGTGGCCTCGTGGCCGTTGCGGTGGCTATCGCCATGTCGGTATGGCGATCCCGGCAATCCAAACAAGTCACCACCTACGGCTCGGCACGCTGGGCCAATGACACAGATATCCGCAAGGCGGGACTCTCCCAGCCGGTGGGTGTGTTCCTGGGCCTGCACAATGACCAGTACCTGCGCCATGAAGGCCCGGAACATGTATTGGCCTTTGCGCCCACCCGTTCTGGCAAAGGCGTCGGCTTGGTGGTACCCACCTTGTTGAGCTGGCCGACGTCGGTGGTCATCCACGACATCAAGGGCGAGAACTGGCAGCTTACCGCGGGCTGGCGTTCACGCTTTTCACACTGCCTTCTTTTCAATCCCACGGATTCCAACTCGGCCGGTTACAACCCGCTGCTGGAAGTCCGACGTGGTGCCCATGAAGTGCGCGACGTGCAGAACATTGCCGATATCCTCGTCGATCCCGAAGGTGCGCTGGAGCGACGCAATCACTGGGAGAAAACCAGCCACGCGTTGCTGGTAGGCGCCATCCTGCATGTGCTCTATGCCAGTGAGGACAAGACCCTGCGGGGCGTTGCCAATTTCCTCTCCGATCCGGCGTGCCCGTTCGAGCTGACCCTGCACCGGATGATGACCACCAAGCATTTGGGTGACGCACCACACCCTGTCGTGGCTTCCGCAGCACGCGAGGTGCTCAACAAGGCGGACAACGAACGTTCAGGCGTGCTCTCCACCGCCATGTCGTTCCTGGGGCTGTACCGCGACCCCACGGTGGCGGAAGTCACCTCGCGCTGCGACTGGCGCATCGCTGACCTGATCGCCGCTGAACATCCGGTCTCGCTGTACCTGGTGGTGCCGCCATCGGACATCAGCCGCACCAAGCCACTGATTCGATTGATCCTCAATCAGATCGGGCGACGACTCACCGAATCCCTTGACGGCTCAGACGGCATCGAACGTCGCCACAAGCTGTTGTTGATGCTGGATGAGTTCCCGGCATTGGGCCGGCTCGATTTCTTCGAGACCGCCTTGGCCTTCATGGCTGGCTACGGCATTCGCAGCTTCCTGATTGCGCAGTCGCTCAACCAGATCGACAAAGCCTACGGTCAGAATCACTCGATTCTGGACAACTGCCATGTGCGGGTGACCTTCGCCACCAATGATGAACGCACTGCCAAGCGCATTTCCGAGACGCTAGGCACCGCCACTGAACTGCGCGCCCAGCGCAACTACGCTGGCCACCGGCTTGCCCCCTGGCTGGGCCATCTGATGGTGTCGCGGCAGGAAACGGCCCGACCACTGCTGACGCCCGGTGAAGTGATGCAGCTTCCGCCCGACGAGGCGGTGGTGATGGTGTCCAGCGTGGCACCGATCAAGGCCAGGAAGCTGCGCTATTACGCGGACGCCAATTTTAAGCAACGCGTACTGCCACCGCCTGCGTTGGTCAATTCCTCTCATGTTGAGCGTTATGCCGATGCACCTCCCTTGCGGCCAGATGACTGGAGCGAGCTGGAGATTCCGGCCCCGCCCGCTGCATCGGTTGCAGCATCCACTGACGGTTTGGGTAGCGAGGACGACGGCGGGCCTCGTCGTCAGCCTGAGTTATCCGACAGTGTCGCCTACGACCCAGAACCGGAACAGGCGGTCAGCGATCTGGCGCTACTGGATGACGACGACCCGGCGCCAGTGCTTCCCCAGCAGCTTGACCCGGCCATGCAGCGCGTGGCGCGGCTGGCGACCCTCGACCCGGATGATGGAATCCTGCTATGAGCCGATACCGCTTGAATCTCTTTATCCAACCCGAGCATGCCAGGCGTCTGGATGAGTTGGCCGCCAAGAAAGGCGTCTCGAAATCCAGCATCGTCGCGGCGGCCCTGGCGTCCTGGTTGTCACCGGACGCCGCCGACCAGCGCGAGGCCGCCATCGCCAAGCGGTTGGATCGGCTGTCACGCCAGTTCGAAAAGCTGGAGCGCGATCAGAACATTGAGATAGAGACCCTAGCGCTGTTCGTGCGCTACTTCCTGACAGTGAGCACACCAGTGCCAGAAGCGCATCAGGATGCGGCCCGCGCCCAAGGCAAGGCCCGCTTCGAGCAATTCGTTGAACAGCTTGGCCGTCACCTGTTGCGCGGACGCAGCCTGGTGCGTGATGTGGTGGAGGAGTTGCACCCCGAGCCCGTGCGCACAGATGACACCTCAGCGCCATATGAATCAGCGGAACACACGGGGGAGCCTCTGTCATGAACGCCTCGTCCGCGTCCACGGCATCACTGGATCGGCGCATCCAGATGCTGCGCACGGCGATGGGGCCGTTGATTGCCGCCGCGCTGGAAGACCCGGACGTGGTGGAAATCATGCTTAACCCCGACCGCACATTGTGGGTGGATCGCCTGTCCACCGGTCGTGCGCCGTTGGGGGCGGAACTCTCCACCGAAGACGGTGAACGTATCATCCGCTTGGTGGCCGCCCATGTCGGTGCGGAGGTGCATCGCGGTCAGCCACTGCTATCCGCCGAGTTGCCGGAAACCGGCGAGCGCTTCGAAGGCATCTTGCCACCCGCTGCGCCGGGGCCGGCCTTCGCCTTGCGCAAACGCGCTGTGGGCGTGATTCCGCTGGCGCGCTACATCGCCGACGGCATGATGACCGCGCAACAGGCCGATTTTCTGCGTTGTGCGGTAGGTGAGCGTCAGAACATTTTGATTGCCGGTGGCACCAGCACGGGCAAGACCACGCTGGCCAACGCCTTGTTGGCGGAGATTGCCACTACTGGCGACCGCGTTTTGGTGCTGGAAGACACTATCGAACTGCAATGCGCCGCCCGCGATCACGTGCCTCTTCGTACCCGTGCCGGAGTGGTGAGCATGAGCGAACTGGTGCGCGCCACCATGCGGCTGCGCCCCGATCGTGTGGTGGTCGGCGAGGTACGCGGTGGCGAAGCACTGGATCTGGTCAAAGTCTGGGGCACGGGCCATCCCGGTGGTATTGCCACCATTCACGCAGGCTCTGCGCTTGGCGCGCTTCTGCGTCTGGAGCAACTGATTCTTGAAGTGGCGGTGAATCCACCGCGTCCTCTGATCGCCGAAGCAGTCAATGTCGTGATTCATATCGCTGGACGTGGCCGCAAGCGCCGTATTGCAAGCATTGCCCGTGTAACAGGCTTCGATTCAACGGGTTACTACCTCACGGACGTACTGCCCATCGTGCCGACATCTTCCGATCCCACCCCGTCCACTGATCAAACAGGAGAGCCGCTATGACCTTACTTGTTACTTTACGTATTTCTGACCACCCATTGTCTGTCCTGGCGCGATTGCGCCCATTGGCCGCCCTTGCTGGACAAGGGCTGTTGCTGGCCGTGTTGATGCTCCTGCTGACCAGCACAGCACAGGCTGCCGGCTCCTCCATGCCCTGGGAAGGGCCGCTGCAATCCATTCTGGATTCTATCCAGGGGCCGGTGGCACGCATTGTCGCGGTGATCATCATCATTGCCACGGGGCTGGCGCTGGCCTTTGGCGATTCCAGCGGGGGCGCCCGCAAACTGATCCAAATCGTGTTCGGACTCTCCATTGCCTTCGCCGCCTCGTCATTCTTTCTGTCGTTCTTCAGCTTTTCCGGCGGGGCGGTGGTATGAGCACTGCCAACGACCATGCAACGGGGTTTGCCCCCGGCTTTGAAATTCCGCTGCACCGTTCGCTGACCGAGCCGATTCTGCTGGGCGGTGCACCGCGCACCGTGGCCATCGCCAACGGAACCCTGGCCGCTGCAGTGGGGCTCGGCCTGCAATTGTGGATTCCAGGGCTGGTGCTGTGGATCGTCGGTCATTCGCTGGCGGTGTGGGGTGCACGAATTGATGCCCAGTTCATGCAGGTCTTCTCCCGGCACATCAAACACAAGCCGCTGCTGGACGTGTAAGGAGATGTCGAGATGCTGAACCTCACCGAATATCGCCAGCGTCCCGTGCTGCTGGCCGACTGGTTGCCCTGGGCCGGACTGGTGGCCTCTGGTGTTGTGTTGAACAAAGACGGCAGCTTTCAGCGCACGGCGCGGTTTCGTGGTCCGGATCTTGATAGTGCAACACAAGGCGAAATGATTGCCACCACCGCACGGCTCAACAACGCGCTGCGACGGTTGGGCTCGGGTTGGGCGCTGTTCATTGAGGCCGAACGCCAGCCAGCGGCGGACTACCCGCAGTCTGATTTTCCTGAGGCGCTGTCCTGGTTGGTGGATGAAGAGCGCCGCGCGGCCTTCGAGGAAGCGGGCCAGCACTTTGAAAGCAACTACCACCTCACACTGCAATACCTGCCGCCGGAAGAATCCCATGCCCGCGCCGCCAGGATGCTGTACGAAAACGCCCCCGGTGAGGGTGTGGATTGGCGGGGTCGGCTGGATGCCTTCGTGGCGGAAACTGATCGCGTGTTTGATCTGCTCGATGGAGTGATGCCGGCCATTGCCTGGCTGGATGATGGCCAGACGCTGACCTACCTGCACGGGAAAATTTCGACACACCGCTACGAGATCGGTGTTCCCGAGGTGCCGTTTCACCTGGATGCGCTGCTGACCGACTGCTCACTGGTCGGCGGGTTGGCGCCGATACTCGGTGATCACCACCTGCGCGTGGTGTCGGTGCGCGGCTTTCCGACCTCGACCTGGCCGGGCATTCTGGACGACCTCAACCGCTTGGGCTTCGCCTACCGCTGGAGCACGCGCTTTCTGTGCATGGACAAGGCCGAGGCGGAAAAGGCACTGGGCCGCCTGCGCCGCCAGTGGTTCGCCAAGCGCAAGAACGTGGTGGCGCTACTGCGCGAAACCATTTTCCAGCAGGAAAGCCCATTGGTGGATACCGACGCCAACAACAAGGCGGCGGACGCCGATGCCGCCTTGCAGGAGTTGGGTAGCGATCAAGTCGCTTTTGGCTACCTGACGGCCACGGTCACGGTGATGGACACGGATGCCGACCTAGCCGATGAGAAGCGGCGCATGGTCGAGCGTGTGATTCAGGGCCGTGGTTTTGTCACCATTCCCGAAACACTCAACGCGGTTGACGCCTGGTTCTCTTCCATTCCCGGTAATGCCTACGCGAATGTGCGCCAACCCATCGTCTCGACGCTGAACCTGGCGCACCTGATGCCGGTGTCGGCGGTATGGGCGGGGCCGGAGAAGAACGATCACCTGGATGGCCCGCCGCTGATCGTTACCCGTACCGATGGTGCCACGCCGTTCCGACTGGTAACGCACATCGGCGACGTGGGGCACACCCTCGTCGTGGGGCCGACCGGTATGGGCAAGTCGGTGTTGCTGGCCACACTGGCGATGCAGTTCCGCCGTTATCCCGCCTCGCGCATCTTTGCGTTTGATATGGGCCGCTCAATGCGCGCCACCATTCTGGGCTTGGGCGGCGAACATTACGACTTGGGCGCCGATGGCGGCATTGCCTTACAGCCACTCGCACAAATCGAGCAGGCCAGCTATCGCACCTGGGCTGCTGAGTGGGTGGAAGGTCGCTTGCTGCACGAGGGTGTTGCCATTGGCCCCGACGAGAAGGCGGTCATCTGGTCGGCGCTGGAGAGCCTGGCCGGAGCCCCCAGGGAACAGCGCACAATGACCGGCCTGTCCGTGCTGTTGCAATCCAACGCCCTGCGTCAGGCGCTCGCACCTTATGCGTTGGGTGGAGCCCACGGCAAGCTGCTGGATGCCGACCATGACCGGCTCGGCAGCGCCGACGTACAGGGCTTCGAGATGGAAGAGCTGATGCACAGTAAGGCGGCGGTGCTGGCTGTACTGGGCTATCTGTTCGCGCGTTTTGACGAACGCTTTGATGGTGCCCCCTCGTTATTGGTTCTTGATGAGTCCTGGCTGTTCCTCGATGACCCGGTGTTTGCCGCGCGCATCCGCCAGTGGCTGAAGACGCTGCGCAAAAAGAATGTCAGCGTTATCTTCGCCACGCAGTCGCTGGCCGACATCAAGGATTCCAGCATTGCGCCGGCCATTATCGAAAGCTGCGCCAGCCGCATCTTCCTGCCCAACCCGCAGGCCACCGAGCCGCAGATCCGTACCATTTACGAGGGTTTTGGTCTCAACAGCCGGCAAATCGAGATCGTCGCTACCGCGCAGCCCAAGCGCGATTACTACTACCAGTCGCGGCTGGGCAATCGCCTGTTTGACCTCGATCTGGGAGCGGTTGCACTGGCGTTTGCAGGAGCTTCCACCCCGCAGGACCAACGCGCCATCGACCGTGTGCTGCTGGACGCTGGCGAGCCGGGGTTCGCCGGTGCCTGGCTTCGTCATCGCGGTCTCGACTGGGGCGCTGATCTGCTGCCGTCGTTTCCTGATCTTGCTTTGGCTGAATCTCGCCTCACCCATCCACCACAGGAGAATCCATCATGAAACTACGTGTTCTTGCCATCGTTATCGTGGCCATGCTTGGCACCGTGTCTACGGCCCAAGCCCAGTGGGTCGTGGTCGATCCCACCAACCTTGTGCAGAACGCGCTCACCGCGATTCGCACGCTGGAGCAGATCAACAACCAGATCAATCAGCTACAGAATGAGGCGCAGATGTTGCGGAATCAGGCGCGCAATTTGGCGGGTCTGGATTACAACGTCATCAATCGGCTGCGTTCGACGCTGGCCACCACCGAACGCCTGATCGCTGAAGCGCAGGGTTTGGCCTATGACGTACAAACACTCGACCGCGAGTTTGCACAACTCTACCCGGAAGAATACGCCGCGACGGTCAGTGGCGATCAGATGTATCAGGATGCGCAGCAACGCTGGCGGCACACCCTTGACGGGTTGCACACCGCGATGCGGGTACAAGCGCAGGCGTCGCAGAATCTGGCACAGGACGAAAGCGCGTTAGCTGACCTGGTGAATGAGAGCCAGTCGGCAGAAGGCGCCTTGCAAGCCATGCAGGCGACCAATCAGCTTCTGGCCTTACAGGCCAAGCAGTCGATCCAGGCCCAACAGCTTCAGATCACCCAGGAGCGGGCCGCCGCATTGGAACTGGCGCGGCAGGCGGCCGCCACCGAGCGAGCCCGTGAAGTGCGACGCCGCTTTCTTGGTACCGGCACACCCTATACGCCGCAACGCGTGGATTTCTATTCCAACTGATCGGGCATGGCCATGAGTGACGTGACGGTCATCGACCGCTTCCTGAATACCTTCTCTACCTACATCGACTCGGGGTTCGGGTTGTTGCAGGGCGAGGTAGCGTTCTTGACTGCCACGTTGATCATCATTGATATGACCCTTGCCGGTTTGTACTGGGCGATGAGCCACGCCACCGGTCAGGGCGAAGACGTGATCGCCAGGCTTCTGCGCAAGGTGCTTTATGTCGGTGCCTTCGCCTACATCATTGGCAACTTCAACTGGTTGGCAGGGATCGTGTTTCGTTCTTTTGCAGGTCTTGGCCTAACGGCCACTGGCTCGTCATTAACGATGGAGCATTTCCTGCAACCGGGGCGACTGGCCAAGACCGGCATCGACGCAGCAGCGCCGATTCTGGAACAGATTGGCGAGATGGCGGGCTTCCCCGAAGTGTTCGTCAATCTTGATCCCATCGTGGTGATGTTCCTCGCCTGGTTGGTGGTGATCCTGTGCTTCTTTATTTTGTCGATCCAGCTCTTCATTACGCTCATCGAGTTCAAGCTAACCACGCTGGCGGGCTTCGTGCTGGTGCCGTTTGCCCTGTGGAACAAGACCGCGTTTCTCGCTGAGAAGGTGCTGGGCAATATCGTGTCCTCCGGCATCAAGGTGTTGGTGCTGGCGGTGATCGTCGGTATTGGCACGGGATTGTTCGCGGAGTTTCAGGTGCATCCGGACGAGCCGTCCATCGACCATGCGCTGGTTCTTATGTTGGCATCGCTCGCTTTGCTGGCGTTGGGCATCTTCGGACCAGGCATCGCCACCGGGCTGATTTCCGGTGGGCCGCAACTGGGTGCTGGGGCTATGGCTGGTGCCACCATCGGCGCGGCCGGAACCGCCATGGCCGTGGGTGCTGCGGCCACAGGCGTGGGTGGCGCGGTACTGGCCGGGGCTCGGATGGCTCCGGCTGCTGCCCGATTGGCCGGTTCCGGCGCACGGACGGCTACCTCGACCCTTGGCAGCGCCCGTTCTGCATTCCAGTCCGGTTCGGCTGCCGCCAGTGGTGGTCTCAAGGGGGCAGCAGCGGGCCTTGGCAATGTTGCCAGGTCCGGCGCTCAGGCTGTCGGGCGAAGTATGGTCGCTCGTGCTTCCGCTGCCGGGCAGCGTATGACGGCTCCCTTTCGGGCGGGCTGGAACGGCTCGTCGCCTGATGA
This sequence comes from Thalassospira sp. MCCC 1A01428, assembly GCF_002115825.1. Lineage (GTDB taxonomy): Bacteria > Pseudomonadota > Alphaproteobacteria > Rhodospirillales > Thalassospiraceae > Thalassospira. The sequence goes on along the minus strand of NZ_JFJZ01000001.1, from coordinate 254,113 downwards.
TAGTTCGGGTGGCAGCACCACTGGCATGAGCCAGAGCGCCGCATCCCCAGCCCAACAACAACCCGCTTGGGCCAAACGCCTGCACCGCCGCCAGCATATTACCCAGGCCGCCACGACGACGGCACATACCCTGCGCGGTGGCGACAGCAGTGGTGCGGGTTCTGGCCCAAGTTTGCGTAATCAAGATGAATAAGGTGATACCTGACCCTCAAGGAGAAGGCTTATGCGATTCAAACGACCGAGGGTGCGCTATGCGGAATCGCCGCAACCGGCCACCCCGTATCAATCCGCCGCTCAAGTGTGGGACGAGCGTATCGGCTCGGCCCGTGCGCAGGCGAAGAACTGGCGCTTGATGGCCTTCGGCTGCCTGATGCTGGCCTTGTTGATGGCGGGCGGTCTGGTGTGGCGTTCGGCACAGTCCATCGTTACCCCCTACGTGGTGGAGGTGGATGAAGTGGGACAGGTACGCGCTGTGGGCGAAGCCGCCACGCAGTACCGGCCCACTGACGCGCAGATTGCGCACCACCTGGCGGGTTTTGTGACACGGGTGCGCGGGCTGTCCATCGATCCCATTGTGGTGCGACAGAGCTGGCTCGACGCCTACGACTACACCACCGACAAGGGCGCGGCGGTGCTCAACGACTATGCCCGTACCAACGACCCCTTTGCCCGCATCGGCAAGGAGTCAGTGACGGTACAGATCACCAGTGTCGTGCGTGCCAGCGAGTCGTCGTTCAATGTCCGCTGGACCGAACGCCGCTACGTCAATGGCGCTGTCGCCGGACAGGCGCGCTGGACCGCCGTGGTGTCCATCGTGCTGCAAACCCCGCGCACCGAAGACCGTCTGCGCAAGAACCCCCTGGGCATCTACGTCAATGGTCTGTCGTGGAGCCGTGAACTGGATACGTCCGAAGGAGCCCAGCCATGAAATCGTCTTTCCGTTTTTACGCTTTTCCACTCATCCTGCTGGTTTTGTCGGGCTGCGCCACGCAGGGCAAGCCGCCACCCGCCATCTCGCTTGATGAACCTGTGTTGGCTCATCCCTTGCCCGAGGCGCCCCTGCCGGTGGAAGTGGTGGCGGTGCCTGAAGTGCTGCCGATGCCGGGGCAGATGAAACCGCTGCTGGAGGTCGAAGAAGCAGACGCCGCACCTGAGACTGCCGATGAAACCGTGCGCGTGTCACTGGCCAATGAGCAAGCGCGTATGGCGCCGACGCGTGAGGGCTACGTCAATGCCATTCAGGTCTGGCCCTTCACCGAGGGGGCGCTGTATCAGGTCTATTCGGCAGTTGGACGCGTGACAGTGATTGCGCTCCAACTGGGTGAGGAACTGGTGACGGTGGCGGCTGGGGATACCGTGCGTTGGGTCGTGGGTGACACGTCCAGCGGTGCTGGTGACGAGCTACGGGTCAATGTACTGGTCAAGCCGATCCGTTCGGGCCTGAACACCAATCTGGTCATCACCACCAGTCGGCGTACCTACCTGTTGGAACTGACCTCGACCGACCAGGCATGGATGGCATCGGTGTCCTGGGACTACCCGCGTGACCAGATGCTGGCCTTACAGCGCCGCAATCAAACTGCGCAGGCGACCGTACCCATTGATACTGGACTGGCACTGGAGAACCTGCGCTTTCGCTATGCAATTAGCGGCAGCCAGCCGCCCTGGAAACCGTTACGCGCTTTCGACGACGGCCGGAAGGTCTATATCCAGTTCCCGGCGGGGATTGCCCAAGGAGAACTGCCACCACTGTTCGTGATCGGCGCCGAAGGGGATGGGCAACTGGTGAACTACCGGTTCCGCCCGCCGTATTACATCGTCGATCGGCTGTTCGGCGCGGCGGAACTGCGCCTGGGTGGTGACAAGGGCGACGTAGTACGCATCGAGCGCACGGATGGCGTGGCACGGAGGGATTGAATATGAATCAGGACGAAACTGCTGACCGGAGCACGACGCCAGTGGATAAAGTCGCCCCCGACACCGTGACCCTGCGTGCCCAACCGCGCCCGGTGACGCGACTGAACCGTCGTACCCTGGCGATCCTGACCGGAAGCCTGGCAGTCGCTGTGCTCGGGGCCACATTCTGGTCATTGCAGCCGCCACAGAGAGGGAGCACTGAGCAAACGGAGTTGTACAACGTGGAGCGAGTGTCACGCTCCGATGCGCTAGAGCAGTTGCCCACCGACTATTCCATGCTGCCACCTAAGGCACCGCCCGACGTACCGGTATTGGGACCACCGTTACCGGGGGATCTGGGGCCGGCCATTGTGAATGCGCAACAGCCATCAGTGGCCAGTTATTCGGCACATGGCCATGATCCCGCCGCCGCGCTACGCGAAGAGTCGGAAGCGGCGGCTGCCTCGTCGCTGTTCTTCCAGACCGGCAATCGCAACCAGACTAACCCGACTGCCACGGTGGCTTCGCAGCCTGCTGTGCCAGACATGGGGAGCACCATGGCGGCTTTTGATGCACTGGTCGGCAGCTCGGCCTCAGCGGTGGCGCAACCGGCTGATTCGACGGCTGTGCAGAACCGGCAAGACCAGAAAGAAGCATTCCTGCAATCCGGTTCTACGGAAACTCGTAATACCGGGCACCTGCAATTGCCAAGTTCACCCTATCAGGTCATGGCCGGTACAGTGATCGCCGGGGCTTTGGTGACCGGTATCCAATCCGACCTGCCTAGCGATGTGATCGCCACGGTCACGGAGCCAGTCTACGACACGGCAACGGGTCAGCATCTGCTGATCCCGCAGGGCTCCCGCATTCTGGGACGCTACAACAGCCAGGTCAGCTACGGGCAGAGCCGCGTTCAAGTTGTCTGGAACCGCATCATCCTGCCGGATACTTCCTCGCTGGCGCTGGACAACCTGGTCGGCACCGATCCGACGGGTTACGCCGGTCTAGAAGATGGCGTCGATTGGCATTGGGATCGCATCTTTGCCGGTGCGGTGCTGACAACACTGCTGGGTGTTGGCGCTGAACTGGCCGCGCCGGAAAACCGGCAGGATGGTGATCGAGTCATTATTGCGGGTCGCGACAGCGCGCAGGACAGCATCAACCAGGTTGGCCAGGAGATGACCCGACGCAATCTGAACATCCAACCCACCTTGACGGAGCGGCCCGGCTTGCCAGTACGCATCATCGTCAACCGCGACTTGGTACTTCGTCCTTATCAACCATTGTTCATCAATTAGGGAGCGTCGCAATGACTATCACCCGAAAGTTACGTCTCGGCCCACTGCCCAAGACTGAAACCACTAAGCTGACCTTCGCCTGTCCGGCCAGTCTGAGGGCTGATCTGGAGCGCTATGCTGAGTTGCATAGCCAGACCTACAGCCAGCCGGTGGATGCGGTAACGCTGATCCCGTACATGCTGGAGGCGTTTATCGCAAGAGATCGGGGTTTTCGTCGCAACAGGAGCAACACGCATACGCGCTCGTTAACGGATCGCCAAGACTCTGAGTAACAGAGATGACCATTTGATAGAGTCATAAACCAATGCGCTGATGACTGGCTTGGTACCGTGTACATCGCCCATGTCAGACCGTAACTTTTGCATCACAAAGGCTGCTTGGTTTAATGATCCCTCCAGATTTGTAGACAGCGGTTTGTAGTCAGATTCAGGCCATCCAATCTCAGACAGTTCGTTTATCAGACTGTCTGTTACGTTCAAGGCGCCAATAGACTTTTTGATACGTTCTTGGAACGATGCTTTGCCAGCATCGCCCAAATTATATCGGCTGTAAATATCACTGGTCACAGTGTCCAGAGCACCACAGGCGGCCGATAATGCCCCACTCAAATCCCCATCGCGCAGACGACTCGCCGCCTTCTGAATATCCGTATGCGCCGCGTCGGGAATATTGATGAGTTCCGAGATATCAAAAATCTCAATAGGGATAAGTACAGTGCCGGAGAACTTCCAACCCACTCTGGATAGAACTCGTTCTAATTCACTGATGACGTCGGGTTTACGACGCATCATTTCCTCGCAGCAGATCGATGCAAATGCGCTGCGATTATTTTCATTCATCATCCCAACCTGTTTGTCAATTTCGCTGAGAAGCTGGGACTTCGATGCGCCGTTCTGAGGTTTTTGTTCGAGGTGAGCAAGCCGTGACATATCCAAATCGCCATAACCGACGATTTGCTTAATGTCACCAAAGCTGAATTTCTCTGTCAGTGTTGAGCGTATAGGCCCCCATGGAATTGCATTGCTGACTCTGGCCATATATTTCCCCGTCGATATTTATTCGTCCCACGAACTCGCCCCAATACGCGGTGAGTCATCTGTGGACCCAGGATACATGTTATTATGGCTAAGGCTCCGTGGTCGCTCACCCTTAACGATAGAGCTTGCTCTGGCTTGATCTTTCAACGCTCTTATATGGCTCCTGGCTCGCAAAGCAGTAGCTTCACAAAGCAGGCCAAAGTAGAGATAACTCCATGTCCTATATATGAATTCGCCCCTTGGCCGGCTACGTCAAGGGGCTTGACATGAGTCTTTTTTTAAGGCCGTGGCGCTTGGCCATATAGTCGCCCAGCGGGTTGCCCTGAATAAGGTCACCATTGTCAATCAGGATGGCATTGTCGGCTTCGTCGCGGGCCTTTTTGATCAGAGTGGCATCTTTCGCCAGGCCAACGGTTTGCGACGCGGCATCGCGGTAATAGTCGTAATTGACCAGATGCGAATGAATGTCGGTGGTTTCCAGTATCCGCAGGGATACCGAACTGTCGGCAAGGGCTGTGCCCGCCATCAGGCTAACCGACAGACCGATAAAAACGCTCGCCAGTGGACGATAGAAAGTCATTTAATGCACCCCTGAAAATGATGGTCAGTCTGACAAATATATTCTTGTTCGGATGGTCAGGTTTTGAAGATTTTGCGAAAATAGACGCCAACACGCAAACAAAAACGCCTGCTCGTGGGAACAGGCGTTTTGTTAATTGAATGTTTACGCCAAAAAATCAAACGGCGCGAACGGCTTACGTAAAATTACCGAGCCGCCTGGCCCATGGCACCCACATCATTGGCACCGCCCAAAACCACTTCATTGCCCGGTCGCGGGTCATGGGGCACGTTAAACGACAGAATCAACGACCCAAGCGCCAAAGCCGCACCGGTCAAAAATACCGCACTGGGCGAAATCAGCCATAACAGGCCAAACGCAGCAGGCAAGAACACAGCGGCAATGTGATTGATGGTAAAGCTCACCCCTGCGGTTGAGGAAATGTCGCCCGGATCCGCAATTTTCTGGAAATAGGTTTTCATCGCAATTGCCATGGCAAAAAACAAATGGTCAACCACATACAACCCGGCAGCCAGATGCGAATTTTGCACAAAAGCATAGCCGGTAAAGACCAGAAACAGCCCGCAATATTCAAATATCAGCGCCTTGCGTTCCCCCCATTTACCAATCAGCCTGCCAATTTGGGGGGCCAACACCATGTTAATGGCATGGTTTAGCAAATATAGAATGGTGATGGTGCCAACATCGTAGCCAAATTTTTCCACCATCAAAAATCCGGCAAAAACGGTAAAAATCTGGCGCCGTGCGCCCGCCATAAAGGTCAGCGCGTAATAAAGCCAATAGCGACGACGCAGCACCAGTTTGCGGGTTTGCGGGTGGGCATCGGTAAATTTGGGAAACACCATCCAGGCCACAAGTGCAACAACAATCGTCAGCGCACCACCGACCACATATACCCCGCGATAGGGCATATCAAAAACTTCCATCATCACCCAGACGCCGCCAAACATCAGCAACGAGGCAATTGATTTGGCCGATAATTGTCGCCCCATCACCATGGCCGTTCGATTTTTAGCAACCCACTGCAATGACAGCGCCTGTTGCATGGTTTCAAAATAATGAAACCCGATCGACATTAAAACAGTGGTGCAATAAAGCCCGACAATGGTGGGAAAATACCCGCTGATCGCCACACCAATGCCCAGCACCATAAGCGAAATCAGGGCAAAGGTTTGCTCGCGAAAAATCAACAGGGCAAAAATGGCGCTAAAGGCCAAAAATCCCGGAATTTCGCGCAAAGACTGTAAAATGCCAATTTCACGACCGGTGAAATCGGCCATTTCGACCGAAAAATTGTTTAAAAGCGCCATCCATGTTGAAAAAGATAATGGCATTGCCGTCGCCATTAAAATCAACAGGATCTCCGGGTTACCCCGCCAGCCACTTTTGCCATTGGCTGTTAACGGCATAAAGGCCGTTTTTTCGGGGGCCGATGCCGCCAGGTTACCCGGGGCATGGGCATCGGGTTCGGTCGGGTTGTGGGCGTCGGGTATCTCCGGCGTCCGTGGGGTTGGATAAGGCGTTGGCATATGCGATAATTTCCTGATGGTACAAAGACCCGGCGGGTACGGGTCAGGGGCGTTTGCCCCGGTTGTCTGGATTTACTCCAAACTAAACCTGTCATTTTCGTCTGTCTCACGGTAATCTGCCATTGAATACGGCAAACAGGACATTTCCCCGTGCTAAGACCCGAAAAATTACCCCCGCCCCGACCGCGCCCGGATATTTTACCGCGACCGATCTATATTCGGATCAATGATGTTGCTGCCGGGCATTGTGTTGGCTCGCACCACCATGACTGGTACCAGTTGATCTATGCCAGCGAAGGCACAATGACCGTGACCACCAATGCCGGTATCTGGGTTGTCCCCCCGCAGCGCGCGGTATGGGTACCGCCAGGTATTGACCATGCCGTCGCCCATTCCACATTTTGCCGGGCACGACACATATACATTGCCCGCGATGCCCACGCCGGCTTACCCGAAAGCTGCATGGTGATCGAGGTCAACCCGCTTTTGCGCGAACTGGTTCAGGCCGCGATAAAATTCCCTGTCGAATATAACGAACACGGCCCGGAAGGCCGGCTGGTTGATGTCTTGCTCGATCAATTGGCGGCATCGGCCCATACCACCAATCTGCACCTTCCTGCGCCCAAAGATGCGCGGCTATCGCGTATTTGCGAACAGTTACAGGCCGATCCGGCAGATAACCGCACGCTCGAGGAATGGTCTCGCGATTGTGGCGCATCCTCTCGCACGCTGGCGCGCTTGTTCCTGCGCGAAACCGGCATGCCGTTTCGTGAATGGCGACAAAAACTGCGTCTTTTATATGCGTTGGAAAAACTGGCTCATCATCGACCGGTCACAGAAATTGCCCTGGATCTTGGCTATGAAAATACATCGGCCTTCATTGCCATGTTCCGCAAGGCCACGGGCAAAACGCCGGGAACCTATTTAAACGTGCCTCGCTGATGTCACTGCACGGGGCCCAGCACAGCCCTTTTTACAGACGAACAATGGGCGTCTGGCTAAATTTATCCAAAACACCACCTGGCGCTGCCCCAAAGCCCCCCTTGTCGCAACTGCGCGACAGACAACCCTCACATAACGCCGGGTATCCTGCCTGCATCATGGCAAGTTGCGCGCTAATCCTTCGTCGACCAGAACGGATAGGTTGGCGGCAGAATATTATCATCCTCCAGCTTTTGGCGGTTTTGATAACGCGATGTCGCCTCTGGTCCGTTGCGTCCCATCCGGCGCGTTTCCGAACACAAATTATGAATTTCCACTGCGTCGGCAATCGTCCAGTTACGCGCCCTGTCCCCCTTGCGTCGCCCCGGATGATCCACACCAAAACCACCGTCCCGGCCCTTCTCGGTCAGAAGGTTTAAAAGCCGGGTCAGATCGGGCAGTGCCTCGATAACGGAATGAAGGTTGGCAAGACTATTTGAAAGCGCCCCCAGCATCTCGGACGTATTTTCAGACCAGTCGGATAGGTTTCCGGAGGCCTCAAGGTCAGCGTCGCCCCCGGTATCGCCATCAATCGTATTGGCATTGGCATTGGCATTGGCATTGGCAAAACGATCCTGCTGATCCATCGCCTCAGCCACAAGATTCAAACCCTTGAATTTTGTCCATGCCAAATGGTTCGGCTCACCGCGTCTGCGGCCCGGACTTATGACTAGGCGCGTGGTATTAGGCCCACGATAATTCGCCTCGCCCTTTCTACGGGTGGGATGCTGATCACCGACCGTATGCATTTTCTCCTCCTGAGAAGCCGCAATACCTTAAGTTTCAGACACTTCGCCGAAACAGGATTGTTCTTACTACCTATAAGAACGACAATATTACCAAATTTTGCGAATAATGGATACACAGAGTTTCATCATCTATCCCATTCGCATTGAGCAAGCAAAACCAATACTTCCGAACAGGGGTATGGACTAACCGTCAACATAGTTGTCAGCACCAATAATGCATTTATTATAAGTTGCAGTCTGTTATGCAAAATTCGCCAGATTGACACGAAATAAAACCGGCAAACGGTTGATTGGGACATGAAACAAACAATAAAGCACGGCGGCCTCATCCGGGCCGACCGGATATTTTTATCTGCCCGTATTTCTGCTTTTCCCAATGGAAAAGCCTCCATTTTTTATGGGCGAAATCATGACCGAACATGAAGCATGGGTCGGTCAATGCCATCTACAGAATATTGACGACAATAGCGAATGTCGCTGTCTTGTCGCTATCTGGGCAAACAGTGCCGAAACGTTTCACACCAACCTGACAGCACAGGCAGAAATACAAGGCTGGAAGGTTTTGTGGGTAGAAGACGTTCTCAGCGCGTCTCAATATCTAAATCGCCACGCAACACCACTGGAAATAGCGCCATTGGCCCGCGCTGTGCATCCAGGGCATCTGGTCGAATTTGGTCGCAAAACAGAAGCAAGTTCCCCTACCGAACCTGCAGAGCACCTGATGGTGGCACAACATTCGTTTTATCCCCCGCCCGATCAATCTGATATCCCTTCGTGGGAACGAAAATGGATCGCGCCTGCCCTTAAAGACCTTCTTTTCGGCCCCACCGCAGATGGAGAAACGCTGAATACCTATTTCATTGTGGATTCAGCTTTGCGCAAAAATGTTACCGGCCTGTTCGACTTGGATGATGATGTACTTGATATACCATTTCAATCGCTGTTCAACGGAGAAGCTGCGAAAGACCTCAGGGAAAACGCGCCCTATATCATCGACATGACACTCCCTGACGGTGCGTGGGACGACCGCGACCGTGTCCCGGCCTTCCACATCGATTTTTTCGCGCGACATTGGCGCGAAAAAACCGGTATTTTTGTCCGTTCACGCGATGATATGCGCACTGTACGCACCCATTTCCGAAAATTTACCCGGGTCGCGATGGAAGAGGAGGGCCGCTGGGTTTATTTCCGCTTTGCCGACCCGCGCATTATTTCCACCTTTGTTGAGGCTCTCGACGAAGATGACCTGCATAAATTTCTGGGCACCTCGACGCTCATAACTCCCGCAATAGATAACGACAGCGAAATTCTGGAATATCGCGCTGCATTCCCGGTTGGTGATAACCAACGACAGGCCCTGCCAGAAAGGCAATTTGTTTCTCAACCAGTTACCGCTGGATGCACCACCATTTTCATGCAGCGTTAACGGGCTTAATACGGGCCCCTTGCCAACCGACCTGATTTACAAACTTGGCAATTCCCTTGATGGCACGGCAAACCGCCTGACCATCACCCCACATGGTGCGCGCGAAATCACGCTGATCCAAGACCTGAAACAATTCAGCCAAAACAAGCCGGAAGATGTGGGGGTTTATGTTGGAGTATTGCCCGAAGAGTCTTCAAACAGCACCTTAACCCCGGCGGGCGAATCACGTACGGATCGTGCATTTCGCTTGCTACGCGAATACGACATGCCATCGCCTATCACATATTCGGATCAACTCCGCACATATGAAAATCGCATTGCGCATGGAAATGCAGATAATGACACCTACGTAGCGCGTAACAATCTGTTGGCGGAAATCGAAGATCACGCCATCCAAAACGGTTTTATGGACGCACCGACGGGTGAAGAAGACCTTTATGCCCTGGAAGTACCAGAATGGCTAAAACCATCCCTTTCTGAAGGCACGTTTGACCTCGAAAAATTCACAGAAGAAGAACTTCACCCTATTGCATTAGCCATTGCAAACGGCCTGCACCTTGTTGATGAAGCAACATTAATGCAAGCCTTAAGCGACAAAACCGGAGGAAGTATCGACTTCACATTGAGAGGCACGAACACAGCCCCCCTGGCAGCAGAACTGGTTGATATGCTAAGACGAGGCGAGAACAGAAGTTTCCTGCGTGAATTAATCAAACATCGTGGAGGCATCCGGCTCGGCAAGGTCTGGACGAACGCGAGCGGCAATTTATTACTCTCGTTTCGTGGATATGCTGGTGTACGACAATTTCTGAACGCCACAACCTACGCTGCTTCAAACTCAAAAGTTTCCGTCATTAGCTCGGCAATTAGAAATTCACGCAACTGGGCTGGATCACTAAAATCCGTAGGGGGTCGAATCCCGATAATTTCGTATGTAATTGTCGGAACATTTGACGTTGCTGAATGGCTAGCCCAACCTGAGGGAGAAAGAGAACTTTCAGACCTCACAGGCCAACTAATTGTTGATATTTCAAAAGTAGCAATATCAACACTTGCCGCCACTATATCGGCTGCCGTCACTATTTCACTTGCTGCCAGTGCAGGTCTCCTTTTACCTGTATATATCATTATTGGCGCGGGCATCTTCGGGGGCGTTCTTGTTGGAATAGTCCTCGACACGTTGGATGCAAGCTTGGGCGTTACGGATGAAGTTAAAGAGATATCTGCTCAGTTCGGATTTGATTTAGAAATATTTCTTGAAAAAAAGCAAAGCCTTGTACCGACTAGACAAGTTCCTATCGGCCAAGTTTCATCTGCGAGATTACCAGGACAAATGGGCACAATCCCCGCAGGATACGAAACCAATGCATTAGACGTAATCTCAGAACAAAGTCGTCTATATAAGGGAACCCCATGAAAACAATTCACGGACAAGAAATTGTCATGTCAGAAGCAGCAATGGAGCGAGCATCAGGATTTAACTTTCTTGCCTGCTGTATGCCTTTATTTCTAATCATGTCACTCTTTCCATTATTCATGGCATCTTATAAATACGAAATACTGAACAAAAACTATATATACACTACTGTTATCTTCTTAATAAGCATTTACACACTATATGCAATCGCAATTAAATTTTTATTTTTTGAAAAAAATCATCCATTTTCCATATACTTAATTGGATTCCCTTTTCATTTTAGAAACTTTTACATTTCGTCATTATGTTGCTTCATAATGGCCTCAACTCACTGGATAATAATTTTTTTCGTAATACTAGGATGGCTATTATCTGAATTCATACATTTTCATGACCAAAAAAAAAATAGTGATGAAAAGATAACAGAAGCATTTAAAAAAAATTTCAAAAGCAATCCGGACGGAAAGATACACTACACGCCAAGCGACAAGGGAACAGAAAATATTTTAAAAATTGAACAACCAACCTTATTTAACTTTATCGACAAAATAGGTATTATCGGATGCGGAATTATTGCACTTACGGGGCCTTTCCTTATTCCCACCAGTCAATTATACCGAGATAATTTTGAGCCCAGATATATAATAGCAGGAACTCTGGCCTTCTTTCTAGGCGCTGGCGTCCGTACTTTTAACACAAAGTTTTCTCTCAGCATGCGTGCCGTAAAACTAAAAAAGAACGGTAGATTTTAGCAAAAAAGAACCGGTAAAGTCATCATCCAAACAAAAAGCCGGAGACCACATTCATGATCTCCGGCTTTGTGACTGGCACAAAATATGGCTCTGCCTCCCCCGAGCGTGCCACATCCCTGCCGGTCGAGCGCGGGCCGTTTAACGCCGTAGCGTAAAGGGTCGCGCTGGAAACATCAGGATCGACGCCGCCCTTCTCCCCGGCGATCAACACCGGACCGCCGTTCAATTCGGGACATAACGGACGAATACCCGTCACGATCAGCATGATCATCGGTCGTGAGGAAAACAGGAGAAGACGACCGCGCTGTTTGCGGGCGATCCTTGCCAACATTGATCAGGGCGCCGGTAAACGCTTCTAGCGAAGCACTCAGCACCTGGTCAAAGGAAGGATCTGTGACAGCACAGCCATGAAAAAAGAAAAACGCATCATTGGCCAGGCCATTGCGCCAGTTGCGAAATTTTTCCGGATGGCGGCGCAAACACGGGGTATCGAGCAATGCTTCACCCAGCCACATGCCATTGTCGCACGCCCGGCCAAATACATGCACCGTCTGCACCATTGTACGTTGCGACAACACATTGCCAATAACGGCAAGGCCGTCTTGCGATGCGCCAATCATAAAAATTTCGGCAATCCCGGCATACCGCCAGACAATCGCTTCGATATCGACCAAAGACTGATCAATGAAAACAAGGCACCCTGCACGCCCCTGGCGCGCACCAAACCCTGCTTTACGTACCGAGGCTGACAACCGTCCAACTTTGGACCGCATCAGCTGATTAAGGGAATAATTCCCGTTATCCATAGATGCCCCCTACCTGTGGTCATCTTGCGTTATAAAAAGTGCCCCGTTTGCCGCCCTATACCTCAGGCGACTATTATTTTACTTATACCCGTATCTGTACCCCAAACTATACGACTCGTCCAGTTATAATCACTTGCAGTTACAAACCACCCCTGTTTTCTACCGAAAGGATGGGCTGGTGCCCGTATGATCACCCACCCGGCAAGCCTCACCCTTTCGAGGGTTGATCTGCCTGCATCTCAAGCAATTTTACCATCGTATATAAAACCTGGTTGGCTGGCGTCGCCACGCCAAGCTCGCCGCCCTTGCGCACGATATAGCCATTGAGATAATCAATCTCGCTGGGTTTGCCCCGCATCAGGTCCTGTGCGGTTGATGAATATTGTGCCGGCATCGTTTTAATAATGCCCGCCACCGCGGCACCAACATCGCCCGGCACAACAATACCAAGCCCCCCGGCAACTGCCAGGCATTCCGCCACCACATTTTCAATCACCGTCATCACGCCATCGCCTTTTGCAAGCTCGCCATACGGCAAGCGCGATACCGCCGACAAGGCATTATAGGCGCAATTCAAAATCATTTTCGCCCACAACGCCCCCTGGGCATTTTCCGAAATATCCACCGAAATACCCGCCGGGCGCATGGTTTGCGCAATCACATCACTGGCATCATCAGGGCCAATCACCAGTTCGCCCCGGCCAAAATGGGTCACATGCCCCGCCCCGGCCATGCCAACGGCCACATAAACCACCGCAGGTACGACCAAACGGCCAATAATCGCACTCAACCGTTCGGCGTTATCCACCCCGTTTTGCAGGCTCATAACCACCGCATTATCACCCAGATGCGGTGCAATCGCCGCCCCGGCACTGGCCGTGTCGGTTGATTTGACACAAAACAGCACAATATCTGCCCCGGCTACCGCCGCCGGCTCAATACTGGCCGCAAGGCCAACCGTTGTGCGGACACCGCCACTTTCAAACAAAAGGCCGTTTTTATTGATTTCGCGCACATGGGCGGGCCGGCCGATCAAAACAACATCGTGGCCATGTTGCGCCAGCTTCGCCCCGTAATAACACCCAACCGCACCTGCTCCCATAACGACTATTTTCATTTCCGGCCTCTCGCACAAATAATCACTGAATGGATCAAACCATAGCGCGCAGCGACCGTTGTGCAAAGCGGATCAGGGTTCCTTCCACCTGGCGGGACGAAAACACATCTTCAAGCGCCAACAGGGCCGCGCCAAAAAGTTCGCTTTGCCGGGCGGGCGGAGCGGCACAAATACGCAGATTTTGTGTCGCAGCAGGCAAACATTGCTGTGCCACCTGCTGACGAATGCCATTTAATAAAACATCCCCGGCCCCTGCCAGTGTACCGCCAATAACAATACATCCCGGGTTCAAAACGCTTATCATACCGGCAATGACATCCCCCAGAATCCGTCCGCTTTGCGCCACCAGATCCAGCGCAAGCGGCTGGTTCATCGTGAAGGCTGTCATCACATCGCGTGCGGTTTTTGCCGGGGTTCCGGCGTTTGTCAAATCACGGGCCAGCGCCCACCCTGCTGCCTGTGCCTCAACACAGCCTGTTTTGCCGCAGCGGCATTGTGGCAATGTATCTTTGCCCAAAACGGCCTGCATTTGAATATGGCCGATATCCCCGGCAACACCCCTTGCCCCGCGTAACAAACGGTTTTGCGAAATAATGCCACTGCCAATTCCCGTTCCGGCCTTGATAAAAACCAGGTTCGGTTCGGTCGCAAAACAGGCGCGATGCTGATGCAGGGTCATCGCGTTCACATCATTTTCCCCATAAACCGGGGCGGTAAAGCGCTGGCTAAAAAAGCCGGCAATATCCAGGTCTTCCCACCCGGGCAAAACAGACGGACCATAGACCCGGCAATTTTCATAATCCACAGGGGCGGGCAGGCTTAAACTTATGGCCAGCAACATTTGCCCGGCAACTCCCCCGGCATGATCACGGCGCAAAGCCTCAAAACCATCGGCGATTTGTTGCAGGGTATGCTCTGGTGCTGCGTCGGCCTGGCGGGCACAGGTGCTTTGGGCAATCATTGCGGCCGTGGCGGTTAACATCGCCAGTTGGATTTGCGTTTCGCCAATATTGGCAACCAGCACATATCCACAGGCAGCATTAAGGGCCAACACCCGTGATGGCCGCCCGCCAGTAGCCTGCATGTCGTCGCTTTCACATATCAAACCTGCCCCCAGCAAGGTATTAACCCGCTGTGTTACCGTCACACGTGACAAGCCGGTATGCGCCTGCAAAGCCGGACGCGACACAGCAATCTCTTGCGCGATCAGCGATAATATCGACCCGGCATTTGAAAGCCCGTTCAGAACCTCAACAGGGATACCCGACACCTTTTTCACCTGTAATTTTGCATCCATCCCGCCGCGAAAACCCCACAACCATCGTCGTAAACAGCTTTCTCTAACAGCAAACATTCACTTATGTATATTTTTATACATAAGTGAATTGACTTTGTCGCCAACAGTTTGGAAACTGCCGACAACACCACCATATACAGGCGGGCAACATGGCATCTTTTATCGTTGGGCTGGATTACGGAACCCAATCCGCACGGGGGGTTCTTGTCGATTGTGCGAGCGGGCAAATCGTTGCCTGTCACACGCAAGCCTATCGCCACGGTGTCATGACCGAAACCTTGCCCAATGGCGCTAAACTGCCCCGTTCATGGGCGCTGCAAAATGCACCGGATTACACCGAGGCCTGCCTTGAAATTCTGACAAAACTGGGCCAGGGCCGCATTATTGAAGGCATCGGCATTGGCTTTACCGCCAGTACCCCGCTTCCTGCCACTGCCGATGGCACGGCGTTGTCCGTTCTTTATCCCGATGAAAAACACGCCTATGTCAAACTGTGGAAACATGGTTCTGCCCAACCCTGGGCCGACAGCATAAACCGGCAGGGCGGCGACTTTCTGGCACCGTTTGGTGGCAAACTTTCGGGGGAATGGCTTATTGCCAAAGCCGCACAAGTCGCGGCTGACGCCCCCACCATCTGGGATAAAACCGAAAAATTCATCGAGGCTGGCGACTGGCTGGTATGGCAATTGACCGGGCAGGAGCGCAGAAGCCTCGGTCTTGCCACCTATAAAGCACAATACGACCCTGAAACCGGCCAATACCCCGATGGACTGGTGCCAGAGTTGTTAACCCGCCTGTCCACACCGCACCGTGTTGGGACATCAGCAGGCAAACTCACCAAAGGCTGGCAGGATAAAACCGGCATTCTCAACCAGCCTGATATCGCTGTTGCTGTCATTGATTCGCACGTTGTTCTGCCTGCGGTGGGCGGGGTAACGTCAGGCTGCTTTGTAGGTGCCCTGGGCACATCGGCCGTTTATTTATACCTAAACCAAACCGCCCGCGACTTACCCCCCGGCATTGAAGGCATGGGCTTTGATGGTTCCATGCGGGATCTTTGGTGTTTCGAAGCGGGCCAGGCCGGGTTTGGCGATACCCTGGCATGGTTTGTTAATACCTTTCCGTTATCGGGCAATCGCGACGATATAGCGGAAAATTTCCGGCTTTATAACGATGAAGCCAGCAAAATAACACCAGGAAGTCACCATGTGGTGGCATTGGACTGGTGGAATGGCAACCGTGTCCCCCACGCAAATTCCGCGCTTGGCGGGGTGTTAATGGGCCTTCGGACCGACACCACGGCAGCCGATATTTACCGCGCCCTTCTTGAATCCTTGTGTTTTGGTGCCCGTTCAGTGCTGGAGCTGTTTCGCGCTGGAAACTTCCCAATCAATCGTATCGTACTCACCAGCGGCCTTGCACAGAACAACCCGCTTCTGGTGCAAATTATGGCCGACATCCTGAACCATCCGGTCGAAATTCCCGAAATTGACCATGCCACCGCCGTCGGCGCCGCCATTCACGGGGCTGTGGCCGCCGGTATTGTTGCCGATTACGGCGCAGGTACCCAAAAATTCGGGGCAAAAACCTGTCGCACGGTTCGCCCTGATGCCCGGCACAGCGCCATTTATGAACAGCTTTTTGCCCAATATCAAACCATGGCAAATAACCCGGCCCTGCACCAAACCCTGCAAAATATTGACCAAATCGCCATGTCCCCGGCAATAAATGACGGTAATGCTGAAACCGGATCAGGCACGCCGCCGTCCTGATATATCGCATTCCCCACAAATACTGCGCAGGCATATAAGCGCGCACCACAATCACACGGTCACAAGCTGCGCAAAACCACACAGGCACCACACCATTCCACGTATCTCGTCATGACAACCTTCATCACAGGAATGCCCCGATGGACTATTTAAATCAGTTTCGCCTTGATGGCCGCACCGCCTTTATCACCGGGGCGGGCCGCGGCATTGGCCTTTGTACTGCCGATGCGCTGGCACAGGCGGGTGCAAACATTATCATTTCCGGCATTGACCAGGCCGACCTTGACACCGCCGCCGACCAGTTGCGCGCCAAAGGCCACAATGTTCGCGCCATGCTGCTTGATGTTACCAATTCAGCCGCCACCTCCGAAATTGCCGACAAGCTGGCGGGTGATGGCACAATGGTGGATATCTTAATCGCCAATGCCGGTATTGCCTGGGCTGATACCAAAGCCGAAGACATGGACGATGCCGCCTGGGCAAAGGTGCTTGATGTTAATCTGACCGGAGCGTTTTATTCCTGCCGCGCCTTTGGCCGCCACATGCTGCAACGTCGGCGCGGGTCCATTGTCACGGTCGGCTCCATGTCGGGTTTTATTTCCAACAAGCCGCAAAATCAGGTGCATTACAATGCGTCAAAGGCGGGCCTGCATCATCTGACCAAATCGCTTGCCGGGGAATGGGCGGATCGTAATGTACGAGTTAACGGTGTTGCCCCCACTTATGTCAACACGGTGATGTCAAACGTTACAGCACAAGACCCCGACTATTTCGGCCCATGGATGGAAAACACCCCCATGAAACGCATGATCGAACCCGAAGAAGTCGCGACCACCAACCTGTTTCTGGCATCTGATGCCTCAAGCGGACTGACCGGCTCCATCGTTATGGTCGATGCCGGATACACCATCTGGTAAATCCGGGATAATCGCCACGCGCGGCATATAAAACCATCAAAGGGCCGGTGATCCCGGCCCTTTAGCTTTTATCGTGCGATTATGAACGCTGCCGTTGCCGCCCCTGCATCAGAAGGGTGGTATTTTTTTCATCAAATCCGACCCGCCCTAGAGGAATGGCACCGCCAATTGCTTCACTTATCCGGGCGTAATCCTCATCATTAAATCCGCCACATAGCTCAATCAGTTGCATGCCTTCGGCAACCATTGCCAGCGCCTCGGCCACCAGGGCATCAATATCGCCGCTGGCAAAAATCGTACTGTTAAACCCGTCCCCCGGCAGTGTTGTTCTTAAACCTCCGGGAGGATATCCACGTGCCTTGATCAGAAATGCGTATTTTCGCAATACCATACGGGGTCCTTTCATGATCGGGCCTAGCGCATTTCCTACAGTGACAGGCGACGCTGCGGCGCACAACCCCGAACACAATTTTATGATTGATCTATTTTAATTACATATTTGAAATAAAATAGAAAACAGGCACTAAAACCGGCCTGAGATGCCCTGTTTTTTTTTAAAATTGACGGCGAAATTTGGCCAAATTTTTCCTACGTCAAAATCCACCTGACGCAATCGTAAAACCCCGTCACAGCACCACCATGCCAGCTGACACATAACGATCACAGATGCAGGTTTCGCAGAATGTCAAAACTCTACTGACACAAAGCTGTCATCACACAGCGGTTAAAACAGGGTTTCATCAGACCGGGAAAAACCATGCCCCTGTTCGCCCACGCCACTGACTGCCGACAAACAAGCGGTTTTCAGCTTGTTTGTCTTTCGGCTGTTTTATTTAGTACCGCCGGTGTTTTCACCAAAGGTGTCAGTGCCGATGCCTGGAGCATCATCTTCTGGCGCGGCCTGGTCGCAGCCCTTTTTGCAGTTATTTTGCTGGTATTGCGCGGTGAACTGCGCCGCGAAATACGCCAGTTTCGCGGGCCTGCCATTGGGGCAACATTGCTTATGGCCAGTGGTACAGCGGCGTTTGTTCCGGCTTTCAAATTAACAACCATCGCCAATGTCGCCCTGATTTACGCCGCAGCCCCCTTTTTTGCCGCCCTGCTGGGCTGGGTATTTTTGCGCGAACGCCCATCGCTTACAATTATTGCGGGCAGTCTTGCTGCACTTAGCGGCGTTATCATTATTTTTAATGGCACCCCCACGCCGGGCGACTGGTGGGGAAATATACTGGCCGGCTGGATGACACTGGTTATGGCGGCCATCACCCTTATTTACCGGCGCTGGCCCGACACACCAACAACGCTGCCCGGTGCGGCATCGGCCATTTTATTAACCCCGATTGCCGCCAGCTTTGGCGCCCCCACCGCCACATCCATATCAGAGCTGATCATTCTGATCGGTTTTGGCGTTACCTTTGCCCTTGCCTTTATCCTGTTATCAGCAGGGGCCAAACATTTACCCCCCGCCGAAACAGCATTGTTAAGCGCGCTTGAAACACCTTTGGCGCCAATATGGGGGATCATATTTTTTAACGAACACCCCACCGGCCAAACCATGATCGGCGGCAGTTTGATCATGATTGCGGTTTTTGGGTCCTATGGCTGGCAATGGCACACCCGGCGCAAACACGCCCGGCCAGCCTAAACCTCAACCGGTAACTTGCGGCGGACAATGCCTGTCAAATCACGCCAGCGGCGCGCAAACGGGCAATCTGGTCATCACTTAACCCGCCAATTTCGCGCAGCAATTCTTCGCTATGCTGGCCCAATATTGGCGGTGCGGTTTCACCCGCAATTGGCGTTTGCGACATTTTTAGGGGGTTGCTAACTGTCGGTACTTTCCCGGCCAAGGGATGATCCAGATATTTTACCGTACCGCGATGTTTAACCTGCGGATTATCAAAAACCCGGTCCAGCGTATTAATGGGCCCACAAGGCACATTCGCCGTTTCCAGAATATCAATCCATTCATCGGTGGTTTTCATTACCATGGCCCGGCGCACCATCGGCACCAGATCAGTGCGGTTGGCAACCCGGGCGCGGTTGGTTCCAAACCGCGCATCATCTGCCACCCCATCCAGCCCGGCAACCTTGCAAAAACTGGCAAACTGGCTGTCATTGCCAACAGCAAGAATGATATAGCCGTCCGCTGTTGGAAAGGCTTCGTAAGGCACAATATTGGGATGTGCATTACCTAACCGGCCCGGCGCATTGCCAGTGGTAAGATAATTCATCGCCTGATTGGCAAGGATGGCCGTTTGCACATCAAGCAAGGCCAGATCAATATATTGCCCCAGCCCGCTTTCATCACGGTGACGCAAGGCGGCCAAAATGCCAATGGTGGCATAAAGACCGGTAAAAATATCGGCCACGGCCACGCCCACCTTCATGGGTTGGCCGCCCGGTTCATGGTCGGGCGCACCGGTCAGGCTCATCAACCCGCCCATCGCCTGAATCATAAAGTCATATCCGGCCCGTTTGGCATAGGGGCCATCCTGCCCGAAACCGGTAATCGAACAATAAACCAGCCGGTCATTGACAGCCTTTAGCGATGCATAATCCAGCCCGTATTTCGCAAGCCCGCCAACCTTGAAATTCTCGATCACCACGTCGGATTTAACCGCCAGATCGCGAATGATCTGCTGGCCTTCATCCGTTGTCATATCCACCGTCAGCGATTTTTTACCGCGATTGGCCGACAGATAATAAGCCGCCTCGCCGGTGTCTTTGCCATCGGCATTTTTGGCATAGGGCGGCCCCCAGCCGCGCGTATCATCGCCATTGCCCGGCCGTTCAACCTTGATCACTTCTGCACCCAGATCGGCCAGTGTCTGGCTGGCCCACGGCCCGGCCAGCACACGCGAAAGATCCAGAACACGAATACCGTCAAGCGCGCCGGGCATGCTAATTTATCCTTTAAAAAGGTAATTCAGGCGAAAAATGAACGAAATATGCGCCATTAAACAGGAAACGGGTTACCCGCACCATATGCAGATAACCCGTTTTCACATCACAATCAGGCGGTAAAAGCCTGAATACCGGTTTGGGCGCGCCCCAAAATCAGGGCATGCACATCATGTGTACCTTCATAGGTATTGACCGCTTCAAGGTTCATCACATGGCGAATAACATGATATTCGTCGGCAATGCCGTTACCACCGTGCATATCGCGTGAGACCCTGGCAATATCAAGCGACTTGCCACAATTATTGCGCTTCATCAGCGAAATGGATTCCGGTGCTGCGGTGCCCGCATCCAGCATTCGGCCCAATTGCAACGCCCCTTGCAAACCAAGGGCAATTTCGGTTTGCATATTGGCCAGCTTTAACTGGATCAGCTGGTTTGCCGCCAACGGGCGGCCAAACTGCACCCGGTCAAGCGTATATTGACGGGCGGCAT
Organism: Thalassospira sp. MCCC 1A01428; assembly: GCF_002115825.1. Classification (GTDB taxonomy): domain Bacteria; phylum Pseudomonadota; class Alphaproteobacteria; order Rhodospirillales; family Thalassospiraceae; genus Thalassospira. Next base: position 233,140 of record NZ_JFJZ01000001.1, on the reverse strand, counting down.
GCCAACAAAATTCAGCCGCGCCCATTGATCCCCAGGCAATGCCATAACGTGCCTTGTTCAGGCAACCAAACGGCCCGCCCAAACCTTTGGCATCGGGCAGCATGTTTTCAGCCGGCACAAAAACATTATCCATCACGATTTCACCGGTGATGGAGGCGCGCAGCGAAAACTTGCCTTCAATCTTGGGCGCGCTCAGGCCTTCCATGCCTTTTTCAAGGATGAAACCGCGGATAACGCCCTCGTCATCCTTGCCCCAAACGATAAAAACATCGGCAATCGGGCTGTTGGTGATCCACATTTTGGCACCATTCAGGGTAAAGCCGCCATCGACCTTACGGGCACGGGTTTTCATGCTGCCCGGGTCGGAGCCATGGTCGGGCTCGGTCAGGCCAAAACAGCCAACCCATTCACCACTTGCCAGTTTGGGCAAATATTTTTTGCGCTGCTCTTCGCTGCCATAGGCAAAAATCGGATGCATCACCAGCGAGCTTTGCACCGACATTGCCGAGCGATACCCGCTATCAACCCGCTCCACTTCGCGCGCCACCAGGCCATAGGCCACATGGTTCACACCCGGTCCGCCATATTCTTCGGGGATGGTGGGACCAAGCAGGCCAAGTTCGCCCATTTCGCTCATGATTTCGCGGTGGAAAATTTCGTGGCGGTTGGCTTCCAACACACGCGGCATCAGGCGTTCCTGGCAATAATCATGTGCTGCATCACGGATCATGCGTTCTTCTTCGCTTAACTGGGCATCAAGCCCCAGCGGATCTTCCCAGTGAAAATGTGCGCGGCCAGCCATGTGTGTCATCCCTTGAAAAATACGAAATCGGAAATGCCGCTACGGGCCATAAGGCCCCGTGGGCGAGACGGCGGCATTTCCGAAACTTTGATGTTTTGTTTCTAACACCAAGCTAGGCATTGGCAGCCACTTTCGCAAATGATAAATCCGCTGTAGTTTATGCAAAAAAATCATGAACTTTGACAATAAGGGCATATCGCATGGCACGACGCATTCCGGGGTTAAAGGCCCTGTCCTGTTTCGAACAAACTGCACGACACGGCAGTGTTTCACGCGCAGCCGAAGAACTTTATTTAACCCAAAGTGCCGTCAGCCGCCAATTACAGGGGCTTGAAACCTGGTTGAACTGCAAATTGTTCATGCGAAAAAAGCAACGGTTGATCCTGACCCCGGAAGGTGAAGACTATTTACAGGCCATTCGCCCGGCCCTGGACCAGCTTGAAACCGCCACTCTTAAATTACTATCGGGGGGCAGTGATGGCGGGGTGCTGACCATTGCCGCCCCGCCCACCTTTGGCAGCCGCCGCCTGATCCCGTTTTTGCCCGATTTTCGCGCCCGCCACCCCGATATCGTCATCAATTTCATTTCGCGCATCGGCATGCCCGATTTTGATCGCGAACAAATTGATATCGCCGTTCTGTTTGGCAATGGCGACTGGAACGGGCTGGAAGCACAACGGCTGGAAGGCGAAGACATGGTCCCGATATGCAGCCCCGGCCTGATCGCCAATATGGACCACACGCCCAAACCCGACGATTTACGCCAGTTTTCCCTGCTGCATATCGCCACCCGCCCCAATGGCTGGCGGGACTGGTTAAAGGCCGCCAATCTTGAAGGCATTGATGGCGAAAACGGCCCGAAATTTGAACATTTTACCATGGCGATGCAAGCCGCCATTGCCGGGTTGGGGGTGGCATTACTGCCGACATTTGCCATTGGCGATGAAATGGCCAATGGCCGCATCATCGCGCCCTTTGGCCCGCCGCGTGCCAGCCCGCATCATTATTTCGCCGCCTGCCCGCAAAGCCGGGTCCGCACCCCGAAAATTCGTGCTTTCATGAAATGGCTGGCTGACAGGGGTCAAAACTGAAACGCCATAAAACAATACTTGGGTTCCCTGCAACCAAAGGGAATTTACCCCCGCCCTTCGATGGCGCGCAGGGCCGACATCCCCCGACGTCGCAATAAATCGGCGTCTTCCGGCCCGTCAATAATTTCCAGCAAACGGACAACGGCCATCAAATGCCGTTGGGCATTGGCATAATCGGCCATTGTCAGGCGGCTCATCCCGTCAACACCGGCCCGGCCAACCTGGTTCAGTTTCTTTTTAATCTCGACCACGGCCTTCGTGGCCGAACTTTGCGCGGCAAGAATATGCGAAATACTTGCCGTCTCCGCTATGGCCTCGGCGGATTGTTCGGCTGCCAGTACTTTTTCACCATTAAACGGCAGGGCAAACAGCGGGGCCACAGTACCACCGCGCGGCACAGGCCCCCGTGGCGGTTGTGGCAGGGCCTCGGTTACGCGTTCGGGGCTGGCACCAAACATGGTATTGGCAATGGCCTGGCTCACCCGGCGGCGCGTGCCAAGCAGACGTTCGCCCCATGGGCCATCCTTGCGAATGTTTAATTCACGGGTAATACGAACAAATTCGGACGCATACCACCGTGCAAGCTGCAAAATCTGGTGTTCGTCCTTGCCGCGTTGTACGCCCTGTTCCACTTCGGTCACGATCTCGGCCAGCATATCAATCACCATGTCCCCGGCACTGGCAAGGTTGGTACTGCCAAGGGATCGATCATCCGCCTTGCTTGACAGCACGCGGATCACCTTGAACAATTCGCTGGGCCGTAATAACCGCATCAGAATTGCCGACATGAACTGGGTTTCGTAGCCGGTTTTTTCCTTCGAAACCTCGATAAATTTTTCCCGCAACCATACCAGATCTGAATTGCTTAGACTTCGGATCGGGGCGGATGGAAAACGGATCCGCATATCGATAATAGGTTCCGCCACGCGCAGCATCCGGGCAATGGCGGCAAACGGCTTTAAATGCACACGTGACCCCAGGCGCGTTGCCAGGGCGCGTTCCTGCTTAACGCCCTGTTCCGAAATTGCAATTTGCTGCTCAATGCAGGTTGCGGCTTCTTTCCACAGCAGCCTTTCGCAATTATGAATACGCGCCTTGTCATTCGCCTCGGCGGCAATTTCCAGGTCCTTACAGGCTTTGTGAAATTCGGCCGATGCACTTTCACATACCACATTCCAGATCGGCATCAGGGATGGCCGCCCAATGCGAAGACTTGTTTCACCGGGAATATCGGATGTTAAAAGATCCTCGAACGGTGTGCAAAACTGCCGCATCGGCGTTGGGTAACGTTCCGGCTTTAACGATGCCAGCCGGGGTCGCAAAATTTGCAGGATCTGATCATGAGGCAACGGCAAACGCGGTGCGTTGCGGTCACTTTCAATCGCCCGGGTAAATTTGGTAATTTCAGCTGTGCTTAGTGAATCGAATAATTGTTCAAGCTGCGAAATGGATGGGCCTGCACCCCCGGCTGCCGTCATTCGGATGCCTCCCGAAAACGTTCCAGTCGATTGACCATATCCGCATCCATATCGCCAGACCCCAGCTTGCGCACCTCGGCGGCCCACATAACCTGATTAACGCGAATATCCGTCCAGAATTTATATTCTTCCGGTTCCAGTTCACCAATCGGAATAACCGGCAAAAAGCTTGCCAGTTCTTCCAGTGCGTCGCGTTGTTCGGTCCGGTTCACCAGGGTTGCCGCCCGCCAACGGGCAATCAGTTCTTCCCAACCGTCAAGCAACCACCACAGCCGGTCAATGCTGCGATCAATTTCGCGTTGTGCTTTGGGCCAATCCACCAGAACGGCCCCGATATCGTTGCTCCAGCGGTCAATCGCCCGCAACCATCGCACCGCATGGTCATAGGTGGCCCCGGCCCCGTTCACCACATGGGTGGCCATAAACCGGATATTCGACATTTCCGATAGTGACCATTCCTCAAGCTCGCTTGACAACCGGCGCAACCCGTTCACCAGATCACGCAGTGGTCCGGCGCATCCTTCGGTTGCCAGGCCAACCGGGCTGGTCAGGATGCTCCATTGTTCCAGACTATCAATCACAGACTGGTTGGCCGCGCCGGCGTTGCGGGCAAACTGGTCCAATGCGGCGCGTGCGCGTTTTTGCCCCTCCAGGGTTGCAAGATCGGTTATTTTCATATCCTGCACATCGTCGCCGCCCAGCTTGCACAACGCCTGATACACCAGGGTCAATTGGCCGGTGTCGCGCTTGATTTTTTCCTGCGCGTCAAGCTGGTCTGCCTCGCGCGCCAGGCGAATGCCCCCAACGCCGGTACGGGCAATATTGCGCGAAATACGGCGCAAAATTTCGGGGGTAGGTTTTGACACCGGGGCCAGGTCTTCAAACAGCATCCGGTCATGTACAGAAAGATCAAAAATCTGCCGCATGGTTTCAAGGGGCATTTCATAGGTACCCAAACCACCCGACAGCCCCGGCAGGTTGATAACCAGCTTGTTATACGGATCGCGAACAACGCGGGCAAATCGCAACGGGCGCGTTGTAAAAGGTGTTCTCACCCCGCGCGCTTCAAATGTTTTGGGCAAAGCCGACAATGGATCCGGTCTGCCAGAAACACTCCCGACCGTCTCCTCCTGGCCCTGATGGCCACGCTGCAGGTTTTGTTGTCTGGTCATTCTGCCTATCGTTCAGCCTTTCGTCGACCGGGGTCCCCCGTCCACAAGTATAACCTGTCCTATAAGTCAGATTACACTGTATCTCCCCAAAACCATATTTCATAAAAGCGCACAGGCCGACAACCCCATTGGCGCATAAAAACCGTATCGCAATGCATCTTTTGCAAAAATGACACTTTTGCCCCCAGCAAACGGCGAAAAATAGCGCCAGCTATCCTCAAACCCGCATATTTTCGCGAACTTTCCCCATCAACATCGCGGTAAAATAGCATGCCTTTACGATCGGCACCCAAGGGGCCGTTCGCGATACCAGTTCAAATATTTGGGAACACACACGGCATAAAAAAAGACCCGAACCTGACATTCGGGCCTTTTAAAAACTGGTGCGCCCGACAGGATTCGAACCTGTGGCCCCCAGATTAGGAATCTGGTGCTCTATCCTGCTGAGCTACGGGCGCGCACTTTGATAAAGGAGGATTTGACTTAGCAGGTTCATCCGCACGGATCAATTATTCGATGCCCCGGATAACCAATTTCAGTCGCCAAACCACTGACCGCAGGTACATTTGCCCCGGCAAAGCTTCTTTCCCGGGGCAAATACATCGTATTCTAGTTAAAAATTGCCGAAACCGGCACCGTATATGTCAGCGACAACACTTCGGCCCCGGGGTTTGTATCGCCAATATCGGCGTTCGATATATGGGCAAAACCCAGCCCGACACGTGATTTATTATCAAACCGGTAGGCAACTTCAACACCGGACCGAAACTCGATCCAATGTCCCAGATCTTCGCCGTCGCCATCGTGATAGGCCCCGACCGAACTGTAAAACGATGTGGCAAAATGGTCACCCCACAGCAAATCGGCCATCAACCCGCCATAGCCGTGAACGGCCTTGTCCGACGTTACCATAACACCGCCAATGGGGCGTAAAACGCCAAACAGCGCATGGTCATCGCGATAATCCAGCCGCATTTCTGCCGCCGTTTCATCTGAACCAATATTAAAAATACCCGTTGAAAATCCGATCTGTGCAACGTCATTGCTGCTATTTGAAAATTCCTGCGCCTGGCATGTACCAACCGCAAAAAATGCTGCCAATCCGGCCAGCATCCCCCCAAAAATCACGCGCATTCGCCAATCCTCGAACATTGCTTTGATATAATCTTAGCAAAGCAATCCATAGAGGCAATCTTCTAAATACAAAAAACGCCTTATGGCTCAGGATGTTTTTCTGCAAACCTGTCCGTTGCCCGAACCAGTTCGCGCACAATTCCCGGCTCACTGGCGGCATGTCCGGCATCATCGACAATCACCATGTCTGCTTCCGGCCATGCCTGCGCCAAATCAAACGCGCTGATTGGCGGGCAGACCAGGTCATAGCGCCCCTGAATGATGGTGGCCGGCAAATGACGGATTTTATCAATGTTTGCCAGTAACTGGTTTTCTGAAAAGAACCCCGAATGAACAAAATAATGATGTTCCAGCCGGGCCAGCGCCAGGGCAATTTCATCCCCTTCAAAACTGTCCACCAGTCCCTCATCGGGTAACAGGGTACAACAGCGCGCTTCATAGCCGCTCCAGGCGCGTGCGGCCTGGTTGGCTGCCTCGGCTCCGAATTTGCCCGCGAAATAATCGCCATATAAATCCAGCAATCGTTGCGCCCCGGGGTTTTTCGTTAATCCGACAGCCCCTAAAAACTGCTGTTGCGCGTCGGGCAAAAAATTGCCCATTCCGGTCATGAACCATTCAATTTCGGATCGACGGCACAAAAATATACCGCGTAACACAAACCCCAATGCCCGTTCCGGGTGGGCCTGCCCATAGGCCAGCGCCAGTGTCGAGCCCCACGACCCGCCAAAAATCAGCCATTTTTCAACCTTGCAGGCCACACGCAGGGCTTCGATATCGCCAATCAAATCGGCTGTTGTGTTATTTTCAAGCGATCCAAACGGGCGCGACTTGCCTGCACCGCGCTGATCAAACAAAATCACCCGGTATTTTGCCGGATCGAAATAACGCCGATGATTGGGCGATATCCCGGCACCGGGTCCCCCGTGCAAAAAAATCACGGCAATACCATCGGGGTTACCAACTTCTTCCCAATAAATTTCATGTCCGTCAGGGCGCGTCATCCAGCCGGAAACACGTGGGTCAATTTCTGGATACAACATGGCTCGCCCCTATAACATTAATACAGTCGTGGTTACTGGTAACACCACACACCCTTTCCCTGCATCAGTTATTATCAGGCCCTACCCCGCCCACACAAACCCACGCCAGATCATTTGGTGCAACATATGGTCCACCCCGGTTTTCAATCATCCCGCGCACAATAATCGTGCGTCCCACCCAGTCGGTCGGGGCCACACCGGCCCTGGCCAAATTACCAATCTGGGTGCGATCAAGCGCAATGGTGAAATCATGCCGCCAGTCGGCACCGAAATTCAGATAGGCGCGATATTTCTGCATCTCAACCGATTTTAGCCTGCCCTGTACAATGGCAAACTGCCCCTTCCCGTCGCTGGCAAAGGGCACCAGGGCGCCTTTTTCCCGCACCGGGTTTGCGCTAAAAAAATATCGCCGGTCTGTCATTGTGTTCTTTTGCAAACCAGGTGCCCACATGCCAATTCCGGCACGACGCGCCTTTTCCTCCCGCGCAACGAGGCGCGAAATTATAGCATGTCTGGATATAACATGGGCAGCACTCGCCGCCGGGCTGCCGCCCATTTCCCCGCCATCTGCCGTCACCGGCAATGATATCGCACCATTGGCATCAAGGCCTGCGATGGGCAAAACCATTGCCAAACCGGCACCAACCAGCTGCTCCTGCCACAAACCGCCATCTTGCATGACAAAATACACGGGGTGTCGCGGGTCCTGCCCCGGCGCGGCTGAACCAATATCAGCCAGATGTTTCTGGCCCAGGGGGACGACCGCAACAACATCACGATAATGTCGTTGCATAAAGGCCAATACCGCCCCCTGCATCGCCGGGATGACGGCGATATCGGCCAGGCGCATAGCCGCTATTTGGGGCTTTCCGGCCAGGCCATCGGCAAAAACAGCGTCGATATCAACCGGCGCCTTTAAACGCAAAGGTACGAACGAGGATAAAGACAAATCTGAAAGCGGGATATCGGGCGCAAGACCACATTGATATGGCGTCGGATCATGGGGATTGGCGATTGGCGATGCTGCAACATTTTTTACCCGCGCCGAACTTTTCACCTGATATTGCGTTAAGGTTTTAACGTCTGGCATCTTTGCTGTTGTTCTGACGATGTAAGGCACTTCTGACGCGGCCTGTAACGGCCCTGCCAATGCCGCACCGGTAAAAAAAGCAACGACACCGCATTGGCTTAACATCAGCAGAAATTTTCCGGCTTTTTTGCCAAACCGGGTCATATAATGCAGGGCCCTTTCATGGATGATTGATCCCGAACGCAACACACGCTACGAAACTAATGGTTGTCGGATCCCCCCGACAGGCACAGACACCGGCAAAGACAGAAACCACAACAGGGTCATCTCCCTGTTAATGCACCGGCCCCCATACCGGACATAAAGCGGAGGCAAAGATAGTGACAGGTTGGCAGCACAAGCGCAAAGCACGAACAGCATCCCTGTGGGTTGCTCTTGGATTTATGGGTGCACTTGCGGGTTGTTCGACCAACCCCGCCACCGGCGAAGACACCTTTACCGCCTTTATGCCCCCGGCACAGGAAGCCGAAGTTGGCGCCGAGGAACACCCGAAAATCCTTAAGGAATTTGGTGGCAGTTATGACGCCAAGGACCTGCCGTCCTATGTTACGGAAATTGGGAACAAACTGGCCGCCGTTACCGAAACCCCGAACCAGAAATTCACCTTTACCGTGCTCGATTCGCCTATCGTCAACGCCTTTGCCTTGCCCGGCGGCTATGTCTATGTCACCCGTGGCCTGTTGGCACTGGCATCAAACGAAGCCGAACTGGCCGGGGTTCTGGCCCACGAAATAGGCCATGTCGTTGCCCGCCATTCAGCCCAGCGTTATAGCCGGGGCGTCTTAACCCAGGTCCTGGCTGGTGGTTTATCCGCCGCCATTGGCAATGGCGCGGGCGATGTGATTGGCATGGGGGCAAATGCCTATATGCAGTCTTTCTCGCGCGAGCATGAATTTGAAGCCGACAAACTGGGTGTGCGCTATCTTTCACGCGCCGGCTATGACCCGGCGGCAATGGCAAGTTTCCTTAAAAAGCTGCGCGCCCATTCGCAATTGCAGGCCGAACTGGCCGGGCGTTCGCCCGAGGATGTTGACCAGTTCGACATCATGGCAACCCACCCGCGCACTGTTGACCGTATTGAACAGGCCCGTGCGGCCGCCAACACCCCGGTATCAGGCACCCCGCGCCTTGAAGCCGTTAAATACATGACTGAAATCGACGGCATCATGTATGGCGATGGCCCCGAAAACGGCTTTGTTCGCGGGCGTAAATTTGTTCATGTGCCGCTGGATTTCTATTTTGAAATTCCCGACGGCTTTTCGATGATCAACCAGCCCGACGCCGTAGTTGCCCAGGATAATCAGGGCGCGACGATCATTTTTGAAGGTGCCCCCGCTGCGGCACAAAGCAACCCCGGTGCCTATCTGCAACGCGGCTTTTCCAAATCGGTGCAGTTGCGTGATATTCAAACCATCGACGTCAACGGCCAAAAAGCCGCGACCGGCTCGGCCGACGTATCGCTTAAATCAGGGACAAAAGCACGCCTGCGCGTCGTTGCCATCGTACATGGTAAATCCGCGTTTCAGTTCCTGTTCCTGACCCCGCTTGACCGGGCTGACAGCTATAATCTTGCCCTGCGCCGCACGACCTATAGCTTCCGCTCCCTTACCGCTGCCGAGAAAAAACAGTATCACGCCCTTTCGATCAAGGTTCGCGCCGTTAACCCGGGCTATACCATTGATACATTTGTAAAATCGATGGCGGTTGATCGTCGGCCCGAAGAAACGTTTGACGTTTTGAACGGCATTGAAAACGGGCAACTCCCGCCCGAAGGGTCGCTGGTCAAGGTGATCAAGGAATAGCTTTTCGCCCAAAACAGACAAAACCCCGTCAGTTCCAGTTGAACTGACGGGGTTTTTTATATCCGGCTGGCGAAATGATATATCGGCCTGGGCATCCATCATTCCATCAACAATACGACCTTAACTTTCAATACGGTCAACAATCTGACCATTCGGCCCGATGGCGGCCGCAACCAGTTTACCGCCGCGCCCGGCCCCCCCATCAAGGGAAAGGGTATATTCGCGTTCGGAAATGCCCGGGGTTGTATTCGACGCCCCGCGAATAATGCGCGTGCAATCATAATACTGTTCAGTAATCGCTTCGAACATCGATCCACCCCACCAGAAGGTATCGGTTTGGGCCGTCAGGGCACGCGATGAATCCAGGCCCGCATGCACAAAAATAAGCGACCCGTCGCTGACATAGGCCGCATGTTTTAAATCTGCCATCAACGCCCCATGCCCGCCATGGCGGCGCAAGGCATCGCTAAGCTGGCTGGTCCATTGCGAAATAAGATGTGCCCCCTGGCGCATGGTGGCCTGCACCGTTGCCGGGTTAAAACCATAAGCCCGGACAATGCCTGCCGCCCCGCGCGACAACATCCATTCAAAGACTTCACCGGGGTTGGGCGCAAATTGCAATTGCTGCAATTTGGTCAGCATTTCTTCGGCAGCACCGCGTAAAAACACGATATCGCCCAGATCAACACCATCCTGGGCAATGAAAAACCGGCGAAACAGCAATACTTCGTTAATCGCGGCAAGCACGTTTTCGCCGGGGCCATCGCCCCAGTAATTGCCGGTATATACCAGCCGGTCACCCGCACGGATTTTGCGCGCCAGCTTGGCGTGCACCGCCTGCAATGCAGCAAAATCGCCATTAACAGCCCCGACAACCCAGATACGGTCGGCAGGTTTTAACGACGCCAGAACGACAGCTGCTTGCGCCATGACATGCTCCTGATGAAAAAACCGGCCCAAGAATAAACCCCGGACCGGTTTTAAGAAAGTATATGCTGATGGTACGCCCGCAAACGCGGATCAGGCAGCTTTTTGCAAAAGTTTTTCCAGCTTGCCCGATGCCTTGTCCTTGTCGATCTTTTCGATCGCGGCCAGTTCGTCTACCAGGCGCTCAAACGCAGCTTCGTAAATCTGACGTTCGGAAAAGGACTGCTCAGGCTGGGTCGCCGAACGGTGCAAATCGCGCACAACTTCGGCAATTGAAACCGGGTCACCCGAATTGATTTTGGCTTCATATTCCTGGGCGCGACGTGACCACATGGTCCGTTTAACGCGCGCACGGCCTTTAAGGGTGATCAGGGCAGAATCCATCTGCTTTTTCGAAGACAGCTTGCGCAGACCCGAGTTGCCCACCTTGTTCACCGGCACCCGAAGCGTCATACGGCTGGAGTCAAAAGTGATCACATAAAGGCGCAGTTCCTGACCTGCAATTGCCTGGGTTTCAAGGCCATCAACACAGCCAACACCATGCGCAGGGTAGACAACAAAATCGCCAACAGCAAAGGGCAACTTATCCGACATCAAAGCTTCCTTCCGGCCTGAAAAGGCCTGGTCATTTAAAACACCTTGGTCCCAACGACGCGAAGGCACAACACGACCATGCTTTTGGCTTAGTCGCGGTAACAGACAGGTAATAAAACGGAAATCCGACAGTGCGGAATGGAGCCTGCCGAGCCCTCAACGCGAAGAAGGACCATAACACAACTGACCGGCCGATCACAGAACTTTTCTGTGCGGCCGGGTCAATGCTGCCATGCGCAGAAATTCATCCTGCGCTGTTTTACAGGTCTTTCAGGCCAGTATGACCAATCAGTCACCCGTGCCCGGGGCCTCGGACAAAAGCTCGGCCTTGCCGGGTTTGCCATCCCATTCCGCCGCATCGGCCGGTGCATCGCCCTTGCGGGTAATATTCGGCCAGATTTCGGCAAATTTGCGGTTCACTTCCAGCCAGTTATCCAAATTCGGTTCCGTATCTGGAATAATGGCTTCGGCCGGACATTCGGGTTCGCAGACACCGCAATCAATGCATTCATCAGGATGAATAACCAGAAAGTTTTCACCTTCATAAAAGCAATCGACGGGGCAAACCTCGACGCAGTCCTGATACTTACACTTGATGCAGTTTTCTGTCACCACATAGGTCATGGTGTAACTCCGTACAGGTTGCGGGGCCTGTGGCGGCTGCGCCCACCGTCGGCCTTATTTCTCTCTCTCGGCCATTGGTTATCACGCAGGGATGCTGTGTGCAACTCTCATAAAACACTACTTTTTGCAGTAGTATTTGCCACATCCATTCACCGCCCGATAATGATCGAATCACGACATCATTTTGTAATTATTGTCAAAATCCAAATCCGGTTCATAAAATATATTTCCAAAACCCCTCCCGAACGAGCCTTGCAACAATTGCAATTCTGCTGCCCTTAACATACTGTTTGCATCCTCGAGTGGTCGCAGAACCATATTTTGGGGTGTGGATAGCGGAGGCTGGCCTGACGAATGCGAGGCTCCAGTGGCAGAATCGCCTGTCTTTCAAGCAGGCGCGGGCCGCTGTCATCATAACATTGTTGATTGGCGTTGGCTTCAGTGCGCTCCAGATTTTCTGGGACCTGCATGGAGAACGCAACCAGATTGACCGAACCGTTAACCAGGTTCTCTCGACAGTTCGGGAATCGGCAACCCAGGCGGCCTATGGTCTGGATGAAACCCTGGCTGAACGGGTGGTTTCGGGTCTTTTTGAATATGAACCCATTTACATTGCCCGCTTGCGCGATGATTTCGGCAATGTTCTGGCCAAACAGCAACGCCAGCAGACCTCGTCAAACCTGAACTGGCTCACCTCGTTAATGTTTGGTGATAACCAGCATTATGAAATCCCGCTAACCATTGGCGACTCCGCCGATCTGGTCGGCTATCTTGAAATTGATGTCGATACCGGCCTGATTGGTGCGGGCTTTATTAACCGTTCCGTCATGATCCTGGCATCCGGGCTGGTGCGCAATTTCCTGCTGGGCATAGCCTTGACGGTGTTTTTCTACATTGCCCTGACCAAACCGCTTTTGCGGCTGGTGCATTCCCTGCGCCAGGTCGACCCGGCAAGCCCCGCCACCACCAAAGTCGATATTCCCGCCAACCATATGACCGACGAACTGGGCCTGCTGGCACAGTCAACCAACGGCCTGTTGATGGAAATTGACGACAATTTATGGCGCCTGCGCGAAGCAGAACAAAGCCTGCGCGAACGCGAAAGCCGCCTGCGCGGCATTATGCAAAACGTCGCCGACGGCATTTTAAGTGTCGATTCGGATTGCCTTATCCTGCAATGCAATCCGGCCTGCCTGCAATTGTTGCACCTGCCCGAAAACACCGAACTGATCGGGCGCAGCCTGTATGACTTTATTGTGGATGCGTCCCAGCTCAACCTGTCGCAGGCGCTGGAACAAACCGAACGCAAGGACGCATCCTTTCGACCGGTTCTCGATCAATCGATTGAACTGGTGTTGCGGTGTGCTGATGGTGGCAAAATTCGTGTTGCCGCTGTTTTCCGGCCCATGCAATTTGAAGACAACCTTCTTTACACAGTTGTCTTTCACGATGTGACAGCACAGCGGCGCTATGAGGAACGTCTGGTCTATATGGCCAATCACGACCCGCTCACCGACCTTCCCAACCGCTCGATGCTGGAACTTAGCCTGCACAAGGCCCTGGGCGATTACCGCGAGCCCAACACCCTGCCCCCCGACGAAACCGCACAGCCCCTGACGGCCACGGCCTTGCTGTTCATCGATCTGGACCGCTTTAAACTGGTCAATGACAGTTTGGGTCACGATTTTGGCGACCTGCTACTCAAGGAGGTCGCCCATCGCCTGCGCAGTGTTATCCGCCGCAGCGACACGCTGGGGCGTTTGGGCGGCGATGAATTCCTTATCATCATTCCCCATCTGACCGAAACACAGGAAGCCGCAACGCTTGGGCAAACCGTGCTGGATGCATTTTCGCCCGCCTTTGAAATTCGCGGTCGCCAGTTATTTGTTTCGCCGTCAATTGGCATTGCGCTAAGCCCGGCCGATGGCGACGACTTTGCCACCCTGATGCGCAATGCCGATGCTGCAATGTACAGCGCCAAGGCCCGCGGTGGCGGCACCTATCATTTCTTTACCAAGATGATGAATGAAAGTGCCATGGCCCGCCTGGCGATGGAAAACGACCTGCGCGACGCCATCAAGCGCGAACAGTTCGAAGTTTATTATCAGCCCAAAATTCATCTTTCCACCGGCCGCCTTTCCGGGCTGGAGGCCCTGCTGCGCTGGAACCGGCCCGGGCGCGGGTTTGTTTCGCCCATGCAGTTCATTCCCATCGCCGAGGAAACCGGCCTGATCGCCAAAATTGGCGAATGGGTCCTGCGGCGCGTTTGTCAGCAAATCATCGAATGGGATGCCGACGGCGTGGCCCCGGTGGTGATTGCAGTAAACCTTTCCACCCGCCAGTTGATCGAAGGGCGCATCACCGAAACAATTTCGAATATTTTACAGGAAACCGGCGTGCCCGCATCGCGCCTTGTGCTGGAAATTACCGAAACCGTGATGATGCAGGGCATGAACCGCGCCGTTGCGATTTTAACCGAAATCCGCCGTTTGGGTGTTCAGATCGCAATTGACGATTTTGGCACCGGCTATTCATCGCTCACCTATTTAAAACGCCTGCCCATCAATTCAATTAAGATCGACAGGTCGTTCATTCGCGATATCACAACCGACCCCGACGATGCCGCCATCACCAACACCATTATTCTTATGGGCCGAAATCTGGGCCTGCGCGTCATTGCCGAAGGGGTTGAAACCACCGAACAGCTGGAATTTTTGCGCGCCCATGATTGCGACGAAATTCAGGGTTTCCTGATTTCCGAACCAAGGCCGCCCGCCGAAATCGTGGTATTGATGGAACAACTGGAACAGGCATAACAATCTGCCCTATACTGGCGAAATCGTTTAAACTGGCAATGCCCCGGCAGGGCTTCCAGGCAAACAGCTTTATGCTGCACCATTTTGAGGATTTCATGTCGCATCCCCGTTCCGTCCTTCTGGTTGATGACAGCAAATTTGCCCGGCTTCTGGTCAAGGCATTTATCGAAAGCAGCTTTCCCGGCTGGTCGGTTGACGAAGCCGCCGATGCCAGCGAAGCCCAGATAAAGGCCGACAGCCAGTCCTATGACTATTTCATCATCGATTTCAACATGCCCGGTAAAAACGGTCTTGAACTTGGTGCCGACATTCGCCAGCAACATCCTCATGCCGTGGTCGCCCTGCTCACGGCCAATATCCAGCAGGACATCCAGAAAAAGGCCGACCTGCTGGGCATGGACTTTATCGCCAAACCGCCGACCCAGGAAAAAATCACGGCCTATTTCACAGGCAAAGAATCAGCCCATGATTGATTTATCCGATCTTGAACGCGATACCATCACCGAGCTGATCAATATCGGTGTCGGCCGGGCTGCGGCATCACTTTCGGAAATGGTCGATCAATCCGTTGAACTGACTGTCCCTTCCATCAGCTTTGTCCAGCGGTTTTCAGATGCCAATCTGATCGCCGCCCCCAGCGAGGTGGTCTCTGCCGTCACGCAAAGTTTCAATGGCCCGTTTAATGGCGATGCCCTGCTGGTTTTTCCTGAAAGGCGCAGTCTGGAGCTGGTGCGCCGGCTGCTTCAGGTTGATGTCCCGCTTGACAGTCTGAGCGACCTTGAGCAGGAAGCCCTGATGGAGGTTGGCAATATCATTCTCAATGCCTGCCTGGGCAGTATTTCAAACGTTCTGGGCCATCCGATCAATTGTTCAATGCCGGTTTTCCGCAAATGCGAAACCCGCGATCTGATGCCAGACATCAGCCCGGTTCACGGCCTGGATGAAGAAACGACGGCCCCGTTTTTGCTTATTTTGCATGTTCAGTTCATGCTGCGGGAAAACGATATCGACGGCTATGTTCTGTTTGTCATGGATCTGGACTCGATCCAGACCTTGAAACAAATGGTCCAGCGTTATCTGGCGCACGCGCTCAGCTGACATAACAAGCCCTCGTGCTACCGGCACCTCCGGCTGCAAGGAGCAACCAGGCCATGCCTCATGGCGACAAAAACCGACCCGACAACGACGCACAGCTGCCAGACAGCCCCGCCACCTGGAGCGGCGATCTTTACCTAACCCTGCTTGAAACCGCAGATGTCGGGATTATCACCATTGACCAGGACAGAAAAATTCTTTTCTGGAACAACTGGATGGAAAAGGCATCGGGGCAAAAGACCGCATCGGTAACGGGAAAAACCCTGGCAGACGTGTTTGGCGATGCCATCCCCACCCGACTGAATAATGCCATTCGCGATTGCCTGAGCCTTGGCATGCCCGCCATGATTTCCCCATCCCTGAACAAATCGGTTCTGCCGCTGCGCCCCTTGCCGCAATTTGCCGAGAAATTTCCGCAAATGCAGCAATCGATCCGTATTCAGCCTGTCCGCATTTCACCAAACGTCCTGCTATGTTCAATCACGGTGCGCGATGTGACGCTGGCCGTACAGCGCGACCAGCTGTTGCGCCGCCAGGCGGCTGAACTGGCCGAACTGGTGACCAAAACCCGCCGCAGCGAAGACCGCACAAGGGCAATTTTACAAAACACCATCGATGCCATTCTGGTCGCGTCCGAAGATGGCACACTCGAACCGCTTAATGCACGCGCCCAGGAACTGTGCGGCCCGCAGGGCGACCCGGAAATTAAAAACATCATCCGGTTTTTATTGCCCGATAGCGGCAACAACCCGCCGCCCAAGCCCCCCAGCGACCGCTTACTAACCGATCTTGGCACCGGTGTTATCGAAATTCTGGCGTGCCCGGCCAACGGCCACAATATTCCGCTTGAAGTGGCCATCAGCCATTTTACCGCCTATGGCCGCTATCACTATATCATCACGCTTCGCGACATTTCCCAGCGCAAACGCCACGAAATGGAAATCCAGAACACAATGCAGGAGCTTGAAAACTCCAACGCGGAACTGGAACAATTTGCCTATGCCGCCTCGCACGATTTGCAGGAACCGCTGCGCATGGTGTCAAGTTATACCCAGCTTTTGGCGCGGCGCTATCGCGACAAGCTTGATGATACCGCCGACGAATTTATTCATTATGCCGTTGATGGCACCCGGCGCATGCAACGCATGATCGACGACCTGTTAACCCTGTCTCGGGTCGGGCGGCATGGCAAACCATTTCAGTCTGTCGCGCTGGCAGGGCTGTTTGATGCCATCGAAGCCAACCTGAAACGCGCCGATGCCGCCCCGGCGGGTAATATCATGCGCGCACCGGACCTACCTGTTGTCGTCGGGGACCCCAGCCAGCTGTTGCAGCTGTTTCAAAATCTGGTGTCAAACGGGTTGAAATACAGTAACCCCGAGCAAGCCGAGGTCCGCATTTCTGCCCGCGAATTTGACAGTTTCTGGCGCATTTCGGTGTCCGACAACGGCATTGGCATCGACCCGCAATATCACGCCAGCATTTTTGAAATTTTCAAACGCCTGCATGGCTATGGCGAATATGCCGGTACCGGCATTGGTCTTGCCCTTTGCAAAAAAATTGTCGAACGTCACGGCGGCAATATCCATGTCGAAAGCGCGCCCGACGAAGGCAGTACCTTCCATGTCGATTTGCCAAAGGACCACAGTGTATTGTGATTATGGGCAAAACCATGTAGCTTTCGTTTACGTAAGCGTAAACTTAAAAGAAATACATGACTGACAGTTTTTCCATTACCGATCTTGCCCGCGAATTTGATGTCACAACCCGCACCATTCGTTTTTACGAAGATCAGGGGTTGATTGCACCACAGCGCCAGGGACAAACCCGCATTTATGGCCAGCGCGACCGTGTACGATTACGCCTGATCATGCGTGGGAAACGGCTGGGCTTTGCACTTAAGGAAATTCGCGATCTTCTCGATCTTTATGAAACAGATCGCAGCGAAATTACCCAGCTTACCATCCTGATCAACAAAATTGACGAACGCCGCGATGCCTTGCGCAAACAACGCGACGACATCAACGCCACAATTGATGAACTCGACCTGCTTGAAGAAAACTGCCAGCAGGAACTTAGCCGTAAATCTGCTGGATAATGTTTCCCCCGCCAATATCGGGCTCTTCAGCCTGGGCCGGGTTAGGTCGCAATATGCTTAACCACCAGGTCAACAAATGCCCGCAAACGGCCAAGGTCGCGTAAATCGCGGTGGTATCCCATCCAGATAGACCGCGTCGGTGGCTCGTCCATCCCGCCAAGCTGGCGCAAATTGGGCACCTGATCGCCAAGGGGCCGGGGCAACACGGCAATCCCAAGGCCACTTGCGCACATACGCGCCTGAATATGGCGGTTATTGCTACGCAAGCCAATCCCCGCCCGGGGAAACCGGTCCTGTAACCACATGGTATCGGGATAGCTGCCGGTAGAGGCATCCATTGTCAGTAATCGTTGTCCTTCGCCGTCGCCCACCGTTGGATCAGGCAAATTTCGGGCGATATAAACCCCATAGGGCATATCAAGCAACCGGCGTTGAACGATATCGCGGTTGTTGAACGGTACAATGCGAAAGGCCAAATCGGCTTCGCGCCGGGCCAGATTATACAGCCGGGCGCTAATCAGCATTTCAACCTCGACCGCCGGATATTTTTCGCTAAATTCCTTCAGGACCGGGGGTAAAACATATCCCCCAAACCAGTCAGCACAGGATAACCGCACAATCCCTTCCGGTTCCTGTCGTCCGCCAGCCAACCGGCGCTCCAGCGCAAGGGCATTTTCTTCCATCTGCTCGGCCAGGGCAAAAACCGATCGCCCCTCGTCCGTCAGGATATAGCCTTCGGCTGTTCGCTGAAAAAGCACCTGTCCGGTGGCTTCTTCCAGCGCGCGCAACCGCCGCCCTGCGGTGGGATGACTGATTTTCAACGTGCGTGCCGCCGCACCAAGCGTTCCCGCCCGCGCCACCGCCAGAAAAACCCGCACATCGCTCCAGTCCATATAGGCGTCCCTCCGGTTTGCCTGACAATGCTGTAAACAACGTCCATCACCAGGCCCGTACAAATTTGAACGAACAAAGTGCATCATTGTTCATTGATAAACAATGATCATCGGCGCACAACAGCACAAATCCAATTTCCCGATCACAGGAAAAACAATGTCCATATCGAACACTGCCGATGCGCCGTTCAGGCTGCGTCGCCCCCTCGTTTTTGCCATGTCTGCGGCCACCGGCATTGCCGTTGCCAACATCTATTACAACCAGCCGATGTTAAATATCATCTCGCAGGATCTGCCTCATGCAGCATCCCTGATATCGCCTGTCACCCAGCTTGGTTATGCGCTGGGTCTGTTTTTGCTTGTGCCTTTGGGGGATATGTTTAACCGCCGCAAACTTGTCATCGGGCAATTTATCATTCTGGCGGCCGCGCTGTTATTGCTTGCTACCGCTGCGTCAACCGCCATGATTGTCGTTGCTTCAATCCTTGTTGGCATGAGCGCAACAGTCGCCCAGCAAATTATCCCGTTTGCCGCCCATCTCAGCGCCCCTGAACGGCGCGGTGCCACCGTTGGCACCATCATGTCGGGGCTTTTGGCCGGAATATTGCTAAGCCGGACCATCGCCGGATATGTCGCAACCGGCATGGGCTGGCGGGCAATGTTCTTTATTGCCGTACCCGTGGCACTGGCTGCGGCGGTGGCCATGTTTGCCGCCCTGCCGAACGACCATAAAACAGCCCCGGCCAGCTATCCCAAACTTATTGGATCGATGCGTCATTTATGGCGCGACTACCCCGAATTACGCCGTGCAGCCCTTACCCAGGCCCTGCTTTTCGCGGGGTTCTCGGCATTCTGGACGGTGCTGCCCTTTTTGCTGGCGCAGCCACAATTTGGTTTCGGGGCTGAAATTGCCGGCTTGTTTGGTATCGTCGGCATGATCGGTGTGCTGGCAGCCCCGATTGCCGGGCGACTGGCCGATCACCGTGGCCCGCGAATTGTAGTACGCTTTGGTGTATCTGTCGTTCTTGCATCATGGGTGCTGTTTGCGACCTCAACCAGTATTTCCGCCCTGATCATTGGCGTTATCCTGCTTGATTTCGGCATTCAGTCCGCCATGGTTTCAAACCAGCATATTATCTATTCGCTCGAACCTGCCGCCCGCGCACGTATCAACACCATTTTTATGGCGACCATGTTTATTGGCGGGTCGGTGGGCTCTGCTTTGGGGATATGGGTATGGAATCATGGTGGCTGGGCCGATGTTACAGCCATAATCATTGCAGCCAGCATTCTGGCTATCTTGCTACAACTCCGTCCCCTGCGCCCGCAGCAAAATCCCGGCGCGAATTAACCCGTCCCCGTCCTGGCCGTTGGCAAAAGCGCCCTAAAAACAGATACAACACAGGGACGATCAAATTTTCCGATCGTCCCTTGCGTATTGGCAAACCACACGGGGTTGCAGGTTATTTTTTGCTAACAGTGCCGTTGCGCGCGGTGCCGGACAGCAGGCTAATCCGTTTCAGAAACCGAAACGCGCGGGCTGGACGGGCGCGAAAAAATGAAAATACACACTGGTACGGCAACCATTACCTGGACCATAATCACCCACGGCGTTTTAACAAAAATAACCGATGCGCCAATCATAAGGACAAAGGCACTTGCTGCCATGATTTTGGCCCGACGGCTGATTACACCATGTTCATTCCAGTGCCGCAGCGACGGCCCCAAATGCGGATGATTATAAAGCCAAGCATGCGCACGCGGAGACCCTTTGCCAAACAGCCATGCTGCCAGCAAAATAAACGGGGTCGTTGGCAATAATGGTAAAAAGATGCCCAACACACCAAGACCAACTGCCAACCAACCAAAAACAAGATAAATATGACCAGGATGCACGTTTTTATTCCCACAGGGCCCGCCACAGCATTGACGAAGCAATTTCATACAATGTAGTCAGCCCATTGGGAAACTTCAATTGCACTTATGCAAACAATAATGATTTTCATTATAAATTGCTGCCGTGCGGGAACAGGAACCATGATTGATATTGGCAGCGGCCTGTATTTTGACGAACGCCATCTGGAATTTCAGTTCATCCGATCCTCAGGGCCGGGTGGGCAGAATGTCAACAAAGTTGCCAGTGCGGTTCAAATGCGCGTGCGAATTGATGATTTGCACGAACTGCCCCTGCGCGTGCGCGACCGGCTAAAGGAAATTGGCGGTAACCGCGTCACCACACAAAACGAACTGATCATAGAAGCCCAGCGTTTTCGCACCCAGGAACGCAACAAACAGGATGCAATCGAACGTCTTGTCGCCATGCTGCGCAAGGCAACGGAACGTAAAAAATATCGCGTAAAAACCCGCCCGACCCTGGCCTCGAAACGCCGCCGCATTGACACCAAAAAGAAACGTGGCGACACCAAAAAAATGCGCAAAAGCCCGACGGACTAACGAAAGCCGCACGCAATAATCCCGGTTTAACCGGCCCTGTTATGCCCTGTTTACGATAATCCGCTTGGCCCGCCTGCCATGTTAATGCTCAGTCGCACCCCTGTCGTTTTTCAGCGATGCACCGCGCTAGTTTATTGTCCATCACCACACGCGGCGCCGGCCCCTTTGTTGCCCTGCCCTTGGCCTTTTGGTCAGATTGCCCGGTCGGTTTAACCGGCCTATCGTTGGCATAATGTTATGCGCCCGCCCCGCCCCAAAATGAAGCAAAATACAGGAACGCCCCATGCCCGATCCTGACTGGAGCCACATTGTCAGCGCCGCCCTGCCCGATAATTGCGGCTGGCGCGGGCAATATCGTGTGCGCTATTCCGAAATCGGCCAAAACGGTTTGGCAACCCTGCCTGCCCTGGCCGATTATATGCAGGATGCGGCTGGTTGGGGGGCCAAACGGTTGGCACTGGCCTATGATGATACCGTGGGTCGCGGTGTGGCGTGGGTTTTGGCGCGCATGGCTATCATCGTGCGGCACTATCCGGCCAACGGCGAAACCATCACCATTGAAACATGGCCCTCGGGGTTTGCCCATCGCATGGCCAGCCGCGATTTCCGCCTGATCGACGAAAGCGGGTCTGTCTGTGCTGTTGCGCAAAGTTTCTGGGCCCTGTTTGATTTACAGGCCCGGCGGGCCGCGCGCTGGCCAGACTGGCTCATCGCGCGCCTGCCCGATCCCCCCGGCCCGAAACTGATCGAGGTTTCCCAGCGCCCGGCACATCCCCCCGCCAATATGACAATGACAGACCATATTACCGCCCGGGCATCTGACCTTGATATTTATGGTCACGTCAATAACGTACGACTGATGCAATGGGTGCTAGCAACAGCCAAAGATGGCAAGCCGGATTTTCAACCTGCCGGTCTCGATATCCAGTTTCGGGCTGAATGCCGGTTTCAGGACAATGTTATCATCCGTGCGCAGGATGATTACGCCACCATCAGCCAGCGGGATGCCGGCACCTCAAAAGACGATGATAACAGCAACGTCGCATTCACCGATCTTGTGCGCGCGCAAATCCTGCGCTAATGGCAGTATAAATTTGCGGCCTCGCCGCAACTCCAAAAGGCAGCATGTAAACGCCATGCTACCTTTTGTGTTTTATATTCTAAACCTGTTCGATCCGGCAATCACACCTTACGCCGGAAATTCCCGCGCATGAATGGCCTTGGGTTCCAAATGTGTTTCCAACCCGAAGACGCCAAATTCCCGCCCCAGTCCGGATTGCTTGAAGCCCCCAAACGGCGCCTGTGGCTCATGGAAAAGCCCATTGACCAGCACACGCCCGGCATTGATCTGCCGGGCAACGCGATATGCCCGTTCGTCATCGCTGGAAAACACATAAGCCTGCAGTCCGTAATCCGTGTCATTGGCAATCGTGATCGCGTCTTCTTCGCTGTCATAGGCAATCAGGCACAGAACGGGGCCAAAAATTTCCTCGCGGGCGATGGTCATATCGTTGGTCACATCCCCAAACAAAGTCGGGCGGACAAAATAGCCCCCCAACCCCTCCGGGTGGCCCGGCCCGCCAATCAGCACTCTGGCACCTTCCGCGATGCCTTTATGAATATAGCCCTGCACACGGTCATATTGTGCCTGGCTGACCATCGGGCCGATCTGGCTTTGCGGGTTATCGGGCATATCCACGACCATCGCCTTTACCACCGCAATGGCGGCGTCTTCGGCCTGTTTCATCATAGGGCGGGGGATCAAAATACGCGTTCCGGCAACGCAAGCCTGGCCGCTATTCAGAAAACCCGCCGCAATCGCCAGCGGAATGATGTCGTTTAAATCGGCATCATCCAAAATCACGGTTGGTGATTTCCCGCCCAGTTCCAGTGTCACGCGTTTCATGGTTTCCGCACCATTGCGCCAAATGCGTTTGCCAACACGGGTTGAACCGGTAAACGAAATTTTGGCAATGTCCTGATGCAGGCTAATATGTTCGCCCACCACATCGCCCCGGCCATTGACCACATTCAAAATCCCGTCGGGCAGGCCAGCCTTGTGCAGGGCGCGTATCAGGATATCGGTTTGCAGGGCACTCATTTCACTGGGCTTGATGACTGTGGTGCAACCTGCAGCCACGGCCGTTGCCAGCTTGTTGGTGATAAAGCCGGCATTGCTGTTCCAGGGGGTAATCACGCCAACCACACCAACCGGCGTCATTTCCACCCGGGTTGCCTTGATGGGACGGACGAACTCGTAATTCTTCAGGGCCTCGGCCATCGCCAGAAAATTATGGCCCATCATGTCCATCCAGTTGTGCATGATGCCAACCGGCCCGCCATATTCCTCAACTACAGCGGCCAGAAGCTCTTCCTTGCAGGGGATAACCGCATCATGCAGGGCATGAAGCATTTCAAGGCGCTGCTGGCCGGTGGTGGCGGCAATGGCCGGAAAGGCAGCCTTGGCGGCGGCAATGGCACGGTCGGCATCGGCTTCATTTCCCAGCCTTACCTTGCCAATCACCGCCCCGGTTGCCGGGTTATGCAAATCGGAAAAGTCAGTGCCAATAGGCGTTTCAAACCGGCCATTTATATAAATTTCATCAATTAAATGCATCACGCCATCCTTTGTTCAAACAGGGTCATTTCCCGCTGGGACAAAGATAGGCAGATAGCTATATTTAGATAAGCAGGACAAACCTGCATGTAATGTTTGGAAAATCACAACAATGCATAAATCAGGCCTGGTTGAACTTGAAGCCGTTCTTGCCGTGGCCCGGCGGGGAAATTTTCGCGCTGCTGCCCATGATCTTGATATGTCGCCATCCGCGCTTAGCAACGCCATTGCCGGGCTGGAACAGCGACTTGATGTGCGCCTGTTTAACCGCACCACACGCAGTGTTTCCCTGACCGAGGCCGGGGCACAATTTGTCGAACAAATCGCCCCGGCCCTTTCGCGCATTCATCAGGCAGTGGAAAACATCAACACCCATCGCGATACACCCAATGGCACCCTGCGCATCAATGCCTATGCCGGGGCGGCGCGGCAGGTTTTCACCCCCGTCGTGGTCGAATTCATGAAACGCTTTCCCGACATGCAGGTCGAAATTGTTACCCAAACCCAGTTTATCGATATCGTCGAAGACGGCTTTGATGGTGGCCTGCGCCATTTGGACGATGTCCCGCGCGATATGATCGCCATTCCTGCCGGCCCGGCGATGGAATTTGCCGTGGTGGCTGCCCCGGTCTATTTCACAAACCGGCCCAAACCCCACGCCCCTGATGACCTGCTGCATCATGACTGCATCAAATCACGACTGGGAAGCGGCGCAATCTATCGCTGGGAATTTGAACATAACGGCCTTGCCAGCAGCCTTGAGGTTCCCGGCAAGCTGGTTCTCGATGAAATCAACCTGCTGCTTGATGCTGCGCGGGCGGGCATCGGCATTGCCAACCTGCCCTTATCTGCCGTGCAGCACGACATTGCCGCCGGAACTCTGGTGCGGGTACTGGCAGACTGGGCACCGGTATTTTCCCGGCTGGCGTTTTATTATCCCAGCCGCAAACATGTTTCGGCTGGGTTGCGGGCCTTCATTACGCTTCTGCGCGAATTTGAAACCCGCCGCCAGCACGAAGATATTCCCTATGGTCCGATGATCCCGTCTTGATGCAAGGTAGGGCTGATCACCGGGTCAGTACGACATCACGCCCTTGCCCATCAAGCCTGTTCAAGTGCTTCAAATAACAGGGCAACGGGCTTGAAACTGCGGCGATGGTGTACCGTTGGCCCGGCATAATTTAAACCATCCATATGCTTTTTCACGCCATAACCGGCATTACCTTCCCAGCCAAAATGCGGATAACGCACTGCAAGCCTTGCCATGGCGCGATCACGCACCACCTTGGCAACAATGGATGCCGCCGCAATCGACAGCGATTTGCTATCGCCCTTGACCACGGTTTGCACCGCGCAAGGCAACCCCGGATCCCGGTTGCCATCGACCAATGCCTGGTCAGGTAATTCCGGCAGGCGGGCAACAGCGCGACGCATGGCAACATAGGTCGCCTGCAAAATATTGATCCGGTCAATCTCGCGCACCGATGCCGCACCAATGCCAACAATCGCGCAGTCAAATATCATGGCCGCCAGCATCTCGCGTTTTTTAGCCGACAATTTTTTCGAATCATTTAGCTGGTCATAAAGCACGTCCAGCGCCACATCAGAGCGCGGTAAAACCACCGCGGCCGCAACCACCGGCCCGGCCAGCGGCCCGCGCCCTACCTCGTCTATTCCGGTGACAATGCCGGTATACTGGTCTTCTATTGTAAAATCGGGCATGCCCGCAAATACCTGTCTTACCTGCCCCGCACCGATATGATCACGGCCAGCATTGCACATCTGGATTTCTGCGGTGTCGTATCATTTTGGTTATTGCATCAAAACGGTTTCTTTACGTCCCGCCTAAATTGCACAGGGTTAAATTGCACAGGGTCGCACTAAAAGCGCTTAGTTCCCTGCTGCCCCCTCAGCAGCAGCATAGCAAACCGCCTGCAATTTGTTACCATCGGGATCGCGGACATAGGCCGCATAATAATTCGGACCATAATGGGGCCGTAAACCCGGCTCGCCTTCCGTCGTGCCGCCAAACTTTAGCGCCTGTTGATGAAACAGACGAACCTGGGCGCGCGTATCTGCAATGAAGGCAACATGTGTGCCATTTCCCCAAGTCGCCGGGCGACCATCTTCCGGAGTATAAATGTAAATTGTCGGCATCTGGCCATCGCGTTCGTAGGCCAACGGTTTTTCGGCAGGTTTGGGCAACCTCGAAAAGCCAATTGCACCCAAAACAGCATCATAAAATTTTGCCGAACGACCCTTATCATTCGTTCCCAAAGTGATGTGGCTGATAATGGACACTGAAAGCCTCCGTTATTTTTGTAGATGTTGCATTTTAGCATTCTCTGGGTCGGGAACGGGTCAAATTCCGGCAAACCCGGCATCACAGATTACCCCGTGCGCCCGTATAATCAACAAAAACACCGGTCCCGCTGCCGGAACCGGTGTTGATCATATGCATCCTTGCGCGCAAATAGAAGCCGATTGCTCAGTCCGTTTTGCGGGCTTCTTCCTGCGGTAATTTACCCGGATCTTTGGGGTATTCTTCGGGATGGCGGGGGTCAAACGTGGCCCAGCCTTCCTTTTCGCCGGTATGGGGCAATTCTTCATGAGGATCGACATGGCGCAGCAGATACGCCTTGCCAATCAAATTGGCGGTAATCGGTGCTGTCAGAAACAAAAAGATCGTAATCAGCAATTCATGAATGGTGAATGTGCCCTGTTCGATCCAGAAAAACAGCATCGAGGCGATCAAAATCGAACCAACGCCCACGGTCGTTGCCTTGGTCGGGGCATGCAGGCGCATCAACAAATGGGGCAGTTTCACCAGCCCGAACGAACCGATCAGGGTGAACAACCCGCCGATCACAATCAGAACAGAAATGACAAGTTCAGCAAAAAATTCCATCACATCCATTCCTATTCGATGATGTCGCCGCGCAGCACGAACTTGCAATAGGCCACGGTGGACACAAAACCAACCATCGCAAACAGCAGGGCGGCTTCAAAATACATCGATGTCGCCCGGCCAATGCCATACAGCACCAAAAGCGCGATGCCATTAATCGCCATCGTATCAACCGCCAAAACCCGGTCCGCAATGGTTGGCCCGAATGACAAACGCCACAAATTGATCAGCAACGACAGACCCGCGCACACAAACGCAAAATTCAGGGCATATTCTATCATTCGAAAATCTCCTTCAAACGGCGTTCGTAGCGCGATTTGATATCGTCAATCACCCCTTGCGGGTCAGGGGCATGCAGGCAATGCACCAGAAGCGACCGTGCATCGCGCGACAGATCGACCGTAACGGTACCAGGCGTCATGGTAATGGTACCGGCAAGGGCGGTAATGGCTTCTGGCGATGTCAGATCCAGCGGCACGGTAACGCTGGCGGGTTCCAGGCTGTCTGCCTTGCGAAACAGAACCAGCCCTGCCACCACGACATTGGCAACCAGAATATCCCACAGAACAATCAGGCCATATTCGCAAATCGCCCAGATATTGCCGACCTTGGGCCGCCCCGGCCAGAAGCTCTGGCTGATCAACGGAATAATTACAGCCAGAATAACGGCAAACACCACCGTACCAACCGAAATCTCGTTGGCCAGCATCACCCAGATTACAATCAGGGCCACGCTGAGCAGCGGGTGGGGAAGATAACGTTTCAACATCATCACTGTCCTTTCTGCTGCTTATTGCGCAAACGGCGCAACGGTGGTGATCTCGGCAACGGGGGTATCGGCCCCCATTACCGCGCGGATATAGTCGGTGGTATCAAACAGTTCGGCACTGGTATCGTGCAAATAACCGGTGATCGGCCCGGCAAACACGGTTAACGCCACCAGCATCGCCAGCATCATGCCCGCCGCAATAACGGTTTGTTTGGGAAATGCCTGGTCCGATGCGGTTTGAATTTCGCCTTCTACCGCCGAACTTTTCCAGAAAAGAACACTGCCCGCGCGGCCAAAACCAACGATATTCAGGAACGATGTTCCCAGGATAACCACCCAGATCCACACCGCATATTGCGATTCACGCGCCGCAGACAGGATTTGCAATTTCCCCAAAAACCCGGACAAAGGCGGCAGGCTTGCCATGGCAATGGCGGCCATAAAAAACATCACCGCAATCAAGCCGCTTTGACGAATATCGGGGGCTGAATTAAGGCTGCCGCCATACTGGCCGCGCCGTGAAATAATCAGATCGGCGACCAGAAACATTGCCGCACCGGCAAAGGTGGAATGCAGCATGTAATACAAACCGGCAGCCACAGAATCCGGGGTGAACAGGGAAACCGAAATCATCATGGTCCCCATCGACCCTACCACGGCAAAGGCCACCATGCGGTTAAGCTGCCTTGCCGCCAGCACACCGACCATACCCACAACCAGCGTCACAATCGCCGCGGGCAGCAAATAAGGCGCAACCAGCCACGACAAATCGCCCGCCGACCCGCCAAATGCCAGCGAATACAACCGCAAAATCGAATAGGCACCCACCTTGGTCATAATGGCAAACAGGGCCGCAACCGGGGCCGGAGCATTGGCATAGGTGCCCGGCAACCAAAAGTGCATTGGCACCATGGCGGCTTTGATGCAAAAAACCAGAAACAAAATCAGCGCGCCTGCCTTTAACAAGGCCAGGTCGCTATCGGGAACCAGCGGCACTTTCAGGGCCAGGTCCGCCATATTCAGCGTGCCTGTTACGGCATAAATCAGGCCAACGCCAATCAGAAACAGGCTGGAACCGGTCAGATTCACAACAATATACTGCATCCCGGCTTTAAGGCGGTTTTCACCCGCACCATGCAGCATCAGGCCATAGGACGCGATCAGCAGGACTTCAAAAAACACAAACAGGTTAAAGAAGTCACCGGTCAGAAACGCGCCATTCACCCCCATCAGCTGGAACTGAAACAGGGCATGGAAATGTTTGCCACGTTTGTCCCATTCGCGGGCCGAATAAAACCACACGATGGCGGCCAGAATCGATGTCAGCAACACCATCATCGCCGACAGGCGGTCCAGAACCAGCACAATGCCAAACGGGGTCGGCCAGTTGCCCAGTGCATACATTTCCGGGCCGGTATGGGCGGCATGAAAGACCAGTGCCACCGATACCGCCAGCAACGCCAGCACGGTTGCGGCGGAAAAAACCCGCTGCAACACCAGGTCATGGCGCACCGCCAGAACAGTCAATGCTGCCATAACAGCCGGCAGCACGACGGGAACAATCATCCAGTTACCCATTATTTCTGTTCTCCGGTATCAGTGGGGCCACCGGAAAGTCCATCAACATGGTCATTGCCGATCTCGAGATAGGTTCGCAGGGCCAGCACCACGATCAGCGCTGTCATGCCAAACGAAATAACAATCGCCGTTAACACCAGCGCCTGGGGGATCGGGTCGGTATAGCCCGTTGCGGTATCGCGAATGATCGGCGGCAGGTCTACCTGCAACCGGCCCATGGCAAACAAAAACACGTTCACCGCATAGGACAATAACGACAACCCGATCACGACAGGAAACGTTCTGCCACGCAACAGCATGTAAACGCCACATGCTGTCAGAAGGCCGATACTGCTTGCTACCAGAAACTCCATAATATCAGGCCTCGTTCTGCTGTGGCGACGACAGGGGCCGCCCCGATGACGGATCGTGATCCATCGGTTCGGTGTTGATATCGATATGTTCGGCCATGCGTTCAACCTGCGACAGTTTGGCCAGGGCCAGCATCACCGCCCCCACCACTGTCAGGAACACGCCAAGGTCAAAGCCCATGGCACTGGCAAGTTCAATATCGCCAATAAACGGAATATGGAAATGACCAAAGGTACTGGTCAGGAACGGATAGCCCGCAACCCATGCCCCCATGCCCGTTAACGCCGCCGCAATTACGCCCAGCGCGATCATGGCATGGTAATTGGCCCGCATGCGGTTCTGGGTCCAGCCAAAGCCGGATGCCATATATTGCATGATCAGGGCGATGGAAACGACCAGACCGGCAATAAAGCCGCCACCCGGTTCGTTATGCCCGCGCAGGAAGATGTAAACCCCCACCATTAGCGACAATGGCAACATCACACGCGTTGCAATCACCATCATCAACGGGTGACGTTCGGCTGATTCACGGTGGTCTTTCACCCAGTTCGCCAGGCGTGCCGCAGCCTTGCCGCTGGCAACACTTTCGATCAGGGCAAAAATCGTCAGGGCTGCAATGCCCAGCACCGTAATTTCGCCAAACGTATCGTAACCACGGAAGTCGACCAGAATAACGTTCACAACGTTATGCCCGCCGCCCTGCGACAACGAATTTTGCAGGTAATAATCGGCAATGGTGACACCATCACGGGTCATTACTGCCCACACGGCACCGCCCATGCCAAGGCCCGCGACCACCGCAATCAGTATATCGCGGAAACGCCGCCCGGTCGTGCTTTCACGCGGGGTTTCCTTGGGCAGAATGTTCAGGGCCAGCATCATCAGAATAACGGTCACAACCTCGACCGAAATCTGTGTCAGGGCCAAATCAGGTGCCGACAGGTAAATAAAGCCCAGCGACACAATCAGGCCGATCACACCGACGAACAGCAAAACCAGCAAACGGTTATAGTGCAAAATCAGGGTTGCCGCACAGGTCAGCATCAAAAGCGCCCAGCCGATCACCACCGGCACACTCACCGGCAACAATTCACGTGTTCCGGCAACATATCCGTCATGGGTATAAAAACCGGCCAAACCAATGGCAATGGCCGCCACCACCATAATCGACAGATAAAGCTGCAACGAGCCGCTGTGGAACAGGTCCGTTATGCCACGCGCCAGCCCGACCAGCTTTTGAATAAAGCAATCAAACATCGCCTTGGCTTCGGGCCGCGACAGGTTTTTGGTTGCAGTCATCAGCCCCGGATGGCGCCACAACAGCAACAAACCACCAATAATCGCAATCGCACTTAACATCAGCGGCGTATTAAAACCATGCCACAATGCCAGATGAAATTCCGGCAAAGCCCCGCCAATAACCGCACGCGATGTAACCTCGACCAGCGGCCCCGCCGTTGCCGCCGGGAACAGGCCGATTAACACCACCAGCACGGTCAATAATGCAGGCGGGCCCCACAGACCAATGCCCGGGTCATGGGGGTGATGCGGGTATTCCGGCTGTTTGGGGCCAAAAAACACATGCACAATAAAGCGGAACGAATAAGCCACTGAAAACAGCGCCCCGACCGTAACAAGAACCGGGAAAACCCAATCCTGCCCCTGCCACGCCATATGCAGCGATTCATCAAGCATCATTTCCTTGGACAGGAACCCGTTAAACGGCGGCGTGCCCCCCATCGAGGCCGCGGCAATAACACCAATGGTTGCCGCAATCGGCATCAAGGATGCAAGACCGCCAAGGCGGCGAATGCTGCGCGTGCCGGCTTCGTGGTCAATAATGCCCGCTGTCATAAACAGGGCGGCCTTGAAAGTGGCATGGTTGATGATGTGAAACACACCCGCCACAGCCGCAAGCGGCGTTCCGAAACCAAACAGCATGGTCACAAGGCCAAGGTGACTGACGGTTGAATAGGCCAGAAGCCCTTTCAGATCATCCTTGAACATGGCAATCCAGGCCCCCATCACCATCGTGATCAGGCCCGATGTCGCAACGATGTAAAACCATTCATCCGTGCCCGACAGAACCGGCCACAGCCGCGCCATCAAAAACAACCCGGCTTTCACCATGGTTGCCGAATGCAGATAGGCCGAAACAGGGGTCGGTGCCGCCATGGCGTGGGGCAACCAGAAATGAAACGGAAACTGTGCCGATTTGGTCAGACAGCCCAGCAAAATCAGCACCGTTGCCAGCGCATAAAGCGGCGATGATTTGATCATGTCGCCATGCTGCAAAATCACGCTGATGTCATAGGACCCAACGATATTGCCCAAAATCAGCATCCCGGCAATCATCGAAAGGCCACCGGCCCCGGTCACGGTCAGCGCCATTCGCGCGCCCTGACGACCTTCGGGCAGATGTTTCCAATACCCGATCAGCAGGAACGAGCTTAACGACGTCAGTTCCCAGAAAATCAGCAGCAGCAGGATATTATCGGATGTGACGATGCCGACCATCGCGCCCTGAAACAGCAACAGGAACACATAGAACCGACCCATCGGATCGCTTTTCGACAGATAAAACCGGGCATAAATAATGATTAACAGCCCGATCCCCAAAATCAGGGTGGCAAACAGCAACCCCAACCCGTCGAGGAAGAAATTCACATTAAGGCCCAGGGCGGGCAGCCATTCATATCGGACATGAATCACTTCACCCGCCATAACCGCCGGGGCCAGTGATGCCAGCAATATCAATGCTGTTGATGTCACCAATCCGGCGGCAGTGGCACAGGTGTTACGTCCGGCCCTGATCAATATCGCTGGCAGCAGCGCGCCAAGGAAGGGAAGCAAAACAATGAGGGTAAGACTCATGAAAGACCCTTGTTTTTTGGAAGATGACGCAACGCCCCCGCGCGCGCAGCAAGAAAATTCTGGCAGAACCTAATATTTGTCCTGAATATGGTCAAGAAAACCCCACCCGTGCATTTTTATTACCAAGGGTGCAAACCCACGAACCTGATCGTCGCGGCAACCAATATAAGAACAAATTCCTGCCCGCCCCGGTAAGGCACCCCTGAAACCAGGGACTGGCCGTAGAAATTTGCTTTTATATTGGCTCCCCATTCACCCCCGCACCTACTAAAATGCCTGGGCGCAAAACCTTGAAAGATTGTTATCTTTTCACAATTTCACGCCAAACATCCGCATAAATCCGGGCGATCACGACAATCCTATTAATGGGATCGCACCCTAATGGGTCAAGTGATCCTGATCACCCATGAAAAAGCGCCGTTTTTGCTTTTCTGGCAATATTTTTTTGCATTTTTCCTATGCAAAAGAACGACTAACGCCGTCCTTGCGCCAGTTTAACAGCTTCGGGCATGGCCCGTAATCGCGTCATGGCTATAACCCCCATCACAGGACCAATCGCCAGCATCGCAAAAGATGCCCACCAGCCAAAGGCATCGGCCACCAAAGGCACCAGATGTATCGATATCAACGCAATCAAAAAACCCACCGCATTTTGCAATGTCAGGGCGGTGCCGATATGGGCGGGCTCGGCAAGTTCGATCACACAGGACGAAAACTGGGCAGAATCGGCCACGACCGAAATTCCCCAGATCAGACACACAATCACCAGCACCGGCAACGGCGCCCCGGCCAGTGCCCCTGTTACAAGGGCACAAAACCCGCTCATCGTCATTGCCGCAATCGTAATGGTGGTTCTGCCCCAGCGATCAGCAAATATCCCGCCCAGCAAGCTGCCCAGCGCCCCGATGCCCACAATGGCAAAGGTGGTTAAGGCGGCCCATGCGGCAGCATTATCCATGCCGCGTTCCTGATAGGCGCGAAACAGGAACAACCCCGTCCAGCCCCACATGGCATACAGTTCCCACATATGGCCGAAATAACCATAACCGGCATAGCGTAACGGTTTATCGGCAATAATATGCCCTACCACACGCGGGTCGAACCGGGGCGATCGTGCTGGCGTGCCCCCCAGTTTGACAAACATCACGCCAAAGGCCGCCAGCCAAGCCGAACCGCTTGCCGCCACGATCACCCAGCGCCAGTCAAGTGGCAAGGCAACCGAAAACAAATGCGGCAAGGCCGACCCCAATGTTAGCGCCCCAACCAAAAGCCCAACCAGAAACCCGGTATCACCGCGTGCCCAGGTCGCCACCATTTTCATGCCAATCGGATAGATGCCCGCCATGCACATGCCGGTTAACAGGCGCAGCAAAATAACCACCACACCATCAACCGGCACGGTTAAAATCAGGATATTAGCCGTGCCTGCCACCAACGCACACAGGGCAAAAAAGCGGCGCGGGTCCAACCGGTCGGCCAGGCCCAGAAATGCGCTGATCAGGGTACCAGCAATAAACCCCATCACCACCGAACTGGTAAACAGCGACGATTGCAGCGCGCCCAAATGAAATTCAGCCCGCAATTGCGGCAAAACCGCCGTTGCCGAAAACCACAATGACAGCGCCAAAAGCTGACAAACCGTGATCAGGCTGACTTCAATGGTTTTTGTACCCCGCACCCCGATCCCCCTTTTTTAAAATGATTTTATAATCATACACATATCACCCGCCCTGCCTATGGCGAACCATTGGCAGGGCGGGGGTGGTTGTTATTGCGGGGATGGCGGTTCTGGTTTCGGCCGGTTCAGGCTGGTTGATGCCGGGCGATGGGCGCAAGGATCGGGGCCAGGTCGGCCCACAAGTCGTCCGGGTCTTCCATACCAATCGACAGGCGCAAAACAAGGCCACTGGGGGCATTGCCAACAAACTGGCGCATGGTGCCAATTGCCATGGGCACCATCAGGCTGTGGGTGCCGCCCCACGATGCGCCAATGGAAAATGTCTGCGCCTGGTCAATCAGGCCATCCAGTTCGTCCGCCATATCCGCCGGAATCATAAGGCTGAACAAGGCACTGGCGCCGGCAAAATCGCGGCGCCACATGCCATGTTGCGGGTGGGTTGGCAAAGCCGGATGCAAGATCAGCGCCGGGTCAATAATTTCCGCCATGCGTTTGGCAAAATCCAGGGCAACGTCGCTGCCATGTTTCAATCGAACAGCCATGGTTTCCATGCCGCGCAGCACCAGCGAACAGTCATCAGGCGACACGCCGATGCCCAGCATGGTCATGGTGGATTTCAATTTGTCGTATAACACATCGCCATTAACCGACACCGACCCCATCAGCAAATCGGAATGGCCGCCAAAATATTTGGTCAGGGCTTCCACCACAATGTCGGCACCATAGGCCAGCGGTTTAAAATGCAGCGGGCTGGCCCAGGTGTTATCAATCCCCACCGGCACGCCCCGGTCGTGGGCGGCCTTTGCAATGGCGGGTAAATCCTGCACTTCCATTGTGGCCGATCCGGGGCTTTCAACCCATACCAGCTTCACGCTATCGTCAATCAACCCGGCAATATCGCCACCAATCAACGGGTCATAAACCCGGTGCGCAATGCCGCGTTCCGCCAAATAGCCATTGCACAGCGAACTCACCGGTGGATAGGCACAATCGGGGATCAAAACAGTATCGCCCGGCTTTAACAATGCCAGAAACACCACCGAAATAGATGCCTGCCCCGAGGGTTGCAACATGGTGTGCGCCGCCCCCTCCAGGGCAGAAATGGCGGCTTCCAGTGTGCGGCTGGTCGGGGTGCCATGCAGGCCATAAACATATCCGTTTGGTCCACGATCCGCCCTGTTGGCAAAGGCCGCTGCATTGGGAAAAGCAATGGTCGATGCCCGATATACCGGTGTTGCCAGGCTGGCAAAACCTTCATGCGATACTTCGGGCGGGCAAACACAAACAGTTTTGTCTTTCATGCGGGGCGCTCCTTGGGTGGGGACAATGCGGGTGTGTGAAACACGGTGCAAATAGTGGTGGTGGCGATAACAACATCAGGCGACGGTGTGTAAACAATTTGAATTCTTAACAAATCGCATTTCATCACACCGCGCAAGGCTGTTCTGGCGGTTTCAAAACGCCGAAAAAAAAGGCTGCACGATAAAAATCGCACAGCCAGTTTATTCCCGAGCGGGAATGAAAGCCCGGCAGAGACAAAAGCCACCACCGGACTTGTTCAAATAACCCGGTTAAATTTCAACTATAATCGCGCTGATCATCAATCACCTTGCCGTCATTGGGCAGGCTGCCCAATGTTGCGGGTTCAACCACACCTCGCAGTTTGCACACGTCATGAACGGTGCTGCCCACCGCGTCAGCATTAAAATCGGCGGCATCGGTTTCACAGGCCAGTGTCATCACATCGTTATCATTCACGCGTGAAACAACCAGCCGTGCCTTGGCAATTTCCGGGTGACGCCGCACCACTTCGGCCACTTGTTGCGGGTGAACAAACATACCTTTAACCTTGGTGGTCTGGTCGGCCCGGCCCATCCAGCCCTTGATGCGCTGGTTCGTGCGCCCACAGGGGCTTTGGCCCGGCAAAATCGCCGATAAATCGCCGGTAGCAAACCGCACCAGCGGATAATCCATATTAAGGGATGTTACCAGAACCTCG
Organism: Thalassospira sp. MCCC 1A01428; assembly: GCF_002115825.1. Taxonomy (GTDB): domain Bacteria; phylum Pseudomonadota; class Alphaproteobacteria; order Rhodospirillales; family Thalassospiraceae; genus Thalassospira. The sequence continues at coordinate 197,256 of NZ_JFJZ01000001.1, read as the reverse complement.
CCGACTTCACCGTCGGCCACCGGGGTACCGGTGCCGGGGCGGACAATTTCAACAATAATATCCTCGGCAACGATCATGCCGTCGCGGGCATCACTTTCATAAGCAATCAGGCCCAGATCGGCACTGGCATAACATTGCAGCATCGTTACGCCGCGTTCGGCAAACCAGCCGCGCAGTTTCTCGGGCAGGGCCTCGCCCGACACCAGCGCACGGCTGATCGATGATACATCCGCGCCCATTTCGTCGGCTTTTTCCAACAGGATTTTCAAAAACGATGGCGTTCCGGCATAGCCGGTCGGGCGAATATCGGCAATGGCCTTAACCTGCACTTCGGTTTGGCCCACCCCGGCAGGCACCACCGCACAACCGCACGCCCGCGCGCCGCTATCAAAAATAAAGCCACCCGGCGTTAAATGATACGACATACAATTATGAATAACGTCACCGGGGCGAAAACCGGCCGCAAAATAGGCCCGCCCCATGCGCCACCAGTCATCCCCCTTGCCTTCAGGGTCATAAATTGGCCCCGGGCTTTGAAAAATGCGGGCAAGCGCGCCAATGGGCGTTGCGTTTAATCCGGCAAAAGGCGGCTTTTCTGCCTGCATCGCAATCAAATCGGATTTACGCGTTACCGGCAGCTTTGCCAGTTCCTGCCGGTTGGTAACCGCAACACTGGCAATATTTTGCAATATTGCGCCAAAGCCGCTGGATTTATCGCGCGCACGGGCAATCAACCCCGGCAGGGATGCCAGCAAACGGCCTTCGCGGGCATCGGGGGCCTGGGTTTCCTTGTCGTCGAAATAGGTTTGCAATGTCATGGCCCGTCCCGTTTGATAGAGTTTCACCTGAAAGGTGGCCTGTTTCCCGCCCGTGCATCGACTTGAAAACAAAGCCGGAAACGCCGTTTACAGCCAGCGTTTACGCCGTTTATAGGATTTGATGTTTTTGAAACTTTTGCGGTCTTCCGACCCGCCGCCAAGGTAAAATTCCTTAACGTCCTCGTTGTTCAAAAGTTCATCGCGCGTGCCGTCCAGCACCACCTTGCCACTTTCCATAATGTACCCGTAATCGGCCACTTTTAAGGCAAAATTGGCGTTCTGCTCGACGATCAGCATGGTAATCCCCTGATCGCGATTGATTTTCTCGATAATGCCAAACACTTCTTTCACCAGCAAGGGTGACAGGCCCATCGAGGGTTCATCAAGCAAAATCATTTTCGGGCGCGCCATCAGGGACCGGCCAATCGCCAGCATCTGCTGTTCCCCGCCCGACAAATACCCGGCCAGCCCGTTACGTTCGCGCAAACGCGGGAAATACTCGTAAACCATTTCAATATCGTCTTTAACGCCCTTGTCCTTGCGGGTATAGGCGCCCAGACGCAGGTTTTCCAGGCAGGTCATATCCTCGATAATGCGCCGCCCTTCCATCACCTGAAAAATGCCGGACCGCACGATATCTTCGGGATATTTGTTGGAAATCGGCTTGCCATCAAAGGTAATTTCGCCGCGGGTAACTTCGCCGTCCTCGGTTTTCAACAATCCCGATATGGCCTTAAGCGTGGTGGATTTCCCCGCTCCGTTGGGGCCAAGCAGGGTTACGATACTGCCCTGTGGCACATCAAGCGACACGCCGCGCAACACAAGGATCACCTCGTCATAAACGACTTCGATGTTATTTACCGACAAAAGCGGCGGTGCGGTTTCGGTCTTGCGGGCGGGTTCGGACATAAATCACCTTCGCAATGGCAGCGATAAAAACAAAACAAATCAAAAAACAATGCGTCACACCGGGGAAACGCCCCCGTCCCTGCCACCATGGTGCCGAAACCGTTCGGGAAAACAGCAGGTTCCGGCACCAGGCGGGAGACATCCTTTCAAACCGAAAGGAGGCTGATCTTAATAGCCAAGCCAGTCGTCGCGGCGCGGCAGGGTCACGGTTTCAAGTTTGGTGACCTTGATGTCGCCGTCATGGGCTTCACCGCTATAGATATTGACAGTGTTAATGCCGCGATGGTCTTCGGCTGTCCAGGTGGCGGGCATGCAAACGCCTTCAAGACCTTTAGGCACCCAGTCAGAACGGGCATACATGCCCTTTTTGATATTCGGCCCGGTAATGCCGCCATTTTCCTTGGCCCATTCCATGGCTTCTTTCATGTAATAGACCGAGCAAATGCCGCGAATGTAATGATGGGTGCGAAATTCCTTGCCCGATTTGTCTGATTCCATCGAAATCTTGCGTACAAGGTCCATGCCCGGCACACCTTCGTCCGTCCAGAAACTGGTCATCACCGGGAAGATGTAATTATCAACATCGCCAATGGTTTTCAGGGTTTCGTAATCCCCTGCCCAGATATTGGCAAGCCAGGTCGGATCCACACCAACCGTCCCGCAGGACTTCACCAGCGACACAACCGACGGGCCAAGATTGCCCAAATAACCATAATCGGTTCCGGCTTCTTTCAGCGTCAGGCATTGCGCCTTGAAATCCCCCGGCTTCATCGACACAACAACCGGGTTGGTGACGTCAAAACCCAGTTCATTGGCATATTCGGCGCAGGCTTCCTTGGGCGCGTTCGGGTAAGGGTGGTTATCGCCGATATGGCTGAAAACCGGTTTGCCCTCACCGCCCTTCTTTTTCCAATCCTCAGCCGCCCACTGCACCATCGCCCGGCAGGCATCGGAATAGGATGCGCCATAAAAGAAGTTATAGGGGGCCGGTTTGGCAGTTTTGGGGTTTTTGCCCGTCGGGTCGGTCAGATGGCCGGAATAGGATGCCGAATAGACCGGCACTTCATCCTTGGCAACAAACGAAATCAGCGCTTCGGTGTCACCCGTTCCCCAGCCCTGCATCGCGATCATGTTGTTGCGCGAACGCCATTTTTTATAATTGGCAATCGCCTGGGGAACCTTATAGGCATAATCAACCGATTCAAATTCCAGCGGGGTGTCGGAAATACCGCCATTTTCGTTAATATAGGAAAGGGCATCCCGTACCCCGTCGGCATAAAACTTGCCGATAAAGCCGGTCGCGCCGGTAATATCCATCAAATGGCCGACAAACACGCTGTCTTCAGCCTTTGCCGCGCCAACCGACAGGGCGGTTGTGATCATCGCGGTTGCCGCAATCAGTTTCTTCATCTCGACGTCTCCCTTGGACGTTTCATTGAACAAAAAAGCCTCCCGGTCTCCCCCATGTTTTTATTATCCTGCCGATAGATATTTTTATGATGTGGCAGGCGGGGGTTTGGTCAGTACGAGAAGGGATAAAGCTTCCAGTACGCCCTGATCTGTTGCCAACGGTGTGCTAACCCGTCGGGTTCAAAAATCAGGAACAGGATGATGGCCAGACCGATCGCCATCTCCTTGATATAGGCCAGGCCATCGGTCACCGCGGTGCTGTTGGCCCAGTCAAAAACGCTTAAGGCACTGACACCGGTTTCCATGACTTCGGGCAACAACACCATAAAAACAGTGCCCATCAAGGCCCCTTTGACCGATCCCAGGCCACCAATAATGATCATGCCCAAAAACTGGATCGACAGCAAAATGGTGAAACCCTCGGCCGAGACATAGCCCAGATAATGCCCGTAAATCGCCCCGCCGATCCCGGCGTAAAACGATGAAACCGCAAAGCTGAGCAACCGGTATTTGGTCAGGCTGATGCCCATGATTTCAGCCGACAGATAATGATCGCGCACCGCAACAAACGCCCGCCCGTCGCGCGACCGCATCAGATTACTGCCCAGCACATACATGATCACCAGGAAAAACAGGCACACATAAAAGAAGCTGAAATCATCAACCACTTCATAGCCAAACACATTAATCGGATTGGCCGCAGCCCCGTAAGACCCGCCGGTAAACCAGTCAGCCCGGGCAAAGAAATCTTCTAAAATGAACTGTGCAGCAAGGGTGGCAATCGCCAGATAAAGCCCCTTGATCCGGGCGGCAGGCAGGCCAAACAGCAAACCCACCGCCGCGGTTAGCAACCCGGCCAGCGGAATGGATAACAAAACCGGAATGCCGGTGTGATTGTTGATCCAGGCCGACGCAAAGGCCCCGAAACCGAAAAAAGCAGCATGCCCGAGCGAGATTTGCCCGGTAAAACCGACCAGAATATTCAAGCCCAGGGCCGCAATGGCAAAATAGGAAATCTGAATAAACAGATTAACGTAATAGCCATCGAGCACAAAGGGCATCAATGCCGTTGCCACCACGCCAAACACGGCGGCATAACGCACAAAAGTAGTATCGAAAATGCGGGTATCCTGGCGATAGGTGGTGCGAAAATCGCCGCAGGGACGCATTGAAAAGCCGGCCATAATGGTTCGTCCCCCTGATCAGATACGTTCGATGTCTTTGGTGCCAAACAGGCCATAAGGCTTGATGCACAAAATAACGATCAGCACATAAAACGGTGCGATGGAAAAAAGGTTGCCCCAGTGCAGATACTGCCCGTCGACAAATTCGGCCCCGTTTTCAAGCAGGCCAATAATCACCCCGCCGGCAATGGCGCCGATAATGGAATCAAGCCCGCCCAGAATAACCGCCGGAAACACCTTGATGCCGATCACCGACAAGCCGGACGACACGCCGTTAACCATGCCAATCACAATACCCGCAACCCCCGAAACCATTGCCGATATGGCCCAGGACATGGCAAACACGGTTTTCACCGAAATGCCCAGGCTTTGCGCCACCTGCTGGTCAAAGGCGGTTGCCCGCATTGCCAAACCCAGTTTGGAATATTTGAAAAACCAGTAAAACGCCGCCATGATCACCAGCGATATGGCAAAGCTCATGATATAGGCGGTTTCAATTTGCATGCCGCCAATCGAAATCGCACGGGTTTCAAAGACTTGCGGGTAGGTCGCCGTGGTGGCCCCGAAAATCCATTTGGTGGCGGCCTGAAAGAAAATAGACAGGCCAATCGTCACCATGATCACGGAAATAATCGGTTCGCCAATCATCGGGCGCAGCACAACCAGTTGCAAAATCACGCCAAATGCCAGCATGAACAATAGGGTAAAAACAAAGCCCAGCCAGAACGGCATTTGAAATTCGACCAGAAACGCATAACAAACCCACGCGCCAATCAGCAGAAATTCGCCCTGGGCAAAGTTGACCACCTGTGTTGATTTATAAATCAGCACGAAACACATGGCGACCACGCCATAAAGCGTGCCGACGATCAGCCCGTTTAGCAGCAACTGGAACAAAAGTTCAAAATTCATGGTGCCATCCCTGTCATGGCGAGGATCAAATCATCCCCGGTTTTGTTTTTTGGCCGCGTCGCTCTGATCGGCTTATTCCGCAGCTTTCGAGGTGCTGTTTTCATGTCCCCGCCCTTCCAGATCGACGACCTGCACGCTGGTTTGAATCCGCGTTTTTGAGCCATCCTGAAAGGTAATCATGGTGTCGATATCAACCTTGGGCGTGCCCGAATAAACCGCATCGATAATGTCGGCATATTTTTCGGCAACAACACCGCGCCGCACCTTGCGTGTACGGGTCAGTTCGCCGTCATCGGCGTCCAGTTCCTTGTAAAGCAACAGGAAACGGCGAATGCGCTGGGCTTCGGGCAGGGTTTTGTTTACCTGGCGCACTTCATCGGCGATCATGTCGTAAACTTCGGTTTGTGCCGACAGGTTGGTATAGTTGGTAAAGGAAATGCCACGCTGTTCGGCCCATTTCGCCATGATGGAAAAACGAATGCAAATCATGGCGGATAAAAACGGCAGGCCTTTGCCCAAAATCACCGCCTCGGCAATGAAGGGCGAAAATTTCAGCTTGTTTTCAATAAACTGCGGCGAATAGCGTACGCCATTCGATGTTTCCGCCAAATCTTTCATCCGGTCGATCACGACCAGATGTTTGTTGTTATCCTTGAAATAACCGGCATCCCCGGTATGCATCCAGCCATCAATAACGTCTTCGTCATAGGCCGACGGGTTTTTGTAATAGCTGGTAAACATGCCCGATGTGCGGGCCACAATTTCACCAACCCCGTTTTCATCGCTATTGATAACCTTGATTTCCGAATTATCAAACGCCACCCCGACGGTATCAAAATCGATATCGTCGGGCTGATGAATGGTATAGGCACCGCAAAGCTCGGTCTGACCATAAAGCTGACGCAACGGCACGCCCATGGCATGGAAAAATTTAAAGGTTTCCGGCCCCATTGCCGCACCGCCCGTGGCGGCAGAACGCAAATTGCTAAATCCCAGCCGGTCTTTAAGGGCGCTCATCAGCAAAATGTCAGCCGCCTTTGAATGCCCGCCTGCATCCATGGCACCCCGCGCCAGTTTCATGCCCCAGTCATACATTTTCTGTTTGAACGGGGTTGAATCCATCATGCGCGCACGCACATCGGCGGCGATAGATTCCCACACCCGCGGGGCCAGCAGCACAAAATTCGGTCCGATCTCGCGCAGATCGGCCATCATGGTTTCCTGTTCTTCAACAAAGTTTACAATCTGGCGGCTGACCAACGATTGCCCGACCACATAAACCTGTTCCATGATCCACGGTAACGGCAACACCGACACATAATTATCGCCCGGCAATTTGGGGTCGGCCCGCAAATAGGCCGCACAGTGATGAAGAAAATCACCGGCATTCATCATCGCGATTTTCGGCTTGGATGTGGTGCCCGACGTGGTGCAAAAAATGGCACATTCATCGCCGCGCGTTTCCCCCACCATGCGGTCATAGGCCAACCGGTCGGCGGTTGCGGCCTTGCGGCCCAGTTCATAAAGTTCTTCCACCGCCATCAGGCGCGGATCATCATATTTACGCATCCCGCGCGGATCGCAAAAAATAATCCGGTCTACGGTTGGAATCTGATCGCTCAGTTCCAGCAGCTTGTCACATTGTTCTTCGTCTTCGGCGATAATCACACGGGCTTCGCCAAAGGTAATTAAAAACGCCACCTCGTCATGCAGGCTGTCCTGATACAACCCCAATGACCGGGCACGCAACGCATGGGCGGAAATTTCGGCCCACACCCATTCCGGGCGGTTTTCACCAATAATACCAACGACGTCCCCGGCCCCAATGCCCAGTTCACGTAGGCCCAGGCTCATCCATTTGACACGGTCGTTATAATCTTTCCAGCTAAATTCCTGCCAAACGCCAAATTCCTTTTCGCGCATGGCAACGTCATCCGGCCAATTTTTGGCGTTATAGGCCAGCACCTTGGGAAAAGTATCAAGCATGGCAATGTCGGCGTAATCAGGCGTGGTGTATTTCTTCATCGTTATGCGACCTTCCCGGAAACGCCATCGTCTTCATCGTCTTCTTCGCCGAGATAGGCCTTTTTGACATGGGCATTTGCCATGACTTCGGCAGGCAGGCCCGCCGCAATTTTTCGTCCAAAATCCAGCACCATGACACGGTTGGAAATGTCCATCACCACGCCCATGTCATGTTCGATCATGACAACCGTCATGCCCCATTCTTCATTCAAATCAATGATGAAGCGGGCCATATCTTCCTTTTCTTCCAAATTCATCCCGGCCATCGGCTCGTCAAGCAAAATCAGGTCCGGGCGCAGCGCCACCGCACGCGCCAGCTCTACCCGTTTGCGCAACCCATAGGACAGGGTGCCCGCCGTTGCCTTGCGAATATGGGAAATTTCCAGAAAATCGATAACGTCTTCGCAAAATTTCCGGTGTTCCAGTTCTTCTTTCTGCGCGCCGGAAAACTGACGTCACTCAACGCGCGCACACCGCCAAAAACCAGCGACACATCGTTGATACTTAAAATAGGGTCCGGTGACGTCATCGTCCTGGTATCCTCCCTGACCTGGGCCGCGTTCATTCGTTTTTCACCCACTAAGGGTGTTGCGAAAATGAACCGTCCAAATTTCAGCGTTTCCCTGATTTGCGTCTGTTATTTTTACCCTGCCGGTCGATACCGAAAAGGCCGCAACGCAATTAATACGTATTTGAGTACCAAATTCACACTATAGCGTCAACGCGTTGCAAGCCCTTCGCTTTGCAACAAAACCACTTATCGCACCGCACAACCAGTCCGGTTAAGCAGAACGCTCCCATTCACGCCAACATTCCGTAACGGTAATATTTCAACCGCACCAAAATGGACATCGCGAAATTATCGCAATGCGGCATTGAGAAAAACATCACTCAACTTAACATTTCATCATTTAAGAGGGGTTTTTTGAAATATCGTTTCGCGCAAATGGTATCGATTCGGCCTGACCGGCCCATCCGCGATAGAGGTGAACCTTCCCATAATCCGCAACAAGCGTTTATCGCGCATTTTCAAAAGATCTATTGCCTCTCATCGGTATGAGATCAGGCTTACGATCTTTGAGACAGGATGAATATGGTCCCTATAATTGTTCTTCAACCATATCGAAAAGCCACCGGGCCGTCAGGCGCCGCGCTTCGGTTGAATCAAAGGCGGCCTGATGTTCAAAACCATTTGTTAGCGGTTCCGACATGGGACCTGAAACATATTTTCCCGAACCAGCATGTACAGTTCCATCCCCCGGAGCATCTGCGGGCTGAATTTCATAGCGGGTTTCTGCCAGAAAAGTGGTCTGGGCACCATAAGGCGTTGCATAGGTATGCCACTGCCCCCATTCCAGTGTTCCGCGTCCATCATTGTTCCGTTCTGCATCCGTCGGAATCACGTCTTCCTGCGCTGTTTGCTTCCATTCAATGTGATCAAAGGCAGGATGCCCCGAACCATTGGCATAAAACATGCGCGTATTGGGATGGAACGCACTTGGTCCGAGTTGGGCGTGGAATTTTGCGGCATCTTTCAAACTCGTGAGGAACTGCTTGAAAGCGGCACCAGAATCTCCCTCCGGATTAAGATATTCCTTAACGATCAAGCGCCACCAATCCTGCTCGTTGCGGTAAATTTCCCCGTAAGGATTTGCTTCGGGTTTTGCCCACAGGCGAGAACCATCATGTCCGGTGGCAAACAGCCACTTCGTGCTCCCATCCACACTTTTATGGGTTTGGTTCGGCAAAAGCTCTAAAACGCCTGGCATATTGCCTGCAGTGGCCGTCGCCTCTTGCTGATTGGCCCCTAACACATGCCTTTCAATCGTTCCCCTTATTCCACCGCCTTCAAACCCGGCGACAATACGTTTATAGGCCGCAGGTGCGCCATCACTTGGCAAGGCACCATGTATCACGCCATGCACGTCCGACGCACCACCATGGATTTGCGTATAAGCCCGTGCCACCAGCCCGCCCATTGAATGGGTAACAATCACCGGCTTTAAAACCTGAACATCCGTATCACGATATTTCTGGGTGGTTTCCGCCACGGCTTTGGCAACGGTTTCGCCCAGCGCTTTTCCTGAATTCAGATTGTCATCTGTCCAGTTATAGGGATGCGCCCAAACCTCATAATGAAGATTAAAACATCCCCGGGGCACTTGTCCGGCAGCAGGGGTTTCCGCCATATTCTCCAGCCACGCCATAAAGCTCGCATAGGACCCTTGCATTAAGCCACCCCAACCCCGGTCAATCCGCTCCTGGGATAGAAAATCGTCAACCTGCCCCGGATCAACTTCAAGATAATCGGGCGAATAACCCGAATCAGGCGCGCCAATCATCAGTCTGCGTTTTTTCTTCGCGCCCGCCCACGCAAGCCCATAAGCATTTCCAAAGAAACTATCTTGGGGCTCCCAGACGATTTCACCGTGCTGCTTCTCTCGCAGACGACTGCCCATGATCCCCGGAACAAAAATAATAGGCAAGGCAACCGGCTTAACACATGTTTGAACAGAGGAATTGACCATCAGATCACTCCTTTATCCGAATACTCTGAATCAGATTTTCCCAAGATTGTTCGGCAAAGCTTTGGCTATAAGGTTCCGATCCAAAATTTTTCCGACGGTCGAAATAGCTCAGATCAACGGCATAACCGTTATGACTTGCGGAAACCTGGCTCCCCACGGCCGCGTGGAAAAAGAACTCTTTGCCATAGTCCTTAGCCTCGCGGCCTTTTAGCCCCGCGATTAGAACACTATTGCCAAATTTACTTTCCGGAGCGGTCAAATCGATGTGACGTTCACCCGCTTTTCTTGTCAGGAAATCAACTTCCATTCCGACAAATTGCTCTGGGTCGCGAAACAGGGCATGAGCATTTTCGTTATTTTGAGGAACCGCGACAAACGCATCTTTCAAACAAAAACCGGGTTCTGATGGTATCTCGTTCAATTCGCGAGGATGGATCGCGTTCGCGACGGAAAGCATGTTCTCACGATAAAAATCCAGTTTGTCCTTCGTGCCTGTTCCGATCAGGTGAAAGAGCACACCGTCCGACAACACATAGGCTTCTTCCGTCCAGGGTTCTGTGATTTGCCCCATGATCGACGTATCGAGAATATGCTTGATGATTGTAAAACCGCCAACTTCGTCCGTTCCCAGGAAAATCACGGGATCACCGCCCTCGATGACTTTTTTGTCTTCCAGTGCCTGAATACGGTCTGCAATCCTGTTCTGAAGGTCTTTTTCGTTACCGGCCCCCACTCTTTCAATTTTCAGCCCATTGATAGATCCGCCAAAATCCATCACCTCAAATTCTGTCGGCACATCAATCAGAAGACGCCCGACACAGTAGGTTTTCGTTTCCATCGTTTTCGCCATCACTGTGTGCCCCGTTGTCATTAGGATCAGCAGCCCTGTCACAAGCGCTGCGAGAGCTTTGAAATTCATTCGGCGTTTCCTTCGATCATATTTCTCAGGTGCCACAGGCGAATTGCCGGACCTTGGGCTGTGTTTTGCAAAATCTGCGATGCGTCGTCCGTCTTGCCCAACCATGACGCCCGGATAAAAAAGCACAGGGCTTCCTGCCGTTTTTCAGATGCCTTAAAGCCTTGGTCCCACAGCATATTAAGAGATGATTGCAACTGCACCGTGTCGGGGATTTCCTGTTCCGCAGTACTTTCGGGCAAAAGATCCAACGCCCCGGAAATATCCTGCGCATCACGAAGCGCATTAATTCCGTCATCCAAAGACAAAATAACTGGCGCGGTCAGTCGTGGAGGAACCGTTGGGGCGGCATATCGGCCAGGGGCGCGTTGTATGATACTGACGTCTCGCAGGGTTTTCGCCGGAACAAGCCAGGTCTGACCGCGATAAGTGCCATCATTCAGCAGGGCTTCGGCCAGTTCGACAGCTTCTTCATTCGTAAAAACCGATAAAATCGATGACTCCCAAAAACGGAAATAGTGCCATTGGTCATCGTCATCGCGAAGACGGGTGAATTTGCGCAGATGGCGGCGCACATCCTCAAATCCTGCGCGGGAGCGAATATAAATTCCCAGCCCTTTTTCCCATAATCCCTGGATGCCGTCAGAACAGGTAAAAAGGTTTCGGGTAAAGGAACTATCTGGCGCAAGTTCAATCAGATAGGGCGCATATTCACCCAGTTCCTGCTGCGTTTTACGTTGAAACAAAGACTGAAATCGCAAGCCGGATGTTTCAAGCAGTCCAGTTAAAACATAGGGCATTTTTGACGCATCAAGGACGGCATAAGTCTGCATTGGTGGCACGGCATCTGCCCCACCGTAAAAATCTGCCTCCTCGTCTATGGCATCAACCGCGCCAAACAGGGGCCTTTGCAAAACTTCGGGGACGGATCGCGGCGGATAAACACCCAATTGCATATCCAGTGGTTCAACATCCTCGACAGGCGTTACAATCACACAATTGCAATCTTCTGCCTGTTGGTCTTCACCTTCAACAGTGACCAGATCGGTCAAAACAACAGGGTGATTTTGACAGACGACACGCGCCACCGGCCCAATCTCACGCTGCCGGGCGGGATGTTTTGCCAAATATTGTGGTACCGGATAACAATCTTCGGCCCATATCAGGGTAAGCCCCTGCCTTTGCACATGTTCCGACAATTGGGCACGAAAAGAATCAGGGCCATCCGCCCAGACAGCGGCACGCGACTGGCAATTGGCATGCGCATCGGTTTGTTGAAACTGACAATCTGCAATCCAGGGCTCGAATTTCGCCATCCAGCGTGCCTCTCTCGGGATTCAACCCGCTTAAAAACAACCATAGCGAGAAAAAACACAAGAATAAGACCACATTTTGGCAAAACCCTGGACCCCACATCGGGACTCGTACCGATTAACATCCCCAGAAAGACAATGCCGGCCGTTTTTTTGCCTATAAGGTTGTATCAGCACAATTATCAGAACTAACAAAGCCCTGTTATCAGGGTGATTTCGCGAAAGACCCTTTTCGGGGTCTGGACTTTCACCCGGATTTGTGGTGTAACGCCCTCGCACTTCTTATGTGTATCGTGACCCGCGTCACGGTCAACAGATAGCCCACCGCTCGGCGCTCCGACGGTCGGGGTGTCTTGTCACGACAAGCCCTTTAACCACCTTGAGGAGGGTCTGATGTCCATTTGTGGCAAAGACAACCTGCAAACGCGCCGCACTTTGAAGGTCGGGGATGAATCCTTCGATTATTTCAGCCTTAAAGCTGCATCCGAAAAAATCGGCGACGTTTCAAAACTGCCGTTTACGCTAAAGGTCGTTCTTGAAAACCTTTTGCGTTACGAAGACGATTTCACCGTTAAGGCTGACGACGTTAAAGCCGTCGTCGAATGGCTGAAATCGCGTAAAAGCACCCACGAAATCAACTATCGCCCGGCCCGCGTGCTGATGCAGGACTTCACCGGCGTTCCCGCCGTCGTCGACCTTGCCGCCATGCGCGATGCCGTGGTCAATATGGGTGGCGACGCCCAGAAGGTGAACCCGCTTTCACCGGTTGATCTCGTCATTGACCACTCGGTCATGATCGACTTTTTTGGCACCGACGACGCACTCGACAAAAACATGGAAGTCGAGTTTGAACGTAACGGCGAACGTTACGAATTTCTGCGTTGGGGCCAGAATGCGTTCAACAATTTCCGCATTGTCCCGCCGGGAGCCGGCATTTGCCACCAGGTAAACGTTGAACATCTTGCCAAGGTCGTCTGGACCGGCAAGGATGCCGACGGTAAAACCGTGGCTTATCCTGATACCCTGGTTGGCACCGATTCCCACACCACCATGGTGAACGGCCTTGCTGTTCTGGGTTGGGGTGTTGGTGGTCTCGAAGCCGAAGCCGCCATGCTGGGCCAGCCGATTTCCATGCTGATCCCGGAAGTTGTTGGCTTCAAGCTGACCGGTGCCATGAAAGAAGGCATCACCGCAACCGACCTGGTTCTGCGTGTGGTTCAGATGCTGCGTGAAAAAGGTGTTGTTGGCAAATTCGTCGAATTTTACGGCGATGCGCTGGCACACATGTCCCTGCCGGACCGCGCAACCATCGGCAACATGGCGCCGGAATATGGTGCGACCTGTGGCTTCTTCCCGATTGACGATGAAACCCTGAACTATATGCGTTCGACCGGTCGTTCCGAAGAACAGATCGCCCTGGTTGAAGCCTATGCCAAGGAACAGGGCATGTGGGGCGACCCCGCACATGAAGCGGTTTATACCGACACCCTGGAACTCGACATTTCCACCGTTGAACCTGCCCTGTCCGGCCCGAAACGCCCGCAGGACCGCGTTCTTCTGAAGGATGCCGTATCGAGCTTCACCAAAACCTTTGCCGACATGGCACCGGGTGTTGATGCCGACCGTAGCGTCGATGTCAAAGGTGAAGATTTCGCCATGAAAGACGGTAACGTTGTTATCGCTGCGATCACGTCCTGCACCAACACCTCGAACCCGAGTGTGCTGATTGCGGCCGGTTTGCTGGCGAAAAAAGCCGTTGCCCTGGGCCTGCACAGCAAGCCGTGGGTTAAAACCTCGCTCGCACCGGGTTCGCTGGTTGTTGCCGACTATCTTGAAAAGGCCGGTCTGCAGGATTACCTGGATCAGCTTGGCTTTAACGTGGCCGGTTTTGGTTGCACCACCTGTATTGGTAACTCCGGCCCGCTGGCCGCACCGATCGCAGGTGCCATCGAAGACCAGGACATGCTGGTAACCGCCGTTCTGTCGGGTAACCGTAACTTTGAAGGCCGCATCAGCCCGCATGTGAAGGCAAACTATCTTGCCTCGCCGCCGCTGGTTGTTGCCTATGCCCTTGCCGGTAACCTGAAGGTTGATCTGAACAATGACCCGCTGGGTCAGGACAAGGACGGCAATGATGTCTATCTGAAAGACATCTGGCCGACCAACAAGGAAATCGCTGACACCATCGCGGCCTCGATCTCGGCCAAGATGTACAAGGACCGTTACGACAATATCTTTGCCGGTCCGAAACCGTGGCAGGAAATCCAGATCACCGAAGGCGAAACCTACGAGTGGGACAACAAATCCACCTACGTTCAGAACCCGCCCTATTTTGTCGATATGGCTGCTGAACCGGGTGATTTCTCCGACGTCAAGGGCGCTCGTCCGCTTCTGATCCTGGGTGATTCTGTCACCACCGACCACATTTCTCCGGCCGGTTCGATCAAGGAAGAAAGCCCGGCAGGCGAATACCTGAAGGAAAACGGCGTTGCCGTTCGTGACTTCAACTCCTACGGCGCACGCCGTGGTAACCATGAAGTCATGATGCGCGGCACCTTTGCCAACATCCGTATCCGTAACGAAATGGCCCCGGGCACCGAAGGCGGTGTTTCGGTTCATTACCCGTCCGCCGATCAGGGCTGGGTTTATGATGTTGCCATGCGCTACCAGGAAGAAGGCACGCCGCTGGTGGTTATCGCCGGTCAGGAATACGGCACGGGTTCTTCGCGCGACTGGGCAGCCAAAGGCACCAATCTTCTGGGTGTGAAGGCCGTTATCGCCGAAAGCTTTGAGCGTATTCACCGCACCAACCTGGTCTGCATGGGCGTTTTGCCGTTGCAGTTCAAAAATGGTGAAGGTCGCAAGTCCCTGAAACTGGATGGCACGGAAACCTTTGATGTTATTGGCATCGCCGATGGCATCACCCCGCAGCAGGACGTTACGGTTCGTATCACCCGCAAGGATGGCTCGACCGAGGAAACAACTGCTGTGTGCCGTATTGATACCGAAAACGAAGTTCTGTATTTCCAGAACGGCGGTATCTTGCAGTTCGTTCTGCGCAACATGATCAAGGATGCTGCCTGATTTTAAACCCTCAGGGGTTTAATCAGCACATACCGAATTCACCCCGTCAGTTCTGCTGACGGGGTGTTTTTTTAGTTTTGAATTGATCTATCTCCTAACGCCTGTCGCCACAATTGCGTAGGTGTTAGGGATTACAATGCCCCCGTTGTCCCACGCAGGAGCAAATTCGATGTTTTTACATAATTATTGCGCCGATTAATGACGAGTTACGCCAAAATCCCCGCGCCATTGCTGTCGGTGCGTGTTGGAACCTTAACCCACGGCCAGGTTTTGACCTGCAATCCCGATTTGCCCCTTGGCGATGCCATTGCCCTTATGCACCGTCAACGGCGAAGCTCGATCGTTGTAACTGTGGAAAACAAGCCTGTTGGCGTCTGGACAGAACATGACTGCCTGACCATCAGCGCCGAAGATCCGACCGCTTTTCTCCGCCCGATTTCCGACTGGATGTCATCGCCGGTCCGCACCATGTCGGCCCATGCCTCGGTCGAGGCCGCGACATTTCGAATGCGGCGCGATAAACTGCGCCACCTGATCATTATCGATGATCAGGAATGCCTGGTCGGGATTGTCAGCCAAAGCGACCTGATCCGCGTTCCCAGCGCCATTCACCCCTTGCGCGAGCGCGATGTTGCATCAATTGTTCGCCGCAACACGGTAAGTGTCCCCGGCGACACGCCCGTCGGCCTGCTTCAGGCAGCAATGAAAGAAGGCGAATGCGACAGCGCCATTGTCTTTCAACCGGTTACCGGCAACTTGCCCGAAAACTCCGAATCCCCGACCGGTCGCGCACCCGCCACGCTGGCAGGTTTTCAGGATGAAGCCGGGTCTGTCACCACCACAATCGGCATTGTTACCGAACGCGATATTGTCGGGTATCTGGTACATCGCAGTGCTTCCGGGTCAGCATGGGAAATTGCCAGTCGCCCGGTGCGCCGTGTAAACGACCATACCAGCTTGCAAGATGCCCGCCAGATCATGATCGACCATCAAATTCGCCATCTGGTGGTGACGAATAACACGCAGGACGTGTTGGGAATTTTATCGTTTAATGATCTTCTGGCCTCGATCGAGCAGGATTATCTGCAACATATGCACGATGCGATGGAAGACCGTGACACCGCCCTGGCGCGGGCACAAAAATCGCTGCATCTAAGCCGCAAGATCATTGAAAGTTCGCCCGATGGCATCATCATTGTCGATGATCAGGGCAAGATCGAGGATGTAAATCCGTCCTTTACCCGCGTTACCGGGTACAGCCGTGCCGAAGCCATTGGCCAAAGCCCCAACCTGCTGCAATCTGGCCGCCACGATCACCCGTTTTATGAAGACATGTGGCAAAGCATCACCCGCGCCGGACGCTGGCAGGGCGAAATATGGAATCGGCGCAAATCGGGCGAAATATACCCCGAATGGCTTTCCATCATCGCCATTCGCGATGAAGAAGGAAAAGTTTTGCAATATGCCGGAATATTTTCCGACATTACCGACCGCAAACAAACCAGCGAAGATATCCGCCGCCTGTCACATTTTGATGAGCTGACCGGCTTTCCCAACCGGCGCCGTTTCATCGACGTGTTGGGCCGCACGCTAAACGAATGTCGCGGCAACAAGGATAGCGTCGCGGTATTGCTGCTTGATATTGATAATTTTCAGCGCATCAACAATACGCTGGGCCACGCCATCGGCGATGATGTGCTGGTGGATTTTGCCGGGCGCCTGAACCGGGCCTTGCCCGCCGATGCCATGCTCGCCCGCATGGGGGCCGATGATTTCGCCATTCTGCTACCGCAAAAAAACGACCGCGACACGCTCGAAACCATGGCCCAGGATTTGATGGAGGTTTTTAACCACCCTCATTTTTCGGCATCCGGCGGGGAACTGTTTATCACCGCCAGCATGGGCATTACCCTGTATCCGCGCGATGGTAACGACACCACCATGCTGTTGCGCAATGCCGAAATTGCCATGTTGCGGGCCAAAAATCATGGTCGCAACCGGTTCAACCACTATAACCGGTCGATGAACACGGCAAGCAGCGCCACACTGGCCCTTGAAACCGACCTGCGCCACGCCCTTGAACGGCACGAACTGTATTTGGCCTATCAGCCCCAGTTTATTGCCAATAGCGGAATGTTATCGGGGTTTGAAGCCCTGATCCGCTGGCGTCATCCCAAGCATGGCGAACTGGCCCCGGATAAATTTATTCCGCTGGCCGAAGAAATTGGCATGATTGACGAAATCGGCCTGTGGGTATTGCGCACGGCGTGTAGCCAGACTGTCAAATGGCGGCAACGCGGCCTGCATAACATCACAATGGCGGTTAACGCATCCTTGCAACAATTTAACAGCCCGATCGAATTTGGCGATCTGGTGTCATCGGCGTTAAATGAAACCGGGCTGGCCGGTGACCGGCTGGAAATTGAAATCACCGAAAGCCTGTTTATGCAGGATATCGAGGATACCTGCCGTAAACTGCAACGCATCAGTGACCTTGGCGTCAAGGTTGCCCTTGATGATTTTGGCACCGGCTTTTCCAGCCTGAGTTATCTGCGCCATGTGCCCTTTGATGTGCTGAAAATTGACCGCAGTTTTGTCAATGATATCGGCAAGGGCATTGGCGGCAGTGAACTGGTGCGGACCATTATCAATATGGCGCACAACCTGGGCAAAACCTGCATTGCCGAAGGGGTCGAAACCTTGCAACAGGAACAGTTCCTGCGCGAAAATCACTGCGATTTCCTACAAGGCTTCTTGCGCGGACGTCCCGTTCGGGCCGAGGAAATTGAAAAAACCTTTGCCCACCTGTTTGCCGACTATCCCGGCTAAACATTTACAAACTGGTATTCCCGAAAAACAAAGGGGCGGAAACAAACCATCGTTTCCGCCCCAAATCCATCTGATGGATCAGCCTGGTCTTAACCAGCCAAACCCTGGATCAGGATAAAGGCAATGGCCAGCGGTGCGATAAATTTCACAACGATGCCCCAGGCATTGATCCAGACCGGAACAGTGCCGTTATGCGCGGCAATATCGGCCTTCGCTGCCCCCCAGACGACCCAGCCCACAAACAACGAAATAAACAGGCCGCCAATCGGCAGCAGCAATTTCGAGGAAATAAAGTCCATCAGGTCAAAAAAGGTCATGCCGAAAAATTTGGTATCGGCCATAAGCCCCATCGACAGGGATGACGGGATGCCAAGGAAGAAAATGATCACCCCCATAATGATCGATGCCACCTTGCGGTTCATCGCCCGGTCATCGACAAAATAGGCAACGACAACTTCAAGAATCGACACCGAAGATGTCAGCGCCGCAATCGCCAGCAACAGGAAGAACAGGAAAGCGAACACTTCGCCAAACGGCATTTGGGCAAACACCGCGGGCAGCGTAATAAATGTCAGGCCCGGGCCTGCTGCCGGGTCAAAGCCAAAGGCAAACACGGCAGGTAACACCAGCAAACCGGCCAAAACGGCAACTGCGGTATCAAGCAGGGTTACCCAGCCAGCCGCACCGGCAATGTTTTCCTTTTTCGACAGATAGGACCCATAGGTAATCATGGCCCCCATACCCAGCGACAGCGAGAAAAACGCCTGCGACAGCGCATCGGAAACCGTATTCCATGTAACCTTGGAAAAATCCGGCTGAAGCAAAAAGGCCAGTCCTTCGCCCGCACCGGGCAAGGTCACTGCACGCACGATCAAAACCAGAAGCAACACGAACAAGGCTGGCATCAAAATTTTCGAGGCCCGTTCAATCCCGCTGCCAATGCCCGACAACACAACAAATACCGTCAGCGCCATAAAAATAGCGTGATAAACCAGCGGCGAAATGCTGCCACCAATGAAACCGCCAAAGGCCGCGCCCAGAACCGCCGGATCACTGCTGGAAATGTCGCCCGTGATCGCCTTGACCATATAGGCAATCGTCCAGCCAGCAACGACGCTGTAAAATGACAGGATCATAAAGGCAGCGGCAACACCGCACAAACCCACCAGTGGCCAGGCACCGCCTTTCAGCTTTTTAAATGCGCCAATGGCATTTTTTTCGGCCATGCGGCCAATCACCATTTCGGCCAGCATCACCGACAGGCCAATCGTAAAGACCAGCGCCAGATAAATCAGCAGGAACGCACCGCCCCCGTTGACGCCTGCCATATAGGGAAACTTCCAGATATTTCCCAGACCAACAGCTGACCCCGCAGCCGCCAGAATAAAGCCGAGGCGTGACCCCCAATGCTCACGTTTTATCATTTCCTGCAAACCCTCTTGTCTTGCCGGTCTCGTTTCGCACCCGTTTTCGAGTTGATGGACCGGCTTTTATTTTGAATCGGAATAAAAAAGCAGAGGCATCCGGCCCCCGCCCTTTGCCCACCGGGCAAACCGGCTTTAACATCTCCCTTTAGCAGAAAACTTTGGTTAAGGGTGCATCCATTTACGCAAAAAACACGTGTTTTTATGACCTGTGGTTGCTTCAACCGCTTGTGATTGGCAGGTGATGGGGCAATCGGCAATGATAGGGGCATGAAAACACATTCACCCAAACTGATGTGGGGCCCCGCACTGGCAGCTTTGCTCGCGCTTGCTGTTCCCGGTTCGGCCCACGCCGCCGCAGGGCAGGCCACCAGCACAACCCCGCAAGCGGTTGTTGAACTTTTTACCTCCGAAGGGTGCAGCTCCTGTCCCCCGGCCGATGCCGTTTTGCGCGATATTTCCAGCGAAACCGACGATCTTCTATTGCTGTCCTTCCATGTCGATTACTGGAATTATCTGGGATGGAAAGACCGCTTTTCCGCCCCGGTCTATACCGACCGTCAGCGAAAATATGCCGCCTTTCAGCATGAAAGCTATGTTTATACCCCGCAAATCATGATCAACGGGGCCGGGGCGGTCCGCGCAACGCACAAGGATGCCATCCTGAAGGCGGCATTAAAAAAGCCGTCTCCGCTGGCGTCATGGGTAACCATCAAAACAGACAAGACTGCCGGGCAAAAACCGGGCGGCATTGTGCAACTGGCCGCAACAACAGGTGTGACCCCCGACAAACCCCTTAAAATATGGCTGGTTGGCTTTGACCGCCACGCCAGCACCGATGTTGAAGCCGGCGAAAATGCGGGACGCAACCTCAAGCATGTTAATATCGTGCGCGAGCTGGATGATCTTGGCACATGGGATGGCAAACCACGCGAAATACCGGTGCGCCTGGAATATGAATGCAATGGCGGCATTGCCGTATTGTTGCAGGAAGAAAATGGCGGACCGATCCGCAGTGCGGGAATGGCGCGTTTTTATTGATGCCAAACCGCCACGGTTTTTCAAAACACCGGGATCACACGTTTTTATTAAAATAATGTGCAAAACATCCGCTCTCTCGCCCGGAGATTGACCTGAAACAAAGTCACCTGCACAAATGTCGGATAAAGCATGATTCCCATGACACTTCACGTTATAGAAGTGCATGACATGTGAATGGTTTGTGTGGACTGGATGATTGTTTTTAGCGGTTCTGATCTTACCTGCCGCCGCGGCGAAAGATTGGTTTTTGCCGACCTGGCGTTCGAGGCACATCCGGGCGACGCCCTGATGCTGCGTGGGCGCAATGGTGCAGGAAAGTCCAGCCTGTTGCGCCTGATGGCAGGCCTGTCCGAACCGCTGACCGGCACCATTTTCTGGCAAGGCGAAAATATTCGCACCGATTTACCCGCCCATCGCGCCCGTTTACAATATCTTGGCCATCAGGATGCCGTTAAGCCGGTCCTGACCGTACGCGATAATTTGCGCCTGTGGGCCAGCTTGCGTGATGTCGATAACAGCGACGCGGCCATTGATCATGCGTTAAAGGCGCTGGGCATTTTGCATTTGGCAAAAACCAGCGGCCGGTTTTTATCCAGTGGTCAAAAACGCCGAACCGCCCTTGCCCGTATTCTGATTGGCGAAAGCGACCTTTGGCTGCTTGATGAACCAACCGTTGGGCTGGACCGCGAATCCTGTGCCGACCTGGCCCGGATCATTGATGAATTTCGCGCAGGCGGCGGCATTGTGGTTTATTCGACCCATATTGATCTGGATGTTGCCAAACCGCGCAGTGTTGATCTTGATGAATTTGCCATGCCAATGTTTGACTGGCTAACCACCGATGATGAAAACCACGGCATAACCGCGGACACAGGCGACACTCGCCAAAGTGGCGCCAATCAGGGTAACGCCGCTGGTAAAACACACAAAAGCAGATCTACCCCGTCACCTGATTTTACGGGGATCGCATGAAAATATTAATTGCCATTCTGGCGCGCGACCTGCGCCTTGCGCTTCGTCAAGGCGCAGACTCGATCATGGTGGTAGCTTTCTTCATCGTTACCACCACGCTATTTCCCTTTGGTGTGGGACCGGAAGCCAACATTCTGGCGCGCATTGCTTCGGGGGTTATCTGGGTTTCGGCCCTGCTTGCAGCTATGCTGTCACTGGAACGGGTTTTCCAGACCGATTTTGAAGACGGCACGCTGGAGCTTTTGTCGCTGTCGCCTGTCCCGCTGGAACTGGTTGTTCTGGGCAAGGTTTTGGCACACTGGCTGACAACGGGTCTGCCGCTGATCATTGCCGCGCCGTTAATGGCGGTAATGCTGAATATGAACAGTGCCGGTTTTGGGACCCTGATGCTGGCCATGCTGGTCGGCACCCCGGCGCTAAGCCTGATCGGGGCCATTGGCGCCGCCCTTATTCTGGGTGCGCGACGCGGCGGGGTTCTGGTATCGCTGCTGGTCTTGCCGCTTTATATTCCGGTGCTTATTTTTGGTGCCGGCGCTGTGGAAGCCGCCCTTTTAGGCTTACCCGCCGGCGAACATATACAAATTATGGGGGCCATTTTGCTTTTGACCTTGGCCCTTGCCCCGCTGGCAGCCGCCCGTGCGCTGCGGTTGGCAGTCGAATAAACGCCAACAATTGTGGCCCGTTTTCCGTATCGGAACAGGGGCTGCCAAACGACCGAGAGATAGACCAAACCGGTAGCGGAAGCGTTTTCCGCCCGTGATGCGAATGGACAAGGAAAAATGCATCGTTTCGCCAAACCAAGTGTGTTTCTAAGACTGGCCAGCGCCGTCATGCCCTGGGCCGTCGGCATTACGGTGTTGACCCTGGCTGTCGGGCTGTATCTGGCGCTGGTGGCATCCCCTGCCGATTACCAGCAGGGCGATACCGTACGCATCATGTATATCCATGTGCCTGCCGCATGGATGGGCCTGTTTTGTTATGTCGGCATGGCCATTTGTGGCGCCATGAGCCTGATCTGGAAACATCCGCTGGCCGATATTGCGGCACGCGCAACCGCCCCGATTGGCGCCACCTTTACCGCCCTGTGCCTGATCACCGGGTCATTGTGGGGCGAACCGATGTGGGGCACCTGGTGGGTATGGGATGCGCGCCTGACCTCGATGCTGATTTTGCTGTTTCTGTATCTGGGCTATATGGCGCTGGTAAATGCCTTTGATGACCCCGAACGCGGGTCAAAGGCCGGGTCCGCACTGGCACTTGTCGGTGTGATCAATGTGCCGATCGTCAAATTTTCGGTCGACTGGTGGAACACCCTGCATCAACCGGCATCGGTGGCCCGCATGGGCGGCCCCAGCATCGACCCCAGCATGTTATGGCCGCTGTTTCTGATCGCCATCGGCTTTACCGGCTATTACGTGATCGTGCTGATTTTGCGCATTCGCCTTGAACTTAACGAACGCCGCATCCGTGCCCTGCAACTAAGCGGCATTGGCGAAGATGCCCCGGGCAGCGTCCAACCGGTCTATAACCCCGAACAGGCAGGAGCAGGCGAATGACCGATTTTTTTGAAATGGGCGGTTATGCCGGTTATGTCTGGTCAAGTTACGGCCTGACCACCATTGCCTTGCTGGTTTTATTAATGGTCAGCCTGCGCGGGCTGAAAAAAAGCCGCCGCGACCTGGCCCATCTTGAAACCCTGTTAAAATCCCGGCGGCCCCGACGCAAAAAAGCGCCCGTCCGCCAGCCTTAAGCCGAGGTCATTAAAATGTCCCTGTCCCGTGCCAAATCACGCAAACGCCAACGCCTGTATCTGATCGGCGCGGCCTTGCTGGCTGCTGGCGGTGCTGCCGCCCTTGGCCTGACGGCGTTTCGCGATTCTGTCGTGTTTTTCTTCAGCCCGACCGAGCTTGCCGAGCAATCGCCAATGGACCCGGACCGTCGCCTGCGCATTGGCGGCCTGGTCGAGGAAGGGTCGCTGCAAAAACTTGAAAATGGCAGCACGGTGACCTTTACCGTCACCGACATGCAACATGACGTGCAGGTTTCCTATACCGGTATCCTGCCTGACCTGTTTCGCGAAGGGCAAGGTGTTGTTGCCGAAGGCCACATGAACCCAAAGGGGCAGTTCGTTGCCCAGGAAGTGCTGGCCAAACATGACGAAAATTACATGCCCCGCGAAGTGGCCGATGCCTTGAAAAAAAGTGGTCACTGGGAAGAAATCGAAAAACAAAATGCCAAAAATATGCGTAATTAAGCCATATTTTTGAACCATCAGAAATATCAGGGATATTTCTTGTTGGGACGATTTCAGTTTGACGCACTTTCGTTTAGCATCACCGACCATCGCAAGATGGCAGGGGGAACCCTGTTTTTCGTATGACAGGATAAAGCACCGCACGGCATGATCGCAGAAACCGGACATTTCGCCCTTATTCTTTTGTTGATGCTGGGCTGCTGCCAGGCTGTTATCTTTTCGCCGCTTGGTGCGCTTATGCGCCGCCCGTCGCTGCATGTGACGGGGGCTGGCAGTGCAATCGCCGCAAAAACCGGCCCGTGGCAAACAATTTCGGCGTTTCTGTTTAGTCCGTTGCCCACCGGCCCTGCCCCGGCCACGTCACCGGCATCCTCCCTGTCGGGGATACCGATCTGGCCTTTGCCGATATTGATTTGCCTGTTGGCAATCGGCGCACAGGGAAGCCTGATATACAGCTTTATCATTAGCGATTTTACCCTGCCGCTGGTCACCCATTACAGCCATTCCTCCACCCCGGTTTTGTATCGTATAGCTGCCTCTATCAGCCCGGATCGCGGGGCGACCTTGCTGTGGATTACGCTCACATCGCTTGCGACCATTTTGTTTTTGCTGCAAAACGCCGTCTTTAAAAAATCGGAAAATCCGCACGCCATTATCGGCATTATGGGCCTGATCATTGCCCTGCTGGCGGCCAGCGTCCTGTTTGATGGCGACCCGTTTGCCCGCATGGCAAACCCGCCCCTTGACGGCCAGGGGTTTGACCCGCAATCCCAGGATATCCTTGATATCTTTTATTCGCCGATCCTGCATGCAGGGCTGGCCGGATTATCCATTATTTTTGCCGCCACCATTGCGGCCCTGCCGCGTGCCCGCCTGCACCGGTCCTGGGCCGAAATGCTGCGCCCGTGGGCATTATTGTCCTGGACGTTGCTGGGTGCAGCCATGATGATCAGCGCCTATCGCGCCTATGCTGAACAAAGCTGGGGCAACTGGTGGTACTGGGATGCATCGGAAAATGCCGTGCTGTTGCCGTGGTTGCTGGCAACTGCGTTTTTACATTGCCTGGCCGTGCTGGAAAAAACCGAAGCCTTAAAACCCTGGACCGCCCTGTTGGCCCTGTCGGCCTTTGGTGCGGGCTGGTTTGGTACTTTTCTCGCCCGCTCCGACCTGCTTGGCCCGCTTCCGGCCTCACTTCGCGCCAGTGGCGATAATGCGGTTTTACTGATCGGCTTTTGTCTGCTTTTTGCCGGGGCCTATTACCTGTTTTCGCGTGCTGCCGGTTATTTGCGCGAAAATGCCGATTTCACCCTGGTGTCGCGCGAAAGTGCGATGTTCATCAACAGCGTGCTGCTGGCCGTTGCCGCTGCCATTGTCATGATTGGCACCGTTTATCCGCTGTTTTTGCGCTGGCTGGGCGGTACCATCATTACCGTTGGCCCGCCGTTTTTTGTTCAGGCCCTGATGCCGGTTACCCTTGCCATGCTGCTGTTGATGGGCCTGTCGCCGACGCTGCGCTGGCGGGTTGACGGGGCGGCATCGGTTGGGCGGCGCATGAAACTGGCGCTGATTTTATCCATTATCGTTACCCTGTTTGTCTGGATGCGCCATATTGATGCGCCGCCTTTGCCTTTGCTGGGCATTGGTCTGGCCGCATGGGTGGTAACCGCAGCCCTGGGTGATTTATGGGAAAAACTGTGGCGTCACCGCGACCACGGCGAAAGCAAATACCGCAATGTTAAAATGCTGGGGCCGCGTTATCTGGGCATGTCACTGGCCCATATTGGCATGGCGCTGCTAATTGCCGGGGGTTCTGCCAGCAGTCTGTGGGAAGAACAGGCTGTTTTATCCGCCCGCACCGGGCAAAGCATCGAAATCGGCCCGTATAATTTGCAATATGAAGGCGTTTCGTTGCTGCCAGGCGAAAATTTTGCCACCCGCAAAGCCAAATTCATTGTTTATCGCAATGCACAGCCGGTTAGCGAGCTTTACCCTGAAGTCCGCTATTATCCGATCCGCGGTGTTGAAACCAAGGAATCGGCGATCTGGCATGGCCGCGATGGCGATTTGCATGTGTCGATCGGGGATCGTGCCGAAGATAGCGGCCGCATTGTCGATGTCCGCTTTTTACCCATGATGCCGTGGGTCTGGGCGGGCATGCTGCTTATCCTGTTAGGCGGGGTCATCAATATGCTTACCCGCATGATCCTGCTTTTTAAGAAGAACGGAGTACCCGCCCCATGAGGTTCTGGATCGCTGTCATACCGCTGGTGTTGTTTGCAGCATTGGCCGGGATATTTCTGACCAATATCGGCAAGGACCAGTCCGTCATTCCTTCCGCCCTGATCGGCAAGCCCGCCCCCGAATTTTCCCTGCCGCCCCTTCCGGGCCGTGACAAGGGCATTTCACGTGCCGATCTCACGCAGGGCCATGTTTCGGTGGTGAATGTGTTTGCATCCTGGTGCGTGCCGTGCCGGGCCGAACACCCCATGATCAAACGCCTTGCAGCCGAAGCCGGCGTTCCGGTCTATGGCCTTAATTACAAGGAAAAAGACCCCCAAGACGGTGTAAACTGGCTTGATGAACTGGGTGATCCCTATACCGCTGTCGGTATGGATATTTCCGGGCGTACCGGCATTGATTTTGGGGTTTACGGCGTTCCTGAAACCTTCATCATCGATGGCGATGGCAAAATTGCCTATAAACAGGTTGGTCCTATTGATGCCGAAACACTGGAAAAAGTGCTTCTGCCCAAAATCAGGGAGTTGAAAAAAGGATGATGCGCCTCTTTCGCCCAAACAGGTCGATCTGGCTGGCCATGCTGGCAGTTGTGGTGACCCTGTCCTTTTATGCCCGCCCGGCCTTTGCGGTAAACCCCGATGAAATGCTGTCGGACCCGGTGCTGGAACAGCGTGCGCGCACGATCAGCGAGGAATTGCGCTGTCTGGTGTGCCAAAACCAGTCGATTGACGATTCCGATGCCGACCTGGCCCATGATTTACGGGTATTGGTGCGCGAACGCCTTCTGGCGGGTGACAGCAACCAGCAAGCCATTGATTATATCGTCGCGCGCTATGGCGACTATGTGTTGCTAAACCCGCCACTTAAACCCGATACCTATATTCTGTGGGCCAGCCCGTTTATTTTGCTTATTCTGGCCGCCCTTGCTGTTGTCGGTTTTTACCGCCGCAAAAAACGCGATGGCCGCACAACACCTGCAAACCTGACCGATCAGGAACGCAAACGCCTTGACGAAATTCTAAGTCCTTCGGGGGAATAAGCCACTAATGACCGGCATAAAAGACAGCCCGGCCCGCCTGGCCAAATATAACAAGGTCACACCATGATCTGGTGGAGCATTGCCGGGCTTTCCTTCCTGTCCTTTGTAACCGTGTTTTTCACGGCCTTTTGGCGTGGGCAACAGGGCGACACAGCGTCCTTGCCCGCCGGGCAATCGCACAGGGCCCCTACCCCGGAAGCCATCGCCAAACCCAAATACCAGATTGGCGATGTCGTCGATGATGATGACGAAGACGACCTTGATGATGATTTTGACTATATCGAATATCGCAGTGCGCAAACGCGTCACAGTGATGGCACCGTCATTTCGCACACCGACACCGTGGCTATGGGTGAAGCCTCACCCCCACCCTTGTCGTCGTCAACGTCATCACCACAGGCATTAACGCCAGCGGTTCCGAACAGCGGCCAAAATGCCCAAAAAATCATGATATCGGCTGTCATGGCGGCAATTCCGGTGGTTGCGGCCTTTGGCATTTATATGTGGCAGGGACACCCCGATATGCCCGCCCGTCCCTATGCGGAGCGGGCCAGTGAACGCAATATCGCCGCCGCAGCAGCGGCATCCGCCGACCCGGACGACCCGGCGGCCCAAACCGACAAACAAATCCGCCGCCTGTTAGGGCAAATTGTGATTTCGCTGGAATCCAACCCGCGCAATTTGCAAGGGTGGCTGGTTTTGGCCCGTGGGTCCTTACGATTAGGTGACATCGAACGCGCGGTTGCGGCCTATCGCCGGGCCTATGCGCTGTCAGGGCAAAATCCGTTGCTGGCAATTGAATATGCCGATACCCGCATCACCGCCCAGGGCGGCCAGATCGACGAAATATCGCGCAATCTGGTCCTTCATGCGCTAGGCCAAATGCCCAATCACCGGCTTAGCCGTTATTATTACGGCATCATGCTGGAACAACAGGGGCATTTAACGCAATCGCTGCATGTCCTGCGCGACCTGATCCACGATCTGCCCGCGGACGCCCCGCTAAGCGCATCTACCGCCGCCGAAATTGCATCACTGGAAGCACAGCTTGAAGCCAGTGAAAACGCCAAGAACAGCGCTGCCAGCAACGACAATTAGACGCAACACGCCCAAACGGGTCATATTAAAGGAAAAGCGCTTTAGGCATTTAGCCAGTTCACGATGAACAATGCCAACAGAACAATCCCGACCATCAGGCCAAGCGTCCCAATGACCGAAACAACCCGCAAAAGCAGTGGCAATCTTGCCAGCTCGGCCAGATCGGCACGGTTTTGATCATTCGCAGCATGCCCTGACGTTTGTTGCGATGACGGCCTGGGCCCTGTAGATGGACCATTGGCACGCGCCCCTGTTGCAACGTCACTTTCGCCATTCCCCCCGGAATCCCCCCCGCCATCGACGTCTGCTGACGCACTCCGTTTGGCTTCGTTCTGGCGTACTTTTTCCGTTTGCATATGCCCGTCAAACCGGCGCAGGGCTTCCTCGCCGCTCATGGGGGGCATGGAAATACGATCAAGGATCGTTCCCTCTGCCAACGGTGACGCCGCGGGTTTAGACGGTGGCGATGGCTTTGAGGCAGGGTTTTTATCGGGATGCGCTGGCTTCAATTAAACGAACCTGACAGGCGTTAGGGTTTGATCCGGTTCACGACTATCTTGCGCCCGGTATCCAACATATGGCGCAAAAAGATCAAAACCGTCATCGGGCAGTTTATCGCCAATGACGGTTTTAAGGGATCGATATTTTTAAATGTCCTGTCGCCGGGCCAACCAACATTTGCCACGCCCCTATAAACTCGCGACAGTCATGTAAGCAGACCTGCTACTGAACAGCCGCCAGCCCGTCGGCATCCTGCGATTGATAAACAGGCCATTTACCTGCGGCCAGACGATCCAGTGACGGGCGATCCTGCCCTAAACGAGACCGGTACATCCACAGATTTGCCATCACCCGCTCAATGAACAGGCGGGTTTCACGCGACGGAATGCTTTCGATAAAGTATAGCGGGTCTTCGTTGTCTTTCAGTGCCTTTTGCCAGCGGCCCAAATTACCGATACCGCCATTATAAGCCGCCATCAGCTGTAAAAAGCCGTTATCAACACCGTTCTGATCCAGCAAATGCCCTACATATTTCTGACCCAGGCCAATATTGACTTCCGGTTCATACAGTTCTTTGCGTTTGGCCCCGCGATAACGGGTATTGCCAATATAACTGGCCGTTGCGGGCATTAACTGCATCAAACCACGTGCGCCAACATGGCTACGTGCTTCGGCGTTAAAGCCCGATTCCTGGCGCATCAACGCATAAATCAGGGCACGATCAACGTTATAGCCCCCTTCCGGCACCCATGACGGCACCGGATACAGGGCATTCACAATCACTTCGCCAGTTTTTTGTGCGATGTAATTGCCAAGGCGCATGGTCAGGGCAGCAAAGGATTCGGTATCGGCCAGCGCCAAAACCGCCCGGCGCAGGCTGGGGTCGCTGGAAATAGCAGCTTTGCGCATTTCACGTTCAGCATCATGGCGTTTGCCAATTTGCAACATGGCCAGGGCGCGGCGCCCATGCGGGTCAAGCCGCAATTTATTGGCGCGATCCTGCGTCAGGCTCAGGCTGTCCCAGTCAAAAACATCATCGCGGCCAAGGGCACGCAGGGCCAACAACCCGTAAAACGAACGCGGATATTTGGCCGCCCGGTTCAACAATTTATCAGCACGGTCAAACTTGCCTTCAGCCAGATCAATACGTGCAGCCCAGAAAGCACCGGCTGACCTGGTCCAGCTTGACGCATACTGGTTGGTTGAAACATCGTCAAACTGCTGATGGGCTTCGTCAAACTTGTTCAGGCGCCATGCCGTCAAACCAGCCACCCACAAGGCCTCGGGCAAATATTTGCCCGACCGTTTTGCCGCCTTCGCCGCATGTTTCAAGGCAAGATCAGGCTTGCCAAAATAATAATAACCCGATGCAATCGAGGCGCGCGCCTGGTCCTGCTCATAGGCATCAAACAGACTCCGGGCTTCGCCGCTATCAAGCACTTCCAGTGCGCCTGTGGGCCAGCCCGAGCGAATGCGCGAATGAATACGACGCTTTAAAACCGAAACCCGGCTGCGCTGGGCGGCAGACAATTTTTTGGTCGATTTGTGATAATAGGGGCGGATATCTTCGTAATCGTAACCAGCTCCCTTAAGATACGACCCGACAGGGCGCTTGGGCTTGGCAGCGGACCCGCGACGTGACATCGCCAGATCATAAATACGGTCCGCTTCGGGAAGATCGGCATATTTCGCCAGCCAGTCGCGCAGTTCGGAAAACCGCGAACGATATGCCGTCGGATGCAAATAGCGCTGGGCCATGACATGGCCCATCAGCACATCGTCAGACAGGCGCGATATCAGGTTGTCCGCATCTTTCCAGCGGCCATCCTTTTGCACCTTGAAAATCTGGCGATAAAGTTCTGCATCCCGGCTTGAAAGGACACTGGGAATTTTAACCGCGTCGGAATCAGTCGACTCGTCAAGGCCAGAACTGCCAAGCGCAGCCTGTTCCTGTGCGGCATGAACCACTTTTGGACCTGCCACACAAAGAGTAGCCAGTGCCAAAACGGTAATGCTGCGCCTGATCCGCGTGGTTAAACGCGAAATGAACAATGTACGTGCTTCGATCAAAACCTGTCTTTTCCCCAAACAGACCCCGGTGTAAACGCGGTTTTTCTAACCCGAAGCAGTTTGTCGTCGCAACCTGTGTAAGCGGATTCCCCGTCTTTGAGCTGGCATATATACCAGCAATTCGCCCCTCAACGAAGCATTTTTATCCTGTAATCAGGAAGTTGCCCACCGCCCGGCCCCAAATGCATATCTGCCCTGTCCACGCAGAAACTGGCGGAAATTCTGGTTATTTTCCAAAAATAATTTCAAATTTCCGCCTAACCATCCCCGTCACCATCACAAAACCCGCCGCACTTGCCCGCCAGAACCGGCAAAGGAAATGCGCGCTGTTTTAAGATGAACCGGCACAACAGCGCAGGCAAAAATCGTTAAACACCCCACCCGGTATTTGCAAAATAGTCACAAAATACCGCGGCAACAGCGCATAACCGCACGGGCATCAGCTAGAAGCCGAACGCCATTTTTTAACGATCCCGCGCAAATCCTGCCACGCGATCCTTTTTTGTTCGGGTGTTTTTAACAAATAGGATGGATGGAACATTGCTGTTACGTCCGCCTGAAGCGAATCGGAAAACGACATTTCATGCCAGTTTCCGCGCAACCGGGTAATGCCTTTATCCTGTTCCATCAAAATTTTGGCAGCACTGCCCCCCAGACATACGACAATACGAGGGCCAATGATTTCAATATGACGGCGCACAAAGGGTTCACAAACCATCAGTTCATCGGCGGTAGGCTGGCGGTTTCCCGGTGGTCGCCACGGTAAAATATTGGTCAGATATGCCGTTTCGCGCGACAGACCGATCGACCGCAACATGGCATCAAGCAACTTTCCCGCAGCCCCGGCAAAAGGAATGCCCTGCCGGTCTTCATCAGCATCAGGGGCCTCGCCCACCAGCATGATTTCAGCATCCGCCGCGCCGCTGCCAAAAACGGTATTGCTGGCCGATTTTTTAAGCGCACAGCCCTCGAATGCCAGTAAAGCCGCCTGTAATTCTTCCAGAGTGGTGGCGTCAGACGCGGCCTTTTGCGCCGAAATGCGCGCTTCCTGTGGCGCATCGGATAGAACAAAACCGCCAATGGCCGCAGGCGGCATCGCCCCTCCACCACCCGGAGTCGCACCGCCGCCGCCGGGCGCACCTGCCCGCGCGGCATTGCCCCCCTTCATACCAAAGGTGCCCCGCCCGCCTGGTGCGGTTTGCGGGGCCGTTGCCTGCCGCGACAGGCTTTCAGACGCCCGAAACCGGTCCAACGGCTCGTCGGCAATGGCTTCGTCTACGCCCATTTCATATTGCCAGATCAGGGCTTGCAGGGCATCCAGGCTATTTACATCAAAATTTGTTATTGGTTTGCTCATCTACACAAATAAGGCGTATGTTGCAGTGCAGCCTGTAAAACAGGTTGCGTCACTCGGAATGACTTTAACGATTTTACGCCACTTGTGCCATATACAAACAGGCGTCAAATCGGTATAGCTTTACCGATTAACACCAGGATGAAACTCGGGGCTTGGGCGAGACCCTGATCGTGACGAAAAAGCCGCAGCACAAAAGGCATTAAAGCCAACCTGCGACAAAGGAGAGAGACGAGATGGAACGGGAATCCATGGAATTTGACGTGGTGGTCGTTGGCGCAGGCGTATCTGGCCTCGCAGCTGCCATCCGCCTGATGCAACTCGCCCAGGAGCAGGAAAAGGAAATCACGGTTTGCGTGGTGGAAAAAGGCTCCGAAGTTGGCGCGCATACCTTGTCCGGCGCGGTGGTAGAACCACGCGCCCTGAATGAACTTTTCCCCGACTGGCAGGAACGCGGCGCACCCTTAAATGTGCCCGCCACCACAGACCAGTTCCTGATGTTAAGCGAAACCGGCGCCAGACAGTTGCCGACCCCGCCGCAAATGCACAATAAGGGCAACTATATTGTCAGCCTGGGCAATGTGTGCCGCTGGCTGGGTGAACAGGCCGAAGCCATGGGGATTGAAGTTTACCCCGGTTTTGCCGCCGCCGAAGTTCTGTTTGATGATGCCGGTTCTGTGCGCGGCATTGCCACGGGCGATATGGGCATTTTACGCGATGGCAGCCAGGGCCCGAATTACGAACCGGGCATGGAACTGCACGCCAAATACACCTTCTTTGCCGAAGGCTGCCGGGGGTCGTTGTCCGAACTGCTGATTAAAAAGTTCGATCTGCGCGAAAAATCCGATCCGCAAACCTATGGCATTGGCATCAAGGAATTGTGGGAAGTGGACCCGGCCGTTCATGAAGAAGGCAAAATCCAGCATACTGTCGGCTGGCCGCTGGATTCAAAAACCTATGGCGGATCGTTCCTGTACCATCTTGATAACAACCAGGTATCGGTCGGATTCGTAATTGGGCTGGATTACGAAAACCCGCATCTTAGCCCGTTCGAGGAATTTCAGCGGTTTAAAACCCATCCGGAAATTCGCAAGATTTTTGAAAATGGCCGTCGCATTTCATATGGCGCGCGCGCCCTTAACGAAGGCGGGTTTCAATCCCTGCCCGATCTGGTCTTTCCCGGTGGCTGCATCATCGGCTGTTCGGCAGGCTTTATGAATGTGCCCAAAATCAAAGGGTCACACACGGCAATGAAAACCGGCATGCTCGCCGCCGAAGCCGCCTTTGACCAACTGATCAGCGACGCACCTTCTCCGGTGCTTGATGCTTATCCGACCGCCGTTGAAAACAGCTGGATCTATCCCGAACTTTATAAAGTTCGCAACATTCGCCCCAGCTTTGCCAAATGGGGGTTTTGGGGCGGCATGGCGTATAGCGCGGTTGATACCTATATTTTTGGCGGCAAGGCCCCGTGGACCTTTAAAAACCATGCCGATCATACCTGCCTGAAACCGGCGGCCGACATGCCCAAAATCACCTACCCCAAACCCGATGGCAAAATCAGCTTTGACCGGCTTTCTTCGGTGTTTTTATCCAATACCAACCATGAAGAAGACCAGCCGGTGCATCTGACCTTAAAGGACGCCAGCGTGCCGGTGGACGTGAACCTTGCCAAATATGCCGGGCCGGAAGCCCGCTATTGCCCGGCAGGGGTTTATGAATTTGTTGCCGACGAGGAAAAAGGCGGCCAACGCCTGCAAATCAATGCGCAAAACTGCGTTCATTGCAAAACCTGCGACATCAAGGACCCGACACAAAACATTGTCTGGGTGGTGCCGCAGGGCGGCGGTGGCCCAAACTACCCCAATATGTAACCAGCCTGATATATAACGGCGTGTTATATGCTGGCCAGGACTGTTCAGGCCGCCATGATCCCCATCATGGCGGCCTGTTGCCTTGTCGGGGCTGATTTGCCCGGTAAAATTTCAAAATTCACACGGTTTTTTGTCTTTTTCCTTGTTTGAATGCCGTGCTGCGCGTTCAATAGCCGCCCTTTTGGTTGTGCGGTGGAATGTCAGATGAAAATTGCGATTGTGACACTGGATGGTTTCAACGAAATCGACAGCTTTGTCGCCCTGTCCATTCTGGGGCGGGTCAAGGCCGATGGCTGGTCGGTGCAAATCACATCGCCGGAAAAATCCGTTACCTCGATGAACGGGGTTACAGTCACGGCACAACAATCGCTTTCTTTTGCCAATGATGCCGATGTTGTTTTGTTTGGCAGTGGCACACGCACCCGCGACCATATTGATGATGCCGACCTGATCAGCCAGTTTGCGCTGGACCCGGCCCGGCAGTTAATTGGCGCGCAATGTTCCGGGGCCCTGTTTTTGCACCGCCTGGGTATTTTGCCCGCCACCGCCACCACCGATGCCAAAACCCGCCCGCTTCTGGCAAAAACCGGCTGCCTGGTTGAGGACAAACCCCTCATCGCCCAGGGCAATATCGTTACCAGCGGTGGCTGCCTGTCATCGCAATATCTGGCGGGCTGGGTTATTGCGCGCGCCCTTGGCCTTGAACAGGCCCTGACAATTCTGGAATATGTCGCCCCCAGCGGGCAGAAATCGACCTTCGTGAAGGCCGCGTCTGACATTATCAAACCACAGCTTAATGTTCCGACCCAACCGGCCCTTTATTGCTAGGCGTCCAATTCACCCTTATCGCACAAAATATTGCCCGGTTGCGCAGGCCTGATCGCGCAAGATCGCACGGGATCGCGGTGATGTGATGAAATGCCGCCCCCAAACCGGGCAAATGCTTTGCCTTATATTGGCCGAATAGGTAGGGTATCGAAATGCCCTCGAACGGATGAGACTTGCCGTTTGATCAATACGGTTTTACACCGCGACCAAAAACGAAACGCAGGAAAAATTCTTGAAGCGCAATCTGTTACATCTTCTGGTCCCGGTAACGGCCCTTGCCCTTTCTGCCTGTGGCACAGTCGGTCAAAATGCCCTTAACCAGCCGTTCGATTATCCGCAAAGCGACGGTTTCGCTGGCAATTATCTGGCAGGCAAAGTGGCGCAAAGCAACAATGCCACCGATCAGGCCGCGCAATATTTGCTCCGCGCCCAGCAACTTGAACCTGACAATGACGATCTGCGCCGCCGGGCTTTTTTAGCCCTGATATCGGATGGCCGCATTTCCGACACCGAAACCATCGCCCGCCAGCTGATCATTGATCAACCCCAGGACCTGTTTGCTGTTCTGGCCGTGGTGGATGCCGATATTCGCAACGAAAATTACGAAGCTGCCCTTAAAACCATAAATACCCTGCCCGATCGCGGTTTGAACTCGTTGATCCGGCCGCTTGCCCGGGCATGGCTGTTTACCGCGCTAGACCGCAAGGCCGATGCCCTTGCCGCCCTGGACCATTTGCAGGGCAACGGCACCCTTGCCCCGCTATCAGAATATCATCGTGGCCTGGTGCTGGATTATTTTGGTGATTTGAACGGG
The DNA here is from genome assembly GCF_002115825.1 of Thalassospira sp. MCCC 1A01428. GTDB lineage: Bacteria > Pseudomonadota > Alphaproteobacteria > Rhodospirillales > Thalassospiraceae > Thalassospira. The sequence continues at coordinate 161,821 of NZ_JFJZ01000001.1, read as the reverse complement.
GCCGAACGCGCCCTTGCCAGCGCCTATGGCGACCCGGCCGACGCACCACTGCGTGCCGCCGAGGCATTGGGTGCGATTTACGAACGCAAGGGCCAAACCCAAAAGGCCGAACTGCTTTATCAAAGCTATATGGACCGCCATCCGCAATCGCTGGCGATGCCCTATCATCTTGAACGCTTAAAAAAGGGCGAACCGCCGATCAGCACCGCGTTAACACCGGCATCGGGGCTGGCCGAAGGATATCTCGATATCGCGACCTTGCTAAGCCAGGAAAACGCTGTGGATCCGGCATTGTTGATGGCGCGCTATTCGCTGTCGTTACGCCCGGGCGATGCGGTAACCAAATTGCTGGTTGGCGAGGTAATGGAAATTCAAAAACGCTGGCCCGAAGCGATTGCGATTTATAAATCCATCCCGCTGGATTCCCCGCATAGCTGGAACGCGCGTTTGCGCGAAGCCTCCAGCCTGACCGAAATTGACCAAAACGACGAAGCCATTGCGATTTTGCGCAAAATGGTTAACGAACGCCGGGATCGCGCCGATGCGCTGATTCAGCTGGGCGATGTTTTACGCGCAACCAAAAAATTCGGCCAATCTGCCGATGCCTATAGCGACGCGATTAACCGTTTGGGTGGCGCCCAAAATGTCGGCTGGCGGTTGCTGTATCGCCGCGGTATCGCCTACGAGCAAGACGGCCAGTGGCCCAAGGCCGAGCAGGACTTCCTTCTTGCCCTCGAAATGGAACCTGACCAGCCCTATGTCCTGAATTATCTGGGGTATAGCTGGGTTGATATGGGGATGCATTTTGACAAGGCGCAGGAAATGCTCAAACGCGCCATCGAACTTAAGCCCGATGACGGCTTTATTGTCGATAGTCTGGGCTGGGTCTATTACAAACTTGGCCAATATGATGCCGCCGTTGCCGAACTTGAACATGCGGTATCGCTGATCCCCGATGATCCGACGGTAAATGACCATTTAGGCGATGCCTATTATCAGATTGGCCGCCTCCACGAAGCCGAATTTCAATGGCGTCGGGCGTTATCGTTTGAGCCGACACCGGAACTGCGCAAAGACGTCATGGAAAAGCTGAACGGTAAAAAACCGGCAACCGGCACGTCGGCAACCAATTAATTAACCCGTAAAAATGGGCAGGGGCGATGGAAACCCAGTTGATCGAACCGGCACAGGCCAAGATTAACCTTTTCCTGCATGTAACCGGCAAACGCGAGGATGGCTATCATACCCTTGATAGCCTGGTTTGCTTTGCCGATTATGGTGATGTCCTGCGCGCACGTTTGCGCGATGACGCCACCCTGACACTGGCGATTACCGGCCCCATGGCCGACGCCCTGGAAGATCGCAGCCCCAAAGACAACCTTGTCATGCGGGCTGCGACATTGTTGCAGGAAAAATACGGCATTGCGCAGGGTGCCGAACTGATTTTGGAAAAAAACCTGCCCGTGGCATCAGGCATTGGCGGTGGCTCGGCGGATGCGGCGGCGGCCTTGCGGGTTTTGTGCAAGCTATGGGGCATTGATGCCCCCCCTGCCGATCTGGCCGATATCGCCCTGTCACTTGGCGCCGATGTGCCAGTGTGCTTAACCGGCGGCACGGTTTTGATGCAGGGCATTGGCGAGGAAATAACACCCCTGCCGCCCCTGCCCGGCTTTTCGCTGGTGCTGGTCAATCCTGGCAAGGCCGTATCGACCCCGGCCATTTTTGCCGCCCGCGATGGCGACTTTACCGATGCCGGGTCATGGGCCACCGACGCCAGCTTTGCCGATGTTACCTCGCTTGCCACCGCGCTTCGCGATTGCCGCAATGATTTAACCCTGCCTGCGGTCACGCTGCTGCCCGAAATTTGCGACGTGCTTGATGCCCTGGCGCGCGCCGATGGCTGCCTGCTCGCCCGCATGTCAGGCAGCGGGGCCACCTGTTTTGGCCTGTACCCCGATGCACAACTGGCCGACACGGCCGCCACCACCATCGCCGGGGCCAACCCCGATTGGTGGGTGCAGGCGTGCAAAATTGTCGGCACCACGGCAACATAAGGCCGACACACGCCATTGGCGCAGCCATAAATCGCTGAAAACGCCGCAAAAACAAAAAAATGCCGCTGTGACAAAAAAGGATCAAAATAGAGGGTTGCACTTGGCGGAATAGGACGCTATTTTCCGCGCCACACACGCTGATGGGGCGTGGCCAAGTGGTAAGGCATCGGTTTTTGGTATCGTGTACCGTAGGTTCGAATCCTACCGCCCCAGCCAAGACAAACCCCTTCGAGGTTCGCCCTCGAAGGGGTTTTCTTTTGCCTGAAATACGGCCTCCGGCCCCGCAGATCGCAAACAAGCCAGACAACCTGATAAATCCGACACGCCCGGCAAGCCCGGACCACCCGCGCCTTAACCAGGCCGAAAACAGGTATTTATGCGGCTGACAGATTGCCAAAAGATCGCTTTGCGTTATGGTGCTTTCTCAAACATTTAACGTGCCCAAGTTGCAGGGGAAATACCGGTTTCATGTCTCAGTTGACACTTCAAGAACTTGAATCACACCTGTGGGGGACAGCGAACATTCTTCGTGGGTCCATCGATTCAGGTGATTTCAAGCATTACATCTTTGGTCTTCTGTTCTATCGCCGTCTTTGCGATGTCTGGGAAGAAGAATACGAGCGTAAGCTGGAGCAATATGCCGACAAGGAACTGGCCGCCGACCCCGACGAACACCGCTTTCACATCCCCGAAGGTCATTTCTGGAAGGATGTCCGTCAACACACCACCAACATTGGTGAACACCTGAACGCGGCCTTCCATGCCATTGAAGACGCCAACCACCGCCTGCGTGGGGTTTTTCAGGATGTGGATTTTAACAACAAGCAACGCTTCCCCGACGCCACCCTTGAACGCCTGCTTCAGCACTTTGAAAAGCACCGCTTTCGCAATGCCGATGTCGAGGCCGATGTCCTTGGCAACGCCTATGAATATCTGATTGCCCAGTTTGCCGATGACGCAGGCAAAAAAGGCGGCGAGTTCTATACCCCCAAAATGGTCGTGCGGCTGATTGTCGAATGCCTCAAGCCCGATGAAGGCATGTCGGTTTATGACCCCACCTGTGGCTCTGGCGGGATGTTGCTGGAATGCTTCCACCATCTTGAACGCCAGGGCAAGAACCCGCGCTCCCTGTCGCTCTATGGTCAGGAAAAAAATCTCAATACATGGGCAATCTGCGCCATGAACCTGTTCCTGCACGACATTGACGACGCCTTTGTCGAACGCGGCGATACCCTGCTGGACCCCAAGCATCTGGTGGGTGATGGCACAAAAGCGATTCGCACCTTTGACCGCGTGCTGGCCAACCCGCCATTCTCGCTAAAGGAATGGGGCTATGATACTTGGTCCACCGGGGACAAATTCGGGCGCGATACCTATGGCTGCCCGCCAAAATCCTATGGCGACCTGGCCTTTGTCCAGCACATGCTCGCCAGCCTCAAGGAAGACGGCATGTTGGGTGTGGTCCTGCCGCACGGCATTCTGTTCCGGGGCGGGGCAGAGGGCAAAATCCGCAAAGGACTTCTGGAAGACGACCTGATTGACGCGGTGATCGGACTGGGACCGAACCTGTTTTATGGTGCGGGTATTCCGGCCTGTATCCTGATCATTCGCAAAAACAAACCCGCAGAGCGCAAGGGCAAGGTTCTGGTGATCAATGGATCTCAGGAACTCGTCGAAGGCAAGGCGCAGAACCACCTCTCAGATGCCAATGTGAAGCGTTTCGCCGATGCGTTCACTGATTTCAAGGACGAAGACAGGTTCGCCCGTGTGGTGGGTTTGGATGAAATCCGCGACAACGACCATAACCTCAACATCTCGCGCTATGTCAGCACGGATGAAGACGAGGACGAGATCGATGTGGCAGTAGAAGTCGTTAAACTGAATGCCCTGCGCCAGCAGCGCGATGAAGCCGAAGCCAGGATGATGGGTTTCCTGAAGGAGCTCGGCTATGACGCTTGAAGTTCCTGAAGGTTGGAAAAACGAATCAATCAAAAATTTATTTGCGGATGATTTCCCAGGGTTTTGGGGCGCCCCCCCAGAGAGACAAAGTAATGTTTTAGTGCTCAGAGCAACCAACTTTGCAAAAGATGGAACAATAGAATACGAAACCGCTGCTTCTAGAAGCTTTTCCGAAAAAAAACTTATTCAGAAAGGCCTCAAATATGATGACATATTGCTGGAGAGGTCAGGTGGCAGTGCAGCTCAGCCTGTCGGTAGAGTGCGGCTTTTTAGGAAAGGAAAAGGGTATTCTGCATCAAACTTCATGCAGATCATTCGCATTAATGTGGATGTTGCTTGCCCTGTATTTTCCCATTTCTTGTTGGATTGGCTATATCGCTCAGGTAAGACCGTTCCGCTACAAAAGGCCACAACAGGAATAAGAAACTTAGATTATACCGCATACAAAGAAATCTCGTTTCTCCTACCCCCACTGCCCGAACAGAAGAAAATCGCGGAAGTTCTGAGCAGCGTGGATGAGGCCATTGCCGCGACCAAAGCCGTCATTGACCAAACCAAACAGGTCAAAAAAGGACTGCTTCAAACCCTCCTCACCAAAGGCATCGGCCACACCAAGTTCAAACAAACCGAACTGGGGGAGATTCCTGAGATTTGGGAGGTCTGCTCTGTTGAAGGAGTAATCACTTCAATCGACTCTGGCTGGTCACCAAACTGCGAAAAAGTTCCTGCGCCATTAGGTGATTGGGGTGTGTTGAAAACCTCATCAGTGCATTGGGACGGCTTCTTTGAGGATGAGAATAAAAAACTGCCTAATTCACTGGAACCGCGCCCCAACATTCAAGTTCAAGCTGGTGACGTACTAATAACACGCGCAGGACCAGCAGAACGAACTGGCGTGGTAGCATATGTAAGGGCTGTTCGTGAGCGGCTGATGCTATCGGACAAGCTCATTAGGTTGAAAGCGAATCTCGATTTGATATCTGGTGAGTATCTCTCCCTGATTCTTTCTTCACCAATGGGGCAGCAACAATTGTTTAGAAAAAAGTCGGGTATGGCTTTGTCTCAAACAAATATTTCCCAAAAAATACTGAAGGAAACACTTGTCGCCGTTCCACCACTCTCAGAACAGAACGAAATTGTTGCCGCTTTAGACGCTTCCCTATCTGCACATGAAAAAAGCAATTTAAAGCTGAACCAGCTTCTGATCCTGAAATCTGGCCTCATGTCTGACCTTCTCACCGGGCGCAAACGGGTGGAGGTTTGATTGATGGGCAGTGAATGGCAACTGGCGGAAAAGCCAACGATCCAAGCCCTGAGAAATATGGGCTATCGCTTCGTAAAGAAGGCGGAACACGAAGCCCTGCGTGATGGCGAAAACCAGGTTCTGTTTCGCCCGCATCTGGTCGATGCCATTAAACGTTTGAATGGCTTGTCGGACGAAGATGCCCAAGCCGCCTATGTCGAACTGGTCAGCAAGAACGACAATGAAGAATGGCTGGGAATCTTGCGCGGGAACTATAGCCGCAAGGTGCAGGGTCAGGCGGAACACAAGACCATCAAACTGATTGATTTCCTGAACCCGGAAAACAACCATTTTGCCGTGACCAACCAGCTTTATGTGAAGGCGGAAAAGTCGCGTATTCCTGATATCGTGGTTTATATCAACGGCATCCCGGTGGTGGTGATCGAGGCCAAGTCACCGATCAACGCCAAAGACAAGACCGGCGAGGCATTTGATCAGATCAAACAGTATGAACGCGATATTCCAAGGCTGTTCTTTTCCAACTGTTTCAACATCCTGACCGATGGCACCAATTGCCTGTATGGCACCACTGGAAGCCCGTCCAAATTCTATGGCTCGTGGGGTGATCCGTGGCCGCGTTCGGAGAAAGACTTCTCCAATGAACTTGATAAGGGTCTTTGGAGCCTGTTGGAACCTGCGCGCCTGTTGGACCTGATCGCCCATTTCATCGTGTTTGAAAAAGCCGATGTCGGGAAGATCAAGAAGATGTGCCGTTATCAGCAGTTCCGCGCGGTCAACAAGATCGTCAACCGTGTTGTGGACGGCAAACACCGCAAGGGGCTGGTTTGGCATACGCAGGGGTCTGGCAAGTCGCTCACCATGGTCTTTGCCGCCTTGAAGCTGAAAACACATCTGACCGAAGCATCGCCGGAACTGGCAAATCCCAACCTGATGGTTCTAACAGATCGCATTGATCTGGATGATCAGATCAGCGGCACCTTCCAGGCCTGTGGATTGCCAAACCCGGTCCGTGTTGAATCCGTTGCCGACCTTCATAAACTTATTGGTAGCGGCATTGACGGCATCACGGCCTTGTCCACGATCTTCAAATTTCAAGGGTCCAAGTCGCCCGTTGCCAATTCCCGCAACTGGATTGTGATGGTGGATGAATGCCACCGCACACAGGAAAAGGACCTTGGCGCGTATCTTCGTGCAACCCTGCCTGAAGCGCGGTTCTTTGGCTTTACCGGCACGCCGATTAAAAAATCCGACAAGGACACCTATAAGAACTTTGGCGTTGTTGGCGAAGGTTATCTCGACAAATACGGCATTGATGATGCTGCGGCCGATGGGGCCACCATTCCGATCTATTACACCGGGCGCAAGACCGACTGGCACATTGATGACGCCAAGATCGACATTCTGTTTGACCAATGGTTTGCCGATCTGCCTGATGACAAGCTTGAAGAACTCAAGAAACGGGGTGTGACTTTTGCCGATCTGGTAAAGCATCCCAGACGCATTGATCTTATTGCCTATGACATCTGGACGCATTTTAAGGAATACGCAGCTCCGGACGGGTTCAAAGCCCAGATCGTGGCCATAGATCGCGAAGCGGTGATTCTTTACAAACGCGCCTTGGACAGGGTGATTGCTGAGGGTTTAATCAAGCAGGGCATGTCCGCCGAGGATGCCCACAAGGCAGCCGCCCTAAAATCCGCCTGTGTTTATTCACGCTCGCAAGAAGACGACAAGCCATCCGAAGATGACCATATTGCCGATCTGCGCAAAGGATTGATGGCGCATTACCTTGACCGCGATGCAGAGACATCCGTCAAACAGGCATTTGGCAAGAAGGGGGAAATCCCCGACTTCCTGATTGTATGTGACAAGCTGTTAACGGGCTTTGATGCACCGATTGAATCGGTGATGTACCTTGATAAACCGCTTAAGGAACATACCCTTCTTCAGGCGATTGCACGGACCAACCGTGTGGCGGATGCCAATAAGAAAAACGGTCTGATCGTGGATTATATCGGGGTGTCTCAGAACCTTGATGAGGCTCTTTCGTCCTATCGGTCCGATGATGTGCAGAATGCGATGGTAGACTTGGACAATCTTCGCTCTCAGCTCAAAGCAGCCCATGCCGCCGTCATGAAGATGATGAAGGGATTGAAGCGCGGTACGCCCGATTTAAAGACGGAATATGACGCCTTTGTCGCAATCCTGAAAACGGAAGATCAGTGGTTTGCCTATCGCACTGTGGGCCGTGAATTTATTTCCATCTACGCGGCACTCAGCCCCGACAAGTCCGTTCTGGACTACACCAAAGATCTGAAATGGGTCGCAAGCTTCCTTCGGTACGCCACACAGGTGTTTGAGAAGAAAGAAGCATTTGATCAGAAAGAATACAGCAAGAAAATCCGCGAAATGCTCGAAGAGCATCTTGATGCCACGGGATTGAGCGTAACCGTGAAACTTCGGTCGATCACGGACCCTGACTTCTGGCAGGATTTTGACATGGACGGCAAACCGGAAAGCGACCTTAAAACGGCGGCAATCCGCAAGGGGACGGAACTCCGTAAAACCGTCTACGAAAAGCTCGACGAAAATCCACATCAGTATGGTAAATTTTCCCAACGCCTGAAGGAGTTGCTGGAAAAAATGGACGGCGCACAGTTGTCTTGGGCAGATAAGCTTAGAATGGCCGAGGACCTTGCCAAGGACCTGGATGCGGAATCCAAGGCCCATGAAGGCACGGATATGTCGCCAGATGCATACGGCATCATGAAGGTGATCGAAACCTATCAGCCAGCGGGCATTTCATCTGATGACCTGGCTGAAATAGCTGTATTATTTGAAGGTATATACGCGGCAACGCCCCCCATGTGGCATGAAAAAAGCGAGCTTAGAAAGACCCTTCGTCAACAGGTTCGCCAGAAGCTTCACGAAATGGGCTTTGGAAGCCTGAAGCTTGTATCTGAGGAAGTCGAGGAATTTGCGCTGAAGGCCTTTGCGAAGTGACAACCATGTTAACCCTGACAATCGGCAACACCAAAATTCCTTATGAGTTAAAGCGCATTGGCACTTGCGAGAAAGCAAGGATCACCGTGACGCCGGAACGGGTGGAAGTGGTTGTTCCCCCCACGGCAACGGACGAGCAGATTAACAAGGCCGTTCATAGACGTCGGGAATGGATTTTTGACCAGACCCGCAAGATGCGGGAAACAACAAACAGATCGCCCTCAATTTCAAGGTTTGTCAGCGGGGCAAAGATACCGTTTCGGGGCCGCATGACGCGGCTGAAAGTTGGCTCAACAGACGACACGTTGGTCCATGTTTCGTACCGCAATGGTCTGTATATCGAATACCCGACGTCTGCCTCGCCGCACTCACAGGACATGCTGATTGAAGATGCTTTGCGGTTATGGCTCAAGAAACGGTTGCGACAGGATGTCAAAGACTTCATGCGTCGCTATGGGCCAAAAAATGACCTGAAGCCAAAATCATACCGCATCAAGGACCAAAAACACCTGTGGGGCAGTTGTGGCAATGACAGGATTATCAATATCAACTGGCATCTGATCTTCGCCCCCAAAACGGTGCTGGAATACGCAGTGGTTCATGAGCTTTGCCACCTTCGTCACCGCAACCACGACAAGCCTTTCTGGAACTTGGTCGGATCAATAATACCAGACTACCGGGCTCGAAAGGCTTGGCTTGATCAGAATGAACACTTGTTGGCGATTAACAGGGTTGAGACAAGCTGAACACGATTGGAACTTCATGGATACCCCAGGTTCCAAATCTCCGACTTAAGAAGTTACAGAATACAAAAGTGGCGCGTCACTGCGCCAACGATCGGCATTTGACGCTGTTGATAGATATCCAGATCCCAGCCAAATTCTGCCCAAAAAACCTGAGCGGATATCGTTATATTTACCCTGAGCAGAATCCCCCGGCCAGTGCCTCCGTCACTCACATCCGAGTTCCCTATCAAGATCACTGAGAAAAAGCTCAACGTCAGGGCTTGCATATAAGCGGATCGCCATTGCCCGCATTCGCGAGGCGTTTTTGGGCTTCCAGCGCCGCTTGTATGAATAAGCCATAGTGCAAGAATGGGGGACGACGCGATGAGCCGACCAATCTGGGGCATACATATAGCAAGCGAACACGGGACCGAGCCTGTTGATCGAATAGTTCTCCAAACCTTCCCTGGTTCGTCCAATACCTGTCGGTAGATGAACGTGCCTTAGGGATTAGGGAAGGCGCGTCCATCAAACAGCGACAATTTAATGATCCATCGCCCGGCGCAAATCGCGAACGGCTCTGGCGTCGGTGGCAACGCGGCCTTCTTCGCCCGGCAATGCCGCCCGCTTGCACGATGCATGTAATTGCGATGTGCCGGTTTTGGCACGCAGGGTGCTGGCATTGGCAGCCGTCACACCACTGCCCGGCAAAATGATAATCCGTTCGCCCGCACGCGCGATAAAATCGGCAATCAGGGTGCAGCCTTCCTCGGCGGTGTTTTTTTGGCCCGATGTCAAAATACGGTCAAACCCCAGTTCAACTGCCGTTTCAAGTGCTGCAAACGGGTCCGGTGTGATATCAAAGGCCCGGTGCAGTGTTTTTGCCATGCCCCCCGCCGCGTCACACAGCAAACGCAAGGCATCCCCGTCAAGACTGCCGTCATCCTTGCTGGCCCCGAAAACAACACCTTGCGCCCCGGCATCGCGGGCCAGGGCAATTTCGCGGGTCATGGTTTCAATTTCCCCGTCGCTATAAACAAAATTACCCGGACGCGGACGGATCATAACGAAACAGGGCACCGCAATATCACCGATGCGGGCCAGGGCGCCCGGCGTTGGCGTTAGCCCGCCCACCGCCAGGGCTGAGCAATATTCGATACGATCCGCGCCATTTTCGGCGGCGATCAACGCATCATCAAAACTTTCAACACAAACTTCCAGCGTCATATGGCTGATGCGGGTCATGGGTGGCCTCCTTTAGGTCAGACACGGCAAAATCAAAGATCATGTAACAAGGCAGCCCCGCGCAGGCCACCATCGGCAAAAAAGCGCCCCGGCACCACCAGCGCATGGTCGTAGCGCCCTAAAACACTGGCCCGCACAGCCGCATCAATGCGCGCAATCAGGCCATGTTCAGCAGCAAGGCCCCCACCCACCGGGATAATATCGGGGTCCAGCACATTAACCATCAGGCGCAATTGCCCGGCAACAAGGTCGACAAAGACATCAATGGTTTTAAGGGCAGCGCTGTTGCCCGCCCGCCATGCCGCTGTAATATCCTGGCTGGAAAGATCACGCCCGTGCAAGGCCGCATGAAGCCGTTCAAGCCCGCGCGCCGCCCCCCACGGGTCAAGGCAGGCCGCCCCGCCACAGCCGCACTGGCGGGCCTTTATGCCGTGGCGCATCAACGGGCCGGAAATATCATTGCCATGCCCCCATTCACCGCGAATGCCGCTGCGCCCGCCAATAAACTGCCCATCAACAACAATACCGCCGCCAACCCCGGTACCAAGAATAATGGCAAATACCGTGCGGTTGCTTTCACCCGCCCCTTGCCGGGCTTCAGCCAGGGCAAAACAGTCGGCATCGTTTTCCACCCGTACCGGGCGGTGCAAGGCATCGCTTAACCCTGCGGCAATCGGCCAACCCTTGATCGGGGGCACATTTGCCGAAATCACCGCCCCGCTTTCCGGGTCCAGCCCCCCGGCAAAACTGATGCCAACCGGGGCCAGGGCCGCAACCGCACCAGATGATGACGCATCGCCCGATCCACTGCCATGCCCGGCAAATTTCCGGTCTGCATCAACAACCAGATCGCGGATCGCGGCAATAAAACTGTCGCGGTCCTCCAGCGGGGTTGCAACCTTTTGCCGGTGCAAAATGGTGCCGTCATGATCAAAAACACCAAACTCTATTTTCGTGCCGCCAATATCGAATGCGTATTTCATTGAACCTTGCCTTGCGATCCCATAATTTCGCCCTTCACACTATGCCTTATCCGGGGGAGCAGACTCTGTCTGACCAAAATACCGCCCGCCTTCGCAAAAACCGCCTGCCCACCTTGCAGGATGTTGCCAACCGTGCCGGTGTGTCGCTGTCGGCGGCATCGCGTGCGCTGTCGCGTGATCAAAAGCCGGTGGCGGCCGAAAAACGCGAACGCGTGCTGGCGGCGGCCCGCGAACTGGGCTATAGCGCCAACCCGCTGGCTCAGGGCTTGTCCACCCGGCAAACCGGGCTGGTCAGTATTATTGTCAATCATATCGGCGATCTTAGTGACCTGGATTTGTTTGATATCCTGATTGGCCGATTGCAGGATGTCGGCAAGCAGGCATCAATTGTGAGGTTGGGATCGGTAAAGAGTGCGCGGGACTTTTTGCGGGGCAGCATCAGCTATCATGTTGACGCCGCCCTTATCTTTTCCGATTTTATTGGTCCAAGGCAAGCCCGGGATTTTTTTCGTACCAATCATGTCATCATGTTAAATGGTCGGCAAGACAGCCAAAGCCTTTCGGTCCAGCCCGATGACGCCCCGGGAATTCACCAGGCGGTTGAAAATGCCGCCCGCCATCAGGTTGAAACCGCAACGCTGATTACGGGGCGCGAAAGCTCTGAACTTGAAAAGCAGCGCATTGCTTTTTACCGCACTGCACTGGCCCGACACGGCATTCTCGTCAGCACCCAATTGCATGGCGATTATTCCTATGCATCTGGCGTTGCCGCCGCCCGCCAGATTGACCCGCGCCATTATACCGACGCCATTTTTTGCACATCCGATGCCATGGCAATGGGGGTTCTCGATGTTTTGCGCGACCGCGAAGAGGGTATTATTCCGGGCCGCATTCGCCTCTACGGGTTTGATAACCTGTCACTGACCGACCTTCACAGCTACCCAATATCGTCCATCGGCTTTGACAAGCGCGATTATGTCGAACAACTGGTATCGCTGCTGATTGATCCGGCCCGCGCGCGCAAGGGACCGCGCCATTTGGGCGTTCCCACCCGGTTTTATGGCCGCGAGACAGGGTAAAGTGATGACGCCGCCCGAACGCTAAAACGCCGCCCCGAAGGACGGCGTCATCGGCATGGCACACCTTACCAAAGCGGGTTCAGCGTTGGCGGGTTGGCATCTTCGCCCCACCATTTTTTATAGCTGGTTTCGTAGTCACCTGACGAAATATAGTCAGACACAAACATGTCCATCCAGCGCAGAAATTCCGGGTCGCCCTTGCGCACCCCAATCGCAATCGGATCGTTGGAGAACAACCCCTTCATGGTAACCAGATTATCTTCCTGTGCAGCCAGATAATCGACCAGCGAGCTATCCTCGATCCCGGCATCAACCCGGCGTTGCTTTAACAGCAACACGCCATCGGGCGCGAAATTATCGGTGTAAACCATTTCGGCATCCGGCACCCGGCGCTTGATAAAACTTTCACCGGTGGAGCCCCGACCGACGACAATTTTATGCCCCGCCAGATCATCAAGCGATTTGATGCCCGAGTCTTTTTGCACAACAACCCGCAAACCGGCCCGGTTATAGGGAATGGTAAAATCAATCGACTTGGCCCGTTCCAGCGTCGCCGACAGGTTGCCAATCACGGCGTCCAACTGGTCTGATAACAGCATCGACACACGGGCATCGCCGCTCACATCGGTATATTCAATTTTCACACCCAGCTTTTCCGCCAGCCGTTTGGCCAGATCAACATCATAGCCCGCCGGGTTGTTTTCAGCATCGCGAAAGCCAATCGGCTCGCCGCCCAGCGATACCCCCACCCGGATCACACCGCGATCCTTGATGTCTTCCAGCTTGCCCGCCATCGCATGGGACATGCTTCCGGCAATCGCTGCGAGCGCCATCACGCCTGCCAGCACAAATCCTTTTAACCGCATTTTGAAGCCTCCTGTTTTTTATAAAACTTAGACCCGGTTCCCATGAAATTGGCCTATGGGGACCGGGTTAGGCGCGACGGCGCCGCGCGGCCTGTGCCGCGAAAGGCAAGGGCTTTTGCAAAGCCCGCCCGCCGATTGAGGGGGGCTTTGATCGATTTCGATCAAAGCCCTTTGGTCTTAGTCCGCGAGCGTTTCCGCTTCTCGTTTTTCCGGTTTGGTCAGGGTTTCGTCCCAGTACCAGTATCGAATGGTTTCGCGGCAGCGAAAATTCACCACCTTGTGGCGACCTTGCGCATCCAGGGCATGAATAACCACCCCGTCAAGATAGCCGGTTTCAAGGTCACGCAATTCATCGACAGCAATTTTCAGGGCATCCTCCAGCGAATAGCCCAGCTTCATCGCCAGAACGATGGTGCGGCAGGTGCCGGCCCGCATCGTCATTTCGCCGGTATGGGTGCAAGCCGCCGCCCCATAGCGGCTATCGGCATAAAAACCGGCTCCGACAATCGGGCTGTCGCCCAACCGGCCGGGATATTTCCAGGCCCAGCCCGATGTGCTGGTGGCGGCATGAATGCCCTTATGGGAATCAATGGTTAAAAACACGCTGGTATCGCGCACTTTTTCCGGGTCGGTAATGGCACTGTTTAACGGGGCCAACGGCATATCGGGGAATTTGGCCTGTTCTTCAGGGCTTAACATCCGCGCCAGTTTATCCCACCATACCTTTTTGGAATCGGGGTATAGCGTGGGCTGCGCGGTGAAACCGCTTTCACTTGCGAACCTGCAAGCCCCCTCGCCGACCAGCATTTCATGGTTAAGGTCCGTCATCACCCGGCGCGCCACCGATACGGCATGCACCACCCCGCGCAACGCGCCAACTGCCCCGGTGCGGCGCGTGGTGCCATCCATCACCCCGGCGTCAAATTCCATTTCGCCAATCAGGTTGGGCCAGCCGCCATAACCAACACTGCGCACCTTGGGGTCTTCTTCCACCCGGTTCAGGGCTGTTTCCAGGGCATCCAGCCCGTGACGGCCGGATTTTAAAATATCCACCGCCTGCTCTATCCCGGCACTGGCTTCGGAATTGGCAACAATGATCATGGGTCGCTCGTCCTTCTTTATTATTGTTATTTACTTGTTATTTGTTGCGCATCTTGGCCAAAAAGCGCGCAATGCGTTCATCGCCATAACCGCCATCTTCGGCAAAAAAACGGTCTGTCGGCATGTCGGCGCGCACGACGCCATCATCGAGAAAAACGATGCGCGATGATATTTCACGGGCAAAGGCAATTTCATGGGTAACAAAAATCATGGTGGTGCCACTGCGCGCCAGGGCGGCCAGCACATCAAGCACTTCGCCCGTCATTTCCGGGTCCAGGGCTGATGTCACCTCGTCTAGCAGCAAATAACGCGGCTGCATGGCAAGTGCGCGGCAAATGCCAATCCGCTGTTTCTGCCCGCCCGAAAGCTGACCGGGATAGGCATCCGCGCGGTCTGCCAGCCCCACCTGTTTCAGCAGCGCATAGGCTTCGGCTTCCACCTCGGCCTTTTTGCGGCCCAGCACATCCATCGGCGCCAGTGTGATATTGTCCAGCACCGATAAATGCGGATAGAGGTTGAAATGCTGAAACACGGTGGCGCACCGCTTGCGGATTTCACGCAATTCGCGGGGCTTTGACACATCCAGCCCGTCAATTAAAAGCGACCCGCCATTCAGCCCGGCCAACCCGTTCATGCAGCGCATCAGCGTGCTTTTGCCCGACCCGCTAGCCCCCAGGATCGACACCACTTCGCCCGGCGCAATGCTCAGGCTAACGCCTTTCAGAACCTCGGTATCGCCGAATTTTTTGTGCAGATTGTCTATTTCAATCACGATAAACGCATTCCTTATAATCCGGCCCAGTCCATGTGGCGGCGCAAACGGGTTTCAAGGCGACCACCAGCAGCCGCCAGCAGGCGCGACAGGATGAAATAGGTCACGCCAATGATGGTCCAGACGATAAAGGGCTGCCAGGTACGCTGGTTCAAAATCTGGCCGACCTTGGTCAAATCGATCACGCCAATGGCGGAAATCAGCGATGTCACCTGCAACTGGTTTACCGCCAGCCCGATCAGGGCGGGCATCGCCACCACCAATGCCTGCGGGGCGATGATTTTGCGCAAAATGCTGCGTTCGGAATGACCAAAGCTGCGTGCAGCCTCCAGCTGTCCACGATCAATGGCATCGATGGCGGAAATGGCGATGACGGCGATAAAGGCCGCTGTATTGCCCGTCAGGGTAAAAATCGCGGCTTCGGCCGGGGTGATATTGACCTGCAATAAAACCGGCACGCCAAAAAACACCAAAAACAGTTGCACCAGCACCGGCGAATTTTTCAAAAACTCGCTGATCACCAGCAAAACCGGGGCCACCACCGGCACCTTGTAAACCCGGCACAACGCAATGAAGATGCCAATAACGGTGCCCAAAATCATCGAGGCGGCAAAAACACCAACCGAAACACCCAGCCCCTGCGCCCACAATATCGGGTCGTGCCAGTTAAAGCCCTGATTGCGCATTATTCAGCCCCCCGCATGAAACGGTTTAACCGCCGGTGCCACAGATTAATCAGCAGCGACAGCAGATAGGTCAGCACGCAATAAAACAGCAGCAGAAAGAAATAGACCTCGAACGGGCGGAAGGTATCGGACGCGACGATCTTGGCATTGCCGGTCAGCTCGTTGAGCGTGATGGTCGATAATATCGAGGTCGTCAGCACCAGATTGATGAAAACCGAGCCTAGCGGACGCAGTGACACCCGCAACGCGATGGGCAGAATGATCCGGCGATAGATTTTAAACCGCGACAGCCCGGAAACCTCGGCCGCCTCGATCACGCCGGTATCGACATTTTCAATACCCGACCGCAACACATCGGCGGCATAGGCCCCCACCGCAATCGACAGCGCCATGGTACCGGTGGTGAAGGCATCGATATAAACGCCAATTTCCGGCAGGCCGAAATAAAAGAAAAACACCTGCACGATGAAGGGAATATTGCGAAACAGCCCGATATAGCCCCGTGCCGCCTTGCGCAAAAAGGGCCGGCGCGACACCGCCCCAAAGGCGACAATCACCCCGATCAAAAAACTGCCGACAATGGACAAGGCACTGACCGACGCGGTCACCAAAAACCCGTCCCAAAACATGCCCAGATACCCTGATATCGCCGAAAAGTTCATTTTATAATTTGTAACCTTATGATTTTGCTCATTTTTATCATGAAAGCGCTTTCACTTTAGCACATTCAAAACCGTGAGCAAACAAAAAGGCGGCCCTTACCAAAGCCCCGCCGCCCATACCGTTCCCAATTTTGCGATGGCATCAACACCCCTGCCTTGTATAGTTGTCACACGCGGCAAAAAATGGGGGAGCACAAATGTCTGATCCGCAAACGGAAGAAAGCCCGAATAGCTCCCTGACTGCCGACGCGATCATCGACAAACTGGCACAGTCCGGATTTCTGTCTGACTTGCTGGCAGACCGCGAGGTAAAGGCAGCATTACTTGATGAAATACGTGAATTGGGGTTTCGCCCCCCTTTGCACTACATCGTTTTGCGCCTGATCACCGCCATTGTTTCAAAATCAGAATCATTCCTGGGTGATGCAATTTCATCCCGGCTGCAAGCCTTTATTGCCAAAGTCCCGGCTCTGACAGGGCTGCTAGACCGACTGACCACGATCCAGCATGGCAGGGAAACCAAAGACGCCCTAAGAACCAGTATCCTTGGTGCCATAAAAGATGGCAGACCAATTGATATTAGCGCCATCGAAATTAACGATACCACCCCCATCGAAACCATGCTGGCCCTGTATAATATCCAGGGATTCGAAAGAGTTCTGAGCGGTCTTGATGAACAGACAGACACCCTGATCCAGACCTTCCAGAAAGAAATTGATCAGCTTTTTCACAACATGTTTTCGCCGGAGCTTAGATGGCCCAAACCACGGCGAGAGCTCGGATCTTTTGATCGCATCAAATACAACTCAAACCTTAACGAGCTATATGGACGCGAAAAAGAAATTGAGCTTCTGACCAATTTCACAGGTGACATCTCGATTTGCGGACCTGAATTTAATTTCCGCTGGATGCTGCTCACCGGGGATGGCGGCACAGGAAAAACCCGGCTCGCCTTTGATTTTACCACAGAAGAGCTAGACCGAAATATCTGGAAGGCAGGCAAGCTCCATCTCCATGATCTCGAAAAGTTTCGCAATCCGGAAAAATGGCGTCCTCGTCAACCAACCTTCATTGTGATTGATTATGTCAGTGGACAGGCTGAAAAAACGGGCGACCTCTTACGCATATTTGCGAACAATGCTGCGCATTATGACTTTCCAGTCCGAGTTTTATTACTGGAACGCAAGGTCGACAAAAGCTGGCTAGCAAAAATGCTGCCCGAAAACGGCGATAAACCGATGGTGATGGACCATGTCTTCGGGCATGAAGATGAAAACGGATGCACCATCCCACCCGTAGACGAAACAGCCATTACCGACATGATGCGGGAACGCTTTATCAAAGCCGGGCAAACACCCCCAGACGACACCCTTCTTCTGGCAGCAGCGCAAAAGGTGGATACCAGACCACATGACGCCAACCTGCCCCGCCCGCTTTTTGCCCTTGCCACGGCAGAGGCAATGATCGCCGAAGCCGAAAAAGCACCAGAATCACAACCTGATTTTGCAAAAATCACTGCCCTGCTTAGTCAGGAAGACGTCCTTACCAAAATGCTGGATCGAGAAGAACAGACCCGCTGGCAACACGCCGCGCCCGATGATGGCGGCGGCACCCTAACCCGCTACAAACTCGCCTTGGCACTGGCAACACTTACACAAGGGTTCGACCTTAATGACCTCGACACAAAACAAGAGGATTATGGCCCCCTTGCCCGCCACCTGCCCGATCCGCCCCCTGATCACCATCAAGGGCTAATCAGCGCCTTTGGCGGCAGCGGAACATTCCTGCCGCCCCTTGAGCCCGATATTATGGGGGAGTTTTTTCTGGCCGAAACCCTGCTGAACGATATTCCCAATCACAGGCACCGTTTCCTGAACGCAGCCTTGGCAAAGGGATATACAGCATCGCTGATCATCCTTTTGCGTCTGCAACAAGATTTCCCGGCGAAAATCGCCGCTATTAATATACCGGCAGCAATGCGTGCCAGCCAAACCGAAACAGTTGCCTTCTCCTACGCGTGGATGGCACCAAATTGGGTCAACCAATGCTATGCATCGCATGATCCCGACGCGGCGGATACTTTCATGCAATCAATTAAACAGCTTGTCACGCAATTCAACGACAACCCGAAAATCGCACTGCACGAGACCATGGCCGCCGTCAACATCTGCTACCATGCTGGTGAAAAAGGCGACTGGGAACGGGTCGACGCGATGTTGGCCCGACTGGATGTACTCCGCAGACAATTCAGCGACAACCCGGAAATCGCCCTGCATGAGGCCATGGCCGTCGCCAATATCAGCAACCATGCCGGTCAAAAAGGTGACTGGGAACGGATCGACGCGGTGTTGTCCAGACTGAACGCACTCCGCAAACGATTCAACGACGATCCAGAAATCGCGCTGGTCGAGGCCAAGGCCGCCATCAATATCAGCAAGCATGCCGGTGAAAAAGACGAATGGGAACGGGTCGACGCAATGTTGGCGCAACTGGACGCACTCCGCAGCCAATTCAACAACAACCCCGAAATCGCGCTGGTCGAGGCCAATGCCGCCGTCAATATCAGCAGCGATGCCGGTAACAAAGGTGACTGGAAACGGGTCGATACGATGTTGGCGAGACTGGACATACTCCGCAGACAATTCAACAACAATCCGGAAATCGCACTGTGCAAAGCCAAGGCCGCCGTCAATATCAGCATCCATGCCAGTGAAAAAGACGACTGGCAACGGGTCGACGCAATGTTGGCGCGACTGGACGCACTCCGCAGCCAATTCAACAACAATCCAGAAATAGCTCTGGAAGAGGCCAAGGCCGCCTGCAATATTAGCACCTATGCTGATAAACAAGGCGACTGGCAACGGGTCGACGCAATGTTGGCGCGACTGGACGCACTCCGCAGCCAATTCAACGACAATACAGAAATCGCTCTGGAAGAGGCCAAGGCCGCCTGCAATATCAGCGACCATGCCGGTCAAAAAAGCGACTGGCAACGGGTCGACGCGATGGTGGCCCGACTGGACGTGCTCCGCAGACAATTCAACGACAATACAGAAATAGCGATGGCAGCGGCCAATGCCGCTTTCAATATCAGCCTCCATGCCGGTCAAAAAGACGACTGGCAACGGGTCGACACGATTTTGGCCCGACTGGATGCACTCCGCAGACAATTCCACGAAAATCCCGAAATCGCGCTGGCAGCGGCCAAGGCCGCCGTCAATATCAGCGACCATGCCGGTCAAAAAGGCGACTGGCAACGGGTCGACGCGATGGTGGCCCGACTGGACGCACTCCGTAGACAATTCAACGACAACCCGGAAATCGCGTTGCAAGAGGCCATGACCGCCGTCAATATCAGCATCCATGCCGGTAACAAAGGTGACTGGGAACGGGTCGACGTGATGTTACAGCGGTTGATCGCAATCGCGGATACTTTCAACGATAAGTTGGCGCTTGGCAAAATGAATGGCCAGCCCTTCACGCTGGGCGACGCCATCAATAATGTAACAGGGATGCTCGGCAACAAATCCTGACCATACCGCACCATAAAAAAAACGGCGCCTGCCATCAGACAGACGCCGTTTGAAAGTGTGGTATCGGATCACAGCGCCAACGCCGCGAGATCAGGCGCGCAGGTGATCCACCAGCGTATCGTATTCCGGCATTTTGCCGACCGGGCCAAGGGCGGTGACGGTCGGTTTGCCCGATATCAGGGCTTCGCCAGCTGCGCGAACCTTGTTCAAATCAACCGCTTCGATCTTTTCGATGATTTCGGGAATGGTTTGCGGGCCGCCATGCACCTGAATTTGCCGGGCGAGCGTTTCGCAGCGCGCCGAATTGCTTTCCATGCCCATCACGACCATGGCCTTAAGCTGGGCACGGGCGCGATTGACTTCTTCTTCGGTCAAATCGACGGTGGCGCGTTTTAGCTCGTCGCACATCACCGGCATCAGTTCGGGCAGGTCATCCGGCCCGGTGCCGGCATAGATCGAGAACAGGCCGCCATCGACATAATGCGACGAGAAGCTGTAAACCGAATAAACCAGCCCGCGTTTTTCGCGGATTTCCTGAAACAGGCGCGAGGACATGCCGCCGCCCAGAAGGGTGTTAAACACCTGCACGTCATAGAAACTGTCATCGGCATAAGGCACCGTGGGTAGGCCAAAAATGACGTGGGCCTGTTCAAGGTCGCGATGTTCGATGCGCTGGCCGCCTTCATAACGCAGCGTTTCCATATCGTGGTCTTCGTGGGTCGGAAGATCGGTGAATTTTGATGAAACCATATCGACGATTTCATTGTGGTTCACATTGCCCGAGGCCGAAAACACCATGCGTTTGGCACTATAGCGCCGCGACATGAAATCAAACAGGTCATCGCGCGTCAGGCTGGAAACATTTTCAGGGGTGCCAAGAATAGAGCGGCCCAGCGCCTGATTTGGCAGGGCGGTTTCCTGAAAATAATCAAACACGATATCGTCAGGCGTATCAATTGCCTGACCGATTTCCTGCAAGATCACCTGGCGTTCGCGTTCCAGCTCTTTTTCATCAAGGGTGGAATTTTGCAAAATATCGGCGATCACATCAATCGCCAGCGCCTGGTCTTCGTGAAGCACCTTGCAATAATAGGCGGTATTTTCGCGCGAGGTATAGGCATTCATCTGCCCGCCCACCGCTTCGATTTCTTCGGAAATTTGCAGCGCAGTGCGTTTGCGCGTGCCTTTAAATGCCATGTGTTCAAGCATATGGGAAATGCCGTTAATTTCGGGCGTCTCGTTACGCGCCCCGACATCGACCCATGCACCCAAAGCCACAGACTGCACATGTTCCAGGCGGTCCGTGGCGACAATCATGCCATTGTCAAGCTCCGTCAGCTCGACTGTCATTCAGATATTCTCCTGTTTCATATCAAGGTCCAACGATCCGATCACTGCCATCAATCAGGCCGCACGCCGGTTTTTACGAACATGCGCCATCAGGGCATCGGCATCGTTGGTCATGGGTTCAAGTTTCTCTGGTCGGTCATATAGGTCGGACAGGCGTTCGGGCAAGTCCGGGTAAATGCCCGATGCCTGTTTAACCGCATCGGGGAACTTGGCCGGGTGTGCGGTTGCCAGGGCAATCATCGGCACCGAAGCGTCACGGTTGCATGCCCGCCCGGCGGCAATGCCAATCACGGAATGCGGGTCTACCAGTTCACCGGTTTTTTGATACACATCGAGAATGGCAGCACGGGTCTGGTCATCATCCATGCGATAGCCATCAAAAAGTTCGCGGGCTTTGTCAAAGCGGCCCTGCGACATTTCCATAAGGCCGGTTTTGCGAAATTCGGTCATCAGTTGGGCAATTGCGGCACCGTCGCGGTCATACAAATCAAACAGCAACCGTTCAAAATTGCTGCTGACCTGAATATCCATCGACGGGCTGATGGTGGGGTTAACCCCGTCCATTTTCATCACGCCATTATTGAAAAACCGTGCGAGAATGTCGTTGGAATTGGACCCAACAACAAACTGTTTGATCGGCAGGCCCATTTGCAGGGCCGCATACCCGGCATAGACATTGCCAAAATTGCCCGAGGGTACGGAGAAAGAAACCTCGCGGTCCGGCGCACCCAACTGGACACCGGCCCAGAAATAATAGGCGATCTGGCACATGATGCGCGCCCAGTTGATGGAATTAACCGCAGAGAGGCCAATTTCATCGCGGAAGGCATGGTCGTTAAACAGGGCTTTGACAAGATCCTGACAATCATCAAACGAGCCATCCACCGCGAGGTTATGGACGTTATCGGCGATCACGGTGGTCATCTGGCGGCGTTGCACTTCGGACACGCGCCCGGCAGGATGCAGAATGAAAATATCCACATTATCGCGGTCGCGGCAGGCTTCAATCGCGGCAGAGCCGGTATCGCCCGAGGTTGCCCCGACAATGGTCACGCGCTCGCCACGCTGTGCGAGAACATGGTCAAACAAACGCCCCACCACCTGAAGCGCGTAATCCTTAAACGCCAAAGTCGGGCCGTGGAACAGTTCCATCACCCAGTCATTGGCACCAAGCTGTTTAAGCGGCGCAACGGCGGTGTGATTAAACCCGGCATAGGTTTCATCAAGGATGGTTTTCAGCGCAGTATCATCGACGGTTCCGGCAACAAACGGTTTGATCACCGCAAAGGCCACTTCGGCATATGTCATGCTGCGAAATGACCTGATATCCTCGGCAGTGAATTGCGGCCAGGTTTCGGGCACATAAAGGCCACCATCGCGGGCCAGACCGGCCAACAGAACGTCGTCGAATTGCAAAACGGGGGCGGTTCCCCGCGTGCTGATATAACGCACTTTAAAGCTCCTGATACAAACAAACAGTCATCAGGCAACGGGACGCGCCACAAACACCCGCGGCAGCATCACCATTTCCACAGAATATCGAGTTAGTGCGGACTTACCCCGCCATAGTCAAGGATGAATAGCGGGCAGGTGCCCTGCATTGGCAAAAACACGCCCGATCACCGCAAATAACCGCCCGGCACCGACATTACGCCCGTGAAACATACCGAAAACGGCTTAATCCTCGAACGGAATGCCATGTTTGCGCAAAAGCGCCTCAAGTTTGACCGAACGCCGGGTGATTTGCCGGTAGTTTGACAGCAGAATACGCAAAATGGCACGAATGAAACGGTCGGATTCGTTGAGTTTATATTCAAACTGACGCCGGGAAATGGCGATAACCACGGTACGGTCCCGCGCCCGGGCCGAGGCCATGCGCGGGGCATCGTCGATCAGCGATAGTTCGCCAAACAGGCCCCCGGGTTCGATATGCCCTAAAACCACATCTTCGCCACTGCCGGAGGTTTTATAAATCTCGACCGAGCCTTCCTGCACCACATAGGCGGCACCACCTGGTTTTCCCTCGCGGAAAATGATTTGTCCCGCCGCAAAGACCTGACGGTCCATTACCTTTGATGCCATTTGCCTGTCTGGTCCTGTGCGATTTAGTGTAAGTCAGTTTTTGATGTCAGATTTAGGCCTGCCCGCTGGAAACTCTATCGTTTATCCCGACAAAGGACCAGCGGGCAGACCCGGCGTTATAATAATTTAACCGCCGTAACGATTTTGCAAATGGGCCATGAACGCCTTTGTTTGCAAAGGCGCGCCGGTGGCAGCACCCAGAATTTCATCCGTTGTGGCGCTGGAGCCTTTTTCATGCACATTGGCGCGAAGCCATGTCATCAGCGGGGCAAAATTGCCAATGGCAAGCTGTTCCATGACATCGGGCACAGCGGTGCGAATTGCGGCAAACAACTGGGCCGCCGCCATCGCGCCCATAGTGTAGGTGGGGAAATACCCCCAGGCGCCTGACGGCCAGTGAATATCCTGCAGGCACCCATTACCGTCATTAGGCGGGGTAATGCCCAAAAGCGATTGCATCATATCGTTCCAGGCACCAGGCAAATCGGCCAGTTTCATGTTGCCTTCGATCAGGGCACGTTCCAGGCGATAGCGCAAAATCACATGCGACGGATAAGTAACCTCATCAGCATCGACCCGGATCAGGCCCGGCTCCACCCGTGTATAAAGACGATAAAGGTTTTCCGGCTCCCATGCCGGGCCATTGCCATTAAACGCCTTTTTAAACAGCGGGGCCGCATAGGTCAGAAATTCCTGCGAGCGGCTGGCCTGCATTTCAATCAACAAAGACTGGCTTTCATGCATGCTCATGCCGCGCGCCTTGCCCACCGGCTGCATCCGCCAGTTTTCGGGCAGGCCGCGTTCATACATGGCGTGGCCGGTTTCGTGCATCACGCCCATGATGGCGCTGGTAAAATCGGCTTCGTTATAACGCGTGGTCAGGCGCACATCATCGGCGGTGCCGCCACAAAACGGATGGTGGGAAATATCCAGTCGGCCATGGTCAAAATCAAACCCGACCGCCTTCATCAGGTCCAGCCCGATAGCGTTCTGGGTCGCAATCGGAAACGGACCTTCGGGCGTTAAGGCCGCAGGTTCGGCTTTCTGGCGTTCGATTACGCTGGCAGTAAAGTCGGGCAGGAAAGATTCAAGATCGGCAAACAGGCCATCAATCCGCTCGCAGCGCATGGATGGATCATATTGATCAAGCAGGGCATCATACACCGAACAGCCCAGGGCTTCGGCCTTGGCGGTGCCGGCTTCAATCGAGAGGTCCAGCACGGTTTGTAATTTGGGCAACAGGGCGGCGAAATCGTTTTCGGCGCGTGCGGTGCGCCATGCCACCTCGCACGCGGTGGAGGCGCGCGAAATCGCCTCGACCAGGTCGCCGGGCACGGCATTGCCATGCACCCATTCGCGTTTCATTTCATGAAGGTTGGCGCGTTGCCAGTCCGTCAGGGTTTCGCCTTCGGCCTCGGCCAGAAGGTCCGCCAGGGCGGCATCCTTGATCAGCTCGTTGGACATGACATCAAGGGTGGCCAACTGTTCGGAACGCGATTCTGCCGCACCATCGGGCATCATGGTGGCCATGTCCCAATGCAGCATCCCGCCAATATCCGCCAGAATGTTCATACGACGAAAACGGTTTTCAAGCGCAAGATAGGCTTTGGTCATAGGGGCTCCGCAGCGTTGGGGACATAAACAGAAATGATCCGGAAAATCATGAAATCACACCACGTTTCCCCCGCCCGCAGGCACCAAGGAACGCCGGTAATTCACAATTACCCTGAAAACTAGTCTGCCAATGGCCCCGGCTGCAAGTTCAATCCACTTTGGGCGGTTCCGGGCGGCGATGATAAACGATAAAAATAACAACCAGTGCAACCGCAAGGCAAAACCACGTAATGGCATATTGCAAATGGTTGTTAGGCAGGGTCACCCGCGCCTGTCCGCCCTTGGGCAATCCACCGGGGTTTGGCGTGGCGTCGGCTTCCAGGTAATAGGGGCTGGCAAGGTCGCCGCCTGCTTCTTCGGCCATATGTTGCGGATCAACATAAAACCACTGGTTTTTCACCGGGTCGTTTTCGGGCTGGGCCCAATGACGGGGCCGGGCGACCTGCAAGACGCCAGTCACATCAACCTGGCCTGAAACCTCGCCTTCCAGGCGGGTGGCGGGGTCGCGTTTGTCGTCGGGTACCCAGCCGCGATTAACCAGAATGATGCGGCCATCGGCCTGTTCAAGCGGTGTGATCACCTGATAACCCACACTGCCCTGCATGGTGCGCGCCATTAAATACATTTCCTGATCATGCAGAAAACGGCCATGGGCCTTTACGGCGCGAAACGACAGGGCGGGGTCGATTTTGGTAACATCAACAGGAAAATCGATGGGCGGCAGGCTGGCCTGGGCTTCGCGTTCGGCGATCAGGTTTTCTTTCCAGAATAACCGTTCCACCTGCCAGCCACATAATACCAGCAAAATCAGCAATGCCAGGCCGGCAGAAATCGATAGTGCGACGGTGGGCCGCGTTTTAAGAAGCGCCATAAAGGGCCTATTCCTGTTCTGTGGTCGACCGGTGACGGTATTGCAAGGCAACCATCACCCCTTTTAGCGGCCGCAACAGCAAAAGGGTAACCCCGATCACGGTGGGAAACCACATGACCACATGCAGCCACAAAGGCGGTTGGTACGTTAATTCCACCCATAAGGCAAGGGGCACCACCAAAAAGCCGAGGATGAAAATAATGAAAATCGCGGGGCCGTCACCGGCATCGTGACCGCGCAAATCAAGCCCGCAGACATCGCACTGTTCGCGCACCACAAGAAAGCCCGAAAACAGCTTTCCCCCACCGCAGCGCGGACACTTGCAGGCAAGGCCGGTACGAATGGGGGAAAGGGGTGGATAATAATCCAGGGTCATCAGGTTTTTAAAACCTTTGGGTTGGCATTGTCATTTTCGGACACAGAGTGAGGGGGGCGTTATGCCCCGCCCCAGATATAGACCGAGAAGAACAGGAACAGCCACACCACGTCAACGAAGTGCCAGTACCATGCAGCAGCTTCGAGGCCAAAGTGATGGTCCGGTTTGAAATCGCCGCGGTTGGCGCGATAAAGGCAAACCGCCAGAAACACCGTGCCGACAAAAACGTGGAAGCCGTGGAAACCTGTCGCCATATAGAAGGTTGACGGGTAAATGCCATCATCAAAGGCAAAGGCCGCATGATGGTATTCGTAGGCCTGGCAGGATAAAAACGCGATGCCCAGCAAAACGGTAATCGCCAGCCCCTGCACCATATGTTTTTTATTGCCTTCAAGGCAGGCATGGTGCGCCCAGGTCAGCGTGCAGCCCGACAACAGCAGGATCAGGGTATTGATAAAGGGCAGATCCCAGGGATCAAGCACTTCAATACCAGCAGGCGGCCACTGGGTTACAGACGGGTTAAAGTCCAGAAGGGCGCTTTGGAAAAAAGCCCAGAAAAACGCAACAAAGAACATGACCTCGGATGCGATGAACAGCGACATGCCATACCGCAGGCCGATTTGCACTACCGGGTTATGATAGATGCGCGATTCCTGAACAACATCGCTCCACCAGCGGAACATCACAAACAGGATACCGGCAATGCCAATGGCAGCCAGCCAGAAATCGGTCAGCATCCGATCCGAATGCATGAAATAAACCATGCCACCGGTAAACAAGCCTGCCGAAAGTGCGGCCACCATCGGCCACGGGCTTGGGTCTACCAGATGGAACGGATGTTTCTGAGCGTGATC
Organism: Thalassospira sp. MCCC 1A01428; assembly: GCF_002115825.1. Taxonomy (GTDB): domain Bacteria; phylum Pseudomonadota; class Alphaproteobacteria; order Rhodospirillales; family Thalassospiraceae; genus Thalassospira. The sequence continues at coordinate 134,742 of NZ_JFJZ01000001.1, read as the reverse complement.
ACTCATTCCTCGCCCCCCTCAGTCCTTGAATAAATTAAGTGTCAAACTACGCATTCCCGAACGCTGTCCCATTTGGGTCAGCCTCCGTTCTCACCCGATCTGTCGGCTGCCTGGGCCGCCGTTTTCACGGCGTAAAAGGCAAACGACAGTTTAATTTCGCTCAAATCCTGTAATGCCGGATCATCCGCAATCGCCGGATCAACAAAAAAGCTGATCGGCATATCCACATTCTGGCCCGGCGACAGGCGCTGCTCATCAAAACAAAAACATGCCAGCTTGTTTACATAGCGGCCTGCTTCAACCGGGCTCACGCTATAGGCGGCTTCACCGGTTACAACCTTGTCCGACTTATTGCGGGCGGCATAAAATGCCATCCTGTTTTCTCCCAGCGGCACCGTCATCGACGCCTGCTCGGGGGCAAATTCCCAATCCATTGACGGATCCGACGTTCCGTCAAAGGACACTGTAATCGTTCGCGCCTGCACATCCGTGCCAGTTGTCGCACTTACCCGGGTTATTCCGCCAGGGCCGGCCAACGCGAGCCCGGCAGCACCGGCTGGACTTTCGTGCATCGCACCCGCGCCATCCGCAAACAGGCCGGGTGCCGATGCCACCTTGAAGCCGATAAACCCACCCACCAGAATAGCCGCGGCACAAAAGATCCATCCCCCGATCTTTCTGCGATTTTCCTGGTTTTTGCGTTTCCGGCGCGTCATTTTTCAGCCGCTCATCTTCAGGATGGTGATCACGAAAAACAAAACGGCCAGGCCGGTCAATATTCCCAGAAGAACCCAGTTTTTACGCCGGCGACTGGCATAAAAAGCAGCAAGTTCTTCGTCAGTCATTTTCGGTTGTTCGGTCATACGATGAAACTTTCAAGCCAGATATCGGCAACCATCGCGCCAAACAACACAAACAGGTACAAAATCGAATAGCCAAACATTTTTTGCGGTGCCTTTTCCTCGGCATTGCGCAAAACACGCCAGGCATGACGCAAAAACCACAGGCCGGTCAGGCCCGCCGTAACGGCATAAAACACGCCAAGCAAACCGGTAAAATAGGGCACCAAAGTCACAGGCAACAACAGGATGGTGTAAACCAGCATTTGCTTTTTGGTCGCAACATCACCCGCCACCACCGGCATCATCGGCACGCCAACCTTGGCATAATCGCCACAGCGAAACAGTGCCAAAGCCCAGAAATGCGGCGGCGTCCACATGAAGATGATCATGAACAGCGCGACCGAATTAAGGTCTATGCCACCCGTTACAGCAGCCCAGCCGATCATGGGCGGAAAAGCCCCGGCAGCACCACCAATAACAATGTTTTGCGGCGTGCGGCGTTTCAGCCACATGGTATAAACAAAGACATAAAACCCGATCGACACCGCCAGCAGAACCGCCGCCACCAGATTAATGGCAACGGCCATGACAGTGACCGATACAATCGACAGGAAAATTCCCAGCGACAGGGCTTCATCCGCCGGAACACGCCCGGCCGGAATGGGCCGGTTCATGGTCCGTTTCATGTGAATGTCAATGTCGCGATCATACCACATGTTAATCGAGGCAGCAGCGCCACTGGCAACAGCAATGCAGCCAATGGCAACCAGGGCCAGAAACGGGTGCAGATGGCCAGGCGCAATCAGCAGGCCAACGGCACCGGTAAATACAACAAGCGTCATGACACCGGGTTTAAGCAGCGTAAAATAATCACGCACGGTCGAAACCGGAATGCTTGGAACGGTATCAAGGGTCAGTGTCTGATCAAGTGCGGTCTTGCTCATGACAGGTGCGGTCTTCTTTCTGGCTTTGGTGGTTGTCTTTCGCCGGGAAATTCCGGCGAAAGACAAAAGATCGCATGGTTACTTGATGCGCGGCAGTTCATCAAAAGTATGGAACGGCGGCGGCGAGCTGACAGTCCATTCCAGAGTATCAGCATATTCGCCATACGGGTTTGCGGCGGCTTTCTTACCACGAATAAAGGCGTGTGCCACCACACCGAGGAAGAAAATAGTTGCTGCAAACGAGATATACGCACCATAGGACGAAACAAGGTTCCACCCAGCAAACGCATCAGGATAGTCGGCATACCGACGCGGCATACCGGCAAGCCCCAGGAAGTGTTGCGGGAAGAAGGTCAGGTTCACGCCGATGAAAAACAGCCAGAAGTGAATCTTGCCACCAAGATCGGAAATCTCGTACCCGGTCATTTTGCCGAACCAGTAATAGAAACCGGCAAAGATCGAGAACACAGCGCCCAGCGACAGCACATAGTGGAAATGCGCCACCACGAAATAGGTATCGTGCAACGGCAGATCCATGCCGGAGTTCGCCAGAATAACCCCTGTCACACCGCCGACGGTGAACAGGAAGATAAAGCCGATCGCCCACAGCATGGGCGCGCGCAAACTGATAGAACCGCCCCACATGGTGGCAATCCACGAGAAAATCTTAACCCCGGTTGGCACCGCAATCACCATCGTTGCCGCGGTGAAATAGGCACGGGTGTCAACATCCAGGCCAACGGTATACATGTGGTGCGCCCACACGATAAAGCCGACAACACCAATGGCAACCATCGCATAAGCCATGCCGAGATACCCGAAAATCGGCTTGCGCGAGAAGGTGGAAATGATGTGGCTGATGATGCCAAAGCCCGGCAAAATCATGATGTAAACTTCGGGATGACCAAAGAACCAGAACAGGTGCTGATACAGGATCGGATCCCCGCCCCCAGCCGGATCAAAGAACGAGGTGCCAAAGTTACGGTCGGTCAGCAGCATGGTGATGGCACCACCCAGAACCGGAACCGCCAGCAAAAGCAGGAAGGCAGTAACCAGCATCGACCAGGCAAAAAGCGGCATTTTATGCAGGGTCATGCCCGGCGCACGCATGTTGCAGATCGTGGTGATAAAGTTGACCGCGCCCAAAATCGAGCTGGCACCGGCAAGGTGAAGCGCGAAAATGGCCATGTCCACCGATGCCCCCGGATGCCCCAGCACACTTGAAAGCGGCGGATAAACCGTCCAGCCTGTACCGGCCCCCGTGCCGACAGCGGCCGAAAGCAGCAGCAAAAAGAATGCCGGAACCAGCAACCAGAACGAAATATTGTTCAGGCGCGGAAAGGCCATGTCAGGTGCGCCAATCATGATCGGCACGAACCAGTTGCCAAATCCGCCAATCATGGCGGGCATGACAACAAAGAACACCATGATCATGCCGTGTGCGGTCACAAGCACGTTAAAAAACTGGTGATCTTCGATAATCTGGGTTCCGGGATGTGCCAGTTCCATACGGAACCACACCGAAAACGCCCCGCCGATCAAACCGGCCACCAGCGAGAAAATCAGATATAACGATCCGATATCCTTGTGGTTGGTCGACAAGAACCAGCGGCTGAAAAAACCGGGCGTATGATCGTGGTCGTGATCATGCGCATGTGTATCAGCGTGAGCCATTAAACTCTCCCTCACTCGGCCGAGGCAACTGAAACAGCGTTCGGCAAGGTTGCCGATGCAAACTGTTCCTGAGCCGTCTTGACCCAATCTGCGTATTCTTCCTTGGTCACGGCTTTAACCGCAATCGGCATATAGGCGTGATTGACACCACACAGTTCCGAACACTGACCATAGAACATCGTTCCGGCATATTCGGCCGGAATGCGGGTCCAGGTTTCGTTAAGACGACCCGGAACAGCATCGAGTTTAATGAACAGTGACGGCATCGCCCAGCTATGAATCACATCTTCGGATGTCATGATCAGGCGAATATCGGTATCGACCGGCAGAACAACGGGATTATCCACATCCAGAAGGCGTTTTTTGCCTTCGGCAACGGCCGCATCCTCATCGAGCATCAGCGAATCAAAGGTGAAATCGCCGTTGTCGGGATATTCATAGGTCCAGTACCACTGCTTGCCGATGATTTTTAGCGTCATGTCGGCATCTTCGACATGATCTGCGTAATACAGCAAACGGAAAGACGGGATGGCAATGATCAGCAAAATCAGGACCGGCACCACCGTCCATGCCACTTCAAGCAAGGTATGATGGGTGGTCTTTGATGGCTTCGGATTGCGCTTGTGGCTGAAACGAAACAGCACATAAAGCAGCAACGCCAGCACGATAACAACTACCGCTGTCATCAGCCAAACCAGCAAGATGAAAAAATTATGGCCCTCAACCGCCACTGGCGAAACTGCGTCCTGAAGACCCAGTTGCCATGGCTCGGGCTGGCCCACTGCGGCAATCGCAGATGAATCCAGTCCTGTCAGAACTGCCAATCCCAGCAAAAAAATGGGAAACAGCATCTTGATCGACATGCGAATCTGCCCCCTCGCATTACAACTCAAGGCATTATGCCATTTTCGGCAAGGCCGAACAGCGCGACACATTCCGATCGGGAAGGCCCGATCGCTCCCCGAAAATGACCCGCCATGACATTGGACCGCGGATCGGTCCCGACATTAAAACGACAAACTAATTAGCTAACACTAATTCTATTATCCTGACATGCCAAGCATATCGGTATGCGTGGCAAATAGCTTATCTTTTTAACCTGTTCCACAAAAAACCTTGCTGCGCTGCACAAATTAATTTTGTGTTTCCTCATAGGGTTTTAGCTGATTTCAGTATTTTTCCAAAACTAAACCTATGGATCAAAAGGAATATTCCCCTTATAGCAACCCAACCACAACGCCCGCAACGCCATATCGCCCTGCGGTAGCCAAAGGCAACAAAGCTATGTGCGCGCGGCGTGCATCGCGATGCAACCTGAAAATTTTGCTGAAATATTTCAATTCACCCCAAGCGCGTTCGATCGCGTCGCAACCTGTGATCCACATAATTTGGTATGGTTTTGCCGGAATTGGTGCAAAAGCGTCGCGAATCGTCCGGCAACTTTTCAATCCTGTCGGCAAAACACAGTGTCATATCGGGCAAAACCCGCTTTCAACCGGTTTCAACCGACAGATTTTCTTGCACCGCATATCAAGTCGCCCGCCCCATCCATGCCCGCCCTATCCCAGGAAATGCCCGCCCCGGCCCCTATCTGGTTTCATCGATAATTCTGTTTTTATTGCCCCTATGGCCCCAAGGGTAAGGAAAGAACGGCATAAACCGGTATCTTGCCGGAAAATCGGGCCTTGATCGGGTAATTACAGCCGCTTTGCAAAGGTATACCCTCAACCGGCCGGATCATTTTGGCGGCAGGTGCAAGAACAGTATAAGGCTATATTCTTCTGTCTAAGCGGCCAAATCGGTATTTTTTGCAAAATTTACTCGCAGTGATCCCTTTACTTGTCGCCAGCTTTCCCCATTATCAAAGCATGGCAAGCGGTACGGAACGGTTGGCAACAGCCGGGGGCCGAAATTTGCAGGCGCGCTCGCAATGACATACCGGGAAACTTTAGCACCCGGCGCTCAGGTATAGTGTAGTATAATACAAGACAGATTTTCGTTATTGAGGTTTGCCTATGGCTCGTCAAAATCAAAAGAAGCTGTTCACTGCCGAAATGCGGTTGTTAAACAAGCTGGAACATATGAGCGACATCGTATCGCTGCCCGAACCGGCGAATTACGGTGAAGGACAGGCACAGGCACCTGATTTGTCGTCCCTGCATAATGCGATCGAAGATTTGAAGCTGGAGCTTCTGTCCGACATCAAAATCATGATTGACGAGCAGCGCAAGCTGGTTCAGACGCCCGAAGAACAGGGCGATGCCCGTAACGAATTGCGGATGCTGAAAACCGAAATTCGCGCGCTGGCCAATTCAATTCAGGAAACCAAAAAAGAAATCGCCGCCCTTTATTCGGCACCGGACGATTCCAGCGGCACGCGCCTGAACATTGTGAAGGGCGAGCTTGACTCGATTGTTGAAGCCACCGAGGAAGCCACGGCCAACATCCTGGAAAATGTCGAAAATATCGATACCGTTGCCCATAATATTCGCTCCTCCGCGACCGATGATTATGTACAGGGCCTGGCCGATGATATTGTTGAACTGGTTGTTAAGGTGTTTGAATCCTGTAACTTCCAGGACCTGACCGGGCAGCGCATTACCAAAGTCGTCAATACCATGAAATATATCGAGGAACGCGTGAACCGCGTGATCGAGATCTGGGGCGATGAAGACTTTGACGAATTTGACCTGCCGCCAGATCCCAAAGGCATGGATAACCTTGATAAAACCGTTACCCGTGCCCCGCAAAATCAGGAAAAGAACAACCAGAACGAAATCGACCAGATTTTCTCGCAAGACGAAATCGACGCTTTGTTCGACTAGGCCGTATCTCTTGCAAAACAAAACAAGGCAGCGATCCCGCTCGCGGGCGCTGCCTTTTTATTGCCCGCCTCCTCCCTGCTCTGCCCCGCGCCGTAAACCATGATTGTGCGTAACAAGGCAGGCAAGGCAACACGCCAACGGCAAACTGGCGAGATTTGCTGTCATGTCCTGCCCCGTCCCGTCCTCTCAATCCAAGCGTCCTTCCGCCCTCTCCCTCCTGCCTGTTGCGCCGTTTTTCACCCCTTCCGGCCACAAAAGGCACGAGAATCTGGATCAGCAAGGCCGCCAATATTAACAATACAAGGCAAATGGCTTAGGCTTTATCTGTATTGCAAAGGAGCCTGCACACATGTCGCCCCCGGCCCTGCCTGCCGCATTATCTGAAACATTTGAGCGTTATTCGACAGATGTGAGCCGGCGTCTGCTTCAGATACGCAGCCTGATTTTTAACACGGCAGCCAACACACCAGACGTTGGCGTATTGACGGAGACACTGAAATGGGGCGAAGCAGCCTATCTAACCGCGGCAAGCGGTAGCGGCACAACCATCCGCCTGGGCACCCCCAAATCCGCGCCCGATTGTTGTGCGGTCTTTGTAAATTGCCAAACCACCCTGATCAGCGATTTCCGCAGCCATTTTGCCGATGACTTCATATTTGAAGGCAACCGCGCGCTGATTATTCCGGCCAAGGCGCCCCTGCCCGAAGGGCCGCTTGTTTTATGCCTGCGTGCAGCCCTGACCTATCACCTGCACAAAAAACAAAAGGCAAAAGCAGCGATGATCAAGGCTTAAGGGCCAAGAAACACGGGCCCATTACCGTTACAGGCCCAATTGCGCGAATATTCGCTCTATGCCCGCTTGAACGACCAATCAGGTAACGTCAGGCTTTCGGGTCGGCGTCATTAGGCTCCTGCGCGGTTATGGGTGATGGCGGCAGTTTTTTCACCAAGGCATCAACCGACGCCGGATTGGTCAGGATCGCACCGGCAATAACACCAAAAAGATGTTCCGCCCGCGGGGCCAATGCCGGTTGATCGCCCAGCCAACCCAGCGCACTGATCAGGGCAAACAGATCCGTGCCATCCATATCAGTACGGGCCAGCTTAGCCGCCTGTGCACGAACAAGAAGCTGTGTTCCTGCCGCACGCAGAGCAACACAGGACGTATGCAAGGCTGAATCCGGCTCGGCAATTGCTGCAACCATCAGGGCGATAACTCCGCTGTAATTTTGCGTCACCGCCACGATTTCTTTTAACCAGATCACAAGAGCCTGTGCGCAATCATCTGCCGTTTCAAGATCACGTGCCCTTATGGTCAATTCATCAAACCGTGCACGAAGCAAGGCTTCAAACAAGGCTTCGCGGGTGGGAAAGTGCCGATACAGCGTACCAAGACCAACACCGGCCTTCCGGGCAATTTCGCGCAATGAAACCTCGGCGCCCTGCGCCATCACCACATCACGGGCAATGACAAGCAGGTGGTCATAATTCTTTTGAGCGTCCGCGCGCATCTATCCTCCTTGATAAACGGAACACTGATCCGTTTATATGGAGCAGCGCTCCGATTAGGAGTATCATAGATACAGGACAAGGAAAAGATATGACATCAACCATGATGAAGGCGGTTCGCCAACACGCGTTTGGCGGACCAGAGGTGCTGCAATACGAGGACGCACCGATGCCGGAATTAAACGCAGGCGAAGTGCTTGTGCGGGTTCACGCTGTGGGCCTTAACCCGCCGGACTGGTATCTGCGCGACGGTTATAAAATGCTCCCGGAGGAATGGCGCCCCGAGGTTACCTTTCCTGTCATTTTGGGAACCGATATATCGGGCGTGGTTACTGCAATTGCCAATGACGTGACGGATTTCGCAATTGGCGATGCCGTTTACGCGATGGTGCGCTTCCCTGACGGCCTGGCCGGGGGCAGCAAGGCCTATGCCGAATATGTCAGCGTGCCCACGTCGGAACTTGCAATCAAACCTGCCGGGATTGATCATGCCCACGCCGCTGGCGCGCCCATGTCATTGCTGACTGCATGGCAGTTCCTGATTGATTTGGGCCACACCGCGCCAAACCCGTTGCAGGCCACACCCCACCAGCCCGTACCACTTAAGGGCAAAACCGTGCTTGTAAACGGGGCGGCCGGAGGTGTGGGGCATTTTGCGGTGCAAATTGCAAAACTGAAAGGAGCGCATGTGATCGCCGTGGCGTCGGGCAGGCACGAAGCCCTTTTGCGCGACCTTGGGGCCGATGAATTTATCGACTACACCAAAACCCCGCCCGAAGAGGTTGCCCGTAACATGGACCTCGTTATTGATGCCCTTGGTGGCCCTACCACAGGCCGGTTTCTGGCAACACTAAAACGCGGCGGTGCCTTGTTTCCGATCTTCCCGTTAGGCTTTTCCGGCGAAAAAGAAGCCGAAAAGCTGGGCATTACCGTTTCGACCACCCAGGTCCGTTCAAGCGGGGCGCAGCTAGCCGAAGTCGCACATTTGCTAGATAGCGGGGAGATCCGGGTGGTTCTTGACAGCACCTTTGCACTTGCTGATGCCAGCAAGGCACATGAACGCGCCGCCAAAGACCACATTCAGGGCAAAATTGTCCTTACCGTCGATTAGAACCAAAACCCCAAACGGCGCAAACCAGCAGCGAGGACGATGATGATTATTGTTTCGGGGCATATCGACATTGCCCCAGCGGATGTGAGCGCGTTCCTGGCGGATATTGAAAAAATCAATCCCGGCAATAAGCCCGATAGTGGCTGCCTTTCCTATGCCGTTGCAATAATCGCCCCGGATATTGCGCGCCTGCTGATCGCCGAACGCTGGCAGGACCAGCCATCGTTAAGCGCACATTTGGCCCGCAAGGAAACATTGGCCTTTATTGGCAAATGGTCGGACAGGATGCAGGGGGACGTTTTGAAATATGATGCCACGAATGAACGCCCGTTAATGGCATAGACCCAAAGAGACCATTATGACAACGTAGCGTTTTCCGACTTTATCCCGCCAGTAAAACCCGCGAAAAACTGGGTACCTTAAACAAAAGACGGCCCTGTGATATGGCCGTCTTTTGTCGTAATCGTGTGATCGGCAAAGTATAGCGGAGCGGTTTGGATCACGCGGCCAAAGACGCCAGCTTTCCATCGGATGAACGATCCATTCGCCAGCTGATCAGGGCCAGAACCAGCCCGCCTGCCGTAATCGCGGCGGCCACCAAAGGCACCCCGGCGAGGCCCGGCCCGTGGTCAATGGCAACACCCCCAAGCCACGCACCGCCAGCATTGCCAAGGTTAAAGGCCGCAATGTTAATGGAAGATGCCAGGCTTGGCGCGCCTTCTGCCTTGGCAAGAACCCGCATTTGCAACGGGGGCACGGTTGAAAATGCCGCCGCCCCCAACACACCAACTGTGATAATGGTGAAAATCTGATTATCAAGTGCATAGGTCAGCACCACCAGAACGACCGATAAAAACACCAGCGACCCGATCAGGGTGACCATTAACCGGCGGTCTGCCAGCCGCCCGCCATACAGATTGCCAATAAACAGCCCCACCCCGAATAACAACAAAATCGGCGACACGGCCGCATCGGAAAAACCGGCAATTTCGGTTAATAACGGGGCGATATAGGTAAAGGCGGCAAATACCCCGCCAAAGCCCAGCACTGTAATCGCCAGCCCCAGCAATACCTGCGGGCGCAATAGGGCCGTCATTTCGGCGGTAACATTGATGGTGGTGTGTTTTTTATCGCGCGGCACCAGAAAGGCTGTTGCGATCAGGGCCAAAACCCCAATCACGGTGACGGCTTCGAACGTGGCGCGCCAGCCATATATTTGCCCCAGCCAGGTGCCAAACGGAACACCCAGCACATTGGCAACGGTTAGGCCGGTAAACATAATGGCAATGGCCGATGCCTTTTTTTCCCTGGCGACAAGGTCGGTTGCGACCACCGCACCAATGCCGAAAAACGCCCCGTGGGCAAAGGCAGCAATAATGCGCGCCATCATTAACGTGGCATAATCAGGCGCAATAGCGCACAGAAAATTACCGATGATAAAAACCGCCATCAAAAACAGCAGCACATTTTTTCGCCGCCATCTGCCGGTAAATATGGTCAGAACCGGGGCACCAACAACCACGCCAAGGGCATAGCCGGTAACAAGAAGCCCGCTACTGGACAGGGACACATCAAGATCGCGTGCCACATCAAGCAGCAGGCCCATAATGACGAATTCCGTCATGCCGATGCCAAAGGCACCGGCGGCAAGCGCATAGATTGCTAAGGGCATAACAAAGCCTTTTGGTTAATACTTTACATGGCCTGCACTATGGCTTTTCTGCTTTGATGTGACTATAATTCAACAATTATAATTAGTTTGGAATTTTATTCTCAAATGTTGCCAAACCGCTCGGGCGAAATGGAAGTGTTTTTACGGGTTGCCGATGCAGGCAGTTTTTCGGCCGCGGCGCGGCGATTGCAACTTACCCCGTCGGCGGTGGCAAAGCTGATTGCGCGGCTGGAAGAACGGCTGGGCGCACAGTTATTTGTGCGATCCACCCGTAATTTAAAATTAACCCGCGAAGGCCATGCCTATTATCACGACGCCAGCCGCATACTGGAAGATATCAGCACGCTTGAAGCCAGGCTGGCCCATGACAGCGCCACCCCGCGCGGCGCCATTCGCGTTAATGCCACAATTCCATTTGGCAACCATGTGCTGGTGCCGGTACTGGGTAGGTTTCTGGAAAAATACCCTGAAGTATCGATTGATTTAAGCCTGACCGATGATGTGATTGATATTCTAGATGAGCGCGCCGACATTGCCATTCGTAGCGGGGCCTTGCGCGATTCACGCCTGCTGGCACGCAAACTGGGGGTAAGCCGCCGGGTGGTTATTGCGGCACCATCCTATATTGAACGCCACGGTCGCCCGCAAACCCCGGCAGAGCTTGAAAAGCATAATTGCCTGAATTTCAATTTCCGCCGTGCGCAAGACCAATGGGCGTTACCCCAGACCGAAGGTGACGGTAACGGGGGCCAAAACGACGACCCCGGCGCGCGAACCGGCAATTTGCAGGTTAATAACGGTGAAACCATGCGCCAGCTTGCCCTGGCCGGCATTGGTATTGGTCGGCTGGCCCTGTTTCATGTTGGCAGGGATATCGCCGAAGGCCGACTGGAAATATTGCTGGACGCAGGCATCGAACCCGAATTTGAACAGATCCATGCTGTTTTTGTCGGCCAGCGGCAAATGCCATTGCGGATGCGGGTTTTTCTCGATTATCTGGCAAAAAACATCAACATCGAATAGGGCGCACCTGGCACATCGCAGCATCAAAGCCGTTAATTATTGCCGTCGCCCCGCCCGTTAAGGCCCGATACAACATCCTCAACAATTGCCTGCAAGTCTTCTTTCGCAACACCATCGCGCGCCTGAATAGAGATGCCTTGCAAAATGGCCGATACATAACGGGCAAGACGGTGCGCCTCATCACCATTTTTGGTAAAAGGCCGAAGCGCATTGGCGACAGACTCCCGCAATACCTCGCGCCGGGCTGCGGCATCCAGGGCAAGCGAATGAAGGTTGGGGTGGCACGCAACCATACCGCTTGAAATCATACATCCCCGCGGACGGGCCGGATCAGTCACAGCACGAACAGCCCCTTCAAGCAATTTTCGCACGGCTTCAGCCGTGGAACTCGCGTTTGCGACAGACGCAAAATCAAGCGAACCGTATTTTTCCTCGTAGCGCTTGACCGCCTCCTGATAAAGGCCGGCCTTGTTGCCAAAAGCCGCATACAGGCTTGGCGGTGCAACACCGATGACTTTGGTCAGATCCCCAACCGACACACCTTCATAGCCATGCTGCCAAAACAGCTGCATCGCCGTTTCGATGGCCTGTTCACGGTCAAAGCTCCAGGGGCGGCCGCCATGTGATTTTTCATCAGGTTTCATAGCGATCAATAAACAACACTTGACGCACAAAGTCAATCATGTTGATTAATGATCACTAAACAACATGAGAAAGATGATGCACAATTTACGAAAAACATTCATTTCAACAGCCGCTATTCTGTTTGCCATTGCCATTGGAACAGCCGCTTATGCGCCATCCGGCCATGCCGCGCCGACAGAAACGGCGAAAACCGACACCCGAAAAAATGAGGATGCCCGCGACCATTTCGAGGTGCGGTCCAGCGACGGAACAACATTGGCTGTCACAGCACAGGGAGCCGTTGATGCCCCGGAAATCCTGTTGATACACGGACTGCGACAAAGCCATCTTAGTTGGGCAAAACAACTAAGCGACCCAACATTAAAAGGCTTTCGAATCGTAACATTTGATTTGCGCGGACATGGCGATTCGGACAAACCCGCCGCACTTGCCGCATATTCAGATGCCGATAAATGGGCAGACGATGTGAATGCCGTCATCAGGAGCGCAAAACTGCGTCGCCCCGTTCTGGTCGGCTGGTCGCTTGGCGGGTATGTCGCAGGTGCCTATTTGCGTAAATATGGCGGCACGCATATTGCCGGGATTAATCTGGTGGACGCCGTAACGAATATGTCGCCCGACCTTTTCACCAGTGAAGCACTTGGTTTTGCCAAATCAACAACGTCGCACAACCTGGCAACACGGGCTGCTGCCACGGCCGATTTTCTTTTCACATGCTTTTATCAGGCACCAACACCATCAGCACTGCAGCAAATGATGGTCATTAACGGTATGACATCCCGCGCCGTCTATGAAGGGTTCCTTCAAACCAAAACCACGAACCTGGAACCCTTTTTTGCGGCTTATAACGGCCCGGTTTTGTTGTCGCACGGGATCCATGACCGGCTGGTAAAGGTTGCGATGTCCGAACGGATCAAATCCATACATGCCAATAGCCGCCTGTCCGTGTTTGACAATAGCGGCCATAGCCCGTTTTACGAAGAACCGGCACGTTTTAACGAAGAACTGGCGGATTTTGTAAAAGAAGCCACGGCAAAGTGACCTTGCGATAAAGGCGCGCCGCCATCACGCGGCGCCCTTTTTTTCATTGTACCGATTATTGGCGAATATTCAGGCGTGGCCGGCTTCGCCCGATAACAATTCGGGGGCAAAACCCAGCTTGGCAAAGGCGCGCTGCCATTTGTCTTCGCAATCGGTACCAAACAGCAATTCCGCATCGGCATCGACATGCAACCAGCCATTGGCGCGAATTTCGGTTTCAAGCTGCCCGCTGCGCCATCCGGCATAGCCAAGGGCAAGAATGCTGTTATGCGGGCCTTTGTTCAGGGCGATATTTTCAAGAATATCGACCGTGGCAGTTACCGAAACATCCCGGTCGACCTGCAAGGTGGCATCGTTGTGGAAATCGTTGGAATGCAGGACAAACCCCCGGCCCGATTCAACCGGCCCGCCAAAATGCACCTGAATATCGGCAATGGTTGAAGCCGGGCGGACGATGCCCAATTGTTCGAGCAATTCGGGAAAGGTGATGGAATCGATCAAGCGGTTCACGACAATGCCCATGGCCCCGTCTTCATTATGGGCGCACAGATAAACAACACTTTGGGCAAAGCGCGGATCACGCATGCCTGGCATCGCAACCAATAGCTTGCCCGATAGATATTCTCCGTCGCTGCCTGCATATGCCATTTGCGCACCATCCTCATTCACTGAAACTCAAGACTACCCTGTTCTCACGGGTCAAGCCAAGCATGGTCTTAAAATAATCACCCGGACCTGTTCTTAATCAATCCGTTGTTTTTTTCATATGGGTATAATTGGCAAAGCAAACCAGACCGTTTTTTTAAAGCCCCGATAGTGCTAACGCCGCAGTAACATGTTCGTGGCTTGCATTGAGCCATTCATCGTCGTACCCCTGCCTCGCTGACCAATTTTCCGGGAATCCGTGCCGTGACCAAGCGTATTTTTGCCCTGCTTATGTTGATAATGCTGCCGCATCTGGCGCAGGCTGCACCGGCAGAAAGCGCCTGGCAGGACGAGGATTTTGCCTCTGTTCGCATTATCAGTGCGCGCAACGGTGTCAAGGATGTTCACAGCCTGCGGCTGGGGCTGGAATTTGCCCTGCAACCACACTGGAAAGTATATTGGCGCAGCGCCGGGGATGCCGGGTTTCCGCCGAAAATTGACTGGACAGGGTCAGAAAATGTTAATGCTGGCGCAGAAAACATGCTGTGGCCCGCACCAATGCGATTTTCCATTTTCGGACTGGAAACCTTTGGTTATGAAAACCGGGTTATTTTCCCCGTCGACATTCCGGTTCTTGACCCGTCCCAGCCGGTAAAGCTGCATTTATCGGTTGATTATCTGGCATGTAGCGACATTTGCGTACCCGCCACTGCTGTGTTGAACCTCACCCTGCCAGCCAGTTCGGGCGACATTTCCAACCACGCCCACGAGATTGAAAAATTTGCTGCCAAAGTACCGCTAACGGGTGGCAACCTGCCGATGGGCGTTGCCAGCATTTGGGAAACAGGCGATAGCAAAGCCAGTTATCTTGATATCGCGCTGCGCGATGTTCCCGATGACAGCACCCCCGATATTCTGGTGGAAGGTAAACCAGCCGACAGTTTTGGCGCACCACAACCAACCGGAGAGATGCTTGATGGCGCACCGGTTTACCGCCTGGCGATCCATAACAATGCCAAAGCCGACAGCTTTGACGGACAAAACCTGACCGTAACCATTTTGGCCGGGGCGCTGGCGGTTGAACAACCTGTTCGGGTCGGCAGTGCGCCGGAAAGTGGCATGGTGGCCGCCAACGACCTTTCAGGCGGCAACACGCCGCCGAAACAGGCCATGACAACCAGCCCCCATGGCACCGCCTGGTGGATTATTGGCGGGCTGGCATTACTGGGCGGTTTGATTTTAAATGTGATGCCCTGTGTATTGCCGGTTTTATCACTTAAGGTGATGGGGGCTATTCAGCTGGGGGCGCAAAACCGGGCCAGCACCCGGCGTGGTTTTTTTGCCAGTGCGCTTGGCATTCTGGTGTCGTTCTGGATTATTGCCGGGGCGTTAGGCATTCTGAAACTGGCAGGTGGGTCCATTGGCTGGGGCATTCAGTTTCAGCAACCCCTGTTTTTAACGGTTATGACCATTGTTGTCGTACTGTTTGCCTGCAATATGTTTGGCTTGTTTGAAATCAGTGCGAACCGCTTAAACAACCTTGCCAATGACGCCATCGACCATCATCAGGCCCCGCAAGGTCAGGCGCCTGGTGCCAGGGAAGGTATGGGCGGGCATTTTCTGACCGGGATGTTTGCAACCCTGCTGGCAACCCCCTGTTCCGCCCCGTTTTTGGGAACGGCGGTTGGCTTTGCCCTTGCCGGGTCCATCTTTGATATTTTCTGGATTTTCACCCTGCTGGGCATCGGCTTTGCCCTGCCCTATCTGTTAATTGCGGCACGGCCCGAAATTGCCCGCCTGTTGCCCAAACCGGGCCGCTGGATGGTTGTGGTTAAATTTGTGCTGGGGCTGGCACTTCTGGGCACCGCGATCTGGCTGCTTGGCGTGCTGGCCGGGCAAATTGGTACCAACGGGGCCATTGCCGTTGGCCTTGGCCTGGCGCTTACCAGCGGGTTGATCTGGTGGCGCCATAAAACCACCCGTCTCAAACGCAAACCGTTACTGGCGGGCTTTGCCACCCTTGCCGTGCTTGTCGCCCTGTTTGCGCCGGGCTTTTCCAAACCACCCGCAAACAGCACACGTAACACGGCATCACACACAGGGGACGACGCGGCATTGCCATGGCAGCCCTTTGCCCCCGAAACCATCGCCCGTGATGTAGCCGATGGGAAAACAGTGCTGGTCGACATTACCGCCGACTGGTGTGTGACCTGTCAGGTCAATAAACGGCTGGTGATTGATACGGATGATGTGCGCGCAGTACTTGGCGGTGAAAATATTGTGTTAATGCAGGGCGACTGGACCCGCCCCGACCCGGCGATTGCCGCCTTTTTGGCGAAATATGACCGTTATGGCATTCCGTTTAACGCGGTATTTGGCCCCAATGCACCTGACGGTGTTTTACTGTCCGAATTGCTTAGCAAGGATCAGGTTATTTCTGGCATTGCCACCGCCAGCGGGGCAAACGGCCTTGCAAAAGACTGATCGCCACCACACCTGACGGGAAGCTGCTGGCACTGAATGATTTTTTAAGTCATTCTAGCAAGCTGTAATGCATAATCTGCCGGGCCACCTTACACCGGTAATCCATGCCCGCATCCAATGCGGCATATAAAACGGAGAAACGCCATGACCATCGCCGAAGGCGCAACATTGCCTGACGTCGTATTGCACCGTGCCACTGCGGATGGCCCCGAAGCCGTCCAGAGCAAGGATTTGTTTGCCGGTCGCAAGGTTGTTCTTTTTGCTGTTCCTGGTGCCTTCACCCCGACCTGCTCGATCAAACATCTGCCCGGTTTCATCAACAAGGCCGACGAGATCAAAGCCAAGGGTGTGGATGAAATTTTCTGTCTTGCCAGCAATGATGCCTTTGTCATGCAGGCCTGGGCCAAATCGGAAAATGTTGGCGAAGCCATTACCATGCTGGCCGATGGCGATTTGAATTTTACCAATGGCACCGGCCTGAAACTGGACTTGCGCGGCAAGGGTCTGGGCGAACGCGCCAACCGCTATGCCATGGTTATTGAGGACAACAAGGTTACCCACCTTGCTGTTGAAGAACCGGGCGCATTTGATGTTTCCAGCGCGGAATCGGTTTTGGCGGCACTTTAACCCCCCGTCCTAACGGGCAGCATGATCGATCTGAAATGTTTGTCCGTGTCATAAACAAAAACAGGCCGAACCGCATAAACGGGGTTCGGCCTGTTTTGTAATTACCCGGCACATGGTGCCATTTGCCCATGCCACGTGACCGTCGGCACATTCGCCTGCAAACCGGATGATCAATTTTAATATCCCGGATGGGGTGTTTATCGCGGTAACATTACCGGGATCGCATCCTGACGGCTGTCGAATTCGCATTCAAATACCGGTTTGATGCTACGTGCGAGAAAATGAACGACCCCGTCGCGATATTCATCCTTGATCGGCGACCAGCTGATATAAACACCGCCGCGCCCGTCATATTCGCGAATGTCGCGGTCTTCGCGCAATTCCCGAAAAACAAAACCAAGATCCCCGGCATTACCGGCTAAAAGCCAGCCCGGCTTAACGCCGCCATGCCACACCAGATAAACGCCGCCAACACCATCGACTTTCAATTCGCTAATGTCGTCAATCATATACAGGCGAAAATAATCGCCGCGCGGCCCTGCGCGCCATTTGATGTCCTGCGCTTTGGCCTGTGTTGCATTTGTTTTGGTTGTTGACCAAAATGCCATATTTCCAGTCCTCCAGAACCTCCGGGACGGGAAACGCCCTCCCGGATGCTCGCTTCAAATCCTTCGGCACGGTAAACCGCCGGTCCGGCGGTGAATACCCATAAAGACAGTTTTACAATGCGATTGCATTATATATCTACCCTTACGAAGGGTATGCCTTTTCGGGATGTTGGTATTCACGCGCGAAAATTAAAGGTTCAATCGAACAATTTATCAATATCGTCCTGACTAATCCCCTCGCCTTCCATTTGCGGACCATTCAAAAGATCGGCATCTTCGTGTTTGACCTCGTCTTCTTCCTCTTCGGACATTGGCAGGTCGGCAAAGGCATCCTCGCCCCAGATCAGAATCATGTTGTGAACGCGTTTTTCAACAAATTCCAGGGTGTTAACCACCTTGTTGATGCGCTGGCCGGTAATATCCTGAAAATTACAGGATTCAAAAATCTTGGTAACGATAAAGGCAATCTGTTCCACATGATCGGCGACAAAATCGCTGGTGGCAGAATTTTTTAATGTCATCGCCAGATCGTCGATCTGTTCGGCCGATTCGAGAATGGTGTGGGTCGCCATCTCGGTATCCTTGACGATAGCATCAAGTTCGCTGGCCGCTGTTACCAGCCGGTCATCCGGGGCTTTGGGGTGGCGCAGGGCGGCAATCTGGATTTTCGCCCTGTGAATATGTTCGTTCATTTCCTGAATCTGGCCACGGATCAGTTCCAGGTCGTCGCGGTCAGGTTCGCTGGCCCCTGGCCGATTGGAATGCGACGGGCGGCTTGAAACCGGCTCGGGCAAGATATCTAGCGGTTCGTCATTGGCCGCAACAGATTGCGGCGTAGTTTCGCCGCCTGCATCATCAGCCGCGGCAGTGGCAGCAACAGACGCGCCCTGGGCAATTGCATTGCGCAGCTGGGCCATTTCAGCCCGCATGGCGCGAATTTCATCCAGGATCAGCTGATTATCGCTACCAGCGGCCGCAGATGGTGCTGGTGAAACAGATGGCGAAGGTGCCGGCAGTTCACCGGCCCCCATGCCGGTTTCAAGTGTCGGATCAAAAAAGGAATCCGACCAGTCTTCGACCACAGCTCCCTGACGTTCTCGCAAACGTCGTTCAGCTGTAAAAATCTTCTGCACGGGACGCGTCATAACAGTCTCTTACCTCCGCCACGGGCTATATGCCCTGGTCTCCCAATCACGCATTTCCAGCCCCGCTTTCCCAAAACAGCGCGGCGATCGCAAATGCATTCAGATTATAAGGGGCCAGATTGCGACGAGTCCAACGGCTTTCAAGATCAAGCCCTTGAAAAAGAACACCCCGGCCATAGGACCGGGGTGCAAAAAATCGCAGCGCAGCATTGCAGATCAAGCGTTTGCCGGGCTCCAGCGCAATACTGGCTTACGTGCAGCGGCTGTTTCATCCAGTCGCCGACGCGGGGTTAAATAGGGTGCATTTTTGAAGAATTCCGAATCTCCGGCCTCTGCCTTGGCAACCAACGACAAAACTGCATCGCAGAACTGGTCAATCGATTCTTTGGTTTCGGTCTCGGTCGGTTCGATCAAAAGCGCCCCGTGAACGACCAGCGGGAAATACATGGTCATCGGGTGGAAGCCTTCATCAATGATCGCCTTGGCAAGATCCAGCGTCGAAACACCGGTGCCTTTGAGGAAATCATCATCAAACAGGGCTTCGTGCATGCAATAGCCGGGATAAGCGACGCTGAGTTTGGTTTTAAGGCGTGCCAGCAAATAGTTGGCATTCAAAACCGCATCGCCCGACGCCTGACGCAACCCGTCGGCCCCGTGGCTTTTCATATAGGACAATGCGCGCACGAACATCCCCATCTGGCCATGAAAACCCTTCAGGCGGCCAAACGGTTTTTTGCCGTCCTGTTCATCGGCGGTTTCCACCAGATGAAAGCCGTTTTCGGTTTTAACCACATAGGGGATCGGTGCGAACGGTGCCAATGCCTCGGAAAACACAACCGGCCCGGAACCCGGACCACCGCCGCCATGCGGGGTGGAAAAGGTTTTGTGCAGGTTGATATGCATGGCATCAACGCCCAGATCCGCCGGGCGCACCCGACCGACAATGGCGTTAAAGTTCGCGCCATCGCAGTAGAAATACCCCCCTGCGGCATGGACCAGATCGGCGATTTTGCGCACATCACGTTCGAACAACCCGCAGGTATTGGGGTTGGTCAGCATGATGCCAGCCACATCGTCGCCCAGCTTGGCTTCAAATGCCGCCAGATCAACCCGTCCGTCGGCAGTGGCGGGGATCGAATCCACCGTAAAGCCACAGGCAGCCGCCGTTGCCGGGTTGGTGCCATGGGCCGATTCGGGCACCAGCACCCGACGGCGGTTTTCACCGCGCGCATCCAGGGCGGCACGAATCGCCATCATGCCGCACAACTCGCCCTGCGCACCCGACGCGGGCGACATGGCAACAGCGGGCATCCCGGTTAGAACCAGCAACCAGTGCGCGCACTGATCCATCAGTTCTAACGCCCCCTGAACGGTGCTTTCGGGCTGCATCGGGTGCAAATCGGCAATGCCGGGCAACCGGGCAACCTTTTCGTTCAGGCGCGGGTTATGTTTCATGGTGCAGGACCCCAGCGGGAAGAAACCGGAATCAATACCGAAATTCTTCTGGCTCAGGCGGGTAAAGTGACGCACCACTTGCGGTTCGGACAGGCCGGGAAGGCCGATTTCGCTGTTTTCATCACGGGCGAGGCCGCCAAGGCGGCTTTTAACCGGTGCCGGGTCAGGCAGGTCAACCCCGGAACGTCCAGCTTCACCCTGTTCAAAAATCAGCTTTTCTTCAAGGACAAGGCCACGATTGCCGGTATGGGTCTGAAACGTCATGCCAGCACCTCCTTAAGGGCCGCCGCAAGGGCTGCGATGTCTTCGTCGGTATTGGTTTCGGTCGCTGCGACCAACATGAACGCGCCCAGATCATCGCGATTGGGATACAGACGCGACAACGGAACCCCGCCCATGATGCCACGGGCAACAAGGGCTTCGACCACCTCAGCTGCCGGTTTGCTCAGCTTGACGGTAAATTCGTTAAAGAAGCTGTCATTAACAACTTCAACACCAGCAACACCCTCAAGCGCGTCGGCGGTTTTAACCGCGCGTTCGTGGTTAATGGCAGCCAGCTTGCGATAGCCGTCTTCACCCAGCAAGCTCATATGCACCGTAAAGGCCAGCGAACACAGGCCCGAATTGGTACAAATGTTCGAGGTCGCCTTTTCCCGGCGAATATGCTGTTCGCGGGTCGAAAGGGTCAGCACGAAACCGCGCTTGCCATCCTGATCGACGGTTTCACCGCACAGGCGGCCCGGCATTTGGCGGACAAGTTTACTGGTGGTGGCAAACAAACCCACATATGGCCCGCCATAGCCCAGTGCATTACCAATCGACTGGCCTTCGCCGCAAACAATGTCGGCCCCAAAACTGCCCGGCGATTTGATCGCGCCAAAGGCAACGGCCTCGGTAAACACGACGACCAAAAGCGCACCCTTGGCGTGGCAGGCTTCGGCCAGTTTGGTGTGGTCATCAAGACGCCCGAAAACATCCGGGTACTGCACCACAACACAGGCGGTCTGATCGTCGATCAGATCGTCAAGTTCATCGGCAGTTGCCTGATGTTCCGGGTGGCCATCGCGACCGGCAACCTGGGTATCGCTATATTGGCAATAGGTTTCGGTCACTTCGCGGTAATGCGGATGCAAACCACCCGACAAAACCGCCTTTTTACGCCGGGTGGCGCGGCAAGCCATCAGCACCGCTTCGGCACAGGACGTTGCCCCGTCCCACATCGACGCATTGGCAACATCCATATTGGTGATGGAGGCGACCTGGGTTTGAAATTCAAACAGGTACTGCAAGGTGCCCTGGGCGATTTCGGGCTGATACGGGGTATAGGCCGTCAAGAACTCGCCGCGCTGAATGATATAATCCACCGTGGCAGGAACATGGTGCCGATAGGCCCCGGCACCCAGAAAACTGGGGGCCGATGCCGTACCCATGTTTTTTGCTGCCAGTTTGGCCATATCGCGTTCGACCTGCATTTCACCCAGATGGTGCGGCAGATCAACCGGTTCTTTAAGCAACGCACCTTCTGGTACATCGCAATACAGGTCATCGACCGAGCCGGCACCGATGGTTTCAAGCATCGAGGCCCGGTCTGCCTGGGTCAGCGGAAGATAGCGCATCAGTCCTCCAGACCTTCGACAAATGCCTTGTAACCGGCTTCGTCCATCAGATCGTCAAGCTGGGAGGCATCGGTGATCTTGATTTTAAAGAACCAGCCGTCATTTTCCGGCGATTCGTTAACCAAAGCCGGGTTGGCATCCAGCTCTTCGTTGGCTTCAACAATTTCGCCGTCAACCGGGGCATAAACGTCGCTGGCGGCCTTGACCGATTCAACAACAGCCGCATCGCCGTCCTTGGCCAGCTTTTTGCCAACTTCAGGCAGTTCAACATAAACGATATCGCCAAGGGCCTGCTGGGCATGGTCGGTAATGCCGACAGTTGCCACATCGCCGTCGATTTCAAGCCATTCATGTTCTTTGGAGAATTTTTTAGCCATTTTGATTTGTCCCTGCAAATTAGGTTGTCTGCTTAATTTTTGCTGCGTTTTAAACGCGATACGGCGCAATCAGCCGCGGAAATAACGATGCGGCGCAAAGGGTAACCCAACAATTTCCGCCGGGCGGGCCTTGCCACGAACCATCAGGTCCACCTTGGTGCCCGGCTCGGCAAATTCAATTGCGACATAGCCCATGGCAATCGGCGCATCGACGGTGGGGCCAAAGCCGCCACTGGTGATTTCGCCAATATCGTATCCATCCTTGTTAAGCACCATCGTATGTTCACGGGCGGGTGCCTTGCCTTCGGGTTTAATCCCGACGCGTTTACGGTCTGCCCCGTTGGCAAGCTGGTCGAGAATAATATCTGCGCCCAGAAAGCCACCTTCTTCGCGGCGACGCTTGTTGATAATCCAGTTCAAATCCCCTTCGACCGGGGTGGTCGTGGTATCGATATCGTTGCCATACAGGCACAGGCCGGCTTCCAGACGCAGCGAATCGCGTGCGCCAAGGCCAATGGCCTCGACCTCGTCTTCAGCCAGCAACAGACGGGCCAGCTTTTCGGCATCGGTATCAGGCACGGAAATTTCAAAGCCATCCTCGCCGGTATAACCCGAACGGGTGACAAAACAGGGAATACCGGCAATATCGATTTCAACAAAGGACATGAATTTAAGGCTGGCAACATCCGGGGCAAAACGCGCCAGAACGTTGGCGGCTTCCGGTCCCTGCAAGGCCATCAGGGCGCGGTCGCTCAGTTCCTGCAATTCCACGCCGTTATCAAGATTGGCGCGCATATGTACAATGTCGTCATCCTTGCAGGCAGCATTGATAACCAGAAACAGGCTATCGCCCGCATTGGTAATCATAAGGTCGTCAAGGATGGTGCCGTCATCATTGGTAAAGGCGGAATAACGGGTTCGGCCCGGTTTCAAAACGGCAATGTCGCCCGGCACCAGTTTTTCCAGTTCGGCAACGCGGTTTTCGCCCACCAGACGAACCTGGCCCATATGCGATACGTCAAACAACCCGGCCTTGGCACGGGTATGAAGATGTTCGCCCTTAACCCCTAACGGATATTGCACCGGCATGGCATAGCCTGCGAACGGCACCAGTTTGGCACCCAGTTCAACATGCAAATCATAAAGGGCTGTTTTATATAGATTTTCGGCTTGTTGGTCCGCCATCAGGCTCTCCGTGACAGTCATTGCGAAACATAGCCGACCACTGGCCAACCACATCCCCCTCTGTCTTGGAGCCTGAAAGAATCACCTTTTCCGGGGCAGGATTTGCACCGGATCGGGCTTACATCTTCGGCGAGGCGCACATGAAACACCCATGTCGCCTGCTTTCCAGAGTCCCATCTCCCCGCGGTCCATTATGCCTGAGAGTTTCCGGGGTGGTTGCTCCTTCGGCGTCCGCGTATCACTGTGAAACGATCGCGGAACTCTCCCACGGGGATCACTTGGGTATGGGCCCTTATACGGATAACAGTACGATTGCACCAGTCAAAACATTAGAAATGCGTCACCGGTCATCACAATTCACACACGTGCTGTCAGCCCTCAACCGCCGGTTACCTGGCGAAGCGGCGATTATAATCCAGCTGTTCATGGCTCAGCTGAAAACCCATGTAAATTTCATAATCCGGACCATAATTTACATCGGCCAGCGGCACATGCAGCGATACCTGTTCGTCGGTGTAACGCACACGATTGGCATCTTTGGGGAAGGTCAGATCAACATCGAAAACCGATTTCTGAACAAACTCCCCACCCGGATTTTTAAGGGCAACAAAATATTGTAAATGCTGCGAACGATCCGATGCGGCAGGCCCCATCCGGGCGGAAAATTCCGGGCTGATCAGAATATCAAGTTTCTTGTCTTCCAGATCATAGCTGCATTCGCCCTTATAACCTTCAAACCCGGCCTCAAAAATCACGTCGGTCAGATCGCGGCCTTTATCCTTGAACTGGGTCAGCTGGGCGGTATCCGTGGGCAGGAAGGTGCGCGGGCACGACGGAACAGGCGTTTCCCCGAACGGATCAGTGCCGCACGCAGCAAGGCCCGCAGCCATCAAAACCACACCAAGCGCACTTGCGCGCCGCAGATTGCATGCAATCGTCATCAAAGCCTCATTGATCAGACACGCCGAAGTGACCCGGCACCGGTTGTTGCGCGCAGTCTATGCTGTTGATCTGCCCGGCACAACCCGTTGCAGTGCACATTATGCAATGCACACCGGCCCGCCGCCCCGGGCAGATGGTAAAAACCTGACAAAGCCTGTGTAAAAAGCACAAACAGGTACCATAAACCGCGTCTTTGACGGCAATATATCAACGCGCCATCATTGCACCTTTGTCGCAGGCGCGTTATGTAACCGGAAATACCTGTTAACGTGATACCGGCACAAACCGGTATCCTTGCATTTTCGAGGCGGTGCCGATGCCCGACAAAGCGAACCTTCACATTCTGCTGGCCAACCCGCGCGGTTTTTGCGCCGGGGTGGACCGTGCCATTGAAATCGTTGAAAAGGCGCTGGTCAAATACGGTGCCCCGGTTTATGTGCGCCACGAAATTGTTCATAACAGATTTGTCGTGGATCGCCTGCGCGATATGGGCGCAGTATTTGTTGATGAACTTGATGCCGTGCCCGATGGTGTGCCGGTCATTTTTTCGGCCCATGGCGTGCCCAAATCGGTGCCGGAAAATGCCGATCAACGTGCCCTTCATTACCTCGATGCCACCTGCCCGCTGGTTTCCAAGGTTCACCGCGAGGCCGAACGCCACTTTGCCGAAGGCAAGCATATTTTGCTGATCGGCCATGCCGGGCACCCCGAGGTGGTAGGCACCATGGGCCAACTGCCCGAAGGCAGCATGACCCTGATTGAAACCGAAAACGATGCCCGAAATGTGCATGTTGCCGACCCGGAAAACATTGCCTTTGTCACCCAGACCACCCTGTCGCTGGATGACACAGCAAAAATGATCGCCATTTTGCAGGACCGTTTCCCGACCATTTCGGTGCCGAAAAAAGAAGATATCTGTTACGCCACCACCAACCGTCAGCACGCGGTAAAAATGATTGCCGAACGCGCAGATGCGATTTTGGTACTGGGGGCACCCAATTCGTCGAACTCCAACCGGCTGGTAGAAGTTGCCCGGCGCGAAGGCTGTGCCGTATCGGTTCTGGTTGAACGGGCGCACGATATTGATTGGGACAAACTGGAAAATATCAAAACCCTGGGCATTACCGCCGGCGCATCCGCCCCGGAAGTGCTGGTCGAGGAAGTGATTGATGCCTGCCGCGAACGTTATGAAGTCAGTGTTGAAACCATCACCCTGACCGACGAAAACGTCACCTTCAAACTTCCCCGCGAACTCGCAAGCTAAGGAAACGCCTGCCAATGGCCGTCTATACCGATGTGTCCGATGAAGATATCGCCCGTTTTGTGGCCGAATATGACATCGGCAAAGTCGTTTCGTTCAAAGGCATTGCCGAGGGCGTTGAAAACACCAATTTCCTGCTTCATACCGATCAGGCCCCGTTTATTTTAACCCTGTATGAAAAACGGGTTAACCCCGATGATCTGCCGTTTTTTCTGGGGCTGATGGACCATTTATCGTCCAAGGGGTTGAATTGCCCTACCCCGATCCATGGCACGGACGGGGTTGCCCTGCGCCGCCTGTGTGGCAGACCTGCTGCCATTACATCGTTTTTAAACGGTATGTCGGCACGCCGGGTGTTGCCCCATCACTGTGCCGGGCTGGGCGATGCGCTGGCAAAACTGCACCTTGCCGGGCAGGATTTTGACAATTACCGCCCCAATGCCCTGTCGGTAAAGGCGTGGCGCCCGCTATTTGGCAGTTGTGGTGCTGATGGTGCCGACGACGTAATGCCGGGCCTTTCCGAGCTGATCAGCAAGGAACTCGACTATCTTGAAGCCAACTGGCCTGCCAAACTGCCGGCCGGGGTTATTCATGCCGACCTGTTTACCGATAACGTGTTTTTCTTTTCCGGTCAGGGCGAGGTATCGGGACTGATTGATTTTTACTTCGCCTGCAACGATGTGCTGGCTTATGACGTGGCAATTTGCCTGAATGCCTGGTGTTTTGAACCCGACAACAGCTTTAATGTCACCAAGGCGCAAAACCTGTTGGCAAGTTACAACCGTACCCGCCCGCTTTCCGACGCCGAAATTGCCGCCCTGCCGGTTCTGGCGCGCGGATCGGCATTACGGTTTTTGCTTACCCGGTTATATGACTGGATCAACACACCGGCCGGGGCACTTGTGACCCCGAAAAACCCCCGCGAATATATAAACAAGCTGCGCTTTCATCAAAAGGTGGTCTCGGCCAGCGATTATGGCCTGGGAGACCGATAAAACCATGACGAAAGACGAAAAAGATACCGTCACCATTTTCACCGATGGTGCCTGCAGCGGTAACCCCGGTCCCGGTGGCTGGGGGGCGATTTTGCGGTTTCGCGGCGTGGAAAAGGAACTTTCAGGTGGCGACCCGGCCACCACCAATAACCGCATGGAAATGATGGCGGCCATTTCGGCGCTGGAAGCCATCAAACGCCCGTGTATCGTCGATATTTATACCGACAGTTCCTATGTGCGCGATGGCATTACCAAATGGGTCTTTGGCTGGCAAAAACGCGGCTGGAAAACGGCCGATAAAAAACCGGTTAAAAATGTGGAGTTGTGGCAGCGCCTGCTTGAAGCGGCCCGCCCGCACACGGTTGAATGGCACTGGGTCAAGGGGCATGCTGGCCACCCGGAAAATGAACGGTGCGATGAACTGGCCCGAATGGCCGTTCCCCGTTAAAGCCGCCACGAAATTTATTTGCGAAAATCAATTGTGAAAATCCGGCCGATTTCAACTATTTAAAATCGCACTTGGCATTTTTTTTGTTCGTATGATCAAATTATATGTCTAAAATCAATCTTGTGCTTCGCCGTATCGCCAGTATGCGATACAAGTTAAGTACGGGGATGAGTATAGGATACACATCCAGATGGGGGACAAAAACTGACCGAAAGATCAGGTCAGTCAGGAGGATGAATTGCCGCACGGGTCTCACGGCTTTTTGCAGCGAAAATCGCTTAGCAGCCGGCTGCTGTTTATTGCTCTGCCGCTGGTGGCCCTGTGTTGTCTTATCCTGTTCGTTATCTTTGGTTATGCCAGCTATATTGTGCTGCGTGACGATTTGAACGAAAAAATCGAACAAACCGCCGATATCAATGCCCGCGTTCTGGCGACACCCTTCTGGTATCTTGATGTTGATAACATCGAATCGGCGCTGAACGCCATGAGCCGCGACCGCGATATTGTTGCCGTGCGTGCCCTTGGCGCGGATGGCACCGAATTTGCCCGCACCGGGGCATCGCAGGGCGACCTTAACGATACATTACGTCTGTCGCGCCGGGTTTATTTTGAACGGAACAATGTCCGCCACGATGTGGGCGAGCTGGTTATTTACTTTACCGAAGAGCGCGTACGCGAACTTTTGTGGCGCCGAATTCTGATCGATCTGATCCTGTTTGGCCTGCTGATTGCCGTGGTGACCGCCAGCCTGCTGATCGCCAATCGCCGTTCGATCAAGGAACCCCTTTCACGGCTTTTGCATTCCATCCGCATGACCAAACATGGCCGCCTGCGGCGCCCGGTGGAATGGAACAGTGTTGATGAACTGGGCCTGCTGATTCGCGAATATAACGAAATGGTGGCCCTGCAAGGCCAGGCCCAGGAAGAAGCCCAGCGCAAACAGGCCCTGCTAGAAGCAACCCTTCATAATATCGGCCAGGGAATTTGCCTGTTTGATCAGGATTTGAACCTGATGGTGTGGAACGAACGCTATATCGAGCTTTTGAACCTGCCGCGCGATCTGGTGAAGGAAGGAACGCCCCTTTCCGATATTTTACGCTTTAACGGCGAACGCGGGGAATATGGCGAGGTCAGCATTCCCGCCCTGATTTCCGACCGGGTGGCGATTGCCCGGCGCCGCGAACCTTACCGCATGGAACGCACCCGCCCCAATGGCCGGGTTGTGCAGGTGGACCATAACCCGATGCCTGGTGGCGGTTACGTTGCCACCTATACCGACATTACCGAACGCAAACAAACCGAAGCCCGAATGCGCCACCTTGCCGTGCATGACGTGCTGACCAGCCTGCCCAACCGCACCCTGTTTTTGGACCGGTTGCGTCAGGCCCTGCTTTCAGCCCGGCGGTTTCAGCGTGGTCTGACGGTACTGTTTGTTGACCTGGACCGGTTCAAGGATATCAACGACCATTTCGGCCACGATGTGGGCGATTTGATGATACAGGAAATGGGGCAACGCCTGTCGCGCATCATTCGCGATTCAGATACCGCCGCGCGTTTGGGCGGGGATGAATTTGCCATCATCCAGACCGACGTTCAAAATATCGAAGACACCATTGTGCTGGCACAGCGCATTATTGACGAATTGGCCCAACCGTTTGACTGCCGGGGCATTCGCCTGCATTCAACCGCGTCAGTCGGCATTACCCTGTTCCCCGAAGATGGCGACAACCCCGAACAGCTGGTTAAAAACGCCGATATGGCGATGTATGCCGCCAAGGCCGAAGGCCGCAATAATTACCGGTTCTTCCTGCCCTCCATGCATGAGCGGGTCAAGGAACGTAAAACCATCGAGGAAGACCTGCGCAACGCGCTGGATTACAACCAGTTGGAACTGTTTTACCAGCCCAAGGTCGATTGCCAGACCGAACAGGTGGTTGGGGCCGAAGCCCTTGTGCGCTGGAACCACCCCGAACGCGGCCTGATTTTGCCCGGCGAGTTTATTTCAGTCGCCGAGGAATGCGGATTGATCAATCGCCTGGGGGCTTGGGTGCTACGCGAAGCTTGCAAACAAACGCAAATCTGGCGCGAAAACGGCATGCCCGATTTACGCATGGCAGTTAACCTGTCACCGGCACAGTTTCAGGATGCTGAACTGGTGCGCACCGTCACCCAGACGCTGCAAACAACCAAGTTGCCCCAAGGCACGCTGGAACTGGAAATTACCGAATCGATCCTGATGAACAACCCGGAAAAAGCCGTTTCCACCCTGAAGGAACTGAAAAAGCTGGGCGTTGGCATTTCGATTGACGATTTTGGCACAGGCTATTCATCGCTGAATTACCTCAAACGGTTCCCGGTTACCTCGATCAAAATTGATCGGTCCTTTGTTAACGACATCAATGTGGACCCTGACGACAAAGCTATTGTCGATGCCGTCATCGGCCTTGGGCACAGCCTGCATCTTGATGTGGTTGCCGAAGGTGTGGAAGAAATCGAACAGCTGAAATAT
Organism: Thalassospira sp. MCCC 1A01428; assembly: GCF_002115825.1. Classification (GTDB taxonomy): domain Bacteria; phylum Pseudomonadota; class Alphaproteobacteria; order Rhodospirillales; family Thalassospiraceae; genus Thalassospira. The sequence continues at coordinate 105,159 of NZ_JFJZ01000001.1, read as the reverse complement.
TTGCAAGCCAAAGGCTGCGATTTTATTCAGGGCTTTTTGTTTTCCAAACCCCTGCCCGTCCCCGTTTTTGAAAAATGGGTTACGGAACGGGCCGCAAAATACAAAGCCGGTATCATTGATACCCAACCGGTTAACGGCGACGACTGATAAAGATGGTGTTTTGATAAACCGGCCTGTGTAAGCAGGGATGACATGGCAGCATCGCACTGCTTATCAGGCGTAAGACAAGCCAACCAACTGCCAAGTGCGGGACAGTGGCTGCCACCATTTCAAACATCAGGTTCCGGGTATAAAACATTCATGACCCCCGCACGGGCCAGATGAGGGTCGCAGATGCGCCTGTTCACCACACCAATGATCGTTCAGGTTCCGGGAAAAATTTCCCCGATCAGGCGTTCAAGCCGCTGTCGACCGTGAATTCGGCACCGGTAACCGTGCGCGCCTCGTCACTTGCCAACCAGGAAACCAAACCTGCGGTATCTTCGGAACGACTAAATTGCTTAATCGCCATGAAGCTGCGCATCGCGTCGCCGTTTTCACCATGTTCCGGGTTCATGTCGGTGTTGGTCGGCCCCGGATGCAACAAATTGACAGTAATGCCCCGCGCGCCCAAATCACGGGCGACCCCGCGGGTGAAACCGATCAGTGCTGATTTGGTCATGGAATAAAGACTGATACCAGGAAATGGAACCTTGTGTGCAAGGCTGCTGCCGGTGGTGATGATGCGCCCGCCATCGGGCATATGTTTCAGGGCAGCCTGAACCGCGACAAACACCCCGCGGATATTGACGTCAACAATACGATCAAACGATTCAAGTGTTTCATCCTCGATAGAGCCGCCACTTAGTATGCCAGCATTGTTAACCAGTATATCAATCTTTCCGAACGTTTTTGCCACTTCCTCGATCGCGGCGCGTACCGCCTCCGGGTCACGGTTGTCGGCCTTAATCGCAAGGGCCTCGCCCCCGGCTGCCTTGATTTCGGTAACAACTTCGGCGGCCTTGTCAGCTGCATTACCATAAGTGATGGCAACCGCAGCCCCGTCACGAGCCAGGCGTTTTGCGATGGCGGCACCGATGCCCCGGCTGCCGCCGGTTACCAATGCCATTTTACCGTTGAGTTGGGTCATTTCTGGAAACTCCAATAATTTTGTAATGCTCACTACAAAAACAAATGCGCCCCTTGCAATCATTCGTCAAGCCATTTATTTATCGGTCATTACATAATTCATGAAATGCGAGGTTTTTCTCAATGGCCGAACGTGGACGCCCCCGGAACTTTGACCGGGATACTGCGCTGGAGCAGGCAATGGTGATTTTCTGGGCCAAAGGATATGAAAGCACGTCTATCTCGGATTTAACGACGGCAATGAATATGAAGCCACCAAGCCTGTATGCTGCCTTTGGTGACAAGCAATCGCTGTTTGAAGAAGTGGTGGAGCGTTACAATAGCCAATATGGCGCAAGACTTTGGGGCGATATGGAACGCTTTCACCACCCAAAGGACGCGACACAGCATGTTCTGACCACAACGGCATGCCTTTACACCCAAGATGACACGCCACATGGATGCATGGTGGTACTCGCCGCACCACAGGCGGTTTCAAACCATGCAAATATCAATCAGGCCCTGCGTGATCTGCGCCGTCTCACTATCGGCAACCTGAAGAAACTATATGCCAAAGCGCAACATGACGGCCTTATCCCGCCCGATGCAAATATCGATAATATGGCAAACTATTATACGACGGTGCAGTATGGCATGTCGATCCAGGCACGTGACGGTGCGACGCGCCATGAACTGATCGCCGTTGCTAACGCGGCAATGGCGACGTGGCCTAGCCTGATCAGCCCTTCACCGGTCGCATCCTGAAACCGCAATCCACCGCAATCAATAGATGCTGGTTTGGCCCGCGTCAGGCGCGCCTTCAACATTACGCGGGGCCGGATACTCAGATAATTTGCGATCCACCAGATCGACAATTTCAGAAATCACCCGGACCAGTTGGTAATCCTTGGGCGTATAAACCGCCGATACGCCCATCTGACGCAAAACAAGTATATCTGAATTGGGAATGATACCGCCAACAACAACAGGGATATGCCCCGCCCCATGCGCCCGTAAACCATTTACAACTTCACGAACCAGCGCCACATGCGAGCCAGACAGAATCGAAAGGCCGATCACATGGGCACCTTCGTCAATGGCGTTACGCACCAGTTTATCAGGCGTCCAGCGAATGCCGTCATAAAGGACTTCGATTCCGGCATCCCCCGCCTTGACCGCGATTTGTTCAGCCCCGTTGGAATGCCCATCCAGCCCCGGCTTTCCGACCAGCATTTTCATCCGCTCGCCAAGCTTTTCGGAAATTTCAGCCACACGACTGCGCAGTTTTTTGATGTTGTCCTCCTCGCCTGTCACAATCATGGATGTGACCCCGGTTGGTGCACGATATTCGCCAAAGACTTGACGGAGGGTTTCGGACCATTCCCCGGTCGTAACCCCGGCGTGGGCACATGCGATGGAACTTTCCATGATGTTGCGATTTTCGCGTGCGGCAGCTTCAAGACCGGCAAGGCTTTTGGCAATGGCGGCCTGATCACGGCCGGAACGCCATCCTTTCAGTTTTTCAATCTGCTCGTGTTCGACCATGTCATCGACCATCATGATCGACTGAATACCATCTGCGGTTAACGGCGAGGGTTCGGTTTCAACAAAAGCATTTACCCCAATAATGCGGGTTACATCGTTTTCAATATCGGACAAACGCTGTGCATTGGACTTCACCAGTTCGCCCTTCATATAGCCGCTATCCACCGCCGCAATCGCCCCGCCCATGGCATCTATTTTCGCCAGTTCGGCCAATGCGCCCTGTTTTAACGTTGCCACCTTGCGCTCTATCGCCGGGTTGCCATCAAACAGGTCTTCATATTCCAGAAGGTCGGTTTCATAGGCCATGATCTGTTGCAGGCGCAACGACCATTGCTGATCCCACGGGCGCGGCAACCCCAGCGCCTCGTTCCAGGCCGGAAGCTGCACGGCGCGCGCCCGGGCGTTTTTCGACAACACCACCGACAGCATTTCAATCAAAATCCGGTATACATTGTTTTCAGGTTGCTGTTCGGTCAGCCCCAGTGAATTCACCTGTACGCCATAACGAAACCGGCGGAATTTTTCATCGCTAATGCCATAACGGGTTTGGGTAATTTCATCCCATAGCTCGCAAAACGCCCGCATTTTGCAAATTTCAGTGACAAAACGAATACCGGCATTCACAAAAAACGAAATTCGCCCTACCACCTGGCCAAATTCGTCCTCTGGCACCTGGCCCGAGCTGCGCACGGCATCCAGCACGGCAATGGCGGTTGCCAGGGCAAAGGCCAGTTCCTGTTCCGGCGTCGCCCCGGCTTCCTGCAAGTGATAGGAACACACATTCATCGGGTTCCATTTGGGCACCTCGCGATAGGTAAAGGCCGCCACATCGGTGATCAGTTTCAAACTGGGGGCGGGCGGGAAAATATAAGTCCCGCGCGAAAGATATTCCTTGATGATGTCGTTTTGCGTCGTGCCCTGCAAATCGGCGCGCTTTACGCCCTGCTTTTCCGCCACCGCGATATACAACGCCAGCAACCATGCCGCCGGGGCGTTGATGGTCATGGATGTATTCATTTTATCCAGCGGGATACCCTCAAACAGGGTTTCCATATCGCCCAGATGCGATACCGGAACCCCCACCTTGCCGACCTCGCCGCGCGCCAGCACATGGTCGGAATCATATCCGGTCTGGGTGGGCAAATCGAACGCCACCGACAGGCCGGTTTGCCCCTTGGCCAGGTTTTGCCGATACAGCGCATTTGATGCCTGAGCCGAACTGTGCCCGGCATAGGTGCGAATCAGCCACGGCCGGTCGCGTTCCGGCGATGTTGCAGTGCGTGTGCGATCTGATGACATGGCGACCTCGCGTACATTTGTTGCTTAAACGCTTTCCGATTATTTCGTCAAAACGTTCTTAAATTACCCACTAGACAAGTTATGGGTAATTATATAACAATTTGTGCAACGCGATAAAAGCGAAATTACGCAATGCAGTGAAACCAAAGCGTTAGATGCCATTACCATCGGGGAATCGGAAAACTTACGCCTTCCCCAAGCCGACAAGTCGTTATTCCGTGCCGCACGCGGCCCGAAAAAGGAGTGAAGGCCATGAACACCGCCGCTGAGATTATTTCGTACCGGGGCGGACCGGACGTCAAAGACCTTTATGACATTGGCGAAATTCCGCCGCTGGGCCATGTGCCAAAACAGATGTATGCCTGGGCCATTCGCCGCGAACGGCATGGCGAACCCGATACCGCAATGCAATGCGAAGTGGTTGATGTTCCGGTTCTCGACTCGCACGAGGTTCTGGTGCTGGTGATGGCGGCCGGGGTCAATTACAACGGCGTGTGGGCGGCCCTTGGCAAACCGATTTCGGTATTTGATGTCCATAGCGAACCGTTCCACATTGCCGGTTCCGACGCGTCGGGCATTGTCTGGGCGGTGGGGTCCAAGGTCACCCGCTGGAAAGTGGGTGATGAAGTGGTCATTCACTGTAATCAGGATGATGGCGACGACGAGGAATGCAATGGCGGCGACCCGATGTTATCGCCGACCCAGCGCATTTGGGGTTATGAAACGCCCGATGGCTCCTTTGCCCAGTTTACCAATGTGCAATCGCAACAATTAATGCCACGCCCCAAACACCTGACATGGGAAGAAAGTGCGTGTTATACGCTGACACTGGCAACGGCCTATCGCATGTTGTTTGGGCATCGCCCGCATATTTTGCGGCCCGGCCATAACGTGCTGGTATGGGGGGCATCGGGTGGTTTGGGGTCAATGGCGATCCAGCTGATTACCACCGCCGGGGCCAATGCCATTGGCGTTATTTCCGATGAAAGCAAACGCGAATTTGTGCTGGGTCTGGGGGCCAAAGCCGTCATCAACCGCAAGGATTTTGATTGCTGGGGCCAGCTTCCCACCGTGAATGGCCCGGAATTTGGTGCCTACATGAAAGAAGTGCGCAAATTTGGCAAGGCGATCTGGGATATTACCGGCAAGGGCGTGGATGTCGACATTGTGTTTGAACATCCGGGCGAGCAAACCTTCCCCGTATCGTGCAATGTGGTCAAACGCGGCGGCATGGTGGTGTTTTGCGCCGGCACCACCGGCTTTAACCTGACATTCGATGCCCGTTTTGTCTGGATGCGGCAAAAACGCATTCAGGGCAGCCACTTTGCCAACCTCAAACAGGCGGCACAGGCCAACAAACTGGTGATCGAACGCCGGATCGACCCTAGCATGTCAGATGTATTTTCGTGGGAAGATATACCGCGTGCCCACATGAAAATGATGCGCAACGAACACAAGCCCGGCAACATGGCGGTGCTGGTTCAGGCCAAACGACCGGGTATGCGCACCCTTGAAGACGCAGTCGAAGGATAAATCCCACATGGCAGGCGATGATGGTTTGGTTCCCTCGACACGCATCCCTTGCCACTTTCGACTGTGACCGGCGCGATCCTGCCCGAACCTCGCCCGTTACGGGCAGGATCACGTCCCGGTTTTCATTTATAAATATCTTTGCGCCTTAAAGCGGGCGTCGCATCATATTGGCCCCGATAATACCGAAATACCGCCACTTGCACGACCAACGCCTTACCATGATGTGTGCCGCAAGGTGCCGCCTGACAGGATAAAGCCATGAATGCCATGACAGAAAACACCCTGATCGCCAACCTGACATCCCTGTGTGACGGTGCCCTTTCCGCCCTGAACCCGCTTTATGATGCCACGCGTGATGCCATCAGTGCCACCATTTGCCCGGATGGCAAACTTGATGCCGACCAAATGGAAAAACACCAGTTTTCCGCCCACGGCTTTGCCTGGTTTGCCACCTATGTTAACGCGCTGCGCCAAATGCGCGCATGGGCAGGCAGGCTGGAACAACAGGACAAATTCGGGCGGTTGGAACAACTGATTTTGCAGGCGGCCTTTGGCGAATATCTGGCCCAGATTTCAGGTGGCATTGCCATGTCGCAAGGTGAAATCATTCGCCTTGGCGCATTGGGCACGCCCCCCGAAGCCATTGCCGGATTTAACGCCGACATATCGGTGCAAACACTGATCGCGCAGGGCAATGTTGATGCCACACGCCGCGCCATTGCCGACGAAATCGGCGACAGCCTGGCAAGCGGCCAGTTTGGCAATGGCGGGCTGGAAGACGACACCCTTGATATGGTGCGCGACCAGTTTCGTCGCTTTGTTGAGGAAAAAGTCAGCCCGTATGCGCACGGTTGGCACGAACGCGATGAATTAATTCCGATTGAAATTATCAATGAAATGGCCGAACTGGGCGTGTTTGGCCTGACCATTCCCGAAGAGTTTGGTGGCCTTGGCATGGGTAAAACCGCCATGTGCGTGGTGACCGAGGAGCTTTCGCGCGGCTATATCGGAGTGGGGTCGCTCGGTACACGGTCCGAAATTGCCGCCGAACTGATCCGCCTTGGCGGCACCGATGCGCAAAAGAACCATTACCTGCCCAAGCTGGCATCGGGCGAAATTTTGCCCACTGCTGTGTTTACCGAACCCAATAACGGGTCTGATCTGGCAAATTTGCGCACCCGTGCGATAAAAGAGGGCGACTGTTACAGCGTTTCGGGCAACAAAACATGGATCACCCACGCCGCCCGATCCGATTTGATGACATTGATGACACGTACCAACCCCGATCAGGCCGGGTATCGCGGCCTGTCGATGTTGCTGGCCGAAAAACCACGTGGCACCGATGAAAACCCGTTTCCCGCCGAGGGCATGAGTGGCGGCGAGATCGAGGTTTTGGGCTATCGCGGCATGAAGGAATATGAGCTGGGCTTTGACGGTTTTCGTGTGCCAGCCGAAAACCTGTTGGGCGGGGTGGAAGGCCAGGGTTTTAAACAATTAATGGCAACGTTTGAATCCGCCCGCATCCAAACCGCAGCCCGTGCGGTTGGCGTGGCACAAAATGCGCTGGAAATTGGCATGCGCTATGCCCAGGAACGCATCCAGTTTGGCAAACCGCTTTATGCCTTTCCGCGTGTGTACGGCAAAATCGCCTGGATGGTGGTGGAAACCATGATTGCCCGCCAGCTGACCTATTTTTCCGCCATTGAAAAAGACCAGGACATTCGCTGCGACATCGAAGCGGGCATGGCAAAATTGCTCGGCGCCCGCGTGGCATGGTCAAATGCGGATAATGCCCTGCAAATTCATGGCGGTAATGGCTATGCCACCGAATACCAAATCAGCCGGGTTTTGTGTGACGCACGCATATTAAACATTTTTGAAGGGGCGGCCGAAATACAGGCACAGGTCGTAACCCGAGGGCTTTTGGGGCGCTAAAATTCGCCCCGTACCGAACCGGGGCCAACTGGCCCAGCCTTGCGGGTGTCAGCGTGCTGGCACCCGTTTTTTTGCCCCTCAACCTAAAGTACAATATGACATCCCCCCCCATATAGAGATAGGCTTCATGACAACAAAATGAATTATCGGGAAAAACCTGATAAATCCAAAGGAGACGTCCCATGGATATTCGCCAGGCAGCCCCGGGTGCTGCATCCCTGACCCATGCCCGTGCCGCATTTGATGCCATATCCCCGCATCTTGGCGAAATCGCCAGGGATTTTATTGCGCGCCTTGCGCCCCCCTCGCCGCCCGATGCTGCGCAAAAAGCAACCGAAATGGCACAATACTGGCAGGAATTGCTAAGTGCGAGCGGCCCCGAAACCATTACCCGCGACCTTGGCAAAAACCCGATTTCGGGCATGGCCCCGTTACCGACCACAACCGCCATTGTCACGGCCTATGAAAATGCCGTTGCCAATGCCCTGCGCCATGTGACATCGCACCTTCGTGGCAGCAAGGCGCAAATGTGTGCCGATGCCATTCGCACCACATTTTATACCGATATGGGCGCGGTTTTAGGCCGTCAGATGCAACAGACAGGGTCTGGTAACACGGCGCGATCCGGCAGTGAAATACAGGCGATTTCGGAAATTATTGAACGCGAAACCGATAATATCATTTCCGAAGTCGGCTTTCAGGCCGGGCGCATGAATGATGTTTCCCAAGTCATGGAAACCGATTCACGGGAATTGTCAAAGCTGGTCGAACGCATTACCGAAACCACGGCCATTGCCAGCGGCAATGTAAATACTGTTGCATCGGCAACCGAGGAATTGCAGGCATCCAGCCAGGAAATTGCCCAGCGCATTCACCAAACCAGCGATATTGCCGGGCAGGCCGTGATCCGGGTTGAGGAAACCACCGGCACCATGGCAAGCCTGTCAAGCACGGCTGGTGAAATTGGCAAGGTGGTTGATATTGTCAAACGCATTTCCGACCAGACCAAAATGCTCGCACTCAATGCCACCATCGAGGCCGCACGGGCCGGTGACGCCGGCAAGGGGTTTGCCGTGGTTGCCAACGAGGTGAAAAACCTTGCCACCCAAACCGAAAAAGCCATTTCCGATATCAATGCACAAATTCAGGCCATTCAACAGGCAACATCAAGTGCGGTTGGTGCCATAGAAGGCATTGGCGGCGCGATTGATGAAGTCAGCCGTCTTTCCAGTGATATTTCCGTATCGGTGGAACAGCAAACCGCCGCCATTAATGAAATTTCGGGCAGCGCACAGGAAGTATCAACCCATATGGCCGGCATTGCCGAAGATATCGGCCTGGCACACAGCAAAGCGCAGAATGCACGGGATACATCGGAAAATCTGCGCGGGCTGGCCACCAACATTCGCCGTGATGTCAGCGAAATGGACCAGCGTTTCAGGGCTGTGCTGCGCACCACAAACACCGGTGATGGCACCGGCAATGGTACCAAAAACAAGGCAGGCCGGCGGGTGCCGATTGCCGTTGATATTATGGTGGATTTTGGCAAAGGCGACAGCCGCACCGGCGTTACCGCCGATATGTCAACCGCAGGCCTTCTTGCCCGGATCGAGGCCCGCGAATCCGATGCCGGAAAACCCGTTTCCATCACACTGGATGGCGACACCCGCCTGCACGGCACCTTAAAGGCGGTTTCAAGCCTGGGGTCGCATATCCAGTTTGACCAGCTTACGGCAGAAGCCCACAAGGTCATCGACGATATGCTGGTTAAAACCCGCGCCCATGACAAAAAAATTGCCGAACTGGGCAAACCGCTGGCACAGCAGCTTGGCAAACTGTTTGACGATGCAGTGCGCCGGGGTGAACTTAAAATCGATGATTTGATGAAACCGCGTTATCAACTGATCGAGGGCACGGACCCCAAACAGTTTACCACCGCATTCCTGAAATTCACCGACACCCATTTTGCCCCCTTGCAGGAAGGCACATTGGGCAAGGATTCGCATATTGTGTTTGTGGCATCGGTTGACCAGAACGGGTATTTGCCGACCCACAATAAAGTTTTCAGCCAACCCCAACGCCCCAACGACCCGGTATGGAACATGGGCAATGCCCGTAACCGCCGCATTTTTGATGATCGCGCCGGATTAATGGCCGCACGCAACACCAAACCGGTATTGCTGCAAACCTATTTCCGCGACATGGGCGACAAGGTTGTCTTTATGAAGGAATGCGATGTGCCGATTATGGTAAATGGCAAACATTGGGGCAATTTACGCATAGGTTATCGCGCCTGAACCAGGCAAAGGCGACATAAACCCCGCTGGCAGCAAAGCGATAAAACCTTGCTGCCAGCGAAAAATATAACAGTATCCCAAGGGTATTGCGGCCTTATCGGAATTCAAAAAGTTCCTGATGGAAACGGGTGGCAGGCAGGCCGTGCCCGGTAAGGTCCCGATACAGGGCAGTGCCAAAGTTGCGCGGCCCGCAAAACCAGAAACTGGCTGTTTTCCAATCTGTTACATCGTTGCGCAACCTGGCACCGGTTAACAGATCATCGCGGCCATCAAGGATAATATGCAGATTAACCCCCGCCTGCTGCGCCAGCATTTTTAACCGGAACGACAGTTCTTCATCCTCGACCGGAACAGAATGATAAAGATCGATGTTCTGGCGTTCAGAGGCGGGCAGGTCTGCCAGTTCCTTTAACCGGGCCAAAAAAGGTGTAATGCCAATGCCGCCACTAACCCAGACCTGCCGTGTTCCAGCGGCATCAAAGGTAAATGCCCCATAGGGGCCTTCGATGCGGGCGGCGCGGCCAACCTGCAAATGCCGGGGTAACTTGCGGGTATAATCACCCAGTGCCTTTACCAACATCTTAAGGTGGCGGTCACTGGCATCCCAGGACGATGCAATGGTAAAAGGATGCGCGCCTTCCTGTTCATCAAAGGTGACAAAGGCAAACTGGCCGGCCTTATGCCCGTGCCAGCCCTGATCGAGCTTTAACGTTATTTCCAGCGACTTAATGGCGGGAAATGATTCGGTTTTTTCCACTGTTGCCATCACAGTTGATTTGCGACCCACCCGATTGGTCAAAACCAGAACGGCACTGTATGCCCCGGCCCCCAGAAAAATTGCCAACAGCACCCCGACAGGGCCTGCCCAGTCATCAAAATTGAACAGAACCAGCGCATGAAACACCAGTGCCAGATAGGCAAAGGCAATAAATTTATGGGTTTTGGCAAACCAGCGATAGGGAACCAGTTTGACCAGGGCAATCACCATCAGGGCCGCCGCGATATAAAAGCTCCATTCGCCAATGCTTTCGGCCAGATGGCGTTGCGACATCAGGAATTTCTGCAACATGCCCCAACCTTCCTGTGAAGGGCGCGGCGGGCGATTGACATTTAACAGCCCCAGGCCCTTAAGCCATTTTGGCCCCTCTACCCACAACCAGTGGGTTACCGCCATAACCAGCGCGGCAATACCCAGCCATTTGTGCAAACGATATGTTTTATCAAGCCCGCCCAGCACGGGTTCAAGCCATTTGGGCCGGGTCGCCAAAATCATGATCAGGCTCATCAGGGAAATTGCCATCAGCCCGGTAAGTTGCAAAACCTGATTGCGCACCAGAATAACATTATCCTGCGCCCAGAAATCAGGATGTTCCACCACCCACAGGCCGGAAACTCCCAGCAGGAAGATACAGAAAATCCATTTTATGTTTCGCATGATATTGTCCTTTGCGCATCCATGGCCAAGCCATCGGGGCCTTTGCCCACAAGCCGGTTAAACCACACTGCGGTCGCAGAACTATGCCAAAACAACGGAAATTTGTACTAAAATGTAACAGCTAACCTTCTGATTTTGCGAATGTTATTCAGACACATCCCAGTCCAGGTATGTAAGTATCGGTTTCCCCTGGATATTCAAACGAAAACCGGAAAGGGCGGTTTTTCTGAACCATATGAAAAGGGCCGCTATAACCCCCTTAGCTATCGATCAATCTGGCTAACATCTATCAGGTCAACGTCACGTCGCAGGGTGCGCTTATAGGCAATCAGTTGCCGGCGCGCCATTAACGGAATCGTGCATCCTGCATAGATTCGCTGTTCGGCGGCAGCATAATCAATATCAAGGACACCCCAATCCCCGGTCATGCCATCCTGAATACGGGGATGGTCATCGCTGCCAATTTCAATTTTTACGCCATCATAAACAAATTGCGCATAGGTCAGATCCCAGCCTGCTTCACGCTGGCGAAGGGCGGGTTTGCGAATATAAGCACCTAGTGCATCAACCAGCGGCCAGAAATGCGCGTCGGGCACAAACAGGTCAATATCATTTAAGGGGCGCGACCCGCCATAAGCCCGCACAGCCAGCCCACCGCAATAAAGCCGCGGGGCCCTGGCATGGTGAAGTTTGCTTTCAATCCATTCCAGCGCTTTCATCGGGCCCCCGCGGCTTTTTAGGTGATCGTTATTTCTAATTGTGCGACGCCAGAATCCGCTGGGCAATTTCACTTTCAAGCTCGGCAGGGTAATCCCAAAAGCCGGGTTTGAATGGTGCCGCCCCGCCCGATGCCAGCCAGTCGATCCCGCGCAACAAAATAGCCGAAAACGGATCAAACAGATCCTTGCCCGACCCGCCCATGCCCGGCGCAAGGTTAAGCAGGCTGCCGCGGTTAAGCAGATAAACCTGTTTGTCATCGCTCAGATCAAAGCGTTCGATATGGCGACGCATCCGGGTTTTTGGCAGGGTATCAAGCCAGGCAACATCAATTTCGGTGTTGGAATGGCCAACATTGACCAAAACGGCCCCGCGCCGCACCTGTTTAAGCTGTATTTTGCCCAATATGCCCGACAGGCCGGTTGCCGTTACAATGATGGCATTGTTTTTAAGGCCGGTTTCCAGGTCCACCACGGCGCACCCGTGATGCTGGGCTTCGAGCGCGCGAACCGGGTCGCGTTCGGCAACCGAAACCACAGCCCCCAGGTTACGTGCCCGCTCGGCCACACCACGCCCGACCGGGCCAAAACCAATCACGAGAACCGTGCGGCCATACAAGGCCAACCCGGTAACATTGGAAAAAACCGGCCACATTTCCTGTGCAACATGGTGGCGGTTATGGAGGCGATCCTTGATGGCGATATCGTTCCAGTTAAAAACCGGAAAATTCAAATCCAGCTTTTCCACCCGGTGAACACCGGTTGTGGTGGCTTCAAGGGCACCATCCACCTTATGGCCTTTTTTAACAAATGCCTCGATCAATTCCCCACCCATATCGGCAATAATATCGGCTGGTTCGTTCGATAAAATATCAATGCTTTTGGCGTATTCATCGGGTGTCATGCCGGAAAAGGCATGAACCTCGACCCCGTTTTGCGCCAGATAGGCAGCGGCAGCATCGTCGGTGCTGTCAGGGTTACAGGCCCCGACCTTTACCCGTGCGCCCGCCTGGACAAACGGCAACAGGGTAGGAATGGTGTCTTCCAGAACATGCTGAAAACTGACGATGGTTTTGCCCTGCAAATCGCGCCGGGCAACATATTTGCCATAGGCGGCGGTCACCGGGCAAATCACCTGGCGCCAGGCCAGGGTTTCGTCGGTAATGTGTGCTGCCAGCGCGGCATCCTTGATACGACTATTCATGGTGTGGGGCCCATTTTGCAAAATGTGATCCGAAACTGGCCATCAGGACAGTGATCTGACTGCCTTGGTAATCGGTTCGATCCAAAATGAAAAGCACCCAGCACAATGCCATAAAAAATACCCCTGCCCCGGGGCTTAACAACCGCACAGAACAGGGGCACACAACCCGTTGCAACGACCACTGATTGCAGACTAGTTTCTATTTACACTGAAAATATTGGTCAGCGCCCGGCTCGACAGCCCATAGGTCTGGCGGATTTCCTCGCGGTTCATACCCTTGCTGTAGTCACCCATAATCAGCGCCCGACGAATGGATTCAGACACGCCCCACGGGGAAGGTATTTCCACATATCCACTGCTGCTTGACAGGTTTAAAATACGCTCATGCAACTTTTGCGAGATATTTAAATCCATTTTGCGGGCCAGATCAGCGCGATCATTACGCAGATAAATTTTACGTCCCCCGTGGCAATACACAAACTCAAGTGCCTCGCGAAAGCCAAAATCCTCGATCAGTTCAGCGACCAGCCATGGCAGTGAAGCCATTATTAATCCACGGTTTTCTTCAAACAAATGTTCCAGTGTCGCGAAGGCTTCGTGATCATAGATCGGGAACCCTTTAAAAATTTGACGTTCCATAGTTCTGCCCCTGGTTACAGTTTCCATCTGTCTTACCTTGTGGTGATTTAAGGTTTAATATCAGTGGAATCATACCCGTTATGCGCGTAATACTTTTAACGTACTCCTAACGGCGAGCAGAAAGCTCAGTCACAACAAAATTTCAGGAGAACAAAATGGATTATACCCTCACCCTTAATGTTGACCCCACGGACCTGAACATCATCAATGGTGCGCAGCAGAAAATCGCCCTGGCAAAACCGGTGGGCAATTCGTCCGTCAGCGTGATCTGGGTGGCTTTTGACCCGTTTGAAAGCAATTCCATTCAGTGGTCGGAAGAATACTGGCTTTATGCTTCGACCGCATCGACGGGCACCAACGGCGAAAAAATCACCAAGTTGTCCGAAGTTCAGCCTGGCCCGTCAATGACCGGCTCCATTTACACCTTTGGCGATAGTGCGACCTTTGGGCAGCCGGTTAAAAGTGCAGATGTGGCATCGGGCACCTTTGCCGCACAGAACGACATGTCCTATGGCAAATACCCCTGCCTGACCTTTGGTCTGTCGCAGACAGCACAGGTCAACCAGAAAATCGAAGAACGCAAGCCGATTTCGGCCAATTCGGTTCTGGCCACCCAGCAGATCCAGGTTACCCCTTACACCCACGTCTATATCTGGCTTGAAGGGCATTTCGAAAGCTCGACCATCATCACCGATGTTACCGGTAAACAGTCGGTGGCCAAATTCGGTGGCGGGGTCAACGAAATCGCCATGACCTATGACGGCAAAAGCGGCCTGTTCCATCAATAATCGTCGTCCCTAACCCGGCCCGGCCTTTGCGCCATACGGGGGCAGCCTCCCTTGCCCCCGTATGGCAGAAAAAAGGAAAACAGCCGTGCAAAACAAATTTTGCACCTTCAGGTGGCTCTCCCCGCCCATCATTTTCGCAATGGCAATGTTTTTAACCATGACAATGGCGTTTGCGCGCCCGGCATCGGCCCGCATTAACTGCACAACTTTAACGCGCCTTGCGACCGTCGATCACATCGACATTAATCAACGTCATGTTTTTTGTGGTGAAATTGGCCGTTACGGGGCTGTTGGTTTTCACTCGCAACCAGATGGCGAAACACCGGATACGGTTAAATTCGATGCCTATAGCAGTGCGCTGGTCATATCACACCCGGATCACGGACAATGGCACACCAACGGAATATACGAATTAAACAATTTTCTGGTCAGCGACGGTATCGATCAGCTTAACAAAGCCAGATCAACCATGTTTCCCGACCATTGCACGATGAACAATGTGCTTGATGCCATCGCGCACGCCGCCCGGCACAATAACATGTCTGGCCCCACCTGCCTGACAACCCAAAACCGGCAATTTGAAATCAGGCTGTTCTGGTTATATGCCAATCCCACCGGGTGGTATGTCAACACCGCCTATCCTCGCCTTTAAACCAGCCCGCCAAAACACTCAAACCCCGCCCGGACAAACACGAGCAAATAAAAACAACGGAAGTCTGCGCCATTTGCGCGGGCTTCCTTTTGCTGTTTGTGATGTTTTACCGCCGGATTTTATGATGGTTGACAGGGAAAAACGGATTTTTTTCAACTTCGTTACAGCAAAACTTGCCCTGACGGGCAGATTGACGCAGCATACCGGCCCCTGATCCTTGCCGATGCGATCAGGGCGGTTCACAATCGGGTTCTCAAATGCCTGTGAGCCAGTCTGGTGCCTTGCTGAAACCTGGTGCCAGATTACATATCGGGCGGGTTCTAACGGAGACGATAAATGGCTGCGTTTTTGCAAATCGGTGTTTTGCTGGCGATGGCGGCGGTAGGCATCATTCTGGTGCTGGGCATTATTACGATGGCCCGGGGCAAAAGTGCGCGGACATCCAACAAACTGATGCAATGGCGCATTATTGCGCAGGCAGGCGCGATTTTGTTGCTGTTGATTTTATCTGTCATGGCGATGGGTCACCACTAGATTAGCCCCCACAGCGAACGCCAGCCCGGATCAACGCCAATTCGGATAATACCGGGCCATTCGGTCATCAAACAGGAAACGAACACGCAAAACATGGTTCAGCTGACACGCATTTACACCAAATCAGGCGACAAGGGCAAAACCGCCCTTGGCAACGGCAAACGGGTTGCCAAAAGCGACATTCGCGTTGAAGCCTATGGCACGGTGGATGAAACAAATGCCGTCATCGGTGTTGCCCGGCTGCACAGCGCCGATGCGCCCGGGATTGATGCCATGCTGGCGCGTATTCAAAATGATCTGTTTGATCTGGGGGCAGATTTATGCACGCCGGGCGATGGCACCGATGACACAGGCGACTATCCGGCCTTGCGCATAGTCGAAAGCCAGGTAACCCGGCTGGAAAACGAAATTGACGCCATCAATGCCGATCTTAACCCGCTAAAATCCTTTATCCTGCCCGGTGGCACAGCGTTGGCCGCCCAGTTGCACGTTGCGCGCACCGTTTCGCGCCGCGCCGAACGGCAAATGGTTGAACTGGCCGCACAGGAAAACATCAACCCGCAGGCCATACGTTATATCAACCGCCTGTCGGACCATATGTTTGTGCTGTCGCGCCATGCCAATAATGGCGGCAAGGACGATATTTTATGGCAACCGGGCCTGACCCGCGATGCCGCCAAAGACGATACAAAATAGAATTAGGTTTCAGAAAGGCGTAATTCAGATTGCCAGCCTTCCTGAAAATATTGTTTTTGATCCCGGTTATTCCGGTTGCCGGGGTCAAATTTTCAGTAAAGAAGTTGTCGTTAACGTTAACCTCTTTACGTAAATTGACAAGCCTGCATGTGCCGATTATTGTGCATCGCAGGGAAAACAGTAACACCGGGTGTATCAAGCCGTTAAAAGGGTGATGCATCCATTGGTTAGACAACAAAAACGAACAGGTCTGTCATGAAGGTTCTTGTCGCCGTTAAGCGCGTTGTGGATTACAACGTCAAGATCCGAGTCAAACAGGACCAGTCCGGCGTTGAATTAAACAACGTCAAGATGTCCATGAACCCGTTTGACGAAATTGCCGTTGAAGAAGCCGTCCGCCTGAAGGAAGCCGGCAGTGCCACCGAAGTGGTCGCTGTATCCCTTGGGGTGAAACAATCGCAGGAAACCCTGCGCACGGCCCTTGCCATGGGTGCAGATCGCGCCATTCTGGTAGAAAGCGACGATGAATTGCAGCCGCTGGCGGTTGCCAAGCTGCTAAAGGAAGTGGTGGCAAAAGAAGCCCCCGATCTGGTTATTCTGGGTAAACAGGCGATTGACGATGACGCCAACCAGACCGGTCAGATGCTGGCGGCATTGCTGGGCTGGCCGCAGGGTACGTTTGCATCCAAGGTCGTAATTGCCGATGGCAAAATGGATGTCACCCGTGAAGTTGATGGCGGCCTTGAGACCATCAAGCTGGACCTTCCGGCGATTGTGACCACCGATTTGCGCCTGAACGAACCGCGCTATGCATCGCTTCCCAATATCATGAAGGCCAAGAAAAAGCCGCTTGATACCCTGTCGCCTGCCGACCTTGGGGTCGATACCGCACCGCGCCTGAAAACCCTGAAAGTGACCGAACCGGCATCACGCAAGGCGGGCATCAAGGTTGCGGATGTCGCCGAACTGGTCGACAAACTTCGTAACGAAGCCAAAGTAATTTAAGCAGGGGCAGGTCATATGAGCATTCTAGTTATTGCCGAACACGACAATACCGAATTAAAGGGCGCAACCCTTTGCACCATCGCCGCTGCCAAAAAGATTGGCGGTGACATTACCGTACTGGTTGCCGGTGAAAACTGTGCCGCCGTTGCCGATGCCGCCGCCAAAGCCGATGGCGTTGCCAGGGTTTTGCTGGCTGACAATGCCGTTTACGGCCATGCACTGGCTGAAAACCTGGCCGGTCTGGTGATTGAACTTGCGGGCGATTACAGCCACATCCTGGCTGCATCCTCGACCACGGGCAAAAACTTTATGCCCCGCGTTGCGGCCCTAAAGGATGTCGCGCAAATTTCCGACATCGTTGATGTTGAAAGTGCCGATACCTTTGTGCGCCCGATTTATGCCGGGAACGCCTTGGCAACTGTTCAGTCTTCCGACAACCTGAAAATAATTACAGTGCGGACCACGGGTTTTGACCCGGTTGCAGCTGAAGGTGGATCGGCCAGTGTTGAAACCGTTGCGACGGCATCGGATTTTGGTAAATCCAGCTTTGTCGGACAGGAATTGACCGAGTCGGAACGCCCGGAACTGGCGGCAGCGTCGGTTGTGATCTCTGGCGGGCGCGGCATGGGGTCGGGGGAAAACTTCCACCTGATCGAACCGATTGCCGACAAACTGGGTGCCGCCATTGGCGCATCACGCGCAGCAGTTGATGCAGGGTACGCCCCGAACGACTGGCAGGTGGGTCAGACTGGCAAAGTTGTTGCACCGCAGCTATACATTGCGGTAGGCATTTCAGGTGCTATTCAGCACCTTGCCGGCATGAAGGACAGTAAGGTCATTGTTGCGATCAACAAGGACGAAGACGCACCGATCTTTTCGGTTGCCGATTACGGACTTGTTGCGGACCTGTTCGAGGCCCTTCCCGCATTGGCGAGTGAACTCGACAAATAGTCAGATCCTTTTTGGATAGGGATTAAGTGGGGAAACATGGCTTCATTGGATGATATCAAAACAATCGGCGTCATTGGTGCCGGTCAGATGGGCAACGGAATTGCCCACGTGATCGCACTGGCCGGTTATGACGTCCGTCTTCTTGACGTATCGGAACAGGCACTTGAAAAGGCGCTGGTTCAGATTGGCAAGAACCTGGACCGCCAGCTTAAAAAAGAGATGATTTCGCAAGCAGAGAAAGACGAAGCGTTGTCCCGGATTACCACCGGGGTAGAATATACGTTTTTGTCTGACTGCAATCTTGTCATCGAAGCGGCGACGGAAAACGAAGAAGTCAAAAAGCAGATCTTCAAATCGTTGTGCCCGGTTCTGGGTGAAGAAGCCATTATTGCGACCAACACCTCGTCCATTTCGGTGACGCGCCTGGCATCCTACACCGACCGGCCGTCAAAGTTCATGGGCATGCATTTCATGAACCCGGTGCCGTTAATGAAACTGGTTGAACTGATCCGTGGCATCGCCACCGATGAGACAACCTATCGCACCATTCATGAATTGACGAAAAAACTGGGCAAGGACACGGCAAGCGCCGAAGATTTCCCGGCCTTTATCGTCAATCGCATCTTGCTGCCCATGATCAACGAAGCGGTCTATACCCTGTATGAGGGTGTGGGCAATGTGCAGTCGATCGATACCGCCCTGCGGTTAGGTGCCAATCACCCGATGGGCCCGCTGCAACTGGCCGACTTTATTGGTCTCGATACCTGCCTGTCGATCATGCATGTTCTGCATGATGGCCTGGCCGATACCAAATATCGTCCGTGCCCGCTTCTGGTCAAATATGTCGAAGCCGGCTGGCTTGGCCGCAAGGTTGGCCGCGGCTTTTACGACTATTCGGGCGATGAACCGGTACCAACCCGCTAAACCGGTTGCCAAATCAATTTTCAAGCCATCACCTTCGGGTGGTGGCTTTTTTTGTATTTCGGCAACCTTTCGTCGCAAACACAAAAAATTCGCAATCAAATCAGTTGATCTTATCGCCTGAATTTGTACTCCTGTAGGTAATAAAATTAACGGGAGGCGTTGCGATGTTTATGGGAATTGATGTTGGCACATCAGCGGTAAAAGCCCTGCTGATGGATGACACATCGGCAATTGTCGCCGAAGCCGACATTGCCCTGTCGCTTAGCAATCCTCACCCGTATTGGAGCGAACAAAACCCGGCCGACTGGTGGGAAGCCACCCTGCAGGCAATTGACCTGATCATGGCAAACAATGCCCGGGCATTATCGCAGGTCCGTGCCATTGGGCTTTCAGGGCAAATGCATGGCGCCGTGGTGCTGGGCGAGGACGACACCCCGCTACGCCCGGCCATTTTATGGAATGACGGCCGCGCCAAGGCCGAATGCGACGACCTCGAATCCGCGCTTCCCGGCCTTGCCCTGCGCGCCGGTGTGGTCGCCATGCCCGGTATGACGGCACCCAAAATCATGTGGCTGCGCAAACACGAACCCGATGTGTTTGAGGCGATTCGCACCATCATGCTGCCCAAGGATTATATCCGCCTGCATTTGTGCGGCGAAAAGGCGACTGAAATGTCTGATGCCGCCGGGACATTATGGTTAGACGAGGAAGCACGCGCCTGGAACCCCGATGCCATTGCCGCCACCGGCCTTAACGCCGATCAACTACCGCCGCTCTTTGAAGGAAGCGATGCCACAGGCACGCTGCGCCCCGATTTGGCCGCGCGCTGGGGCATGACTAAAAATGTTGTCATTGCGGGTGGCGGCGGCGATGCCGCCACCGGGGGCATGGGGGCCGGGGCCGTTACCCACGGGGCGGGTTTTATTTCGCTTGGCACGTCATCACAACTTTTTGTCGCATCTGATCGCTATCGCCCGAAACCGGAACTGCTGCTGCACAGCTTTGCCCATGCGGTGCCCGATCGCTGGTTTCAAATGGCCGTTTTGCTCAACGGGGCCAGTTGCCTGGCGTGGGTGGCAAAAATGCTGGGCGAAACCAACATTTCAGACCTGTTGGCACGAACCGAGGCACAACATAAAAAACCGTCTGATCTGATGTTTTTGCCCTATCTGAGTGGCGAACGTACACCGCATAACAACCCCTATGCACGCGGGGTGTTTTTTGGCCTGGGCACCAACACCACCCGCGAACATATGGTGCAGGCGGTGCTGGAGGGCGTAGCCTTTGCCCTGGCCGATGCGCAATCGTGCCTGCATGCCGCTGGAACACATTGCGAATTACCCGGCGTCATTGGCGGCGGCGCACGCAGCCTTTACTGGACACAAATGATAGCCGATATCATGGGCACCCCGCTGGCACGCTATCAGGGCGGGGCCAAAGGCCCGGCATTTGGCGCAGCAAGGCTGGCACGCCTGGCAGCGAAGGATGGCACCATCGAGGATGTTTGCACGCCCCCCGTCATCGAAAATGTTTTAAAACCCGATGCGCACCGACACGAACAATACCTGCCCCGCATGGCCAAGTTTCGCCGCCTGTATGATGCGCTGGCCAACGAATTTCAGGATCACTAGAAACTGAGGCTGATCAGTATCAAAGCATAAACATCCAGCCCCGGTCAGACAGACGACGGGGTGATCCCGGTTTTGGCATTATCAAGCGGTGCCAGGCCAAGCCGCTTGCGGCCAGCGGCCAGTATCTCGTCAGAAAATTGCGGATCATCGGCGATGCGGGCCATAATGACCGAGCCGATCAGGGTGGCAACATTGGCAATCGCCACCTCACGGTCATCGGCTGCATCAGCATCCACGTTACCATCAATTCCGGGCTGAATATTTTCCCCGCCGGATTTTGGCCGGGCCATTTGCCCAACAAAATGATGCAAATTGTGGGTTAAATCGCGCCGCAAACCTTCATTGCCGCGCACCAGTTCCGTACCAAGTGACGAGAACACGCAAGAGTGATCAACATGGTCGCGATGCCGGCGGCTGAGATACAAATCTGAAAAATCCTGTGCTGAAATGCCGTCATCGACCAACAGGTCATTTGGCACTCCCAGGGAGGCCTGCACCAGATCATCCTTTGATTTGAAATGGTTATAAAACCCGCCATGAGTCATTCCGGCGGCCTTCATCACATCATTTACCGAAACCCCGGAAATACCATGCTGTCGAAACAGGCAGGCTGCGGCGGCCAGAATACGGCGACGATTGGCGTCTACCTGGCTTTGCGACAGCTTCATGAAAACCTCCTGTTGACTCTAATAATGTTAGTCATCATCATAAGGAAATATACATGAACAGGCAAGGGCGATGCCCTGCAAAAATCCGGAGAATTTCCTATGTCGCAGTCAAATAAAAGTACGGTTGCCATTACCGGTGCGTCCACCGGCATCGGTGCCACCTATGCCGACCGTTTTGCCAACCGTGGCCATGATTTGCTGATTATTGCCCGCAACGAACAACGCCTTAATGCCCTGGCAGAACGCCTGCGGGTCGAAACCGGTGTAAAGGTCGATATTCTTGTTGCCGATTTGACCGATGCTGCGGACCTTGCAAAAGTTGAAGACCAGCTTGCCAGCCTGCCCAATCTTGGCATTCTGGTGAACAATGCCGGTATGGCGGCCCATGGCGGTTTCACGGATGCGACGTCTTTAGAAATCCGCAACCTGATTACGTTAAATGTAACAGCCTTAAGCCAGCTTAGTGCTGCCGTTATTCCGCGTTTTGTTGAAAACAAAGCCGGGGCAATTATCAATATCGCGTCCGTCGTCGGGCTGGCCCCGGAATTACCGCTGGGCTATTACGGGGCAACCAAATCCTTTGTTATCGCCCTGTCGCACGCAATGAATATTGAACTGGCTGCAACCGGTGTGCATGTTCAGGCCGTGTTGCCCGCCGCCACCCGTACCGAAATATGGGAACGTTCAGGCCGCAATGTTAACGACCTTGATGGCGTGATGGAGGTGAACGAACTGGTTGATGCCGCCCTTGCCGGTTTTGACAAAGGCGAAACCATCACCATTCCCCCCCTGCACGACGAAAATTTATGGCTGACCCTGGAAGATGCCCGCAAGGCAATGCTGCCGCATTTGCTTAACGGGCAAGCCGCACCACGTTATCAGGCGTAAACCCATCCCTGCCCTTTGATAAAAACCAGCACCGGTCCTGTATTGCCTGCCATTACACATGGCGGGCAACAAGGGGCCGGTGCTTGCAATTCACAGATAAACCAGATCCGGCCGGTTCATTGGCCCGCGCGCAACAGGCACGCGATACCGAGCGCCAATCAGTCGTTTGTCAGATCGGTGAAATACTTGATAATCGCCGGATCGGCCCACGGTGCCACCCCTTCGACATAGCCAATCACATTGCCATCTTTACCGATCAGAATGCTGGTTGGCAGGCCGCGCACCTTGAACGAGCGTGCAAGCGCGCCTTTGGGGTCAAGGGCAACATCAAGGTTATGAATATCGTTTTCGTCGAAAAACGCCTGCACATCCTTGGCACCGCCGCGATCCTGGCTAATCGCAATCACGCGAAACGGTTTATCGGCCATTTTATCGGCCAGATCGTTCAGATCAGGCATTTCGCGCACGCACGGCGCACACCATGTCGCCCATAAATTGACCAGCATCACCGTGCCCTTGAACCCTTTCAGGTCATGGATATTGCCGTTTTCGTCGCTAAATTCGGTTTTATCGGGCAGTGGCCCGGCATGTGTTGCGGTATCAAGTTTGGAAAGTTGATCAGGGACAGCCACATTGGCAAAGGCAGGGCTTGCATAAATGGCGGATATGGCGACAATCACGCCAAGTTTTATATATTGAAGCAGCGCCTTCACAACACACACCTTTCAGACCAAAGCGAAAACAACATGACCGACCAGACTTCTGCCAACCCGAAAAACGCCAACGCCTTGTGGGGCGGTCGCTTTGAAGCAGGCCCTTCCGCAATCATGGAAGAAATCAATGCCTCGATCGGGTTTGATAAACGCCTGTATGCCCAGGACATTCAGGGATCAAAGGCCCATTGTGCCATGTTGGTCAAACAAAACATTATTCCGGCTGAGGATGGCGAGAAAATCATCGAAGGTCTAGACCGCATTCTTCAAGAAATCGAGAGCGGCCATTTCGTGTTTTCGACCGCCCTTGAAGATATTCACATGAATGTCGAAAGCCGCCTGCGCGACCTGATCGGCCCGGCAGCAGGCCGCCTGCATACCGGCCGGTCGCGAAATGACCAGGTTGCCACCGATTTCAAACTGTGGGTGCGTGACGTTGCCTTGAATGACCTTGAAGCAGGCCTTGCCGGGTTGCAGGAAGCCCTGATTGGTCAGGCAGAAAAAAACATCGATACCGTGATGCCGGGCTTTACCCATTTGCAGGCGGCCCAGCCGGTAACATTTGGCCACCATATGCTGGCCTATGTTGAAATGTTTGGCCGCGACCGCTCTCGCGTTGCCGACTGCAAGGTTCGAATGAACGAAAACCCGCTGGGCTCTGCCGCCCTTGCCGGTACGCCCTACCCGATTGACCGGCACCTGACATCGGAAACGATGGGGTTTGACCGCCCGGCAGCCAATTCGCTCGATGCCGTGTCGGACCGTGATTTTGCGCTGGAATATCTCAATGTGGCCTCCATTACCGCCATGCATCTGTCGCGCCTGGCCGAGGAAATGGTGATCTGGTGTTCGGCCCAGTTCAAATTTGTTGGCATGTCCGATAAATTTTCGACCGGTTCATCGATCATGCCGCAAAAACGCAACCCCGATGCCGCCGAGCTGATCCGTTCGAAAATTGGCCGGATTGTGGGCTGCTATAATTCGCTGATGCTGTCGATGAAAGGCCTGCCGCTGGCCTATTCCAAGGACATGCAGGAAGACAAGGAACCGGTTTTCTTTGCCCATGACCATTTGGGCCTGTGCGTTGCGGCCATGACCGGCATGGTCGCCGATATGAAGGTCTTTGCCGATAACATGCGCAAGGCTGCCGGGGCCGGTTACATCACCGCAACCGACCTTGCCGACTGGCTGGTGACCGAACTGGGCATGCCGTTCCGCGATGCACACCATGTCGTTGGGGCAACTGTGAAACTGGCCGAAACCATGGGCTGCGACCTGGACCAGTTGCCGCTGGAAGAACTGCAGAAAATCGAGCCGAAAATCACCAGCGCGGTTTTTGATGTGTTGACCGTGGAAGCATCGGTTGCCGCCCGCAAAAGTTTTGGTGGCACGGCCCCGGAACGTGTTCGCGAATCCGTTGCCGCGGCAAAGGAAAGGTTTTTGAAATGAAAAATCACACGATAACCCGCCATGGCACGCGTGCGCTGATCTTGGCGCTGGCAGTGACCATGGGCCTGGCCGTTGCCGCCTGTGGCAAAAAAGGCCCGCCTGTACCGCCAACAGATGCTGGCAAAGATTACCCGCGGAGCTATCCCAGCCAATGAACCATTTTGAGTATGTTGATGGTGTTCTGAACGCCGAAGGCGTTTCGATACCGGAACTGGCCGACCAGGTCGGCACCCCGTTTTATTGCTATTCCACCGCAACCCTGGAACGCCATTACAAGGTGTATGCCAGCGCGTTTGACGGGCTGGATGCCACGGTTTGTTATGCACTGAAGGCCAATTCAAACCAGGCCGTGATCAGGACCCTTGCCAAATTGGGGGCCGGGGCCGACGTGGTTTCGGTGGGGGAAATGCGCCGTGCCCTTCGCGCGGGCGTCGCTCCGTCAAAGGTTATTTTTTCGGGCGTGGGCAAGGCCGATGCCGAAATGCGCGAAGCACTGGATGCCGACATTGCGCAAATCAATGTCGAATCGATCCCTGAACTGATCGAACTGAACCGCGTTGCCCTGGATATGGGCAAAAAGGCCCGCATTGCATTGCGCATCAACCCGCATGTCGATGCCAAAACCCACGAAAAAATCGCCACGGGCAAGGCCGAAAACAAATTCGGCATCGACTGGACCCGCGCGATTGAGGTTTACCGCGATGCCGCCAAAATGGATGGTATCGAAATTACCGGTATTGCCATGCATATCGGTTCGCAATTGACCGACCTGACCCCGTTCCGCGAGGCCTTCACCCGCCTGGCTGGCATGGTCGAGGAATTGCGGACATATGGTATCGATATTAAAAACCTCGACCTTGGCGGCGGGCTTGGCATTGCCTATCAGGGCGAAACACCGCCCCTGCCCGAGGCCTATGGCCAGATGGTGCGTGAAACGGTGGGGCACCTTGGTTGCCACATCACCCTGGAACCGGGCCGTTTGATTGTGGGCAATGCCGGTATCCTTGTTTCGCGCGTCATGTATATCAAAGACGGCGAAGCCAAACGCTTTGCCATACTTGATGCCGCCATGAACGATTTGATCCGTCCGACATTGTATAACGCCTATCACGAAATCATTGCCGTTAATGAAGCAGGCGATGATGACAAAATGGCGTTGATGGACGTGGTTGGCCCGATTTGCGAAACCGGCGATACCTTTGGCAAAGACCGCAAACTGCCCGATAACCTGCAACCGGGGGATCTTGTTGCGATCTGTTCGGCCGGGGCATATGGCGCGGTCATGTCGTCGACCTATAACACCCGTGCGCTGACCCCCGAAGTTCTGGTTAGCGGCGATAAATTCGCCGTTATCCGCGAACGCCAGTCCATTGATGAATTGATCGGACTGGACAAAATTCCGGGCTGGCTGGATTAATTTCACCGCATTGCGGGGAGTTGCCCCAAAACGGCCCTTGGGCCAATATCGAACAGGGTCGCGCGCGTCGCGGCCCTTTTTTTGTCCCTGATCACGCGGTCTTTGCTTGACCTTAAGCATTGCACGTCCAAACTGATAACAAGATCCACCACAGGGCCGTTTGCGTGAATATGTTGGTCACATCCGCCCGGCTGGAACGTCGGCTAAAAATCGCCAGTCTTGTTTTGACGTGGGAACGGGTGTGGCCACGCCTGATCCCCGTTTTGGCGATTATTGCCAGTTTCGTTGGCCTGGCCCTGACCGGCGTTATTAACCAGTTACCACCGATCGTTCATTTATGCCTGTTGGGGCTTGCGATTATCGGGCTGGGTGTTTTTGGTGTTTTTGCATGGCGCGCCCTTAAATCCCCCCCCGCCATTCAGGTCATGGCGCGGATAGAGGCCGAAAACAACCTGCACCACACCCCCCTGCAAAGCCAGACCGATGGCATTGCCGCATCGGACGACGCCCTGACAACCTATTTGTGGCAACGCCAGCTGCGCGCCAACGAAACCAAAACCGGCCATTTGCACCTGCCACGTCCCCGCCCGATACTGGCCAGGCACGACCCGTTCGGGCTGGCCGTGATACCGGTATTGCTGCTTTTCGTTGGTGTGATGGTGGCACATGGCAAATATGGCGACCGCCTTTCAACAGCACTGGCCCCGCTTAGCCGGTTAAGCGGGGCTGCTTTTTCCACCAGTTTGTGGGTAACACCCCCTGCCTATACCGGCAAAATCCCCCGTGTTATTAACCCTGGACATGAAGGTGCCATCACCTATTTTACCGCGTCAAATAATGGGCTGGGCGCCACAGCCCCAAACGAAGGTAACGGGCGAACCAGTGCCACATGGAATGGCAGCAACAGTGTTTTAACCCGACCTGATCTCGGATCAGAAACACCTGGCGCGGACAAATCAGGGCAAAATACAAACGAAACGGCAGGGCGTGATGACACCAGTAGCGACGCCAGCGATGAAAACCAGCCGGTGCAGTTACGTGTTCCGGCAGGCACCATTCTGGCAGGCAGCATCACCAGTGCATGGCAACCCACCCTGATCGCCCCTGATGGCCACAAACGGCCGCTTGGAAACAGCGAAAACAACAGTTATTCCGTTTCAACATTGCTGGACCAGCCCGGCGAATGGAACATTACGGTCTGGGGTACAAGCCGGTTGCGAATGCAGGTTGATATTGTTGCCGATATTCCGCCGGTTCTGGCTTTTGTTGCGCCCCCCACAACCACAAAACGCGATCATGTCCGCCTGGATTACATTGCAAATGACGATTACGGCATTCGCACGCTAAACCTAATGATCAGCCCGCGCCTTGAAGCCACTGCGGCTTCGGTCTATGGCAAAATCGAGCCTATTACCATCAACCTGACCGGTGGGACCGACGGATCATCTGCTAAAAATCAGCGCGATAGTTACGCAGAAAACGGTCCGGTTAACGGTGGCGATGATGGTAACACACCAGAAACAACACCGGATAGTGCAACCAACGATGCACCCGTATCCGTTAACAACCTGCATGGGCCTTATTTTTTGAATCTGGTTGCGCATGCCTGGGCCGGGTTGCCGGTAAACCTGCAACTTGTCGCCACCGATAATTTCGGCCAAACCGCCAAAAGCGAAATACAGTCGCTGGTATTGCCCGAACGGGAATTCACCCATCCGGTTGCTCGCAAGCTGATTGATATTCGTAAACTTTTACTGCGCTATCCCGACCAGGCACGCGACCTGCGCAACAGCCTGTACCCGGTGTTAAACGCGCCCCAGGCATATGGCGGCGATATCGGGGTCTTTCTGGGCCTTTCGGTGGCAACAGCACGGTTATCGGCCCACCTTGACGATATTGCCTATCACCAGAATGTCGGCGATCTTTTGTGGCACATTGCCGAGGAAATTGAACGTGGCCATTATGGCCTGGCCGAACGCAACCTGATCGAAGCCGAAGAAAAACTACTGGATGCCCTGTCAAACCCGGACATCGGCGAACAGGAAATTTCCGACCTGATCGAACGTTATCGTCAGGCCTTAAACGAATATATGGCCGCACTGGCGCAAAAAGATGCCCCGATGCGCCCGGAAAATGCGCCGCACGGCCAGATGATTGAACAACAGGACCTCTCACGCGTCATTGACCAGATCGGGGCGCTGATGCGGTCGGGGGCACGCAACGAAGCCCGCGACCTGATCGACCAGTTGCGCCAGCTGGTTGAAAACATGCAGGTCAGCAGCGACGGCAAAGGACAGGACATCACACAACCCCTTCGTCAGATGCTCGATGGTATGCGTGACCTTGCCCGACGCCAGCAGGAATTAATGGACCAGGCGAACCAGCGCAGCAATGACGCGCCCAGCAGCCAGGACCGTGCACAAACCCAACAGCAATTATCCGACGATGCCGGTTCCCTTACCAACAATAACGCCTTTGACCGTTTCGGGGATAGCAGCGGCCTGAAAAGTGCAATTGATGCCATGAAACGCGCCTCTGACGCCCTTGCCCATGGTCGCCAGCATGAAGCCCTGCAACAGCAACAAAACGCCCTGCAAAGCCTGCGTGAAGGTATTGGCGCCCTGGGCCAGGCGCTTGAAGGGCTAAGCAAAATGATGCCCATGTTTGATGAACTGGGCCAGCCGGGCCAGCGTGACCCGCTGGGACGGCCGGTGGACGGCGAAAATGGCACCCATATTCCCAATGCCGATACACTCAATAAAACCTGGCAAATATTACAGGAACTGCGCCGGCGCTCCAGCGAACCGGGCCGACCGGTACTTGAACATGACTATATCGACCGGTTGCTAAAACGGTTCTAACAACCATTGGCCAAGCACCTGGTAACATCCGCCTGCCCCACATATCGACAACCACGCATGCCAACGGGGCAGGAAACCTGCGCGTTACGGCACACTGCGACAAGATGCAATGCCTTCAATAGCTGATATGCCCGCGATACGGTGTAGCAGTGCCCGACATTCGCAACACCCCGCCCCTCTGCACCAGTGACCGATGCCATTACCGGCCAATTACCCGATAAATTTTTGCAAACCGCGATCCCGCCCGGGTAACCATTATACTCTGACGTTACAGCCCTAGATACGCCGCCAAACAAAACGGGCAGCACCCGCTGGTACTGCCCGTTTCACAATTCTTTCAGGCGGCATTATCACCCGGTGATAATGCCTTAAGGCTCAACGGCTTCACGCGGGTCAAGGAAGGTTACCTGAAGGCGCGTGGCTGTCGGGTTTGGTTTGCGGATTTTGGTTTCCACGTTCAATGTCTTACCTACCGGCAAAACCTGTTCCTGAATGGGCATCCCGGGTTCAACCTGTGCCGCCTGCTGATCATAAATCAACGGAACTTTTTTGCGCTGAACCACCCGGTCAAGCGGATCAAGAAGTTCGATCAGCAAATAGGGCAGCGAACGGTCAACCTTACTGATATTAACGATTTCAGCGCGCACCACCAAAACATCCACGCCGTCTTCTTCTTCACGGGTCGGCGGCATTTCCTTAATATCAAGACCTTCGCCAACATGGGGCACATCCAGGCCAACCATGTCATACATTTTGGCGATCGGCGGCCAGGCGTTGATCAAGGCATCCTTGGCAAAATAGGCGCCGGCACCAATCCCGATGATGATCAGCAAAAACAGGATCCAGCCGACAATGCCCTTTTTCGATTTGGGCGCCGGGTCGTCATTTCTATTGAGCTGACGCGGAAAGGGTGGCGGATCGGGAATACGGTCCGCACCTTCAAAACCGGCATCGACATCGCCGTCATACTGGCCCGCACCAAAATCCCCCCCAGCGGCCCCATCGCGGGCAAAGGGGGGTGGTGTCATTTCCTCGTCACCGGCAGATGAAACCGGCGCGGGCGCAGGCGCAGCCGGCGCAGCAGGTTTCGCCCCCGGAGGGTCCTGATGCCAACTGTTACCGCAACTTTTACAGCGTACAGTTCTGCCTTTCGGTCCGATAGACTCGGCCTTTACAGAATATTTTTTAGAGCAGTCTGGGCAAGTTATGATCATTGCAAACCTGGCATAAAGCTGTCAGCAGCTCGAATTCCGAACCTAGGGTCAGGACCCATTGAATACAGGAAAAACGGTCGACGGACACCCCCCGCTTTTCGCCGCTTCATACTATATGTAAATAGCGCCGATTTAACAGACTGTTAAGCAAAGATAACAGAAGCTGGATAAAGCAGCGTATAAACTGCGTTCAAGATCACATACCAATGCCATAAAACACACCCTTGATTGATAATTTTTTATGTTAAAACAGTGCCATGCCCGGTAACGCCATGCGCACATTTGCATATCCACGCATTTTTAAGGCATTTTCAGGTATAAGCCGGTCTGTGGCGTCGTTTGGCGGCAGATCATGCCCAAACGCACCACCGCCCACAACGCAGTCAGGAGGACGCAGGTGAACGATGTCGTCAGTTTTCGCAATGTCGGGGTCCGTTATGAATCGGGACCGGAAGTTCTGCGTGAACTGAACTTTTCCCTGACACGCGGCAGTTTTCACTTTTTAACCGGGGCATCCGGGGCTGGCAAATCCACCCTGATGCGTCTGCTTTATCTGGCATTACGACAGACACGCGGCGAAATCAGCATTTTTGGCCGCGACAACATTCGCATCCCGCGCGATGAATTACCGGCAATACGACGTAAAATTGGCGTCGTCTTTCAGGATTTCCGCCTGATCAACCATCTATCGACCTTTGAAAACGTAGCTTTACCCTTGCGCGTGGCCGGGGTTGAAGATTTGCAAATTCGCAAAAACGTGACCGAATTGCTTGAATGGGTCGGCCTCGGCGATCAGATCAACGCCATCCCGTCGCGGCTTTCGGGCGGGCAACAGCAACGTGTGGCCATTGCCCGTGCTGTCATCAGCCGCCCGGCCCTGTTGCTGGCCGACGAACCAACCGGCAATGTCGATGACCGTATTGCCATGCGCCTTTTATACCTGTTCGAGGAACTGAACAAACTGGGCACCACCGTGTTGATCGCCACCCATAACCGCCACCTGATAAGGCGGTTCGGACATAAACACTGGCTGCTCGAAGGTGGCACCATTCACGACCTTGACCACCGGCCCCAGGCGTAACAGCGACCACACCGCAAAACACCAAGACAAAAAGCAGGAAATACCCAGGCATTATGGCATTCCGTTCCCGTCCCTCGCATTTGCCGCTTGAAAACGACTCCTCAAGCAGGTTCCTGCCCAGCATCGTGGCGCTGATGGTGGCGTTGCTGACATTTTCGATTGTCGGCCTTGCTGTATTGCACGATACCGTTGGTCGCTGGGCCACCCAGATTGACGGCAGCCTGACCATTCAGGTGCCCCCAACGGGCCTGTCGCAACTCGAACCAAAACAACGCGAAGCGGCCCTGGAAGAACGGGTTCAAACAATTATTGCCGCTGTTTCAGGCCAACCCGGTGTTGCCCGCATAGCCGAACTTAGCCCCGATAAAATGGTTGAACTGCTTGAACCGTGGCTTGGCCCCAATGAAATGATCAGCGATCTTCCCATACCGCGCATCATTGAAATTACCCCGTCATCGGGCTTTGATTTTAATGTGCTTGAAGCAACAGTTTCCAGAACCGCGCCAGAAGCCGTCCTCGACGATCACCGGATCTGGCTGGAACGGATCAGCGATGTCGCCGTGTCGGTTGAAATGGCGCTGCTTGCGCTGATTGGTGTTTTGTTTGCCGCCACCACGTTATCGGTATTTTTCGCTACCCGCTCCGGCCTGTCCATTCATAAATCGATCATTGAATTACTGCATCTGATTGGCGCACCTGATGGTTATATTGCCGGTCAATTTGCCCGCCACACCATGCGACTGGCCTTTTTGGGCAGCCTGATCGGCATTGCCATTGCCTTGCCGGTATCGCTTTTGATTGGTTATCTGGGGTTACGTGCGGGCTGGCAAATTCCGGCCACCCTGCATTTGCCGCTGTTTTTTATTCTGGTGCTGATCGTTCCTGTTGCCATTTCGTCGGTGGCATGGTTAACGGCAAAGCGCACCGTCCTGAAGGTGTTACGGCGGATGTTATAACCACAACATTGATTTTATGTTGTTTTATCTCTTACACTTTGCCCGCTCACCCTGCCTGCACCGGTAGACAACCCCACCTTGAATGTGCGTAATGTATGCGTCATTTGCGAAATCGATATTGACGCGCTTTGCGATATGTAATGGGAGACCAACGATGCGCCTGCGCCCCGGCGCCACCAAAGGCATCCCGGAATGAAGAGAACCCGAACAGCCCCACGCTCGGTCCAGAACCGGCGGCGGTCGCGCCGTGTGCGTTTCCTCATTTCCACCTTGATCATGCTGGCACTGGTATGGGGTGCCGGTTTTTTCTGGTATGTGGGTCAAATCCCCGATCATGTTCCTGACCCCTATCAAAAAACCGATGCAATTGTTGTGTTAACCGGTGGCAGCGAACGGCTAAGCGAAGGCCGACGCCTGCTTAACCGCCACCTGGCTCAAAAACTGTTTATTTCGGGGGTTTATCGCGGCGTCGAGGTTGATGAACTTCTAAGTGCGGGCCACGCCGACCCCGACCTGGTTGCCTGCTGTATTGTTTTGGGGCATATCGCCGAGAACACACGGGGCAATGCCATTGAAACCGCCACATGGGTTTACAAACAAGGCTATCACAGCCTGCGCATCGTCACGGCCAACTACCATATGCCGCGCTCGCTGCTGGAATTTCACAACCTGATGCCTGATGTCGAAATTGTCGCGCATCCCGTGTTCCCAGAAAATGTCAAAGTAAACGACTGGTGGCGCTGGCCGGGCAGTGCGGCGCTTATTTCAAGCGAATATAACAAATATCTGTTTGCGGCCTTTCGCAACAAGGTGCTGGAATGGTTTCCATCCACACGGCAGAGCCTGCCGCCGGTTCCCGACGAAATACCCGACAATAACGAATTGTCGGCGGCGAACCCGTTAAATGCGGTTAGCGGCGAAACACAGCCTCAAAAGCAGTCCTATATGCAGCCGGGCAATCGCAATGCGAATACCGATGCCTCCGTCGTCATTGTCGGCCCGCAGGGATAAGAACGAAACGCACGGGGCAGGCAAAACCGCAGGTGGGCATTACATGTGAAGCATTTATTTCACATTGCCCCCAAAACCCCCTAAAAGACCAGAACGCAATGAATTTGGTTTGAAGGACGTAAAGATGAGCACAATTCGTGCCCTGATTTTCAACATCCTGTTTTTTGGCGGCACAGCTGTCGAATGCCTGGTGCTGTGGCCGTTTTTGTTTTTTGGCCCCAAATTTGCCCAAAAAACCGGTCGTTTCTGGTGTATGTGGGTGCAGTGGCTGTTGAAAATTACGGTCAAGCTGGAACCCCGCATTGTCGGCGGCCAGTATTTGCCCGACGGACCGTGCATTCTGGTATCCAAACACCAGTCCGCATGGGAAACACTGACCTTTCATACCCTGTTGCATGATCCGGCCTATATCCTGAAAAAGGAATTGATCGATATTCCGGTCTTTGGCCTGTTTTTAAAATATTCAGGGCAAATCCCGGTGGATCGCTCTGCCGGTGGATCGGCCCTTAAGGACATGATCAAGGGGGTTGATTCCGGGTTGAAACGCGGTGCGCGCGTGGTAATTTTCCCCGAAGGAACCCGCACCCCGCCCGGATCGGATCGCCCTTATCATCCCGGTGTTTATGCCCTTTACCGGGCCTTCCCCGATGTCCCCATGATCCCGGTTGCCCTTAATTCCGGCATGTTCTGGGGCCGGGCAAAATTTATGAAATATAGCGGCAAGGTGACGCTGGAATATTTGCCGCCGATGGAACCGGGGCTGGATCGCAAAACATTTATGCGTGAAATTAAATCCCGCATCGATGACCGTACGCGCGAACTGGAAAAAATCGCCCAAATCGAATTTGATCTGCCAGCACCGCCCCCCACACCGGGTATTACCGATACAGATGCCGACGCCAATGCTCCCCAAACCACGACATAGGCGGGTTTAGGCGGCACTGTCGCGCTTCGATCATTCCCGTTTGGGTGTCTTCATCAAGAACGGGGCTAAAACATAAAGGCCGGTCAGAATTTCTGACCGGCCTTTTGCATGGAATTTGATGGCTCTGCCAGCGTAAAAATCAGGCCGTTTTAGTCGGCGCCGGTTTGGGGACACGCCGGGTGGCCCGCCAAATCCCCACGGCAATCAGGGCGATACCACCCAAATGATATAAATGCAGTTCTTCACCGAGAAAAATAATGGCCAGCACACTGGCAAAGGCGGGCATCAAATACAGAAACACACCGGCATTGGCTGCCCCCACCATGCCGACCCCCCGGTTCCAGAACAAATAGCCCAAAAAGGCCGGTCCGGCACCGATATAGGCAATTTTGATCATGTCGGGCCAGGCCGGGTCCAACCGGGTAAAATACGGGTCACCATTGACCAGAATGCTCCACAGATAAATCGGCGTCAGATAAACCAGCCCGACCACGATGGAGGCGAAAATCAGACTAAACGGGTGAATGCCCCGTGGTGCATATTTCAGCAGCATCGAATAAACCGCCCAGATCATTGCCGAAATAAGGGCGAACAAATCGCCGGAAACAAAATTCATTTCCAGAAAAACATTAATGTCGCCCTTGGCAATGATCACCGCAGTTCCCAAACCGGCAATCAGAACGCCCACCCATTGGGTCATGCGAGGTTTGTCTGCCGTCAATAACGCTGCAAACAGCAACACCCAGATTGGCGTTGTCGCATTCAAAAGGCCTGTATTAACCGCCGTGGTGTTATATGCCGCCAGATAGATGGCAATGGTGAACATGAATGTCCCGGTGGTGCCGATCCAGAATATCGGCTTCCAACCCTGTCTGATCAGCGGCCAGTCACGGCGGAACTTGCCCATACAAACCGGCAGCAACAATAAAAGGGCGACAACCCAGCGCCAGAAAGCCAGTGCCGCCAGTGGCACCGATGCATTCACCCCGCGCGCCACCACATGGTTGGACCCCCACATCAACGCGCAGGCGATGAGGAGCATATAGGCAATCACGGGAACGGCCTGTGTTTTACCCGCCGTTGAATTTGCCTGAGACATCAAGTTCCCCCCGAACCTGCCCCAAACCCGCACAGATATATGCCGGGGCAAGGTTCATTATTTGTTGGGCCGGGTTAAATCCCTGCACCCATATTTAATTGTCCATATTCGCGACGCACCAGATCCATCAGATCATGCAAGGGCGGATCAACAATGCCCATCTGATCAAGGTGGCAAACCGTATTTTCAAGATATTCCAGATTAGGGCCGACATTACCATAGGCTGCGGTAATAATTTCAGCCGCCTCGCGCATCGGCAGGTTGCCCGCATATTGCGGGTGTGCCGGGTCGGCCACATAGGTATGGGCAATAACGTGGCGGCCATCGGCCAGTTCCACATCAACATCGGCCGGAATATAGGTATTGGTTACCAGTTCGCGTTCATCAAGATAGGCCTTCACCATCGGCCAGTTTTCCGGTTTGACACGAAAGGCCATGCCGTGGCATTGCCCCCCGGCCGACAGGCCCAGAACCAGACCCGGATTTTCCGGGGTGCCGCGATAATGATGCGAATAGATGCAAAAGGATCGATGATAATCGCGCAAAAGCGCCTGGGCACGTTCCTCACAGGTGAAACCGGGCCGCCACAACAGCGAACCATAGCCAAACACCCATTTATCATCGTGGCCCGACTCGCCCGTCATTCACATCCTCCTGATTTTGGCCTGTCTGTCTATTTTGCTGGCTTGGTCTGGCCCCGACCCTAACGTTTCGACATCACCATTGCCACCCCAAGGGCGGCAACACCAAACCCGACAAAGCCCAAAACACCAATCTGTTCATCAAACAGCACCCAGGCAAAAAAGGCGGCCGTGGGCGGCACCAGATAAAACATGCTGGCCACCCGGGTCGCTTCGCCCTGTTTGATCAGCACCATCAACAGCATGATCGCCCCGATTGAAAGCACCAGCACCAGCCACACCATCACCAGGACAAAATCCAGCGTCCAGTCAACATGTCGGGTTTCAAACGAAAAAGCCGCAATCGCAACAACGGCACTGGCGGCACTATATTGAATAACCGTACCGCTGCGCAAATCCATGCCGGTGCAAAACCGTTTTTGATACAGCGTCCCTGCCGTCATCCCCAACAACGCGCCCACGGCCAGCAACACACCCACAACGGTAATTCCGGAACCATTGCCGATTTTAGGGCCAAGCACCAGCCCCACACCAACCAGCCCCAAAGCCAGCCCCAGCCATTGCCGTGCTGTAACGCGTTCGCCCAGCAACGCCCCAACCACCGATGCGGTTAACACCGGCTGCATGCCGACAATCAGGGCCGACAGCCCCGCTGGCAAACCATGGTTAATAGCAGCAAAGACCCCACCCAGATAAATGCCATGTACCAGCATCCCGGCCACGGCAATATGCAGGGTTTCAGCCAGGGTTTTGGGCCAGCGCGCACGCAGCAGCCACACCACCGGCAACATAATGGCAATCACCACCAGAAACCGGATCAGCAGAAAGGTAAACGGCTCGGCATAAGGCAGGCCAAATTTGGCACCAACAAACCCCGTGCTCCACAAAAACACAAACACAAACGGCATGAACCGGGCAAAGGCCGGATGGCTCGATATGTTTTGTACGGGCATTTGCGGGGTTCCTTGCAGGCGAGACCGTTGCAAGCACGGCCTTTTTGCTGCCAAACGGCATTAATCGTGGAAAAAGACCCGCCGAAACAAGCGGCCCCGTTTAAGGTAAGCATCAACCTTCAAGGGCCGTTGACACCGGCCGGGTCTTTTCAATTCAGGTTACTCAGGCGTCCGTTGGCGGTTGGGGCTTTTTGCTTTTGCCACTTTCATCGGACTTGCGGTCTTCGCCCTCGGCCGAGAAATTGGTAAAATACTGGCCGGCATCGACAATGCCCCGACGAATTTCACGGGTACGCGAAAACAGATCAAACAGCTTGTCGCCCTCGCCCCAGCGAATGGCACGTTGCAGGGCCATCAGATCTTCCTGAAAACGGCCTAAAACTTCCAGCACGGCTTCCCGGTTGTTTAAAAACACATCGCGCCACATGGTCGGGTCGGACGCGGCAATACGGGTAAAGTCGCGAAACCCGGTGGCTGAAAACTTGATCACTTCCTGGCGCATTGCGTCTTCAAGGTCGGTTGCCGTGCCAACAATGGTATACGCGATCAAATGGGGCAAATGCGATGTAATGCCCAAAACACGGTCATGATGGTTGGCATCCATGCATTCCACCCGCATCCCGCAGGCTTCCCACAGCGCCTGAACCCTGGCATTGGCCTCATCGGGCACGCCGGGGATAGGGGTTAAAATGCACCAGCGCCCTTCAAACAGTTCGGGAAAGCCCGCATCGGGGCCGGAATGTTCGGTCCCGGCCAGCGGATGGCCGGGGACGAAATGCACCCCTTCGCCCAGATGCGGGGCAATATCGCGAATAACCGCCTGTTTAACCGAGCCAACATCGGAAACAATGCAGCCCGGTTTAAGGTGGCCTTCAAGCTGTTGGCCGATGGTTTCGTTAATGCCCACCGGCACGCACAGCATCACCAGGTCCGCGTCTTTGACCGCGCTTTCGATGTCGCAATAGGCGTAATTGGCAATGCCCAGTTCCAGAACCCGGTCACGGGTGGCTTCGGAACGCACGGCACAGCTAATGGAACCTGCCAGGCCGTCGCGGATCATGCGGCGCGCCATCGAGGAACCAATAAGGCCCATGCCAATGAATGCAACTTTGTCAAACAGCGGGGTCGTCGATACGGAACTGGTCATTTTAATTCGCTATAAAATCTTTGATTGTTTGCAGACATATCTGCATTTCTTCTTGTGTGCCGATGGAAATACGCAACATTTGCGGCAAACCATACGCGCCGATTTTGCGCGGGATCACCCCACGGGCCATCATGAATTCGTTGGCGGCATCGGCGTTTTTGCCTTCCTCTGCCGGGAATTCAACCATGACAAAATTGCCATAGGACGGATGGGCCTTAAGATCGGCCAGTTTGTTGATTTCCTCGCGGAACCATTCCCGCGTTTCCGAGTTATGGCGCACACAGGCATCGACGAAATCGTCATCCTCAAGGGCGGCAACACCGGCTTCCTGTGAGGGCAAACCGACATTGAACGGGTTGCGCAGGCGTTGCAGCACATCGGCGACGGCAGGCGGTGCATAACACCAGCCCAAACGAATACCGCCCAGACCGTAAATTTTGGAAAAGGTGCGTGTCATGACGGTATTGTCACCCTTTGCCACCAGTTCGGCCCCGGCGGTATAATCTTCCTGCCCGGTCATGAATTCGGCATAGGCGGCATCCACTACCAGCAAAATGTCTTCGCGCAGGCCCTCACGCAGGCGTGCAACCTCGGCCGAGGTAATATAAGTCCCGGTCGGGTTATTGGGGTTGGCAACAAAAACGATTTTGGTTTTATCGGTGACGGCGGCCAGGATCGAGTCAACGCTGGCTGTCATGTTGGTTTCAGCCGCGGTAACCGGGACCGCCCCCACACCCTTGGCGGCAATCGGATACATCAGGAAGCCATGCTGTGAATACAGCACTTCGTCGCCCGGCCCGGCATAAGCCCGGATCAAAAGCGTGATCAGTTCGTCTGATCCAGCACCGCATACGATCTGATCAAATTCCAGGTCGTATTTTTCAGCCAGTTTGGCGCGCAAAAGGTCACACCCGCCATCGGGATATCGATGCAGTTTGGTTGCCGATTTTTGCAGGGCTTCGATGGCCCTGGGGCTGGGGCCAAGCGCGCCTTCGTTTGACGAAAGCTTGATCACACGGGCAGCACCCGCACTGCTGGATTTACCACCAACATAGGGGGCAATATCAAGAATACCGGGACGGGGGGTGGGCGCAGTCATAACAGGAAACTCCCTGGGGGTATGTTCGTATGTTCGTTTACATTTCGTCAGCGGGGATCGGCACGCCATAAGCACCCAATACCCGCACGTCACCGCATTTCAAACCATGGTCCAAAAGGGTGCGTCGAAAATTTTCGCCCTGATTACAAAGGAATCCGGCAACATCAACAAGGACAAAACCATGATTTTCAGTTGTTGGCGTAAAAACGCCAAGGATTGCCGAACCGGGGCTGGCTTTGGCAAAATCTTTGCGCAAGGTGGCCTCGTCACCGGGCTGATCAACCTTTACGACAAACAGGGTGCGGTCATCCCCGCTTTCCTCAAGCTCGATTGCCGCAAGAACAAACCCTTCGGTATCTTCACCACGGCCCACCGGGCGCCCGCCAAAAGGCAGTTTTGACACCACCCTGACCGCACTGTCAGCTGAAATCAGCGGCCACCACGAATGGCCTTCCCCCGCAACCGGGGCCGGAAAGACACCCACGGCGGCCCGACCATCTTCCAGCGCATGAATGGCTTCAAGCTGGCTGTCAAATTCGACAATTTCGTTTAAGCAGCCAAAATTAAGCCTGGCCAGTTCCCAGCAATCTTGCCCGTCGGCATCCCGGCACAGCGCCACCGTATAGGGCGCTTCCAGGCGGGTGCCCGCCGCAATCAGTTCCCGCCATATCTGGATAAGGGCGGTTTTGGGAAAGGCCCCTTCGTGGCGGCGCACCAATGTGCGCATGATGCGGGCTTCGCGCGCCGGGCGATAGGGCACATGTACCTTGCTGCCCGCTGCAATTTGCCGGTCCTTAAACGCACCAACGGCCTGCACCACGCGGGTACGGCGAATGATCAGGGCCTGCATCGCCTGATCGATCTCGTCGATTTCAGCCCGCAGCCCGTTAAGGTCAAGATTTGCCAAATTTTCGTCGTTTTGCGCCATGATCCACTCTTTTGCCAAACGGCGCTCAGTTTTAGGGAACTACCCGGCATTTGCAAAGAAAAGATTGACTAAAAGCATGCCTGTTCCTAACTGGAACGAACAAAAAAGGCTGGCGCAGCGTTTGGCGCGCCTGACATTGCCCGTGCAAAGGAATAAAACGTCCATGTCCCATACCGCCCCGCTTTCGCGCCGCGCCCTGCCGGGCCATCAGATTGTACTGGGCGAGACCGACAAGCTGCGCCTTGATAGCGGTGTTGATTTTGGTCCGTTCACGCTGGCCTATCAAACCTATGGCGCGCTGAATGCCGATAAATCCAATGCGGTGCTGGTGTGTCACGCCCTGACCGGCGACCAATATGTCGCCGATGATGTTCACCCCATTACCGGCAAGGAAGGCTGGTGGCGCGCCATTGTTGGCCCCGGCAAAATCATTGATACCGAAAAATATTTTGTGATTTGCACCAACGTGATTGGCGGCTGCCTGGGCAGCACCGGCCCCAAGGAAACCAACCCGGAAACCGGCAAACCCTGGGGGCTGGATTTTCCCGTGATCACGGTTGGCGATATGGTGCGTGCCCAAACCATGCTGATCGACCATATGGGCATCGACAGCCTGTTTGCCGTTATCGGCGGGTCCATGGGTGGCATGCAGGTGCTGGAATGGTGCAAAAGCTATCCGGAGCGCGTCTTTGCCGCCGCACCGATTGCCACGTCCTATCGCCATTCCGCACAAAATATCGCCTTCCACGAAGTGGGCCGCCAGGCCGTGATGGCCGACCCCGACTGGTGCGGGGGAAATTACCTGCTGGAAGGCAAAAAACCTGCCCGTGGTTTGGCCGTGGCACGCATGACCGCGCATATCACCTATTTGTCCGAACCGGCACTGCATCGCAAATTTGGCCGCAAGCTGCAAAATCGTGGTGGCATTACCTATAGCTTTGATCACGATTTTCAGGTCGAAAGCTATTTACGCCATCAGGGTAAATCGTTTGTCGACCGGTTTGATGCCAACAGTTACCTTTATATCACCCGCGCGATGGATTATTTCGACCTGTCAGTGGAATTTGACGGGCGCCTGGCCGAGGCCTTTCGCGGGTCAAACACCCGGTTCTGCGTGATTTCGTTTTCATCGGACTGGTGCTTTACCACCGCCGAAAGCCGCCGTTTGGCACATGCCCTGAATGCGGCATCGTGCAATGTCAGTTGTGTGGAAATTGAAAGCGATAAGGGCCACGATGCCTTTTTGCTCGACGAACCCGATTTCCACATGGTTCTAAGCGGCTTTATCGAGGGGGCCGCCGAAGCGCGCGGATTGAATTAAGACCATGACACAAACCTTAAACCAGACAGCCACCACAAATGGCACCACCCCGTCCGACCGCATTCGTGTTGATTTGCAACTGATTGCCGACATGGTGGAACCTGGAACGCGTGTGCTTGATATTGGCTGTGGTGACGGCGAATTACTGGGCTATTTGAAGCGCACCAAAAAGGTTGATGGCCGCGGGCTGGAACTTTCAAACGAAGGGGTGCGCAATTGTGTGGCACAGGGCCTGCCCGTGATGCAGGGCGATGCCGACCGTGATTTGCACGATTACCCCAACGATGCCTTTGATTATGCGATTTTAAGCCAGACCCTTCAGGCCACTAACCGCCCGCGCGAAGTGCTGGCCGAATTGTTGCGCATTGGCCGCAAGGCGATTGTATCCTTCCCCAATTTCGGGCATTGGCGCGCCCGGTTTGATTTGATGTTTCATGGCCGGATGCCACAAAACCCCAACCTGCCAATCATGTGGTACGAAACACCCAACATCCATTTTTGCACCGTGCGCGACTTTGTTGCCATGTGTAAGGATATGGACCTGATCATTGAACGATCCATGGTGCTAAATGAAAGCGGATCAAAGGTCAGCCTGGGCAGCCATTCAAACCTGGCCAATTTTTTTGGCAATCAGGCTTTGTTCATGCTGAGCAAGAAGAAGGGATAATCCCCCGTCTTTTCGCAGGCCATTCGTCACAAAACCCCTGATGCACCGTCACCCCTGATCGCCGCGCAATCAGGGGACGCAGGATGAATTTTTACCGGGTTAAAAAAGAATGTTCGCGGGGGTGTATCCTTGCGATGCTGGCCTTGCTGGCGGGCTGTGCGCAAAAGGCCGATGCGCTTAAATTATCGGCCCATCAGTTTAGCGTTGAAGCCCAACAGGCCATTTCGGCCCTGGATGATGCCCGCACCGCGCAGTTCAGTGCGCCCGTGCGCAGCCTTGATGCCCAACAGGCCATTTTCAGTGCCAATCTGGCGCAATTTACCGGCACGCTAACCGCCGATAACCTGCCGATATTGATCAACCCTGACGCCATTACAATTGACCCGGCGGAAAACGCCCGCTGGCAGGGCGAAATGGCAAATCTGCGCAATCAATATCAGAGTTTCGCCGCCATTTTTACTGACATCGGTGCAGACGACATTTTTGGGGCAGGCACCATCAAGGCATCGGCACCGCTGTTGCAAAAACTGCGGACCCAGCTGGCATCTCTGGCGCAAACGCTGGGCACATCGCCGCCGGCATTTCTGGTGCGCCGCGACGCGCTGATTGCCCGCATCAACCAAATCCACAGTGACACATCAATTTCCGCGACGGACCGATCCAGCCAGGTCAAGGACTGGTGGCAGCAATGGCAAACCCTGGCCGGGGATGAAAAAACCACATGGCAAAATGCCATGCGTCATTTTATCACCGCAAGCCAACTGGGCAGCAAATTGCAAACCCAGATTGAAAATTATGATAAAATTACATCGCAAACCATGTTGACCGGCATTGACAAAGGTTTGCGCCTTGTTGCGCAGAACCGCAATTTAAGCGAAAGCCAGATCAAACAAAAAGCAGGCACCATGATTGATGATCTGGCCAAACAGGCCCGGCCCTGACCGTGTTTAGGGCCCCTTTAGATAAAGTCGTAAAGCAAATTAACGGAGACCCCGATGTCAGATGTATCTAACCTGATCAGTGCTGCGATGAAGACATTTATCGCCCTTGATACACAATACGAGACGGCAGATATTAATCAAAAGGTTGCCCTTGCCGCCAGCCGCAATCGGGCTGCCAATGCGCTTACCAAATTAAAGGACAACCAAATATCGCA
The DNA here is from genome assembly GCF_002115825.1 of Thalassospira sp. MCCC 1A01428. GTDB lineage: Bacteria > Pseudomonadota > Alphaproteobacteria > Rhodospirillales > Thalassospiraceae > Thalassospira. The sequence continues at coordinate 62,074 of NZ_JFJZ01000001.1, read as the reverse complement.
AGACATAACGGTTAACCCCGCCGACATTGCACAGATGAATGCCCTTGCCGCCAAAGTACAAAATGGTGCGGCTTTGCAAACCGGATTGCTGGAATTTCTCGATATCGTCAAAAACTACGTGCAGGTTTAGAACCCGCCCCGGCAAAAAGCAGGGCAGCACAAGGCAGCACGGCAATTATTGGCCGCTTTCCCAGCGCCCAAGGTCATCTTCATCGCTGGATTTGGCGGCAACCCATTTTTCACCATCATCGGTTTCTTCGCGTTTCCAGAACGGGGCGCGGCTTTTTAAAAAATCCATGATGAAATCGCAGGCTTCAAATGCTGCGCGGCGATGGGCTGACAGGGTAATCACCAGCACAATGCGATCCCCCGCCAGCAGGCGGCCGAACCGGTGGATAATGCGCACACCATCCAGCGGCCAGCGTTCTGTTGCCTCATTGGCAATTTTTTCAAGCTGGCGTTCGGTCATGCCCGGGTAATGTTCCAGCGTCATGGCGCTGACATTCTCTGATCCGGCGATGTCACGCACCAAGCCAACAAAACTGACGGCAGCCCCAATATCGGTCCTGCCATCGGTCAGGGCCGCAAGCTCGGAACCGAGGTCGAAATCGTTTTGTTGAACCGTAATACGCGCCATAGTCGCCTCGCAAAAATCGATCAGTCGAGATGCTTAAGCCCGGTGCGCAGATAGATATATCCCGTCTGCACCGTCACAATACCGGCAATCCACAGCAAGATATCGCCAATCAGAACCGACGGGATCATATCGGGTGACGCATCACCAACCAGCAAAAAGCCAATCGCCAGGATTTGGGCTGTGGTTTTCCATTTGGCAAGAACCGTCACCGGCAGCGGCACCTTAAGCTCGGCAAGATGTTCGCGCAGGCCCGACACCATAATTTCGCGACACATAATAATCACGGCAGGCAAAACAGCCAGACCGGAAATACGGCCAAACGCCACCATCATCATCAGGGCGGCTGCGACCAGAAGCTTATCGGCAATCGGATCAAGGAAGCGGCCCAGCGGAGAAACCACATTCATGCTGCGCGCAAGATAGCCGTCAAAAAAGTCCGTTACCCCAGCAAAGGCAAACAGAGCAAACCCGAGCCAGTTCCCCACCGGTCCGTCGATATAAAACGATAACACCAATGCCGGGATCACAATGATGCGCGACAAAGTCAGCAGATTGGGAATCTGGTTTTTCATTTACGGGCCTGTATACGGGTATTTGGGGCATTTAATTTGGTGACATGCGTCGCCTGGCAGGGCCAAACGACCCCAAGACGCCCAATTAGTAAAGGCTTGCGCTTACAACCACAAGGGCCGTGTTGATTTGCCATAAAACGAAAACACGGCCCTTGTAGCGATAGGCAAATTTAGTCGTTATTTGCCGCCTGTTCTGCGGCGCGATCTGCCTTCCCACGCCCGATACTAAGGATCTGATACAGAATAATCGCAGCCAGCGTTGCAGTGCCGATTCCACCAATCGCAAAACCGCCGATGCTGACGGTGAAATTCCCGGCCCCGAAAATCAGGGTGATGCCAACCGTAAACAGATTGCGCGGATCGGAAAAATCAACCCGGTTATCCACCCACAAACGGACCATTGCCGCCGCAATCAGGCCAAACACCGCAACCCCAAGCCCGCCAAGTACCGGCCCTGGAATTGTGTGCAGCAACGCGCCAAATTTGGGCGAGAAACCCAGCAAAATGGCAATCACGGCTGCAATCACGAAGATCAGGGTCGAAAACACGCGGGTTACAGCCATAACCCCCATATTTTCAACATAGGTCGTCACACCCGTACCACCGCCGGAGCCAGCCAGCATCGTTGCCAGACCATCGCCAATAAAACCACGGCCAATATAACGGTCCATGTTTTGTTTGGTCATGCCGCCAATGGCCTTGATATGACCCAGATTTTCCGCGACCAGAATAAACGCCACCGGTGCAATCATCACCATGGCCGAGCTTTCAAAACGCGGCGCAACAAAATTGGGCATGCCAAACCACGGCGCTTGCGACAATGCGCTAAAATCAATGGCGGGCATCAGGCCAAAACCGTTACCAAGGATCAAAACCAGCACATAGCCCAAAAGAATACCGGCCAGAATCGACACACGGCGCACCGCAATCGGCGCATAAACCGACACCAAAGCCACCGATAACAGCGTCAGAAGCGCGACCAGCATATGGATGCCATCCCCGGAAATGCCGCTGATCCCAACCGGTGCCAGATTAAGACCAATGGCCGCCCCAACCGCCCCGGTCACCGCCGGCGGCATCAGTTTTTCGACCCAGCCGGTCCCCGTTGCCATCACGATCACGCCAATCAGCACATACAGCGCGCCAGCAGCAATAATACCGCCCAGCGCCCCGCCAATATCGGGATTGACGCCAGACCCGGCATAGCCGGTAGCAGCAATGACCACCGAGATAAAGGCAAAGGACGATCCCAGATAGCTTGGTACACGCCCGGCAGTGCAGATAAAGAAAATCAGCGTGCCGATACCGGAAAACAGGATTGCCAGATTGGGGTCAAACCCCATCAGCAACGGACCGAGAATGGTGGAACCTGACATCGCCACAAGATGTTGCAACCCCATCGGAAACATTGTTCCCCACGGCAGGCGTTCATCAGGCAGCACGGTAGAAGACCGGGTCAAAGACCAGGAAGGAAAATAGCGCATCTTTGGTAAGCCAATTTTTATGGACGTTTCGCGCGAAGGTGCCCTGCCATAACAGCAAGACGCACCGGGTATCGCGCCCCTTACCGGAAAAAGCAAGGTGATATAAGGTGATGCAGGGCGATAACGGGCGATCCCCGATGATGTTCGGTGATGCAGAAGGTATTTTTACCATTGCCGGGTCGTTGGCTGAACCAGCAGCCGCCTTTACTGGAATCGCAATCACATAAACGGTGTGATCCGATAAAATTGCGGGAAAAAAACCAAACAATTTGAATTTCCAAACCTGGGAAAGACCGTTCTGGCGTTACCCCGATTCCGAACCACAAGGCCAGGCAAGCTGGTAGCCTTGCCCGCAGAAAAGGCCGAAATAAGGGCCAAATGCCATTGTGCGCGCCGCGTTAAAAACGGGAATGGAATGCTGAATACTTTTGCCGATCTGTTTTATCGTTCTGTTTTGGGAACGCACAGTTGCCACATTACCGGCTATGCCCTGCCCGCTCCGATCGTTAAGTTAGCTTCATACAGCAAGCCAATGTAACGAAACGAAGGAGGCTGCCCTTGAAAATCCATAGGAATGCAATGTGATATCGCCGTGGCGGTGTGTGCCCATTATGCCGCCCTGGTAAAACTTCCCGACATTGCCTCTTCCCTAAACGTTTTCTCTTTTCCTTTTTGTCGTGGTCAACTTCCCCCCCCGACCCCGTGACCACGGCAGATTTAGCGGCCCCCTTTCCCCAAGGGGGCCGTTTTTCTTTGCGCGCAAACAACACAGTTTCTGTGTGCAGTGCGTTAAAGCGCAAAATGATCAAATTTTTTTTCCCGTTTTTCTTAATCCGCACTGCGCCTTTAGGCGAATTGGTTCCTTTCTGTGCAACGCAGAATTGGTAGGACCTATTGACTCACCATTTAATTTCAGCATTATTCATCCTACCAATAACAATTAAAATATCTGCGCTATTGCGCTGATATCATTAGGGCGGAAACTATCCCTGAACCATAACAGGGATAAGGAAATGCAATGAAAACAGCTGACCCCGCATGGCGTTCCGGCGCATCGGTTGCATGTGACAAAATTGGCCGCGCCATTGTTTCAGGCCGATTTGCCGAACATTCGCGTTTACCCAAAGAGGCCGAACTTGCCGCCGAATTTGCCGTTTCGCGCAACACCTTGCGCGAAGCAATGAAGGCCCTGGCCGCCAAGTCACTGATCGAAATTGCGCCGCGCCGTGGCACGCTGGTTTTACCGCGGTCACGCTGGAATATACTGGACCGCGATGTGGCCGAATGGGCGGCGCAAATTTTTATCAACGACCCCGGCTTCATGAATGAATTGCTGGCTTTTCGCCGCCTTCTCGAACCTGCCGCCGCCGAGGCCGCCGCCCTTCACGCCACCCCGGACGAGGCCGCTGACATCCAGGCTGCCTATGTTGAAATGGCCCGCGCGGTCGAAATAGACGACCTGGAAACCTGGGTAAATGTAGATATCGAATTTCACAAGGCTGTGTTTCGTGCTTCGCACAACCGGTTCATTCAGTCCGTGGCAGATTCCGTTATTCACGCCCTGCGCACCAGCTTTTTAGCCGTTAGCAACCAGCCCAGCAGTTATGCCCAGAATTTGCAAAACCACAAAATTCTGGCCGATGCCATTGAACATAAAGATTCCGAAGCGGCCAAACAAACCGCGGAAAAACTGATCGAAACAACCGCCAACGTCCAACGGAAAATGCTTCGATAACCAGCCTGCCCCGCAAACAGGCAACCACAAGAGTTGCCCTTGCAAAACAAACGATCCAGTGGAGGAAACACATGAAAAAGATAACAACCCTTGCCGTGCTTGCCGCATCTGTTTTTGCCGCCAGCCCGGCCTTTGCCGAATATCCCGAACGCCCGATTACCCTGATCGTGCCATGGTCTGCCGGGGGTGGCACCGATGCCGTAGGCCGAACCATTGCGCAAGGTTTGCAAGAACAGCTTGGCAAACCGGTTAATGTGGTAAACCGCACCGGGGCGGGCGGCGTTGTCGGCCATACCGCCATGGCCGATGCCGACCCCGATGGTTACACCATTGGTTTGGCCACCGCTGAAATCACCACTTATAAATCGATGGGTACATCGCAAATCACCTATCAGGATTTAACCCCGATCGGGCTGGTAAACTTTGATGCTTCGGCTTTTAACGTTTCCACCGACAGCGACTGGAACGATGTTAAATCCGCGCTGGATGACATCAAAGCCAACCCGGGCAAATACAAAATGTCAGGCTTCCCGGTGGGGGCGGCGTACCATCTGGCCTTTGCCGGTTTCCTTAATGACAATGGCATTGATCCACAATCGGTTCCGGTCGTGCCCAGCCAGGGGGCTGCACCGGGCTTTCAGGAACTCGCGGCGGGCGGCGTTGCCATTGTACCATCATCCCTGCCCGAAGCCGTGCCGATGCGTCAGGCAAAACGGGTAAAAACGCTGGCTGTTTTATCTGACAAACGTCTGGATGCCTTCCCCGATGTGCCAACCGTTGAAGAAGCTATTGGCAAAAAAGCCGTGGGGGGCACCTGGCGCGGCATTGTAACGCCCAAAGGCGTTTCTGATGACGTGGCACAAAAACTTGAAGCTGCCCTTAAAACCGTGGTGGCGTCATCCGAATATACCGATTTCATGAGCAAACGTGGCTTTGGTGTTAAATGGCTTCCGGCGGACGAGTTCGAGGAATTCATGAAAAACGCCGATGAAAGCAATGCTGCCGTGATCAAGAAACTTGGTCTTGGTCAGTAACGCCAGATCCCGTTGATCGAAACCGGTCAACGGCCCCTTCGTGGCGGGCGGGCAAAAACAAACCTTTGCCTGTTGCAGCATAAGCCGCACGGCACCGCCGCACATATCCCGGTTCCCATAAGCAGGCCTTAGAGGAACCGGGAACAACAATTGCGTTTTCGGATGCTGACATGAAAATCAACGATGCCCTTTTCGGGATTGTCTTTGTCCTTGTGGCAAGCGCGATTCTGATCACGGTGCAGTCGTTTCCGACCCTGCCGGACCAGCCCTATGGTCCGGCAACTTTCCCGACAATCATAGCCACCATCATGATGCTGGGCGGCATTGCATTGTGCATTTCGGGGTATCGGGAACGGGCACACCAACCCTTGATCCGGCTTGCCGCCGTGATGAAAACCCGCGACGGACTTGTGCGCATGGCCTGTGTGCCGGTTTTCATGATCCTTTATATTTTGCTCAGCAAACCCGTCGGCTTTCCCATTGTGGTGCCGATCCTGCTGGCAGCCTTTCTGGTCATCACCACCCGAAACTGGCTGAAATCGGTGATTATTGCCGCCGTGACAACCGCCCTTCTGTGGCTGTTCTTTGTCGATTTCCTAATGGTGTCCCTGCCTTTGGGCATCCTGACCAAGGTGATTTACTGATGGATGTATTTTATTCAGCGCTTGAGCAGGTCTTACGCCCGGATGTGTTGCTGATCATTTTAGGATCATCAATTTACGGCATTGTCATTGGTGCCATTCCCGGCCTGACCGCGACCATGGGCACCGCCCTTCTGGTTCCGTTAACCTTTTTCATGGACCCGGTCCCGGCCATTGGCGCCATTGTTTCGGCCACCACCATGGCGATTTTTGCCGGTGATATTCCCGGTGCGCTTTTGCGTATTCCCGGTACCCCGGCATCAGCGGCCTATACCGACGAAGCCTATAAAATGCGCGAAAAGGGGCTGGTGGAACTGGCCCTTGGCACCAACGTCATTTGTTCCATGATTGGCGGACTGGTCGGCGTGCTGGTGCTGGTGCTGGCCGCGCCGCAAATTGCCGAATTTTCGCTGATGTTTTCCAGCTATGAATATTTCTGGCTGGCCGTCCTGGGCCTTTCCTGCGCCATCATGGTGTCACGCGGATCGGCGATAAAAAGCACCCTGTCGCTGACCATCGGGCTGATGCTATCCATGATTGGCATTGATGTGGTGATGGGCATCAAACGTTTTACCTTTGGCGATACCGAACTGGTCGGGGGTATTTCGATTATCCCCACCCTGATCGGCATGTTTGCCATTACCGAAATTTTACGCAAAATTGGCGAATTGCGCGAATTACCCTCTGTGCCGCCGGTTCATATTTCGCGCATGATGTCGGGCGTTGGTTCGGCGATCTGGAAATATAAGGGGGGCGTGGCGCGGTCATCCATTCTGGGCACCATGATTGGCGCGCTGCCCGGTGCCGGGGCCGACATTGCGGCCTGGGTTTCCTATGCGGTGTCGAAAAAGTTTTCAAAAACACCGGAAAAATACGGCGAAGGCCATATCGAAGGCATTATTTCTGCCTCCAGCGCCAATAACGCCGCCCTTTCCGGGGCCTATGTGCCAACGCTGGTTTTTGGCATTCCCGGCGATACCATCACGGCCATTCTGATTGGCGTTTTGCTGATGAAGGGCATTACCCCCGGGCCGATGGTTTTTGTTATGGATGCCGGGTTGGTCAATGCCATTTTCATGGTCTTTGTGCTGGCCAATGTCATCATGGTGCCAATCGGAATTGGCGCGGTTCTGATGTCACGCCACGTGCTGGGCATTCCCCAGGCCATATTGTTTCCCATCATTTTGCTGTTTTGCGTCATCGGTGCCTATGCCGCCAACAACACCCTGTTTGATGTCTGGGTGATGCTGGTGGTGGGACTGGTCGCCTATGTGCTGGAGGAAAACGACTTCCCGCTGGCCCCGATGATATTGGCCCTGATCCTTGGCCCCTTGATTGAAGAAAACTTCATGAAATCCATGATCAAGGCCGACGGCCATTTGATAGAGTTTTTCTCGCGTCCGGTTAGCGGCACGCTGGGGGTTATCACGCTTGCCATCTGGGCCGTAATGACTGTCATGCATTTGCGCCATGCCAAACGCAAACACGCCGCAAGCCTGCCATCATGACCCATTCCTGCCCGCACCCTGCGCCCCATGTATCCATAGTGCCACCATCTGGCTATTTTGCTTATCAGAGGTTCCCATGACCAGAACGATTGTCGTTATCGGCGGCTCCAGCGGGATTGGCCATGCCATTGCCACCGGCTTTGCCCGGCAAGGGAATGACCAGCACGGCAATGGCAATGACAAGCCCCATGTTATTGCCACCGGCATCGAACCGGCCGCTCCACCTGCTTTTTCAGGTGATATTCTTGAATTTCAAACACTTGATGTTACCAATACAGAAGCGGTACAGGCCTTTTTTTCGACCCTGGACCGGCTTGATGTGCTGGTGAATTGTGCCGGGATCATTCGCCGCAACGGGGCCGAATTTACCGCCAGCGGCTTTGAACAGGTGATCGACGTTAACCTGACCGGCACGCTGCGCTGTTGCGAGGCGGCAAAACCGCTTTTGACGCAAAGCCGTGGTTGCATCATCAACACCGCATCAATGCTGACATTTTTTGGCAGTGCCTTTTCCCCTGCCTATTCGGCATCCAAGGGCGGCATTGGCCAACTGACCAAATCGCTGGCGAGTGCCTGGGCACCAGACGGCATTCGCGTAAATGCCCTGGCCCCGGGCTGGATTAAAACCGATTTAACAGCGGCACTGGAAAAAAACAGCGAACGCAACGCACAAATCATTGCCCGCACCCCCATGCAACGCTGGGGCACACCCGATGATCTGGTGGGACCAGCCCTGTTTTTGGCATCAGACCAGGCCGGATTTGTGACCGGATCAATCTTGCCGGTGGATGGCGGATTTTCGGCCAATTAACCCCGCCGGTGACGAAAGGATTTCACCATGACAAATTTTGACAGCGACGCCGCCCTTTTCAAAACCCTGAAAAGCAACCTGTTTACCGCCGTGATTGGCGATGTTCTGGACCAAATGGGCCTGACCCGTCAGTTTTTGCCGCCCGAAATTGCCCCGTTGCAACCGGGCACTAAAATTGCCGGGCGGGCAATGCCGGTATTAGAAGCCGATATTTTCGATTTGGGCCACCCGGCATCAAACGGGCCGCTGGCGAACAAGCCGTTTGGCCTGATGCTGGAGGCTTTGGATGACTTGCGCGAAAACGAGATTTACATCGCAACCGGCGCGTCGCTTCGTTATGCGCTGTGGGGCGAACTGATGTCGACCCGTGCGCTGCACCTCAAAGCAGCCGGGGCGATCCTTGATGGCTATGTCCGCGATGCTGCTGGTATTCGCAGCCTTGGCTTTCCTGCATTTTGCCGGGGCATTTATGCCCAGGATCAGGGACCGCGCGGCAAGGTGATCGATTATCGCTGCACCATCGAAATTGGCGGTGTCAAGATTGCTCCGGGAACACTGCTGTTTGGCGACGAAGAAGGGGTGCTTGCCATCCCCGCCGAGGCCGAACATGAAGCCATCGCCCGCGCGCTTGAAAAAGTCAAAAGCGAAAACATCGTTGCGGATGCCATCAAGGGCGGCATGAGTGCGACCGAAGCCTTTGCCACCTATGGCGTGATGTAAAATCACCTTTAATCCCCCAGACGGATCGTAAAGATCAAGGAGAGACAAATGACCAAGGACAGCCAGGATCAGGCCAAAATGCCCTATCAACTGGCGATGCCCGCCGAAGCCGGACGCGACATTGTGGTAGAACATGCCATCCCCAAGGATGACCGCATTTGGGTACCACAGGCCGAAAATGTGTGGTTTCGCCCGCTATGCCTGAATGCCAGCCAGGGGTACTGGGTGAATTTATTAAAAGTGCGAAAATCGGGCGTGCTTAGCCGCCACCGCCACCCCAACCCGGTGCATGGCATGGTCCTTAAGGGGCGCTGGCATTATCTGGAGCATGACTGGGTCGCCAATGAAGGCGGCTATGTTTACGAACCGCCCGGCGAAACCCATACCCTTGTTGTTCCCGATGATGTCGAGGAAATGATCACGATGTTTCAGGTTAACGGCGTGATGTATTATGTCGACCCATGGGGAAAACACATGGGCTATGAAGATGTTTTTACCAAAATCGACATGTGCCGCGCCCATTACACCAAAATCGGCCTTGGTGCCGATTATGTCGACCAGTTCATTCGCTAGGCGATTTGAAAAATGTATCAGGCAGACCGTTATTGACCCTGCCTGATACAAATTTATAGATACCAGGGCAAAGCTGCCCTTAATCGTCGCTATGGAAATGACCATAGATTTTGCGGGCAATGGCGGCACTAATGCCGTCCACCGCTTCAAGGTCCGCCAACCCGGCATCCGCCACACCGCGGGCAGACCCAAAATGATGCAGCAATGCCTTTTTGCGCGCCCCGCCAATGCCCGGCACATCATCAAGCACGCTTTTGCCAATCTGTTTGGACCGTTTGGCACGGTGCGTGCCAATCGCCCAACGGTGTGCTTCATCGCGCAAGCGCTGAATGAAATACAGGATCGGGTCTTTCTGGTCCAACCGCACCGGGGCCTTGCCGGGAATATGCAACACTTCCTTGCCCGCGTTACGGTCCACCCCCTTGGCAACGCCGACCAGCATCACATCTTCAATGCCCAGATCTTCCAGCACCTGTCGCGCCACACCTAGCTGGCCGAGGCCGCCGTCAATCAGACACAGGTCGGGCCAGGTACCATTTTCACGGTCCGGGTCTTCTTTTTGCGCACGGGCAAAGCGGCGGGTAAGCACTTCGCGCATCATCGCAAAGTCGTCGCCCGGTGCGATGTCGCCCTTGATGTTGAATTTGCGATAGGCATTTTTCATAAACCCTTCCGGCCCGGCAACAATCATGCCGCCAACCATGTTGGTTCCCTGAATATGGCTGTTATCGTAAACTTCAATACGTTCAGGCGGGCTATCAAGGTCCAGTTTGTCGGCCAGGCCATCGAGCAATTTGCGTTGCGACGCACTTTCCGCCATACGGCGCCCCAGGGCCTCGCGGGCATTGGTCAGGGCATGGTCCACCAGATTACGCTTGCCGCCACGCTTGGGCACATGCAGTTCAACCTTGTAGCCATTGTTAATGCACAGGGCTTCCTCGACCAGTTTCTGGCCTTCAATTTCATGGCTTAGCAGCACCTGGCGCGGGGCCGGTTTATTGGCATAAAACTGGCCAACAAAGGCCGAAAGAATTTCGGGAATTTCGGCGGACTGTTCATGGCGCGGAAAATAGGACCGGTTACCATAGTTGGAGCCGCTACGGAAAAAGAACACCTGCACACAGCTTTGCCCGCCTTCATGATGCAGGGCAATCACGTCGGCTTCTTCCAGCCCTTCCAGGTTGATATCCTGATGCGACTGAATTTGCGACAGCGCCCGAATGCGGTCGCGATACATGGCCGCCTTTTCAAATTCCATGTTTTCCGATGCCGCAAGCATGCTGGCCTCAAGCTGCTTGAGGATTACTTTGCTGCGCCCGGACAGAAAATCGCGGCAAATATCAACCAGCCCGTCATATTCAGGTTTTGAAATACGATCAACACAGGGGCCGGAACAGCGTTTGATTTGATAAAGCAAACACGGGCGCGAGCGGTTGGCAAAAACAGAATCGGTACAGGAGCGCAGCAAAAAGGCACGCTGCAAATGGTTAATGGTATTGTTCACCGCCCAGGCAGAGGCAAAAGGCCCAAAACAGCTGCCATCCTTGGCCCGTGCCCCGCGATGTTTAACAATACGCGGATAGCCGTGATCCTCGGTGATCAGGATATAGGGGAAACTTTTGTCGTCGCGCAGCAGAATGTTGTAACGCGGCTTGAGCTTTTTGATCAGGTTGGATTCAAGCAGCAGGGCTTCGGCTTCGGTATGGGTGGTAATAATTTCCATCCGCACCGTTTGCGCCACCATTCGCGCAATGCGCAGGGCCAGACGCGCAATATGGGTATAGCTGGTAACCCGTTTTTTCAGATTTTTAGCCTTACCGACATACAGGACCCGTTCCTTTTCGTCGATCATGCGATAAACGCCTGGTGACCCCGGCATTGTCTTTAACGCATGTTGAATTGCCGCCACCCCACGACCGGCTTTTCCGTCATGAAGATCATCCAGCGACAGTTCAATGTCACGCGGTGTGGAAGAAGAGGGTGCGGGGGAAGTCATCAGAAGGTCCTGGATTGTGCAATTAACGGGCTTTTGGTCGCCAATGGCCGGTTTTCTATACGATGGTCTAGCCGAATCAGCTTAGATAATTACGGATTGTTAAGGGAATCGTACCCCTGGAAAAGTTTCCACCAACCCTGTGGATAAGTATGTGGGTAATAGGGGGGCTGAACTCTACAGCCGTTGGGAGTCTTAACGTTCTATGAATTGCCCATATTTTAGGCATAAATACTAAGTATTTGATTTTATTAACTAAAAATACTGTCAACCTGAAAACATTCCGTAATCTTACCGTAAAATATCTTTTTACCCCTATGTTTTTGTCGCCAGGAATGCTTGTGCATAAACGACCAAAGCGATTCGCCCTTAGGGAATCACAGATTCGCCATGATAATGGCCCCGATATCGGCATTTATACATTTCAAAACGCTGATATCACCGCGCGAGATTGAACCGCTCAATTTCGACCCCGACCGCGGCGACATCGTCAAACACATCCAGTTTTTCGACCCGCACACAGACCTTGCGCACCCGGCGATCGGTCAAACACATCTCGGCAATTTTCTCGCTCAGGGTTTCCACAAGGTTCACATGGCCGGTTGCACAAATTGCGCGCACGCCGTTCACCAGTTCCTCGTAACACAGCACATTTTGCAATTCGTCATTCTTGGGGCCTTCACCCTCGACCACGGATAAATCCAGGTTGATGCGCACGCGCTGGGGGACATCCTTTTCAAAGTCGTAAACCCCGATCGAGGTATTGATCACCATGTCGCGCACAAAGACGCGCCGCAAGCTGCCTGCCTGATCGGCATAGGGCAAGGTGGTGATGTTATCGTCCTGTTTCAGACCTGCGGTCATGTTTGTTTTCCTTCGTGCTGCGCGGGTGGGGGCAACTGGCACAAACCGCCAGCATCGGCATGGCAGTGCGGGTTATTCGACAGGCTGTTCGTTACTGTCGCAAGGCGCCCAATTCATATGTTGCCCACCATCAAGGGCTAACATTTGCCCGGTGACAGCGGGTGCTGCAAGAAAAAATCGTATCGCGTCGCAAATCTGCTGCGGCGATGTCCCAATTCCCAACGGTGTTTTGCGGCACTGGGCATCGAAATCTTCCTGGCTTTGCCGCACGCTGGGCAATACCGGCCCCGGGCCAATACCATTTACCCGAATACGCGGTGCCAACCCCAGCGACAGGGTTTGGGTCAAGGTCCATAACCCGGCCTTGGACAGGCTATAGGTGGTAAAATGCGGCGTCAGATTCCACACCCGCTGGTCAATAATATTGACAATCAACCCGCCTGCGTCTTCGGGCAACTGGCGCGCGAAGGTCTGTGACAACACAAAAGGTGCACGCAAATTGACTTCCATGTGAAAGTCCCAGCTTTCACGGGTTGCCGTTTTCACATCATCATAATCAAAGGTCGATGCGTTATTAACCAATAGCCCGACCGGGCCAAGGGCATCATGCGCTGCCGCCATGATACCGGTGGTTTCTTCCTCGCGCGACAAATCGGCGCACACGACATGGCATTTGCGGCCCATATCGCGAATATCCGTTGCCAGTTCATTGGCGGCATCCCGCGAGCGGTTACAATGAAGAACAATATCATAGCCCTGCCCGGCCAGATCCAGCGCAATCACACGCCCGATCCGTTTGGCAGCCCCTGTGACAAGGGCGGTTTTTGGCAAATTGTCCGTCATCGCTTTTATCCGTTTCCTGCCATTTAATTATCGTCATCCGGGAGGATTGCCATGATCGGCATCCTGCCCCTTTTATTTGTTCAGGCAAACAACATGCCGATATAACCGGCATAGGCTGCCATAAAAACAGCCCCGGCAATACGCCCGATCCGTTTGGCGCAAAATGCCACCACCAGCACCGCCACCGTAACCGCCAGCATAATCCAGATATCGGACTGGGCGATTTGCGCGGGAACCGAAATGGGGGAAATTACCGAAACACCGCCAATAATCACCAGCAGGTTAAGCAGGTTCGAGCCAAAAACATTTCCCAGCGCCACATCCGAATGCCCACGAAATGCCGCAACCATTGAAGCGGCCAGTTCGGGCAAGGACGTACCAAACGCCACCAGCGTCAAGCCAATCACGGCTTCCGACACACCAAAATCGCGCGCGACGGTTACACCACCATCCACCAGCAAATCGGCACCAAATGTCAGGCCCACCACGCCAACGACTGTGGCAACAACCGGTTTAGTCCAGCCCGACGGGGCTTCGCCGACTTCGTCGGCCTCATCTTCGTGCAGCGAACTGGCATCACCGGGATTTTGCTTGTCATGTTTATAGGTGAAATACCACATGCCGATCAGCACTGCGAGCATCAGCAACCCCGCCCAGCGGTCGATCACACCAAACATGCAAAACCCGATAAACAGCAAAGTGCCTATTAACATGGCCCCGCCATCCCGAACGGTGGTGGTCCGGCTGGCAGCAATCGGTTTTAAAACAGCGACAGCCCCCAAAATCAGCAAAATATTGGCAATATTCGAGCCAACCACATTCCCCATCGCAATATCGCCCGACCCGGCAAGGGCCGCGTTCAGCGACACCACAAATTCAGGTGCCGATGTGCCCGCAGCAACAATGGTAAGCCCGACAATGACCTTGGAAATCCCCATCAACAGCGCCAGACCAACGGCCCCGCGAACCATAAATTCGCCTCCGACCGTCAAAAGCACCAATCCGGCTAATATCTGTAAATAGGGTATAAGCTGTTCCAAAACCGGTCCGCCGTTTTTTATTAAAAAAAATGTGCCCTGTTTCATCCGGGCACTGCCGCGCAAGATGGCACTGCCACCCTGCAAACGCAAGCTGTGTCCCCAAATAGCGGATCGCAGGCATAACTGACCAGCCCTGTATTATCGTGTTGTTACCTAAAACACAGCCGATCGCCGCCTGAATGTGACATTACATATGGCACATCTTTAAAAACACAATGCGTCAAACGGGATGTGACCTTTTTCTCCTGCCAGAAACCGGTTTTCCAGCCCCGCTCATTGAAATTGAAACATCGCCAAACAACACTTGAAAATGTCAAACCAGAACCTGGACAATATCGGGCACAATGCCCCGCCGACATCGTAAAATCATCTTGAAAACCTTTATAAACCGATGCCTAAAAGCAACTTTCCCGCGCAAACACACACCGTAAAAACCAGATTTACATCGTTTTTTCACCCCGTTTTGCTATGCTGCACGCAACCGGGACCGTTTGTTGACTGGCCGCGAATTTAACGACCCTGGAAGATCATTCATGCCTCATAGCAATGTGCTGTTCGAGCTGTTCCTGATTTTAAGCGCTGCCGTGATTGCAGTGCCCCTTGCCCAGCGTTTGCGGGCCAACTCGATTATCGGGTTTCTGGTGGGCGGGTTGGTGATCGGCCCTTTCGGGTTGGGGCTTATTCCCAGCAACAGGGATATTTCCACCGTTGCCGAACTGGGCGTGGTGTTCTTGTTGTTCATGATCGGGCTGGAGCTGTCGCGCGAACGGTTGCGCGTGATTGGCGGCAAATTTGCCGCCCTTGGCGTATTGCAAATTCTGGTGACGCTGGGCATCGGCTTTATCGCCCTGGTGGCAATTGATTTACCCCTGCCCGCTGCATTGGTCATTGCTGGCGCGCTGGCCCTGTCATCAACGGCAATCATTCTTAAGCAATTATCCGATGAACGTCAGTTACATACCCGTTTTGGCCGGGCTGCATTGGCGGTTTTGCTGTTGCAAGACGTGTCGGTCGGGCCGTTTTTGATCATGGTGCAGGCGGCGGGCAACACCACCAGCACCACCAGCCCGTGGGTCAGTATTCTGGCCGGGTTTGGTGCGGTTGCCCTTTTGTTGCTGGCCGGGCGGTATTTATTACGTCCGATGTTTCGCGCCATTGCCGCCCTGCACAACCCCGAACTGTTTGCCATTGGCACCCTGTTTGCGGTGCTGGCCGCCAGCACCCTGACCGAAATGGCAGGTCTTTCCATGGCGCTGGGCGCGTTTATTGCCGGCGTCATGTTGGCCGAAACCGAATTTCGCCATCAGATCGAAGCCGACATTGCCCCGTTTCGCGGGGTGTTTCTATCGCTGTTTTTCATGTCGGTTGGCATGTCGGTCGATATCGGGGTGGTTTACAATCACGCGATCACGGTGATTTTGGGCGTGGTGGCCCTGCTGTTGATCAAGGCCGCAATCCTGTTTGTACTGTCGCTGGCAACACGGTTTGACCGTGCCGTTTCGATCCGCATTGCAATGGGGCTTGCGGGCGGCGGCGAATTTGCCTTTGTGATGTTTACACTGGCCGCCCAAAACGGTGCCATCACCCCCGATCTTGCCGCCATTCTTGTGCCGATTGTTGCCATTTCCATGGCCGTAACACCCAGCCTGATCAGCCTGGGCAAAAAGCTGGAAGATATCCTGCACCCGCGCGAAACCGACCAGCTTGGTGAAATTGAAAGCCACACCGAAGGGGTTGAACATCATGTGCTGATTATTGGCTGTGGCCGCGTTGGCCGCGTTTTGGCGCGTTTGTTAAAAACCCGGAATATTCCCTTTATCGTGCTGGAATCCGACGCCCAGCAAGTGGCACGGGGCCGTGCCGAAGGATTACCGGTTTATTTTGCCGATGGCTCGCGCCCGGAAAGTTTTCGGGCGGCCCATACCGATCAGGCCCATGTGGCCGCCGTTGCCATGGGCACCCCGCATGAAACCGAAAAAACCGTGGCCTTGCTGCGCCAGCATTACCCGCATTTGAAAATTTTTGCCCGCGCCCAGGACATTTCCCATATCGGCGCATTGGCCCGCAGCGGAGCCAATGCCGCCATCCCCGAAGTGCTGGAAACCGGCCTGCGCCTGTCAGACCATGTATTATCAGCCTGCGATGTCCCCCAGGATGAAATTGATACCGAAATTGCCAAATTCCGCCGTGCCGACATGCTGCTGATGAACGAACTGGCCCCGCGCGCACCATCACATTCACCCGGCAGCGCCACAAAACCGGCCAGTGCGCCATCTACGGCACCCGCAACGGCGACGGCCAAAACCACCGCTTCCGCCCCCCCGTCCGGCGAAAAGCCATAACGAAGGGCGACAATATTTCAATATTGTATAAAACAAGGCCCTGTCATGTGACAGGGCCTTGTAATTTCAGTGTAAATTGCGAAATTCTGTCACAATTTACTTAAATAAAAATGCCGGTTACGCAGCGGCATCATCGTCAAGGGCATAGCCCGCCGCACGAACAGTCCGAATAACGTCCTTGGTGCCTTTAACATCGTTCAATGCTTTGCGCAGACGGCGAATATGCACATCTACCGTGCGGGTTTCGACATAGATATTCGGCCCCCAAACGGCGTTAAGTAACTGTTCGCGCGAGAAAACCCGCCCCGGATGTTCCAGAAAATACCGCAACAGGCGAAATTCTGTCGGCCCCAGATGGATCGGTTTGCCACTGCGGTTAACCCGGTGCGCGGCCAAATCCATTTCGATATCGGAATAGATCAACTGCCCCTGTGGTTGCGCCGGACCCGACCGGCGCAAAAGCGCACGGATACGGGCCAGCAATTCGCCAATGGCGAACGGCTTGGTCACGTAGTCATCGGCACCGGTATCAAGGCCCCGAATACGGTCGCCTTCTTCGCCGCGTGCGGTCACCATAATCACCGGCAAATCCCGGCTTTCCGGTTTCCTGCGGATCTGGCGGCACACCTCAATCCCCGACATGACCGGCAACATCCAGTCGAGCAAAACCAGATCAACATGGGTTTCAGCCATGATTTTCAAGGCTTCGTCGCCGTCACCGGCTTCGACAACATTCATGCCTTCGCGTTCAAGGTTATAGCGCAGCATCGTAACGATGGCGGCTTCATCCTCGACAATAAGAACCGTAGGATCCATCCTGTTATTCCCCTGCCTCGTTGGGTTCAATCACAGCAAAATTGGCAGCGTCATTTTTCGGACGGCCATCAACGGGCAAATCTTCACCCTTGATCCGGTAATAGATCGTTTCAGCGATGTTGGTGGCATGATCGCCAATACGTTCAATGTTTTTGGCAATGAACAACAAATGGGTCGATGCGGTAATGTTGCGCGGATCTTCCATCATATAGGTCAGCAATTCGCGGAACAGCGAATTGTACATATCGTCCACTTCCTGGTCCCGCGCCCAAACGCGCTGGGCCTTTTCGGCATCGTTTTCGATATAGGCGTCCAGAACGTCCTTGATGATTTCCTGGGCCAGGCGCGCCATGTTGGGAATAACCTGAACCGGGCGGATCGGCGCCATCTGGTTAAGAACCTGTGCGCGCTTGGCAATGTTCTTGGCCAGATCGCCAATGCGTTCGAGATCGTTCGACAGTTTCAATGCCGTAACGACCTGTCGCAAATCATCGGCCATCGGCTGACGCAGGGCCAGAACACGTACAGCAAAATCCTGCACTTCCTGTTCCAGCTTATCAATCCGCAGGTCCGAAACAATGACCTGTTCGGCCAGTTCGGAATCGCGTTTTGAAATGGCGCGAATGGCCGAAATCAGCTGGCTTTCGGCCAGACCGCCCATTTGCGAAATGATATTGTTCAACCGTGTCAGTTCATCGTCAAATGAACTGACGATATGGCTTTCTTCTTTTCTCATCGTATTACCTCCTGCCCGGCTTAGCCGAAGCGCCCAGTGATATAGCCTTTGGTGCGTTCGTCTCGCGGGTTGGTAAAAATTTGGTCCGTTTCGCCGACTTCCACCAGTTTACCCAGGTGGAAAAAAGCCGTGCGCTGCGACACACGCGCGGCCTGCTGCATGGAGTGAGTGACGATGACAATTGTGTAGTTCGAACGCAGCTCGTCGATCAGTTCCTCGACCTTGGCGGTCGCGATCGGGTCAAGCGCGGAACAGGGTTCATCCATCAAAATAACTTCGGGGCTGACCGCAACGGCACGGGCAATGCACAGGCGTTGCTGCTGCCCCCCGGAAAGACCGGTGGCAGGCGATGCCAAACGGTCTTTGACTTCTTTAAGCAAACCGGCCTTTTCCAGCGAAGTCATGACGATTTCGTCAAGTTCATCGCGGGAATTGACCAGACCATGAATACGCGGGCCATAGGCCACGTTATCGAAAATGGATTTTGGAAACGGGTTCGGTTTTTGAAACACCATGCCGATGCGGGCACGCAACTGCACCACATCAATAACCTTGTCGTAGATATCGCGGTCATCAAGAGTAACCTTGCCGTTGATGGACACGCCATCAATGGTGTCGTTCATACGGTTCAGGCACCGCAAAAACGTCGATTTACCACAGCCCGACGGGCCGATCAGCGCGGTGACTTCGCGTTCAACAACATCAAGGTCAACATTATAAAGTGCCTGCGCGTCGCCATAAAACAGGTTCAGGTCGCGGGCCGCCATTTTCGAATTACCCCGCGTTTGCGGTGCGTTCGTCATTGCATCAGTCGTTACAACAGCCATTTTACCACTTCCGTTCAAATTTCTTGCGCAATAACACAGCCAACCCGTTCATCAGGATCAGGAAGGCCAGCAACACCATAATCGCCGCCGAGGTTTTTTCGACAAAGGCGCGTTCCGGGCTGTCCGCCCACAGGTAAATCTGCACAGGCAACACCGTTGCCGCATCCATTGCACTACCGGGAATATCAACAATAAAGGCCACCATCCCGATCATCAAAAGCGGGGCGGTTTCGCCCAGTGCCTGGGCCATCCCGATGATGGTACCGGTCAGAATGCCCGGCATGGCAAGCGGCAAAACATGGTGGCTAACCGTTTGCACGGGTGACGCCCCAAGGCCAAGGGCCGCCTGGCGAATAGAGGGCGGCACAGCCTTGATCGCGGCACGCGCGGCAATGATGATGGTTGGCAATGTCATCAATGCCAGGGTCAAACCACCAACAACCGGGGCCGAACGCGGCAAATGCATCACGTTAAGATAAAGTTCCAGCCCCAGCAGACCAAACACGATGGAAGGAACAGCCGCGAGATTGTTGATATTGACTTCAATAATCTGGGTCAGGCGGTTTTTCGGGGCAAATTCTTCAAGGTAAATTGCCGCCGCCACCCCGATCGGGAAAGATAAAAGCAAGGTTACGATCAGCGTATAGAACGAGCCAACAGCAGCGCCCCAGATCCCGGCCAATTCAGGTTCACGGGAATCGCCATTGGTGAAAAACCGGGTGTGAAACCGCTTTTCAATGGCGTCGCCGTTTTGAAGGGCCTGGAACCAGCCGATCTGGTCATCATCAAGGCGTCGGCTGGCTTCGTTGGTGTCGGCACTGATATAGCCCTTGTTGAGCATATCAAAATCATCACCGGAAATAAGCCAGACCTTGCGCGTTTGCCCAATCAGCGACGGGGTATCAAGAACCCGCTCGCGCAGATCATAAGACGCACCACTTGAAACGATATCGTAAAGTTTGCGTTTTTCCGAGCGCGACGTGACCTCGGGGAAACGGGCGCGAAGGGCTTCCTTGATCAGACCATCATAATTGGCACGTCCGATCACAGCCGGGTCACGGTTGCCTTCGGGGTCAATCACCGCCGGATCAAAGGTAACCTCGATCTGGACATAGGTTTGAACAAAGGCGCTGTAGCCCTTTGATATGATCGAATATCCCAGCATCACCAACGCGGCCAGTGCCAGCATGATCGCGGTCAGACCATAGGTCTTGAACCGGCGCTCGGCGGCATAGCGTTTTTTGATACTGCGCGAAATGTCGGCACTGTCCCAGTCAACCGGCTTGCGCAGGTTGGCGGCGTCCGTAGTGGCAGCGCGATCTTCCATCAATGATGCCATATCAGTCATATTTCTCGCGATACTTCTGCACAACCTTCAGGGCGAACACGTTCAACCCCAGGGTCACAAGGAAAAGAACCAGACCAAGTGCGAAGGCTGACAGGGTTTTTGCACTGTCAAATTCCTGGTCACCCACGAGCAAGGTAACAATTTGCACCGTTACCGTCGTTACTGCCTGCAAGGGATTGGCGGTAAGGTTGGCCGCAAGGCCCGCCGCCATCACCACAATCATGGTTTCGCCAATCGCCCGGGATACAGCCAGCAGGATGGCCCCGACAATACCGGGCAAGGCCGCCGGGAAAATAACGTGGCGAATGGTTTCGGATTTGGTTGCCCCCAGCCCATAGGAACCATCACGCAAGGATTGCGGCACCTGGGACATCACGTCGTCAGACAGCGAGGAAACAAACGGAATGATCATGACCCCCATGACCAGACCGGCGGCCAGCGCACTTTCTGAACTGACACTTAAACCAAGCACCGAACCAGTATCGCGCAGAAATGGTGCCACGGTAAGGGCGGCAAAAAAGCCGTAAACCACCGTGGGCACGCCTGCCAGAATTTCCAGCGCCGGTTTTGCCCAGGCACGGAAAGTTGGCGATGCGTATTCGCCCATATAAATCGCCGAAAACAAGCCGACCGGCACGGCCACCAGCATGGCGATAAACGTGATCAGCAAGGTTCCGGCAAAAAGCGGGATCATGCCAAACGAGCCATCGGATGCGACCTGATCGGCGCGGATTGCGGTTTGCGGGCTCCATTCCAGACCAAACAGGAATTCAAGCGGATTGACCTTGCTAAAGAAATGCAAGGCTTCAAACATCAGCGAAAACACAATGCCAACGGTCGAAAGAATGGCAATGGCCGAACAGCCGATCATCAGGTAACGCACGATCCGTTCGACATTGTTGCGTGCCCGCATGTCGGCAACAATCCGGCGATAGGACAAACCCAGCCCGACCAGTGCTACGCACAACAGAACAACAATCAACGCAGTATTGGAAATGGTATGCAAAAGGGCCAGACGATTACCGGCTTCAACCACTTCGGGGGCGACATTAAGATGTTGGCCGTTGTCGGCTGCAATCAGTGAAATTGCATTTAATGCCAATGACAGCTTGCCGGTATCGGATGTAATTTCGACCGGCAGGTCATTGATGATCAGGGCCTCGGTCACCGGGCCTTGCAGGGCATACCAGACAATCAGCAACGCCAGCGCCGGCAGACCACACCACAAAGCAGTGTAGGTGCCATAGTGGATTGGCAGGGAATGCAGGTTGCTAAAACGGCCGCCTGAAAGTGCAATCGCTCTCTGCCGTCCAAAGACGAAAGAGAGCGCACAAAGCAACGCAACCGCCAGCAACAAAAAGGTCAGGGACATTGTGTTATTCCATTTGCCTGAAAAAACCGGAAACCCGGTCGATGCACTCAGAGCGGGTGGGCAAAGTAATAATAAAAAAACAATTTTAAAACAAAGAAACCGGCGGCAACCCCGGATGGGCTGCCACCGGTCTTAATGCGATTACATGCTCAGCGGGGTCAGGTTTTTCGCAGCTTCGCGAACCTGTTCACGCTCGGCGTCATCCATCGGGATCAAACCACGGTCAGCAAGGTAACCTTCCGGGCCCCAGGCTTTGTCGGCAGTGAACTGCGCAACATATTCTTCCATGCCCGGAATGGTGCCAACGTGGGCATTCTTGACATAGAAGTAAAGCGAACGGGAAACCGGGTAGGAACCATCCGAAATGGCTTCGAAGGTCGGCTCAACGCCACCAATTTTCGAACCGTGCAGCTTGTCGCCATTCTGATCGAGGAACGAGAAACCGAAGATACCCAGAGCAAGCGGGTTGGCTTCGAGTTTCTGAACGATCAGATTGTCGTTTTCGCCAGCTTCGATATAGGCACCGTCTTCACGAACACCGGCGCAAGCTGCTTTGTGCATGGCTTTGTCGCTGCTTTTCAGGGCAGCAATTGCCGGGAATTCATCACAGGCTTCTTCAAGTACCAGCTCGGTGAAGGCATCGCGCGTACCGGAGGTCGGCGGCGGCCCGAGAACTTCGATCTTTTCGTCAGGAAGGGTCGGATCGATTTCTTTCCAGTTGGTGTACGGATTATCGATCAGATCCTTGCCGTCTTTGGACGGAACGATTTTGGCCAGCGCGAGGAAGATCTGTTCCTTGGTCAGTTCGAACAGCGGTGCTTCCTTGGAGTTGGCAAGAACGATGCCGTCATAACCGATTTTGACTTCGGTAATGGCTTCAACGCCGTTTTTGGCGCAGGTTTCAACTTCGGATTTTTTAATGCGGCGCGAAGCATTGGTGATGTCGGGGTTCTGTTCCCCAACGCCAGCACAAAACAGCTTCAAGCCACCGCCGGAACCGGTTGATTCGATAACCGGTGTTTTGAAAGAAGTGGTCTTACCGAATTCTTCCGCAACTGCGGTTGCGAACGGAAACACGGTGGACGAACCAACGATACGAATCTGATCGCGCGCATGTGCGGCGCCGGTCAAGGCAACGCTCGCGAGTGCTGCAATAGCGAGTGTCTTCTTCATGTAAATCCCCATTTGTGTGTTCCCTTAAGGAACTGTGCAACGATCTGCGAGGCGGACTTTACAGCTATGCTTTTACCGTATTGCGTCAGATTTGTTAAGGTTATGTTACAGTCGATTATAGATCGTCATATTTAAAAATTATTGTTTGAATTCAGAGCATTAATAAAAAAATATCTTTCCCGTTATTTGCCGGTTTCCTGACTTTTCCGGTTCTGCCATCATGCTTGTGACGCCAAATGTTACAATAAAGACATTCAACCTCAGGATCATCACGGCGGATGATTCGCCGTCCTTATGGTTTGGCACAGCCATCAGCGCTACCATTTTCCCCAGTCTGCTTCGGTTTACAGCCTTGCGACACCCCCTCCCGGTTTTTACCGCCGCAGGAAAACAATAAAACGAATCATCGATAGTCATCGCAGTGGCGCTTTACAAACCCTTAAGAAGAGGCGACGCTATCCGAAATGGCGGAATAATCGCCATATGGGGATGACACCCGCAAAAGGGGACGTGCGATATTTTGGGGAGAGAAATGGTGAATGAACAAATCAACGGCTTAAAAGCGACAATTGATAAATTGTCGGGCGAACTTGGCGAAGTATCGCAAATGGCTACCCGGCATTTTGATGAATTGCATGATGCGGTAAACAATGTTGCCAGCCATACCCTGGCAATGGAGGCAATTATATCGGCCATTCTGGTCAATATCGACATTGACCAGAAAACTGTTACCAGCTGGATCAGGGCGAAAACGGCGGAATATTCATCGCCTGAACATGGCGAATCTGCTGCCGAAGCCATTGCCCGTGATTTTCTTGGCAACAAAGGGGCATAATCGGGCAAGCCGGTATCAACCGTGATAAAGGCATGATGATAAATCAGATAAAGCGCCCTTTCACCAAAACCGGACCAGCAAACCGGTTCGCAATTCATGCCCGCCTGCCATCATAATTTGCGGGTTATGATATATGCTTCAGTTTTTCCGGGCAGGGACCACCTGTGGCCCAGTCCAGCAATTGTACAGTATGCACCACTTTAAGATCATCGGTTTCAAGCTGGATCATGCAGCCAATATTACCGGTCGCGACCAGATCGGGCCGGGTATTGCGAATATTCGCCTGTTTGCGGACTTTTAACTGCCCGGCAATTTCAGGCTGCAACAGGTTATAAACCCCGGCAGAGCCACAACATAAATGACCCTCGGCAATTTCCAGCACCTCGAACCCGGCTTTGCGCAACAAATCGCGCGGGGGACTGGTAATTTTTTGTCCATGCTGCATCGAACAGGCCGAATGATAGGCAACCCGAATTGCCCCTGTGCCATCGATCGATGCGGTTTCACATGTGGCCGCGGCCTTGCGTGTTGATGCCGCCGCACGATCAGAAACCGATGCCGGTGCCGACGAGGGCGTAACAGACCCTGCAAAGGTGCCGTTCCGGGCCGATACCGCCTGCGTTGGCCGGTCCGGTTTGGCAGGTAACGGGGCAATGGGCTGCACAAGCTCCGCCGGTACGTCTATTTTTGCCAGATATTCGGTAATGTCACAGGCCAGGCTGGCAATCCGGGTCGCTTTTTGCGCCCAGGTGGTGTTATGGGCCAGCATATTTCCGTAATCCTTGACCGTGGTGCCACAGCCCGATGCCGTAATCACAATCGCGTCCAACCCCTCGCCGCCAGCCTCGGCCAACTCGCTATGCCAGGCGGCAATATTATTAATGGCCTGGGCATGGGATGCATCTTCCTTGCCCATATGATGCACCAGCGAACCGCAACACCCCGCCCCCTGTGCCACCACAATTTCAATACCCAGACGGGTTAGCAACCGAACTGTGGCCTCGTTAATTTCGGTTTCCAGAACCTGCTGCGCACACCCGGTAAGGATGGCAACCCGGCCCTTGCGCGCCCCTTGCGCCGGAATAACCTGTGGCCGATCCACCCAGCTGGGCGGGGGCAATGGCCGCGCCCCCATTTTAACCATGCCACGCAACCGCCCCGGCATCAGCCCGGCCAGCGGCGATGCCAGTCTTGCCCCGATAAGGGCCGCCCGAAACAGGGTTGGGCGTGGCACCACCCATGCCAGCAATTTGCGCAACCATCTATCCGCCATCGGGCGTTGATATGTTTTTTCAATATGGGCGCGCGCATGGTCGATCAAATGCATGTAATCCACCCCCGACGGGCAGGTGGTAGTACAGGACAGGCACGACAAACACCGGTCAAGGTGGCGAACCACCCGTTCATTGGCCGGTTTGTCGTTTTCCAGCATATCCTTAATCAGGTAGATCCGGCCACGCGGGCTATCAAGTTCGTCGCCCAGGGTGACAAATGTTGGGCAAGTGGCCGTACAAAACCCGCAATGCACGCATTTACGCAAAATCTGCTCAGACTGCGCCATTGCCGGGTCGGCAAGCTGACGGGTGCTAAAACCTGTTTGCATTTATGCCCCCACCGCCTGATTGCCGCTGACACCGCCCTGTGCCAAACCGGGCGTCATCCGCCCCGGGTTTAAAATATTGTGCGGATCAAAATTTTCCGAAATTTTGCGATTTATCCGGTTAATTTCCGATGATAATGGCTGAAACACCGGAATTTCACGGCGCAAATCGTCTGCGGCCCGAACCAGACAAGCCTGCCCGCCTGCGTCAACCGCAATCTGGCGAATTTTACCGGCCTGCTCAACACTTCCGGCTGCGAATTGCGCCCAAACCAGCCCGCCGGCCCAATCAAGCATGGCATCGACATTTGGCTCAATCCGGCCTAATGCCTGTACCACGGCACCACCCGATGATGACGGCACCGACAAGCGCCATAAAATACAGTCATGCCGGGACTGCATTGGTTTTACATCGGCAATGGCCTGCCACACCGACAGGCTTTTTTCCGTCCGCAATACCATCGCGCTCCCAATATCGTCGAGCAACCGGCACAGGGCCGCTGCCCGCCAGTCTACCGACTGTTCCGGCCCTTCGATCCGTAACATCACCATTGAAGTTGCAGAACCGACATCGCCCGTTTCTGCCGCATCTGGCGAAATCATTGCCAGCATGGATGCAGGCACCCATGCCGCCCCGGACACCTCGTTTTCACTGCCCATTGCGGCGGTCATTGCCTGTCCGGCTAAAACGACATCCTCGCAAGGCACCAGCACGGTTCGGGTTTTTTCCGGCACCGGCATGGCTTTTAAGGTCAGCGTGTGCATCACGCCCAGCGTACCAAAAGACCCAGCCATTAATTTCGATAAATCAAACCCGGTAACGTTTTTCATGACACGCCCGCCAGATTTAAAATCCTCGCCCCTGCCGCTAACCGCGCCGAACCCCAAAACATGGTCTCGTGCCGCACCGGATTTTAACCGGCGGGGGCCTGAAATATTGGTGGCCACCATTCCCCCCAGGGTTCCTGCCGGTGCCTGCCCGGCCACGGCACCATCCCGCTGCCCGCCTAACAGACGCGGAAAATCGCCCGGTTCAAACTGAAATTGCTGGTGCTTTTGCGCCAAAAGTGCAGTGATTTCGGCAAGCGGGGTGCCTGCATAGGCCGAAATTACCAGTTCTTCGGGCTGGTAAAATAAAATGCCGGTCAGTTTTGATAAATCGAGCACGTAGTCGGCACGCACTGCATGACCATAGGCACGTTTGCTGCCATGCCCGATAATTTCCAGTGCCACCTTGTCACCCAAAGCCCATAAAATGGCATCACGCAATTGCGCGGGACTGGTCGGGATTATTGTTTCCGCCATGGCGGGTTCCTCTCCTGATCCGGCGGCCGGTCTTTGCGGGGTCACGGCACACCGTTTTGCATTCTTTTGGTCAAGTCTCCGGCTTTTTGCCGGTTAAAAACGCGGAATATCGGGAAATTTTTCAGCAACAGAGCGTGCATGAAGGGTTTTTAACTCTCCACAGCCATGCAACACCGGAAAAACCTTACCCGGATTTAACAACTGGTCTTCATCAAAGGCCAGTTTCAGGCGCTCCTGATGTTTCATGTCGTCTTCGGTAAACATTTCCGGCATCAGATCGCGTTTTTCAATGCCAATGCCATGTTCACCCGACAGGCAACCGCCCACCTCAACGCAGAGTTTTAAAATATCGGCGCCAAAGGCTTCGGCCCGTTCAAGTTCGCCAGGCTGGTTGGCATCAAACATGATCAGCGGATGCAAATTACCGTCGCCAGCATGAAAGACATTGGCGACCCGAAGGCCGTGACGTTGCGAAAACACCTGCATCCCGGCTAGCACATCGGACAAACGCCCGCGCGGAATTGTGCCATCCATACAAATATAATCGGGTGAAATACGGCCAATCGCCGGAAAGGCATTTTTCCGACCAGACCAAAACAGCGCACGTTCTTCTTCGTTTTCAGAAATACGCGAATATACTGCGCCACATTGTTGGGCAATATCGCTAACCCGGTCAATCAGGTGATTAACCTCGATTTCCGGTCCATCAAGTTCAACCAGCAAAAGCGATTCCACATCCAGCGGATAACCGGCATGGACAAAATCCTCGGTCGCGCGGATGGCCGGGGCATCCATCATTTCCAGCCCGCCGGGGATAATGCCATTGGCAATGATTTTGGCAACACAATCCCCGCCAGACTGATTGTCGGGAAAGCCCAGCAACATGGCGCGCGCGGTTTCAGGTTTGCGCAAAATACGCACGGTTATTTCGGTAACAATGCCCAGCAACCCTTCGGACCCGGTAATCACCCCCATCAAATCATAACCGGTACTATCAAGGGCCTTGCCGCCCAGGCGCAAAACATCGCCCTCGATGGTGACCATTTCCAGGCCCAGCACATTATTGGTGGTCAGCCCGTATTTAAGGCAGTGCACCCCGCCGGAATTTTCCGCAATGTTGCCGCCAATCGAACAGGCGATCTGACTGGACGGGTCCGGGGCGTAATAAAACCCGCGATGCTCAACAGCACGGGTAATGCCCAGATTGGTCACCCCGGGCTGCACCACACAGGCGCGATTATCCCAGTCGATATCTAGCACACGGTTGAATTTCATCATGCTAATTGTAATGGCATCAGCCATTGGCAAGGCACCGCCCGAAAGGCCGGTGCCCGCCCCGCGTGGCACCACACGGATTTTGTTTTGATGGCAATATTTTAAAATCGCGGCAATTTGCGCCGTATTTTCGGGCAACACCACAATCATCGGCAATTGGCGATAGGCCATAAGCCCGTCGCATTCATAAGGCCTGAGCGCATCTTCCTCGGCAATCACGGCACCGGATGCGGGCACTATGGCCCGCATCGCTGCGATGATGTCCGTGCGCCGGGCAAGAACGGATTGGTCCGGCTCAGGCATTTTCAGCATTTTTTACTCCGTCAGTTCCACCAGCAAGTCCTTGCTGTCCACCTGGGTGCCTGCCGGGGCATGGATTTTCGCCACCGTCCCGTCTTTTTCGGCATGCACCGCTGTTTCCATTTTCATCGCTTCCAGCGCGCAAATCACATCGCCCGCCTTCACCTTCTGGCCTTCGGTAACCGACACCTCGACAACAAGGCCCGGCATCGGGGCCGCCACATGCAGACCATTGCCATCTTCCGCTTTGGGCCGCGATTTGCCCGAAACCGCCAGCTTGTTATCGGCAACTTTTACGGTCCGTGGTTGGCCGTTCAACTCGAAAAACACGGTGCGCTGGCCTTCGTCATCGCCAAATTCCGATGTTGCCAGATAGCGAATGACAAGGGTTTTGCCCTTTTCGATATCCACCGAAATTTCCTCGCCCTGCCCCATGCCATAGAAGAATACCGGGGTTGGCAAAATCGACACATCGGCGTTGTGGCTGCGATGTTCGGCATATTCCAGAAACACCTTGGGATACATCACATAGGATGCGACCTCGGCATCGCTGGTATTACGATGGGTTTTCTTTTCGATTTCAGCTTTGGTCGCGGCAAAATCAATCGGCTTCATATGCTTGCCCGGGCGATCGGCCAGGGCTTCGCCGCCCTTAAGAACCTTCCGCTGCAAAGCAGGCGGAAAACCGCCAACCGGCTGGCCGATTTCACCCCGGAAGAATGAAATCACACTGTCGGGAAAGGCGATGTCCTTTTTCGGGTCCAGTACGTCCTGTTCGCTTAAGCCCGATGTCACCATCATCAGGGCCATATCACCAACCACCTTCGAGCTTGGCGTGACCTTGACAATATCGCCAAACATCTTGTTAACCTTGGCATAGGCCTTCGAGACCTCGGGCCAGCGTTCTTCCAGGCCAACGGCACGGGCCTGATGGCGCAGGTTGGTATACTGACCACCCGGCATTTCATGCACATAAACATCCGACGTACCGCTGCGAATGTCGCTTTCAAAACCGGTATAATAACGACGCACCTGTTCCCAATAGGTGGAAACTTCACGCAGGGCTTCCGGGTCCAGCCCCGGGTCTCGTTCCATGCCGCGATAGGCCTGGGCAATAGAACCAAGGTTGGGCTGGGATGTTAACCCTGACATTGAATCAAGCGCACCATCCACCGCATCCACCCCGGCATCAATCGCCGCCATCACGGTAGCGGCTGAAATACCGCTGGTATCATGGGTGTGGAAATGGATCGGAATATTAACCGTGTCTTTTAACGCCTTAAACAAGGTGGTTGCAGCCGCAGGGCGCAGTAAACCCGCCATGTCTTTCAGGCCCAGAATATGCGCGCCGGATTTTTCCAGCTCGCGGGCCATTTCAACATAATAATCGAGGTTATATTTCGACCGGTCCTTATCGAAAATATCACCGGTATAACAAATAGCGCCTTCGCACAGCTTGCCGGTACGAAGGACGGATTCCATCGCCACCTTCATGTTTTCAACCCAGTTAAGGGAATCAAACACCCGAAACAGGTCCATGCCATGTTCCGCCGACTGCTTCACAAAGTAATCCACCGCGTTATCAGGGTAATTGGTGTACCCCACCGCATTCGAGGCACGCAGCAACATCTGGGTTAAGATATTGGGCACGGCTTCGCGCAGTTTCACCAGCCGATCCCACGGGTCTTCTTTCAAAAACCGCATCGCCACGTCAAAGGTCGCCCCGCCCCAGCATTCAATCGAAAACAGGTCCGACAGGCCATGGGCATAATAAGGGGCGATTTTCAACATATCGAAGGTGCGCATCCGCGTTGCGATCAATGACTGATGGGCATCGCGCATGGTGGTATCGGTCATCAAAACGCGCTTCTGGTCTTTCATCCAGCGCGAAAAGCCTTCCGGCCCCAACTGGTCCAGCTTTTGTTTGGTGCCGGGGCGGATTTCCTTCAGGTCAATTGATTTTGGCATCACCGGCGGGTTGAAATTGGCCGGTTCGGCCCGGCCTGCCACCTCGGGATTGCCATTGACGCTGACTTCGCCAATGAAACGCAAAAGGCGGGTTGCCCGGTCGCGGCGACGGGCGAATTTAAACAGTTCCGGCGTTTCATCAATAAAGCGGGTGGTATATTCCCCTGCCCGGAATTTCGGATGATTGATCAGATTTTCAAGGAAGGCCAGATTGGTGGTCACCCCGCGAATACGGAATTCGCGCAGCGCCCGGTCCATACGGTCCACCGCTTCACGCGGGGAACTGCCCCAGGCGGTAACCTTTTCCAGCATCGAGTCATAAAACGGGGTAATCACTGCACCGGAATAGGCCGTGCCACCATCGAGACGAATGCCAAAGCCATTGGCCCCGCGATACACCTTGATCCGGCCATAGTCGGGGACAAAGTTGTTTTCGGGGTTTTCAGTTGTAATACGGCATTGCAGGGCATGGTCACGCAGCTTGATTTTATCCTGCCACGGAATGCCGGTTTCCGACGGAAACCCGATGCGCCCGCCCTGCGCAATCAGAATTTGCGCCTTAACCAGATCCAGCCCGGTGACACATTCGGTTACCGTATGTTCCACCTGAATGCGAGGGTTTACCTCGATAAAGTAAAATTTTGATGTATCAACATCCATCAAGAATTCAACTGTACCGGCATTCACGTAATTTGCCGCCTTGCCCAGACGCATGGCTGCATCGCAAAGCTCGGTGCGTTGTTCTTCACTTAGATAAGGGGCCGGGGCGCGCTCGACCACTTTCTGGTTGCGGCGCTGCACCGAACAATCGCGCTCAAACAAATGCACCAAGGTGCCGTGGGTATCGCCCAGCATCTGGACTTCAACATGGCGGGCACGACGGATCAGTTTTTCAAAATAAATTTCACCGTTGCCAAAGGCGGCTTCGGCTTCGCGTTTCGCAGCCAGCACCTGTTTTGCCAGGTCCTTGCCGTTTTCGATCACGCGCATGCCACGGCCGCCACCGCCCCAGCTTGCCTTCAACATAATCGGAAAACCGACCTGCTTGGCGATTTTGGCAACTTCGTCCATGTCATCGGGCAAGGCGGCGGATGCAGGCATCACCGGCACGCCTGCGGCCTCGGCCAGATTACGGGCCGAAACCTTGTTGCCAAGCGATCGCATCACATCGGAATCGGGGCCGATAAAGGTAATACCGGCATCGGCACAGGCATCGGCAAAATCGGGATTTTCGGACAAAAAGCCATAACCGGGATGAATGGCGTCAACCCCGGCATCGCGGGCAACGCGCAAAATATCCTCGATATCAAGATAGGCACGAATGGGTTTGTTGCCCTTGCCGACCCCATAGGATTCGTCGGCTTTAAACCGATGCAGGGCAAAACGGTCTTCATCGGAAAAAATCGCAACTGTGCGAATGCCAAGCTCGTTGGCTGCGCGCAAAACACGAATCGCAATTTCACCGCGATTCGCAACCAGAAGTTTACGGATTTTCTTGGGTGCTGGACGTGACATCTAGGACCGGACTCCTACCAGATATGAATGGCAAAAGCGGCCCTGAACGCCCCTGCCGAAAGCCAAGAGAAACGCCACAATACGGTCCTGTAGCGTGTTGCGGCGCGGAAAACCGGCAACACCGTATCCTGTGTGGCGAATGCAGGCACGAATACGCATTAAACGCGCATAAGCTACCCGAAGTTCCTGGCGCCTGGTGGGCAGGCGACGCTTTTGATATATGCCCAATGCCCGGCCTCTGTCAAAACAGTAATTTCAACTGGTAATACCAATTTTAAATTTACGCCGCCACAACCTTTCCACGATGTGAAAACAACTTTCTTGCGAAAAAGACAAAATTGCGACTGTTCCGTTACGTTTTTTCACGATCAAACGCAGACATACGCTGCTTTTATGTTATTGTCGGGCCGCTTTTGGGGAGCCAATCCTTTATCCGTTAGTTGAAGTCCGCCCGACCATGCCTAAACTGAATTTGCGCCTGAAATTTCTGTTGCTGTCGATATTGCCGCTATTGCTGGCTGCAAGCGCGATTTCCGGGCTGGTTTTTGCCCAGGCGGAACGGCTGGCGAAGGCAGAAACACGCACCTTTGAGCGCAATATCGTCGAAGCCCGCAAGGAAGAATTAAAAAGCTATCTTCAACTGGCGATGGCCTCGATCAATCACATCTATTCGGTGGCAAGCCCGCTTGATGCGGTATCAAAGGAACGGGTCAAGGCGATCATTAATGACCTGTCCTATGGCAAGGATGGTTATTTCTTTATTTATGATCGCGATGGCACGGCCCTGGTGGACCCGCCAGAACCCTGGCGCGTGGGTAAAACATACTGGAACCTGCGCGACCTGAATGGAAATTCCGTTATTCAGGCCCTGATCAAAAATGCCGAAGATGGTGGCGATTTTTTACGCTTCATCTGGGATAAACCCTCCACCGGATTGCCGGCCGAAAAAATCGGCTATTCGCTGATGCTTGATAAATGGGGCTGGATGATCGGCACCGGGATTTATATTGACGATATTTCCCAGCAGGTCACCGAAATTGAAACCGAGGTTGCCGCCCATATTCGCGAAACCACGATTTCGATCATTGGCATTACGGTTCTGGCGGTGTTGCTGGTGGGCATTTCGGGCACGGTTGTCACCCTGTCGGAACGCAAACTGGCCGACGCCAAGCTAAAGGAACTGGCCCATCGGGTGGTCGATGTGCAGGAAGAAGAACGCTTGCGGGTTTCGCGCGAACTGCATGACGGCATCAGCCAGATACTGGTATCGGTGAAATATTCAATCGAACTTGCCAGCGACCGAATGCGCCAGAATATGTCTGATGCCGCCATTCCGATTGAAAAAGCCGCCAAACGGTTACAGGATGCAATACAGGAAGTGCGACGTATTTCGCGTGACCTGCGCCCGGCGGTGCTGGACGATCTGGGGTTAAAACCGGCCATCGAAAGCATGTGTAATGAATTGCAGGACCGGTCGGGTATTCAAATTGGCGTAAAATGCGACCCGGTTGAAAATGCCCTGACATCGGCAAAAAAGACAACGCTTTACCGGGTATTGCAGGAAAGCCTGACCAATATTGAACGCCACGCCGATGCCACCCATGTTAGCGTGCGCATTCGCCGCGACGGTGCCAGTGTCGTGATGACCGTTGCGGATAATGGTGTGGGGTTTGAAACAAAAAGCTATATTCGCAATCGCGACCCGCGTGCCGGGATCGGATTGCGTAACATGCGCGAACGCATGGAATTTCACGGCGGCGGGTTAAGTGTTACCTCGGAACGCGATGACGGCACCACCATTACCGCCTATGTGCCAGTGACCCCCGGCACACCACCCCTGCCCCCGGCATTAAAAGCATGATGCCGGTAAAACAATATCTTCTGGCTGCGCCCCCAGCCTTTTCGTGCCCATTTCGCCTTTTCCCGGCTGCTTTTGCTCCACAAGGCGGCCAGATCATACCGACAGGGACCGACGACAACGATGACCAGTCATGCTATTGTTTTTTCTTCGGATCGCCCGATCCGTATTTTGCTGTGTGACGACCATGCCCTTGTGATGGATGGCATTCGTTCGCGCCTGGAATGTTATGCCCATATCGCCATTGTTGGCGAAGCCTGCAACGGGCAACAGGCCCTTGATTTGGCCGGAGAATTAAAACCCGACATCGCATTGATGGATATCTCGATGCCGGTGATGAACGGCCTTGAAGCGGCTGAAAAATTCCGCGAAACGCTGCCCGATATCAAGGTCATCATGCTCAGCATGCATGAAAACCCGGAATATTTGCGCACGGCCAAACAGGCCGGTGTGCGCGGTTTTATCCTGAAGGACGTATCATCAAATGATATGGTTCGCGCCCTGGAAGCGATCGCCAGTGGTGGCGAAGCATATAGCCCGTCTTTCGACAAAATCGACACCACCGAAGATTCCAGTGATGACGGCATGCCGTTAACCACGCGCGAACGCACGGTTTTACGATTATTGGCGCGTGGGGCCAGCAACAAGCATGTCGCACGCGAACTTGATATCAGCGTCCGCACGGTTGAAACCCATCGCCGCAATATCAAACGCAAACTTGGCATTGACAGTTCGGCCGGCCTGGTGCGTTACGCCATCGAAAAAGGCCTGGTCACGCTTGACAGCGCCGCCGGATAATTACCTTTTTGACAGGCATTACCCGTGGCAAAGGAAACAGTTTTTAAAAAACGGGCGATTGAATTTACATTCTCTAATGCTAAATTACACAGCAGGTTGTAGTAGTTAAAATTCAAACCTGACGACACCGCCGACCACGCCTGTCGCCCGGTCGTTATAAAAGGGGGTCTTCGTGTCACAAACCGGTTGTGCCAAACCCAAACCTGACATGGTACGCTGCAAAAGCTGTGGCGTGCGTCAGCTTGCGCTGTTTACCGATATGACAGACGAAGATTTTAAACTGGTGCACCAACCGGTTGACGAAATCAAACTGGCTCAAGGCGAGGTTTTATACCATACGGACGACACCGCAGACTGCCTTTACACCCTGCGATCGGGCCTGGTTAAAATGACGCATTATCTGATCGACGGGTCGCAACGGGTGGTGCGGCTGGTGCGGCCCGGCGGCACCATGGGGTTAGAGGCGCTGGTGGCCGGTCGCTTTGCCCATAATGCCGAAGCCCTGCAAGATAGTGTTTTATGCCGCATTCCGGTTTCGGTGGTTGAAAAGCTGGACCGTGAAAGCCCAAGGCTGCACAAACAGATATTAACCCGCTGGCACCAGACTGTCATGGATGCCGATTACTGGCTAACCCAGATGAGTACAGGCTCGGCCAGGGAACGGGTTGCTCGCCTGTGCCTGTTTTTGGCCAATGATGATGGCGATCTGGCTGCCTGCCATTTACCAGGACGCGAAGATATTGGCGCGATGCTGGGCATTACCACCGAAACGGCTAGCCGCGTGATTGCCGATTTCCGGCGCCAGGGCTTGTTAACAACCCATTCACGCCGGGAATTTTCCATGAATATCAATGGCATGCGCGCATTGGCCGGAACCGAGGACTACGCAGCATAACAGCTGTAGCACTGCCAGCAGCATGGAGGCCCTTTTACCGTGCCCCCAAGCCGCACATGGCACGCCCGCCTGTACATTGTTAACGGCGCATCGCCGCAGGCAAAGTTGTTTGAAAAGCCGAATTTGGCCCACAGGCGTGGGACAGACGGGTATATTCCGCTGGCGTGTCGATCTTCGCGTGGTCCCGTTGACGGGCGTTATCGATTTTGGCCAACAGGGATTTAAAATCACGCCCGTATCTGGATAATAAATTTTGAATCCGCGATGCCGCCAACCTGGCGGAAATGGGCTGCATTCGGGAAAAATCGCGCGTTACGTCGTCCAGAAACGTTGGCAAAGCGTTGCGAATATCCAGTTCCATATGCTGGTTAATCGCCACATGTTGCCCTTCATGGGCATAAACCACGTCATACTCGCAACTTCCCCGGTCCAGTTCGCTGGCGATATAGACCAGATGTTCGCTAACCGTTACCGTAGGGTGAATCAGGGCTGGCAACAAACAATATCGACCATCGCCAAGCGCGACCGGTTCTATCCGCATTTCAAACTTTGCCTGCATTGCATAACTGGTAAGCCCGGTAACAAACCAGCCCGGGTTATGGGATGCCGCCTTGCGGTTTAACCATTTAACCGACCGGTTGCGATCAAGCTGTGGCGATTTTGGAACAAAATCAAACGCAATTTCAGGCGGGCTAACCACCGGGCATGCCGCAGCCTGCGCCGGATGTAAGGGGAACACCGTGCAGATTCCCACCAAACACAGCATTCCAGCCCCAAACCTGACCTGCCCCCCCGTTTGGCAAAGCAAAACAGCGATCAAATTACGCAAGAATGGCAAAAAAACTGGAAAAAACGCAATCCGTGGCAAACCCGGCACTGAAAACCCCGTTAAATTAAGCGTGCCCCGCCTTTATGCATCGGCATCGGGTTTAATATGGCACCTGAATGGCAATATTGAAGAGATCACGGCCCGTTACACGAATATTAAGACGACCCTCGCCACACCCACCACTGAAAAGGCGATAGGACCATCACGATGTTTCGTGCAACCAGCGACGTAAAACGGCCACAGCACGGTCCGGTTCCGTATCGACAAGCGCGCTGGCACGATGGACAAGGTTTTGGGCAATTCGCCCTTCGATGCCATCCAATGCCAGGGTAACATCGTTTTGCACGTCAGCAGAAACCGGTGCAACACCCCCTCTGTTGGCGGCCAATTGCGGGGCTGGCCCCGGCAATTGGCGCGGCAACGGGGGTGTTGGTTTGCTTGCATTGGCATGGCAGGTGTATCGCTATCTTTTAACTGCATACCAAAGTGTTAATCTGAAACCCGCACTTAACAAGTGAAATATTGATCGTTGCAGCATGGCGGCCAAATAACCCAGGCTGCCCGGAAACGTCGGCAGGAAAACAAATCTTCCCGCCGACGCAATCTCGTGCTTACGGTATCACACAACAGCCATTGACCAGTTGTGACCCGACACCCGCCCAGGCAACGGCTTAATGAACGGTGCGGCGTTTGTTGCTTTTGCTACAATCACCACAGGCATCAACCAGTTTTTCCATCGCGGCGTCGGCTTCGTCATCATCAAGGTGATGCGATTTCATGTTTTTCTGAATTTTGCAGCATAGAACCGCCCCTTCGGGGAAGGTCTCATCTGTCCAGAAACACTTGGCCGGATCGAAATAGCCGATCTCGTCAAGGAACGATACGCCGTAATAATAGGCAGCACCGACAGAATTATAAAAACTGTCATCGTCAATAAAGCCGCCATCCTGCGTCATCGACACATTCAGGCACCAGTCAAGAAGACTGGATAAATCATCGCTGGCTTGCTGATGCGCGGCGTCATCAACACTTGACCAGCCTTCCGCAAAAATTTTGGCAACGTCGTAATTGTTGTGGTTATTAAAGTCGCCGTTGTGCTTCCAGCCATAGGGATATGTGCCATCGCGCAACGACAATGTGGTGGCAAATATTTCCGGCCAGTAAGCAACCTTGCCATGCTGATAGGAAATATTGTGAAAGCTCAAGCTCAGATCAGCGCTTTTAACCAGTGTTCCGTCTTCCTGCTCAAACCACGCGCCCCAATACCCTGTCTGCGGGTCCTGCCAGTCATCAAGCCAGGCTTTATAGGCGGCAATATAGTCATCCGTCAGATCAAAGCCTTTGACGTATTGACGGAAATAATCGCGAAGTTCGCTTTTGAAGCACATTTCCGACAGCACAGCTGTCACGGCCCCCAATGCATCGCGACGATCTATCCCATCGGCGAAAATCTTTGAGGTACGCTGGTCATTCAACCAGTTTTGCATGCCCTCGATGGTGGCAATCGGGGTCATAAAATCAAACGGGTATTGCGGTGCCTCGCCCTGATCGGCCAGTTCGTTAACCGCATCAATCATAGCATCTACTTTTAAAAACCACTGATGATAACAAGGCCCCCATGACCCATCGACCGAAGATTGTTCCTCGGCCCACTCCTGATCCTTGTTTTTAAGCGACTCGGCAAGCAAAGCGATTGCTTCCTGAAGGCTTTTCCAGTCTGCCGTGTATTGCAGCAGCCATTTGCATTCAATCATCCTTTGATCTGAAGCTGCCATGCTGTTTCCCTGCTCTTGCAAGGTCGACAGACGGTCTTCCAACGGTGAAAGCTGACTGGCAAATTTTTTCTGTTGTGAAATATAATTTGGATCAAAGACGCAAAACTGCTTATTTATCATACTATTGTAATCTATCATTTATACATATCCTGAATGATCGTGCCGGTTGTGGCACCGAAGAAAAAACCAACGAAAACCTGTTCTGCCTGACGCTGTTTTAATGACTTTTTCGCGAGGATAATCAATTAAATGCCATCAAAACTTTACCTTAATGTTTTTTTTCTTTATTCACCACCTAAGGATAGCGGATACGATACCTACCGCTTGTTATAATACAAAAGCATAAAATCAGTGGAGCCACGCGTGCCCGGAAAATTTTTCCAAACCTGCACCGTCCTGTTCGCGGCTATGTTTGTTTTCGCAATTTCTGCGACAAGCAGCTATGCCGTTGAATTTGGGCAGGCTCCATTGCTTGATGACCAGGTAAAGAACGGCCAGCTCCCCCCGATCGAGGACAGGTTGCCCCGTACCCCCATGATCGTATCGCCCGTCGACAGCCTGGGCAATTACGGCGGGACGTGGCATATGGCTCAACTGGCCGAACGTGACTATGCCCTGCTTATTCGCACCATCGGCTATGAACCTTTGTTACGCTGGACACCTCAATGGACAGGCACCGTGCCCAATGTGGCATTGTCATTCCAGACAAATACAAACGCCACCGATTTTATATTCCGGTTGCGCCCTGGCATGCGTTGGTCCGATGGCAAACCTTTCACTGCCGAAGATATTTTATTCTGGTACGAAGATATTCTCAAAAACCCCGAATTAACCAGAAACGTCCCCGACTGGCTTACTTGTGGCGGCGAGGCTGTTCGTGTCACAAAATCCGACGATTATACTGTAACATTTCACTTCGCCGCCCCCTATGGCCTGTTTTCAACGTTTCTGGCCCAGCCCGACGGGGTTGAACCGGTTTCCTATCCGGCGCATTACCTTAAAAAATATTTGCCCAAATATAACCCAAATGCCCAAAGCGATGCCCAAAAGCAGGGATATGCCAGTTGGCAGGAACGCTTTATTGATATTTTTGGCCAACCCGGCACCATTGATGACCCGTCGCGCTGGCGCAACCCCGATGTACCAACCCTGAATGCCTGGACGCTGAGCGGTGTTTACGGCAAACAGGACCCTTTGATTGCAAAGCGCAATCCATATTACTGGAAAATCGATCCAACCGGTCGGCAGCTGCCCTATATCGATACAGTGTCATTCAAACTTGTCGATAGCAAACCCGACGCCATCAAACTGGCGATGGATGGTGGCATCGATATGCAGGAACGCCATATCAGCAGTGGCACCGACGAAATTATTGCCCGCCGCAAAGACATGTCGTCTTTTACCCTGATCGAAAGCGACATGAACAAACTGACATTATCGCTGAATCTGAACCATCGCGACAAAACACTGCGCAGTCTGTTTCAGGACAAAAACTTCCGCGTTGGCCTGTCTCACGCATTTGACCGCGATGCCATTATTGACCAGTTCATGCCAACTGCCCTGCCCCATCAGGCCGCCCCGCGCCCGGAAAGCCCGCTGTTTCATTCGGTGCTGGCACGTCAATTTATAACTTATGACCCGGACCTGGCACTGGACTTTTTTGCCAAGGCAGGTTTAGTCAACCGCGACAGCCAGGGGTTTTTGCTAATGCCAAATGGCAAGCGGGTCAGCTTCAATATCGACACTGTTGGTAGCAGCCGTTTTGAAATGCTTGAGGCGGTCACCGGATACTGGCGCAAACTGGGAATTAATGTCACCCCCCGCGATATGGCGCGCGATGCATTTTACGAACAACGCAAGGCCAACCATTTTGATGCGACCGCCTGGGGCGGGGATGGCGGGCTGGATGCCATGTTGATTCCAATCAACTATTTGCCAATTTCGAAAGATTCATGGTTCGCACCGGCATGGGCGGCATGGTATCTTGATAAAACAAGTGAGACGGCAAAAATCCCGCCGCGAACCGTGCAAAAACAGCTGT
The DNA here is from genome assembly GCF_002115825.1 of Thalassospira sp. MCCC 1A01428. Classification (GTDB taxonomy): domain Bacteria; phylum Pseudomonadota; class Alphaproteobacteria; order Rhodospirillales; family Thalassospiraceae; genus Thalassospira. The sequence continues at coordinate 22,011 of NZ_JFJZ01000001.1, read as the reverse complement.
CGCTTTATGACCAGCTAAAATCGACCGCAGACACCACGGAACAAAACGATCTGATGCGGGCGATCCTCGACATCAGTGCTGATCAGTTTTATGTTATGGGAGTTGCACTTCCGCCAAATCGCAAGGGAATTGTCGCAAATAACTTTAAAAACGTACCCAAGGTAATACCCGCGGCCTGGAGCTTTGCCACACCGGCACCAACCAACCCGGCCCAGTATTATATTGAGGACAAGTAACAGAAAAAAGCCGGGGGACGACCGGATCAGGGCGTAGAGGGTAGCTTGAAAAAACTGTTCGACCGGCTGTTTGGTAGTCTGGCGTTCAAGATCGGTTTTGCAATTGTTATTGTGGAAACCATTTTTCTAGGTCTGTTTGGTGGATATTATATCCAGTATTTCGGCGCAGAAATTGATCGTCGCACAGCCGAACAAATTAGTGCTCCTGGCCGCTTGATCCAGGAAGAACAGCTTAAAATATCGATTATCAGTGACAAGGCGCAACTGCGCCGTTTGCTTGGCCCGCATGTTATTGATGCCCTGGCCGTTGGCTTTGACGACACCATTTACCATTCGATGAACCAGGCCCTGATCGGCAGCAACATTGCCGAGCTCGACAAATATCCGGCCCGCTGGTTTGCTGCCGATATTGTCGAACCGCGACTTTTTACAGTTCATGATGCCAATGGCCGACAAATGGTCAGCGTTACCCCGCTTTTCAGTCTGAACGCCACCCAGCCCTTTATGTTCGTTTATTTCAAGGTTTCCACCGTCGGCCTTGAAGAAAGCCAGAACCGCATGCAGTCGGTTTTACTGATCGGCTCGGTGATGTGTCTGTTTTTAACATCAGGGCTGATCTTTTTGCTGATGCAGCAAACTGTTTTGCGCCGCCTGACCGGCATGGCGCAATTTGTCAGCGATATTCAGTTTGGTAAAATTGGTGCCCGGCTACACCCCGCCAGCCGCGACGAAATTGGCGCGCTTGAACGCGGGTTGAATGCCATGGCCGAAAGCCTGGAACGCCGCACCGGTCAGCATCAGACCGCCCAGGATGCCCTGCGTGACAGCGAGGAACGTTTTCGTGATTTCACCCTGTCCTCGGCCGACTGGTACTGGGAAATGGGCCCTGACCTGCGCATTACATTTGCGTCCTATAAATTCTATCAACTGATCGAGGAACTGCATGGCTCCCCGCAAGGGCAGCGGTTTGACACGCTGGGGTTAACCGCACGCGACCACGAAAGCTGGGGCGTGTTGATGAGTCGCCTTGAAAGCCACCTTGCCTTTCAGAACTTCGAGTTTTCGTGGCAGGGTAAAGATCGCGATATTCATTTTGGCCGCATAAACGGGGTGCCGGTTTTTGATCTCGACGGGGTTTTCAAAGGCTATCGCGGTACAGGCAGCGATGTTACGGCCCAGCACCGCGCGACCGAAGAACAACATGCCCTGCAACGCCAGCTTGCGACGTCGCAAAAACTTGAGGCCGTGGGCCAGATGGCGGGAGGAGTTGCCCATGAATTTAACAATTGCCTGGCGGGCATCCTGAGTTTTGCCGAAGTTGCCCGGGCCCGCATTGATGACCATGACCGGGTGGAAGAATATATCGGCCATATTATTTCGCTGGGCGAACGCGCCACCAGCGTTGCCGACCAGCTTTTGATGTTTTCGCGTCGCAAGGTTGAACAACCCACCATTGTTCAGGTCAATGATGCTGTTCTGGATATGGAAAAGCTGCTGATCACGTTGCTGGAGCATCGGATCGAACTTGAAATCTGGACCTGTGAAACAGCCCTGTATACCCGGGTTGATCCGACCCAGCTTTCGGCGTGTATTCTTAACCTGGCGATCAATGCCCGCGATGCAATGCCAGATGGCGGAAATCTTCAAATCAGCTGTTCTTCTGAAATCATCCCGCCGGAAGACCAGCGCGATCCGCTTGATGAAATAACCTATCCCGATTGTGCGCCCGGCGGTTACGCGGTTATCACGGTGCAGGATACCGGCACCGGCATACCCGACGAAATTCTGGACCATATATTCGAGCCATTTTATTCCACCAAGGAACCTGGCAAGGGAACAGGACTTGGCCTGTCGATCGTCCATAGCTGGGTGGAAGAATCCAACGGGTGCATTGATGTCCAGACAATAGAGGGAGAAGGCACAACCTTTTCCATCTATTTACCCCTGTGCGAAGCTGGCACAGCAACGGTTCAGCCAATTGATACCATCAGCTATCACCCCGGCAATGGTGAACGGGTATTGGTCGTTGATGATGAACCATCATTACGCACCACAGCAAAAATCATTCTTGAAGATGCCGGGTTTAGCGCCATTTGCGCCCAGAATGCCGACGAGGCCTTGAAAATCCTGGCATCCCAGGAAGGCGACGACAAGATTGATGTTATTCTAAGCGATGTCGTCATGAGCGGCCTTAGCGGGCCACAACTGGCCATCGAGGCATTACGGCAATACCCGCATCTTAGCATTGTCTTTATGTCGGGCTATCCGGCCCGCACGCGTCAGGAAATGGAAAAGATGCTGGGCGAATATATTTTCGTCAAAAAACCCTTCCGCCCCGCTCAGTTGCAAAAAGCCATCCATGAAGCCCTGGTGCAAAAGGCTGAACGCCGCCGCCTTTAACGCAAGTATCCTTTAACACACCCATGCCAAAAAATACCGGATTTGGCAAACGCGCCTAAAACTGCGGCAAATTCCAGAAATCATGTTTTAAAACGCCCCGTCATACAGGGGCGTTTTTTTATGGTCCGATATTTTTGTGCCTGCTTGTGACGGCCATCACTTAAAATTTGGCTAAACGGCCCTATATCTTAGTAATACGATGAAAATGCTTTCTGGCGCAGGCGCGATATCGACGGCCTGCAGTTGCCAGACAACACAGGCGAGGACATCATGGTCGGCTCGATTGGTTCAGGTTTAAGCGCAGCGCAACAGGCGCTATCAGACAGGGTCACACCGCAACGCGCGGATGGGGCACCGCTTAGTGCCGCCGGATCATCGATGAAAAAGGCCGAAGGCCTGATGGAAAGCATTGCTTCAATCGTGACAGATTATCAACCCCTGGAAACCAGTGGTTCCCGTGGCACGCGGGTTAATATCGTGACCTGATTTTTATTGCCTCCCTCCTCGTTGGCTTCTACTGGGGCAGCGTTCGCGCTGCCCCTTTTCTTTGCCCGTTATTACGGGGATCAAAGCCCGTTTCGGAAGGATTGACGAAGAACCGGACCAACCCCAAATGACGACGATACAAGACGAAATCTGATCCCCCCAAACTGAATGGTTCAGATTTTAATCAAAATCCCCTAGAATAAGCATTCGACAACAAGGGAAAAATAATGGCGCTCCTACCGCTTGGCAGTTCACGTACCAGCACAGGCGATATTACCGAAGCCCCGACCCGCAATGGTCCGGGACGCCCCAACACGCCAGGAGCCCGCCGCAGTTCCGCAGACCGCCCGTCAACCGAACTTGATATCCTTAGCCAGCTTGCCCGCCTGCGCAACCTGATTGCGGCCGACCAGATCGACCATTCGGCCCGACGGGGTACTTACCTGGATTTGCTGCTTTAACGCATGTTTCCGCATATGCCAGACATGACAAATCCTGACAGCCTTGGCCGGGTTTTTGCCCATATCAAGGCATGATGCGCCTGTTGCATTTTACCCGCCGCTTTAATTAGCAGTTAATACGTGGCAAAAACTGCAGGAAAGCTGCCTGTTCACCATCGCCCTGGTCTTCGGTTATGATTAACAGGCTTTGGCGTTATTGTGTTTTTGCCCTGTGTATTCCCATATCAATAGCCCCAAAAAAAGATACCCCGCACCGAGATGCGGGGTAAGTTGGTTTGTCCGGGTGTTTGGACAAGGGAGCTTACGCAAGCTGCGTGATCGTAATCACGCAGTTGCCTGGTCTTCGCTCTGGGAGCGAATGGGGTTTTCCAGCTTGTCGACGATTTCCTTTGGCACAACCTGCCAGAAGTGCCCACGCTCGCGGTCCCAGTTATCAAGGAGGTTGCGGGCGAAACCACTATCGGTTTCGGCAACATGCTCCTCGATCAGGCTGCGGCACAGATCGTCCCAATGCGGGGTTTCAATACGTTGATACAAAACCGAACTGTCATTGACGACATCGCCAAAATTATTGTTACGGTCATAGATAAAGGCCATGCCACCGGTCATGCCGGCGCCAAAGTTTTCGCCAACTTCGCCAAGGATAACAGCCGTTCCACCGGTCATATATTCACAACCGTTTGAACCACACCCTTCAACCACCACCGTGGCACCGGAGTTACGAACACAGAAGCGTTCGCCAGCCTGACCCGCTGCAAACAGCTTGCCCGCCGTTGCACCGTAAAGGACGGTATTGCCAATGATGGTGTTTTCGTTGGTCTTAAGCGAGCTTGACGGACGCGGACGCAGAACAATGGTGCCGCCCGAAAGGCCCTTGGCAACATAGTCGTTGGCATCGCCGTGAACTTCGATTTTAAGCCCCTGAACCGAAAACGCGCCCAATGACTGACCAGCCGAACCGCGCAAACGCACATGCAAATGGCCGGGTTTCAGGCCAAACATGCCGTATTTCTGCGTGATCAGGCTGGAAATGCGGGTGCCGATGGCACGCTGCGTATTCTGAATATTATACTGCAACTGCATTTTTTCGCCGTCATCCAGCAACGGACGGGCATCCTTGATCATTTGCGCATCAAGGGTGTCAGGCACTTCGTTCCGCCCCTCGGTGGTGCAATAACGCGGGTGCCCTGCCGCATCGGCCTGGGCCAAAAGCGGGTTCAGGTCAAGGTCAACAAGGTCCTTGGCACCACGGTGAACCTGCTGAAGCAGATCCGAACGGCCAATCACATCCTGCAGGTTGTCATAACCCAGTTCTGCCAGCACATCCTTGACCTCTTCGGCCATGAAAGTGAACAGGTTGACCAGTTTGTCGGCCGTACCATTAAATTTGGCACGCAGGGCCGGGTCCTGGGTACACACACCCACCGGGCAGGTGTTGGAATGGCACTGACGCACCATGATACAACCAAGAGCGATCAGCGATGCCGTACCGATACCAAATTCTTCGGCGCCCAGCATGGCACCAATCACAACGTCGCGGCCGGTTTTAAAACCACCATCAACACGCAGCTTCACACGGTGACGCAGGTTATTGAGTGTGAGAACCTGGTTAACTTCCGACAGGCCCATTTCCCACGGAATACCGGCATATTTGATCGAGGTTTGCGGGCTTGCCCCCGTACCACCGTCATAACCGGAAATCAGGATCACGTCGGCCTTTGCCTTGGCAACACCCGCGGCAATCGTGCCCACGCCCGAACGCGACACCAGCTTCACGCACACGCGGCAGCGCGGATTGATCTGCTTAAGGTCGTAAATCAACTGGGCAAGGTCTTCGATTGAATAGATGTCATGGTGCGGCGGCGGTGAAATAAGGGTCACACCCGGCGTCGCATGGCGCAACTGGGCGATTTCGACCGTCACCTTAAAGCCAGGCAACTGCCCACCTTCGCCCGGTTTTGCCCCCTGGGCGACCTTGATCTGAATTTCTTCGCAGTTATTCAGATATTCCGCCGTCACACCAAAGCGACCAGAAGCCACCTGCTTGATCGATGAACGGGCATTGTCGCCGTTGGAACGCGGACGGAAACGCTCGCGCGATTCCCCGCCTTCACCAGAGTTGGACTTTGCCCCAATCCGGTTCATGGCAATTGCCAGGGCTTCGTGGGTTTCAGTTGAAAGGGCACCGTGCGACATACCAGGCGTTACAAAACGCTTGCGAATCTGCGTGATGCTTTCAACTTCTTCCTGATGCACCGGCTTGCGGTCCCGGCGGAAATCGAGCAAATCGCGCAGATGCAGCGGTTCGCGCTGACGCAGGCCTTCGCTAAACTTGCGGAACGTATTGTAGCTGCCTGTTGTAACAGCAGACTGCAAGGTATGGATCAGCGGGCCGGTCCAGACATGGCGTTCACCGCTGCGACGGTATTTATACAAACCACCAACCGGCAGGCTGACAACATTACCGGCAAAGGCGTCCTTGTGCTGGGCAATCGTGCGGCGCTGAATACCCTGAAGGCCAATGCCCGAAATGCGCGACGGCATACCCGGGAAAAATTCAGCCACCAGCGAGCGCGAAAGGCCGATGCTTTCAAAGTTATAGCCGCCACGATAGGAACTGATGATCGAAATGCCCATTTTGGACATGATCTTAAGCAGGCCCTGATCAATTGCGGTTTTAAAGCGCTGCATGATTTCGGCTGTGCTGTGGATGTTCGGGAACAGGCCACGGGCATAACGGTCCAGCAAGCCTTCCTGGGCCAGATAAGCGTTAACCGTGGTCGCACCCACACCAATCAACACGGCGAAGTAATGCACATCCATGCATTCTGCCGACCGTACGTTCAGCGAAATATAGGTCCGAAGCGAGTTTTTGACCAAAAAGCTGTGAACGCCCCCAACGGCAAGCACCATCGGAATGGCAGCATGGTTTGCATCAATGCGTTCGTCGGTCAAAATCACGTGCAGGGCACCGCCGCGCACGGCTTCTTCGGCTTCTTTCTGGATGCGGGTAATCGCATCGCGCAGCGCAGACGGACCAGCGCCAATGTCGAACGTGGTGTCGATTTCAACAGCACTGTCGCCCATATAGTCGCGCATGGCGTCATATTCGCCAGTCGTCAGAACCGGGCTGTCAAGCTGCAACAGGTCGCACTGGCTTTCGTCTTCTTCGAGAATATTACCAAGGTTGCCAAGGCGCGTTTTCAGGCTCATGACGCGGGCTTCGCGCAAGCTGTCGATCGGCGGGTTGGTGACCTGTGCGAAATTCTGACGGAAGAAATGATGCATGCCACGATAACGATCCGACAGGATCGCAAGCGGGGTATCATCGCCCATCGATCCAATCGCTTCCTTGGCGTCTTCGGCCATCGGATGCAGGATCAGTTCAAGGTCTTCATGCGACAGGCCCATTGCCTTTTGCATCCGCAAAAGGTGTTCCTTGTTAAAATTCGCCGGTTCGGATTTTTCCGGCGATACCAGGTCATCAAGAACCTTGGTCCGGCCAACCCATTTCGACCAGTCACGGCGATGCGCCAGTTTATCTTTCAGTTCGGTATCGTGGTACAGCTTGCCTTCTTCAAGGTTAACCGCAATCATCTGGCCCGGCCCAAGGCGGCCTTTTTCAACGCAGCTTTCCTCGTCGATATGCACCATGCCGGTTTCCGAACCGGCAATCAGCAAACCGTTGCCGGTCACGGCATAACGCAGCGGACGCAGGCCGTTACGGTCCGTGCCACCCAAAAGCCATTTGCCGCCATAAGCCGCAAGCGCTGCCGGGCCATCCCACGGTTCCATCACCGCGTTGCAATAGGCATACAGGTTTTTATAGCTGTCCGGCGTGGTCGCTTTTTTTGACCATGCTTCGGGCACCATCATGGTTTTCACCATCGGCAGGTCCCGACCGGCACGCACCATCAATTCAAACACGGCGTCAAGGGCGGCGGAGTCTGATGATCCGGGCTGAATAACCGGTTTAACGTCTTCGATCGTATCAGAAAAGGCTTCGTTACCCATGCGGGCTTCGTGGCTTTTCATCCAGTTGACGTTACCGCGCAGCGTGTTGATTTCGCCGTTATGGGCCAAAACACGGAACGGCTGCGCCAGCGGCCAGCTGGGGAACGTATTGGTCGAATACCGCTGGTGATAGACGCAGAAATTTGACGTAAAGCGTTCGTCACGCAGATCAGGGTAAAAAATGTCGATCTGTTCGGCCAGGAACATGCCCTTGTAAATAATCGAACGGCACGACAGCGAGCAGATATAAAAATCCTTGATCGATTCCGTCATCACCGCTTTTTCAATGCGGCGGCGAATAACGTAAAGATCAACTTCGAACTGTTCTTCGTCGATGGTGGCAAGGCCCCCGACCAGAACCTGTTCGATTTCCGGGCGGGTTGCGTTGGCTTTTTCACCAATCACCGACACATTAACCGGCACCTGGCGCCAGCCAAGAATCGAATAGCCCATTTTCAGGATTTCGGTTTCCACAATCGCGCGGCAACGTTCCTGTGCCGCCATGTCGATACGCGGCAGAAAAACCTGACCCACGGCAATCATGGAATCCGGGGCTTCCTGATTGATCAGCTTGAGATGGGCTTTAAAAAAGTCCTGCGGCACCTGAAGGTGAATACCAGCGCCATCGCCGGTTTTACCATCAGCATCGACAGCCCCGCGATGCCAGATCGATTTCAAGGCTTCGATACCGGCTTCCACGACTTCACGGCGCGGTTTGCCATCAATGGCGCCAATCAGGCCAACGCCACAACTGCTGTGTTCGTCATCGACGTCATACAGGCCGTTTGCCGACAAATGTTCGGCGTTACGCTCGAACCGGGCGATTTCTTCGGCACCGTGACCTTTGATAATTTCATTCATGGCTTTGTTCTCCAAAATGCGGCGGCGGGCTTAGGCGGCTGCTTCTTTCCGCGCCAGCAAATATTCGTCAATGCGATCAGCGGCATCGCGACCATCACGGATCGCCCACACCACCAGTGACGCACCCCGTGCGATGTCACCGGCGGCAAAAACACCATCCAGATTGGTCATCATCGAACGGAAATCGATCTTCACGGTACCCCAGCGCGAAACACCCAGTTCCGGGGCTTCAAACAGGGTCGGCAGGTCTTCGGGTTCAAAGCCAAGGGCCAGGATCGCCATATCGGCTTCCATCGTATAGCTGGAATCCTCGATCACTTCCGGGCTTTGGCGGCCACCGGCATCGGGTGCGCCCAGGCGCATTTTAACGGCCCGTACACCATTTATCTTGTCATCACCAACAAAGGCTTCCGGGTTGGTCAACCAGACGAATTCAACACCTTCTTCCTCGGCATTGGCCACTTCGCGCTGGGAGCCGGGCATATTGGCACGGTCACGACGATACAGACATTTGACCGACTTGGCACCCTGGCGAACAGCCGTACGCACGCAGTCCATCGCGGTGTCACCGCCACCAACAACCACAACATGCTTGTCTTTGGCATTCAGCGTACCATCGTCATAGGCTGGCACGGCATCGCCCAAACCCTGACGGTTCGATGTGGTCAGATATTCCAGTGCCGGATAGATATTTTTCAAGCCAACGCCCGGCACCTTAAGGTCACGTGCCTTGTAAACACCGGTCGCAATCAGAACGCTGTCGTGCTTGCGGCGCAATTCTTCAAGCGAGGCATCGCGCCCGACTTCAAAATTGGTGTGCATGACGATGCCAGCTTCTTCAAGCAACTTGATCCGGCGTGCGACAATGTGTTTTTCCAGTTTGAAACCGGGAATACCATATACCAGCAAACCGCCCATACGGTCGTAACGATCATAGATATGAACGTCATAGCCTTTAAGGCGCAACTGTTCAGCTGCCGCCATACCAGCAGGACCACCACCGATAATGCCAACCGACAGGCCGTTTTCCTGCCCGGGCACCGGTGCCTTGACCCAGCCGTTTTCAAAGGCGGTGTCGGTAATGTATTTTTCAACTGACCCGATCGTCACCGCCCCGTGGGTGGATTGTTCGATCACGCAATTACCTTCGCACAGGCGATCCTGCGGGCAAATACGGCCCGTGATTTCGGGCAGGTTATTGGTCGCCGAGGAAATGGCATAGGCTTCTTCCATCCGCCCTTCCGTGGTCAGGCGCAACCAGTCGGGAATATTATTATAAAGCGGGCAATGGGCCTGACAGAACGGCACGCCGCACTGCGAACAACGCGCGGCCTGATCGGCCGCAGCATCAGGTTCGAAGTCGGCATAAATCTCATCGAAGTCTGTCCGACGCTCAGCGGCTTCACGCTTCTGCGGATATTTTTGTTCAAGATGAACAAACTTGAGCATCTTTTCTGTCATTGAGGCCCCCAAAAAGGCTGTTTTGTTGCGGGAGTGGCCCTTTATATACCTGCGCCAGAAAAGAGAATCCAGCACAAAATGCATCATAGGTCAATAATGCTGACCAATTTAACAAAAAGTCCTGACAGCGCCTAGGGTTTTATGGCGATTTTTCGGCGTCTTAAAAGTTTAATTAGTACCGAAATGGTACTAATTCAGTTATTCGCCTAGAGAAAACAAGCTGCTATAAGCAAATTTCCCTTCAAAAATCAGCACCGAGGCAGGTGTGACTCTTCAGCACATAATTCTTCTTGCAGTCGTTCAGGGTATCACTGAATTCCTGCCCATCAGTTCTTCCGGCCATCTTGTTCTGACACCCGCAATCACCGGCGCCGCCGACCAAGGCTTGCTGCTGGATGTTTCGGTGCATGTTGGAACCCTTCTGGCTGTTTTGATCTATTTCTGGCGCGACGTCCTTGCGATGATTATCGGCTTTTTCCGCCTGTTTACCGGGCGGATGACACCGGGTGCGCGCATGGCCCTGCATATTGTGGTGGCGACCATTCCGGTGGTTGCTGTCGGCTTTTATCTTAAACAGTCTGGCATCGAGGAACAGATGCGGTCGGTCGAAATCATCGCCTGGACCACGCTTGTTTTCGGCATCCTCCTGTGGTTTGCCGACAAGGTCGGCATGACGATCAACCGGATCGAACATATGGGATGGGCCGGATCCATTTTTATTGGTCTGGCCCAGGTCATCGCCCTTGTTCCAGGTGTCAGCCGGTCGGGCATCACCATGACAGCCGCCCGTTTGATGAGCTACGAACGCTCGGATGCGGCGCAATTTTCGATGCTAATGTCGATTCCTGTCATCATGGGGGCCGGGCTTCTGGCCGGGCTGGATTTGCATAAAGCCGGCAATATGGAACTTAACCGCGAAGTTCTTATGGCGATTGGCTTTTCCTTCATTACCGCACTGATCACCATTGCGGTTCTGATGTCGTGGCTTAAACGTGCCAGCTTCACGCCATTTGCCATTTACCGGATCATTCTGGGGATTGCGCTGCTGGTGTGGGTCTATGGTTATGACACCGCCCCGCTGGGAACGCTGTTTTAACCCCCCTTGCGGTCGTTGATTTTGGAACGTTGATCGTAAAGGTGCGACTCCGAATGGGTCGCGCCTTTTTCTTATGCCCGTGCTGATGCGCCCATCACAGGCCACCATACTTTTCGGCCCGGCCTGCAACATGGGTCAGGCTTTGTGTGCCAGAATATTCACCAGCCTGCCAAATGGATCACGCACGAAAAAGCGCCGCACCCCCCATTCCTCGTCGACCGGCCCGTATTCCAGATCGATACCAGCGGCGCGCATCCGCGTTTCGGCGGCGGCAATATCATCCACCTCAATAGACAGATCAGGCACCGGCGTATCGGCACCGCCCTGGCTGGCAATACTAAGTTGCACCGACATTTTAACATCGTTGCCAAATGTCACGATCCAGCCATGATCCATCATAATATCAAGCCCCAGCACATCGCGATAAAACGCCGCGGCCTTTGCTGTGTCAGGGCTGGCGATGTTGGCAACGATACGCTTTACCTGCATGCCCGATACTCCTTTCCTTACCCAAACCGTTAAAGACAGCTTACATGCAAACCATGTAGCCGCGGCAACAATACACAAAATCGCTTGATCAAACACATAAGCACGTGCTTATGTGTTTGCATGATAGAAAATCACATCTTCAAAGCCCTTGCCGACCCCACCCGGCGCACAATTTTTGAAAAACTGGCAACAGCCCCGCGCATGAATGCCAGCACCTTGCGCACGGGCATGGAAATTAGCCAACCCGCCATGTCACAGCACCTTGCTGTTTTGCGGCAGGCCAAACTGATCCGCGAAGATCGACAGGGGCGCTTTGTCTATTACGAAGTTGACCCGGAAGGATTTGGGGTCATCGCGCAGTGGGTGACAAAATATCGCACCTATTGGCCCGAACGTATTGATGCCCTGAAGGCGACCCTAAAGGACATGGACCAATGACAAACGAAAAGAACCATGCGCCCATTAAAACGCTGGTGCAGAAATACACACTTGATGCCCCGCGTGAAAAAGTCTGGCGGGCAATCACCATTCCCGCTTTTCGCGAAAACTGGCTACCGCAGGAAACCCTTCGCGACGCGGCGCCATCGGCGGTTATTCCCGGGCAGGAGGTAACCTATAAAATGCAGGATACCGAACCGCCCTTTTTTGAAAGCACGGTGATATTTCGCCTTTCAGACACTGAGAAAGGCGAAACCAACCTTCTGATTATCCATAAACTAACCGATCCGAAGGTTCGTGGTATCACAAAGGCGGCAAACACCAACACCCCGCCCTTGATGCGCGCTGCCTGAAATCCGTTCTGCCAGTTCGAACAAACAGGAGTTCGCCAATGCGCGACATGATGCAACTCGTCCCGATGGTTGTTGAACAATCAAGCCGTGGGGAACGTTCATTTGATATCTATTCACGGCTGTTGCGCGAAAGAATCATCTTTCTGAATGGCGAGGTCAACGACACCATATCGTCACTGGTTTGCGCGCAATTACTGTTTCTGGAATCCGAAAACTCGAAAAAACCGATCCATCTTTATATCAATTCGCCCGGGGGCGTGGTTACCAGCGGCCTCGCCATGTATGACACCATGCGCTACATCCAGTCTCCGGTTCATACCCTTTGCATGGGAACGGCCCGTTCAATGGGGTCTTTCCTGCTGATGGCAGGCGAACCGGGCCATCGGGCTGCCTTGCCCAATGCCAGCTTGCATGTGCATCAACCCCTGGGCGGGTTTCAGGGCCAGGCATCGGACATTCTGATCCATGCCGAAGAAATGCGTAAAACCAAACATCGCATGATCACACTTTACGCCCGACACTGCGGACGCAGCTATGAAGAGGTCGAACAAACCCTTGATCGCGACCGTTTCATGACGGCAGAACAGGCACTGGAATGGGGGTTGATCGACCAGATTCTGGCCCATCGCGGCGCCAACGACCAGGACGACACATCACACACTTAAAACTGATCCCAAACATCACAGAACTTAAAACGCGCGGCGGCCCATCAAACACAGGCCGCACGCCCTACACCCATCCTGTATAAACACCCAAAACAAGCAGGAATGCCGCCCCACGCGGGGCATTAATCCTGCCAGATCGGCCCGCCGGAAAGAATGATATGGGCTTTGGCTGGCATATCGGGCGGGCAATCAATGGCATCGACCAGACGCATTAAAAACGGTTCATGCGACAGCAAAAATTCCAGCACGCCGCGCTGCACATCGACATTGCCAAGCCCTGCACGTAAATCGTTTAAGTCCATACCGGTTTGCATCAGCAGGCCTTGCAACAATTCCTCGTCACCCGCAACAAAGGCAATCGCCTGAATAGCCAGGGTTTCAGCCGCGTCGTTATTCATTATTTTCGCCTATTTCAACCAGTTGGCCTTCGACAAGGCCCGCCACATTACCAAACCTGCCACCAGTATAATCCCGGCAGCAACAAAGCCCAAGCGGCTTCCCGCCAGTAAAACCAGCCCCCAGAACCCGATGGTGCCAAACCCGATTGCCAAACTTAAAAAAGCAGCTTTCGCCAGACTATCATGGCTTTTCTGGGCGGCCTCGGCCCGTTTGATTTCGTCGACCACCTCATACCAGGCCAGTTGTTGCCAGCGGTTATATTTCAAACCGCTTTTGGGGCCTTTGCGCAAAAACTCGTCAAGCTGTCGCACCACGTTATTGGCACGCTCCTCGGGGGCAACATATTTACCGAATCGTTCTTTTTTGCGTGGCTGGTCGTCGTCACTATCACTCGTACTCACGTCACTAACCCTGTCGTCGTCCCCAAACAATGCCGCACAGTGACCGGCAACGCATTTACATCCGGTAAATCTGCCTCATTTACCAAACCGGCAATTGCAACTTTCGGCCTGCATTCCTATCTGATAAATTCAGTTATGCAGGCTGATGTATCGTCGCTCTGCCCCATGAAAACCCCTGGTGATCATGGGATGTGGTTCGGGAAACAATTGATCGCCCCGACACGACCACCTGCCAACCGGATGATGCTGGTTTTACCAGCCCGGTCAAACTGCCAAGTTGCTTGGCAAACAATAATGTACGGCAGGTATTTTAGGGAAGAAACAGCCACATTGGCAGGGTTAAGTCACCCGCCGACGGGCTGGTTTTGTGTGTCTGACTGGCACAGAAACCGTAATTTCGCCCCGCACGAGACAATGACTTTGGGATGACAAAAAAGGATTTCTGGCAAATTTTCGTTGCGAATCGACTTTGCAATGCAACACGAACTGCAAAACGAGGCTGAAAACTGTAATCCGGAAGGAGGGAAGATGGTGCGGGCGGCCGGACTTGAACCGGCAAGGTCTGTTAGGACCGGCGGATTTTAAGTCCGCTGCGTATACCAATTTCGCCACGCCCGCAAGAACTTGGCAGAAACGTCCGGGGCCAATCACCCCAAAGACAGGACAGGTTTCTAGCGCGGCTTTGACGATGACGCAACATTCTATTGCAGGGATTTATAATTCGGTAACTCCCCTGCGCTATCACCAAATGGGGACACGAAGGTTTTTCAAGGCCTGACAGCCCCATAAAATACGCAATTTTCGCCGTTAGCTGTTGGGCAACGGCGAATGAAAAGGGCGGCAAAACGCCGCGAAACCGCGACAAGAGAAACAAAAAACAATGAAACTGCGCTGGAGCATCATAGCCATCGGCACAGCCTGCATTGGCGTTTCCACCCTGCCGCCAGACAGGGTTATTCCGCCGTGGATCACGCACGCCCATGCCGCACAGGACAAATATCTACGCACCAGCGAATCGCCTATTCTGCGCACCGAAACCATGACCCGGTCCAAAAACCGGCTTGGTCACCTTGACCGGCTTTCTGACCGGCTCGATGGCAACTTTGTTACCAACACGTTGCAACCCCTGTTTCTTGACGGCAGCATCGCCCCCCAGGACCAACCCGCCGATGCCCTGGCGATGGGAACCGACGTTGCATCGCAAATAGAAAGCTATAGCGGGCGCGATGCCCTGGGGTCGCTTGCCGAACGCATTGATTTTGACAGTGCTAACGGGTCTTTTCCAACCCAGGACCGCGCCACCGAGCGCGCCATAAGCATATGGGTCCATGGCACCCGGCAAAGCATTGATAACCGCGTTACCCGTGACGGCTTCAACCCGGGCCTTAATGGCGACGTCATTGCGGTGGATACCGGCGTTGATTACCGCATCGATACATCTACCATTGTTGGCATTGCCCTTGGCTGGGGCAGCACGGCAAGTGATATTGCCGCCCGGCAAACCCTGTATCGGGAAAACAACGTTACCTTTTCCCCCTATTTTCTAACGCGCATGACCGACTGGTTAAAACTGAATGGCAGCCTGGGCATTGGCAGCAGCGACATCACGCGCACCGGCCTTTCAAGCAGCTATGAAAATACCAGTTCCAGCATGACCTATTCCGGGTCGGTCGGGTTTGACGCTGAACAAAATCTGGGCCAAACCCCGCTTAGCCTGCGATTAAGCGGCAACCTGATCAGCGCACGCGAATCCTATGGCAAACATTTTACCCCCAACGGGGAAATTGTATCGGGCCACGTCGCGACATCGACCCTGTTTGATTCCGAAGCCGAGGCGCGCTATCGCATCGAAATGGGCGACCATACCCTGACCCCGTTCATGGGTGAAAACCAAACCATGTCGGTATTGAATGAAGGGTTTGGCCAGGACCAGACCCGACGTTATTTCTCCGGCACGGATTATAATTATTCACCGCTAAGCCTGAATGCGTCGCTGGAGGCCTTTCGTGAATTCAGCCCCGATGATGAACCCTATGAAGGGGTGAAGGGCGAATTGCGCTTTTCAACAGTCTTGCCGCGCGATTACGGCACCTTGCAGCCATTCGTTAATACCGAACGCGACAGCGATGCGGTTAAGGTTGGCGGCGGGATTGACCATTACTGGACCGAGTTTTCCGGCCATGTCGGCCTTGAAATCAATCAGACTGTCACCTTTGATCAGACCGACAAGGACCCGTTATCGGGGTTGCTAACGCTTAGTTTCAACATGTAGTCGGTTTTGCCTGTCCTGTCGGGCATTATAATATTTGCCTTTATGTAAAATGCAGCAAAACCGGCAACAAATGTGAACTGATTGCTTCTATTTGGGCGCAAAAGCCCCTAGGGTGCGCATAGATTTATTTCAGCGTGCCAGGCCACAAACATGACCCAGACCGACGACACCCAGCCCCCGGCAAGCAACAGCATTTCGCAAACACCAAAAGGCAGTGATAATTTGACACCGCCGGTGTTTGACCATGCCTTTCAACAGCAATTCATTGATTTGCTGTTATGGCGCCGCGATGTGCGGCGGTTTCGCACCGACCCGTTGCCCAAAGACGATATTGACGGCTTAATTGCCGAGGCCTGCCTGGCACCGTCTGTGGGAAATTGCCAGCCGTGGCGGTTTGTAAAGGTCAATGCCCCCGAACGACGCAAGGCAATACGCGACAGTTTTGAACGCGCCAACCAGCAGGCCTTAAACGATTATCACGGTGAACGTGCCCGGCTTTACGCGTCGTTAAAATTGCAGGGGATGGATCAGGCCCCGGTGCAGCTTGCCGTTTTCGCCGACGAGGAAACCGAAGCCGGCATGGGACTGGGCCGCAAAACCATGCCTGAAATGCTTGATTATTCCGCCGTTGCCGCTGTTCAGCTGTTATGGCTGGCGGCACGGGTAAAAGGCATTGGTGTTGGCTGGGTCAGCATTTTGGAACCCAAAACAGTACAACAGGTGCTTGAGGTGCCCGAACATTGGCGTCTTATCGCCTATTTATGCATTGGCTATCCCGAGGAAGACCATGTGGTGCCCGAACTGGTTCGTCATGGTTGGCAGGACCGGATAGATCCGCAGGATCTAACCCTGGAACGCTAGAACATGTTTCGTAAAATAAAATATCAGGGAATACCAGTATGACAGCCGACCCGGCGGGGCAAAAACAGCCTGAAGCACAAGAGAAAAAACTGTCAAACGGCCATTATTTCAAGATCATGGGCTATTTGCTCACCGCATGCTGGGTGGGCTATATCGTGGTCATCACCAATGGCAATACCAGCGATCCGATGTTTGATTACATCTTTTCCGTACCATTGGTGTGCTGGATTATCGGCATGGTGATTGCGCATTTCGTGCGAAAAAAAAACAAGACCGATCGCCCCTAACACCTGCAGCCTTTAGGCGCAGAACACAAGGTGCAACCATGTTTTTGATGGCGCGTTAATTCGCGCCATCGTCATTTCTATGATGGCGGCGTTCGTCATCGTAATCATCATTGTCGGAAAAACCACCCAGCAGCATCACCCCTGCCCCCATGCTGATGCCGCCAAACGTGATGAACAGACCAAAAAACAGCAAAAAGATAAAAACCAGCGTATCGCGCGAGGCATTGGCCAGCGTCCAGATGCCGCCGATATCGAAATACAGTGCCAAAACACTAAATACGACCGACCCCACCCCGCCATACATCAAATGCGTCAGCATGAATTTGATGATTTTCCATTCATCGCCGGGTTTTTGCGGCGGGGTCGTACCGGAATTTACCTGTTCGCGCATTACCAAGGGCCTTTCTGGTCACTGGGCGGGTAACACGGGCAAAAATTACGACGCGATTAATCAGCAACAACCTCGCGTCCAAAACCGATAATCGCATCGGTAATCCGCTGGATCGCCGCATCCACATCGGCCTGTTCTTCGCCGCGCACCACCAATGTGGTCCCAAGTTTTCCTTCGCGCAAGAACGGATAGGACCCTATATCAGTATTTTTGAATTCATCCTGGATTTTACCCAGAACCTCGGCAATCATCCCTTCGGGAATATACCCGCCGACCGAGCCTGACAGCATGGGTTTGCCGCCGACCAATTGATGTTTGATCCCCTGAAACATCGCCTGCATGATCATGGGGACGCCCGCCATGACATAAACATTTTCCATGCGATATCCCGGTGCCTTGCTAACCGGGTTTTCCACCAGTTCGGCCCCACGCGGGATACGCGCCATGCGCAGGCGGGCTTCGTTCAAATCAACATCAGGATTGGCGTAATTGCTACGCAGCATTTTAACGGCTTCATCGTTTAAATCCAGCGGCACACCAAACGCTGCGGCCATGCAATCGGATGTAATATCGTCATGGGTCGGCCCGATGCCACCGGTGGTAAACACATAATCAAATTTTGCCCGGCATTCATTAACGGTATCGATAATGGTTTGAGCAATATCCGGAATCACGCGGGTTTCAGCCAGGCGCACGCCCAGTTCGTTAAGTTGCTCGGCCAGATAAGGCAGGTTTTTATCGTGGGTGCGGCCCGAAAGAATTTCGTTGCCAATAATCAACAGGCAGGCGCGAACAGTTTTGGACATTACACCCTCGTATTTTAAAATAAATCGCCCACCGGGACCGGCACGCGCTGAAATGCACATAGACACCAGCCAGCGTTTTCGCCAGCGGCATCAATGCCATAATAACCACGACCACGCCTTAAAGCACAGCCGGTTATCCACAACCGTTTTCCAAAGCCCCATTCATTTCAGATGGCCACATCACCGGGCCACAGGACCAATGGAAAAAGTTTATAAAAAGTCGCGCAGCATCGCCACCAGCGGCACATCGGCCGGTGGCATAGGATAATCGCCCAAACGCATGGGCCGCACCCATTTCACCGACTGCCCTTCCATCGGGCGAATTTCACCTTTCCAGACCCGGCACAAATAAAGCGGCATCATCAGATGGAAATCGTCATAGGTGAAAGAGGCAAAGGTAAACGGTGCCAGACAGCTTTCAGTAATATCGATATCCAGCTCTTCCTTAAGCTCGCGCACAAGGGCCATTTCCGGGGTTTCCCCGGCTTCGACCTTGCCGCCGGGAAATTCCCATAACCCGGCCATCGATTTACCTTCGGGGCGCTGCGCAATTAACACCCGATGATCAACATCAACCAGTGCCACAGCACTGACAAACACGGTACGCTCGGGCACGCGACCCTGACGCAAATCGACCGACATGCAGCCGCTATCTGGTTTTTGAACTGTCATGGGGCATTTTTATCGCGCTAACGATTTTCCGCCAAGAGGGGATGCAATCCTTTTGATGTTTTTTTGCGTATATACAAACAGATCCATAACAATGTCCCGGTGTCATGCCCCGCCCAAAATTATTTATCGTCGCCGCCAACGCCCTGCTTGCTACCTTTCTTTTGGCCGGGTGCGACAAACTGGGGGCCTTTAACAGCCTGCAAGCCGGGGACTTAACCCCGGATCTGGCTGATATACCCTATGGGCCCGATCCCCGCCAAAAAATGGATATTTACCTGCCACCGGCCCACCTGCGCCCGGCCCCTTTGATTGTGTGGTTTTACGGGGGGTCGTGGGATTCGGGGGACAAACGCAAATACGCCTTTGTCGCCAAGCGGTTTATTGAAATGGGCTATGGCGTTGCCATTCCCGATTATCGCCTGGTACCTGCGGTGCATTACCCTGCCTTTGTCGCCGATGGCGCACGGGCCGTTGCATTTGCCCAACAATATGCCGTCAGTCACCCCAATGAAATTGATGACAAAAAGCTGGTATTGGCCGGACACAGCGCCGGGGCCTATAACGCCGTGCAACTGGTTGCCAATCCGGCTTTTTTACACAATGTCGGTATGGCGCGTGAAGATATAGCCGGGATTATCGGCCTTTCCGGCCCGTATGATTTTTATCCCTACGATGTCACTGCCACCCAAATTGCCTTTGGCGATACCGCCGCAAAGGATAGCCAGCCGGTTAACCAGGACCTGCATGACATGCCGCCACTATTGTTAATTACCGGCGAAGATGACCACACGGTTTTCCCACGCAATTCCATTCGCCTTGCGGCCCTGGCCCCGGATGCAAAGCTGGTAACAATTCCCGGTACCGGGCATGTCGGAACCGTGGTGGGGCTGGGCACGTTTTTAACTGGTGATACGCGGATTACCGTACCCATCGGGCAGTTTTTGGCCCGGGCCACCCGAAAGTCTTATTAAGGCTGCCATCGAAAAGGATAGAAAGTCAAAACACTGTCTACTACTATAGGTGCAATTAGACGAGCACCTGCATTCGAAAGATGATCATCATCAATATAATATACATCGTCATCTTTGGAATTTAAACATCTTCCCGTGCTGACGCTACACAGAGCCTCATATACGCGCGACAATACTATATTAGTATTTTCTTTTTCATCCTTTTCAAAAACACTTAATACCTCCCCCGCCCTACTCTTGTATCGAGAAAAAGATGTCGACAATTCATCAATTTTTTCATTATAAAAAAGAATCTGCTTTGCTAAAATATCTGGCACATTCCAGCCTGCCTCAGGTATAGGCGCAACCAAAACAACATTAAACGACTTGGAAAGATCCAACACACTCGCTTCGTAAATCGATAAAACTCGTTTTTTTCGCTTAACTTTATCCAAATTTCTTTTAGTAATTTCGTCTTGATCAACAGTTACTGGAAACCCGCTTTCCACACCTCCTTCACCGTTATCATAGCGGTTACCATTCAAATATAACGGAAATCGTCCCGTTAACACGATGGTATCCACTCCAGACGAGCGAGCATAATGCAAGGCATCACGGACAAAATCATGACAACCACCTCCTACATTTGGATCGAATCTTCGAAGACCATTAAGTGGCGGACAGCCGCCATATGAGGCATTATAAACATTAAACCCCCTTGAGCTTAACTGTCCCGTTAGCTCCTCAGAGATGGCCCAAGAATGGCTATCACCAAGCAACATAATCAAAGGACCATCAAAAGAAACAGTATGCAAACAGTCATTGTCTGGAAATTTTGGTTTTTTATTCGCATCGTAATAGCAAACGCTACTCGCCGCATCTTTAGAAGCACTTGCTATTTTGAGTACATCATCGCTCAAACGTGATGGAATACCGCCGTCAATGTGCCCCCAAAAACCAAGCGAAGCAAAAAAAACTAACCCCAGAGCACTTGTTGAGAAGACAAAACCACGCCCAATTAATTTTTTACCACCTTTTCGAAATGGCTGCTCAACAAATTTCCAACTGAAAAATGCTAAAATAAATGACAAACCACAAAGAAATAACATCAGCATATCGCTAGGTTGGTAAAGAGTCCGGATACGAGCAAACGCAAACAACGGCTGATGCCACAAATAAGCGCTGTAGCTAACCAATCCGATACCGACAAAAAGCTTTTGACCAAGTAATTTAGCCACAAGACTTCTTCGTCCAGAAAACAATATAATTAGAACAGAACCTAACACGGGAACCAAAGCAAACACACTGGGGAATGGCGTACTTTCATCATAATAGAAAATGGAAAAAAATATGCATCCCAATCCTGCTATGCTGAGAAAATTGTTATTCTTCACCCCTTCACTTCGAATAATAAAAGCGGAAATTGATCCAGCTAATATCTCCCAAGCCCTTGTAGGCGCAAGGTAGAAATTTGCGGTTGGCTTATTCCGCCACCCCCACTCGCTTAGTGTCAGACTAACAACGGAAAAAACCACTATCGCCCAGAAAACGCGGTTCTGCCTGAACCGCCAAGCAAAAAATAAAAATATTGGGAAAACAATATAATACTGCTCTTCGACAGCCAAACTCCAAGTATGCAGCATCGGTTTATCTTCGCTACCACCAGCAAAATAACCGCTTTCGCGCCAGAACAAAATATTGGATGCGAACAGGCTCACTGCCACAAGGCTTTGTGAAAAATCCTTCATTTGATTCGGCAACATCCATTCCCAAGCGAATGGAATTGAACAAAGCATTACTAGAAACAAGGCAGGAAGAACGCGCCTAGCTCGCCGTTCGTAGAATCCAACGATGCTAAATCTACTTCCTTCTATTTCTTCGATAAGAATAGTTGTGATCAAATAACCGCTGATTACAAAAAAAACATCGACTCCGACGAAGCCGCCGCCAAACAATTGAAACCCAGCATGAAATAAAATAACTGGTACAACGGCTAGTGTTCCGAGTCTGAC